>NZ_NPKJ01000072.1 GCF_002284575.1 Mesorhizobium temperatum
CACGTTGCGGCCCTTGGGGCCGAGCGTGACCTTCACTGCGTCGGCGAGGATGTTGACGCCGCGCAGCATGCGCTCACGGGCGTCGCGGGAGAATTTTACGTCTTTGGCAGCCATTTTTTACTCCTGGGCTCAGTGCCCTTAAAGGTCTGTCTGGTGAAGAGGCGAACTGGTTTCGGCGGGTTCAGCCGATGATGCCCATGATGTCGGCTTCCTTCATGATCAGAAGGTCTTCGCCGTTGAGCTTGACTTCGGTGCCCGACCACTTGCCGAACAGGATGCGGTCGCCAGCCTTGACGTCCAGCGGGACGAGCTTGCCGGCTTCGTCGCGAGCGCCGGAACCAACGGCGATGATCTCGCCTTCCTGCGGCTTTTCCTTCGCCGTATCCGGAATGATGATCCCGCCGGCGGTCTTCGCTTCGGATTCGACGCGACGAACGACCACGCGGTCATGCAGCGGCCGGAAATTCGACTTTGCCATTTTTGGATGTCCCTGGTGCGGATGTTGAACGGTGCGGATGTTGAACGGTTCTCCGTTGCCGGAGAGTGGTTAGCACTCATCAGAAGCGAGTGCTAACGTGGCGTGAAATAGGTCGTAGGCTGGTACTAGTCAAGACGGAAGAGGGGACGGGCGAAGAGCGCATCAGGAGCAGATCATTCAAGGGATGATCCTATTGGCAGCGGCCGGGGTGAAAATCCGCGAGGGAAAGCAGCTTGCTGCCGCGCGCCATGCGGCGACAGCTGCAGCGCTTTTTTCGTCAGTTCGATCTTCTCGGCGCTCCGAAATCTCTTCGTCACTCCACATCACAGACGCTCCGCTCTCGCCACTCACATTCATCGCATCCGCGCAATGGCGCATTGGAAAGCTGTGACGGTCCTCCTGCCTCGCAGTTCGGCTGATAACGGCCTGCGAACATGCGCCGCCTCCTTCAGCACGTCGAGCAGCCCGGTCATCGGCCAGCGCGCCGATCTCGTTTTTGATCGAAGCGAGGCCCTTCGGTTCGGCCAAAGGCTTGAACGGCGTATAGCTATCCGGTTATCGCCGCCACAAAATACGAACCTTCTCATTCTGCGGAATATTGGCATCGAGGAGAAACAGTTCTTGCTCCAGCTCCTTCCGGATGGAAGCATGGAAGCGGTAAATCACCGTGCATCTTGTTGTCAGGTTCAGGCCAGAATAGTACGCATCTCCCGCACGGAACGTGATCGAGTGCATGTTCTGCAAGTTCAAGAATTGGCGTCGCATCGCAACACGATACGATCGCCATGCAGAACTACCTCTCAGCCCTTGCTCTCGCTAACAAAAAGACCCGGCACCCAATCTGGAGGGATTGGGTGCCGGGTCTTTAAGGTCACATTCGATTGGGAAGGTGCAGTGACGCTTCTTGGCTACGCCCCGCATGATTAACGAGCGGTTAACTGCGGGCATATTCGTCAGCTCCTATCCGGCGACAAGGGCGTCCAGATAGTCGTCTGGGTGACCGGGAATAACCGATAAGACCCCGACAGTGTGCCGGTGTCGATTCAGGTGCCTTGTTGCGTTCATGGATGATTGATTTCGCCGTTTTCGGGCGATGGCGCTTGTAGACAGGATCGCAAAGAGCGGCAGGACGTTCGGTCATGGCCCGACATACGAACCCTGCCTTCAGCGCCAACCTTATGCGACGGTACCCTCCCGACGTACCTTGCGTTGACCCCTACTGTCGGGTTTGTCGAGTCCGCGACACGGTGATGTTCGGCCCGGCGTGCCGCCGCGCTCTCAGTGAAGCCATTGAATAATATGCAGAACAGTTTTTCTGAGGCGCTTCCTGCGCAGTTGGCACGACTCTTGATGTTCTCGTTGTGCGGCGGCACATGCCGCCGACCGGCATCACTGATTCATCCTCGTATTTGAGCTCTAGGAAAGGAGACAACAATGAAGGCGGATATGTCAGCTTATGGTGTGACTGAATTAGCTCCTGAAGAAGCGTCTGCAATTTCGGGAGGGGTGTTTTGGGCAATAGCTTTCGCGGTTTTGGGGCTATTAGGCCTTGCAGCTGTAAGTATAGCGGCAAAAGCCGCCGACCGGCATCACTGATTCATCCTCTTATTTGAGCTCTAGGAAAGGAGACAACAATGAAGGCGGATATGTCAGCTTATGGTGTGACCGAATTAGCTCCTGAAGAAGCATCTGCAATTTCGGGAGGGCTATTCTGGGGAGTGGTTTGGGCAGCTGTTACGCTACTAGCTTTTGTAGCTGCGACTATAGCTGAAGGGGTAGTACGCGATAAGATACAGGGTTAGGACATAAGTGCGCAAGCTAACTATGCTTCATACTGAACATAGATCAGAATTTCCCCTTTCTCCTGAAATAGCCTGCTACACCGCAGAGAGCATTCTCTCCCGAAGATCAGGACGATCTTTGGTCATTTATAAGATGATTGTGCTCTCTGTGGTAGCGACATTGGTGTCGCTGCCACTCATCACCATAACGGTCTCTGCCCAAAGTGCCGGTATCATTCGCCCCACCGTCGAGAAGACGCCCCTGATCGCGCCCGTGTCCGGACGCATCTCCCGTATCCTTGCCGTTGAGAACGATCTCGTAGCCCAGGGGCAGGAGATCCTCGCCCTCGATGATGAGGTGGTTGAGGAAAAGCTCAGGGCGCTTACAGGCGATATTCGCGCTAAGAGCGATCTTGCCCGTGACCTCGAAACCCTGATCTCCTCCGGCACACAGGCCAAGGACCCGATCCGCCTCCTGACCGAGCCCGCTACGGCCGAGCGGGCGCATTTTCTCAACCTGCTGCGGGAGAACCAATATGCCCGCAGTAATGCCGCGGCGGAACTCGACCGCGCTAAGCGACTGCTCTCCGCTGCTGCAACGCCCGCAAAGGCCGTTGACGAGAAGGCTTTCGCCCTCCAGACAATTGAGGTTCAGGGCGAGATCCTCGCGCTGCGCAAATCCGCCGAATGGAACCAGCAGCTCTTCGACATTAACCTACGCCTCAAGGAACTCACGGCCACCTTGCATCAGCTCGAGAACGAACGGAATCTGACCCGCATTCGATCCCCCGTGTCAGGCGCTATCGAGCAATTCTCCGGCCTCACCCCCGGCAGCTACATCCAGGCCGGGCAAACCGTCGCTTGGGTCTCGCCGGACGGCGAACTGGTGGCGGAAATCTACGTCTCCCCCAACGACATTGGCTTCGTGCGGCCGGGCCAGGCGGTGCGGCTCCAAGTGGATGCCTTCAACTACAATCAATGGGGTGTCATTGACGCGACAGTGCTCGACGTGGCGCAGGACTTCACACTCCACGACAGGAGCCCGGTCTTCAAGGTCCGCTGCGCGCTCTCTCGCAGCCATCTCGCGCTCAAGAACGGGGTCATCGGTCACCTGAAGAGGGGCATGACCGTACGGGCCCGCTTCCTCGTGGCCGACCGCACTCTCCTGCAACTCCTCTACAATGAGGTCGACGATTGGCTCAATCCGCTCCTGGCGGGCCACTAATCCTTCGTTTTCCAAACAGCCAGCGAGCCGCCATGTCGAGCAAGGTCATCAAGTTCAAGCAACGCGACATCACCGATTGCGGGGCCGCCAGCCTTGCTTCTGTCGCAGCCTTCTATGGCTACAAGTTGCCATTGTCACGCATCCGCCAGTATGCCTCGACCGACCGCTCCGGCACCACCGTGCTGGGCCTCACGGAAGCGGCCCAGAAGCTGGGCTTTATCGCCAAAGGGGTGAAGGGTGGCTTCGACAGCCTATACAAGATCCCCAAGCCCGCTATCGCGCACGTGATCGTGAAGGAGGTTCTGCACCACTTCGTCGTAATCCAGGCGATCGACGCCAGGTGGGTCATCGTCATGGACCCAGCCCATGGCGAAATCCGCAAGCTGCCGCACGAGGAATTCAAGACGCAATGGACTGGCGTTCTGGTGCTCCTCGTTCCGGCAGACACCTTCAAGCGCCGCGAAAAGACCACCTCACCCCTCGCCCGCTTCGCGCGTCTGCTTGCGCCACACACGGCGGTGATGGCGCAGGCTCTCGTCGGGGCGCTGGTGACGACGATCCTCGCCCTCTCGACGGCCATTTACGTCCAGAAGATCGTCGATCACGTGATCACAGCGGGCAACCGCAACCTGCTCAACCTGATGAGCGTCGCCATGCTGCTGATCCTGGTCGCACAGATCCTGATCAATCTCCTCAGAAACCGGATCGTCCTGCAAACGGGGCAGAAAATCGATGTCCACCTGATCCTCGGCTACTACAATCACATCCTAAGCCTGCCCCAGAAGTTCTTCGACAGCATGCGCATGGGCGAAATCGTGTCCCGCATGAACGACGCGGTGAAGATCAGGAACTTCCTGAACGACGTCTCGATCAACATGTTCGTCGACGTGCTAATGATACTGTTCTCGCTCGGGCTGATGTTCATCTACTCGTGGAAGATCGCCTTGGTCGTGGCGGTCTCGATCCCATTGTACCTCTTAGTCTATTGGACCATCAACCGGCTGAATAGGAAGCGCCAGCGCGCCATTATGGAGAATGCCGCCGATCTGGAGGCACAACTGGTGGAATCCCTCGCAGCTGTCTCCACGATCAAGACCTCCGGCATGGAGAGCTTCGCCAACTTCAAGGTGGAGACCCGCTTCATCAAGATGCTGCACTCCGTCTACAGCTCCGGCCTCATCTCGATCTTCGGAGACAACGCCTCGAATTTCCTCTCGACCTTATTCATCATCGTGCTGATGTGGTTCGGAACGACGCTTGCCCTCGATCAAACCATCACGCCCGGCGAATTACTGTCCTGCTATACGTTGCTCGGCTATGTTACCCGGCCGGTTGCCAGCCTGATCCAGACCAACCGGATCGTTCAGGATGCTTTTATCGCAGCGGATCGCCTGTTCGAGATCTTCGACCTGGAGCCGGAGACAAGCGGCGGCGGCATTGATGCCACAAAGTCCAACCTTGGTGATATCCGCCTGGAGAACGTCACGTTCCGCTATGGCGCGCAGCCGGAGCTTTTCCAGGACCTCAGCGTCACCTTCCGCCGAGGCGAGATGACGGCCGTAGTCGGGGAAAGCGGCTCGGGCAAGAGCACCCTTGCGGCGCTGCTGCAGAATGTCTACCCGCATGAGGGCGGACGCATCCAGATCGGTCCCTTTGCTCTCCAGGATCTCTCAACCGTATCCCTGCGCAAGGCTATCGCTGCGGTGCCGCAATCGGTCGATGCGTTCTCGGGCTCGATGATCGAGAACATCGCCCTTGGCGAGTTCGAGCCGGACATCAAGAAGATCCTGCAAATCTGCGATCAATTAGGGCTACGAGAGCTGATCGATCGCTGGCCCGGCGGTCTCCAGACCCATGTGGGCGAGAACGGTGTACGCCTCTCCGGCGGCGAGAAGCAGCGCCTTGCCTTGGCTCGGGCTCTGTACCGGGATCCAGAGATCCTGATCCTCGACGAGGCGACCTCCTCTCTTGACTCGGTCGCCGAGGCGTTTGTCCTGCGGGTCGTCGAGGATCTGCGTCGGGCCGGTAAGACCATCGTCGTTATCGCTCATCGGCTCAGCACCATTTGTGGGGCCGACAAGATCGTGGTCTTGGATAAGGGGAGAGTTGTTGAGGAGGGAAGGCATGCTGATCTGCTGGCAACAGATGGCGCTTACGCTTGCTTGTGGCGGGCGCAGACCGGATCCAGCTACAGGTTCAGGTGGGGGGTCATCGCAGAATCTTCCCGGACCGTCGATCGGCCGATTCGAGGAAGGCCTGTCGCTGCGCCGTCACGTTAAATCGCGCAAGATCGACTACGTGCCCAATCTGGAGGGATGAGGCAACAGCGCTGGTCACGGCGTTCCAGTGCGCCATAGCGCAGATACGATGAATGTGGATGGCCGAAGGCGGAGCGTTTGTGATGCGGTGCGACGAAGAGTTTTCAAACCCCCGAGAAGACCGAGACGAAGCGCTGCGCCGCGGTTATCTTCCGTCACGCCTGCCATCACCGTTCGTGGCTCGAAGAGAAGCCACAGCCGATCGTCACCCCAATCTAGGCGGGTGCCGATGCCTTCGCGCCAAATTAGATCTGGGTGATTTGGACCACTTCCGGAGAGATTTCCGACCAACTTTCGCAGTGGTGCACAGCGCGGGTCAGCGGGATCAGCCGGAGCGAGAAGATCGGTGTTTCGGCGGCGGATGAGCGTCAGGTTATGTTTGCGCGCGAGCGCATGGGAGAGGGCTTGTCTAATAAGTCCGCGCTCCCCGTGGAGCGTGCGGCCACGATGTTCACGGACATGGCCGAAGAACCGCGGCGCGTCGACGGCAGCATCATGGCCGACCCGGCATGCTTGCATTTCATCCCGGCATGCCGGACCCGGATAATTTTCCGTTCAACACCTGGTCGAAACTGCTCAGCCTCCGGGTCGGTCCGTTCGAATTCGATGAAGCCGCGCAGCACGGGTGGTGGGTGGTGATCCAGGTTTGTGGTGTGGTCGATGTGGTGATCTCTGGATGAATTGACTGGCCTTTTTGTGCCAGCCGGGAAGACTGATGCTGTGTGGGTGTCTGGAATCGCGAAAAATACTATCAGAGCGCATCCCGATGGAATTGGGGCAAGCCTCTATCGGGGCCATGGCGATTGCGCTTGCGAGATTCGAGACGTCGAATATCTATCTAAGATGGACACGCTTTCGGTCGAGCAGCGACGCAGCATCATGAAGGCCGTCCGACGCGAGGACACCGCGCCGGAAATTGTGGTACGGCGCCTGCTGCGCACCTAATGCCGAAACGAATGGCAGCTCAGCAATCTGAGTGAGCTTCCGAGTGACAAAGCTGCTCCCACCTGTTATGTTCGACAAAACACACGACTTGGCTAACGCATAGGAGATATCGATATGACGAAGACGCTGAGAATGCGGTCGTCATCGACTGCTCCGCAACAGCGCCTCGTTGCGAAAAAGAAGCGCATGCGGAGTCTGATCCGTAAGGACGCCAACAAGGACATGCCGGGCGAGCAGAAGTTTGTCGTTCGGCAGACGCTTCGTGCTGCCATTCGCAAAGGCCTGATCGGCTCTAAAGACGAGCGGATCACAGCACGTTTGAGCCATGCCCTCATTGAGCAGGCTAAGCGCCAGACGGGCATTAAGGGTGACACCGAGTTGCTTGAATTCGCTCTCGCGAATGTTGCGCTCGAGGACAATTTCCCCGCGACCATGAACAAGCTCGCGGGCACCATCGATCCAGACATCAAGCTCGGCTTCTGATTGAGGTTTGAGTGTCAGAATTCGATGTTGAAGCAGCCCTTCGCTCGCTCCGTGGCTTTCCAACCAAAACACTTGCTCGCCGACCTGATGATCAGCTGCCCTTCGTGAACGAGGGCGAGCTCGGCGGACAAGCCCTATTGCTCGACACCTGTGTGTACATCGACAGGCTCCAAGGCAAAGCTCCTGCATTGGTGAAGCAGATCATGGACGGTCGGCACAACAACCATTCAGCCATCTGCATCCAGGAGTTGGCCCATACGCTTGGTGTCCTGAAGCCCGACGATCCCCGCACTGCGGGCGTGCATAGGGCTGTGTCCGAGGTAATCCGATCGATGCCCGGACACCGGATCCTAACGCCCGATGCCGACGTCCTTGGCCGCGCTGCTGTTCTCAATGGCGTGCTCTGTCGGCTGCAGGGCTACCAGGGCGACCAGAAGCTGCGCTGCCTGCATGACTGCACTCTGTATCTACAGGCATCGAAATCGGGGCTTGTCCTGTTGACTCGGAACATCGCCGACTACGACTTCTGCCGACAACTCATTCCTGGTGGCAAAGTCCTTTTCTACAGGTAGCGACTCCTCGGTTCGCCACCCTCTTGCTGCCCTTTGGAGCTGCCGCTCATCGGCCGACGCGACGCGTCAGGTCCGGGGTGTTCCTGGTGCATCCTCCAAGCGGCGCCAGCCTTCTTCCCGAAGAGCGTCTTCTCTAATTTAGATTGTATTAGCGGATGTTAAATTTAGAGCGTCTCGGCTTGCCGGAAATTAGGATCTCGGTGGCATAAGCCCGCATAGCTTTTGGGGTGTTGGCAGGAAGACCGATGCGCGGGCGTGGATGGATAAAGGCATTGCGTCAGGAAGAGGCTCGGCAGGTGCGTGCGCGCATTGCCGAACTGGAGCGCGATCTCATGGCGACCACACCTCAGGGGCGCCATCGACGTTTCGAAGCCGGACATGAACTTCGCAATGCGAAGTTCCGCCTGGAGCGTCTCGAGGAATCTATCCCCGAAATACCGGAGAAATGTGGGCGTTAGCGCAAGCTTCGCCGCTCTCAATCCTTGCCACGCGGTCGGCTGGTCGGCGGGGAACAGATGCCGGTCGTGCGGGTATATGCGTCGATGATGCCTTCATACAGAACGCGGCAACGATGCGAATGCGAGTTCAGGCCGAAATGAAAGACTCCAGTTCGACTCCTCGGAGGTGGGTCCCATTCGCATTTTGTAATGAAATCGCCGGCTTTTCCGGTTGGCACAAGCGTTGCAGAGCCATTTGCGAGAACATTTCGCCCAATGGGAGGAACGCATGAATCGCTGCAACAAGCTGGCCGACGTCGGCCGCCGTCAATTTCTAAGGGGAGGAGCGTTTGCCGCTGGAGGAATGGCCATAGCCGTGGCACTGCCGGCGCAGGCTCAGACAAAGACTGCACCGGGGCTGGCACTCGTCGAATACCCATCGAAGAGGCTGGCCAACTTAGGTGACCTGAAGCCGAACGAACCCCTCGACGTCAGTTACCACGACAGTGCGGGACCGGACGGCGACATTGTCGGATTCTCGACCACGTGCCCGCACAAGGGATTCCCATTGAACTACAACGCCGACGACCACTCCTTCAATTGTTCCGGCCAATACTCACATTTTGACGCTGATGCCGGAGGGCAGCAGATCTGGGGCCAGTCGACGGCCAATATTCCCCAATACGCGCTGCGCATCGACGCCAAGGGCGAAATCTACGCCGAGGGAGTCGACGAGCTCCTTTACGGCCGCCTGAGCAACGTACTTTAAGGGAGGATCGGATCATGGCTTACAAACATATCGACCGCCTGCCGTATCTTCAATCGGGGAGTTCCTGCGTGAAATATCTGTTCGTCGGTGCCACAATGGTTTTGGCGTTACTGCCTCCGGTCGCCCGGGCCCAGGATATCGAGGGAGGCAAGGCGGTCTTCAAAAAGTGCGCCGCCTGTCACAACGCTGATACCGAAGCGAACAAAGTCGGGCCAACCTTGAAAGGCGTCGTGGGCCGGACAGCGGGGACCGTCCTTGGCTATTCTTATTCGAAAGCCATGAAGGATGTGGGCGCTGCGGGCCTCGTATGGGATGAGCCGAACCTGATGGAATATCTGGCAAATCCCAAGGCGAAAGTGCCGGCGAACAAAATGGGGTTCCCTGGCCTCAAGAATCCCGACGACGTCAAAAACGTCATCGCCTATCTCAAGAGTGTGTCAGGTTAGAATCCTTTGGCCATTGCGTTTCGAGAACAACGCAAAGGAGGGAGCGATCATGGTTCACGCCGTGAAACCTGTTTTGAAAGCCGACTGTTCTGCCGGGCAGAGTGGCGAAGCTATCCCGTTCGAGACGGCGGTAGCCAAAGCCATCGCGCTCGCCAAACCTGTTCGATATAGGGAAACAGTCTCGCTCGTCGGTGCATTGGGGCGGGTTTGCGCGGCCGATATATGCTCGCCTATTTCGCTGCCTCCGTTCGATAATTCGGCCATGGACGGGTTTGCCGTTCGAACGGCGGATTTCGACGGGGAAGGGCCTTGGACTTTTCGTGTGGCTGAACGGGTGGTCGCCGGCGATGTACGCGCTCTTGAGAACCTCGACCCTCGAACTGCACTCAGGATATTCACGGGAGCACCCGTTCCGTGGACCTTCGACGCCGTGGTCATGCAAGAGCGCTGCGAGCGAATTGGCGACACCGTCACGATGTACGAGCGGCCCCGTCGTGGCCGTCACATCCGTTTTGCTGGCGAGGACGTCAGCGCCGACTCGGAACTGATAAGGCGGGGCAAGGGCCTATCCGCCAGGGATCTAACCTTGTTGGCAGCGGTGGGGATCGTCGACGTCCAGGTGCTTCGAAAAATCCGGATAGGACTGCTCTCGACCGGAACCGAATTGAAAGAACCGGGTGAACCCCTCGAACACGGTCAGATTTACAATTCCAATCAGATCATGCTGAGCTCGTTGCTGGCGGCTTGTCCTTGGGCGGAAATCGTCGACTTCGGCATGGTCCCTGACAGCCTGGGGCTCCTCACAGACGTTGTCGCTCGCGCCGTCACGTCCTGTGATGCCCTGGTTACCACAGGCGGGGTCTCGGCTGGCGAGGAAGACCATATGGTGGTGGCTGTTCAGGCTCATGGTGCCGACCTTGATGTCCTCAACGTCGCGATGCGGCCGGGCAAGCCGCTGAAGGTCGGAAGGATCAGGAAAACAGTCTTTGCAGGGTTGCCGGGCAATCCCAACGCGGCGCTGATAGCGTTCCGGCAGATTGTCCTGCCTGCCTTGCGAAGGCTGGCTGGCCTCGCGGAGATCCAGCCGCAATGGTTCTCGGCGGTGGCTGGCTTCAACTGCAAAAAGCGGCAAGGCCGAACCGAGTTTGTACCCGTCCGCATATCCGGCCGCACCGAAATGGGTGAACCTGTGCTGGAGATGCTTGAACGTGGAACCTCGGCCAATTTGATGGCCATTGCGTTGGCCGACGGCGTCGCACTCCTGCCGCCTGAGGCAGCCGAAATCACAAACAGCATGCCGCTACGCTACGAGCCGTTTGGGACCTAGCATTAGGGCGAGTCTGTGGGGAAGGTCAGCCTGCCCGCCGCAAATCCCGATGCCGCGCCCGAGCTGCGATGAGCAGGCAGGTCTCGTCGCTAAGTCCGGCCTGGAAAAGTCGAACCAGGTCAGAGGCAACGTTCTCGGCTTCTGGTGACCCTGGCTGGATATGGCTCTCTTGGGAAAGCTGGTCGAAAACCGACTTCAGGCTTTCCAAGTCACTCGGATAGAGGGCTGGGTCAAGGTTGAGACGATCAATCATCTGCGCCTCCCGCGGGCTGAGATCCTGAACGAAACAAAAGGGCGGCGGCGAGGGAGACCCGCCGACAGGCAAAAATGACTCCGCCAAAAGCGCTTGTCATCAAAAAAATTGTCGATTGAAATCTTGGTACATTCATGAAATCTCGAAACGAGATAGGAGCATATTCTTATCTCGTTTTTGCCGGCGTCAGCAATGCCCGCCCGCCACAAAGGCATCCACACCGAGGCCTTCCTGGATCGCTTTTGGCCCTAACAACGCCGTCATCCCCTGGGAGAACTGCTGCGAGAGGCCTACGAGCCCGATCATAGCTGGGCAGCGTCAATGGGAACCGCCGACCGCAGAGTACATATCCGCCTCGACGCCAAGGAATATCTCGCCTTTCGGTTCAAGGAAAAAGGCAGCGGCTGGGAGAAGGTGGCGGAAGAAGCGGAAGAATACCCACCACGGCCAGACCTACTAGTACCTCTGCACAGAGGATTTGACGGGTTCGATGGGTTGTAACCTGGGCAGGCTATCGGGTTCGACGAGCAGTTCAATGCTGCGCGCGAGGCCCGGTTGCCTGCGGATCAATCCCGCGCGCTCGAGGGTGAGCACCATCTGATGGACGGAAGGCGCGGTGACGCCGAAGAAGCGCTGCATGTCGCGTTCGGCCGGCGAGCGCCCGTTGAGCAGGCCGTAGGTCCAGATGAAGGCGAGATACTGTCCCTGCTTTTCGGTGAAGCGGGGTTGGGCAGGCGGCTGTCCGTCAAGTAATTGATTCATTTTCCGATTCTTCCGGAACCTCCGCAACCGAAGGAGGCCATCCGGATGAATGTACGCTATCGCGTCGATCTCGACCAACCCGAGCGCGACGAACTCACAGCCATGCTGCGAAGCGGCAAGCATCCGGCGCGCAAGCTCAAGCGGGCCCAGATCCTGCTCGCTGCCGATGCCGGCTTGGGCGACGAGACCATTGCGACGACGGTGGTGGTCGGCGGCTCCACGGTCTATCGCACCAAGCGCGCTTCGTGGAGATAGGCCTGGAGGCGGCGCTCAGCGAAGAGCCGCGCGCCGGGGCAGAGCGCAAGCTGACCGGCAAGGAGGAAGCCTTGCTGGTGGCCACCGCCTGCTCCAGCCCGCCGCCCGGACGGGCCCGCTGGACACTGGAGCTGCTGGCCGACGCGTTCGTCAAGTTGACTGAGCACGAACAGCTGTCGCGCGAGACAGTGCGTCGGCGTCTGGCCGAGAACGATCTCAAGCCATGGCGCAAGAACATGTGGTGCATTCCCAAGGTCGACGCCGAGTATGTCGCGCGCATGGAAGATGTGCTCGACCTCTACGCCGAGGCGCCCGATCCACAGCGACCGGTCGTGTGCTTCGACGAAAGCCCGACCCAGCTCATCGGCGAAGTGCGCCAGCCGATCCCGGCCGCGCCGGGAAGGCTGGAGCGCTATGACTGCGAGTACAAGCGCAACGGCACCGCCAACCTGTTTGTCTTCCTCGACGCGCACCGCTCCTGGCGCAAGGTCAAAGTCACCGAGCGGCGTGCGGCACACGACTTTGCCCACTGCATGCGCGATCTCGTCGATATCCATTATCCCGAGGCCGAGCCCATCCGCGTGGTGCTCGACAATCTGTCGACCCACACGCCCGCCGCGCTCTACCAGGCCCTGCCGCCATCAGAGGCGCGACGCATCCTCAAAAGACTGGAGTTCCATTACACCCCCAAGCACGCCAGCTGGCTCAACATGGTCGAGATCGAGATCGGCGTCCTGCGCGGCCAATGCCTCGACCGCCGCATCGAAACTCGCGGCAGCCTCACTGCCGAGGTCGCCGCTTGGGAAAACCAGCGAAACAACAGCGGCGCCCGCATCAACTGGATGTTCTCAACCAAACAGGCCCGCCTCAAATTGGCCAAAGCCTATCCAATACCAGCCAAAGAGTCATAATCCCTGTGCAGAGCCACTAGGCGAATCTTTCCTAGTTAAGGACCCGGCGCGCGTGAAGTGAAGGGCTGCTGGCATCCAGCGAGGAAACCAGGCGTATGACAACTTGGAGCCGATACGCTACCACGGTCAGAACGACACAGTGGAGGGTGCTCTGGCTTCGTTTTCCCAGGAACAGCTGCAGGCCATTGCAGATGCGCTCGCGGATACTTCGGAAGGACTGCGGGGCCCCGAGATTGGTCACCTTCTGGCGAGCTGCCACATTAAGGACAGCGACCCGGGCATCACGAAGCGCCACCGTCTCTATAACGCCTTTGCCCACGAGGAGAATACACGCCGCGATCGCACCCGCATCATGGGGTTCATCCGGAAGGCCATGAAGCCGGCGCGGTTCGCCCGCGAGCCTGAACGCTTCGAGCCAATGCGTGCCAACCTCAACCGGGCGCTCGCTTTCACCGGACTTTCCGTTGCCGCCTCTGGCGAGCTGTCGAAGGCAGAAAAGGTCCAGACGCTCGGGCAGGCAGAGCGGCGGGCGCGGGAACTCCGCGAAGACCTCGCGTCGCGAGGCGTGCATCCGGATGTGATGAGGTTCTGTCGGCAAGAGCTGCTGCAGGACAACTATTTCCACGCCGTGCTCGAAGCGGTGAAGAGCATCGCCGCCAAAGTGCGGTCCCGCACCGGGCTCGATGATGAAGGCGCCGGGCTCGTCGACAGGGCGTTTTCGGGAACGCCTCCGATGCTCGGCGGCGCTTCACCATAGGCGAGATGCAGGAAGCTAAGGACCACCTGCATTTGATTGCGAACCGCGTCCACGATCTCGGCTTCTGAGCCGTGACCTTCGCGATCGCTCAACCCGCGACATACAGCTTCAACCCAGCCTTGGAACAAGCGAACCGCGCTACCATCGTTGCAGAGGAGCCGTTCACCAGATAGCTCCACTTGTAGTCCGCGCCTTTGGTTGACATTGCGGACTGACTCTCGCCACCGGCAAGGTTGAAGAGCGCTCCCTTGTTGCAGTCGTACTTGGCCTGCGTGAACCAGATGCCTGTGTTGGCGCTACCGCGTGAGCTTATCACGTTGACGACGCCAGCACCTTCGTAGGTCACCTTCTCGACCATATACGTCACGCCACGCTCGCCCGCCCGATCGACGCGAGTGGGCTCTGTAATCAAACCGCCGTCATGTGGCGCTTCCACGACGGCACTGACGGCAGCCGTCTTGTCAGCGGCCGCGGTTGGACGTGTCAGCATAACGCCGACGAATCCGATGGTGGCAAGAACAAGCAGACCAAGCACCGCGGAGAAGCCGTAGTCCGCTCGAGTTCGCCTTGGAGGTGGAACGACAATGGGCCTGATCTGCCTTGGCATGCCAACATTGTCAGCACGCTTTCCGAAGCTTCTGAATTCCTTAGTGTCCATTTCCATTCAACCTCCGCCCAATTGTCGATTCTGAACCTAAAAGGTCGGCAAGTTGACAATGCGTACGGTCAGACAACGCGCAAAATCAGGAATTTTGAGGTTGGTACGGCGCTTGCTTGTTCACGGGACCATTATCCGATCGCTTATGAGAGCGAGATGGATAGTTTGGCAACATTGAGCAAAGGCAGGAATTAGCTATGCCGAGAACTGACTTAGAGCGATTCGTCAACGATTTAGGCAAAAAAGGCAGTCTGCTTGAAAGGCTCAAACAACGCGCTGGAGGGCTTGCATCGATTGTAGCGATTGGAAAGAGCCTCGACTACAACATCACGCTTGACGAGGTTAAAAGTTACATCCGATCGAACAGCCGACAGAAGCCAAGTAGTAAGAAGCTCGGCGCGATTACGGGCCGCAAGCGTGGTTCTAGCGCTTCGGCCTTGACCAGCCTTGTACAGACCACTGCGTTGGCTAATTTCGCTACAGATGTACCCATGAGCCCTGTGCAAGTCAGGGAAAAGGCTAGCGTCGCCGCGGTCGTTATAGTTGTTGTAGTTGTTGTTTTTGTCGCGACCTGATGTAATTTTAGCTCTAACCGCATTGGCTCGGACGAGCCGGTCTGAAGTAACATGAAAGCAAACCGTGTCGAGGATGAGATCATGCCATCAGGCCTACAACGGGCCGCTTCAAGGGCTCACCTGTGCCCTCGGGGCGAACACTGGCAACAAATCTTTGACCGGCGCACGCCGGAGGAACGGCGCACGTTGTCACACGTCAAGCGCTTCATGGAGCGGCTGGCCGGTGACAGGGAGTTCCGCACGGCGCTTTTGGAGAACCTCGACGCCCCTCGAGCGGTAACAGAGCGCTACGGCATCGAAGTTGACCCAATGGAGATGCTGCCGCTCTGGTGCGGTGACTACCTGAAGTACCGCTTCAAGCCGGAGTCTGCCCCGTGGCCGCTGGCTATGATGTGGGACGAGTATATGCGCGAGATGTTGCGCCATCGCGACCTCCTGCGCGACCAAGGCGAAATGTCGATGATCAACCCTCGCTTTCATGCCTGGCGCGAGCGCCAAATCCGGCGCTGTAACGACGAATTGGGCGAATTGGCGCCGTCGATCACGCACCCCATCCTCGCTTTCGAGCTGAGCGAAGGCTGCACCGTCGGTTGCTGGTTCTGTGGCCTCTCGGCGGACCGCTTCAAGGGTTATTATGAATATAGCGAGGAGCATGCAGAGCTTTGGCGCGGCGTGGTCGGTGTCGCGAGCGAGATGTTTGGTTCGGCAGTCCGCACTGGCTTCTGCTACTGGGCCACAGATCCGATCGATAACCCGGACTACGACCGCTTTCTGTTCGACTACCATCAAATCACGGGCGCATTGCCACAAACGACGACGGCCGCCCCGCTCAAGGATCAGGCACTCACCAGGCGCGTGCTCGAACTGTTCAAACGCTACGGTGGCGTGACGAATCGTTTCTCCGTGCTAAGTACGAACCATCTCAATCAGATTCACGCGGCGTTTTCGCCCGAGGACCTGATGGGGGTCGAACTCATCCTGCAGGGCAAGGAGGCGCCGACCGCAAAGGCTTTCACCGGGCGCGCACGCGCGCGGAAGGAGAAACTCAAGGCAGCCAACAAA
Source organism: Mesorhizobium temperatum (assembly GCF_002284575.1). Lineage (GTDB taxonomy): Bacteria > Pseudomonadota > Alphaproteobacteria > Rhizobiales > Rhizobiaceae > Mesorhizobium > Mesorhizobium temperatum. Next base: position 16,015 of record NZ_NPKJ01000072.1, read on the forward strand.
GATGATGCAATCGCCTTGCCGGAGGGCTATCCCACGACGATCGCCTGTGTTTCCGGCTTCCTCGTAAATATGCTGCAGGGACGTTTACAACTGGTGACGCCGGTACCGGGTAGCGAACGCTGGCCTCTTGGGTACCGAACCGTGGGTCAACGTTTCTTCAGGACGCCCGACGAGTTCCGGGAGGGGCTCCAGAGCATCATCGACGAGCATATGGTCGAAAGCCCACCTCCCAACCTACCGATCCGCTTCCGCGGAGACCTGCAATACGAGGCAGGGAACCGGTGCTTCCATCTCCGCTCACGCAACATTGAACACCGGGTGCCCGACGAGGTCGTTCCGATTTCCGTTGGCGATCTAATCGCGTGCGGCAACTGTACAGCCTCGGAGCTGATTATGCGGGTCACGACGGACGGAGCGAGCGCCCTTGCAGTCGCCGACCTGCTCGATCAGCTATACGCGGCCGGGGTGATCGAAGAGGACCTCGACATCCTTGCCGCCGCATAGCACGGCCCGCCATCTCATCCTCCTTCGGCTCAACGAAGATTTGCAACAGAACCATCTGACGAGCATTCCCAATTCTGCCCCTAAACTAGAAACCCGACTTTGCGCACAACCGGCATTCATGATCGCGACAGCGGACAGGTTGCCAGCCAGACCCGCGTAAACGACAGACGTGTCGCCTGAAAATAGTCCGCGAGGGCCGCCGGATCGCTCGCAAGGCCTCATCGTCGACAATGCAGACGCTTGGTCTCGTCGAGAGATACTCTAGCGCCATTGCTCGGGTTGCCGAGCCGCCCGTCGGCTCCCCATCGGGGAGCCATCCTACATTCACATGTTCGGAGTCGCTTGCTCGATAACCGATCTGCGAACCGCGCAAGCAGATGTTTCAGATCCCGCCCACGCAGAGGTATTTCATTTCGAGGTAGTCCTCGAGGCCATGGCGGGAACCCTCCCGCCCGATACCGGACTGTTTTATCCCGCCGAAGGGTGCCGCTTCCGATGACATGCGTCCCGTGTTGATGCCAACCATGCCATATTCCAAAGCCTCGGCCACACGCCAGACACGCTTCAGGTTTGAGGCATAAAAATAGGCGGCGAGGCCGTAGATCGTGTCGTTGGCCTCACGTACCACCTGATCAGCATCGTTGAAGCGAATGATCGGCGCCAGCGGCCCGAATGTCTCCTCCTGCGCAACTGCCATCACGCTGGAAATCTCGGTGAGGACCGTGGGTTCAAAAAACGTGCCTTCCTCGCCGATGCGTTTGCCCCCGCATCGAATTGTGCCGCGTTTGGCGACGGCATCGGCGATATGGGATTCGATCTTGGCCAGAGCTTGCTTGTCGATGAGCGGTCCGATGTCCACTCCGGGAGCGAAGCCGTCGCCAACCGATAGGCGCCGGACTTTCTCCACGAATTTCTCGACGAACTCATCGTGAACGCGCGACTGGACATAAAGGCGGTTCGCCGAAACGCAGGTCTGGCCGGCATTGCGGAACTTCGCCTGGATCGCTCCGTCAACCGCAGCGTCGATATCGGCGTCGTCGAAGACGATGAAAGGTGCATTGCCGCCCAACTCGAGGCTGACCTTCTTGATCTGGTCCGAGCACTGGCGCATCAGCAGCCGGCCAACCTCGGTCGAGCCGGTGAAGCTGATCTTGCGGACCTTGGGGTTGGTGCAGAGTTCACGGCCGACGCCATCACCTTCGGACGCATAGATCAGGTTGACGACGCCTTCGGGAAACCCAGCCTCATGCGCTAGGGCGAACATTGCGCCAGCCACGAGCGGCGTCTGTTCAGCGGGCTTGAGGGTGATCGTGCAGCCCGCCGCCAAGGCTGGTGAGATCTTGCGCGCCACCATGGAAGCGGGGAAATTCCATGGCGTGATCGTGCCGACGACGCCGATGGGCTGCTTGATCACCAGCATCCGACGGTCCGTCGATGGTGCGGAGATCGTCTCGCCATAGATGCGATTGGCCTCTTCGGCGTACCATTGCAGATACGCCGCAGCATGCGATATCTCCGACCTGGCTTCCGCAAGCGGCTTGCCCATCTCCGCAGTGAGAATCGCGGCGAGATCGTCGGCGTGGTCGATGATCGACTGGTGCCATCGCCACAGAACATCGCTGCGCTCACGTGCGGTCAACGCCGCCCATCCAGGCTGCGCGATATAGGCTTTGTCGATCGCAGCGCGTGTCTCCTCCGCGCCCATGTCGGGGAGTTCTGCCAGCACTTCGCCGGTCGATGGATTGAAGACCTCGAATGTCCGGCCGCTAACAGGCGTGACAAGTGCCGGCAGGCAGTCGATGGCTCCAAACAGGTCGGGGGATTTCAGGTGGCGGATCATCGGCAGGCACAGGGGCAATACCGGATTCCTCCTCAACGCAGCGGATATTCATGTCGGCAGAGTGTTGGTATGTATTCCCCACGTCCGGGTTCCTTATAGGGCCTCGGCCAGACGGCTGGTAGACCACCGTATCCAACTGCAAAGGGAAAATACTTTGAATTCTCTAATCGATGCTCGCGGTTCTCGCTAGGCGAAAAAATCGGACGTCGGCTTTGCCATCCGCACGCAGTGCATGCTGGTGGCCTGCGCCTACAATCTGCGGACCACGATCGGCGTCCTCTATCACCCAAGAGAGGCTGGCGTGAGGAGGAGCGCGCCACAATCAGACGAGTCGGCCGCCTGAACCGGCAAATGCCTTGCAAGGCCCCGAAAACCGCTCCGCGGGCCTTTAAAAAACCTCACTAGCCCACCGAATCGGACTTCGCTCCACACGCGAAAAGGCCTCACAAGGGGACAAGGAAGACGAATGGGCTCCTGGACTTATCCTTTGCCCCCCAGCGGCGGGCCAACGACCATAATGGCGGGCTCGGCCGAAAGCAGCTTCTTCGCCGCGGCCTTGACCTGGTCGAGCGTCACCTGATCGATGAGGGCGGCGCGGCGCTGGATGTGGTCGATGCCGAAATCGTCGAGCTGCATCTCGACCAGCGTGGCTGCAATCGAGCTGGAGGAATCCAGATGGTTGATGGCATAGGCGCCGATCAGATATTTTTTGCTCGCCTCGAGCTCGGACTCCGTCGGCCCCTTCTCCGCCAGCTCCTTCACCACTTGGCGCAAGATGCTCAGCGTCTCGGCGGCGCGGTCCGACCGTGTCGCCGTTGTAACCAGCAGCGCATGAGAATGCTCGTTATCGACCAGATAAGAGCCGACGCCATAGGCAAGGCCGCGCTTTTCGCGCACCTCCTCCCACAGGCGCGACGTGAAGGGCGAGCCGCCGAGGATGTCGTTCATCAGCAGCGCGGCGAAGAAATCCGGCTCGCTGCGTCCAACGCCTGGAAAAGCCAACCGCAGCGAGGTCTGCGGAAGGTCGTAGTTCGCCTCCACCTGTTGTCCGAGTTTTGCGGCGACATCGGCAACGGGGGAGAGCGTCTGCTTCTGAGGCAATTCGCCAAACAGCTGGTCGAGCTTTTCACTCAGCCTCTTCGCGTCAATGTCTCCGACCACGGCAACATGGAGCCCGCCGCGTGCGAAAGTGGCCTTGTGGAAGGCGCCGAGATCGGCCGGCGTGACGCCGGCGAGGCTCTCTTTGGTCCCTTCGTCCGGCCTCGAATAGGGGTGCGCGCCGTAGATCGCGCGCAGCCATTTGCGCTCGGCGATCGCCTTGGGGTCGCGCTTACTAGCGATGATGCCGGAGAGAATCTGGGCGCGGATGCGGTCGATCGGCTCCTGGTCGAAGCGCGGCCTGTTGACCGCGAGCCGAAGCAGATCGAAAGCGGCGTCCTTCCGCAGGGAAAGCATGCGCATCGAGCCATAAATGCCGTCGCGCTGCGCTTCGAAGCTCATCTCGGCGCCGGCATCGTCGAGCTTCACCTGGAAGGCATCCCTGTCGAGATCGCCGGCGCCCTCGGCGAACAGGCCGGTCATCAGATGAGCGAGCCCCTCCTTGCCGACCGGGTCCTGGGTGGTGCCGCCGTCGAAGACAAAGCGGATGGCGACAATCGGCACCGTATGGTCCTCCACCAGCCAGGCGGTGATGCCCTTTTCAGATTTCACCTCCTGGATGGTCATCGCCGCATGGGCGGTGAGCGCCGGCAGGATGAGGAAGAAAGTGGCGAGGAGAAGGATGGCCAGCGGGGTGACGAGCCGCGCGGCCCTCCCTTCTCCCAGAAGGGGAGAAGGCAAGGCGTGCGCGAAGGTGCTGCGGTATTGGTTCGTCATCACATCATTTCTCTGTCTTGGGCAAGAGATAGCCGGTGGTCGAATGGTCGGGCACGAGATAGCGGCCGGCAACGCCCTTTACTTGGTCGGCGGTGACCTTGCGGATGCGGTCCGGCCATTCCTCGACATCATTTACGCTGCCGCCGGTGGCAAGCGTGGCGCCATACATGAGGGCCATGTAGGCCGGGTTGTCGCGGGCGAGGATCACCGAGCGGACCTGGCGGTCCTTGGCCTCGTCCAGCTCGTCATCGGTCACACCGTCCTTGACGATGCGGGCGATCTCCGCGTCGACCGCCGCTTCCAGATCGGCGATCTTGGCATCGCCGCGCGGCGAGCCGTAGATGGTGAAGCTGGTGGCATCGAGCATGGTGCCCCCGAAATTGGCGCCGGCCTCGGCGGCAATGCCCTGCTTCACCAACAGCTGCTGGTAGAGCCGGCTGCGATTGTTGCCGCCGAGGATTTCGGCCAGGAGGTCGAGCGCTTCGGCCTCGCCAGGTTCGGCCGTATGATAGGACGGCACCACCCATTGCGTGGAAAAGCGGGGCACCGAAACGCGCGCGTCGGTCAGCGTCACCGTGCGCTTGGTGTTCTGCTCGGGTTCGACCGGACGGATGCGGGCTAAACCAAGACCCGCCGCAACCTTTCCATACGTCTTCTCGGCCAGCGCCTTCACCGTTTCCGGCTCGACGTCGCCGGTCACCACCAGAACGGCGTTATTGGGCCTATAATATAGGTTATAGAAACAGACCGCGTCGTTCCAGTTCAGCTTCTCCAACTCCTGCATCCAGCCGATGACCGGGATACGGTAGGGCTGGCTCTGCCACAACGTCGCGTCGACCTCCTCGTCCATCACCGCCTGCGGATTGTTGTCGATGCGCGAGCGGCGCTCCTCCAGGATCACGTCGCGCTCGGTCTTGATATCATCGTCGGTGAGGTTGAGGTTGAACATGCGATCGGCCTCGAAGCTCATCATCTGCTCCAACGCCGAAGGCGCCACCGTCTCATAGAAGGCGGTGTAGTCGTAATCGGTGAAGGCATTATGCGAGCCGCCGATCTCGGCCACGGCGCGGTCGAACTCGCCGGCGGCATGGTTGATCGTCGCCGCCTTGAACATCAGATGCTCGACGAAATGGGCAATGCCCGACTTGCCCGGCTGCTCGTCGGCGCTGCCGATATTGTACCACACCATATGGGTGACGACCGGCGCACGGTGATCAGGAATGACGACCACCTCCATGCCGTTGTCGAGCAGGAAATCCGTCGCCTTGCCGTGATTGTTGGTGGCCAGAACCGGAGCGGTCGTCGAGAGAACCAACGCGGTCGCAATGAATGCCCTGCGCAGCCAGTGAGACCGAAGTTCGATCAATGGCTCCCGTTGTGGTGGCGGGTCGACAGGCAAGGTTCGAGGCAAAGTGATTTGTTCCTCATTTTGAAGGCGCTGCGTCCCCGTCTCCCCTTGTTGTGGGCGAAGGTGGGCCGGCGGGCAGCGCCGAGCCAGATGAGCAACCGTCTTCATCTTGCCAGGCCTTGCTCGAGCGTCATCTTCGGATGGGTCTGGGAGGCCCGCGGCTGTATTTTTTGGTGAGGTGATCATGAGTTCTCCTTGGTCAGTGACGCGTTTGCGGATGACCACGCATGTACCGTGCCAATCAGAAAACCGTTGGAGGCAATGTGATAAATCGGGCTCTGCTATGTTGCGTATCCGACATTGTCGGACATCGGACCTCGCCGAACGCGAAGCGCTTGCGGCTTGAGGCGATACCTTACGCGTGCGGAAGACGATCGAGCATGCTGCCGCGGAGGGAGATAGGATGCGCCTCGAATTCACTGCGGCACTAAGAGGGTTGGAATGGAGACGATGCTCGTCGCCGCAGGATGCTGTCCTCGACAGGGAGGCCAAGGTCGACGCTGAACGAGCAGTGTGTGCCCGGCAGGGAAGAGGAGCTGGCCGCCAAGCTATTCGCAGTGCAGGTGGCGGAGAGGCGAGGGGAGCTTGGCGGGCCGACGTCGAGGAGGCGCTCAACGGCACCTGGCTAAAGCGTGGCATCGCCGGGTCTGGCCTCGGCAGCGTGCCTGATCAGCTGTCAGAGTTGTCCAAAGCTATCAGGGATCGCGAGGCAATGTGTGTACACCTCCCGACAAGATCGCGGGCTGCCAGACGCTGGGCCGTGCACCCAAGCCGACAAAGAGCGCGTAGACGTTTTGAAAAACCGACAAACAAGCCAGCGACGGGAGGTGCTCTTGGCGTGTTTCCTATCGGCGTGCCTTCTTCAATTTCCGGAGCGGACCACGAAACCGCAATCGCCGTCCTCAAGGACGCTGAGACATTGCGGCTAATTGATCATAAATCGGCGGATGCGCGGACGAAGCGGCCTTGCGCGATGCCCTTTGCTGATCCCGCCGGGCGACCGCAGGCTGCAGCTGATCGAGATTTGGTAAAAGGCGATCGACGGCCGGACGGCGATTGGTGGACGGCATGAGCAGCGCGCTAAATATTACGCTTCGCGTCAAAAATCTAAATTCGCGACAGAATCACAAGCGATAGCTTCCGAACCTTTCGCCGAGAGCGGGTTCGTATAGCACCGCCACAGCCGCATTCACCTTGAATCGCAAGTTCACCTGTGGCCGTAAAAGAATGCAGTCATCGCGCAACGCCCCGATCTTCAATTGTTGCCTCTTTGCTGGCTTGGTCGCGCATCGAGCTCTTTCAGAATAGAGTGCTGGATTTTGCCCAACGCCGTTCGCGGCAATTCTTTGGTGAAAATAAACTCGCGCGGGACTTTGAAACGGGCGACCTGGGACTGCACATGGGCAGCCAGTGCTTCTGCTTCGATCCGAGCCCCCGCCCGCCTGATCACGTAGGCGACCGGCACTTCGTCCCAGCGCGGATCCGGCCGGCCGACGACAGCGCATTCTGCGACATCGGGGTGCTCGTTAAGCACACGCTCGACTTCCGCCGGATAGATGTTTTCTCCGCCGGAAATGATCAGGTTCTTTTTGCGATCACGGACCCAAAAATAACCGTCGGCATCGCGGTGACCGAGGTCGCCACTGCGATACCAGCCGTCACGCAGCGCCTTTCGGGTCGCTTGTTGATCGCGCCAATATTCATAGAAGACGTTGGGGCCCCGCACCGCGATTTCACCTGGTACGCCTGGCTGCAACTCCTTGCCAGCGTCGTCGATAATCATGGCTTCGCAACATAGTCCCGGTAGGCCAGTCGACCCCTCGCGCGAAAGATCACCGCCGAGCCTCGTATAGATGGCGAGGGGACAAGTTTCCGTGGAGCCGTAGACCTGCAGTACCGGTACCCCTCGCGCGGTAACGCGCTCGATCAAATGTTGAGCTACAATTGTCGAGCCGGTCGAAACAGCCTTTAAGGACGATAGATCGGTTGTCGACCATTCGGCGTGGTCTGCCAACGCTTGAATGGTCGTCGGTACCAATGCCGTAAGCGTTGGCCGATCGCGCTCGAAGGCAGCAAGTGTCGCGTTTGGCGCAAACCGAGAATGGATCGTGACCGTCGCACCATGATGCAATGCCGGAGTGGTCTGAATGTTGAGCCCGCCCACGTGAAAGAACGGCAATACCGAGAGCACATGATCCTCCGAAGTCAGGGCATGCATGTGCTGACTCATCACCCCATTCCAGAGCAATGCTTCTTGGCGGAGGACCGCGCCTTTCGGCCGTCCGGTAGTGCCAGAAGTGTAGATTATCATAAGCGGACAGCTCAAGTCGGCATGTGGGTTGCGGCCATCGCCAATGCCTTGGTCCAACAGGTTGCCCCATGTACTCCCGCGAGGGGGAGCGAAGTCGAAACCGACGACGAAGATGTCGGGCAGCCTGTGTGCCAGAGGCGGCAGAAGTGCCGCAAAGGCCTGCTCAACCACTACTACCTTTGCATCGGCGTTGGACAAGATGAAGAGCTGCTCAGCCACGGAGAGCCGCCAGTTCAAAGGCACCAAAATCGCGCCAATACGCGCACAGGCATAGAGGAGAACCAGGTAATCAGGTCGGTTTAGGCTGAGGATAGCCACGCGGTCGCCTTTATTGACTCCGAGCCCGGTGTTCAGGGCGCGAGCGGTTTGCTCAATGCGTTGGCCTAAGGCGGCGTAGCTCAAGGTCTCGCCCTCGAACCGGATTGCGAGCTTGTCGGGAGCAAACGCCGCATTGCGGTCTATCAGCGTGCAGAGATCCATCGTCAGCCATCCTTCTGTCCGGGCCCTTACAGAGCCTCTCCCGACGCGGACGATGCCACTCCGGGTCTTGATTACCTTGTGCTACCTCTAACACGCGATCCCGTTGCGATTTCTATTGCGCATGGTGGCAAGGTTGAGGCATCGCGAGGAATACCATCGCCCTATCCAGCCAAGACTGATCAGCGGTTACGTGCCATCACATATCGCCCTCCCGCAAAGGACCCCTGCTCGACCAGCGAGCGGGCGATTCGCCTGGTCGAGACCCGCCAGTGCGGTGTCCGCGACCGGCCGCGATAGGCCAAATGTGCATTTTTGACAGATCGGAAACACTACATTCTAAAGACGCCGTAACGCGGCGTTTCGATGGGAGCATTGAGCGAAGCACTCACGGCCATTGCGAGCGCGTTTCTGGTATCGGCGGGATCAAGAATCCCGTCGTCCCAGATCTCAGAGGTTGCGTAGTATGCGCTCGAGCGCTCCCAGTATTCTTCCGAAATCGACTCTCGAATAGCCTCCAACTCCTCCTCGGACAGGTGCCTACCGTCGACGGCCAGTTGCTTTGCCTTGATATCCGTCAGGACTCGCGTCGCTTGATCGGTACCTATGGCTGAAATCTGAGCCTGCGGCCAGGTGAACAGAAAACGCGGGTCGAAGGCTCGCCCGGCCATGGCGAATGCTCCTGCTCCGTGAGAATGGTTACAAACGACCGTGAATTTAGGCACCGACGCCCCCGACACGGCCATGATGAGCTTTGCGCCATTCTTCGTGATGCCACCCTGCTCATAGTCGCGGCCGACCATGAAGCCGGTGATATTTTGCAGGAATAACAGAGGCGTCCGATTCATGTCGCACAATTGGATGAAGTGAGCGCCCTTCAGCGCACTGTCGCCGAACAGCACGCCATTGTTCGCAAGAACACCGATTTGATATCCATGAAGGCGCGCGAAGCCGCACACCAGAGATCGGCCGTAGCGTGGCTGGTATTCGTGGAACCGGCTGCCATCGACCAAGCGGGCAATAATCTCCCGCATTTCAAAGTGCGCTCGAGGATCCTTTGGAATTATGCCGTACAATTCAGACGCATGATATGCAGGCGGTTCCGGAGTGACTCGATCGATCGGGGCTTTCTCGGTACGGTTGAAACGGGCGACGATGTCGCGGGCGATGGCGATCGCGTGCATCTCTGAGTTCGCGAGATAGTCAGCCGTTCCCGATACGCTGGTATGCATGTCAGCGCCGCCGAGCTCTTCGACAGATACGTGCTGGCCGGTCGCAACTTTCACGACCGATGGGCCCCCGAGAAATATCGCTCCGCTTCCCTGCACGATAATGTTGTATTCGCTTAGCGCAGGGACGTAGGCCCCTCCCGCAATGCAATGGCCCATCACGACGGCGACCTGCGGCACGCCCATCTTCGAGAGAATGGATTGGTTGTGGAAGATTCTGCCCGCGTGGTGGCGATCGGCGAAAAACTCCGCCTGCAAAGGCAGGAATCCTCCACCACAGTCGCACAGATGAACAACGGGCAGACGATTTTCGATTGCTATTTCCAAAGACCGTACGATCTTCTTGACTGACAGCGGATACCATGCTCCACCCTTCACGCTCGCGTCATCCGCGTGAACAATCACCTCGCGACCCGCTACGATACCGATGCCGACGACCTGCGCTGCGCTAGGCACCTCGCCGTCATAAGCCCTGTTCGCAGCCAGTGTCGAAAGTTCGAGGAATGGAGTTTCTGGATCGAGCAATGCCTCGACCCGTTCACGAACAAAAAGCTTGTTCTGTCGCCGTAGGCGCTCATGGTCCCGCTCTGGACGGTTGAAGCGCACGGCACGCTGGCGCTCCTTTAATTCAGCTGCAAGCCGTCTGTTGTGGAGCTCATTGAGACGAAATTCTTGCGATTTGACATCGACCAGAGAAGTGATCCGCTGCATCTCAATGCCCTTCCGCTGAGAGCGTAACCAGCACAGCATCTTGCTCGAAGCTCTCGCCTTCTTTGAAGTGCACTCGCTCGACCACGCCGTTCTGTGAGGAGCGTATGACGGTTTCCAGCTTCATGCTCTCGACCACCATCAGCGCCGTGCCTGCGGCAATCACTTCACCAGGCAAAACACTTGTTGCAACGACGACGCCCGGCATCGGCGCGCGTGCGACCAGATGACCTGCATGCTTTTCCGCCAGAGCAAGCGTTGACAATGGGTCGCGGTAGCGCAAAACGCTCGTCCTGCCCCGAATATGCAGGTGAATGGTGTCACCATCGATGGCGAACCTGACCGGCTCTTTTGCGCCGGCAACGGTAAGGATGCCGCATCCATCGCCTTGATGGCAGAAATCGATCGGGGCGGTCACCTCGTCGCCCAAGTGAAGACGATAGCCCTGCTTACAGCGTGAAAGCCATAACTGATAATCTACGCCTTCCAGCTCCAAGAAGTGGTTCACGTCAGTTTCTCCAACTGCCCAGGGACGCGTGAAGCTCAGGCACGGCATCTGCCGAATCGCGGACTGGTCGCGTTAGGAGGGCGGCGGCTGCCAGGAACGCCGTCAAGTCGGACGCAAATTCGCCAGCGGCAAGGTGCGGATTTTCGTCGAGATATCCAGTATGGACTTGCCCGCTTAGAAACTGCTCGTCCGCGAGGACGCGCGCGAGGAAACTCGTGTTTGTTTCGCAGCCGAGGAGCACCAGCTCCTGCATCGCGCGTTCGGCTTTGAGCGCAGCTTCAGTGCGCGTGGGCGAATGCACGATGACCTTTGCCAACATGGAATCGAAGGCTGTCGTAATCTGCTGACCTTGCAAGATGCCACTGTCGATCCGTACGCCTGGACTGCCCGGATAGTCGAGCACCAATACCTTGCCGGTCGTAGGAGCAAAGCCGCGTGCGGGAGCTTCAGCATATACCCGGGCCTCGATTGCGTGTCCTGCCAAGACGATATCGGATTGTGAAAGTCTAAGTTCGTGGCTCCCCGTGACATAGACCTGTTCGGCAACAAGATCGATGCCAGTGATCATTTCGGTGACGGGGTGCTCCACTTGCAGGCGCGTATTCATCTCGAGGAAATAAAACCCGCTCCCGTCGAAGATGAATTCCACAGTCCCGGCATTTCGATAGTTGGCGGCTCGAGCGATGTCGACGGCAGTTTCACAGATTTTCTTGCGCAACTGCGGGGAGAGCGCTGGCGAGGGCGCCTCCTCGATGACCTTCTGGAACCTGCGCTGCACCGAGCATTCCCGCTCGAACAGATGAATGACATTTCCGAAGGAGTCGCCAAGCACCTGCACTTCGATATGCCTCGGCTTTTCGACGTATCGTTCGACATAAAGCCGAGCATCTCCGAAGTACCGCTGCGCCTCACTGCGTGCTTGCACAATGGCGTGTTCCAATGCATCGAGGTCGCGCACGATCCGCATGCCCTTGCCGCCGCCGCCGGCGGATGGTTTCACCAGCAAAGGCGCGCCAATGGACCGTGCGCGGGAAATGAACGTTGCTGGATCATCCTCTTCGATCGCCGAAGGCGCGACGGGAAATCCATTCCGCTGAACGAACTTGCGGGCCCGGATCTTGTCGCCCATCAATTCGATATTCTCAGGAGTAGGCCCAATGAACACGATGCCGGCCTCCAACACCTTGCGAGCAAACTCCGCATTCTCCGACAGAAATCCATAGCCCGGGTGAATCGCCCCGGCGTTCACCTCGTGGGCGGCAGCGATGATTTGAGCGCTATCGAGATAGGCCGCGACCGGTGTGCGACCGCTTATGGGAATCGCCACGTCGGCCATTGAGACGGCTGGCGTCCCCGCATCGAGATCGTGGTAGACAATTGCAGAGCGCAGCTCCAGCTCGCGCAGCGTCTTGATGATTCGTATGGCGATCTCGCCTCTATTGGCGATCAGAACTGTATCAAAGGGTAATTTTCGCATTATCCTATTTTTCCAGGAACAGAGCTAGGGTAGTATTGTCATTATTTGCAGTTTAGGTGGCTGCCTACCTCAAGCTGTTGGGCCAATCATCCAAGATAGATACTGCCATTCGAGAGCCGAAATCGCACGTTGGTTGCATAGCCATTTTCGGCAACGGAAATGGACTTCGTTCATTCTAGCCTGGCGCAGCTAGGATCCGGCGCAACCCCGATTGAAGGCAGAACATCTAACTGCTTCGCCATCTGCGAAAGTGCCAAAAGCACGCTTTGCAGTTTGGGCAGTTTGGATCAGAAATTTTTCTTCTCCGTTCAGTCGTCGGGACAGGCAGAAACCGTAACAATTTCCGCCGATCGGGTTCTTCGGTGCTAGGTGGTTAAGTGGGCGACAAAGAGGGCCTTTTGCGTAGGCGCCACGCCGAGTGCGCTATTTGAACGTTTCCTTTTCCGATCGGGGTGGCAATGCTGGAAAGGTGAGGAGCTGCAGCCGCCGCTGGCTGAGGAGGCGACGGAATTTTGCACGCGCATGCAGGCAGTTTTTGCGCGCTGGTTAGCCGACGAACAGATCGATGCTAACCGGGACCGGCTCTGAGCTCAAGGCTATGATGCCAACAACAGCCTGACCCTGGTCAATTTCATGTGTGCCAACCGCCGCGCCGGATTGTGGAACATCTCTTGGGTGCTTTCAATAACAAACACCAGGGTCATCAAATCAAGCAGGAAGTCGTCGATCGCTTGGACGATTGTTTGTGACTTGTCGTCGAACTGATCCAGCAAAACGCGCGCCCTATCGATCGCATCCGCGCTGGCCGCATCGATTAACGCCTCGATCCTTTCGAAACAATCCAATTCCGAACTCCTTCAAGCCCTCGCCAGGGTTATGCACTAAGGTGGCGACGTGAACCACCCGGCCGTTGACTCAGTGGCGCGAGCCACCATCAGCAGATCGAGCCGGGCCCTGCAGTTTTTCGTTGTTGCTTTGCCTAAAGTCTCGGCTATGAATCGGACTGGCCTAATGGCCTGCCCCACGTTGCAATTGTTACAAAGGAATACGCAAATGGCGACCGGAACAGTGAAGTGGTTTAACAGCAGCAAGGGATTTGGATTTATCCAGCCCGACAATGGCGGTCAGGATGTTTTCGTCCACATTTCCGCTGTCGAACGCGCGGGCCTTTCGACCCTCAATGAAGGCCAGAAGATCAACTATGAAATCGAACAGGACCGCCGCACTGGCAAGTCATCCGCCGGCAGCCTCAGCAAAGCTGGCTGATTTTTCGGCTGCGTCACGCAAGAGCCGGAAGCACGCGCCGCGTCCCGGATTGGCTGACCCGCTCATAAAAGTGGACGAGAACATGGCTTGACCGGAGAATCGGGGCAGCAGATTGCGGCAAGCCGTCGCGAATTCCTGAAACCAGGCTGTCTGTAAAGACAAGGCGGGATTGCTCGCCCGCCCTTTCATATTCCGCGCAGATCATGCCAATGGCAGCAGCGCACTCTAAAACGAATCTCGGTTGCCGAAATTAAGCCGCTACCTTCTTGCGGGTCCGCTTCGCCGGCGCCGGCGTTTCCGGCTCCTTCGGTTTGCGGCCGAGCCCCATCGTCTTGGCCAATGCCGAGCGCGCTGCGGCGTAGTTCGGCGCGACCATGGGATAATCCGCCGGCAGGCCCCATTTGGCGCGATATTTGTCCGGCGTCAGCCCATAGTGAGTCGACAGATGGCGCTTTAGCGATTTGAATTTCTTCCCGTCCTCAAGGGAGATGATGTAGTCCGGTGTCACCGACTTCTTGATCGGGACTGCAGGCTTAAGGACCACCGGGTCTTCTGCGGAGACGCTTCCGGCCGTGCCTTTCAGAGCCGCATGCACTTGGCCAATCAGAGCAGGGAGATCCCCTACCGGAATCGGATTGTTCGAGACATAGGCTGAGACAACATCGGCGGTGAGCTCGATGAGTGTGTCGATGTTTTTGTCGGCTTCTTCTGTCATGAAACTCTCCGGGCAGCTTGAAACATAGTCGGCGAAGGGTCGCTTCATAGTGGCGGTTGTCGCTGAAAGCAACAAGTGTCTCGCGGTGCTCGTCCACCATCGAGGTCTATAGCGCAGCATCCCGCTGTCGTGCACATTTGATCCGCTCGGTGTTGGCTGTCCCGTAACTGGGTCGGAGTTTGCTTTGATTCTCGATCCCCTACGTTTGAATTTTGCAAAATGAAAAAGCTGAAGGTGTTTCGCGCCGCTGAAGGCTTCGTATGTCATCGGATACACGGCTTAGACATTCATGGTCTCCATGATGCTTTCCGCCTTGGCATTGTCGTGGGGAGTCGCCACGCCCCAGAGAACCAACCGTCAGCGCGAGCAAATTGCGATGGCGCCCGGCCACGTGGGATCCACGGTCGGAGCGATGGACACAGCCTGGTGGCGGCTTCCGCCACTCGATCGCAGCCCGATCGAAGTCTGGCCGTCAGGCCCGGTCCTCTCCCACCGTTGATCTAGCGCAGGGCGTTCACGAACCGCATATCCCACAATGACGTCCGTGCACAACGCTCGGAGATCATTTATGAAAATGCTGTTCACTACGATGGCCGTCGCCTTGCCGGTAGCCACCGCTTTTGCTGCGGAACCGATTCCCGCAGACCTCAGAGAAACGGCACTGGCCACTTTCAAGGCTTTGCCCTCCACCACGCCGGCAGTCGCCAACAACCCGATCACACCGGAGAAGATCACCCTCGGCAAGGCACTTTTCTTCGATCCGCGCATCTCTGCGTCAGGCGTCATCTCGTGCAACTCGTGCCACAACTTGGCCACCGGGGGCGACGACAATCTTGAAACCTCGATCGGCCATGGTTGGCAGAAGGGACCCCGCAACGCGCCGACGGTACTGAACGCTGTCTTCAACATCGCGCAGTTCTGGGATGGTCGCGCCGAAGACCTGAAGGCTCAGGCCAAGGGACCGGTCCAAGCCGGTGTCGAAATGGCCAACACACCGGGTCAAGTCATCGCCATGCTCAAGTCGATGCCGCAATATGTCGATTGGTTCAATGCAGCTTTCACGGGTGAGGCCGATCGCGTCACCTTCGACAACTTGGCCAAGGCAGTTGAAGCCTTTGAGGCGACATTGGTCACGCCCGCCCCCTTCGATGCCTTCCTCAATGGCGATGACGCCGCCATGACTTCCGAACAGAAACAGGGCCTGGCGCTTTTCATGAACAAAGGCTGCTCGTCCTGCCATGCCGGTATCAACGTTGGTGGGCAGGACTTTTACCAATTCGGCCTTATGGAAAAGCCCAGCGCCGACGTCCTACCGGAAAAAGATAAGGGCCGCTTTGCCGTCACCAATGCAGCTGACGATTCCTATGTTTTCCGCGCGGCGCCGCTGCGCAACGTAGCACTCACCGCGCCATACTTTCATTCGGGCAAGGTTTGGGATCTGAAACAGGCCGTCGCCATCATGGGAACCACCCAGCTCGGCGAAGAATTGACGAGAGAAGAAGTCGACCTGCTCATTGCCTTCCTAAACTCACTGACCGGAAAGGTACCGGAGGTCGTCTTGCCCATCTTACCCGCCGAAAAGGCGACAACGCCTCGACCTGAATCGCAGATCTTAGGGAAATAAATGGCCGGCTGGCTTCGGAAAGTCGCAATCAACAATGATTGCGACCATCACTGGGACGAGACGATCGCGACCTCCGTGAGAAGGCAATGCCTTCATGATCCCAAAGTGCAGACAATGCTTTCGCCGCCGGCTCGTTGCGATGGCATCATGCTAGATATTTAGCGCGAGTCAGGCCAAAGAGGTTCGAAAAGTTGGAGGATTGGCGAAGTTACTACGATTAGGAGCTCCCCTATGGGGCGATAGGGCACAAGGCCCCGACCGCCGGTCTCAATCTGGGCCAGAGTCAACGGCGTTTGATCGCCCAGTTCCGCTAATTCCCTGTGCAGCCACCGGTTCGCTTTGCCAGAATCTCCGAAGGTCTCTTGACTAATTCGCGGCGATGCTCAGGGATTTCCAGAGAGCTTAGTCTCGACCGTGCAAAGGCCTACGGCTGAGGGAGGGGAGGGGACGCTTGGACGAGCACGATCCGAAGGAAGAGCTGATCGAGACGATTTTCCGCAACGGCACGATCACCGTCGTGGGGATCTTGCTAGCCTTTTCGCTCGGCTTCGTCACGCATTGGGCGGCGAACCCCATGCCATGGCGGTTCTACGATCTGTTCGCCGTCGCGCCAATCCTGGTCGGCATCGCGTTGCAGATGCGGGCGCTGTCCATATTGCTCGATATTAGTTCGCTGCGCCGACCCATCTACGAACACGCCAACCGCATCTTCATGGCCGGCCTCATCCTGACCGCGTGCGGCGTCGGGCTGGCCATCCTGCTCGATGTCTTCGAGATGTCGGCGAATGGCACGCTGCCCGGCACTTAACGGCCTGTCACTGCGCTTTGGCGCTGCCGCTCATCGCGGTCAGTCGATTTTTGCATCCGCCGCAGCTCCGGCATCTTGGCAGTGTCGCACCATTCGACCCCGATGCTTACCGCTGCATTGGTTCGGCCGGCCGCCGGCACCACTTGATCGTAGGCGCGCAGCGACACATCGCAATAGACCGGCGAGGCGAGGCCGAAGGGGCAAACGCCGCCAACCGGGTGACCGGTGATTTCCACCACCTGCTCGGCGTTCAGCATGCGTGGCTTGGCGCCGAACGCCTCACGCGATTTGCGGTTGTCGATGCGCGCGTCAAGCCGCCAACGCCGACGCGATGCCGATGCGACTAGACTTAGATTAGCGGATGTTAAATTTAGAGCGTTTCGGCTTGCCGGAAATTAGGGTCTCGCTGGCATAGCCCTACATGGCTTTTGGGGTGTTGGCAGGAAGACCGATGCGCGGGCGTGGATGGATCAAAGCGTTGCTTCAGGACGAGGCTCGGCAGGTGCGTGCGCGCATAGCCGAACTGGAGCGCGACCTCATGGTGAGCACACCCATGGGGCGCCATCGACGTTTCGAAGCCGGACATGAACTTCGCAATGCGAAGTCCCGCCTGAAGTGTCTCGAGGAATGCATCGCCGAAATACCGGAGAAATGTAGGCGTTAACTGAAGCTTCACCGCTCTCAATCCTTGCCGCGCGGTCAGCTGGTCGGCGGGGGAACATATGACGCGGGTTACCCACGGGAAGAGCCGGTTGCAGGAAATCCGCCCGCGCGGATCTATGAGGGCGAAAACCGAATGGCTGAGCTACTCGACCACGATCCGACGAAATGTCGCGCTCTACAACACGCCTGGATATCTCGGCGACGATGCCGGGTCAAAGAGCGGGAACTAAGCCACTCGGAACGGCCGGACTGTCACCTCTCTAACTAAGTCCAAGCGGCGTGAAGACCAAGAGCTGTCGTTTCTTTTTTTCGGGGTTTGCCCGAAAAATCTTTAGCCCAGACCTGATTATTATGGTCGACCTGTCGTATTTTCGGTGGGTGTTGCACGGTAGAATAACAGCGCTTCGCCGTGTGCGCGGCAGGAAGCGCAGGAGCCACGGCAAAGGCTGAAACACTGTAAGACGGCGCAGACCGTCACACTTTTCAAAAAAGACTATTCTCCAAAAGGGGATCGTCATCATCGATCCGGCGGTCGGGAGGCTCGGCCGGGCTAAGGAGGACGATGGCAACGATGCGGTCAGGAGATGGATGGCGTGATCCACGCCAGGTACCTGCACGGATCACCTCCCCAAAATGGCGGTCCGGTCCCGGAATCGAGCCGCCGTCGCGAGATTTTCGCGGCCGTGGAGGCTTCGCTGTCTGCTGTCCGCAGGGCGAAGCGCGCAGCAGATGAGAGGCGGCGGCGGATGCATCATGTGGCAATGATCACCTGGCGATCGTTCAGATAACTGATGTTTTGTCCTTTTATTTGAATGTATGGCCTGATATATGATGGTGAAGTTTCTTATCTACGGTGATCTCCAATGGCGCGTCCGAGCCCAGATAGTTCGATCCGACACCCGCTGAACTCGGCCTTGGGGGCGGAGTCGAATATACGTCTCCTGAGGGAGCTCTGCCTGCATGGAGGATATATTTCAGCCACGCATCTTACCGAGAGAACCGGACTGGTCAGGAACAGCACCTGGAATGCGCTGAAAAGCTTGCGGCAGTATGGTCTGGTAGTCGAGGAAGGCACGGACAGGTCGCGCTTGTTCCGAATCAACTGGGAGCATCCCTTGGCCGATCCGATCGGCCAGCTCTTCAGGGCGGAAAGCGAAAGGCTTCATAACATCTTCGAAGAGATAAAGGCCGGTGGCAAAAAGCTGAACGATCGTATTGCCGGCATGTGGCTGTACGGAAGCGTCGCCCGTCGAGAAGATCACGCCGGCAGCGACGTCGACATCGGTCTGATCGCAAGACCGGACGATCTGGCGGAGATCGTCGAGGCGGTTCGCGAACATCTCCGGGAGGCGGGCGAGCGTCTTTTCTTCCTGCCGAATGTTGTCGGACTAGATTTCGACGATGTCGAGAGAATGGCTCGTGATGACGATCCATGGTGGAAAAGTTGCGTCGCAGATGCGGTTGTTCTTTTAGGGAAGCATCCGGAAGACGTGGCACAAGAACTGTTGAGAGGGAACGGGGATGGTCAGAAAAGGGCCGAGTAAAAAACGCGACGAAACGTTCGTCAGGGGAAGGCTCGTCATCGCCAGAGGCTTCTTGAAGGATGCGAGAAACAGCAACGCCGTGGCGGATCCTGGCGACATAGGCAATCCGTCCAGGTCGACGATCATCAATTGCGCCATCGCATTCACCGACGTCATCACCGCCAAGTACATCGGCGAGACCAACAAGGACGATCACCAGGCGGTGGTGAAGCTGCTTCGGGCGACTTTAGGAAACCGACTGCCCGAAGCCCAGGCAAGAAACCTTGCATCGCTTCTCGAACTGAAGGACGAAGTTCAATACGGGTCTCGAGCCAAGACCAGACGAGATGCCGATAGAGCATTAGAACGGCTGGAAGAATATGCGGACTGGGCCGAACGAACAATCGCCGAGTGATCCTGAGCATCGGAAGCCAGCGCCTCGCGGAACGTGCGCAGCACTAAGTTTCGAAAGTCGAAGTCCTTGAAGAGCCCCGAGATGGTCAGGCGCGCGTAGTCCTGGTGGTAGTTGCTACCTAATTGCGGAAAAACTCAATGACGACCAACGCCGCGATCTCCTGGAGATCATTGAGGACCGCTACGAACGACGCTCAACCATCGTCACAAGTCGGTGCCCGTGGATCGCTGATGGGAGATGGACGAGCTGCACGCGCTCCGTTGCCAATTTGTTCCCGTTTACGTTTGGTGATTGTATATTTGACAGACCCATTGGCGAATCCGGGGTGCGCTGATATGAAAAGCGCATGGATTTTATCAAGCCAATTCAGGACAATTGGGCGGTGGTAACCGCTGCGCCTTGGGCGTTTGTCGCCTTCACCTTGATTGGTATCTTGGCCGGTCGGTTTTGGCAGAATGGTGTGGTTTCCACCCTGACAAGCCGCCTCGCCCTCAGGGATGACCGCATTGCCGAATATGAGCGCAAGCTCGACGGAGCATCACCAGACGAAGCTCACCATAAGATTGCGGAGCTTGAACGGCGGCTGGACACAATGTCCGACCCTCGCCTTTTCTCCGAAGAACAGCTTGGGCGGATGGCCGCTTCGATTGATGGCTACAAAGGCAAGATACTGATCACGAGGGACGGCGGCAGCGTCGAAAGCGCGAAAGTCCACGTCCAACTGAGACGGTTCTTTAAGCGTATGGGGTGGGACGTGGACTCGTGGGAAACAATGGGGTCAGATAACCCGCCTGCTTGTGGCCTCGTCGTCTTCTCCGGCAAAGACCCGCCTAAAGACGAGATAGTTGTCCTAGCGGCCTTTGACGCAGCGGGAATCGGCTATGAGAAACTTTCAAGAACGCGTTCCCCCGCATCTCTACCAATTAGTTTTTACGGATATGGCCGATTAATTTCACCGGCCCTGTCCCGCTCCACTGTGAAAACCGGGTGTAGCGGCTTGTAGGAGTCGCCGCGCCGAAACGAATCACTATAATTTGCACTTGGCCTAACTCCTGACCGGCCACGGAACGCGCCCTTTGAGCGCGGGCGCAATCCCGCGTTTCCGGTCAACCGGGGATGATCCCGGCGGAGAACACGAACATGCAAGCATGTTCATGGCCCAAGTCCGTGCACGTCACCTGGTACGTGCGTGTACGGTTTGGACGAATTGAGTTCGTCCGAGAACACTGTCGCGGACTTCCAATCCGCTAAGCAGTGCAGCCTTTTCAGACCTTGGCCCCGCTATATGCGGGGTCATTTTTTTACAAGCGAATCTTGACTGAATTCGCTGCTATTTGCAAACCGTTTCGTCCCCGTTCCGGTCTGATTTGTGAGGACTTCCCACAGCCTAAGCGCCGCTGCTTTCCTTTTTGGCCTTGTCATCCTTCGGCGGCGATGACTTCGCCACCTTCTTTAACACTTGGTCAAAATTCTCTTCGGAGTCGTCCGCTTCGAGTTCACGGGCAGCCTGCTTGAACTTGTCGAGTTGTTCGTTAGGTTGTTTGTTCATTTCAACACCACCTCGGGTCGAACATGCCTAAAAGGCACTACACCATATACTGCGATGAATCCTCAAAGAAAGGCCCGCACTTTTCCAATTTTTATGGAAGCGCTCTAATCCAATCCGCTGATCGTCAGGCGATCGAAAAGGTTCTTCGGGAGAAAAAGGAAGAGCTCAATATATTTGGTGAAATGAAATGGACGAAGGTTACCAAGGCGTATCAAGAGAAATACATAGAATTTATTCGACAGTTTTTCGATTTCGTGGCGAGTGGACGTGTCAAAATTCGCATTATGTTCACTCAGAACTATCACAAGCCCAAGAATCTGACCGATGAGCACCGCGAAAACGAATACTATCTTCTCTACTATCAGATGCTAAAGCACGCATTTGGATTGCGTCACTGCAATCCTAATGGAATTGATAGAGTTTTTATCACAACTCTTTTAGACGATATGCCAGACAACAAAGATAAGATAGAGAGATTTCGTAATTACATATGCAGCATATCACAGACCAACGCTTTCTCTGGCTGCGGCGTATTTTTCCCGAAGGATCAGATAGCGCACGTAAATTCCCATGAGCATGACATTTTACAGGGCTTGGACATAATCCTGGGCTCTATGTATTTTAGGTTGAACGATCTGCACTTGGCGAAGCCTGATGGCGCGAAACGACGCGGCAAGCGCACGTTGGCCAAGGAAGCCGTCTACAAAGAAATTAACCGGCTAATTCGCGGGATCTATCCGAATTTCAATATCGGAATCAACACCGGCACACCCAACGGCTACATTGACCGATGGGAGCAACCATATCGCCATTGGCGATTTGTGCCCAAGGAATACGAGATCGATGAGGAAGCGGTAAAGCCCCGCTAAGGCCTACATAAATACTCCTAGTGGAACTAGAAGCTTCGACCGAAGCAGGGCTCACGAATCAAGATATAGCGTTTTAGGACCGATTCAAGACCATTAGGCTTGACGTAGTAAAAAAAGTCCTTATATGGGCGCCCCGCCCACAGGTTTTCGTTCCGTTACCGAAACTTTCGTCGTTTGTTTCGCCAACGCGCTTCGTATTTCCATAGCGGAAACGTTAGTTGCACCGGCTTCCTATAGTGATCATGCTTGGCTGTA
Source organism: Mesorhizobium temperatum (assembly GCF_002284575.1). Lineage (GTDB taxonomy): Bacteria > Pseudomonadota > Alphaproteobacteria > Rhizobiales > Rhizobiaceae > Mesorhizobium > Mesorhizobium temperatum. The sequence goes on from NZ_NPKJ01000072.1 coordinate 38,039, forward strand.
ACGAGGCCCATGATAGGTCAGGCGCTTACCCTTGGCACCATTCAAGGCGATCAGAGCGTCTTCAACGCCCATGGCCGAACGGTTCGAATAGCGGAAGTCGAATTCGGCCAGATAGCGATGCAGATGGTGTTCGGCGCAATGCTGGTAAACGCCCTTCATGCCGCGCTTGAAGATCGAATAGTAGCCTTCGACCGTGTTGGTGTGGACGGTGCCGCGAACGTATTCGTCCTTGGAATGCGTGACGAAATCGTGAGAGGCAAATTCCTGGCCCACGCGACGGTACACGCCGGCTTCATCCGTCATCAACGCGCTTTCCTTGGCGATGTTGGCGCGCACGATAGGCATGACAGTACCGATGCGAGCGGTATCGATATGGAAGGAGCGGGCGCGGCCACCGCGCTCAACCAGCGTGACAACGGTGTTCTTGTGCGCGCCGCCGCCCGGCTTAACCGGGGTGCCAGCCAGACGGCCAATGTACGTCTCATCGACTTCGACGGTCTTGCCATTGCCGCCCATGGGTGAGAAATCGCCGGAGCGCATGGCCTCGCGAATGCGATGGCAGAGAAACCACGCAGTCTTGTAGGTCACTTCCAAGACCCGATGCATCTGGTGGGCGCTGATACCCTTCTTTGAGGAGCACATGAGGTGGATAGCCTGCAACCACTTGTGCAGCGGAAGGTGGCTTTCCTCGAAGATCGTGCCCATACGGACAGTGAACTTCTTGCGGCAATCGCTGCACTTGTAGAGGCCGTGGATTTCGACGCCGTTAGGGTTCTTCTTGGAGGCCTTCGTGCGACCGCCCTTCAAGGCGTAATGCTTTTCCATCGAGCCGCAATGACGGCACACCGGACCCTGCGGCCAAAGCATGCCTTCGACATGCTCAAATGCGGCGGCTTCGTCGTGGAAGTAGGGGCGGGACAGGACGGACATAGCGATAACTCCTTGGAATCGTTATCGCATAATCGTTTGGGTCTGTCAAATATATAATCGCCTTACGTTTGTATTCCCGGGCGCCGAGGCGCCCGGAATCTTGTCGTTTCCGACGACCCGTCAGAGCGAGCCGACTTCGAATGTCAGACACGACATCTATTATGGCGCTGAGCCAGAGTGGCTGACGCGTCAGGCTCGCCTTTGGAGCGCCGGAAAACGTGTTGCGGCGCACCGTTGTGTCTTTCGAGGCGGCTTAGCTGGAAATGTTACCGGACTATGCGCGCACCGATAGCCTTCAGAAGATTGCAGCTCTCGCCATCGACGTCGAGCCTAGAACCTCTGCCTGAGAACTTGATCGAATTGATTGCTACCCCTGACCAGCAACGCGATACCTGCCGAGGAAAATTGTAGATTTTCCTCGAATGACTTATTTCAATAAAGTAATCGGGTTGGCATATTCACGGCCGGCATGCGGTAGCCGGTAAATCACCACAGGGTTAGGAATCAGGAAAGCCTCCGGCCTGCACTTTCTCCCGCAGCGCGCAGGCTGCAGCGACCATGTTCACGAGGGCAGGGCGGACCTCCTCCCATTTCCGTGTTTTGAGGCCACAGTCCGGATTTACCCACAGTTGGCCGTCGGACAGTCGCTCGCGGGCAAGCATGACGAGGTCCGAAATCTCGCCGACTTCCGGGACACGTGGTGAGTGAATGTCGTAGACTCCGGGACCGATTTCGTTCGGATATTTGGAGCTCGTGAAGGCGTCTAGCAGTTCCATTTTCGAGCGCGACGTTTCAATCGAAATTACATCCGCATCCATTTCAGCGATCGCGTCGATGATCTCATTGAACTCCGAATAGCACATGTGAGTATGGATTTGGGTCGCGTCCCCTACACCCGTTGAAGCGAGCCGGAAGCATTCGACAGCCCAATCGAGGTAGACTTTCCAGTCGGACTTGCGCAGTGGCAGGCCTTCGCGAAACGCGGCCTCGTCGATCTGGATCATCCTTGCGCCGGCTCTTTCGAGGTCCGTCACTTCATCGCGGATGGCAAGCGCGATCTGGCGGCAGGCGTCGGAACGGGGTACGTCGTCGCGAACAAAAGACCAGTTTAGAATGGTCACTGGGCCTGTGAGCATTCCCTTCACCGGCTTTTCCGTCAGCGACTGGGCAAATTGCCACCAGCGCACCGTCATCGGATTGGGCCGCGATACGTCGCCGAAGATGATGGGAGGGCGCACGTAGCGGGAGCCATAGCTCTGCACCCAGCCATGCTGGGTGAAGGCGAGGCCGGACAGCTGCTCGCCGAAATGCTGCACCATGTCGTTTCGTTCGAACTCACCGTGCACCAGCACGTCCAGCCCGATCTCTTCCTGCCAGCGAATAGCAGCCTCGGTCTCCTTCTTCAGGAAGGTCTCGTAGTCGACATAGCTCAGCTCGCCCTTCACATGAGCGGAGCGCGCCTTGCGCACCTCCGGCGTCTGCGGGAAGGACCCGATGGTCGTCGTAGGGAACGGCGGCAGGCCGAGCGCGGCAGCCTGGACTCTTGAACGTTGGGCAAATGCGCTCTTTCGTTGCTTCATGGCGTCGTCGATGCTGGCGATCCGCCCCTCGACGAGCGGATCATGGACCTTTGTGGACGTTGCGCGCGCGGCGGCCGCCTCGGCCGAAGCTTTCAATGCGCCTGCGGCGGCCTCCCTGCCTTCGGACAAGGCTTGGGCCAGCACGACCAGCTCTTCGGTCTTCTGGGCCGCGAATGCCAGCCACGAACTGACGTCCACATCGAGCGCGGTCTCCATCCGCAGGTCGATCGGCATATGAAGCATCGAGCAGGAAGGCGCGATCTCGACGCGGTCCATGGGCCAGCCGGCGACGATCGGCTTGATGCGGTCGAGAATGGCAGGCAGGTTCGCGCGCCAAACGTTGCGGCCGTCGATCAAGCCAAGCGAGAGCACCAGATCCTTCGGTGCGAGCCGACCAACCGTCTCCAACTGCTCGGGAGCGCGCACGAGATCGAGATGCAGGCCCGCCAAGGGCAGAGAAATCGCGGTCTCGTGATTGTCTCCCAGCGGCCCGAAATAGGTAGCCAGCATGATCTTCAACTCGGGCGCGGCTTTCGACAGCTGGCCGTAGGCGAATTCGAACGCAGCTCGTTCGTTCGGATTCAGATCGAGCACAAGCGCTGGCTCATCAATCTGCACCCAGTCGACTCCCGAGAGCTTCAGCCTCCGCAGGAGTTGCTCGTAGACGGGCAGCAGCCGCGGTAGGAGCGCCATGGGATTGAAACCTTCGGCAGGTGACTTCGCCAGCTTAAGGAAGGTGACCGGTCCAAGGATGACTGGGCGTGTGTGAATGCCGAGGGCTTTAGCCTCGAGGAAGTAATCGATCGGTTTCGTAGACAAGAGGGCGAAGGTCTGATCGTCTGTCAGCTCCGGCACCATGTAGTGATAGTTTGTGTCGAACCATTTGGTCATCTCCATCGCGGTTAAGTGGTGCCCCTGAACCGCATGCTCGTGACCGGCATGTCCACAACCCGCAGTCTCACCTTGCTTGCCGCGCGCCATCGCGAAGTAGATGTCGAGTGGGACCTCGCCGCCCTTCCAGGCGTAACGGGATGGCACGGCGCCGACCATGGCTGCGGTGTCGAGCACATGGTCGTAGAGTGAGAAGTCGTTCGACGGGATTTTCGATACGCCGCGATCGTGCTGCTCCCTCCAAGTAGCGGCACGGAGTGCCTTCGCCGTCGCGAGAAGGTCGGCAGCGGAAGATTTTCCGGACCAGTAGCTTTCAAGCGCGAATTTCAGTTCTCGCCTGCGACCGATACGCGGCATACCGAGCGTTGCTACAGGAATTTGCTGAGAGATAGTCATGCCATACCCCGATGGTTGGGGCGTGGGGACAAGGAAGGCGCTAGTAGGCCGGCATGAACGCCGGGCTGCCGCGGCCACCGAGACGCCCCGCCCGTGGACGTTGTTCGCCGTGGCAGGTCTCCTGGCTCGCGGGTCATAGCCTCTGCCCGTCTTCCCGAGGCCGTTCACCTCAGTGACATTAGTGGGGTTGGCTCGCCGCTAACAGTTGCGGGGGCAGCGCCGGCATCGCACCGGCTTCCCTCTTAGCTCCGCTGCGGCAGCGCCGAACGGAGAACCACGACATGCAGACAATCACAGCAGTCCGCGCCTTTGTCAATACAGCATAAAGAAATGTTTATATCGTTATGTGAACTGCCTTTGACTAGTCGGCGTGTCCAAAGTCGCTTGGCATCGTTGTCGTCAGCTGTTCGCATTCCAGCCGCTCTCCGGTCCGCGCAGGCGGTGGATGACTGCTGAGCGACCGGTTAATCAGCGCCATAACATGAGCCCAGTTGTTGAATGACTTGCGGCAAGCGTCGGCGTCGTGATGATTAAGATCGCCTGGAACTGCTACCGGTAGGTGGCGTCAACCGGTTTCTGAGTTTCGGCAACTAGAGACGCAGAGGGAAAACCCCCGTCTCACGGGGATGAGCATGCGACATTTCGATTTTACCCGCGCTCCCCTGAACAGCCTGCACAAGGGGGAGGTGGGCAGCTGGTCCTTGAAATATCCGCCTGACGCAGCCCCGCCTGCTCAGCCTCGTGGCGCAAATTCTGGCGTGGACGCGGGCCGATCTGCTGGATGACCAGCCCGGCCGCCAGCGAGCCGAGATCGCCGCAATCCTTCAGGCTGCGCCCTTGCGTGTAGCCGTAGAGGAAACCGGCGGCATAGAGGTCGCCGGCGCCGGTGGTGTCGACCAGCTCCCGGATTTTGGTCGCGTCGACGGTGACGGTCTCGTCGCCGCGCACGATGACCGAGCCCATTTCCGAGCGGGTGACCGCGGCTATCTTGCAGTCCTTGCGGATCTGGGCCAGCGCCTCGTCGAACGAGGCGGTCTGGTAGAGCGCCTTGATCTCGTGGCTGTTGGCAAAGACGATGTCGACGGTGCCCGAGCGCATTAGGTCCAGAAACTCGTCGCGGTAGCGGTCGACGCAGAACGAATCCGACAATGTCATCGACACTTCGCGCCCGGCGGCATGGGCGAGCTTGGCCGTCTGCCGGATCGCTTCCTTGGCGCGCGGCGGGTCCCACAGATACCCTTCGAAATAGGTGACCGCCGCACCGGACGCCTTGTCGGCCTCGACATCTTCCGGCCCGAGCTCGATGCAGGCGCCGAGATAGGTGTTCATCGAGCGCTCGCCGTCTGGGGTAACGAAGATCATCGAGCGCGCCGTCGGTGGCTCGCCATTGAGCGGCTTGGTGTCAAAGGCGACGCCCTGCGCATGGATGTCATGGGCGTAGATTTCGCCGAGCGCATCGTTCGAGACTTTGCCGAAGAAGGCGGCGCGTCCGCCGAAGCTGGCGACACCCGCCGCCGTGTTGCCGGCGCTGCCGCCGGAGGCTTCGATGGCCGGGCCCATGCGGCTGTAGAGCAGCTCGGCGCGCCTCGTGTCGATCAGGTTCATCGCGCCCTTGATGATGCCGTTCGTCTCCAGAAATGCCTCGTCGCACTGGGCGATAATGTCGACGATGGCATTACCGATGCAAAGCACGTCATAATCCGGCATCAATGTCTCCGCTCAACAGTCCGCCGGCTTTCTGCCACGCCGGCCGGGCGCTCGTTAGCGAGTTGGAATCGGGGTCTCGCATGCCGCCGGATCCAACATCGGCCGTCACGCAGCTGCGGGTCCTGCCTCTCGCAGCAAGGCGTCAGCTCTGTCCGTTCTTTCCCAGGTGAACTCAGGCTCTTCACGGCCGAAGTGTCCGTATGTCGCGGTCTTGCGGTATATCGGGCGCAAGAGATCAAGCATCTTGATGATGCCTTTCGGTCGGAGATCGAAAAGCTCAAGAACCACGCGCTCGATTCTTTTTTCCTCGATCCTTGCGGTTCCGAAGGTGTTGACGAGGATAGACACCGGCGCGGCCACGCCGATCGCGTAGGCAAGCTGAACCTCGCAGATCTCCGCAAGGCCGCTAGCAACGACATTCTTTGCCACGTACCGCGCCGCATAGGCGGCCGAGCGGTCAACCTTGGACGGGTCCTTGCCCGAAAAGGCGCCGCCGCCGTGACGCCCCATCCCACCGTAGGAATCGACGATGATCTTGCGTCCGGTGAGGCCGCAGTCGCCGCGCGGCCCACCGACGACGAACCGCCCCGTCGGATTGACCAGGAACCTGGTCCCCGTCGTGTCCAAGTGGGACGGCAAGACCGGCTTTATGATCTCCTCAATGACGCCTTCCCGGACCGTTTCTTGTGAGACCTCCTCCGCATGTTGCGTCGACAGGACTACGGTATCCAGCGCCACCGGGCGGAGACCTTCATAGCGTACGGACACTTGAGACTTCACGTCCGGGCGCAGCCAGCTAAGCTGTCCCGCTTTGCGGACCTCTGCCTGTCTTTTCGTCAAATGGTGAGCGAGTTGGATTGGTAAAGGCATCAATGTATCGGTCTCGCTGCATGCGAATCCAAACATGAGGCCCTGATCCCCCGCCCCCTGCTCGAGATCCTGCCCTCGTCCCTCGTCAACGCCCTGGCTTATGTCGGGCGACTGCTCGGTGAGGGCCAGAACGACGGCGCAACGCCGACCATCAAAGCCGATGGCATCGTCGTCGTATCCAATATCGACGATCGTATCGCGGGCAATCTGGCTGTAATCGATCTGCGCATCGCTGGTGATCTCCCCAGCCAGAACGACCATTCCTGTCTTGACCAATGCTTCACAGGCGACGCGCGCCATAGGGTCGATGCGGAGGATCGCATCCAGGATCGCATCCGAGATGTTGTCGGCCATCTTATCTGGGTGTCCCGCGCCGACGGATTCGGAAGAGAACACGAATTGCCTAGTCATGGAATGTCCTCGCTTCAGCTGTTGGAGTTAGGTGGGGACATTTGATTTGCCCGCCTTACCTGTCGGTGATGCCAGGGACCTCGAATGCAGCGCAGAAGTCGGCAACGTCTCTCAGCACGCAGGCATGGGCATCCGGATCATTGGGCTGGCGGCAGACCAAGTCGATGAAAGCGGCAATCTGCACCATTTCTCCCTCGCGCATGCCCATGGACGTCACCGCTGGTGTCCCTAAGCGGATGCCGCTTGTGAGCGCCGGATGCCGCGGGTCGCCCGGCACCATATTGAAGTTCGTAATGATACCCGCCTTTGCCAATCGCTCGGCATAGGCTTTGCCTGACAATGGTCGATCGCGGAGATCAAGGATCAGCATGTGATTGTCAGTCCCCCCGGTGACCAGGTCATAACCTCGGTCCAGAAGCGCTTGGGCCAGAGCCTTGGCATTCTTGACGATCTGTTGACCGTAGCTACGGAAGGGCGGGTTCGCGGCTTCCTGCAAAGCGACAGCTAGCGCGGCGATAACATTCATATGGGGCCCGCCTTGCAGTTGAGGAAAGACCGCGCGATCTATCCGTCTGGCGAGATTGTATTTGCTCTTCGAATGATACAGCGCCTGATAGCGGTCTTCATTCCTTGACAAAATGAAGCCCCCGCGGGGACCGCGTATCGACTTGTGAGACGTGCTGCTGACGACGTCGCAATGAGCTACGGGATTTGGATGCGCTCCTGCGACGATCAGGCCACTGATGTGCGCGATGTCGGCCACGAGATAGGAGTTCGCCTCCGAAGCGATTTCGGCCATTGCCGCGTAGTCAAAGACACGCGGATAAGCACTTCCGCCGACCCAAATGAGTTTCGGCCGTTCCCGCTTGGCCGTCTCGCGCAAGCGGTCATAGTCGATTTGCTGCGTCTTTTCGTGGAGCCCATAGGGGACGCGTTTATAATCAGTGCCGGAGAAGTTGACGGCCCAACCATGAGTCAGATGACCGCCACCGGGGAGAGGCAAGCCCATCACTTTGTCTCCCGGACTCAACAGTGCTCGATAGATGGCCTGGTTGGCTGGTGAGCCGGAATAAGGCTGGACGTTAGCGTGTTCACAGCCGAATAGCGCCTTCAAGCGCTCGATGGCGAGGTTCTCAAGCTCATCGACGATCTCGTTTCCCGCGTAATAGCGCGCACCAGGGTATCCCTCGGCGTACTTGTTGGTGAAAATCGAGCCGGTCGCTTCCAGTACCGCCGAGGAGGCAAAGTTCTCAGAAGCGATCAGTTTGAGCGTCGTCCGCTCCTGCCGCTCCTGTCTTAGAAGCAGTTCGTGAACGCGGTAATCGACCGCGGCCAAGTGAGACCGCCCGGAGGTGTCGGGCTGCGCGATGGCGCCGGCGGCGGAGTTGTCCATGGTAGTTTCGCGCTCCAATTGGATTGGTCTATTTCACGGTCAAGCAGGCGGTCCCCTTCGACCGCGCGTCTTGTATCGTCGCTTCGAGGCGTTGTAGGTCTCGTTTATGATAGCCATCGCCGTGGGGCAGGAGATCGACCAACAATTGAACCAGCCCGCCGTCCTTGCCTTCTGTTTTGAGATGGTACGAGCACCACGGACGTTGTTCGTTGCAGCAAAGAAAGTCGGCTCTGACGAGCAGCCGGACGTGTCGCACAACGTGCTCGCGACGCAGACCCAGAATCTCTGCTAGCTGGCAGACAGTTAGGTCCGCATGCGCGCAAAGGCCCAGGATTCGAAGGCGATCAAGATGCGCTGCCGTCCGTAGGCGACTGACCAGTGTCATCATTGGTCAGCATCAAGCCACATAGAAAAATTGGGCGTTCGTTCTACCGACTTTGTCATTTGGCGTTCTCCGAATGCTGCAGATTTCGAAAACTTAACTTGTTAGAACGAGGTCAAGATGCTAGTCTTTTGCGAATTATAGCAAGTCTTAACTAGTTTATTATCTTCAACCAAGATGAACGCTCTTCATGACATCTCCTTTAAAAGCTAGCTGCATTCTGTTCGGTGGCCGGAGAGTACACGGCACTACGGTTTTGACCCATTGACTTCAGATGTTGCCATAAGAGTACCATTCCCAGCGGTTTGGAGTTGCTAAGAGTCTATGAATTTCTTTGAAGGATCTGTTGCAACGCCTGCGCGCGCATTGGCGAGGTGCTGATCAGGCAGCGAGCAGGGGTAAGACAGGCGGCCAAATCGAACAGGCGCTTAATATACCGGACAAATTATCCAGGTCGCACCCATCACCGCCATCATTGCGATCGCCGTCTCAGCATTCAGGAGTGTTGGTAGACCTTTTGACCGGCCATCTGGTCGCGGCGGCCGCCCAGAGAGCGCAGCGCTTCTGTCAGGCCTGGGTCGCGACTGGCACGACAGTGTGCGGAACCGCTCGTTCATCATTGCCACTTTCGCGCGGGGCTGTTCTAGAAGGTCTCGACAGAGTCGACGCGACAGGGAGGGATCTGGGGCTCGCTGCTTGTCCTGCCATGGCGTTTGGTGGCCTTGGAACAGCCAAATTTGGCGTTTCACCCGCGCTGCTCGGGCATCGGCGAGCGCGACCGGCAAGATCGTCGATGGCATAGTCGCGTCATTCATTGCCACTATGCGTCCGTGAAGCCTGAGGATCTGATCGAGTTCGCGCCGGTCGAAGCGCACCGGCTGGTCGCAGCGCGGGCGTCGCGCCTCGATCAGCCGGATCAACATTGCGGATGCTTCCCCATCCTCCTGCCGCTGTGATTGGTCATGCCTCGACCCGTCGATTAAATCTTGCGTCGGCTATTGTTCGCGGTTTCGCGTCTGAATCGCAAAGGTCTGCCAAGCAAGCCGGCACCGCGCTATTTCCGAAACGTCTAGTCACGTTTGCGAAGTGCGTGTCGGAATTGGTGATTCTATGACACATTATCGCCACCATTGAGCCGCGCCATTGCCCCAATGTCCGACGAGATAGCCGGCGTTGCCTGAGACGGTTCGGTCCGGCACCGGCTCGTAAACCCCAAGCCCTCCACCCGCGGGTCAGTGCCGGATCGAACCACCCTGCATTTTTTCTTGGAAAAAATCAGGTGCGACGATCCCAAAAGATAAATGGCCCGCGGCAGAAGCAAGTGACGCCGGTTTTTTACTGGCTGATGCATGTCCCCCAAAAGTGCGCAGCGGGACAACGACGTGCATTAAAACAATAGCTTGAGGCGCGTCGGCTAAATCCGTTCAGGCGCGACGCGCTTTGGGCCGGCATCAGGCGAGAGGAGGAACCAGGAGGGGAGGCCAGCTCGCAGATCAGGCGAGCCGCTGACGCTTGTGCTCAACCGCGCCGGGTCTGGTGGGTGGATCGCCCCAAGGAGGAGGATCCAGGCGCGTATGGCGGCTTCCAATGGAATTTCGACGGCGTGCCAGAGTTCGGTGAGCGGCGCCATTACACGCGTCGGAAGGCGGGGCGGCCAGTGCTGGCGCCGCGTCGGGCGGGCGAGGAACGGCTGACGGGACGGCGCCACAGGAAGCCGGATCCGCTCATTCCGCGGATACTGGCGCCGCCTCCCGCGCGGCGGCCGGCCATCGCGTTGGCGGCCGAATAGCCGCACGCTAGAGTGACCGTTCCGACGGCCCTCCCTAGGGCGACGGGGCAGCCACTTCGTCCTCCATGTCGAGGGATTCTTCGACTGCTTCCGGATTCCGGGCAATGGTCCATAGGAGGGTATTCGCCGCTGCATCCGGTTCCGAGCGACCTTGCTCCCAGTTTCGAAGCGTTGCCAGATCGAGGCCATACCTCACGGAGAATGCCTCCTGGGAGAGCTTCGTGCGATCTCGGACCTCGCGGACGCTTATCGGCCGCGGCGCATGAACCTTCGCGATCACTCCTGCGGACGAGAGTTCATCCTTCAGTGACCGGAGGTCGTCGACGCAAGGAACCGTCACGAATGCCTTGCCGTGATCAACCATCTCCGTGAGGACCGCGTGGGCCGTCCTCAGCGGCAGCTGTCTCCTGACGAGAACCCGAGCAGCCTCAGGAGTATTCGCGCCGTGAAGAAAGCTGAGACTCAGCCGGACGGGAGAGCCTGACGACACCCGGACGACGTCCCGGGTTCGCACCCGTTGTCCGAACCGCTCCATGAACTTCGATGTAGTCGACATCCAGCTTCTCCGCGATCACCCGACCGAGCTTGCGCAATTTGGACCATCCCCACTGGACCTGGGCATCGCCCCCAATATGGAGGTCACGGACGACGAGATGGTTGCTGCCCATCTCCACGTCCTCCAGGAGCTGAAGTACGCCATCGGGCGTGACCACGTCAAAGCGCGGGCATCGCGCGGCTATGAACCTATTTCCGCGATAAGCTATTTACGCAGGGTTCGTTCCTCACCGACATGGTTCGGCCGATGGAGGGAGCGGAAGGCGAACGCGCTCCAGGCAGCGGTTGGCTAGCCTGAGCGGACCATCAATGTCGATGCGCCGGTTCGAAAGGAGGTTCTACCAGCGGAGGCGCTCCCGCTGGTCATGTCCATGAGTGTCGGCGCTTGAAGTCTACACTGGCGGTACGACCAAGCGGACCGCATAGTGCGCACATGCAGCGAGTCGCTGTCACGTGGCTGCATTCTTCTTCAGCTTCTCGAAAACAAACCCTTTGCCTTTGCGAACGCTGTCTTCAAGCGGGCTCGCGTTCGCCAGATGTGCCGCAATCGCGCTGGCCAGCATGCAACCCGTCCCGCGCATCGATATGGCAAGGCGCGGCGTGTCGAAGCGGATTGGTTCTTGATCCGAGCGCAACAGAATATCGGTCGATCGGGGTCCCGATGCGTGGCCGCCCTTGATCAGCAGCGCGTGAGTTTCGGCAGCTGCCAGCAATTTCCGGCCCTGCCTGACTGCGCCGTCCTCGTCGACCGCGTGTTCTGCCCCGACAAGAAGCGCAAGTTCGATGAGATTGGGTGTGACCAGACGGCAAAGCGGCATCAGATCACGCTTCATGATGGCGATGGCGTCTGCTTCGAGGAGTGCCCGGCCTGACGTGGAGGCCAGCACCGGGTCGAGTATTGCCGGCACCTGCGGACTTTCGCGCAGTACGGCGGCAACGGCAACGATGATCTCGGCCGTTGCGAGCATGCCGATCTTGACGGCCGCCACCTCGTTGGCCTGCAGCGCAGCGCACATCTGATCCGCCACCAGGCGGGGTTGCAAATGATGGATTTCCATGACGGCTTCGTGCGTCTGCACCGTTAGTGCGGTGACGGCAATGCAGGTGCGCGCACCAATGGAAGAGATCGTCTCGATATCGCGTGCAATTCCGGCACCCCCGCTGGGGTCCGACCCACCGACGACAAGCACATGCGGTTCTCGCCTCAGCGCCATGGCTTTGTCTTTTCGATCCATTCTCGCGTGCGCGCTTCCGGATCGACATTCAACGTAATGTCGGTGACCACTGCAGCACTGTCTGCGCCAGCCTCGAAAGCATCGACGAGCCGGCCAGGGTTGAGGCCGCCAATGGCGACCAATGGAATCGGTGCGACCCGGCGCTTCCACTCGCTGATCCGTTCGAGCCCTTGCGGGGCCCATTTCATCTTCTTCAGGATAGTGGGATAGACGGGGCCGAGCGCGATATAGTCGGGCCTGGCGGCCATGGCCGTTTCCAGTTCGACATGATCATGCGTGCTCAGTCCGAGCCTCATGCCGGCTGCTCGTATCCACGCGAGGTCGGCGGTTTGCAGATCCTCCTGGCCAAGATGCACGAAGGCACAGCCTTCCTCGATCGCCAGGCGCCAGTGATCGTTGACGATGAGTTGGCATTGGTGCTGCGCGCACAAGGCCTTCGCCTTCCGGATTTCGGTGCGCAACCCGGCCTCATCCATGGTCTTGATGCGAAGCTGCACCAGCTTCACGCCTAGCGGCACCAGCCGTTCGATCCAGGCGGCGCTGTCGACGATCAGGTAGAAGGGATCAAGCCTCATGAAAAAGCTGCCCTGCCGATCGTCGGCGTCGATGGCACGGCGACCTCGCGCGGTTCGAGCATTCCCGAGCTGAAAGCTTCACGGCCGGCATCGACCGCCTTGCCGAATGCGCGCGCCATGCCGACTGGATCGGCCGCCTTGGCGACCGCCGTGTTCAGCAGCACGGCGTCAAAGCCGAGTTCCATGACAGTTGCCGCGTGCGAAGGTCGCCCGAGCCCTGCATCCACAATCAGCGGGACATCAGGGAAATGGCCGCGCATCGAGCGCAGCGCCGTTATGTTGACTATTCCGAGAGCAGAACCGATCGGCGCGCACCAGGGCATCAAGACCTTGCAGCCCGCCTCCAGCAGCCGCTCGGCGACGACAAGGTCGTCGGTGGTATAGGGGAATACCGAAAAGCCGTCCTCGCACAGGATGCGGGCGGCTTCGACCAAGCCGAACACATCCGGCTGCAGAGTGTCGTGGTTGCCGATCACTTCGAGCTTGATCCAGCTCGTCCCGAAGACTTCGCGCGCCATTTTCGCGGTCGTGACCGCTTCCTTGACGGAGTGGCAGCCGGCCGTGTTGGGCAGGATTCTTGTGCCGAGCGAACGGATCAGCGACCAGAATTTTTCGCCGGCCCTGCCGCCCGCCATCTCGCGGCGCAAGGAGACGGTCACCACCGCCGTGCCCGACGCCTTGACCGCATCGGCAAGGATGGCAGGCGAAGGATATTGAGCCGTGCCGAGAAGCAGGCGGGAGGCAAGCGTCGTTCCAAGAAGATCGAACATGCTAGCCCCCCTGCATGGGTGAGAGGATTTCGATCCGGTCGCCGTCGCTCAACTGGAACCCCGCCCGGTTGGCTTTGTGCACGAGGTCGCTGTTGACGGCCGTTGCCAGCCAATCGCCCTCATAGTCGAGTACGGCAAGCAGCTCGGCCAGCGTGGTGGCGGCAACCTCAAGCGCTTCGCCGTTGACCATCAGTTTCATGAGCAAGCTCCTTGGTTCTGTCTTGACTGAAAGCCAGGTCGGCAGCCTGGCGCGCCATGGCGGGGGCGAGGAGAAAACCGTGACGATAGAGCCCGTTGATCGCGACGGTGTCTCCGCTCGTTTCGACGCGCGGCAGGTTGTCGGGAAAGGCCGGACGAACGCCGACACCGGTTTCAACGATCTCGGCCTCGCCAAAGGCCGGATGGAGGGCACAGGCGGCACCCAGGAGCTCCATCATGGAACGCGCCGTGACCGGTCCGGCGGACTGGCTTTCAATCATCGTCGCGCCGATCATGAAACGATGCTCGGTGCGCGGCACTGCATAGAGCGGAAATCGCGGATGCAGCAGCCTGACCGGGCGCGACAGCGAGATATCAGTCGTGCGCAGGATCAGCATTTCGCCGCGAACGCCGCGCAGCCTGTCATCGACGGCGGCCATTCCCGTGCAGTCGATCTGGCGATCGAAACCGGAACCATGCCGGGCGTCGGCGCCGAAGCGGAATTCGACGCCCATGGCCGCAAGCTTGTCATGAAGTGCCGCCATTGCCTGGCGCGGGTCGAGATGGGCCTCGTCGGGGAACAGCAATCCGCGGCGGAAGCGGCCGGCGAGGTCGGGTTCCAGGAGCGCAATCTCGTCTTCATCGACACGCCGATGGCCCGACGTACGGCTGGCGAACCGGTCGAGTTCGCCAGTATCGCGCGGCGCGGCCACGACCAGTGTTCCGGCGCGCGTCACCTGACCCGGCAGCACCGCATCCCACCAGTCGGCGGCGTCGCGTCCGAGATCCAGCACCGGCTGCTCGGCGCTTTCACGCTCGCACCATGGCGCCAACATGCCGCCGGCGAACCAGGACGCATTGCCGCCAAGGCTATGCCTTGTCTCAGCAACGGTCACCGCCGCGCCGCGTGTGGCGAGCTCGAAGGCGGCGGTGAGGCCAGCGACGCCGGCCCCTTTGACCAGCACCCTCATGACGGCTCCGGCATCTTCGGCATGGGCGGTTCGCCGTCCACCGGCATATAGAGATTGCCACCCTCGCGGTACTTCGCGGCCATCGCCGCCATGCCCTTTTTCTGTGCCTCGGCCCGAATGTCGTGGGAGATGCGCATCGAGCAGAATTTCGGCCCGCACATCGAGCAGAAATGCGCCAGCTTGTGCGCCTCCTTCGGCAAGGTCTCGTCGTGGAAGGAGCGCGCGGTTTCGGGGTCGAGCGACAGGTTGAACTGGTCTTCCCAGCGAAACTCGAAGCGCGCGCGGGAAAGGGCGTCATCCCTGACTTTCGCTGCCGGATGGCCCTTCGCCAGGTCGGCGGCATGGGCGGCTATCTTGTAGGTGATCACGCCAATCTTGACGTCGTTGCGATCGGGAAGGCCGAGATGCTCCTTGGGCGTGACGTAGCATAGCATGGCGGTGCCGAACCAACCGATCATGGCGGCGCCGATGCCTGAGGTGATGTGGTCATAGCCCGGCGCGATGTCGGTCGTCAGCGGTCCAAGCGTATAGAACGGCGCCTCGCCGCAGACAGCAAGCTGCTTGTCCATGTTCTCCTTGATCTTGTGCATCGGCACATGGCCAGGCCCCTCGATCATCACCTGGCAATCCTTCGCCCAGGCAATCTTCGTCAGCTCGCCGAGCGTTTCCAATTCGGCGAATTGGGCCGCATCATTGGCGTCGGCGATCGAGCCGGGGCGAAGGCCGTCGCCGAGCGAAAAGGACACATCATAGGCGCGGCAGATGTCGCAGATCTCGGCGAAATGCTCGTACAGGAAGCTTTCCCGGTGATGGTGGAGGCACCATTTGGCCATGATCGAGCCGCCGCGCGAGACGATGCCAGTGACCCGATCGACGGTCAGCGGGATGTAGTGCAGCCGCACGCCCGCATGGATGGTGAAATAGTCGACGCCCTGTTCGGCCTGCTCGATCAGCGTGTCGCGGTAGACCTCCCACGTCAGGTCCTCGGCAATGCCGCCGACCTTTTCGAGCGCCTGGTAAAGCGGCACCGTGCCGATCGGCACCGGCGCATTGCGGACGATCCATTCCCGGATGTTGTGGATGTTGCGCCCGGTCGACAGGTCCATCACCGTATCGGCGCCCCAGCGGATCGCCCAGACCATTTTTTCGACCTCTTCGGCCATCGAGGAGGTGACCGCCGAGTTACCGATATTGGCGTTGATCTTCACCAGGAAATTGCGCCCGATGATCATCGGCTCGCTCTCGGGATGATTGATGTTGGCGGGAATGATTGCCCGTCCGCGGGCCACCTCGTCGCGAACGAATTCCGGCGTGACAAAATCCGGTATCAATGCGCCGAAGGATTCGCCGTCGCGCTCAAGCTTGCTGCGCAGGATCTCGCGGCCGAGGTTCTCACGGATGGCGACGAACTCCATTTCGGGTGTGACGATGCCGGCGCGCGCATAGGCAAGTTGGGTCACCGCCCTGCCTGATCTGGCCCTGAGCGGCCGATTGCGGACTGGAAATTCCGGTGTCAGGCGCTCGCCCGCCGCGAATCCATTGTCTTCCGGCCGGACATGGCGGCCGTCATAGGCTTCGACATCGCCCCGCCCGGTAATCCATTCGTGGCGAATCCGTGCGAGGCCCTTTTCGATGCTGGTTTCGACGGTCGGGTCGGTATAGGGGCCGGACGGATCATAGACGATGACGGGCGGCTCGCCGGCCGTCGGATGGACGGAGATTTCGCGCATCGGCACCCTGATCTGCGGGTGGATCGTGCCGGGTTTGTGGATCTTCCTGGAGGCGGGCAGCGGTCCCGTCGAGACGGCTGGGGTGAGGGCATTCATCTTGAGGCTCCTTTGCTCATGCATTGGAGACCCAGTTCTGTGCCGGAAGGATGAAAAGACGCTTTGATCTACCTGCTTGGAAACAGGTCTTCGGGCGTGAACTCCCGCAAAGCGCTTGCACCGTCCCTACGCCAGTATGAACTGGATCAGGTTCAACGGGTCACTGCGCCGCGAAAGCCAGCAGTATCTCAGCCCCTTGCCGGGACTCCCCTGGTGAATGCCTCAGGTTGAACGGGCCGGCGCTCTCTTGTCAAGCGCATTCGGCCCGCGGCGCTGATCGGCGGCCCGTGAGACCCGGGAGGAAAGCTCGCGCATGTGTCGGGCGCACGCCCGGGAGACCAGGCAGGGATAAGGGGAACGCCAAACCGTCGATCCTTATGATGATTACGCCTTCAATCGGCACCAAAGGTTTGCGCGTAGATCGCCTCGATCCGCTCAATCGGACCACCGAGATGCAGCTTTTTATTCCGTTAGAATGAGCTTTGGAAACGGAGGATGCCGCCGACGCTGTTCTTTTTGTCGGCGTTAGTCCAGTTCACGTTGGAAGGGTCGACCATGACGACTCCGAAGTTGCCGTAGTCGTCATAGTCGACTTCGGCTGTGACCGTGAAACCTGGAACGACCGTATAGACGACGTTTGCAGCCACGCCATAGTTCTTGAGCTGATCACCTGAGACCTGAAGGTTGAACGAAGTTTTCTCGTTGAACTTGTAAGTGCCGCCGGCCCAGAAGGCCCAGTTACCGCCCCACTGCTTGTAGAAGCCACGGCCATTGGCGTCGATAACATTAGAGGAGTCATCGTTGAGCTTGCCGTTGGAGCCGTAGCCGAACATTCCGAATAGCGACAGTTCGTTGGTGACATTGACGTCGACGCGGACCTTGCCGGCCACCGATTCGTAATTGCTGTCATAGGCGATAACGCCCGTAACCGCGCCCCAGCCTTGCGTATATTTCACGCCGCCGACGACGTGCGGAACATAGCTGTCGATAGTACCGACTACGCCAGAGCCTTCTTCGAATGAAACCACAGCCGAAAAGCCGTTACTGGCGTCAAAGTAGTACTGAACCACGTTTGTATCGAAGTCGCCGTACGGAACAAGCATCTGATTGAGGACGTTCCCAGCGTATCCAATAAATGTATCAAAGGCCGACCAGTCCTTACCAACTCGGAGGCCACCAAGCTGAATCCAGGCGGAAGTCAACGTGATGCCTCTGTTGAAGGCATAGTTCTGAGGACTGTCCGGACCCGAATAAGCGTTGCGGTTACCGAAGTTCATGCGGGTTTCGGTATAGGTCTTCAACATGCCGAGTTCGGTCTCCTGGCGAGTCCAAGTTTTGAACGTGAAGAGCGTGTTGTTTCGCCATGTACCTTGATCCTCGCCAGTCCTCACATCGGAGGTTCTTGCGCGGTCATACGATCGGACATCGCCGAGGCCAATGTCGTAACGGACATAGCCGCCGATGCGCAGGCAGGTTTCAATGCCAGGGATATAGAAGTAGCCGGCGCCGTAGACGTCGCAGATCTTGACGTATTCGGTCGGTTCCGGCTCGGCGACCGTCACCGCGTCGGCGGCGCGAGCACCGGAAACTGCGATCAGGGCTGCAGCTGAGCCGAGAAGAAGGCTCGTGATGTTCATTATGACTGCAACTCCTATGCCCGGCGTGCTGCGCCTCGACGCAGCTCTTCAGCCAAAGTCGGTTGGACCGAGGGATTCAGCACTTCTGAGCCAATCGCCACGGTCATCTCCGCTAGTTGTGGGTAGACCGTCACAACGGCTTCCAAAGTTGACTGGGCAAGTGACGTGCCATCCTGAAGAGGTAGCTGCGCGCTGACACCCAAGTTGGCTGGCGCACCTTGGTGGCGCTTCCTTCTTTTTTGCTTTGAGGGTCAAGCTGAGCACGAAAAGCAACGTTTCGGATGTGATTCGTCTGTTCGATACGCGACAATTTCGTTCAATGGCGAGAGCTTTTGTTTGCTATGAAACCTCGAGATTGAGACATCATGCGGCACCACCGTCTCGGTACGTCAGTGGAGATGCTCCACTGACGCCGACACAATAGTCACGAGCGAGGTCGTCATGCGGCTTTTGGAGCATGGCCCAGCCAAGTAAGCGTCATCATCGTTAGGGCGGAGGGCCACGCCTCGGTCGTGGCGAAGCTGGTCATGATCCCGGGCGCCAGCTTGCCAATCAGATCCGGACAAGTGATTTCGCAAGGCTGACAAGATCGACACGGACCCTTGTAAACCGCCTCTGGATCGCAAGCTGTGCATGGCCCGTTCTGTTTTTGCAGCAGCACATGCGAGTTCTCGGCGCGATTGTTAAGTCCCTTGTGCGAGCGATGCTCGACTTGCGGCACCACCTGGCGCTTTGCCGCCATAGGGGCGCGATTTGTCGATTATCATGCCCCTTGAGGGGCGCAGCCCTGCTTTCAGCAACGAGGCAGTAGGCGCTTGGGAGCCTTAGCATTGCGGCGGACCTGGACGATCTCATCCAGCACATTCCCGTCCTGATCGACGGCGGGCCACAGCCAATGCTTCTATGAGCATTCACATTGGCGAAATACAAGGTTCGCGCCGAAGCGAACGAATTGACATAGCGCAGAGACACAGGAGAGCGCAGCGGTAAGGATGATGGTTATCAGCATAGGAAGGGAACTGTTGCAGACCTCAATCCTGACAAAATATCGCGAGGCCCGCCTGCCTTGGTACACCATCTATCCGACTGTGCCGGAGTTCTCCGCGGCGGTCGGTGCCAAGACTTATGGGGAATGGCTCAGGGACCTACCGGCTGACGAACCAGTGTCACTCTATCTCCACGTTCCGTTCTGCCGGTCGATGTGCTGGTATTGCGGCTTCCCTACCACCATCACCCGCCGGGATGCGCCGATCCTCAATTATCTGGCGGTGCTGCGTGACGAGATCCGTTTGGTCTCGGAGCAAACGCCGCGGGCACTGCCCGTGAGCGACGTGCATTTCGGCGGCGGAACGCCGACCCTCATCGGGCCAGCTGAGTTCCTCGCACTGATGGAGTTCCTGCGCCGCCGCTTCACGTTCAGGAAAACGGCTACGGTTGCCGTCGAGATCGACCCACGCACGTTCACGGCCGAGATGGCCGAAGCCTTAGGAGCAGCGGGCGTGAACCGCGCGAGCCTCGGCGTGCAGAGCTTCGATCCCATTGTTCAAAAAGCGATCAACCGGGTCCAGAGTGAGGCGCAAACGGCGGCTGCCGTCGAACAGCTGCGCCGGCATGGAGTACGCCGCATCAATTTCGACCTCATCTTCGGTCTCCCGCATCAGACGGTGCAGTCCTGCGTCCAGACCGCAAGGGCGGCGGTGGCCATGCGCCCCAACCGGCTTGCGGTGTTCGGCTACGCGCACATTCCGTCCGTAATAAAGAATCAGCGCCAGATCGAGGAGACAGCACTGCCGGACAGCGCTGCCCGCGCCGAACAGGCTGCGGCCGTGGCCGAGACGCTGGTTGCCGCCGGCTACCGAGAGATCGGGCTCGACCATTTCGCCTTGCCGGAGGACGAGCTCGCGCTGGCACAGAAAACCGGTTGCATGCGGCGCAACTCGCTGGGTTATTCGGCCGACACCTGCAAAACCCTGATCGGTTTCGGTCCGTCGGCTATCGGCCGTGTCGGCGAGGGTTACGTCCAGAACGAGGTTACACGCGATTCCTACACCCGCCACATCGCAGCTGGCCGTCTGGCGACATCGAAGGGCTACCGTCTCGCTGACGAAGACCGCGTGCGAGCAGCAATCATCGAGCGGCTAATGTGCGATCTCGAGGCTGATGTGCCGGCAATCTGTGCCGCCCATGGATTTGATCCGATCCGTTTTCTCGATTCAGCTGAAGTCGTGGCGATGCTGGCCGAGGACGGGATAGTGGACGTCGAAAAGGGTTTCATTCGCGTGCGGCAGGAGCATCGCTTTGTGATTCGCGCCGTTGCTGCCGCATTCGATGCTTTTCTAGACCGGGTCGCCCCGTAAGCACGGCGAATCGGCATGAGCGAAAGCCAAGTCGACGCAGAAGCGGAATTCGACGCCCCATGAAATGCCGCCGCTACCTGGCGCTGGTCGGGATGGACCTCGCCGCGGAAGAGCAAACCGCGGCGGAAGCGGCGGGCGAGGTCGGGCTCAAGGAGCGTAATTTCCTCTCCATCGACACGCCCGAGATGCGGCTGGCGAATCGCTCAAGATCACCCGGCGCGGCCACGCCCGGTTCGCGTCACCTGGCCGGGCGTTGCCGCATCACACCAGTCGGCGGCGTCACGTCCGAGATCCAGCACCGGCTGATCGGCGCTTTCACGCGCGCATCACGGCGCCAACATGCGCCGGCGACCCATTGCCACCAAGTCTAGGCATTACCTCCGCAACGGTCACTGCGCGCCGCGTATGGCGAGCTCGAAGGCGGCGGTGAGGCTGGCGACGCGGCGCCTTAGACCAGGACATTCATGATCGCTCATGCGGGGGGATCGGTGCGCCAGGCTCGTCCGCCGGGACACAGAGATCTGTCGTGCATCCCATAGGGGACGCGTCGACAATCAGTGCCGGAAAAGTTGACGGCCCAACCATGAGTCAGATGGCCCCCTTCAGGAATGGGCAAGCCCATGACTTTGTCACCGGGGCTCAAAAGTGCTCGATAGACAGCCTGATTGGCCGGCGAGCCGGAATAAGGCGGGCCGTTGGCGTGTTCGCTGCCAAACAATGTTTTCAAGCGCTCAATGGCGAGATTTTCAAGCTCATCGACGATCTCGTTTCCCGCGTAGCGCGCACCCAGGTACCCCTCGGCGTACTTCGCGAAGATCGAGCCGGTCGCTTGCAGCACGGCCGAAGAGGCGAAGTTCTCGGAAGCGATCAGTTTGAGCGTCGTCCGCTCCTGCCGCTCCTGTCTTAGAAGCAGTTCGTGAACGCGGCAATCGACCGCGGGCGCTGGCCGTTTGCGTCAACGGAGGTGCTGCCCAAGAGGCGATACGCACTGATCTCATAGCACCATTCGATATGAGCGCGCGAAACATGTTCCTTCGGAAATCGCTGCCCGGCCTCTGCAGGGCCGGAAAAATTTGCACCAACCGCCGCGCCGAATATGGCGGTGATTTCAAGGCAGGAAATCAGTCGTCCAACCATTCAAGGATGCGGATCGCGATGCCATGGAAACAGCTGTTGCTGCATTGCGATCCGCACCCAGTGTACTGATTTGTCCTCCAGCCCCTTAACGCTGCGGGCTCGCTGTCAGCTTGTGGTCAGGATGAAACGGCGGTTCGGCGCCAGCACCGGTCGCGCATTCATCGGGTAAAGCGCGGTGAACTTGTCGATGTCGGCGGCACCAACCTGCAGCGGCTCACGTGCCACCATCCAGTCGACGATCTCCGAGCATGGCGGCGTCGTCAGCGAGCCCTCGTAGCTCCAATAGTCCAGCGAGGCCGGTAGGAGGCCGTTCGGATCCAGATCCTCAACCGAGGCCTCGCCGTCCGCCTCAGCCGGGAAAGCTGCCGCGAGGCTTGCAAGTGCCTCGTTTTTCGCACCCGGTGTCAGGAAGACGCCAAGCACGCCGAGCCCTCCGCTTTCGCGATTCTTATGGACGAAGTGCACCTCCATGGGGAAGGTCTTGCCTTCCACCAGATGTTCGCTCGGCGCGTGGAAGTGAAATTGCAGCAGGTCGTAGGTCCTGCCGCCCCGGGTGAGCGTGCTGCCTTCCGGTACGTTGATCTGAATCGTGTGGCCGTTGTTGACGATCGTGCCGCCGTCTGCCTTCCAGTCGATGCCAATCTGCGGGATATCCGCTTTGATGGCCCCCGTCAGGTTCAGGGGCGACTGCTGCGCGCCGGCCGAGCACGCGGCGTTCGCGCCATCGAGGGCGCCCCAATGCTCTGGACCGCCTTTTCCTTGATAACTCCAGTGGACGCCCTCGTCGGCAAAACCTGCCCGCGCGCAGATCGCGCATGCGCCCAATGTTATGAATCCCCTAATCAAATTGCGCCGTTGCATGTGTTCGTTCACTCCTTTTCTGCTATGGGATCAAATGCCTCTGCGCCCGCAGAGAATTAGGTTGCACGGTGGCGTGGATGCTGTCCTGTCTGTCATGCATGAACCGTCCTGCGGCTGGTCGCTGGGCTAAATTTCAACGACGAGCGCGCCGCCGCTGAGACCTGCCCCTGCCGCCGCCAGGAGGATTTTCTCGCCCTGCCGAAACGGTTCCGCCTGATTGGCCAGCGACAGGGAGAGCGGGATCGTCGCCGCGGAAGAATTGCCATATTCGACGATCGTCTTGACGATCGCTTGATCGGCAATGCCGAGGTTTCGCCCGACCGCTTCGAAAATGCGGGCATTGGCCTGATGCGGTACGAACCGATCGATGTCTTGCGGGCGTGTGCGGGCAGCAGTGAGTGCGTCCCGCGAGCAGGCAGTCATCATGTCCACGGCCTTGGCGAACACTTCACGGCCGTCGGTGATCGTCATCCGGGTTTGCTCGAGGTCAAGGTTGCCGTGGAACGGCTTGTTGCTTCCTCCCGCGGGAATCTGGATCAGCCCGTAGCGCGAGCCGTCGGAATCCACCGAAGCACCGAGAATGCCGCGATCCGGGTCGTCGCCGGGACCAATCACCACCGCGCCGGCGGCATCGGCAAAAAGTACGGCGCTGGCGCGTTCGGCCGGATTGATGCGACGGCTGAGGATGTTGGCGGCAATGACGAGGGCCGATTTGCCATGCAGCCGGGTGAATCCGTCCGCGAACATCAGCGCATAGATGAAGCCGGCACAGGCGCCGGTCAGATCGACCGCGCCCGCCCGCCCTAGCCCGAGCCGGTGTGCGACCAGCGGCGCACTGGGCGGCAGAAGGTGGTCGGGCGTCGAGGTGGCAAGCAACAGCAGACCGATGTCGCTGCGGTCGATACTGGCGTTCGCCAGCGCCATGTCGCCGGCATGCGCGGCAAGGCCAGACAGCGTGTCTTCGTCCGTTGCCCAGAAGCGCGAGCGAATGCCCGTGCGCCGCTCGATCCAGCCGGGTTCGAGCCCGAGACGGTTTTCGATTTCCGGGTTCTCGACCTTTCGCCCGGGCACATGATGGCCAAACCCCAGAATGCGCGACGATCTGCTCATGGCCTCGAACCGAAGCGTTCGCCGGCTTCTTCGATCGCGTCATAGAGTCCGTCCAACTCGTCGCCGGTGATGCAATAGGGCGGGAGAAGGTAGAGGACATTGCCGAGCGGACGCACAAGCAGCCCCTGGTCGAGGAAAAATGCGCGCAGCTTCGGCCCGATCTCGGCGAAATAGCCGGCAGAGCCGGCGCGCAAATCGAGGGCCGCGATCGTGCCGGTCGCCCGGCTGTCGGTGAAGAACGGATTGTCGCGAAAGCGCCGAAGTCCGGCGGCCTGCATCGCGCTCAACGA
The DNA here is from genome assembly GCF_002284575.1 of Mesorhizobium temperatum. Classification (GTDB taxonomy): domain Bacteria; phylum Pseudomonadota; class Alphaproteobacteria; order Rhizobiales; family Rhizobiaceae; genus Mesorhizobium; species Mesorhizobium temperatum. The sequence goes on from NZ_NPKJ01000072.1 coordinate 61,910, forward strand.
CGCGATCCGCCCGGCCACGGGCTCGTCGTGCCAGATCTCGACATTGGCGAGCGCGGCCGCGCAGGCAATCGGATTGGCGGTGTAGGAACTCGAGTGGAAAAACGTCTTCTTTCGGTCCTCGGAATAGTGGGCCTGGAAGATGGCATCGGTGGCAAGCGTGGCCGCCAGCGGGACCGCACCGCCGGTCAAGCCCTTCGAGGTGCACAAGATGTCCGGACAGATGGAGGCCTGCTCGCAGGCGAACATGGTTCCGGTGCGGCCCCAGCCGGTCATCACCTCATCGGCGATCACGAGCGTGCCGGAGGCTTCGGCAATCTTCTTCAATTCGGTCAGAACCGAAGCCGGATACATCAGCATGCCGCCGGCACCGAGCACGAGCGGCTCGACGATCAGCGCGGCCGCTCGTCGGTCGCGGGAGATTGCCTCGAACCCATCCAGCGTTTCCTGCTCGCGCCCCGCGGTCGGGAAGGGAATGGTGTCGACCTCGAACAGCAAGGGCTCGTAAGCGGCGTTGAACACGCCGCGGGCGCCGACGCTCATCGTGCCGATGGTGTCGCCATGATAGCTGTGCTCCATGACGACGATGCGCGAGCGCGGCGCGCCGATGTTGCGGAAATAGCCGAGGGCCATCTTCAATGCGACTTCGACGGAGGTCGAGCCACTGTCGGAATAGAACACCCAATCGAGTCCAGAAGGAGCGAGACCGACAAGCGCTCTGGCCAGACGTTCGGCCGGCTCGTGCGTGAAACCTGCGAAGATGATCTGGTCGAGGCTTGTCGCGGTTGTCTCGATAGCCTTCATGATGCGGGGGTGACGGTGGCCATGCGTGACGACCCACCAGGACGAAATGGCGTCCAGGATGCGCGCGCCGTCGGCCTTGTGGAGATAGGCTCCCTCCGTCAGCACGATTTCTGGAATCGCCGGCTCAAGCGCGTGCTGCGTGAACGGATGCCAGACTTGAGACTGCGACATCATTCGCCTCCGGCAATCGAGGCAAGGTCAAAGCCGGCAACCATCGCCTCCCTCAGCGTTTCGTTCGTCAGCGGATCGAGCAGCGGCAGCCTGCCGAGCTGCGGCACATCGCCGAATTCCACGATTGTCCTTTGCGTATCGGCCGCTTCGTCGCCGATGAAGGCGACGCCTATGATCGGGATTGAGCGGGCCCGCAGAGCCTCGATCGAAAGCAGGGTGTGGTTGATCGTGCCGAGCGCGGTGCGGGCGCACAGAATGACCGGCAGCCGCCATTGTGCGAATATGTCAATGAACCTTGTCTGTCGGTTGAGCGGCACCATCAGCCCGCCAGCCCCTTCGATGACAAGCGGACCCGGCAAGGCTGGAAGCGAGAGCTTTGCCGCCTCGATTGCGACGCCGTCGATCTCAGCCGAACGATGCGGCGACAGCGGCTTGCTCAAGCGGTAGACTTCCGGCAGCACGCGCCCTGGCGGTAGGCCGGCGAGCCGCGCAACCACCTCGCTGTCGGTCTCGTCGTCGAGGCCCGATTGCACCGGCTTCCAGTAGAAGCCGTCGAGCAGGCCGGCTAGCCCGGCCGAAAACACCGTCTTGCCAATTCCGGTGTCTGTTCCGGTGATGACGATGCGCTTGGTCATGCCGAGGCCAACACCTCGACGAGCGCATCGACCATGGCCGAAATGTCGGCTTCGTCGACGTTGAGCGTCAGCGAAATCCGCAGACGCGAAGTGCCCTCGGGCACCGTCGGCGGACGGATGCCGCGTATGTCGAAGCCGCGGGCCTGCAGTGCCGCCGCCACTGCCACGGTGCGCCTGACGTCGCCGATGAAGAATGGCTGGATCTGCGAGCCGCTGGGCACCACGCCGCAGCGCTCTGCCAGTTGCCGGCCCGCAAAGGCAACGCGCTCATGCAGCTGAACACGGCGCATGGGCTCGTCGGACAGCATGGCGAGCGCTTCGCGCGCCGCGACCGCCATCAGCGGCGATGGCGCGGTGGCGTAGATAAATGGCCGGCAACGGTTGACGAGATAGTCGCACAGCGTTCGCGGTCCTGTGACCAGTGCGCCGGACGCGCCGAGCGCCTTGCCGCATGTGTGGAGCGCGACGATGTTGTCGCGGCCCTTGAACGCGGCGGCGAGGCCGCGGCCGTCCGGTCCGCAGACGCCGGTGGCATGCGCCTCGTCGACAATAAGGAATGCCTCGTGCCGATCGGCAAGCGCGACCAGGTTCTCCATCGGCGCGCGGTCGCCATCCATGCTGTAGAGGCTTTCGAACGCGATCCACACACGCCCGATGCCACCTTCAGCGCGCGAGCGCGTGATCGCGTCCTCGACAGCATCGACGTCGTTGTGCGCAGCCAGCTTGAACTCGGCGCGTCCGGCCTGCGCGCCCTCATGCATGCTGGCATGGGCGAGCTGGTCGAGGATCAGAAGGTCGCCCTTCTGCGGCAGCGCGGTCAGCAGAGCGAAGTTGGCGATGTAACCGCTGCCGAAGTACAGCGCGCGGTCGGCCCCGAAGAACGCCGCCGCGTCCGCCTCCAGTGCCTCGTGTTCCGGCGCGTTGCCGCGCAACAGCCGCGACCCGGTGGCGCCAACCGGCGTGCCCCGCGCAATGGCAGCCGCAACCGCATCGCCAAGTCTCCTGGAGGCAGCAAGCCCGAGATAGTCGTTCGACGAGAAGTCGAGCCCGGCGCGGGGCGCCAGCGTCCGCAGCCGGTCCTTGCGCGCCAGCCCCTGCAAGGTCGCCTCATATCGGGCCAGCGGTGCCCCGTTCATTGCGTGTCGAGTTCCATCGGCTCGATGCCGAGGCGCCGGAACAGAAGCGTATCCTTGTCTTCGCCGGGATTGTCCGCCGTCAGCAGCGTATCCCCGACGAAGATCGAGTTGGCGCCGGCAAAGAAGCATAGTGCCTGCATCTCGTCGGTCATCGCGGTGCGGCCGGCGGAAAGACGGACATGTGATTTCGGCATCATGATGCGCGCCAGCGCGATCACACGCACGAATTCGATCGGCTCGATCGGCTTGGCTTCGGCAAGCGGGGTGCCGGCGATCGGGATCAGCATGTTGATCGGAACGCTTTCGGGATGCTCCGGCAGATTTGCCAGCGTGACCAGCATGTCGATCCGGTCCACCTGCTCTTCGCCCATGCCAACAATGCCGCCGCAGCAAACCTTGATGCCGGATTGGCGAACCTGCTCGAGCGTATCGAGCCGGTCAGCAAAGCTGCGCGTGCTGATGATCTCACTGTAGTAGCGTTCTGACGTATCGATGTTGTGGTTGTAGTAGTCGAGGCCAGCCTGTTTCAGACGAGCTGCCTGCTCAAGATCGAGCATGCCGAGCGTCATGCAGGTCTCCATGCCCAGCGCCTTGACGCCCTCGATCATCGCCACCACCGCTTCCATGTCGCGCGGCTTGGGGTTTCGCCAGGCCGCGCCCATGCAATAGCGGGTTGCGCCGGCGTCACGCGCCTTGGTCGCCTCGGCTATGACGCGCCTGACCTCCATCAGCTTTGACGCCTTCAGGCCGGTTTCGTGATGAGCGGACTGGCTGCAATAGCCGCAATCCTCGGGGCATCCGCCTGTCTTGATACTGAGAAGCCGGCTGAGCTGGACCTTGTTCGGATCGAAATTCTGGCGGTGAACGGTTTGCGCCAGGAAGAGGAGATTATTGAAGGGTGCATCGTGAAGTGCCCGGGCCTTTTCCAGGGTCCAAGTCCCGCCATCAGTGGATTGCGCCTGTGGCATTGTCGTCGTCGAATTCGATGCGTGCATCTTTATCCTGTTCCTTGGGGTTCCGGCCTTTACGGCTTCTTTGCTGGTCGATTGACGGCGACCGGAAAGTTTATCGGTCCGCTGCCGTCCGCTCGTCAGTCGATCATGACTGCCGATAGTCGAGGCCGATGTCTAGGATCGGCGCGCTGTGCGTCAGCCAGCCGATGGAAATCAGATCGACGCCGGTCGTAGCGATGGCGGGTGCCGTAGTGGCGGTGATCCTGCCCGATGCCTCGGTGACCGCCCGGCCGGCAACCAATGCTACTGCCTGGCGCAATTCGTCCAGCGACATGTTATCGAGCAGGACACAGTCGGGGGCAAGCGCCAAGGCCTCTTCCAACTGGGCCAACGTATCGACCTCGACTTCGATCTTGACCAGATGGCCGGCGCTGCTTCGCGCCCGCTCCATTGCCGTGCGAATTCCGCCGGCGAAGGCGATGTGGTTGTCCTTGATCAGAATCGCGTCGTCGAGGCCGAAGCGGTGGTTGGAGCCGCCACCGGCCCGCACTGCGTATTTTTCCAAAGCCCGCAATCCGGGCGTCGTCTTGCGGGTGCAGACGACTTTTGCATTCTGCCCGCGGATCGAATTGACAATCGCTGCCGTCGCCGTGGCGATGCCGCTCAGATGGCACAAGAAATTGAGCGCCGTCCGTTCCGCCGTGAGAATGGCCCGGGCCGGGCCAGCCACTGATGCAATGGTCTCTCCCTGCGCGACTTCGCTGCCGTCGGCTCGCTCCACGGTCATATCGACGTTCTGGTCGATGAGCTGGAAGGCGAGCATTGCCAGATCGAGCCCGGCGACAACTCCAGTCTGGCGCGCCGACAGCACGACCGTCGCATGATGGCCCCTCGGTACGATGGCATCGGTCGTCAGATCACCCGCCCGGCCGAGATCTTCCAGAAGGGCTGCCCGCACCAGTGGCTCAAGCATGATTACGGGAAGCGGCGAGAGGTTCATTGTACAAACTCTTCAAGCGTTGACGAACATGAAAGATCCTCGGCTGCCGCTAAGGCTTCATCGAGCGTGAGCCTGGAGTGGCGGGCGACGATCGCACGATCGGGAAAGTCCGTTCGGTAGTGAGCACCGCGACTTTCCTGGCGTAGCAGGGCGGCGATTGCGATCATCAGCCCGATGGCCGCGGGATCGGACGCCGCATCGTGGCGTTTGGCCAGAGGAAGCAATCTGCTCACGGCCTCGCGCAAGACCTCACCATCACGCTTCACGCCAAGGGTGCGTGAGAGGAGAGGGCGCAAGGAGAGTGGATTTGGCGCCGGAATTTCCCTTGCCGTTGATCGTGTTCTGACACCGATCGGAGATCCCGCCACACTTTCGGCGACCCAGCGCGCGCATACGATCGCCTCCGTCAGCGAGTTGCTGGCAAGCCTGTTGGCGCCGTGCAGTCCGGTCGAGGCGACTTCGCCGCAAGCCCACAGTCCGGCAACGGAGGTACGTCCGTCCTGATCCACCGCGACGCCGCCCATGTGATAGTGCTGGGCCGGCCGTATGGGAATGAGGTCGCGCCCCGGGTCGATGCCTGCGCGCCGGCAGGCTGATGCGATCGTCGGAAACTGCTGTGCGAATGTCGGGCCAGGCTTTTCTCGACCATCGAGAAAGGCGCGATGGCCGTTTGAAAGATGCGTCCAGATGACTCGCGCCACGACATCGCGCGGCGCGAGTTCCGCATCCTGCAAGCCTTCGAGGAAGCGCTGGCCTGTTTCGTCGACAATCTTCGCGCCTTCGCCGCGAACCGCCTCGCTGATCAGCGGCATCGGGCGATCCGGCCCGTCGAGCGCGGTCGGGTGAAACTGGATGAATTCCAGATCGGCAAGCACAGCACCGGCGCGCGCCGCAAGCGCCAGGCCCTGTCCGCAACTGCCCAATGGGTTGGTGCTGTCAAGGAACAGTCCGCCAATCCCACCCGTGGCGAGGACGACCCGTCCCGTACCCAAGAACACAGGACTCTTCGAACAGCTTGCCCAAACACCCCGGACCGTATTGTCCTCCACCGCCAGTCGCCGCGCCTCCACACCCTCGACGACCACAATCGACGGAGCAGAACGCACGGCCTCGACCAGCGCGCACATGATTTCCTGTCCACTGCCGTCGCCGCCGGCATGAACGATGCGCCGGCGGCCGTGCGCGGCCTCCAATCCCAGGAGCAGTGCTCCTTCAGGCGTCCGATCGAAGCGGACCCCAAGGCTCGCCAGGGTCTCAATCGCGTTGGGAGCCGCGCGGAGGATGCGGCTTGCGATTTCTGCATCGCACAGCCCATCGCCGGCGGCGAGCGTGTCGGCGAGATGCAGTACCGGATCGTCGTCAGCGCCAAAGCTGGCGGCCAGCCCGCCCTGCGCCCACGCACTCGATGCCTCAGATCCGAGCGGCGTCCTGGACAAAATCAGCACCGGTTCCGGCGCTAGATGAAGCGCAGTCAATAATCCGGCAATGCCGCCGCCTATGACAATAGGCCGGCCAAAGAAGCTGCGGACATCCGCGCTCATACGGCGAGCATCCGCTCGATCGGGAGCCGTGCTCGTCCTGCAATCTCTGGCTCGATCCTCACCTCATGTCGGTTCTGCTCGAGTGCCGAGCGGATGTTGGCGAGTGTTATCCGCTTCATATGCGGGCAAAGATTGCATGGCCGGATGAACTCGACCTCGGGATGCGCAATCGCGACATTGTCGCTCATCGAGCATTCGGTCATCAGCACGACACGGGGCGGTCTTCGCGTTTCGACGTAGTCGGACATGGCAGCGGTCGAACCGGAAAAGTCAGCTTCGGCCACCACGTCGGGCGGGCATTCGGGATGCGCCAGCACCGTCACGCCCGGATGGTCCTCGCGCAGCTGGCGGATGTCGGCTGGCGTGAACCGCTCATGCACCTCGCAATGGCCCTTCCAGGCAATGATCTCGACGTCGGTCTGGGCGGCGATATTCTGGGCCAGATATTCGTCGGGCAACATGATCACCCGAGGAACCCCCAGCGACTCCACCACGGCTTTCGCATTGCCCGACGTGCAGCAGATATCGGACTCGGCTTTCACTTCGGCCGACGTGTTGACATAGGTGACAACAGGCACGCCCGGATAGCTTTGCCGCAGCACACGGATGTCCTCGGCGGTAATCGAGTCCGCCAGTGAACAGCCGGCGTGCAAGTCGGGGATTAGCACCGTCTTTTGCGGATTGAGCAGCTTCGCCGTCTCGGCCATGAAATGCACGCCGGCGAGCACAATGACATCGGCTTCGGTGGACATCGCCTTGCGGGCAAGCGCCAGACTGTCGCCGACGATGTCGGCCACGCAGTGGAAAATCTCCGGCGTCTGATAGTTGTGCGCCAGGATGACGGCGTTTCGCTGCCGCTTCAAATCGAGAATGGCGTCGATATCGCCGGCGAATGCTGGCCATTCGATGGGCGGGATGATCCTCCGCACGCGGTCGTAGAGCGCAGCTGTGCGCGCGGAGACGTTGAGCATGCCTGGCCCTCTTTATGCTCTAAATGAGTATAATTAGGGCATATGCTTACCTTGAGCATAAGGAATGTCAAGCACGTGACAGCGGCAATTTCGTCCCTGCGACAGTTCGTTCCGCCAAAACCGTCTGGCGGAAGCGGAAGCGCTTGGCCGGGCGACCGCCTGTGTCCGACGTCGTCTCGCCTGTCTCTTCGACCAGGTTCTGCTGTTCGATAAGACGGCGGAAGTTCTGCTTGTGCACGAGCCTGCCGGCGAGCGCTTCGACGGTGCGCTGTAATTGCAGCAGCGTGAATGCCGGCGGCATCAACTCGAATACGACGGGGCGGTATTTGATCTTGGTTCGCAGCCTGGCGATCCCCGTCGCAAGAATGCGGCGATGGTCGGCAATCATCGTCCGACCGGGAACGACCGGCGCGCTGCCCTTATCTCGGCCACGTGTGGCCTCGGCCACCAGCGCGGCTTCATAGAGCAGTTCGTATCGCTGCAGGACGAGTTCTTCGTTCCAGTCGCAGTCATCCAATCCGAAGGCATATACCACGCGCTGCCGCCGATCGCGGCGCATGTTCGGGTCTTCGGCGTCGCCGGCCCAGGCCAAGAGTCGGGGGACGAGGATATCGGGCAGGATGAGCGGCACGCCCGCGCGGTGATCTTCCCACGGAAAATAGTCGTACCAGCCTCGCCACCCTTGCGTTGAAGGCCCTTGGGCCTGCTCTTCCCGCGTCAGGCCGAGATAGCTGATCGATATCTGCACGCGCTCGTCGCCGGTCCTGTCACGATCGGCGAAGGTATAGAGCTGTTCGATATAACCCAGCGGATGACCGGTCTGCCGCTCCACCCAGGCCCTCAGACCCGACTGCAAGGAGCGATGGCCGAGTTCAAAAGGACCGGACGGCAAAGCTTGAGCCTGCTCGATGGTCAGGACGCGTGGCTCACCATCTGTCACGGCAATGACGACGGCGATCAGGTCCGCGCTGACGGCCTGGCTTCGTTTGTTCCTTCCGGCCTGCTTCGTCGTCTGTGTTGTCGAGTCTTGCATTGGGGTTTGATGAAATTCCGATTATCAAGTCGCTCCCGAAGGATCAACGCGAGCGAAGGGTGAACTGCTGCCTACTGCTCGTCAACGTTCGCCCAGAACGGCACACTCGATCACTTCTTGGTCTTTGCCCGTCGCATCTGCACAAATCTATGCCAAATGCGACCCGCCGATTGGCTACCGTTGGGGAAGGGGGCGCCATGAGCGTGATTGCCCTTCACGCTTGGCGTGACACTTGACGTGACGGAAGATGTAAGGACTTCGACGCTGCCGCCGCAGATCGTGACGAAAAGGGGAAAATCCCCTCGTCTGCCTCACCGCATACACGAACCTCATTGCCAAGCGTCCGTATTGCGAGATCGTGCTTTTAGCCAAGTGGCGCGTCTGCTGCTCGCCCCAATCCCTCACAGCTTGTAGCGATCGATGTCCAAGCTCGAACTGGCCGGAACGCAAGGCTTTACGCATTCGATCGTCATGCGCGCGCTTGGCCACCGGTCACCGCGACCAGAATTGCTATCAGTTCGGCAGCGATCGAATACCACGGCCGGCTTTTATGCCCCGCGCCACAGCTTGGTCTTGTGTTCAGTCATTGCTTCGTTTCGCGACAATGTATTTCGGTAGGCCTTGTGACCCAACATCGATTCTGAACGTGAACCGCGCCCTCGCCGCAGTCAAACCGCTCGGGCTGAACGACACCCGGAAGGACTCGATCAATCGGAGAGCACTTCTCGCTGTCGTACCGCATCAGTTCGCGGTGCACAATTTTTTTGATTCAGTTCAGTTTTCGTCTTCGCACCTGCACAAAACTATGCAAAACGGTTTTCCGCTCAACTTGACGCTAGGGAAACATGCCGATGAGTGTAGCGGTAGAATCAAAGGCGCTGATGCCGCCCGACATCACCGCCCGAAAGCGCAAGCAACTGATTGTCTGCCTGACCGCGTATACCACGCCCATTGCGCGGCTCGTCGATCGGCACTGCGATGTAGTCCTGGTCGGCGACAGCGTGGGCATGGTGCTTCATGGCCTGCCGTCGACGCTGGGTGTTACGCTCGACATGATGATCATGCACGGCAAGGCAGTCCGACGCGGCCTTGAACGGGCGCTGATGGTCGTCGACATGCCGTTCGGCTCCTATGAAGAGGGCCGCGAGCAGGCGTTTCGCAACGCTGCGCGGCTGATGGCGGAAACCGGATGCGCCGCCGTCAAACTGGAAGGCGGCGAGGCCATGGCGGAAACGATCCGGTTTTTGACCGGCCGTGGCATTCCCGTCATGGCCCATGTCGGGCTGACGCCGCAATCGGTCAATGTCTTTGGCGGCTACAAGGTCCAGGGCAGGGGCGAAGACGGGGATGGTATCTTGCGGGACGCTGTTGCTGTTGCCGAAGCAGGCGCATTCGCGCTTGTGCTGGAAAAAGTTGCCGAACCCTTGGCACGGCGAATAACCGCGGAAGTCACAATTCCCACCATCGGGATCGGGGCCTCGGCCGCCTGCGACGGGCAGATCCTGGTCGTCGACGACATTCTGGGCATGTTCACCGGTTTCCGGCCGAAATTCGTCAAGCGCTATGCCGAACTTGGTTTAGCGGCCGATGCTGCCATTGCCGCTTACGCCGCCGATGTGAGGGAAGGGCGCTTTCCGGCGGCCGAACATCTCTATGCGGATCTATCGAAGGCCGGAGAGGTCGCATGAGCGTGCCGATCGTTCGAACCGTTGCCGAGCTTCGCACTGTTGTGGCTGGATGGCGCCGCTCGGGCGCAAGTGTCGCAGTGGTGCCGACTATGGGGGCCTTGCATGAAGGACATCTGAGCCTCGTGCGTGCAGCGCTTCAGCAGGCCGATCAGGTAATCGTGACGCTGTTCGTCAACCCCAAGCAGTTCAACAGTGCCGCCGACCTTACCGCCTATCCCCGCACGGAAAACCAAGATGCTGCAAAGCTCGTGCCGCTGGGCGCACACCTGCTCTATGTGCCGGATGCCGAGGAGATGTACCCTGCGGGCTTCGCTACGACTGTTTCGGTGGCCGCTATCGGCGAGAGCCTGTGCGGCGCGTTCCGGCCGGGCCATTTCGATGGCGTGGCGACCGTCGTCGCCAAGCTCTTCCTGCAGACCGGCGCTGACTTCGCCTTTTTCGGCGAAAAGGACTTTCAGCAGCTTCAGCTTGTCAGGCGTATGGTCAAGGATCTGGATATTCCAACCACCGTTGTCGCTTGTCCGACGGTCCGCGAAGTCGATGGTCTCGCTCTATCATCGCGCAACGTGCGGCTCTCGCCAGCCGAGCGCGCCATTGCCCCAAAACTCGCATCGGTCCTGGTCGAGACGGCTGAGCGGCTTGCGCGCGGCGGTCCCCTCCTGGCAACACTTGCTGAGGCGCGCGCGGCGACTCTGGCTGCGGGCTATCGCGAGGTCGAATACCTGGAGCTTCGCGGCGAGGCAGATCTGCAACCGATGACAAGCGTTGACCGACCGGCACGCTTGCTTGTCGCCGCTTGGCTCGGCGACACACGACTCATCGACAACGTCACAACATCACCGATTGGTTCAACGAATTAACGAGGTTCTCGGCGTTGGGTCACGATCCGCAAGCAGTAGTAGGAAAGCCATGGCGGCGATGAAGGCGGCGCACTTGTTGCATCAATACCCGATCATTTAACCAAAGTCTCTGTCTGGCATCGACCAACATCCACGGAGGTTATGCAAAGCGCAGATGCATCGCGTGTTTGAAGACTTCGTCGAGCAACTCTATGCAAGCGTTGATGCCGCCGATCTCAGTGAGGCAATGGCGTCCGCCGCCGCCGGCGTCGACTTTCCGCTCTTCGCCTATTTTACTTACCCGTCGGTCCCCGGCGATGCGCCGCGCTTGATCTCAAACTATCCTTCGCGCTGGACCTCACGTTATCTGCAGCAGCGGTACCACAGCCTTGATCCGGTCATCCTGCGCGGGCTGCAAGGCTGGGATACTTTTGATTGGGGCGTGGATCGCGGTCGCCAGTGTTTGCCGAGGTCGCAGCAACAAATTCTGGAGAGCGCAGCTCAGTTTGGCATCCGCGGCGGATTGACGATGTCCATGCATGATCATCGTGGCCGATTTGCTGCACTGACCCTTGCTTCCGACGAATCCCATCCGCCGCTTTTACGGTCACTGACACGTTATGAAAAAGCATTGCAGCTGGTGGCGATCAACTTTCACATCCATGTCCGGCGCAGGCTCGCCGACGATCGCGTGGTGGATGGTGTAACGCTCACTCCGCGAGAGTTCGAATGCCTGAAATGGACGGCGCGCGGCAAGTCGGCCTGGGACGTCAGCCAGATCCTCGGCGTCTCGAAGCGCACGGTGACCTTCCATCTGGAAAACGCCAAGGCAAAGCTTGGCGTGCGAACGGTCAACCAAGCCATCGCGCGGCTGGCTGCGTCCGGTCAGGCGAGATCGTGATCCTTCCGCCAAGATAGCTGTAAACGTCTACAGGCTGCATCACCGTCAGCTTTGCCCTTCGATGGCGGGAACACATCCCGCACGGAGGCGACCATGATGCAGCTGATAACACCGGACCTTTACGGCGAGTTCGCAAGCGAGCTCAAAGAGATGCACGGGCTCAGATATCGGGTGTTCAAGGAAAGGCTCGATTGGGAAGTTCAGACCGAGGACGAAATAGAGACCGACGCATTTGATGGCTTCAAGCCTGTCTATCTGCTTCTCAAGGGATCCGATTGGCGAATTCGCGGTTGCGTGCGTCTTTTGCCCAGCACCGGACCCACAATGTTGCGCGACACGTTCCCCGTGCTGCTGGGTGCTGACATTGTGCCCTCGACTGCCGACATATGGGAGAGCAGTCGTTTCGCGCTCGATCTCCCTCCGTCAGCGCCCAAGGCACCGGGCGGGCTGGCCCAGGCAACCTACGAACTCTTCGCCGGCATGATCGAGTTCGGCTTGGCCAACGATCTCACCCGGATAGTAACGGCGACCGATACGCGCATGGAACGGATCCTTCGCCTCGCAACGTGGCCATTGTCGCGCATCGGACAGCCGATGCCCGTCGGCAAAACGGAGGCGGTGGCCGGCTTTCTCGAGATTTCCCACGCGAGCCTATTGCGCATCCGCAGCAGGGGACGTCTGAGCGGACCGGTGCTGTGGCAACCGGTTCTAGGCCCGTCGGCATAGCGCCATTGTGGGCACCTGAGCCGTGACGGATGCTGGTCTGCCCAAGGATGCGACGGTCGGTCGTGTATGCTGGCCGGATTGGCGTCGTCACGAAGCTTACCACTACGCCAGACGATTGCCGCGCACTGCCTGGGCATGGGAATTTCTTCGGCGCAATCCGCAATTCCAGCGCGACCACGCCAAGATTGCACCGCCCGCCTGCATTGTCAGAACACGCGCCGATACCAAGATAATCGAGCTGACGACAGGATCATCTTTCCTCAGGCAATGGAGCCTTCTTTTTCGCGGACGCGCCACAATCGGACGCGACGTCGGCAAGGGTATTTTGGGATCCGCGCGACTGCGCCCGTATTCTACGAGCGGCCGCGGAGCCGGTTGGGCTCGACCACGATTTTGAACCGCTTGATCTTTCTTCGCTCTCATGCGGCAAGGACATCCTGCTGACACCTGCCGGCGTGCAGCACGTGCTGCTGAGGGAGGATTGTCGGAGTCTGCAGATCGCCGTTTCCGGTGCCTCCGTTTTCCGCCCGTTGCTGCTGTATGTCGACGCAATCGTGCCGCCGCGGCACCTGAAGTTCCATGTCGCTGCCCTTCAGTTCCTGAATGACATCAATGGTTGCGGCCGCCTGGCAGCTGCTTGCCTTCCGCCGGAACCTCGCGGAGGGCGTCTGCGTATCGTGCTCCAGGCTTTGGATGGCTCGCTTGCCGGCGCATCCCATCAGGAGATCGCCATTGCCCTGTTCGGGAGACGGCGTGTCGAGGAAGATTGGTCTCATCCAGGCAACCATCTTCGCGACCAGGTGCGTCGCGCCATCCAACGTGGCCGCTACCTGATGGGCGGCGGCTACAGACAGTTCCTGATGTGATTGTGGTGACAGCTAGTAATTGGCCTAATCGGCCCGAAGCTGCGATTTTGGCCAAGTTGTGGAACGTTGCCGGAACGGATTGACGGTGAAGGCTCGGCGACCTGAGAATTCACTCCTGAAACAGGGAGTGAACGTATGGGTTTGCGTGTTTCGCCTGAGGCTTTGGCTGGGGAATGGAGCCTCTCTTTTGCCGACAATGACTTTGTGAACGCCAAGCCGGCCGGGTCGAGGCTCGGACTGGCGGTGCAGTTGAAGTTCTTCGCAGCTTTCGGATACTTTGCCACCGACGCGACCGAGGTTCCGGACGAAGCGATTTCGTATTTGGCCGAGCAGCTTGGTGTCCGCGAGGCCGGTCTCGACGGTTACGATTTTTCGGGGCGGTCGGGACGGCGCCATTGCGCGGAGATTCTGCGCCATCTGGGCTTTCGCGGCATGAAGCGGGCTGACCGGGTCGCACTTGCGGGTTGGATGGCGACGGAGCTCTGCCCGGGCGGGCAATCCGTCGCGGCGATGCTGGAGGCTGTCTTTCTCTGGTGTCGCGACCACAAGATTTTCGGTCCGTCCGGTAAGGAGATGGAGCGGCTTGTACGCTCCGAGCGGCAACGCTTCCTGGAATGCTTTCTTGCTGGCGTTGCGGATCGGCTTCTGCCGGAAACGGTCGCGCTGATGGAGGCATCGCTGGTCGATCCGGATAGTCCGACAGGATTCCATACAATTAAAAATGACGTAGGTGCGGCAACGTTGGACAACATGCTTGCCCTGGCTGACCGGCTTGCCTTCATTCAAAACCTGACACTGCCAAGGGATTTGCTGACGGGTGCCGGCAAGCCTTGGATTGATCAGATCGTCCGGCGAGTCGGTGCCGAAAAGGCGTCGGAGATGCGCCGCCACGCCCCCAGGCGGCAACTTGGCCTCTATGCCGTCTTCCTGATGGTGCGGGAAGCACAGATCATCGACGGGATGATCGATCTTCTGGTGGAAACCGTTCACAAGATCGGGGTGCGCTCGAAGCGCAAGGTGGTTCCCGGCATCGCACGCGACATCGAGAAGGTCTACGGCAAGGAACGGTTGCTGGTCGATATCGCTGGCGCGGCGATCGAGGCGCCAAGCGGCAGGGTCTGCGATGTAATCTTTCCGGTAGCGGGGCAGGAAAAGTTGGCGGCGATTATCAGGGAGCATCGGGCGAAAGGCACGCTCGAGCGCCGCATCTACCAAGTGATGCGCGGCTCCTATGCCAATCACTATAGAAGGATCCTGCCGAGGCTGCTTTCGGTTCTGGAATTTCGTTCGAACAACGCTGTGCATCGGCCGGTGCTGGAGGCATTGGACTGGATCAGGCGAGCTCTCGATACCGGATGCCGCGTCGTGCCGCGGAATGGCGTGCCGATCGAGGGTGTCATCCCGCCGAAATGGCGCAGCGCGATCATCGGCAAGGACGGGCGCATCAACCGGATCAGCTATGAACTCTGTGTGCTCAGCCAGTTGCGTGACCGCATCCGGGCGAAGGAAATCTGGGTAGTCGGCGCGGATCGCTATCGCAATCCGGATGATGATCTGCCCAAGGATTTCGAGGCCAGGCGCGCGGCCTACTATGGTGCCCTGAACCTGACGCCGGACGCGCGGACCTTCACACGGGGAATCAAACTGGAACTGGAGCGGGAACTGCGGCTGCTGAACGCCGAAATCCCGCACAACGATAAGGTACGCATCCTCTGGCGTGGCGAAAACCGCATCTCGATCACGCCGTTCCAGCCGCTGCCGGAACCGCAGGGCCTTCAATCGGTCAAGACCGAGATCGGGCGGCGCTGGCCGATGACGGAACTGCTGGATGTCTTGAAGGAGACGGCGCTCGACACCGGCTTTCTGGACGCCTTTGAAACATCGGCCTCCCGCGTGACGCTTTCCCGCGGTGCGCTCGATCGGCGCCTGATCTTGTGCCTTTACGGATTGGGCACGAATGCCGGTCTGAAGCGCGTCGCAGCCGGATGCCCGGATGTCAGCTACGAGGAACTACTTCATGTCGGACGGCGCTTCATCCATCGCGACGCGCTGGAGGCGGCCTGCGGGCGCGTCGCCAATGCGACGCTGGCGATCCGCAACACCGCCATCTGGGGCGAGGCCGGCACGGCCTGCGCGTCGGACTCAAAGAAGTTCGGCGCTTGGGACGGCAATGTGATGACCGAATGGCATGTCCGCTATGGCGGACGCGGCGTGATGATCTACTGGCATGTCGAAAAAGGTTCGACCTGCATTTTCTCGCAGCTCAAGCGCTGTTCGTCCTCGGAGGTCGCATCGATGATCAAGGGCGTGCTGCGGCATTGCACCGACATGGAGATCCAAAGGCAATATGTCGACAGCCATGGCCAAAGCGCCGTCGGCTTCGCCTTCTGTCACCTGCTCGGATTTGAGCTCGCCCCGCGCCTGAAAGCGATCGCCCGGCAGAAACTGGCGCTGCCATATGCAGGCCTGCGGGCTGAGTTGCCCAACCTGCTTCCGGTTCTTTCCAGCATCATCAACTGGGAGGAGATCGAGCAATAATATGACGAGATGGTCAAATATGCCGTCGCCATGCATGGCGGGATAGCCGATCCCGAAGCGATCCTGCGGCGCTTTGCCCGTGCCGAGATGATGCACCCGACCTACAAGGCACTCGCCGAGCTTGGCCGGGCTATCAAGACGATCTTCCTGTGCCGGTATTTGCGCCACGAGGCGTTTCGCCGCGAAATCCACGAAGGCCTGAACGTCGTCGAGAACTGGAACAGCGCCACCAGCTTCGTATTTTTCGGCAAGGGTGGCGAGATCGCTTCCAACCGGCTCGACGATCAGGAGATATCGGCGATGGCCCTGCATCTGCTGCAGGCGTCGCTGGTCTACGTGAACACGCGCATGATGCAGTCAGTGCTCGCCGAGCCGAACTGGTCGGCACGGCTGACGCCGGAAGACTACCGCGGCCTGACGCCGCTCATCTACGCCCATGTCAATCCTTATGGCCGCTTCGATCTCGATCTGGATCGCCGGATCGATTTCGAGCAGAAACAAGCGGCGTGACCCATCGAAGGGAATGTAGAAATGCCTGTATCGAAGAAGCCCCGAAAGAAGGCAGTGGCGAAATCCAAGCAGCCGGAAAATGACAATACTCTGCCTCCGATGCCGGACCGGCGCGGCATGGAGGGGTTCATGACAGGTCTTTTCGGCGGACAACGTGGGAGCGACCCGACCGACGCCGCGCAAGACGTCATGTATGAGGCCTGGGAAGCGACCAGTCGTAGCAAGCGTATCGCGCTGGCCAGGAAAGCGCTCAAAATCTCGCCGTTGTGCGCCGACGCTTATGTGTTGCTCGCGGAGGAAGAGGCCAACTCCGTCGAGGAAATGCTGGATTGCTACCAGAAGGGCGTCGAGGCCGGAGAAGAGGCGCTCGGACCGGAAGGGTTCGAGGAATATGCCGGTCACTTCTGGGGTTTTCTCGAGACGCGCCCCTACATGCGGGCACGGGCAGGTCTTGCCGCCGTACTCTGGCGGCTTGGTCGGCATCAGGAGGCCATCGACCATTATCAGGCGATGCTCGAGCTCAATCCGAATGACAATCAGGGCATCCGCTACGTGCTGGCCGGGCATTTGCTGGCACGCGACGACATCAAGGCCCTGAGGAAGCTGCTCAAACAGTACGAAGACGATTGCGCTGCTGCATGGCTCTACACGCGGGCCCTTCTTGCCTTTCGTGAAAGCGATCCGGATGCCGGGAAGCTTGCCGAGGAGGCCTGGCTCGCGAACAGCCATGTGCCGGGCGTCCTGTCCGGCAAGCAGCCTCTCGTCGCCTCCACGGAGGGATACATCACCATGGGCGGTGAAGACGAGGCAGCTGACTACGTCGAGGAAAACGGCAAGGCCTGGCAGGCCACTCCCGGCGCAATCGCGTGGCTGGCGGAAGTTACCAGAAAGCTGAAACCACGAAGACGGCGTAATTGACTGCCCGGAACTGATGGTCGTGTTCCAATTTGGGTATACCCGGCCTAAACATCCGCCATGAACACGTCGCGACCGGAAAAGTCCGTATATTTTGGGGCTCAATCTGCGTTAATGAACAGATCGTCGCGTCGGCACACCCAAAATGAACAGTTTGCATGACCCGCATCGGATACGCCCGCACCTCCACCACCGACCAGAACCTCGCCGCGCAAATCGCCGCGCTCAAGGCCGCCGGCTGCGAGGTCATTCGCGAGGAGCAGAAGAGCGGCTCTACTCTGGAA
Source organism: Mesorhizobium temperatum (assembly GCF_002284575.1). GTDB lineage: Bacteria > Pseudomonadota > Alphaproteobacteria > Rhizobiales > Rhizobiaceae > Mesorhizobium > Mesorhizobium temperatum. The sequence continues at coordinate 79,418 of NZ_NPKJ01000072.1, forward strand.
GGCCGCCCGCAGCTCAACACCATTCTCGGCTTCATTCATGCCGGCGAGACGCTTGTCGTCACCCGGATCGACCGGCTGGCCAGATCGCTACGCGACATGCAGGTGATCGTGGACAGGCTCAAAACGAAGGGCGCGCATCTCTTCGCGACAGAACAGCCTGTTGATACGTCGACCGCCGCCGGTAAGGCCTTCTTTGACATGCTTGGTGTCTTTGCCGAGTTCGAGACCAATCTGCGGCGCGAGCGCCAAGCGGCGGGAATCGCTGCCGCCAAGAAGCGCGGCACATACAAGGGCCGGCCGCCGAAGATCGACCGTGCCGAAATCATACGCCGCCTCAAACAAGGCCACGGCCCGACACAGATCGCTCGTGATCTCGGCATCTCGCGCGGAACCGTCTACCAGGTGCGGAAAGGCGAACCAGAATGAGTAAAGGCAAGCATGTAACCCGCCTGATCCCTGCAGCCTGCGAAGAAGTCCAATCCCGCATGCTCGAGGCCTGTCAAAAAATCGCCGCGGACCATGGGCTGGTCATCGAGAGCGCCGGATGGCGTGGCTTGGACTCCGGGTTTGCCTTCGAGCCCGTGTTCCGTGTCAGCCTTCCCGCATCCGACGGCACGGCATTCAATCTCGAGAAGGACATGTTCGAGTTTCTGGCCGCACGGTACGGATTGGCTCCCTCGGACCTCGGACGCGAGTTTAGTACCGGAAGCGAACGGTTTCGGATCACAGGCATCGATCCCAAGCGACCCAGATATCCCATCTCCGCAGAACGGATTCCCGACCGAAGAGGCTTCAAATTTACCGCCGAAAACGTCGCCATGCTCTTGCAAGCGCGGAGCAAGCCGTGATGTTCGCTAAACGTTCCTCAACTTGGCCAAAATCGCAGCCTCGGGCCGATTAGGCCTAATTGGCCTATTCGAAAACGCGCCGGGATCTGACTGCGTTTGCCATGACGGGGTCATTGTGCATTGCACAAAACCTGATGCGCGGTTAGTCCTTTCGCGGCGGGAATCGAGGTTTGGGTAATACGGACGAAGCACTGAGAACCAATGCTTCGTTGATAGTGCATTCATACCCGAGGACCCTGATGACCGATATGAACTCCGACAAAGCCGGCGCTGCAAGCCTTGAGGCGATCGCGCGAAACGGCAGCATGCTGCATCGCATCGCTGTACGCATCCCGACCTATCTCTCGGATCTTCGCGAGAATCCGGCATGGCTGCCGATGTTCATGTTGGCGCGCACCATGCCGGCACGGAGAATGCACTGGCGTGGTGCAAAGCCGGTCCGAAAGTCGCAAAGAGCCCAGGACACGATGTTCGCTGGCGTCAATCGCCACGACATTGTCGACGCGCTACGGTCGGATGGGCTTTTTTCCGGCCTCGTCCTGCCAACAACGGTCTCTGAAGATGTAGCCGCATTCGCCAGGTGCACACCTTGCTTCGGCAATTTCGACCGCCGCCTCGAATTCATGCCGACGGAGCATGCGGAGGCTGAGGCCCGGTTCGGCCGTCCCTTGCTCAGCGGCCACTATTTCGAGCGCATTCTCGGCTGCAATGCGGCACTCGCCATCCAAAACGATCCGCTGCTCATGGATATCGCCGCGCACTATCTCGGCGGCCAGGCGAAGCTGATCACCACTCGTGTCTGGTGGAGTTTCCCGACCGGCCAAGCCTCCGACGCCGACAAGAACCTGGCTTCGCTTGGCAAATACCACTTCGACCTGGACGACTGGCGGATGCTGAAATTTTTCTTTTATCTGGTTCCGGTCGACGAGGGCACCGGCCCGCATGTCTATGTTCGCGGCAGCCATAACCGCCGCGCCCTAAAGCACCAGCTGACGCTTCTCGTCGGCCATCCGGCGCAAGAGGTTCTGGACGTCTACGGCGAGCAGAGCCCCGTCACGCTGACCGGAGAGGCCGGTCTCGGTTTCGTCGAGGACCCGTTCGGCTTCCACATGGGTACCGTGCCGGCGCACAGGCCACGGCTGATGATGGAAGTCGGCTTCGGCGTTTCACCTCCATCGCGCCGCCGCTTCCATGGCGAGCCTGTGATCCGCTGATTTCGAAAAGTCCCGAAACAGCCTTTCCCAGACCGTAAGCCTTGTAAGGCAAGATAAGGCTACGCCGCCATTCCAGTCTGTTCGCCCAAAGCGGTTGTCTGCACATCCGTTGGACTGGCTGGCGCTATGGGTCTCGCCATGGCGCCAGCCAGGCAACCATCCGGTCAGGGGCCGCGTTGGCTGATTCGGGCGATTGGACGCTGGCGCACCCTTCGAGATTGTCGTGTATCGCCCGATGGTCAGCGCAACTCCCTCCCGTCTGCACGACAGCGGCCTGAGCATTGTCACGGGCGCGTATAAGACCGACGAGTCGTCGTTGATCGATATCGTCGAAGTACTGCTTCGGCCGTGAGACAGGCGACACGTCCGACGGCGTGATTCTCCAGCAGGTCTCTTGGAACGAGATCCTTCTCGATCGGGGGGACACACGAGTCTTTATCGCCGACCAAATCCTCGGCCGCCCAAGCCTGGGCGCTCTATCTCTCGATTTCTTTCCGAGGCGGCAGACGCGCATTCACGTCAATACTGCCGAAGGAACACCTGGCTTTGTTGTTCATGGTGTGGCTCTCCTCGGCGATGCCGCCCGGCCGCGCCTCTCCCTCGCCGAGGCCGTGCTCGGAGCCGCGGAGCTCGATCATCGGCGCCCGCCTGGCCCCCTGTTGGAGGCTCTCAATCAACGGTGAGCCTCTGTTGGCACAATCCCGGCGCGACCGATTGAGCTGGTTTCCGGGGCAGGGCGATCAATGCCCCTCGAGCGGGACCGCCGCGGTCAAAAAATACCAGCGTCGGTCGCTCCGGCCCCTGAGCCGTTGCCGGTCGTTTAGTGAAGCTTGCAGATGGGAGCAAGATTTCGGGCTTTGTGGCCAAGAACCCAAAGCAGAACGCATGCTTCGTGCGCCTTGAAGCTGATTCCTGTAACGAGAGGAGATGCCTTGATCCACATCAAGGCATCTCCTCTGCAGCATCTTGTATGGTTCCATCGTTCGCGAGACGAACTCCCGGGCGCACCGATGAAACGGTCGTCCTCACGCCGGCGCTTTGTGGGACCCCGCCGCAGAGCGAGTTGCCGACGGGGGTGACCAGGCGCCCCGGCTGAGGGGGTGGATGCCGCTTACGGCACAACGACTTTCCTGCCTCGGCTTCTTCGAAATGTGCTGGCGCGAGTCCAATGAATTTCGATGTCGTATTCGGCGGACGAGTGTCGGTGATTCTACGATGAGGAGACAGCTTGTATGGAGACAGGGATGGTGGACGAGTACAAACTGCGGCTCAATAAATTAAGGCGCTTAATCGAACACAAGGAGTTTGATGCTGCGTTGATAACCTCCACAGACAGCGTCTTTTATCTCACCGGTTTCCGCTATCAGCCATTCGAGCGCCCGTTTTTCCTCGTTGTCCGCCCCGAGGGCGATCTCGTTATTGTGACGTTCCGGCTCGAGGCCGAGAACATCGCCACGATCCCGCTGGAGCATCGCACCTTGGAATACGCCGAGTACCCGGCGCGCGAGGGCGAAACCTATCTCGATGCGCTTGCAGAGGTGATTGGGGGGCATGATGTGATCGCAGTGGAGCCTTCCATGCCTGCGGCACTCCTGCAAGCGCTCGATCATTTTTCGCCGATGGTCGAGCCGCTGGTGGAGCGCTTGCGACTGGTCAAGTCGCCCTACGAGATCAGTCGGATCGAACGGGCTGCTCACTTCTCTGATCTCGGCCTGCGGATGATATTGGATGCGGCGCGGATCGGCGCCTCCATTCAGGGCGGCTATGACCGGATCCCGGAGCTTCGCAAGGCCATCGTCGAGGGCGAGGGAAAATTCGACCAGTACACCAGCTCGATCTGGCTCGGCGTCTGGGCGGCACCCTTCAGCGCCCAGCCGCATCGCTTTCCGGAACCGACGGACATATTTGGCGAAGGTCCCAATGTCGGCTTGTCGTTTCTTCGGGCGAACGGCTATTCGGCGGAGACCGAGCGCACTTTCTTCCTGCACCGCCCCTCGGCCGAGCAAGCCGCAGTCTTCGCGACGATGCTCGCGGCCTGCAACGTCGCCTACGACATACTTCGGCCCGGCGTTAGCGCCCATGACGTCGATCACAAGGTCATGTCCTTCCTACGTTCCGAAGGATTCGGCGGGAACCTGCTGCATCGGACCGGCCACGGTATCGGCATGGGCGGGCACGAAGGACCCTTGCTTGCCGAGGGAAGCGACGACATCCTGCAAGAGAACATGGTGATCAGTGTCGAACCGGGCATCTACTTTCGCGGCCAAGGTGGCTACCGCCATTCCGACACCGTTTTGATCACGGCGGACGGCTACCGAAAGCTGACCGATTTCCCATCTGACCTGGAATCGTTGACTCTCGTCTGAGCGGGCCCGTCCCAATCAGCCAGGCGGGAAGAGAATGAAACATAAATGCCAGCCTGAAGGGGCTTGATGACTATAGCCGCGATCACGCGACTGACGCAGTGTGGTTACGCGCAAGCTGTCGCGCGAGTACGGCGTGAACGACGGCGTGCATCCGGCGCAGCGGATCCGAGCGGAGCGGGGAGCACAACGATCGCGCCAGGAGCGCAACTTGGAGCCTATGCCGCGACGCGGCCGGTCGAGTTGACCATTTTGCGGAGCGCCAGACTATACGAGAGCCGCAGCGGCAATCGTTTGCCGACCGCCGCGTTTGAGTTCGATCACTCGGTACAATCAGCCGGCCGGGGATGCGGCCTCGGGCATAGCCATAGCACGATGTCGACCATCTAGATGCCGTTCCCAGCCACCTAAGCCGAAGAGGTTGCCGTCGACGGGCTCCAGCCGCTGCCAGGCTGTGTGTAACGCCAGAGCGGCGTCCAATACCCGACCGTCGGCCCTCTTTCGATGAAGGGCACGCGCCAGCGGCGAGTGCAGAAATCCGAACAAGCACGCCGTGAGAGGTCCTGCGCGTTTCGTGGCCGCTATTCGGCACGGAGCTTGCGACTGCGTTGGTGCAGCGTTCGACCGGAGCGCCGCGATGGGAGAAGCCCGGAAAGGGAGGAACCCACCTCTGTATGCGCAGGGAGACAAGTATGTTGAACTGGCCAATCCGCAGCGCGAGTCCCGCGCCCCGCCAGGCCTTCTACGCCGCGCTTTGCGTGCAGGTGCTTGCCGCCATCGTTCTTGGCATCGCGCTTGGCTATTTCTATCCGGGGACGGGCGAGAGCCTGAAGCCGCTCGGCGACGCCTTCATCATAATTGTCGAGATGGTCACCGCGCCTGTCATCTTCCTGACAATTGCGTTGAACGATCTCCAGAAGGTCGGCCGGGTTGCCGGCAAGGCGATGGTCTATTTCCTCACCTTCTCGACGCTCGCACTGATCGTCGGCCTTATCGTCGCCAATATCGTTCGGCCCGGCGCCGGCCTCAACATCGATCCGGCCTCGGCCGTGACTACCTATGCCGCAAAGGCGCCCGAGCAGTCCGTCACCGGCTTCCTGATGAATATCATCCCGTCGACGATTGTCGGATACTTCGCGGAAGGCGACATCCTGCAGGTCCTGTTCTTCTCGGTTCTGTTCGGCATCGCTCTGGCCATGGTCGGAGAGACGGGCAAGCCTGTCGTTTCCTTCCTTCAGGCGCTGACCGCCCCCATTTTCAAGCTCGTCAGTCTTTTGATGAAGGCCGCGCCGATCGGCGCTTTCGGCGCAATGGCCTTCACGACCGGCAAATATGGCATCGGGTCGATCGTCAATCTCGCGATGCTGGTCGGGACGTTCTATTTCACCGCCTTCCTCTTCGTGTTCGGCGTTCTCGGCGCGGTCTGCCGTTACAACGGCTTCTCGATCTTTTCTCTCATTCGCTACATCAAGGAAGAGCTGCTGCTTGTCCTGGCAACGTCCTCCTCGGAGGCCGCGCTGCCCTCGCTCATGGAGAAGATGGAGAAGGCGGGCGCCAAGCGTTCGGTCGTGGGTCTCGTCATCCCGACCGGATATTCCTTTAATCTGCACGGCACCAATATCTACATGACGCTGGCGGCCCTCTTCATCGCCCAGGCGACGAACACCGATTTATCGATCGCCGGTCGGATCCTGCTGCTTCTTGTCGGCATGCTCCCTTCGAAGGGAGCAACTCGCATTGCCGGTGAAGGCTTCGTCACGTTGGCTGCAACGCTCTTTATCGTCCCGACCGCCCCGGCCGCCGGCATGACGCTGATCCTTGGCGTCGACCAATTCATATCGGAGTACCGCGCGCTGACGACTTTCGTCGGCAACGCGGTGTCATCGCTCGTCATGGCCCGGTCGAGCCCGATGAAGGACGATTGGCTGAGGCCCTCACCAGCAGACCTTCTGCGCTTCGGCGATCGAGGGTCAAGTATCCGGGCGGGGCGAACGGCGCTCGCGGCGGGCCAGCTCGCGCGAACGCTGCTCAGCTATTCGGGTCGGATCATTGGCGCGAAGCCGTCATAGAGGAACCGCCTGGTGGTACCGGCATCTACGAGCTCCAGCAACTTCCCGTACTGCGGGAACCGCTGGGCAAACGATCAAAAGCGATGACCAACTTTTGCGCCAAAAGGCCCAGTTGCTGCCCTGCCGTTCACTGCTAATTGGAGCCCGACCCATGTCTAAGTCAACTGCCGGCCTTGTCGTCGCGATCGCTGTTCTAGTCCTCGTTCTGCTTGTTTCCGGGCTGGTGCAGCATTCAGAATTCGTCGAAAACCTGCACCGTCAACGCCGGCTCGCGGCGGAGTTGCGGATACTCATTCCGGAGCGGCGCAACGCACTCCTTAACGACCCCGCTGCGCCGATCGCCGGCAATCCGGAAGGCGACGTCGCTCTGGTCGCGTTCTTCGACTACAACTGCCTGCCTTGCCGAGAGGCAGCCCTCAACTTCCAGCAGGCCCTTAAGGACGATGCCAATGTGAAGCTTGTGTTTAAAGAGTTCCCGGTTCTGGGACCGGCTTCCGAATTCGCCGCGGAGGCGGCACTCGCCTCCCGCAAACAGGGAAAGTATGAGGTGTTCCACCTCGCCCTTATGGGTTTTTCCGGCCTGATCTACGAAAGGACCACTTTGACCATCGCGGGACTTGTGGGCCTCGACGTTGAGCAGCTCAGGCGGGACATGAAAGACCCGGCGATCGCAGCCGCCATCGCGCGCAATCGCGAGCTCGCCAACGATCTGTACATCACCGGCACGCCGGCGTTGGTGGTCGGCGACGAAGTGATCCCCGGCGTGGTCGAGGTTGCCAGGCTGCAACGCTACATCGCCGATGCGCGAGCAAAGGCTAACGTTCGGCTTTCCACATCTGCAAAATTGGCATTTTGACTGCATTGGCGCCTGGATGGAAAGGGTCTTCAGGGCGCGCGTCGCCTGGAGGATCTTGGCACAAAGCTCGATTGGTGGGCGGTCGATCACCACAATTCCGGCCATCCCCACTGCAGTGATCGCTTAACTGGCCGGGAGCATCGCGGTCGTCTCCCCTGACACACCTTGACGTGTCAACTCCCCGAGAAAGCGACTGAACGGAACAATGTCATGATGAACGCTGGCCCGCTCGAGGGCCGCCATATAGTCGGCGCGGCGTTGCACGGGAATGACGGTCCAAGGATAACTGCCGGCCGCCATCATGACGTTCATCAAAAACCGCCCCATGCGACCGTTCCCATCCATATAGGGGTGGATGTATACGAAGATAAAGTGGCCGAGGACGACGCGCACAGCCGGATGCTCTTCTGCTTCGAGCATCTCAAAAAAGACCGGCATCGCATCCCGCACGGCATTGGACGTTAGAGGCACATGCATGGAATTGCGGATGAGCACGCGCTCGCTGCGATAGCCCGCCAGATCGCTGCGCTTGACGATACCGGCGGCAACGCTGGGGGCGAATAGTTCGCGGTACCACCCTCCATGATCCTCATCGACGACGCGGCCAGGGTTTTCATTCGCCAAGACAGACGCCACGCTGCTTTTTACCGCTTCGAAGGCTTGGTAGTAGCCGCGCGCCGCGAGCGCATCGCGATGCTCGCCGTCTTGCGGATTCATATCCGGATTCCAGGTGTCGCTTCGCACTCGATCGATCAGCTCGGGGCTGACCCGATAGCCTTCAATTGAAAGCGAGTGATAAGCGTCGGTCACATAGACGTCATCAACGCGCCGGAGGTAGGCACCGGCGTCATTTGGGCGTCCGGGCGCCGCCGGAAAATTCTCGATGACGGCGCCGCGCATCTCCTGCCACATCAGCCTGATCCGTCCGGCATAGGGTGACGTCTCGCGGCGCGGCAGCGACAACTCCAGCCGTGTATCGAACGGATCGGTTTCGCGAACGGTGTAATCGGCAGCCTGCATGCTGCGGACAATGTCATCTGCGATCCGCTCGCGGCCGATGTTACGGAATGCGCCCGCGAGCCGGCCGGCTATCGTGCTGTGACCTCCTTCGAGAAGTCGCGTGAGAATTTCCGATGCATCCGAGAACATCGCCAACGCTGTCCGCGCGTCGGTCGGCTTTTGCGCGAAGAAAGTGGGTGAGGCTTCAATGAGCGCCGCCGGTAAGGCGTAGAGGCGAAGACCGTCTGTTTCGGCAATGTCGCGGGCAGTCGGCATACTGGCCCGCATGTCGAAGACCGACGTGCCGTGCAGAAGGGCAGTGGGTTTATTGCCTCCGGCGGGGGACCGCACCAACAATTGCCCCGGGATGGTGCGATTGCCTGCATGAAAGGACAAGGAGGGTTCAGGCGCGATACACCAATCTTTACCGAAGCGATTGCTCAAATAGTTGGCGCAAAAATCCCAAAACGAGGCGTACCAGCCGGTGGTCTCACCTTGGCGCTGATTGGGATTGGCCGGAATATACCAGCCTTTCATGACTTCTTGCAGGAAGCCGCTTTTGAGGAGCCGTTCGCGATGGGTGCGTGATAGATCACTCGAACGGATGGCGACGATCCGCTGATCCTGCAGTTTCTTCAGCGCGGCGAGCGACTCGGCCAATTTCTCATGGGGCGGTGCCATTTTGCACGATCCTTAGTTTTTTGTGTTGCGCGCCTACTAGGTTTTTGCGCTGCGTTCCTATTAGGAAATTGAGCTGCGCGCCGACTAGGCTGTTATGTTGCACCATTGTTAGGGTATTGTGCAATAGGCTATTGAAACGGTCGCTGGACGCGCTCTGTGGCCTGCGCCACCGACCCCGCTGATCTCGGTCTCGGCCACGCCGACAAACAGCGCATTGATAGATGCCATCGCGGGCTAAGCTCTACCGGCGAAAGCCAGCGTGTCAAAGAGCGGCAGGCAATCAGGACCTTGATCGGCGGCGACGACGATCATGATCAAGGTGACGGGCACGACAATCATGCCGACGAATGTCGGCGCCGACGTTGCCGATGATGATGATGATGCCGATCATGGTGTCCGTGAGGCTGCTTACAGTACTTGTGATCATGCCGATCACCGCGTTGATCATGATTGGCACTCTGAACCGGAAAAGCGAAACACATCAACAACCCGTCATATGTTACGGACTGCAGTCGATAGAGTCGGAATTTCCATCCGCTTGTGATGAAAATCCCCGATCTTAAGTGCTGGTTCACTGACTCGCCCCCATCACGAGCGACAACCATCGCCGCTCGCTGATCTGTGAAGTCGAAGAGCGAAACGCCATAGCGATGGTGATGTGATTCAGAAGTGAACGGGTAATCTCTCTGCCGCTCACCTGCCTGCCTCAAGGATCTGCCGACGCGAGTGGATTGGGAAACCTCAGGGAAGGACTGCGTCGGCGGTTGCGTGGGGAGGTGCGTAGCCGGGATGGCCGCGCTCATGGCCGGCCGACCGAGGTTGTTGCTTCGTGCCGCGGCCGTGAGCTTGCGTTCGGTTATGAGAGCGTCAGGCGCAACGAGGAGTTTAGATCAGGGCCCGTGTCTTGGTCTATCCATAGGGTGGATGGTAGCTATCCTTATAATCAATTGTACCAATATTACCGAATACTACTACAAGATCCTGAAAGCGGGCCGGGTGGGTGTCCGTCCTCGTGATTACTACGTGGGCTGAAGCTGCCGGGAAGAATGCGGAGACGAACATGTGCGGGATTGTTGGCATCGTTGGGCAACAACCGGTGTCGGACCGGTTGGTCGACGCGTTGAAGCGTCTGGAATATCGCGGCTATGATTCGGCCGGCGTTGCGACGAACACCGAGGGCGCCTTGCACCGCCGGCGCGCCGAGGGCAAGCTCGTCAATCTGGAGACGAGACTGAAGGAAGAGCCGCTGAGCGGCAACATCGGCATCGGCCACACGCGTTGGGCAACCCATGGGGCATCGACGGAACGCAATGCGCACCCGCACTTTACCGACGGTGTCGCCGTCGTCCATAACGGCATCATCGAGAATTTCACCGAGCTGAAGGACGAATTGGCGGCGGCGGGAGCCGAGTTCCAGACCGACACCGACACCGAGGTCGTCGCGCATCTCTTGGCAAGACACCGCCGGGAGGGCATGAGTCGGCGAGAGGCGATGCGTGCCATGCTGAAACGCGTCAGGGGCGCCTATGCGCTTGCCATCCTCTTCGAGGATGATCCGTCGACCATCATGGCGGCGCGCAACGGACCACCGCTGGCAATCGGTCACGGCGACGGCGAGATGTTCCTGGGCTCCGACGCGATCGCGCTTGCTTCCTTCACCAATGAAATTACCTATCTCATCGACGGCGACTGGGCCGTTATCGGCAATTCGGGTGCCCATATCTTCGATTTCGACGGCCATCCTGTCGAGCGTCCGCGCCAGACTTCCACGGCCGCGGCCGATCTGGCCAACAAGGGCAACCATCGCCACTTCATGGAGAAGGAAATTTACGAACAGCCCGAGGTCATCGCCCATGCGCTCGATCACTATATCAACGTCATAGAGAATCGCGCCGACATGGTTTCTGGCATCGATTTCGCCAGGATCCCGAGCTTGGCGATCTCTGCCTGCGGAACCGCCTATCTTGCCGGACTGATCGGAAAATACTGGTTCGAGCGCTATGCGCGCCTGACGGTTGAAATCGACGTTGCGTCCGAATTCCGTTACCGCGAGATCCCGTTGTCGCCGCAGTCGGCGGCTATTTTCATTTCGCAGTCTGGCGAAACCGCCGATACGCTCGCATCGCTGAGGTACTGCAAGGAGCTTGGGTTGAAAATTGGCGCCATCGTCAATGCCTGCGAATCGACCATCGCTCGGGAGGCCGATGCGGTCTTCCCGATCCTTGCGGGACCGGAGATCGGCGTCGCCTCCACTAAGGCTTTCACCTGCCAGCTCGCCGTTCTTGCCGCACTCGCCATCGGCGCCGCCAAGGCCCGCGGAACCGTAACCGAAGACGAGGTGCAGGAGCTCGTCAGGAGCCTCGCCGAAGTGCCGCGCGTCATGGGCCAGGTACTCAACAGCATCCAGCCGGAGATCGAGTTCCTGTCGCGCGAACTGTCAAAGTGTCGTGACGTCCTGTACCTCGGCCGTGGCACCAGTTTCCCACTGGCGATGGAAGGTGCGCTGAAGCTCAAGGAGATTTCCTACATCCACGCCGAGGGCTATGCGGCGGGTGAATTGAAGCACGGTCCGATCGCATTGATAGACGAGAACATGCCAGTGATCGTCATCGCGCCACATGATCGCTTTTTCGACAAGACCGTCTCCAACATGCAGGAAGTGGCTGCCCGTGGAGGGCGGATTATCCTCATCACCGATGAAAAAGGGGCAGCCGCATCGAAACTCGACACCATGCACACGATCGTGCTGCCGGCCGTCGACGAGATTATCGCGCCGATGATTTTCTCGCTGCCGATACAGCTTCTTGCCTACCACACGGCGCTCTACATGGGCACAGATGTCGACCAGCCGCGCAATCTCGCAAAATCGGTCACCGTCGAATGATTGTGACGCTTTTATAGGTGGCGATGCTCGTCCATCCGAAAGCGCCAACACCTGTCTAGAACCGCAGCTCGGACGAAATCCAGATGACCATTATTGTTCGCTGCAATTTCGGGAAACTCGCGGTCGCCGTATCCATGACAATCGCCATCCTTTTTTCGGCAGGTCGGGCGATTGCGCAGGGCAGCCGGATCGGCTTGCTCAAGCCGACGTCAGCACAGAAGCCCGCGGCCATTTCGGCTTTGCGAATAAGGATCGGCGGCTTAAAAAATTTGGTTAACAGCGGTGATCGATGTGTGATTCAAACATAAGCGCGTTTTTCGCTGCATCGGCGGCGGAAATTGGTCGAAGGTATCAGTGTCCGCTAGGCTGGGTGGACGGTGCCGCGAATAGCCACTGGAGGCGGCGGCAGGGGGAGTTTGAGTTGCTGTTCAAGAAAGCCATCGGCGAGGATGAGTCGCGTGGGATCGCAGGACGAATGCGGTACAGTCGATCAGGTCATCTCAGGGCAGGAAGGTTCTTGAAACTTGATCAGAAGCAGGTGAGCCGCCATATTTCGACCCGGCTGCCAGTTTCAGGTGGCCCATTCCATGGATGAGGCCGGTCCGGCCGAATCGACGTCCATTTTCTGATTTGCTGGGTGCGCCAGGTCGGGGAGGAAATCTCCCGATTTATCAGGCGCTCCTTATCTTCTTGGAGGTGTCTATGAAGGATTCGCGCATTCCCGAGCCAGTCTTGACGGCCATGTCAGAGGGGACCCACATCATCCGCGCTTATCGTGAGCACCTTGGATATTCGATTGAAGACCTCGCGGTGGCGTGCGGGCTTGCTGCTGAGGAAATCCAAAACATCGAGTCGGGTCTGAGGTACAACAAGGGCTATCGGGATCGGATAGCGAGATCGCTGTCCATACCTGTGGGAATTCTTGAGGCAGAGTCGGACATATCGGACGCCGCGTGATCAGTCGGACAATCTGCAAGGGAGTGGAAGATCCGCTACCTTGTGATGTGTAGTTTGCGACTGATAGTCGAAGCTTAATTCCGTTGCTGAGCACCGTCAAAAAAAGCGCCCGGATCCTGGAAACGAAGAACGGGGAGGACGCGAATGCCTTCTGGCGCAGTACCGCCAAGAGAATTCTCGTCCAACTGTTCGAATCAGGAATTGCACCCGGGCTCGCCGAACAGGAAGTTGGAACGCTTCTTCATGCTGTCTTAGGTGATATAGCCGCCCGGAGTGCTGCCACACGTGCGACGAACGATTGCTAACGGCGAACTCATGCTGGTCGGCAAGGCGATACTGGCTGGAGCATCAAGTTGGCCGACGAGAGCGGCCCACCACGTTGGGCAGGATCGGCCGACATGGCCGGCATCGCGCACCTCTGACAAGAGCACAGCGGGCACCCAGACGCTGCCGGGTTAACTATGGGTGTCGGAACCGCGAAAAGGGGCCGCTCTTCATGCGTGCGCTGGCAGTCTAACCCCAAGCCCCCGCCCAGGCTGCCGGCGCGCTTCTAGGAACGTCGACATAGGCCACAACGCTTCCTTGTCCGACTACGCCTCGATCAGATCCCGAGCAGCCAGCCAGTGTTCGACCGTCGCTTGCGCCTCTGCCTGGCGCCCGAGGACTTGCGCTTCCTCCAGCGAGTCAAGCCGATCGCCATGGGTGCCGCCAGTTTTGGTGCTCACCCGCGTGCCATTTGCGATGTCGGCACCGATGCGGATCCAAAAATCCACAGATGCATTCTAGCCAAATGCTAGCTGCCCGGCATATGTCCGGCATTTCGCAAGGCCCCGAGGAAGAGACTGGCATGGCCGTTGGCATCGATCTTGGCCTGCATCGACAGAGGCATGCTGGTCCAGTTCTCCAAGGGCGCAATGAAATGTGAGAAAGTACCATTGACGATGCAATGGTGGGTAACAAGGCCCTGTCTGTCCAACGCCAGCACGCCGGTCTGGTCGCCCTGATATCGGATGGCTGCGACCCGCTGGACCTCCGCGTCACCGTCGACCCGCACGTCGAAAAGCAGGATACCGCGGCTCCTGGTGGCTATCTCCGCGGCTTTTTCAGCGAAGCTTAAGGAGAGCGAGCGGACGCTTTCGACCGCCATCTGGAAAACCATCAAATCCAGTTCATCCACTGCCATAAGGTAACTGCGCGCAACACGGGGGTGATTGCAATCGACGCACACGGCTTTTCACAGATGTCGTGTCACGAACCGAACATTTAGTTTGGGTTTGCCGGTCGGCCACTGACCGAGGGGGTGCTCCGGTTCGAACCGATCCTGAAGCGGAATGCGCGGGATCTACGGGACCCGAAGAGCCGGCCAGCCAAGTTGCCGCGACAATTGATGTCGTGATCATTCCAGACATCTGCATTTCGGCATGGCTGCGAAAAACACCCCACCTGGTAAATCCGTTCTTGGCGGCAAGCCCACCCTCGCGCCGTCTTGTACAGGAAACCCTCGCGGCAGCGTCCCTCGAAGCTCGGGACCGCCGGGCGCTTGATTGAAGCGTCGAGAAGATTGTTCCCGAAGATCCGGACCTCCTTCAGAGCATATTCTGGTACGCTCGCCTTTGAACATCCACTGAAGCGTGCCGTTTCGCTAGTCCGTGTTCCTTGCAGGCTCACCGCGTGAGGGCGCCTTGCACACGGCGGCACGTCAGCGCATGAAACTCGTCCCCCGTTTACTTCACAAAATGGATTTCCTGAAGTACTGGGAGCGCAGAGAAATCTCCGGTCGCAGCCTACCCGGTTAAAACAAGGACCCAATGATGAAGACTCTCGTCGTCTGCTCCGGCGGATTGGACTCCGTTACTCTTGCTCACAAGGTGGCAGCGGAGTACGAGCTCGCCGGCCTCCTATCTTTCGATTACGGCCAACGGCACCGGAAGGAATTGGGCTTCGCCGCCCTTTGCGCTGAGCGTCTGAACGTCCCGCATCGCATCATCGACATCCGCGAAATCGGTCGCGGCCTTTCCGGCTCCGCGCTGACAGACAGTGTGGATGTGCCGGACGGGCACTACGCCGAAGACACGATGAAGGTGACGGTGGTGCCGAACCGGAACGCCATCATGTTGGCCACCGCCTTCGGCTTCGCCGCAGCGCACCAGGCCGAAGCAGTCGCGACGGCCGTGCATGGTGGGGATCATTTCATCTATCCGGACTGCCGGCCAGCCTTCATCGACGCTTTCCAGATGATGCAAGACCGCGCGCTCGACGGCTACGCGAAGATTCGCCTTTATGCGCCCTACGTGAATCTCACGAAGGCGGACATTGTTAGGGATGGAGCAACATACGGCACGCCATTTGCGGAGACCTGGTCCTGCTACAAGGGCGGCGAGTGTCACTGTGGACGGTGCGGGACCTGCGTCGAGCGGCGCGAGGCGTTTCATCTCTCTGGGCACCCGGACCCCACCGATTACGAGGACTCCGACTTCTGGCTCCACGCGCTGCGGAGGAGAAGCGCGTAATGTTCCGCATCACCAAGGAATTCCATTTCTCGGCCTCGCATCAGCTCACGTCCTTGCCGCCCGACCACCAGTGTGCGCGCCTGCACGGGCATAACTACATCGTCGAAGTGGAGATTTCGGCGAAGGAACTGAACGAGCACGGCTTCGTGCGCGACTATCATGATTTGGCGCCGCTCAAACGCTATATCGACGAGAGCTTCGACCATCGACATCTCAACGACGTGCTGGGACATGAGCAAGTCACCGCGGAATACCTGGCCAGACATTTTTATGAATGGTGCAAGGCACGCCTGCCCGAAACCTCGGCCGTGCGGGTGAGCGAAACACCGAAAACCTGGGCAGAGTACCGGCCATGACCGATACGCATCCCGCAATTCGCGTGAGCGAGATTTTCGGGCCGACGATCCAGGGCGAGGGCGTGCTCATCGGTTTGCCGACGGTCTTCATCAGAACCGGCGGGTGTGACTATCGCTGTTCCTGGTGCGACAGCCTCCATGCGGTGGACAATCAATTCCGCCATGAATGGGAGATGATGTCCATCGGCGCAGTGTGGCAAAACGTGGTTGCGCTTTCCGGCGGCCGCCCGGTGATGGTGTCGCTGTCAGGCGGCAATCCGGCCATCCAGCCGCTCGGTGCGCTCATCGAGCGAGGCCATGGTGAAGGTTACCGTTTTGCGCTGGAAACCCAAGGTTCCGTGGTCAGGGACTGGTTTGCCGACCTTGACGTGCTGATCCTCAGCCCAAAGCCGCCGTCAAGCGAAATGAGGACCGATTGGGCCGCTGTCGAGGCGTGCGTCGATGCGGCGCAGGAGAAGCCGCAAATCGTGCTCAAGCTCGTTGTTTTCGACGAGAGTGACTACGTCTACGCGAAAGACGCCGCCGCGCGATTTCCGCGCCTTCCGGTCTATCTGCAACCCGGCAATCACACGCCGCCACGTCCTGGCAACGAAGACGCGTCTGTCGACCTGGACGGAATAATGAAACGCATGGAGTGGCTGGTTGAAAAGGTCACCCGTGACAGGTGGTTCGAAGCCCGCGTGCTGCCGCAGCTGCACGTTCTGCTCTGGGGCAACAAGAGGGCCGTCTAGCCTGCGCCTGCTTTGTACTGGAACTGCGCCTGCGGATCTTCGGTTGGCCGGGTTGGCCCACATTTGACGGCGCTGCCGGGTACTTGCGGACTTCTGGTATCGGCACCGAGAACGTGGCCAGCCGTGTTGATCCCAGGCTGATCGCAGTCGGCATCCAACTATCCATGGCGTGGATGCGCTTCCATCCAAACAAACGATTTTATCAATCTTCCGGAATCTCGCATTGACGACGGCACTGGACACGCACCGATCACCCGCTGCCTCTGTCGCGTGAAAAAGAGCCCGAAAGGAGAAAATCTTTCCATGAGCTCAGACGTGCGCTGGAAGTTGTGGTGGGAAAATGAGTTGCAGCAGGCCGACCATTTCGAACGCTCCGACTTCTCGTTCAGGCAGGTGTAATTAGCGGACAGTCGGTTCACTGTCAGAACGGTTGAACGGCCCAGCGCCACCTAGGCCTAACTCATCCATACCAGCCCGCACCTGCGTTTCCCGCAAAGAAATCCGATAGCCGATCTTTCCGCCCTTCATTGCCGTCGCAGGTCGGCAAAGCTTTCCCGACCGAACGAGGCTGGACGCCGGAATTCCTCCCTCACTCGCGGCGGCGAGATACGGCAATCAACAGTCGTTTCAGACTCGTTTAACGTAACATTGCCGAGTTAATTTGTTGACGCGGACAAAACGGGAAGCACTTCAACCTACACAGGCATCACTGGGCTATCAGTGTTATCCGTATTATCTTCGGAATGGCAATGGGATATTTTACAAAGCACGACGGCAATCAAATTATATACCGCAGCTGGGAAGAGCCGGAACAGTCAAGCGCAAAGATGAGAATTTTGGCCCTCAAGCTTGATCATGTCGGCGACTTTTGGATGTCTCTAGGGCCCCTGAAGGACCTGCGTCAGCGTTTTGCGCATGCCCACATTACGCTGGTGGTGGGAAGCTGGAACATCGATACTGCAAAACAGTTCGACCTCGCCGACGATTACGTTGCTTTTGACTTTTTTCCTCGCAGCCCAAAGGACAAAACGCGCAAAGAAGCGGCCGACATAAGGCCGCTGCTGACCGGCGAGTTTGATCTTGCCATTGATATGCGTGTTCCGGATGAAACAAGGCCGATCTTGCTTGAAGTCCCCGCCAGGCACCGTGCGGCAATAGTTGATCCGTACCGCATGCATCAGATCGATATTGCGATAGCGCCATTCAATCTGAAATTGCGCAGAGCCATTTTCTACAAGCTGGCCCAAAACATAGGGATTGCCAACAAAATCCCTCGCAGATGGCTTGATTGGTTCATTGACCGTAAGCAGGTGCGTCTCCAGCATGTGTCAGAAATCCTCCTCTTTCTGGTCGCAAAGGCAGCGGCCTATTTCGACGGCGAAAGCGAAGCGGGTCACCGACAGAGTTCGACAACAGGCAAGGCCCCGATCGTCGTGGCTCCGTTCTCGAATTCCAGCCTGCGAGATTGGCCGATTGAAAATTTTGGCAAACTTGTCGCTGCTCTGTCGACCCGTGGTGAGGTGGTCCTCGTCGGCCGCGGCGAAAGCCTGGAAGCGCTTGAGGAGGTTGCAAAGATAGCTCGCGATCGTGGAGCCGCGGACATTCGGATGGCTGTCGACTTGTCAGAATTGGAATTCAATCATCTCGTGAATTCGGCCGCGCTCGTCGTGTCGAACAATTCAGGCACTGGGCATGTCGCTGCCCAGCTTGGCCGCCCTACTATCGGCATTTTCACCGCGTCACATCTACCGGAAATTTGGGGGTTTCGAGGTCCCTTGGTCAGCATGCTTATGAGTGTTATTGAATGTCGCGGATGTGGTCTGGACAAAGTGCGGCGCTGTCCGGTCAAAGTCCGCTGTAAGTTCGACATCACGCCGGATCTCGTGATTGCCGAGGTAAACGCCATGATGAATCATTGTAAGGTACGGGACAAACTTATTGTGGCTCGCGGTCACCACAATCACGATTGCCCAGCTCTTGGTCGCTGATGAATACCTCGCCCGGCAGCCACAAGCGCCATCGCTTCCTCCGACATCATCGCGCACACGGTATGGCTTCGCTCCGTGACCGTTCCTCTGCGATGCTCAGACTGCCACCGAGTGCCTGGCCGTTCCACTTTCGAAATATTTGTCGAACTTCGCCGCAATGCTCCTCACGAAGGGACGACTTTTCGCCAGCACGACGAAACTGTCGCCTTGGAGTTCAAGCACTCGAGCAGGATCCTGAACGGCGATTGAGCTTGCCTGAATAAGGAGCTTTTGGCCGGCTTCCCCGAAGCGCTCCACCAGGTCGATCGCCGAGAAGGCGAAATCGCACATCAGCCGCTCGATGATCCAGCCACGGACGCGATCGTCGTCGGAAAAGGCGATGCCGCGGACGGCGGCCAGCCCGCCATTGGCGACCATACGTCCGTACTCAGCGGTCGAAGGCATGTTCTGCGCGTAACCTTGGCGAAATCGGCTGATGGACGAAGGGCCAAGGCCGATCAATGTCTCGCAGCGATCCTCTGTGTAGCCTTGGAAATTGCGATGCAAAGCCCCTGTGTGCGACGCAAGCGCCAGCGCATCGCCCGGCTTGGCGAAATGGTCGAGCCCGATTGCTTCGTATCCCTTGTCCACAATCGCTCGTGCGGCGAGTTGCGATTGGGCAAACCGCTCCGTGGGACCGGGGAGCCATGCCTCGTCGATCATCGTTTGATGCTTCTTGAACCAGGGCACGTGAGCGTAGCCGAACAGCGCCATCCTGTCCGGTTCCAGGGTCAGTGCCTGCGCCAGGGTGGAACAGACGCTCTCCCGGGTCTGATGCGGCAGGCCGTAGAGCAGGTCCAGATTGACCGATTCGACGCCGCGAGAACGAACTCCATCGACGACTGTCTTGGTCTGCAAAAAGCTTTGCTCGCGGTTGATCGCCTTTTGCACTTTCGGATCGAAATCCTGGACGCCGAGGCTCGCCCGCGTCATCCCGATCTCGGCGAGCGCATCGAGACGTGCATCGTCCATATCGTTGGGATCGATCTCGACGCTGATTTTCGTATTCGGAAGAAAATCGAAGTTGTCCCGCAGGACAGTTCCCAAGGCCACCATATCCTCGGGCTTCAGCATGGTCGGTGAACCGCCGCCGAAGTGGATTGCACGGACGGAGGCCTTGCCTCTGACATGACCGGCAATCGTCGCGATCTCCGCATACAGCGAACGCAGAAATGCGGTGACCGGCTCATAGTGACGCGTCTGCTTGGTATGGCACGCACAGAACCAGCAGAGCCTGTCGCAATAGGGAATATGCAGGTAAAGCGATATCTCGTCACCACCTTCGAGCGACTCCAACCAGCCTTTCTGGACCGCCGCGTCGACGCCCGGATGGAAATGCGGCGCGGTCGGGTAACTGGTGTAGCGGGGGACGTTCTCGCCAAGTCTGGCAGCTAATTCCGGTCGCATGTCGTGGTCCACCGTGTTTGCGTCGCCGGAACTCTGGACGCGTCGACCAGCCAAAGCCCTGATTTCGGTCAACCTCCAGCACGGACAAACTGCCGCAAGGATTTTTCTACCGTCGATTGCTATCCTGCCGGCACTTGGGATCGGTAGAGCGATCGAATGACAGTACGGCAGGATATTCACAGTTCCGGCATTCCCGTTCTTTGCCTACCTTGCGAGGCACGGCACCGCGGCGTCTGCGGTGCGCTCGATCCAGACCATTTGGCGCGGCTCGCCAAGACTTCGTCGCGGCGCAAGATCGAGCCGGGGGTCGAACTGATCGGCGACGCCGAGGCCGTCGACAGCTATTCAAACGTGCTTTCAGGCGTGGTGAAGCTGACGAAGAGCCTTTCGGACGGCCGCCAGCAGATCGTCGGCCTCCAGTTCGCACCGGATTTTCTGGGACGGCCCTTCAAGGCGGAAAGCGCGATCAATGCGGAAGCGGCAACCGCTGTCTCGCTGTGCTCGTTTCCGAGGGCGGCCATCGAACGGATGATGAAGGAATCACCGGAACTTGAGCATCGCCTGCTCAAGCAGACGCTGAACGAGCTCGACGAGGCACGCGAATGGATGGTGACTCTGGGGCGCAAGACCGCACTGGAGAAGGTGGCGAGCTTTCTCCTCATGATCGCCCGGAATATCGATTCCAGTGTTGACCCGGCGACCAGGTCGGCGTGCTTCGATCTGCCGCTGACGCGTGCCGACATCTCTGATTTCCTTGGACTTACAAACGAGACCGTGAGCCGCCAGCTGACCAGACTGAGAATGGACGGCGTAATCCGGATCGAGAACAATCGCCATGTCACGGTGGACAGCATTAGCCGGCTGGAGCAGCGCTGCGGCGGCCGAGGCGCAACCGCCCTTTAAATGAGACCTAAGCGGCGGGGCCTGCGTCGCTTGCTTCGATCCGCGGCAGGTCATGTTCGCGTTCAAAAGCGATATGCCGGCGAAGGCTCACGAAGAAGCCGCGCATAATGAAACCGACGGCTTCCGCATTCTCCACCGTCTCGCCATGGCCGATCGCTAGCAGAATTTCGGTCACATCGCCGGCAAAGCACTCGTCTTCGCTGGGCGCGCAACCGCCGGTTAGAGGCGAGGCTGGCGTCGCGGCCGACGACAGCGGCCTCGTAGGCGGGAAAGACGATCGTTTCTTCATATTGATGAACGTTTGCGCAACAATGGGAGGATTGCGTTGGCCGTGCCGAGGCACTTCAGGCGATCGACGCTTGGCAAGGCATCGGCAATACTTTCCAGCGCGTCGCAGAGCCGCAGCTTTTCCCAATGGACGCTTCGTTACATCGCCCGGAACGCCTCCGCTCCGGCCCCGCCCGGGGGGACGCCGGACTTTGTCCATGAGCGGGCGGCCTGTGCTGCGTTTCCTCGTTCAATCGCCAACTTCTGATTGCACCGAGCTCGATCTGCCCGAAGCAAAATCGTGTGGCCCTGACATGGATCAGGGCGAGTAGGCGGCGGCTGCGGAATTAATGCACCGCGGATTGGCGCCCGCGCATCGGAATCCGAGGTCGGGACATGTCATGAGATTCGGCACAGAAATCGTCGCTTTGGGCCTTTTTGCGTTTGTGGCGCTGGTGGCCGCCGGCTTTGGTGTGGACGAGCCTTTTCGGCAGCATATGTGGGTGCTGTTGATCGTGCTGCTTGGCTTTATCGCCATCCTTCTGCGCAACACGAGCTTCGCGGCGACGGCACCAGTCGATCCTTCTGCCTACATGGATGGGCCAATCCGCTACGGCGCCATCGCCACCATGTTCTGGGGTGTCGTCGGCATGCTGGTCGGTGTGGTGATCGCCCTGCAGCTTGCCTATCCGGATCTCAACGTCGAGCCCTGGCTCAACTTCGGCCGCCTGCGGCCCTTGCACACGTCGGGTGTCGTTTTTGCCTTCGGCGGCAATGCGCTGCTTTGCACATCCTTGTACGTCGTACAGCGTACCTGTCGCGCCCGGCTGTTCGGGGGCGATCTCGCCTGGTTCGTGTTCTGGGGCTATCAGCTTTTCATCGTCATGGCCGCGACCGGCTACCTGCTCGGCATCACCGAGAGCCGCGAGTATGCCGAACCCGAATGGTATGTGGACATATGGCTGACCATCGTCTGGGTCGCCTATCTCATCCTGTTTCTCGGCACCATCCTGAAGCGCAAGGAACCGCACATCTACGTCGCCAACTGGTTCTATCTGTCCTTCATCGTGACCATCGCGATGCTGCATGTGATCAACAACCTGTCGATTCCCGTCTCCTTCCTGGGCTCAAAGAGCTACTCCGCCTTCTCCGGCGTCCAGGATGCCTTGACGCAGTGGTGGTACGGCCATAACGCCGTCGGCTTCTTTCTCACTGCCGGCTTCCTCGGCATGATGTATTATTTCGTGCCCAAGCAGGCGAACCGGCCGGTCTATTCCTACCGCCTTTCGATCATCCACTTCTGGGCACTGATCTTCCTCTACATCTGGGCAGGTCCGCACCACCTCCATTACACTGCCTTGCCCGACTGGGCGCAGACGCTCGGCATGGCGTTTTCGATCATGCTTTGGATGCCCTCCTGGGGTGGCATGATCAATGGCCTGATGACGCTGTCCGGCGCCTGGGACAAGCTGCGAACCGACCCGATCATCCGCATGATGGTGATGGCCGTCGCCTTCTACGGCATGTCGACCTTCGAGGGCCCGATGATGTCGATCAAGACGGTCAACTCGCTGTCGCACTATACCGACTGGACGATCGGGCATGTCCATTCCGGCGCGCTCGGCTGGGTCGGCATGATCTCGTTCGGCGCGATCTATTACATGGTGCCGAAGCTGTGGAACCGCGAGCGGCTCTATTCGCTGCGGCTCGTTACCTGGCACTTCTGGCTGGCGACGCTCGGAATCGTCGTTTACGCGGCGGTGATGTGGGTCTCCGGCATCATGCAAGGCCTGATGTGGCGCGAATACGACGAGCAGGGCTTCCTGGTCTACTCCTTCGCCGAAACCGTCGCCGCCATGCATCCCTACTACATCATGCGTGCCATCGGCGGCGCGATGTACCTGTCTGGCGCCCTGATCATGGCGTGGAACATCGCCATGACCATCCTCGGCTACCAGCGCGAGGAGGAGCCAATGCCGGGCTCCATCCCCGCCCTCCGGCCTGCGCGATCAGGAGCCAGAAAATGGGCTTGATGGACAAACACGCGGTCATCGAGAAGAACGCTACGCTTCTTCTCGTTGGTTCCCTTCTTGTGGTGACGGTTGGCGGCATCGTCGAGATCGCGCCGCTCTTCTACCTCGACAATACTATCGAGAAGGTCGAAGGCATGCGGCCCTATTCGCCGCTCGAGCTCGCCGGACGCAACATCTATGTGCGCGAGGGCTGCTACCTCTGTCACAGCCAGATGATCAGGCCGTTCCGCGACGAGGTCGAGCGCTACGGTCACTACAGCCTGGCCGCCGAGTCGATGTACGATCACCCGTTCCAATGGGGCTCGAAGCGCACCGGGCCGGATCTCGCCCGGGTCGGCGACCGCTACTCGAACGGATGGCACGTACAGCATCTTACCGAGCCGCGTTCGGTGGTGCCGGAATCGATCATGCCGAGCTATGCGTTCCTGAAGGATACGGCGATCGACGTGAAGGATTTCTCGACGCATCTGATCGCAAACAGGCGTGTCGGCGTCCATTACTCCGATGACATGATCGCCAACGCCAACGTCGATCTGATGGCGCAGGCGGATCCCAACGTCGATACGTCCGGCCTTGAAGCGCGCTACCCCAAGGCCAAGCTCGGCGACTTCGACGGCAATCCGCAGCAGGTCACCGAAATGGACGCCTTGGTCGCTTACCTGCAGATGCTCGGCACGCTGGTCGATTTCAAGACCTATGACGAAGCTGCCGGCTACCGCTGAGGACAACGACCATGGACTACAATTTGATGCGGGAGTTCGCCGACAGTTGGGGCCTGCTCGCGATGGCGCTCTTCTTCGTCGGATGCGTTGCCTTCGCGCTTCGCCCTGGCGGCCGCAGGCAAGCTGACGAAGCCGCTCGAATTCCTCTCAAGGACGATTGATCATGAGCAGCGAGCACATCGACGAGGTCTCGGGCATCTCAACGACCGGCCATGAGTGGGATGGCATCCGAGAGCTCAACAACCCACTTCCGCGCTGGTGGGTCACGACCTTTTACATCACCATTGTCTGGGCGATCGGCTACACCATCGCCTATCCGGCATGGCCAATGCTTACTTCCGCGACCAGAGGTGTGCTCGGCTATTCGAGCCGCAACCACGTCAAGAATGAACTGGCAGCCGCCGAAGCCGCCAAGGCCAAATATGTCGCGGCGGTGGAATCGAAAACCGTCTCCGAGATTGCTGCCGACGACGCATTGCGCGAGTTCGCTGTCGCTGCCGGCGGTGCGGCATTCAGGGTCAATTGCGTGCAGTGCCATGGCTCCGGCGCGCAAGGGTCCAAGGGCTTTCCGAACCTCAATGACGACGACTGGCTGTGGGGCGGCAAGGCCGAACAGATCCAGCAGACGATTACGCACGGCATCCGCTTCGCATCCGACCCGGATACGCGCGTGTCGGAAATGCCGGCTTTTGGTGACATCATCACGGCCGATCAGATCGCGCAGGTCAGCACCTACGTTGCCAGCCTGTCCGGCCTGGTCGGGGACGCAAGTCTGATCGAACCCGGCGCCAATGTTTTCGCCGAGAATTGTGCCGCCTGTCATGGTGAGAATGCAAAAGGCAACAAGGAGCTCGGCGCACCCGACCTGACCGACGCGATCTGGCTCTATGGACCGGGCGAGACGGCTATTGCCGCGCAGGTTCGCGCGCCGAAGCACGGCGTCATGCCGGCCTGGATCGGGCGTCTCGGCGAGACCAAGGTCAAGGAACTCGCCGTCTACATCCATTCGCTTGGCGGCGGAGAATAGGAACGGAAGCCTATTCTCGGCCCTCCCCCGCCAAGCGACGAGGCCCGGCGCGAGCCGGGCCTCGACACCATTCCGGCATGCGGCGATTGACCTGCATCAACGCGGCGCTGCCCGCGGCAAAGCTTGCTCAACGTAGCATTCCGGACGTCAGCCGAAGCAGAGGAGTCCGGTTGAACGGCAATGTCATCGGCTGCGCGCGAGTGGAGATGCACGTGCTGGATAAAACGGTAGAACGGCTCGAAGCCGAAGCGGTCAACTCCACCAAGTCCCGTCAGCCGCTCTATGCCCCACGCAAGAAGATCTTTCCCAAGCGGGCCTCGGGCAGTTTCCGCCGCTTCAAATGGCTGGTGATGGTGATCACGCTGGGCATCTACTATCTGACGCCCTGGCTGCGGTGGGACCGGGGGCCGTTTGCCCCGGACCAGGCCGTGCTGGTCGATCTTGCCAGCCGCCGTTTCTACTTCTTCTTCATCGAGATATGGCCGCAGGAATTCTACTATGTCGCCGGCCTGTTGGTCATGGCCGGAATCGGCCTTTTCCTGATCACATCGACGGTTGGCCGGGCCTGGTGCGGTTATACCTGCCCGCAGACCGTCTGGGTCGACTTGTTTCTGGTGGTGGAGCGCGCGATCGAAGGCGATCGCAACGCTCGCATGAAGCTCGACGCCGGCCCCTGGACCACGCGTAAGCTCGTGCTGCGCGTATCGAAGCACGCCATCTGGCTGGTCATTGCGGCGGCAACCGGCGGCGCCTGGATCTTCTATTTCGCCGATGCGCCAACTCTGATTGGCGAGGTCTTCACCGGCACCGCCGCGCCCGTCGCCTACATCACCATATCCGTGCTGACGGCGACCACCTACACATTCGGCGGGCTGATGCGCGAGCAGGTCTGCACCTACATGTGTCCATGGCCGCGCATCCAGGCGGCCATGCTCGACGAAAATTCTCTCACCGTTACCTACAATGACTGGCGCGGCGAACCTCGGTCTCGTCACGCCAAGAAGGTCCAGGCCGCGGGGCAGTTGGTCGGAGACTGCGTCGATTGCAATGCCTGTGTCGCGGTCTGCCCCATGGGGATTGATATTCGCGATGGCCAGCAGCTCGAATGCATCACTTGCGCGCTCTGCATCGACACCTGCGACAGCGTCATGCACAAGCTTGGCAAGGAGCGCGGGCTGATCTCCTACACGACCCTGTCCGATTACAACGCCAACATAGCGGTGGCCACCGCCGGCGGCTCCGGCCCGGTGAACCCGTCGCTCGTGCGGACTGCTGACGGCACGTTCTCCGACAGGTTGGCCCATTTCCATATTCGCAAGACCTTTCGGCCGCGCACCTTCGTCTACATGGGCGCGTGGTCGGCGATCGGGCTCGCGCTGCTCTATTCGCTGCTGACGCGCGAGCGGCTCGAGGTCAACGTTCTGCACGACCGCAACCCGCAGTTCGTCACGCTGTCCGACGGCTCCATCCGCAACGGCTATACCGTCAAGCTGCTCAACATGGTCCCCGAGCCAAGGACGATTGTCGTCGCGATGCAGGGCTTGCCGGGAGCCGAAATGAGCATTGTCGGCATCGACCTGCCTGCAGGCCGCTCCTTCGCCATTCCGGCCGAACCCGATCGGCTGAAGATGCTGAAGGTTTTCGTGCGCCAGCCGGCGAACCAGGTGGAGGGCATAGTGCAAACCTTCAAGTTCCGGGTTGAGGACAAGGCGAGCTTCGAGTCCGACGAATACACGGCCACTTTCAACGCACCGGAGACCGCCAGATGAGCGTCGATACGCGAGAGCCCCGCGAATTCACTGGCAGGCATATGTTGGCCACCATTCTTGCCTTTTTTGGTGTGGTCATAGGCGTCAATCTGACCATGGCGACACTCGCCAACACCAGCTGGACCGGCCTTGTCGTCGAAAACACCTACGTGGCCAGCCAGCAGTTCAACCAAAAGGCTGAGGAAGGTCGTGTACAGGCTGCACTTGGCTGGACTGGCAAATTGACGATCGCAGGGGGTGAAGTCCGCTACAGCCTCAGCGATGCCGACGGCAAGCCGGTTCCCCTGCATGGCGTCAAGGTGCTGTTTCGCCATCCCGCCTACGAGGCCGGGGACAAGGCTGTCACTCTTGCCCTTAGCTCGGGCCAGGAATTTGCCGCGCAGCACACGCCAAGGGATGGCGTCTGGATCGTCGAAGTCGACGCCGATGCCGGCCTCGCGGAACCCTATCGCCAAGTTCGCCGGATCATGATCTCCCAGGGGGCGCTGCAATGAGCTGCTGTGCGCCCGGTGCCGAAATGGCGCTGGATCTGGACAGGGTCACATCCGTCCTGCCGTCGAGCCAGGAGATCAAATTAGCGAGCCGCTCGCTCGGCGACGATATTCGCCAGACCGATCTTTCAGTGCCGGCGGTTCATTGCGCAGCCTGCATCCAGGCGATCGAAACGGCGCTTGGAAAGCTGGATCGGGTCGAGGGCGCCCGCGTCAACCTGTCGACGAAACGCGTATCGATCCGGTGGCGGGGCGACGAGGTTCCGCCATTCGTCGCCGCGCTTGGACGGCTGGGCTACCAGGCGCATCTGTTCGACCCCGAGGTTGGCGAGAAGGACAGAACGCTTTCGGAGCTGATCCGAGCCGTCGCGGTCGCGGGCTTTGCGGCGGGCAACATTATGCTGCTTTCCGTCTCGGTCTGGTCCGGTGCCGAAGGCGCGACCCGCGACCTGTTCCATTGGGTCTCGGCGCTGATCGCCATCCCCGCGCTAGCCTTCGCCGGTGGCATCTATTTCCGCTCGGCTTGGAACGCGTTGCGCCACGGTCGCATGAACATGGACGTGCCGATTGCGGTTGGCGTTTCGCTCGCCTACGCGATGAGCCTCTACGAGACCATCAACCATGGCGACCACGCCTATTTCGATGCGTCGGTATCGCTGCTGTTCTTCCTGTTGATCGGACGCACGCTGGATCACGTGATGCGCGAGCGTGCCCGGACCGCCGTGAACGGCCTGTCACGGCTGGCGGCGCGGGGCGCCATGGTGCTGCGCGACGACGGC
The DNA here is from genome assembly GCF_002284575.1 of Mesorhizobium temperatum. Lineage (GTDB taxonomy): Bacteria > Pseudomonadota > Alphaproteobacteria > Rhizobiales > Rhizobiaceae > Mesorhizobium > Mesorhizobium temperatum. The sequence goes on from NZ_NPKJ01000072.1 coordinate 107,311, forward strand.
ACGCGCGACTACCTGCCGGTCGGCGATATCGAACCCGGCGTGCAATTGCTGATCGCGGCCGGCGAAAGGATCCCGGTCGACGGCAAGATCGTTCGGGGCACTTCGGACCTCGACTGTTCCCTGGTTTCCGGCGAGAGCACACCCAGAACCGTGGCATTGGGGGAATCGGTGCAGGGCGGCACGCTCAATCTCACCGGCCCGCTGACCATCGAGGCCACAGCCGCCGCCAAGGACTCTTTCCTGGCAGAAATGGTTCGGCTGATGGAAGCCGCTGAGGGGGGTCGCGCGCATTATCGCCAGATTGCCGACCGCGTTTCAGCGCTGTATGCGCCAGTGGTTCACCTTACCGCCTTCGTGACGTTCGCGGGCTGGATGGCGGCGACCGGCGACTGGCACCGGGCAATGACGATCGCCATCGCCGTCCTCATCATCACATGCCCATGTGCGCTCGGCCTTGCAGTGCCGATCGTGCAGGTGGTCGCCGCGCGGCGCCTGTTCGAAAGCGGGATCATGGTCAAGGACGGCTCCGCTATGGAGCGGTTGGCGGCAGTCGATACGGCGATGTTCGACAAGACCGGCACGCTTACGCTCGGACAGCCCCGGCTCGTCAACGCGTCGTCCATCGATTCGGCCATGCTGGCAATCGCTGCCGACATGGCAGCGCATTCCCGCCACCCGTTCTCAAGGGCCATAGCCGGCTGTGCGGGTTTTGCCGGTGAGCCGAAGGTCGAGTCCGTCAGCGAGCACCCTGGTTTCGGGATCGAAGCCACCGCCGCTGGCAGCACCTGGCGGCTTGGCCGGCGCGGCTGGGCCGGGGCCCGAGCCGCCGGCGAAAGCAGATACGGCGGAACGGTTCTGACCAAGGATGGGATCATTGTCGCGTCCTTTGTCTTCGAGGACGCGCTGCGTGCAGACGCCAGAGCGGCCATCGAGCAATTGAACAACGCCCGGGTTTCCGTGGAAATGCTGTCGGGCGATACCGCAGCTGCCTGCGGCGAGGTAGCCGCGACGTTGGGCATCCATCACTTTGTTCCGGCGCTGCTTCCGTCGGGCAAGGTCGAGTATATCGAAACACTGGCGAAGGACGGCCACAAGGTGCTGATGGTTGGCGACGGCCTCAACGACACCCCTGCGCTGGGCGCGGCACACATCTCGATCGCTCCAGCCACGGCGGCCGATGTCGGCCGCAAAGCAGCGGATTTCGTGTTCCTGCGCGAAAGCCTTTCGGCAGTACCCCTTGCCCTCGACGTCTCGCGAAAGGCCGGACGACTGATCCGGCAAAACATCGCCATCGCAATCGTCTACAACACCATCGCCGTGCCGATCGCCATTCTGGGGCACGTCACGCCGCTGATCGCGGCAATCGCGATGTCTGCTTCGTCGCTGCTTGTCATCGGAAATGCGTTGCGCCTGCAGGGTTTTGTGCTCGCCGCGGTGACGAGGGCTCCCTCGGCAACGCGTTCGGGCATTCGCGCATCGGTGCACCCGTCATGACGACGCTCGTCTACCTCATACCAGCAGCTCTGTTCCTTGGCGCGCTGGGGCTGTCCGGCTTTCTGTGGGCCTTGAGGAGTGGTCAATATGAGGATCTTCACGGGGCCGCTGAGCGCATCCTCATCGACCGGGACGACAAGCCGGAACGCTGACCCAGATCGCTGTGCCGACGACTGTGCGGATGCCGGTCGTCAGCCGAGTCGGCTTGCTCGGGAACAACCTGCTGAGGCTCCACAGCTAGCTTAGCTAAGCCGCGCTTGACGTAGATTTGTGAAAAGCCCCTGTCGCTCGAAGGACTGCGTCGCCCGGATTTGTCGTGTCTGGCTGATCCAGGTCAAGGTTATCTCCTTATCGGCGTGGTTTCGTCGACTAGTCTTTCAAGGGAGAACGCATGTCTAACGGACAGTTTAGTCGTCACCATCAGCGTCTTGGCGGTTTTTGGGTTTTTTCAAGGTAGTGGTCGGCTCCTTCAATGAAACGCGCCGCCGAACACCTCGGCGACCGGCCTGGATCAAGACCGACACGAAGAACGGCCAAAGTCAAAAGTCAGCCGAGGCGTGGGGGCGCGAGGCGGCGGCCAGATTGTTCTCGGGACCGCAAACGCCGAACGCGATCTTCTGCGGCAACGATCAGATCGCCGGCGGCGCGTGCGACGCGCTGCGCGAGATTGGCCTGGTAGTACCTGCGAACGTCGCCATCGTCGGATCGGGGACGTGATGGTGCTTGCGGCGCGGCCGCAGCTGACCAGCATCGACGTGAACCTGAAGGTGCTCGGACGCGAGGCTGGTGACAGCGTGCCGGAGATGATCGCCGAATGGAAGCTGAGCGGCGTCAGGCGTCGGCCGTGTTCGCTGGTCGTGCGGGCATCTTCGAAGCCGTGAGCACGCCAATGCACTTCATTGCAGGAAAGGATGCGTTCGAATGAACGAGTTCAAGCCGGTTCAGTTCGTCGATGTCGCGCTGGAGGGGCAATTCTGGCGCGAGCGGCTGGAGACAGTGCTGACACGGACCATCCCCAGCCAGCACGTCCAGCTTGGCAAGCACGGTATCTTGCAGTCCCTGACACTGCCGAACCCGCCGCCGCTGAGCTCCCCGCGCAACCAGCACAATTTCGTGCAGATGTTCTGGGATTCCGACGCCGGCAAGTGGATCGAGGCGGCATCCTATGCGCTGTCACACAGGCCCGAGGCCGACATCGAGGCTAGGATCGAAAAGATCGTCGACGATCTCGAGAACGCGCAGGCTCCCGACGGTTATCTGAACTGCTGGTACCTGCAGCGCGAGCCGGACAAGCGCTGGACCAACCTGCGCGACAATCACGAACTCTACAATCTGGGACATCTGCTCGAGGGCGGCATCGCCTACTTCCTCGCGACGGGCCGGCGCCGACTCCTTGACATCCTTGAGCGCTATGTGGACCACGTGCGCAAGACGTTCGGTCCGAACCCCGGCCAGAAGCACGGCTATTGCGGCCATCAGGAGATCGAGCTTGCCCTCGTTAAACTCTATCGCTTGACCGGAGAGAAAAAGCATCTCGACCTCGCGGCCTATTTCATCAACGAGCGCGGGCGCCAGCCTCACTACTTCGATCAGGAAGCGGCCGCACGCGGGGAGAGGCCTAGGGATTGCTGGGCGAAGAGGTATGAGTACAACCAATCGCACAGGCCGGTGCGCGAGCAGACCAAGGTGGTCGGCCATGCCGTTCGGGCGATGTACATGTTTTCCGCCATGGCCGACCTCGCGGCGGAACTGAACGACGACAGCCTCAAGAAAGCATGCGAGGTGCTCTGGGCCGATGTCATGACCTCAAAGATCTACATCACCTCCGGCTTGGGTCCGGCTGCCGCGAATGAAGGCTTTACTGAAGGCCACGACCTGCCGAACGATACGGCCTATGCGGAGACCTGCGCCTCGGTAGCGCTGATCTTCTGGGCGCATCGCATGCTGCATCTCGATCTCGACGGCCGCTACGCCGACGTTATGGAACAGGCGTTGTTCAACGGCGCGCTGACCGGCCTGTCGCGCGACGGCGAGCACTATTTTTACTCCAATCCGCTGGACAGCGATGGGCGACACAGCCGATGGGCCTGGCACATATGCCCATGCTGCACGATGAATTCGTCGCGTCTCATCGCTTCGGTCGGAGGCTATTTCGTCTCGGCCAGCGAAGACGCAATCGCCTTCCATCTCTACGGCGGCATTTCGACGAACATCCGGCTCGCTACGGGAAATGTGTTCCTGCGGGAAACCAGCGCCTATCCATCGTTCGGCTCGATCAGGATCGAGGTCAGCCCTGACGCGCCGGCCGAGTTCACCGTGAAGCTTCGCATTCCCGGATGGGCGCACGAAGCCGAAGCCTCGGTCGGGGGATATCCGGTCGACGTGACGGCATGCACCAGGAACGGCTATCTTTCGATCTCGCGGCTATGGAATGCCGGAGACACAATCGCCCTCGAGCTACCTATGTCTCCCGAGCGCATCTATGCTCATCCCTCGGTCAAGCAGGATATCGGCCGGGTCGCGCTCAAGCGCGGGCCGTTGGTCTATTGCGTTGAAGAGGTCGACAATCCCGGGGGGCGCGTGCAGCGGCTCAAACTGCCGCGAGATGCCAGGATCGAAACGGTGGAACGGGGCGATCTCTTCGATGGCGTGGTCACGCTGACCGCCTCCGCGCAGCGCGTCGAAGACCAAGGCTGGGGAGATAGCCTGTACAGGAATGCGCCCCCCATCGCTTCGGACTGCAGGCTAACCGCTCTGCCATACTATCTCTGGAACAATCGGGCGAAAGGCTCGATGCAAGTGTGGCTGCTGGAAAGCTGAATTCGGCGCTGTCGTCGCATGGAGAGGTCTCTTCTCAACTCAGGAATGCCGACAAGATGCAGTCAAGAAAAGTCTCGGATAGCATTTTCATTCGTCTCGGGGGTGGTCCAGCGATCCGCGCCCTGGTTGACGAGTTCCACGACCTGATTGAAACCGGCCCTGCATACAATGGGGCATGGCGCTTCACCGGTCAGGAACCGCCGACGTGAGAATCTCGCTTGCTGGCTGGCTATCTGCCCGGCTGGGCGCACCCAAGGGCTGGTTCTATCAGCCGCGTCCGTGTTTGATGGGACTGCATCCTTCGTTGGCGATCAATGCGGATCTCCCTGCCCGGCGGCTTAAGGCGATGCGGCGGGCACTGGCACGCAGCGCAATCGAGCCACGGGTTGCGGCTCAACTTCACCAGCATCTCACGCAGATAGCCGACGCGATGGCGGCACGCTGATGGCCGGCTCCGACGACAGTTTCGACATCGTTATCGTCGGAGGCGGGCCGGTCGGACTTTCCTTCGCCGCGTCGCTTGCCCAGAGCGAGCTCAAGGTGGCAGTTGTTGAACAGCAGTCCTTGGAAAGACTTGCGAATCCGGCTTTCGACGGTCGCGAGATCGCGCTGACCTACGCCTCGATCAGAATCCTTCGCGAGCTCGGCGCCTGGGATGCCATCCCCGCTTCGGACAAATCACCACTTCAAGGCGCGCGCGTGCTCAACGGATCGAGCCCTTTCGCCCTGTGCTTCGATTCCCCCAGCGGATCTCGGGAGCCGCTCGGAGTTCTGGTCCCAAATTGTCGGATCCGCGATGCCCTGTTCAAGATCGTCCGCTTGCAGGATCATGCCCAGCTGCTGTGCGGCCACTCGGTCGTCGATGCAACAAACAGCCACAAAGGAGCAGTCATAACGCTCTCCGATGGCAGGCGGTTGACCGCTCGGCTTCTCGTTGCAGCGGATTCGCGGTTGTCCGCCACGCGCGACCTGTTGGGCATCGGTGCCGGCATCAATCGGCTTGCCAACTCGATGCTGATTTGCCGGGTAAGGCACGAGCGCGTCCATCACCAGATCGCAGTCGAATGGTTCGATCACTATCAGACGATAGCGATGTTGCCGCTCACGGAAGGCGTGTCGTCGCTGCTTCTCACTTTGCCCTCAAACGAGGCCGATAGACTGCTTGCTTTCGACGACGATTTGTTCCTGACGGAATTGACAAACCGGTGTCGAGAACGCCTCGGAAAAATGAGTTTGGCAAGCACCCGCCATAGCTATCCGCTCGTCACGACGTGGGCGCACAAGTTCTGGGCTCCGAGCGCCGCGCTCATCGGCGACGCTGCCATTGGCATGCACCCGGTGACTGCGCATGGCTTCAACATCGGCCTGAGCGGCCAGAAGCAACTCGCCCACAAAATTCTGGCAGCATGTCGCGAACGTCGCGACATTGCCGATCCCGACATGCTCCAGAAATACGAAAGCTGGCTTCGCCTGTCGGCGGCACCGCTCTATCATGCTACGAACATACTTGTCGGACTGTACTCAGGCGAGCACCCGGCGGCACGGCTTGCAAGACATGCGGGGCTTCGCTTTGCCCAATATCTTCCCTTTGTCCGCCATGGCATTTCGGCCATGCTTCGGCGGTGAGACCTCAGTCACGATACCGTCGACAAATCTGAGGCCGCGATCTCGCCCCGGGCTCCTCTTCCATCTCGCCGTCTAAGCGCGCGTCTTCATCTCTTGATACGCTGCACCCCTCGAAATTAGAGCGTATCGTGGATGTCGAGCGCCACCGTCTCGGGAGGGCGGCATCGGGTCGACAGCCACAGGTCGACCAGCACATCGCCGAGCCGGATGGCCGTCTTGAGCTCGGGCAGGTTCTCCAGCCGCGAGCATGTCGGCTGCGAACACAGGTCGAGCCCGCTGTCGGATAATCGTCCGCAGGCGAGCCTGAAGGCCAGGTCGGTGCGCAGCCGGTCGAGATCGTTGGCATCCTCGTAGTCGCAGGCGATCGCAAAGATACGGGCGCGCAGGATGTCGGCCATGGCGTACCTCACCCGGTGCGGGTGGCTCGCTGCCGCAAGCTGGTCGGCTGGTCGCAAACGCCGCTCGGCGGCGGTCAGAAGCATGATGCCGCCATCCGATGTGACGCGTCCGCCATCAAACCGCGGCTGTGACCTTCTTGCGCCCGACGGCTGGAAAACACAATGACGGTCAACGCATCATCGGCCATGGCGAGTGTGGCTCGCGAGATCTGGTGGAAGGGTTGGTCAAAGCGGCAAAACCATTGTAAAATCAATGAGTTAATCTACTCCAGCCAGCCCCTTCAACACATTGTATGCATAGCGGGCAAGTTCAGGAAACCTCTAGAAAAGGCTGCTCAAAGGCGCCAGCCGAACGCCTTGATGTTACAGCCGAGCCCGTGCTTAGAGGAGCGAATGAATCGATTCGACTACCGGCCGGATATTGACGGCCTTCGCGCCTTAGCGGTTTCTGCTGTCGTCCTATTCCACGCAGGGTTCTCAACCCTTTCCGGTGGCTATGTCGGCGTCGATGTCTTCTTCGTGATCAGTGGCTATTTGATTACAAAGATAGTTGTTGAACGCGTGCGCGCGGGAACATTCAGCTTTTCCGACTTTTACGCCCGGCGCGCACGCCGGCTATTTCCAGCGCTATTTTCCACGATCTTTGTCACGTTCGTTTGTGCCGCATTCATCCAAGGGCCAGAGGACTTTCGCAGTTTTTCCGGCTCCGCCGCGATGGCGATCCTGTCGCTGTCGAACGTCTATTTCTGGATGCAAAGCGGCTATTTCGATGCAGCCGCAACGACCAAGCCACTCTTGCACACTTGGTCGCTTGGGGTCGAAGAACAATTCTATTTGATCTGGCCAGCCATCATCTCCGCCTTGGTACGGAAGGGTCGACTGGCCCTTATGGCCGTGGCCGTGTTTGGTCTCATCAGTTTCACGGCGTGCCTTTTGGCTATGCGCTTTGACCTGACGGCCGCATTCTTCCTGACACCGTTTCGCATATTTGAGTTTGCCTGCGGAGCCGCCCTTGTGTGGGCCAAGACGCCAGGGCGTCTGTCTTCCGACATTGCTTACACGACCGGTGGCTTGGCAGTCCTTTACGCCATTCTTCAGTTCGATGCCGGTACGTCGTTCCCAGGATGGCATGCGGCGCTCCCCACTCTAGGGACCGCGATGATGATCTACGGCGGGCGCAACGCCGTCGCTGCCTTGCCGCTTAAAACGGCACCGGCGCTATTGCTTGGCCGAGCAAGCTATTCGATCTATCTCGTGCACTGGCCCATCGTCGTCTTTTGGCTCCATGCAACCGGGCGCGACCTCGACACGTTCCAGGGCGTTGCCGCCATCGCTTTATCGATACTGCTTGGCTACTTGCTGCATAGTTTCATCGAACGTCCGCTAAGATACTCCCATGCCTTGCAGGGCTGGCGGCTGGTGACGATCTGCGCTTCGGCCACCGCGCTGATTGTTGCACCGTCATGGCAAAGCTGGGCTACAAAAGGCTGGACTTGGCGATTGCCAGAAGCGCTTCGCGGTGTGAACAGCTACGATCTAGATGCTCTCATGAAATACGTATGGTCGAATCACATCCGCCTACGCAGCAATACCTTTAAGCCTGGCAGAAAACATATCCTTATCGTGGGGGACAGCCAGTCCGCTGATTTTACGAACATCCTCGTGGAAGGAAACCACGAGCGGAACGTCGACATAGTCACCTATGCGTTCAACTATGGCTGCAACATTCCGTATGCCGATGATCAGCAGTATTGGGACCAAGATAATATCTACACCACGTCAGACCCTTCCCTTGAGGAGCAATGCAAAGAGAGAAGCAACGCGCTCCTTTCCAGCTCCGCACTCAAAAAGGCGGATGTGGTTATCGTCGCGTTCCTATGGGAACGATACGGTGCGAAGCGCTTGCGTGCTGCCGCCGACAAAATTGAGTCAATGAGCCCAGCTCGCGTATTTGTCCTAGGTAGAAAGAACCTCCTCAAGAGCAGCATCGATTTCGTTAACATGAACGGGAAGTTGGACGGGCTCGGGAGCTTGGCTGCGCGGTTCAAGGCTTCCGACACTCTCTTTATAAACAGCATGCTGGCTCAGCAATTTGGCAATCGCTATCTGGACATCTTTTCATCAGTTTGCCCCGACCAGGATAAGTGCGTGGTGCTAGATGAAAAGCAACACCCCATTTTCTATGATCCGGCTCACCTGACCCAGAGCGGTGCACGATACTTCGCCAAGCACGCCGCTCGAAAGCTCATCGATCTCGCCAACTTGTGAGCAAGATTGGCATGGGCCGTGTTGTCTTGTACACATTCTCGGCCACATTAGTCTCGCCAGCAGCAGGAGCACCGCCGGTGGATTGCCAAACGCAATGCTGCCTACCGAGGCCCGCTACAGCGGATGACCATAGCCAGAGGAGATTGGAGCCGCTCGTGGTGAGTGTGGCTCGCGAGAGTTGGTAGAAGGTTGGCCTAAGCGACCGAATCCTACGCCAATCTTCTCCCGACACGCTGTGATGACGGGCTAGCGGGCCTCGGCAGTGATTTCTTGGCTGAGCGTCCTGAAGGCTGTACCCCGCTGAACAGTTAACCCGTCCTTCAGTGGGCTTGCATAGGCTTGCGCTGCAATGAAGCCTGGGAAGCAAGCTAGCCCGTCCATGGACCTGAAGATAGAAGACACGCTGGAGGCCAGAATCCGTCAGGATCAGCTTGCTGACCTGAGGGCCGGTCTCTTCGTGTCAATGCCGATAAGCGCTATCCTATCAGGCCTCATTTTGACGGTGCAGGCCCTTTCAGGCAACGGCTTTGGCGCCGCGATCTGGTTCCTGGTCGTCAATGCGATAAATGTCGGCCGCCTTGCACTCGCCCGTTATCAGCTAAAGCAAACGGGACGCGAGGACGATCTGACAGGGATTTCGCCTGGGCTTCGCTGCTTTGGCATCCTTGCTCTTCTGGCAGGGTTCGCCTGGTCCTTTCTTGCTGTCCTGACCGTTGGATACACGACACCTCACGCACCGCTGCATCTGATTATTCTGGCAGGCATCTCAGCTGGTGCTGTTACATACGGCAGTTCATATGCCCCGGCTGCGACCAACTTCATCACACCCCCGCTCCTCATCACAGCGGGGTGCTTGCTGGCGAAAGGCAACTTTGAAAACTACATTTTGGCTTTTACCGTTCTGCTCTTCCTGTGCGGCCTGGTTCGAGCCTCGTTTGTCGGACAAGCGCGCTTTCGCGATGCGAGCCGCCTGAGGCATGAGGCCGAGCGGCTTGCGGCCGAAATGGAGGCCAATTCCAGGCAGGACCACCTGACGGCCCTTCTCAACAGGCGTGGCCTCGAACACGCTATCTCTCGGTTCGAGACTGCAGACGGCCCCTTCGTTGCAATGCTGGTTGATCTGGACGGGTTCAAATCCGTCAACGACACCTACGGTCACAGGACCGGTGATGAACTGCTTGTCAGGATCGCCCGCCGCGTAGAGGAGGAAGCACCGGAAGGCTCAACGCTCGCCCGCATCGGCGGCGACGAATTCGTGCTGTTTTTTCCCTCACTCAGGAGTTCGCTTTCTGCCAGTGATCTCGCATCCAACATCATAGCCAAAATTGCCCGTCCCTATCCTGAGGTCGCGTCCGTCCGGGTCGGGGCATCGATAGGAATATACTTGGCCGAAAGCCCGGGACTGACGGAAATGTTGTTGCGGGCCGATATCGCCCTTTACACGGCCAAGCGTCGTGGCAGGAACGAATTTTGCCTGTTCGATGCCGAACTCGACAGGGAACTGCAACGCCGCCAATCCATCGAACGCGACCTTCATTCAGCGATAAAGACGAGAAGCCTGGGGCCTTGGTTCCAGCCCATCGTGAAACTCGACACTGAGGCCGTGGTCGGTTTTGAAGCCTTGCTAAGGTGGTCCCATCCGATTCATGGTCCCATCTCTCCACCCGAAATCATCACAGCCGCACGCCAAACCGGAATGCTTCAGCTGCTGACCCAAACGGTATTCGCCGACTGTTGCGCTCTTATCGACGGCTTGGTGAAAGCTGACCGTCGGGATCTTCGTGTGGCGATGAATGTTTCACCGCGCGAACTGGAAGCCGGCGATATCGACGACATGGTTCTGGATGGTCTGGCGGCAAAAGACCTCCCTGCAACGATGTTCGAAATCGAGATTACCGAAGAATCCCCCGTTGACCCGGACAGAGTGGATGAAAAGCTCGGACGGCTTTCACATGCCGGCATTTCCATCGCGCTCGATGACTTCGGCACCGGCTTTTCCACCTTGGCATCGCTCAAGGACAGCCGGATACGCAAGGTGAAAATAGACCAGGGCTTCATTCGCGGCTTGGCCAAGTCCCGAGAGGACCGGCTGCTTGTCAAAACGGTCATCGATCTTGGCAGGACGCTCGGCATCGAGGTCATGGCCGAGGGCGTCGAAACAGAGGCGGATCGGCAAACTCTGCACAAGCTTGGCTGCAGAACCGCTCAAGGGTTCCTGTTCTCCAAGGCGGTGCCTCTGAACCAAGCGCTCGATTTGGCAGTAAAAGAGCACGCGAAGGAGTCGTGACCGGCACCCGCCGCCGCCGTCTCTCGCGGCCCTGCGCTCGTGAATGGTGGGTACCGAGACTTCCCTTTTTGCAACGCGTGGCAGTCCACGCTGTGCGTCAGCCGGCGAACAGTTCCTTGTAGCCGGTGAGGCGCAGGTGGCTGAGAAGCTTGGTCGTCCGCAATCTTTCGTGGCCAAGTACGAGGGCGGAGAGCGGCGTCTCGATGTCATCGAGTTTCTCGAGGTAACTGCGGCGCTTGACGCTGATGCGTGCGAGATTCTGTCCAGCCTGCGGTCCTAGCGGGCGCCCGCGCGCCTGACGGCGCGCGCCGGGTGCTCGTGAACCGAGCCCGCTTTTCTTCGCCAAGCTCAGGCGGTCTCGGCCATTCGGCTTCGCCCCCTGCCGCGGGCAGCCTGTCGGCTGCTGACGGTCGCCGGCCAGGCGGCCGTCGCGGTCTGTCTGTTGGCCTTTCCCGGCGGCGCGCGGTGGGCGGCTCTCCCTTCTAGGCCCGCCGCGGCATCCCGCAACCCTTCGCTTGGCGCTTCGGGTCCTCCTCTTCGTTCCGGTCCTTCGGATGCGGTCCGCCTTCGACGGCGGGCCTTTCCGGTCGCGACTCGCCGCCCACCCCGCTTCCGGGGAAAGGCGCGGGATTGAAGAGCGGAGGACGAAACGATGCGTGCAAATAGTAAGCGTTCCGCCAGCGGAGAGGCTGGCGCAGGCAAGGGCGGGCGCTCGGGCGCCAGCCTTTATCAGGAGATCACCGACCGCATCATTGCCGAGCTGGAGCGCGGCACCGTGCCATGGGTCAAGCCATGGGGCAGGGCGAAGGCCGGCCTTGGCCTGCCGAGGAACGCGGCCACCCAGCGCGCCTATTCCGGCATCAATATCCTGATCCTGTGGGGCGCGGTCATCGAGCGCAGCTACCCCAGCCAGAACTGGCTGACCTTCCGGCAGGCGCTTGGCCTTGGCGGCAATGTCAGGAAGGGCGAGCGCGGCACGACCATCGTGCATGCCGACCGCTTTGTTCCCAAAGACGAAAAAGAACGCGCAAAGGCCGCTGGCGACGAACCACAGGCCGTGCCGTTTTTGAAGCGCTTCACCGTCTTCAATGTCGCGCAGTGCGATAACCTGCCCGAACATCTCCATGCCGCCGCCGAGCCGCTGCCCGAGCGCGAGATCGTCCCGCAGGCCGAGGCTCTTATCCGCAGAAGCGGCGCGGATTTCAGGATCGGCGGCGACCGCGCTTTCTACATGCCGGGCAGCGATACCATTCAGGTGCCGCCGCAGCCGGCGTTCCTTCACCAGATCGACTACTACCGCACCTGCTTTCACGAGCTTGGCCACTGGACCGGCCACCCGGCAAGGCTTGCCCGTGACCTCTCCGGCTCGTTCGGCTCCAAGGCCTACGCGCGCGAGGAACTGGTCGCCGAAATCACTGCCGCCTTCGTCTGCTCCAGTCTCGGCATCGAGCCGACAGTGCGCCATGCCGACTATATCGGCTCATGGCTGAAGGTGCTGCGCGAGGACAACCGCGCCATCTTCCGCGCCGCCAGCCACGCCTCCAAAGCCGCCGATTTCCTGCTTGGCAGTGACGCCGATGCCGAAGGGGCGGACCTCAGGGAGATCGCGGCATGAGCGCGCGCGATCCCGACATGCCGCAGAGCGAAACGACACGGCGAGGCGAGCAGACGCTATTCACGGCGTCCGCCCGCTCACCATGCGCGCTCCGCTTGCCCTTCTGATCGGCGCGCCGATGCGCCCGCGCGCGGCGCAGAAGCCGCGCGCAACCAACTCGACCTGTTCTGACGAGGAGCTATCACCATGATCCTGATCACCGATGAACTGCGCGCCCGGCTTCTCGCCAATGGCGCAGCCGACACCGAAACCGACCATGTCCCCGTCGCAAAACTGTTCGACCCGACCGGGGCGGCGACCTGGCTTCTGACCGAACTCGACGCCGATGGCGACACGCTGTTCGGCCTTTGCGACCTCGGCTTCGGCTTTCCCGAACTCGGCAGCGTCAGCCTTGCCGAGCTTGAAAGCGTCAAGGGCCGGCTTGGCCTCGGCATCGAGCGCGACCTCTATTTCAAGGCGCGGTTTGCGCTGTCGGTCTATACCGAGGCCGCGCGTATCGCCGGCCACATCACCGAGGCCGAGCGGCTTCTGCGACAGGCAGCAGAAGCACTTTCAATCCAGCATTCCGAGCTTCCGCCCGACGCGGCGGGACCAGCGCGCCGATAGGCGCAAAACCGTCCCCGCCGCGCCGGCCTTCGGCCTCTGCGGCGGGGACAACATTTCCGCCGTGAACATGGAAAACGCGCGCCTGATATCTCCGACATCCTGCCATCGGTCCGCGCGCGCGGCGTCCTTGTGCCGCTTCTCGTGCGGCCCAACGGATCGCCGGAAAGCTTCGAGATCGTTGCTGGACGGCGACGCTATTTCGCGGCGAAGTCTGTCGCCGATGAGCGCGCCGAGGGCGATCCCTTGCCCTGCGCCATCATGGAGGGCGGCGACGACGCCGATGCGCTCGAGGCCTCGCTCATCGAAAACATCGCCCGCCTCGATCCCGACGAGGTGTCGCAATGGGAGACGTTTTCGCGGCTTATCGGGCAGGGTCGCACCGTTGCCGACATCGCCGCGACCTTCGGCATCACCGAGCTGATGGTCAAACGCATTCTGGCCCTTGGCGACCTCTTGCCCAAAATCCGCGAGGCCTATCGGCGCGAGGAGATCGACGCCGAGACCGCACGCTATCTCACCATGGCCTCGACGGCGCAGCAGAAGGACTGGCTGGCGCTGTTCGCCGATCCCGAACAATACGCGCCGCTCGGGTTTCAGCTGAAGCAGTGGCTGTTCGGCGGCCAGTCGATTTCCACCAAGGTCGCCCTGTTCGCCATCGAGGACTATCCAGGCCTGATCGTCTCCGATCTGTTCGGCGAGGACAGCTATTTCGCTGATGCGGACCTGTTCTGGCAAAAACAGAACGAAGCGATTGCCGCCACACGCGACGCCTATCTGGAAGCCGGATGGTGCGAGGTGGTCGTGCTGGAAACGGGGCAGCATTTCCACTCATGGGACCACGAGAAGGCCCCGAAGAAAAAGGGCGGCAAGGTCTTCATTGCCGTTACGCATCGCGGCGAGGTCGAGTGTCACGAGGGCTGGCTCTCGCGCAAGGAAGCCCGCCGCGCCCGCGAGAAATGCGACGGCGGCGAGAATCCCGAAACGCCCGACAAGCTGTCGCGTCCGGAACTCAGCGGCCCGATGCAGAACTATGTCGATCTGCATCGCCATGCCGCCGTGCGCGCAGCCATGCTCGACCATCCCGCCGTGGCGCTGCGCCTGATGGTGGCGCACGCCATCACCGGTTCCGGCCTGTGGCAGGTGCGGCTGGAGCCGCAGCGCGCCGCCAACGAGACGGTGGCGGCAAGCCTTGCCGGCTGCAGGGCCGAAGCCGCATTCGCCGAGAAACGGCGCGAGGTCTTGGCCCTGCTCGGCTCGCCGGACGAGGAGGGCGCGGTCGCCGGCGGCAATGGCGACGCCTTTGCTATCGCCAGGGTCTTCGCTCGTTTGCTGGCGCTCACCGACGACGATGTCATGCGTGTTCTCACCGTCGTCATGGCCGAGACGCTCGAAGCCGGCAGCGCCGTCATCGAGGCGCTCGGCAACCATCTGAACGTCGACATGGGCGCTTACTGGCAACCCGATGACGCCTTCTTTGACCTGCTGCGCGACAAGGAAATCGCCAATTCGCTGCTCGCCGATGTCGGCGGCAAGCATGTCGCGGACGGCAATGTCGCCGAGAAGGTCAAGACGCAAAAGAAGATCATCCGCGACTTCCTCTCGGGCGAAAACGGCCGCAGACAAGTCGAGGCCTGGCTGCCGCGCTGGATGAAATTCCCGGCCGAAAGCTACACTGATCGAGGCGGCTTCCGCGCCGCCGATCAGTGGGCCAGAGTGCAGGCGTTGTTCGCGTCCGAATGAATCGATCAAGCCCCGCGGCGGTTCTTTCGAATGCCGCCGCTTGGCGCCTCTTCGGGCGGCGCCGGCTGCACATTGGCCGTCCTTCAGGCGCGCACCGCGCGAGAAATCCCGACGCCAATTCCACGCTGTTCGGCAGCACCGCACCACGCCGGCATGCCTGCTGGGCGCCAGGCGCATGGGCACTTCTGCCGATGTGGCACAGCGTCCGAGCCTCCGCAAACCCGACACCCGCACGCCGCCTGCTTGTCGTGCTCGCCCGATCGCGCAGCCTGTCTCCATGCTCTCGCCAAGGACCATTTCCCTGCGGCTGGCTTGTTGACCTATGGGCGGGTCCGACCGCCCGAAACCCTCGCCACCAGCTTTTTTCCCCGCCGCCTGCGGCGGCTTCCTCGCGCCGCTTCGCTTCAAAAAAGCTGCCCGCTCGGGTCCTTCGCTGCCGCTGCGGCCCTGTTGGGTTCGGGCGGTCGGGACGCGCCCATCACGGTCCGCCATCGCAGGGGAATGGTCCCCGGCGACAGCAAAAAAGGAGACTTCAAATGACCGCGATCGGTTACGTCACCAGCCAAGAAAACGGCGGCTACAAGGGCCAGCTCAAGACGCTCAGCGTCCGCGCCGACATCGACATCGTGCCCAATCAGGCCAAGAGCGCCGACAACCATCCCGACTTCCGGGTGCTGACGCAAGGGGTCGAAGTGGGTGCGGGCTGGATCCGCACCGGCGAGACCTCCGGCAAGGACTATGTGAGCCTGTCGATTGCCGCCCCGGAGTTCGGCCCGCGCAAGCTCTACGCCAATCTCGGCCGCGCCGCCGGCCAGGACGATGACGACACCTACGCCATCATCTGGAACCCGGTCGACTGAACGGCCGAACTCGAGCCTCGCGCCGCAACCGGCGCGGGGCTCTTTCATTGCGAAGCAGGTCCGCCCAAAAGGCGGCGAAAACTCTCCCCCGACTCTTCGCCCGTCCCCGAGACGACCTCGCTCGCCGATCCTCGCCTTCGCCTCCCGACAGCGAAACGAGGATCATCATGGACGACGAAAACGAACGCGCGGCCCGCGCCAAGAAGGGCAGTCCGTTTCTCAGCACCGCCCAAGCCGCCTTCTATATCGGGCTCTCCCAGCGCACGCTGGAAAAGATGCGGCTGACCGGCAACGGCCCGAAATTCCGCAAGCACGGCCGTTATGTCCGCTACCACATCGACGAGCTCGACGACTGGTCGAAAGGCCGCCCGCAGGACCCCACTCCCCACGATGGCGAGGGCAGTTCCGGTTCCGCCGGCGAGGGAGGCCGCTCATGAGCCGGCGCCCTTCCATCCGTCTGATCGGCAGCCGGCTGCGGCGCATCCGGGCGCGCAAGGTAATCATATGCGCCACGATAGGCTTGGGCCTGATCGGCTTCCCCGCCTTCGTCAAACTATCGCCTTGGCTGGTCTGGAACGCCTCGGCAAGCGCGCCCGTCGGCCTTTATCGCATCGCGGCTGGATCACCGGCTCGCGGCGATCTGGTGCTCGTGCGCCCGCCAAAATCGGTTGCCGATCTCGCCGCCGAACGCGGCTATCTGCCCCGCAACGTGGCGCTGGTGAAGCGGCTTGCCGCGCTGCCTGGCGAGCATGTCTGCGCCTTCAACGACGCGATCATCATCGGCGGTGAGATCGTCGCGCGCCGGCTCGCAACCGACACCAAAGGCCGTCCGCTGCCATGGTGGAACGCGTGCCGAAAGCTTGGCCGCGACGAGGTCTTCCTGCTCGGCAGCGACAAAAATCGCTCCTT
Organism: Mesorhizobium temperatum; assembly: GCF_002284575.1. Lineage (GTDB taxonomy): Bacteria > Pseudomonadota > Alphaproteobacteria > Rhizobiales > Rhizobiaceae > Mesorhizobium > Mesorhizobium temperatum. Next base: position 123,934 of record NZ_NPKJ01000072.1, read on the forward strand.
CGACAGCCGCTATTTCGGGCCGGTGCCGGCCGCAAATATCATCGGGGGGCTCGTGCCGCTATGGACCGAGTGACCCTCCTGATGCTTGGCATGATCGCCATTGCGCCATGCGCCTGTTCCGCCTCGACCGGCGCTGAGCCGGTCGACATCTCCCATAGTCCGCAGCTTCAACGATGGCAGGAGTTCACAGCGGAAGCAAGCAGACACTTCCGCATTCCCCAAGCCTGGATCCATGCCGTCATGGATGCCGAAAGCAGCGGCAAGACCACGCTCGACGGCCGCCCCATCACTTCGCGCGCCGGCGCGATGGGCCTCATGCAGGTGATGCCCGGCACCTATGAGGAGCTGCGTGTCGAGCACGGTCTGGGCACCGATCCGCACGATCCGCGCGACAATATTCTGGCCGGAACCGCCTATCTGCGCGCCATGTATGTCCGTTTCGGATTCCCTGGCCTGTTTGCCGCCTATAACGCCGGCCCGGATCGCTACGAAGACCATTTGAAGCGCGGAAAGCCGCTGCCGAAAGAGACGGTTGCCTACCTCAAACAGCTCAAGGCGGCCGGGGTTTCGGCGGCCGACATGCACCAACTCGAAGGCGAACCCAAGATACAAAAATGGCAAAACGCTCCTTCCGGACGCTCGCTCTTCTTCCTCCATGATGGTGTTCACGCCCGCGAACGCAACGGCGACCTTTTCGTGCCGCTCGGGAAGGACGGCGCGCGGCCGAAGGAGCCGGATCGCTAGCGATGGATGGGCGGGGTGTCCCGGAGGGGAGGGCGCGCAGCGGGCGGGAAGTGGCGGGCGGTGAGGCGAGCGGTAAGGCGAGCGGTAAGGCAAGATAAAGGTACCGCCTCCAAGAGGCGGTCAAGTATCTGCCTGCACATCGTTTTCGCCGGAGGCTGCCTTCAGCGCCTGGAGGCTGCGGCGCGTAAGCGCCTCATCTCGCTACGATTATCCAGGAGGCTGGCATGACAGATGACGAGTTCAGGCCGAAGCTCGGCAAAATTGGGTCACGCGGCTCGAAAGCCGGCAAGCGCTACGCCGGTCAGGTCCGGGCAGCGATCAACAGAGCAGGCGGCGGGCACCTGCGCGGCGGCCGTTTCACCGGAAGCCGGGCAGGTCGCGGCGGGGCGGCTGCGGCGCTGCTCAAATCACGCGACAGATATGCTGCTTTTCGCCAGCGCCGGGTGATGGTCAAGGCCCGCATCGTCAAGCTCGCCGGAAAGGGCTTGGACGGAGCCCGTGCGCATCTGCGTTACATCCAGCGCGACGGCGTTACCCGGGAGGGTGAACCCGGCGAGCTCTACAGCGCCGAGAAAGACCGTGTGGATGGCAGCGACTTCCTCGACCGTGCGAACGGCGACCGCCATCAGCTCCGCTTCATAGTAGCACCCGAAGACGGCATCGAGTATGACGATCTCAAGCCGCTCACCCGGCGCCTTGTTGCGCAGATGGAGGAAGACCTCGGCACCGAGCTCGACTGGGTCGCCGTCGATCATTTCAACACCGGCCATCCCCACACCCACATCATCGTCCGCGGCAAGGATGACCGCGGCGAGAATCTCGTCATCGCGCGCGAGTACATTTCGAGTGGAATCCGGGAGCGGGCCGCCGAGCTGGTCAGCCTCGATCTCGGTCCGCGAACCGACCGCGAGATCGAGCAACGCCTGTGTCAGGAAATGGAGCAGGAACGCTTCACCAGCATCGACCGGCAGCTGCTACGCATGCGCGATGGTGACGGCCTAGTCTCGCCGGACGGCCGAGACGTGTTTCGGCAGACGCTGCACCAGGGCCGCCTGCGCAAGCTCGAACGGATGGGTCTGGCCGAGGAGACCAGTCCGGGTCGCTGGCGCCTGGACGATGAACTCGAAGCGACGCTGCGCCGCATCGGCGAGCGCGGCGATATCATCAAGACCATGCATCGCGAGCTGACCGGCAAGGGGCTCGCCCGCAGTGCCGCCGACTGCGTCATCCACGATTTATCCGGCGAGCCGGCTCAGCCTGTCGCCGGCCGTGTTGTTGCGCGCGGACTGGCCGACGAGACCAACGACCGGCATTACCTTATCGTCGATGGCGTGGATGGCAGAACCCATTACATCGACATCGGCAAAGCCGAAGCCATTACCGAACCGATGCCCGATGGCTGCATCGTGCGGGTTACGCCGAGGAACACTGAACCCAGGCGAGTCGACCGCACAGTCGCCGAGATCGCCACGGTTTATGATGGCCGCTACGACGTCGATATCCATCTGAAGCATGATCCGTCGGCCACGGAGCGCTTCGCTGAAACCCATGTCCGTCGCCTGGAAGCAATCCGGCGCGCGAACGGCGGTGTGGAGCGCGAGCCGGACGGCACCTGGATCATCGCACCGGATCATCTCAGCCGCGTGGCGGAATACGAGCGTCAGCGTGCCAGGGCTGTGCCCGTCACAGTCGACAAGCTCTCTTCATTGAAGCTGGAGCAGCAGGTCGGTTTCGACGGCGCCACATGGATCGACCGCGAGCTGGTCTCTGACAGACCTGAAACCTTGCACAGCTCGGGTTTCGGCCGTGACGTGCGGGAGGCGCAAGCACGCCGGCGGCAGTGGCTGATTGCACAAGGGCTCGCGCGTGAAGAGCAGGATCGGATAGTCTACCGCGCCAACATGCTGGCGGTTCTGCGCCAGCGCGAGCTGATCCGCGTTGCCGGTCAGCTCTCGGAAGAACTAGGTCTGTCCTATGCCGAAGCGAGACCCGGAGACCGAGTAGAGGGCACGCTCCGCCGCTCAGTTGAGCTCGCCAGTGGCAAATACGCCGTCATCGAGAAATCGCGTGAGTTTACGCTGGTGCCCTGGCGGCCGGTGCTTGACCGACATGTCGGCAAGCAGGTTACCGGCTTTATGCGGGGGGAGGGGATTTCCTGGACGATCGGACGGCAGAGGAGTGGGCCCAGCGTTTCGTGAGCTGGCTGCACGGAACCCTGTGCGCCGAAAGGGCGCTCCGTTGAGAGAAATAAGTTAGCCGGATAAATTAACTGAGACAGATTTCGAAAATAGCCAAACAGCTGATATTGCAACATTATCGTTCGTTGTCCTGCTCCGACAGGCTGTGCGTTTTGGCGCGAAAATCATGGCGGAAAGCGCACGGGCGCTTTACCCTCCAAAACCATGATTCGCCTCGATCCCGCGTCCGCCAGCCCCGCCGCGCCGCCGACCGTGCCGGCTTGGGCGCTCGCGCCCGGCCGTAACGCTTGCGACGCCGACGCGGCTTTCCGGGCCGGCGACGCCTTGGCGTCGCTCGACACGCTTGCCCGCGCGCAAGCCAGCTGGGCCGGCGCCTGGCGCCAGCGGCTGGCGCTTCGCTGTGCCGCCGCCAGCATGCGGCTCGTCGGCCGCTCCGAGGACGCGGCCGCCCTGCGCGATGCCTGGCACTTGCGCCCGCCCGGCACCGACCCCGGTCCAGCCGGCGCTATTTTTGGCGCCTGGCGGCAGCTGGCGCTGCAGCCGCCTGTCGCCACCGCCGATCGTTTGGCCAAGATCGTCGAGCTGCTCGGACTCCGTTGGGACGGTGCCGCGCTCGCAGCGCTTTGCGTGGAGGTCAATACCCTAGCGGAGTCGCAGCGGCCGGCGCCATTCGCCGCCGCGGCGATCGCCGCTCATGTCGTCGCTATGAGGCCGGATGCCGAGCTCTTTGCCTGGTGGCTGGCCGACGTGGTGCTGGCGCAAAGCCTGCGCTGGCCGCGGCCGCTACCGCTGCTGATCGCCCAGGCCTTTGGTCCGGCTTTTCGCCGCGAGGCCGGCGGCAAGCGCATTCGACCCGGCGAAAAAATTTTTGAGCGCGCGGTCTGCGTCGCGCTGGTCCAAGCGGCGGCGGAGGCCTGCCGGCTGGCCGCCGATTTGTCGCGTTGTGCCGAAAGGCTCATCGCCATCGCACCACAATTGCGCGCCAAGGGCGCCGGCGACGTGATCTTTTCGCTGCTCAACGAAGACGCCGTCTCCGGATCGCTGACGACCAAAAACCTGTCCCGCTTTGCGGCGCGACGCCTGTTCGAGCGGCTGCAACAACTCGATGCCGTGCGCGAGCTTTCCGGCCGCACTACTTTTCGGCTGTTTGGGCTTTAACGATGAGCGAAGCCGCTGCCCGCCGCAAGCCGAACGATCAGCCGGCGCTTCTGGACACCGAGCTTGAGCACCTGCCGCCGGAGCTGCGCTGGCGCGAATGGATGGTCCGCGTCGAAGCGGTGATCTTTGCCGCCAGCGAACCGGTGACACGTAGTGTCCTCGCGCGGGTGGTGGGAAGAAACTGCAATCTCGAGCTGATCATCGACGACATCCGCGCCGAGCTCGCCGGCCGCCCCTATGAGCTGGTCGCGGTCGCCGGCGGCTGGCAACACAGGACCAAAAAAGCCTTTGCCGACGTCATCCGCTCCGCATTCGGCAGCACCGCGGGGCAGGGGTCGAAAGAATTGTCACAATCCGAAGCGCTGGTTTTGATGTGCATTGCCTACTTCCAGCCGATCACCCGTGGCGAGCTCTCCAGCTTCTTCGGCAAGGAGGTGTCGCGGGATCTGATCGGGGTGCTGCGCGCGCAGGAGCTCATCGCCTCGGGGCCGCGCAGCCCGCAGCCCGGGGCGCCCTACACCTATGTGACGACCAAAAATTTTCTGTCGCAGTTCGGGCTCGACACGTTGCGCCAGCTGCCGGATTTCGAGGCGCTCGAGGACGCAGGGCTGCTGTCGAAGGAGAAGCTGCTGGCCGGGGATATACCGATCGGTCTTGGCCGGGGGGAGGGCGACGGCGAAGAGGGCGAGCCAACGACAGGCGTCGTTGAGGATGAGGCGCTCTGAACTGATCGAAAAACAGGTTGCTTACGACAGCTAGCAACTCAGGGCCAAGATGACTGGTCGTGCGGCAGCCGGTCATCGGGATCGTGAACCGCGACATGGTCGCCGTCGACAAGATTGGCCGGAAAGATCACCAGATTGGTGCCGCCGGCGTGACGCAGCGACGGGAACAGGATGCCGCGAAGCCCGGCCGTGATGATCGGGTCCGCGAGCTTCCACGATGGCGGGATTTTTTTGTCGATGCGAGCGATCTGGCGCCAGGCACAATCCCATTCCTGCCAAGCGCTGTCCCAGATTTCCGGGTCGAATCCCTGCGAAAGGTCGGCCACCTCAGCGAGCGTGATCTTGTAGGCGGCAAGCGTTGCCGGCGGGACGATGCTGGCGCCCTGCTTGTATTCGTCAAGAGCCGTCTGGGTCGAACGGGACAGATAGAGTGCTTCGACGCCTGGCCGGTTGAAACGACCGCCGTCGATCGCCGCGCCTGCACCGCTGGTGGGCAGGAAAGCCCATTTGGGTGTCAGATAGCGATGGAAGATCTCGTCCGACCCGACGCGGGTGACTTTCACCCGCGCGCCCCGTTCTCGAGATCCCGGATGAAGGCCAGGACTGCTTCGACCTGGCCGTCCGCGACGAGTTCGGCCGCCGTGCGATGGCCATAGTCGGCGATCGGCTCATTGCGATACCAGTAGATTGCCTTGTCGACGTCGCTGGTGAGCTCCGTCGCGGCCGAGATCACCTTCACCATCTCGCGCATCCGGCCCTGCAGGCGCTCAGATGAGGGATTGCGCAGCGTGTTGCGATGGACGCCGGTCAATTGCGCCAGATTGGCCACCTTCACGCCAAGCGCCTGCGACAGGCGTTTCGGCGAGATATAAGGCGTGCGCGGCTCCTGAAGGCTATCGACAAAGCCTGAGATCGCGGTGGAATGTGCGAGCTGTGCGTGGGCCACGGCAAATCTTCGACCTCTCATATGCACAATATATGCACATTCCAACGCATAGCAAGTGAACAGTGGCCTGGCGCCTTCCAGCGACCTGTTTGTCCTTCCTCATCCTCGCAGCGGTTGCCGGCTGGCGGCAGCAATGCGCCTCAAGTCGGACGCTGGCCGGACCATGGTGGCGCCGTAAAGCGGACGTGCGACACGACGCAGAGGCGACGCTGTCCGGCGACAGCGACGTAAGGATGCGACCGGCGACGAAGGGAACACCCTTCGAAGTAATTCCACTTCCCGCGGACGCCTTGTACGAGTAAGTTAGACTGAGGTACTGAGGCGCTCTAGAAACGTTCGCCAGGTGTGGCAGCTGGAGACGGATTTCCGAAATTGGCCGATAGCTGTTCCGCAATATCGCTGTAGGTACCCGCTTTCTCCACATCACGGGTGAGGGACGCAAACGTCTCCGATTTCTGCCGGGCTAGTCGGAAAGCTTCATGGGTGCGCTTGTCGACATAAGTGACGTCGGCATAGGCTGAGAGACAGGCAAGGTGCCGGTCGTTCAATTCGCTCCCGTCCCATTTCCGCGTATCCGGGTGGAATCTCCTGATGGCGTTGGAAATGATGCCGGACGGCAGGCGGTCCTCCTTCACCCTCGCTATGACGTCCGGAAGCGAGAGGCGGAGTCTTTCGTTCAGCACGCCCAATTTCTTTCGAAACGTGGCCATATCGCCGACATCGGCAACCGTTGTGTCGGGACCAACCTCGGACAAGTCGACACCGACGGCCTCTAATATTCGCAAGGCTGGATTGTCAGTGTGGATCATGCCTGTATGGCGCCGGACTTCTTCCAGAAATTCTCGTGACGCCAGTTCGGGGTCAGGGATACGCTCGTCCCCACGCTCCTGGATATCCGCCGCAAGACGGCCTTGCAGATGCCGAAACTGCAGTTTCATGTCGTCCGGTGTGCGAAGCCGCTCTTTGAGGAGGTCAACGATCTTCGCATCGGAATTGTCTGCGAAACCGGATTTCGATATTGCAATCACCTCCTGGCTTCGTTGTTCCCCCTCGATGAAACCAGCGCGGAGTGCCGACCAGTTTTCCAGGAAGGGCCGAACGAGATCGGCGCCGCTGGCGAGCCGAAACATGCTCTTGGCAACTGTGTTGCGCACCGCCACGGCATCCGCTGCCTTATTCTCGAACGCCGACGCAACTTCAAATGCTTGCAGGTCAAGGATTGAACCAATCAAGTCGTCTTTTCGGTACGAGGCGATGGTAGCGACCATTGGAGTGATTGAAGATAGGCGACGCGCTGCGCCACCACATCCTCGCCTCGATGCGAGAACAGCTCTTCGAAGTGATGCCAACAAAGCAGCAGCACTCCACCGCTTTCTTCGAAGCCTTTTCCGAAAGCCGCAGCACGCTGGCGACGCGCGCTATCCTTGCTCGCTTTGTCTTCCGCGACCTTACCAAGATGCGAGGAATCCAGAGCAACGAATTTCGGCCGAATTAGCAGCATGGGTTGGTCATGTTCATTCGAAGCGACCGCTCTCCGCCCGGTCTTCCTCCAACTCGTCCCGTCGTTCTTTGGCTATCGTTGCGGCAAGCTTGGCGCGCGTTTCCTTAACGGCCGCGATTAGGCCCGGGTTAGGCCCGGTCTCAAGCCGGTCGAGCAAGCGGAGTCGAATTTCGCATTCTGTCGCAAACGACCCTTCAAAGCTTCTTGGCCAGAGGTTTATCGCTTGGAATACCGCGATCGGGTCAGGCGCGCGCTCCAGAAGCGCTTTGATGATTGGCCGCCATTCCAGATCTGCCTTGTCATCGGAGCGGGTGAACAACTGGGCGACGGCAGCGGCAAAGGGATAGCGCAGTTCCGGGTCGGCCGCGCACCATTCCAAGATGACGTCATCTGAAACCACACTGACGGGATTTGGATGGCCGTGCATCACATCCTGGACGATATCGATATTGTTCTCGCGATCCTGGTCGCTACCCGCAGCAAGCTCATCCAGCATGGTTGCAGGTTGGGTCTTGAATAGACCCTGCAAGAAATCGTCGTGGTCCCAGGCATAGACATCGTGTTTCTCAATCGCCGTTTTGAGGTCGCGCCATGCCCTGCGCGCAACGGGAGCGCCCTCCGGTCCGTTTAGGCAGGTCCTCGCAATAACGCCCAGTGTGTGGTCACTGCGATCAATACGCCTGGAGTCTGGCTCGAACGTATGCCGGCTAAGAAGAATGCGGCCAGCCTCAAGCGTTTCAGGCAGTGGCTTTCGCCCTGCGCTGCCGTCCGAATGGAGCCGCATCAAAAGGATTTGCAGGGCGATGGGATTGCCGTCGCGTTTGGCGCCAATCGCAACTACCAGATCACGAAATGCAGGTCCCGGAATTGGATCACAGACGCGCCCGCCAACCAGAACGAAGAAGTCATGGGTGGTGGCCTTGCCAAGCTCTAAGGCGCGATGGAGGCGACCAACACCTGCCTCGTCGATCGTGACGCTCGCCTGAAGATCGACTAGCCATTTGCCGAGCACGGCATCTTCTACGGCTTCGTCAAGGAATACCTGTGTTGCCGTGGGGTCCTTTGTTTGGAGCCCATTTAGGAAACCACGTAGCAGTTGCACATTTGGCTGTTCCGCTGAAGCCACTTGAGCGGCCAATCGCTTCCACATGATGCGCGGTTCGTCTGCGCCCAGGGCAAGTCCCTGCCCAAATTCGAAAAGCCGCCCATGGCCGCCAATGAGTTCCGGAAGGAGTGTGGCGAGCACCTTTTCGTCGGCAGCGACTTCTTTTCCAAATTCCACAACAGCCTCGGCGACGCGCTTCAGCCGCTCGACAATGTCCATTTCGTCATCATCCTCGAAGTCATCAAGGCTGCCGCCTCTTTCTCCGAGCACGATTCCCCGCACGCTATCGATCAAGTCCTTCGGTCTTAGAAATTCCCCCAGTTTGGTAAGGCGTTGCAGTGCCCCGGTATCCAGCATTTTTGCGCTATATCGCCGTGTTTGCCGCGTTGCGATCCAACCCTCGCGCCAGAAACCGTCCTTGGCGATTGCCCTGGAAACGCGCTCCAGCGTGTCGAACTGGCCCGCATTCGCCCACAGGCCCCGAAATTTACGGGCGATGCTTTTCTGTACACGCGCTCTGACTTTGCTGTCGTGTAGAGCGAAAAATTCTGCTGTTCTAAGAACATTGACAAACCACTGATCGTACTCGGCTTTGCTCTTCGGATGGTATCCATAGTCACGCGAGCGCGCGCCGAACTCAAAACTGGAATAGGGCCTGAATTGCTCGGTCGTCATCATGGCTTCCAACGCCTTGACGCCGAGATGGCATTCAACCGGTTTGTCTGATTTTAGAAGTTCTGTCGCTGCGTCGAGGCGCATCGACAACGGTGCGTGGGTCGCGGAAAAAGCGACGTAGAAGAGGGGCGCGATTGCCTTCTCGGCGTCGCTCTCAACCACCTCACCATGCATGCCTGCGAACTTGCACAACAGTGCCACAGAACGTTTGAACAATTCAGCGTCATAGGCGAGCGCATGCAACAGCCGGATAAGAGGTGCGCCGGCCAGCAGCGTATCCCCGTCTGCATTGGCGAAGCTATTCTCAAGCGCGGAAAGTGTTGCTCGAGGCTGTACCGGCGCGACGTTTTCAAGCATCGCGTGGCCAAGCGGATTTAGATTCGACACATCGGAAAGAAGGCCGCCCGGTGCAAGCCAGCCTTTCGCAATCGTCTGCGCCTCCTTGCTGCTGTCGAGGTAGCCAAGACGGCGCGAGAAAGAGCGCAACAGGCGTTCCGATGACCCATTCACGATCGCGGCTTCGATAACGGAATAGGGGATATTCTGAAGAGCCAGCTCCGCTAGCCGATTTGCGATGGCGTGCGGCAAGATCGCGCGCCATTCCCCACGCTTTTGCAAAAGATCGCGCCGCTTTAGTTCGGCCGCCGCAGTGAATACCTGCTGTGCGGTCTTGCCGATCAACCCGCCGAGCACGGGCAGTTCCGCATTTTCGCCCGTCAGGTCTTCCCCCTGAAATGAGTAAATCAGCGAACAAGCTTCCGCGATTTGCAACAGCCCTGCATCATGCTCGTGGCGTTGCTGGAAGAGACGCTTGAACAGTTCGGTGTGAGTGAGGCCAGAGACCGTCTCCGTTTTCTTTACTGTACTCGCAAGTGCAAGCGCTATCCGCGCGTTGCCACCGGAAAACTCGGCAATCCTGCGGCTATCGAGCTGTGATAAGTCCGGGAAGCGCCCCGCCACCAATTTTGCGATCAAAGGCACCGACGATGTTTCCAGCGAGAAAACGTCTGTGCCTTCTGGCTGGTCCTCGCGGATGTCATATTCAACGGTGATGGCGCTGACCGTTGAGCCCGCGGCGCGCACGACCTCCGATAGGTGCCTGTGCGTTTCCGGAGGGCAATTATCGATCACCAAAATCGCGCGCGTGCCGGCCGCGATCAGGTCGGAGGCAAGGCCCTTGGGTTGTGGATCAGGCGCATCTGCAATGTCGGTATAGTAGGCAAGGGAAGGGTCCAGCGCATTCGCGCCCACAGTATTGTCAAACAAGGCTTCGACCAGCCGTGTCTTGCCAACACCTGAAAGGCCGACCAGGCGAACAACCTGCCGTGGATTTCGCAGGGCATCTCGTAGGCGGTTGATGCCATTTACGGCCGACAGGCCTTCACCATCGTCTTTGTTACCCGTCTTGATGCGTGCCTCGTCATCAAGAAGATAGCGTTTATCCGCGCCCGCCGGCACGCTCGACCAGTCCCCGTAAGACTTCCACCCCGGGATGGGCCTTCCAACTCGGGAACGAACCCACGCGATTAACCCCGGATGGTTACGCACCCAGCTCGCAATGCGGTTGCCATCGTAGAAGTCGAGATGCAGCCCTGCGGCATCTCCAATACCTTTCATCGCTTCTGCCATCGCGGCTCGGCGATCGTCTAATGCGGAGTCTGCCGCAGAGCTGGTTGAGCTGACAATGATATAGGCGCCTTCCTTGGTGGCCATTTGCTCAATCACCGGACGAATGAAGCCCTTCGGCTTCATCTCCTTCGGGATTTCCGATGGTGGCATGTTGGGTTTCTTCACCTGAAACCCGGTTGCAGCCCTTGGAATGAAGCCCTCGATGTGGGTCCCGGTGGGCAGCGCCACACGCACATCAAGGCCGCCATCCTTAGCGGTTTGGTTGCCGCCCCAGGTCACGGCTGAGATAGGCAGGTCTGCGCGCAGGAGAGTGGCCTCGCAGAGAAGGCCAATCAGCGTCCGCAAATCCTCGTCGTTCAATGCAGCAATATCGTCGCGGGTAGTTTCAAACATTGGTCGAAACTAGGGGAGAGCTTAACGGCGCGTCAAATGATGTAGTCAAAGCGATAGAAGTTTCCACAAATAGGCCGATCCAGCAAAAACTAAGCGCATAAATGCCCGTCGTGAAAGGTGCTGGCGCGGGAATTTGGTCAGGAGCCAGAATCCGCCTGCCGCTGCTGCGGGGCGTCTTCAAGCGTCTTGATTGCTCGCACTGCTAGGTGCCCATGCCTGGGATGAATTGACCAGGCCCGAAGGAGTTGGATGTCGTTTGCGTTGCCGGAGTGTTCCAGGTTTGCCAGCGCTTTCTCGATTACGTCGTCGATGCGGAAAAACTCAAAATAACCCGTTTGGCGTGTCGGCTGTTCAAGCGCAGCACGGTAGATGGCAGCGATTTCATCTGGAAAATCCCGGGCGAATGATGTCACCAGCGGCTCCGGTCCTGGAAGCCGCTCCGCTCTGTCAATATGCTCGAAGTTCGAACGGAAGAATTCGCCGATAACGGCTGCCGCCACACCATATTCATGCCGCGACAAGACCGCCAGCGGCCCCGCGCAGTTAAGCTTACGTTCGGCCTGTGAGAGGTCATCACGATTCAGCCAATAGATAATCGCACCACAAGCCAGAAACGCCTGATCCGCCGGAGGCTCTGCCTCTGCCGATCGGTCAGGCAACGGATAGTGCAGACGTGCAAGCGCTGCATGCGCCATTTGGAAGGTGCGAACGGCGTCCTGCATCATCACTTCCTTTTTCGGCGGCAGGGCCGTCCATCGCACGATGGCAGGACCGGCGGCTGGGTCGCCGCACTTTGCCACTTCCGCAAGCAAGGGAGCCGAGAACGTCGAATGGCGGTCGACATCCTGCGCTGCCAGTAATAACAATGCGTTGCGGTCATCGCTCGACAAGCCGCCCCACGCTTCCCAATAGGCGCCATCATAGGGATGGTCGAATTGAGCGCTCCACAGTCCAGCGGCAGCGCCAGCCATCAAAGGATCCTCACGGTTCGCCAATACCGCGTCCATTTCGGCCTTGACGTTTGCGACATGCCCGGCCTCGTCATCATCGAGCGCGCCGAGAAATTTCAGCGCATCAATCATGCCTGTTGAATCGAAACCATTATTTGTAGGCATCAAGTCGTGGATGACGTCAATCAAGGCCTGACGTTCATCATCGGTGAGAGCGCGGGCACTCATGCCGGCCGCTTGCATAAGTGCCGAGCGCAATTGATGGGCAGCTTTTGCCCAAATGCGTTTCAGGATAGCCGGCAAAAGGGGGCCGATTGAATCAGCGTCCCGCTGGGAATATCTGTCGAGCTCGATGAGCAAGCCGACCTGGCCGGGGCTCAATGTTTTCTGAACCCAACCGTTCCCGCAGATTGGCCTCAGCCGCGATGTTCGGCCCAGAATAGAGGTGGCCGCTATTGATTGGGTTGCAAATGCATGCAAGGCCGATCTCGCACCCCCCAAACCCGGTGTAACTCATCGCATAGAGGCCGCTACGCAGGTTTATCTTCTGTTTTTTTGCTTCGTCAAAGAGCCTGTTGTATTCCTCGGCCAGCCGATCATCCATCTTTCCAACCAGATCAAGCACTTGATCGAGACGTCGGCCTGCCACAAGTTCACGCGCAATGGCCCCAAGAACCGAGCGGTCCTGGTCTGTCCATTCCTGCAAAGTCTCCGGTTTCGACAGGACGTTCCAGGCGATATCTTTCGATAGGTCAAATCGCACCGTTTCGATCTCTTGCCCGGCACGCGAAAGCACGTCGTCGCAGCGTTGGTTGGCCCAGAGCCGGGCGTCTCCGCCGAATTGCCCGGCAAGGCATGCGCTCACGATCCAGACATCCGAAAGCTTGGACAACACCTGCCGGCGAAGGCCGTCATCATCGATTGCCCCCAGCACGAAGGGCTTCATTTCAAGATGCCGTGACAGGCGCAACGCTGACACCACTGCATCCGGGTTGTCGCCAGCGCGCCGCAAAATCGCCTCGGCGCCGAATACGTTCAGGAACATTTCGTGGCTGAAACTCAGCCGGTCGCCGCGCTTGTCCAAGAGGTTTACGACCTGAAGTGTCTGCAACAGAGCTCCGGAAACACCTTCACGATCTGACAACCTATCAAGATCTCGAACCGACAGGCCGAAGCTTACCCGGTCGGTCATCATCCCTGCGATGCGCGACAGAGCGCGGATACCATCCGAAGCAGCGGGGCCAAGCCTTTCGCGCACATAAGCATCGAACAGGCCGTACTTGGTAGTTCCAGCCGGGAGGTTCTGTCCAAGCTGCCCGACCATCCTTGCCTCAAGGCCGCTTCCCACGGTGTCCAGTAGTTCGGAAAATGCTTCTGCCGATCCATTGCCTGCGGCTTGCCGGGCAATAGCCTGCTTCGTTTTCATGTCGGGCGCCTGCACGCCATAAGTATCTACGGGCAGAAGATCCTTGCGCTCAAGCTCTATCCTGCTCGAAATAACCACCGTTGCATCGTACCGCTTAACGGCGGCAGCGATGCTTCGCGTCAGGCGTTGCCGTTCCGATGGAGTGCATTCGTTGTAACCATCGACCACAAGCAAAAGGGGTCGATCCAGCAAGCCTGCAGCCCGGATCAAGGCAACGGCTGAGCGCGCGTCGAGCAGCGTTGCCTCACGGTTTGCCACCTCCCGCAAATTGCCCTCGAAATCCTTTGCCGGAATGACAATCGGCACATCCCCGCGGGCAAGCGCGATGAGAGCCCCCGTATAGGAAAGAAGGCTTTTGCCGCAGCCGGAAGCGCCCATAAGCAGAAGGTTGCCGCCCGCAATACCCCGTTCGGCAACGATGTCTGATGCAAGCGTCTCACCATCATGCACGCAACTCACCGGGACCATGGCAGACGCAAGCGGGCCGTAGGTGAGCGTGAAAGCCTCGCTATATGCGTTGAGTAGCCGTTCGGCATCCAGCAGTTCTGGGCTCAAGGCTGCATCGAGCGACGGGACTGCGATCAGGCGACGGTGCGCCGCAAATGCGCGCCACCGATCCAATGACCAGCCACGCTGTGCAGCAGCCGACGTAATGAATGCAGGCAAGGCATCGAGGCCGCAAACCGAAACCTTGAAATCACCCTTTGGGACCGTCGAGCCGACTGGGATGGCGGGAACGAATACCAGGGCCGCATAAGGGTAGGGGACCGCTGTTCCGGCAAACGCTGCCATGGCATCACGGAGCGCATTTTTTTCGGCGAGGGCCTGCACGTATAGATTGGGAATTTCTTTCCACCGCCCGGAAGCGCGGCCCACATGCCAGTCGCCGTTTTCCTCACCTCGCACGGCCGACATGAAGCCCTTTGACTCGACAACGAGTGCGCGTTGGTCGAGACCGATAACGAGATCAATCTGCCGGCCACCGAAGTTTACGTTGGCAAGGATAACCGCCGGAATGCCCTGCGCTGTTAGAAACTCGACGGCGCGCGCAAGCACGGCGCGCTCGGAAGCATGCTCGATGGGGGCTCCAATGAAAATTTCGATAGAGGCCACTCGCAACTCTTTAATGCCGGTTCAGCCCGATTATGCACGAAAGGCCGGGGGAACGCCCACCAGAGATTTGTAGATTTCTTACTTGAAAATCGCCTTACCGACGAGGGCAGAGCCAGAGTGTATATCGAAGAACTTCGTGCTATCTGACCGCCTCAGTCCTAGGCTATATGCGATCGCACGGATATAACGGGAGCTTGGAGAAGCTCCAATCCCAAACTGAATATGGCCAAGTGCTGAAGCAAGTTTTGTTTTAGTCTCTACCCCATTTTTTCAAGGTTGTTTTCAACGATGACTACGCCTGCCCATCTCGACTGGCTTGTCGATACCGGCCAGCGGTTGAAAACCGCTGACGGTGTTGAAATTGAAGTTTGGGAGCTTCAGCACGTGGACGATTCGACCGTGCTTTCTGCCTGGGCGAAGCATTTTCGTGAGCACTACGTCGATGACGACATGCTGAAGAAACTTGTCGAGGGAACGGGCAAAACCGCCGGCCAATTTCTTGTTGATACAAAATTTCCCGACGAAAAAGCAGCGCCTGGCCCCAGCGTTCGGTCGGGAGATTTTGCAGAGATTCTTGTCGCCGACTACATTGAATACAAACTCGGATACTGGTGCCCAAGGCAACTTCGCTATGACCAGAAATGGAACCGCAACGAGTCGACGAAGGGTTGCGATGTATTGGGCTTCCAGTTCGTCAAAGATGGTGGCGTTGATCCGAATGACGAGCTCTTTGTCTTTGAGTCCAAGGCGTCAATGTCGGGCAACAAACCTATTAATCGCCTGCAAGATGCCGTAGCCGATTCCGGAAAGGACGTGCTGCGAGAAGCGACGACACTAAATGCCCTCAAACAGCGTTTTCTTGAGCGCGGCGACACAGCACCGGCGCTCAAAGTCCAGCGTTTCCAAGATATTGCGGACCGTCCGTTCAAACGGATCAGCGGCGCGGCGGCGATACTGAACTCGCCTTTGTATGATGAAACGCTGATTTCCCAAACGACCACGGCTGGTCACGTCAACGCTACGAACCTAAAGCTCATCGTCATTCGCGGCGAAGCGCTTATGGATCTTGTCAACGCATTATACGCGAGGGCAGCCAATGAAGCCTGAAGCGAACGCACAGCAAGTACTTGCTGTCACCCGATCAAAAGCTAAAATGTATGAATTTGATGTGCCGCTCGAAGCGCATATCGCCTTGCCGCAGCGGCCAGAGTTATTGTTTTCACTGGCCGTGGGGTTGCTGGGCGATGCCGCTGCCTCTATCGCCGCGGGTGAAGCAGTCGCCGGCCGCGAACAAACCACACATCAGTCTTTGGTGTTCGCAGCAACCTATTTTGAGGCCTACAACGAAAGCCGCCTCGACGGTGACGTGAAGGTTGACTTCTCAATCCTTGGTGCGGCCGCGTATTACCTCGCTGACAGTCCGGGAAGCGCGGTGGTTGTTGCCCGTTGGGCTGAACCTCCCCCTGCCACGCTCGGGTCGGGGTTGGCCCTATTGTCCTACCACCTCCTGCTATCGAACTATGGGCCGATCAGCCCCACCGCTTATCAGGCATATCCAGATCGCATACTTTCCGCGATGGCGTCATACCTTAGTGGTGCTGGCAGCGAGGACGATGCGGTTACGCTTGCCCTGACAGTTCGAGAAGAGGCTTATCGTTCAGGGGATGGACGAGAGCTGTTGTACGCCGATGTGGTGACGGCGATTGTTCGCAAGAAGATCACGAATTCTGCGCGAGCAATCTTACCAGAGGCCTCAGGCCTTGCCCCGGAGGTTTGGCAGCCTGCACTCGAGCGAGCTGCCTTTCCGCGTGAGTTGTGGCCGTCTCAACAACGCATTTGTACGGCGGGCGTGCTTCGTGGCACTTCGGCGATCATCCAGATGCCGACAAGTGCGGGAAAAACCCGAGCAACCGAGTTAATACTGCGTAGCGCCTTTCTCAGCGACCGGGCATCCCTTGCGGTCATCGTCTGTCCGTTTCGCTCGCTCTGCCATGACATTCGTGGCGATATGGCCCGAGCCTTTTCTGGCGAAAATGTCGTGTTGAACGAGGCGACCGATAGCTTTCAGCAAGACCTTACCGTTGAAGCGCTTTGGGAGCAGAGAACAATCCTGATCGTCACGCCGGAAAAGCTTCTCTACCTGCTGCGAACGACACCTGAGCTTGCCCAGCATATTGGCCTCGTCATTTATGACGAAGGGCATCAGTTCGATAGCGGAGCACGCGGCGTCACATACGAACTCCTGCTGACCTCTCTTAAATTATCGCTGTTGGAAAATACCCAGATTGTTTTGATCTCTGCGGTGATAGCGAACGCCCGCAATATTGCCGGCTGGTTGATCGACGACGAGGATGCCGTTGTCGATGGTGCAGGGCTTTTGCCGACTGCGCGTCGCGTCGCATTTGCAAGTTGGCTCGCACAGCTCGGTCGGCTTGAGTATGTAAGCCCACTTGATCCTGACGATACTGAATTCTTCGTGCCTCGCGTGATTAACCGCGTGTTGCTTCAGAAGCTCAAGCCTCGAGCCAAAGACGAGTACTTTCCAAGGGCGGAAGATGGAAATTCAATCGGCCTGTATCTCGGGCTCAAGCTTGTTTCCAAGGGGAGTGTCGCTGTGTTTTGCGGGCGCAAGGACACGGCCGTCAAAATTTGCGCGAATGCCGTCGAAGTGTTTCAGCGGAGTGATGCTTTCAGCCGACCCGTCGAGCAAGCCGATCCCGAGGAGGTGCAAAAGCTGGCTTCGCTATTTTCACGCCAAATCGGAGAAACGGCTTCAACTACGAAGGCAGCAGAGTTGGGAATCTTCCCGCATCATGCCAGTGTGCCGAGTGGGCTGCGCCTTTCGGTTGAGTTCGCCATGAAAACAAACCGCATAAATTTCGTGGTTTGCACGTCGACCCTGGCGCAAGGTGTTAATCTTCCCATCCGCTACCTTATTGTCACCGGGGTCTATCAAGGCGGCGAGCGGATGCTAGTACGGGATTTTCACAATCTCATTGGCCGCGCTGGGCGTGCCGGTATGCACACCGAAGGCAGCATTATTTTCGCTGATACGAAGGTGTTCGATAAAAAACGCCAGAGACGCGAGAGGTGGCGGTGGCGAACCGCAAAGCAGCTGCTGAATCCAGCGAATTCCGAGCCGTCCAGCAGCAGCATATCGGCGATTTTTGGTCCCTTCGAATTCGGCGACCCGGTCAGGAGGGTCAGAATAAACGTCGAAGTCCTTCACACTCTGGTTTTCGATGACGACACGGCTGTTGAAAACACCGTAAATCAGATGATAGCCAATACCCTTGGGGTTCCGGCCAAGCAGTTCCGGCAATTTCTACGAGAGCGTGTGCAGATTGTGCATGGGATAGTATCATTCCTCCTCGCCCATCTGGACTTTGCCGAAGATGGCCTGGCGGAGCGTGCTGTCAATCTCGCCAAGAACACACTTGCTCACTACCTCGCTGATGAAGGGCAGAGGGCGCAATTCGAAACCGTCTTCCAAAGGATTGCTGAGCGTATTCTCGCTGGTGCTGCGACGGAAGACTCGCGAGCAACACTACGGCGGTCGCCTCTGGCCCCGACCACCGTCAATTCCATAAAAGCATGGCTAGAGGCTAGCCGTGGCGCCCTGACGCAGGCCTTCGAGGCTGGGACGCTTCTTGCATCAATGTCCCCTGTGGTCCTGCAGTATAATCGCAGCAACTCGATAACGTCCGTATCCGATCAGACTGTTATGCCACTTATCATTCAGCAGTGGGTAACGGGTGCAACCTTCGCAACGATCTTCCAGTTTCTGGTAGAAAGGAACATTCGTATCGGCGGCAATAACCGCCGCCCAACGGTTGAGGATGCTGTAGCGATTTGCGAGAGCGGACTAGGATACGAAGGCGCAATGATCCTTGCCACCATTGCCGACCTCGCGGAAGGAGATGACGGAGAATTGCCAGGTGCGCTTGCGCTTCTCCAGCAGCAACTAAAGTGCGGATTGCCGTCTCGTGCGGCTCTCGGCTTCTTCGAAGCCGGCTTTGCTGATCGCGTGGTGGCGCAGACGTTAGCCGAGGCTTTTCCAGACGTCGTTGACCGCCAATCCGCGCGAATTGCCGTTCGCGGCAGCGCCGCTCAGACGCGCGAAGTTCTTGACCAATTTCCCTCGTACTTCAGCTCGGTCCTCGACGAGTTACTGACCTAAGGCGCGGCGAAGGAGTATATCCACTGCATCACATATGACGTCATCATGAGGCCAGCACTTTGGCCGACACCGGATATCGCCGCACATCAGGGTATATTACCCCCCGAGTGACGTAACTCAGCCCGCACACCGCACTACGCAACATCTGCGTCGGCACCGACTATCTGTGACCACGGTAGCGTCGGGCCAAAACCTCGAAGTGACAATACGGCTTCCACACCCGGCAGTTCATTAGCCTAAGCCAATGGCAGCTTTCCGCCGCATCTCGGCCATTGAGCTAGCCTGGACTAATCCCAGGAGCGGACGTCCAAGCGCAGTGGTCACGTGTCAGCTTCGCGCGAGAGGCGGACATCGGTTTATCGAGCACAAGGGGCGCTCCGATTGCGATCGGGCTCCCAGCTAGGTGGCTTCGCGAAAGCGCCACGATGCTATGACCGCCGCGTCGAGCCGCCTCCACGGCGAAATATCTACATCCCCGACCTGCACATCAGGCTGAAGGCAAAAGTGCGCAACTTCCACTAGTTGGGATAGATGGACGTTCGGCTATTCTGCCCTGTCAGGAGGCACCTACGGGGCTCTTCTCAGTCGCGGTGCGCGGCGCGTCCTGCGGGGCAGCCGGCGGCGAGCAGTTGGCGCGGAGCCTCGGAACCTGTTGTCAATCTGATCGAGGGTTTCGCGGGCGGTATATGCATTGACCTCAAGAAGATCCTCGAACAAGTCAGTTCCGCGTTCTCGCGTAGCAGGGCCGAGGCGGTGCAACGTGATCGAGATGTCGACAAGCTCGGCGGCGGTCCCCGCTGTGGCGGTTCGAATGTCGCCCAACTCCCCCTTCCAGGTTGCAACTAGCGCAGATGCGATGGCCCCGACCAATTCGGCACCGTCCGGCAGAAGGGTTTGTAGCCGATCGACTATGAAGGTCGACTGGACGGGCGAATGCTTCTCGATGAAGGGAGCAATGACTTCGAGAAGCTCCAGCCATTCCGGTGTAGGCGTTATGTCGTCCACGATGCGGAACAAGTCGGTGATTGCAGACCATGTGCGGTCGTCCGCCCGCGGAATTACCCTCTTCAATATCTCGACGCACGCCCGTCGCCGGACTTCGTCGGGCCAAACGTTGACCGCTGCATAGGCAACCCCGGCAAGCGCTTCGGGCGGTCCCTCTTCGAGAATGGCGTCGACCATCTGGGTCGCCCATGAAAGCTGCGGCTGGACCACAGAGATAAGGCCCGCAAGCTCTCCACGGGCCTGCTGCACCAGTGATGCTTTGTGGCCCTCCCACTCCAGAAGCACGCCTTTCACAAAGTCGGGTATCAGCCACTGCAGATTTGCCAGCAAGATGGCCGCTTCGCGTGATGTCCGCAGGCTGGGGTAGCGCCTGAACAGCTCTACGAGGAATGCATGGAATTTCGAAGGATCTTCGGGTCGTACGTATTGCATAAAGCGCAACATCGCCCCCCACACACGCACATCGTCGCCCTTTTCTAGATGACGCTGGAGCAGCGCCACCAGTTCATCAGGAAGCTTTCGCTGGAGATAGACCCGCGCAAGCACCTCCAAGATGGGGAAATTTCCATGGGGTAGGACGCTGACCCCTCCCATTCCCCACAGCACGGATTCATCGCGGGGAGACTTATTGGAGCCCTCGGAGCCAGTATCAAGAAGAGTTTCTTCGTCATCGTCGTCGACGTTGATCTCGGCCGGCGAGTCCGAGGGCTTGCCCAGCCATCCGCTTAGCAACCCTACGATCTCATCGCTCAGCGGCTTGTCGCGAAGCAGGATGCGCTCAAGGCCGCGCGCAACGCTTCCGCGATATTCCTCTCCACCAAACCCGCGGCTCTCCAGATCGAGGATGATGCGCTCGAACGCAGGTGGATCAGTTACCTCGCCAAGCTCTGCAAGCGCATATCCAGCGGCACGAGTGCCGAACTCCGGATCTAATTGGGGGATGATCTTGAAAGCACGGTAGAGGTTCGCCTTTGCGAAACTCGCAAACTCTCGCGAGAGCTGAACATTCCCGCCCTTCATCCAGTCACGTGGATTGTTCCACTCGGTAGCGTCGGGCAGCCGTTTGAAGGCGTTGACTATCTCCTCGTCCTTTGCCTTGGACATGGAGTCGGCTGACATGGGAGAGCCAATCCAACGCGCCTCGATGCCGTGGTGAACGCGGCGCTCGCCAAACTTGCGCACACCTTCGGCGACTTTCTGCGTCGTCGCCTTGGTCAGCCGCTCGGTCGGCAGGGACTGAAGAAGCTCCAGCTTTAGGTGCTCAATGGCCTGGATGAATCTGCGGCGTTGCTTGGGGTCCCGCTCATCGCCGGGCGATGGACTGTACGATCCGACATAGTCCGAGAACTGCCTTATTTGCTCGTCGGACCAGTGCGCTGCGGCTGCTTCGACGAGACGCCTCGTTGTGCCGCTTCCGTCGTGGATGTCTCCGAGGTGAAGGCGCCTTACATCCCCCATCAAGTATGTTAGCGCGGCGTCGGCCAGCTTATCCGCATGCAGGGCCAGTGTGTGTGCGAACAGGCGATGGGCAGGGACGGAGTCTTCGTGCTGGTGCTCTAAAATCCAGTTCTTTGCAGCCTCTGGATTCTTGCCCGCGAGCGAGTCGAGGGACGTGGTGAAGGCGGCCAGAAGGGCCGGCTCTCCCAGACGACCGGCCTCTTCCTCCTCGAATCTCGGGTCAACTCCATAGGGGATCGCGTAGCCAAGATCGCCGCGCTCGCCTCTGGCATCTCTGAGTGCACCGAGCGCTCTCTGAAGCCACGGCCAGAGGATGCTCAAGAAGTCCTCTGGTCGGGTTCGAGCAATCTCATCGAGCGTGCTGTAGCCATCGCTCTGCTCAAGAAGCTTGTGGAAGGGCTCGGACGGTGAACCGTGCAGGTAGTAGGCGAGGGAACCTTCATCATCTTCTTGATTGGTCGCTGCAGCCCTCGAGGCTGACTCGGCCATCGTCGCCGTCAGCTGCTTGTCCAGCCTCGCCAGCGTTAGCTTCAATGCGACTTCCGGCTGTTCCGCACCGATCGCGGATATGGCATGCTCGAATGCGAAGTCGGCAATGTCCGTGCGCTTGATGACGTCGATTGCCATTTCAAGCTCGGCATCGGTCCACTTGGGCACTTCCTGAAGCACGGCCCAGATGTTTCCGTCATTCTCCTTATCTGAAAGCCACACCGACCTCATCAGTTTCACGACGCTGGCGCTGTCAAACTGCATGGCCCTTATGAGGGTCATTGTCGCTATGCCAACTTCGTCGAGCGTCGTCATCGCCTCTCGAACGGCAGAGTGCTGCAGGCGTTCGAACCAGCCCGGGCTTCCCTGCATGGCTTGAAGGGCAATCCGCCGGGTCGACGAAGACAGTGCGGACCGCATCAGCGGCACTTCGACTTCCGTCGGCGCCGTCTGACTGCCCAGGAACTCGACAAGCAGAAATTTCAGGTGGCGGCGGTCCGCGTGGTTCCAGATGGCTTCGATCTCGGAGGCATAGATCGGAGGATCGACATTGCGAAGGTAGGAGAGGCCCGCCCAAGTCTTCGGCCGGATGAAAAGTGACGCTTGTCGGCCCAGCACATATGCCGACAAGCGACCCTTTTTTTCGGCGAAGGACCGGGCGAGTGCGTGCTCGAACAGCGTCTGGTGCGTGAACCCGACCTTGCTATCTGAACCAAAGTCGGTAAGGATGCCGGCGGCAATCAATGCGGCGACGTTGTCGGGCTCTGTCGCGTATCGCGCGCTCGGAACCCACAAGTTCTCGTGTTCGGCCATGTCTTCGGCTATTCGCGAAGTTAGCGCGGAGAGAGCGCCGCCATTGGTCACTGCGAGAATACGTTCCTTCCAAAGTCGATCGAGCAGCTTCTGATAGTTGGTGAAGTCGTCGGCACCGCCCCCCTCAAGGAGACTGAGAAACGTCTTCAGGGTTTGGGGGAATCTCATGAGTCGTTGCGCGTCCGCGGGCCACCCCGCGGCCTTGACGCCGTTACGCTCGAGGATTTCCAAGACGGTCGACCAAGCCGGCAAGTCGAGGTGAACACTATCCGCACGCACCGTCTTGAGGCGGGTGTCGTGTTCGTACTCGAAAGTTCTCGAAGAGACGACGACATGCACGTTGTCGTCACCGCCTAGCCGCCGAACGATGTTGAGCAATACGTTCAAGCGACCCGTTTTTAGATCGATGTATGTCGCGAGCGCGTCGAGCTGATCGATAATGAGAACGACCGGCCTCATCCTGGCGATGCCTGACAGCAGGGTCGTGACGTTCTGGTCCAACCCAAGCGCTACCCGCAACGCGTCTTCGTCTGCCACCGAAGGATCGATCAGATCGGCCTTGATCGCGAGAAAGGGCAGCTGGCGCTCTCTGAGATGCCGAGCCAGCGTCGCAAGAAGAGCCGACTTGCCCGCGCCTGGCTCGCCCAGCAAGGCGGTCGTCGACCCTTCTGGGCCCTCGATCTTTGCAAGTAGCGTGTCGAGTTCGGGTCGAGGAATCTCGGTGCCGTCAGGCAAGCTCCTCGACCATTCCAAGAGCTCCCGCGACGCTGCCTCGAGAACTTTCAATGATGCACGAGCCGCGGTAAAAACGTTATCTTCGACGACGCTCGTCAACGTGACCCCAAACCTTGAGGACAACAGTTCAGCGAGAGCCGGTTCCGAAGCGCGTGAAACGTCTTCGATCCGCAGCGAGAAGATCATGTGGAACGAACCGCTTTCGGTCCGCTCTAGCTCGATGGTATCGTCGTCGAGGTGTTGTCGCAGGGCCTCTGCGATCTTCTCGCAGCGCTCGAGCGGGAAATCTTTCGCCCGCCCCGCAAACGAAAAAGCAACGCTCACGCGATCCTGCTGCGGTTCGGAAGGTGGTGGCAATCTTTCACGCGGCGGCGCCAGGACCGGCGCCTCTCCCCTGCCTCTCAGCGAGCTCGCCGGATAGCGCTTCATCCTGAGGGCAATTAGCTCGAAGGCAAACGCGGCGGCATGGGCCGCGGCGACCGGCTGGTAGATGGCGTCTTTTTCAGGGTCCTTGCCTTCGCGGGCGTCGGAGATTCCTCGGATGATGATCGCGGGCGTACTTTCCTGTCGCGCTGCAAACAGTGCACCGTAGCCCTCCATTTCGACCGCCTGCGCGTCACCGCAATGCTTCGAAATCTGCAGTTCGAGTTGTGAGGTCGCGTCGGCCGAGACAGCCTCTACCGAAACAATCGGCCCGATAACTGCGCCAGGCGGGTGCGGCTTTGGATAATCCTCGATGCTTGGCAACGTACCCCTGAGTGCAGGACGTATGCGATCCACCCACTCGCCATCCCGTTCAACCTTCGTTGCCAGTTGCACGAGAACCTGGTCGGCGGGGAATCCCGCCGTCCGAGCATTGAACTCGCCGCCCTCATACTTTCCTGAATAGGGAAAATACACTTCACTAGACGCGACCACCGATCCGATCGGAATGTCCTTCTTACGGGACCCGGCCACACCCACAAACACGATCATGTCGAAGGGTCCGCATTCCTGGGCGGGATAGATGACCGACGCCTGTGCCTCAAGATTGCCGGCGCGACTTTCGGCAACGACTACAAGGCAGTCCTCCCCTTCCGAAGAGAAGATTCCGAGCTCAAAAATTTGATGATTGCGAAGGGTCTTGTCCCCCGCCGCCTGCAGGTGCGCGCGTACCGAACGCATCTCGAGCGCAATGGCCGTGACGATGAGGACGCGGCGCAGCCCACGTCGGTCAGCTTCGGCAAAAATCTCGTCGGCGCTTTGGGGGGTCACAGGTCGTCAACAACCTTAAGAAGAACAATCATAACTACTAAACTCGCAGGGCATGAGCAACAGATTCGGATCAACGATCCCCATGCTTCAACCGCAGTTCAAAAGCAGCCATTCGAGCTAGCAGGTGAGGCGGTAGTTCGCGCCACAAGCGGTTTGTTCGCACCTCGCACCTATCTAGCGCTACCGCAATGTTGCTCCAAAGGTCTTCGCAGAACTGCCGTCAGGTCCGTTGGCTTTCAGCCGGGGAGAAGCGACTGCAATCGGGAATCCCAGTTTCCCGCAGGCCCCTCGGATATTCGGATCTGTTCACCGAGCATTCGCGATGGATCCGACCAGCGCTGCTGAACCGGCAGCGATCGTGCCACTCTGGCTCGCGATCGCAATGTTGAGCTGCCGCACTGGGCGTTCATCGACCGTATCGTGCAGACTAATCCTTCCGTCGCCTTGTCCCACTCCCACGGCAACGTCTGACGCGATCGGGAGCCACATCTCGACCGTCGGATCGTTAAGATCGGTGCGATTGGGGGCGGTTAATTTCACGACTGGCCGGCTGCCGACGATGAAGCTTTTCTTCGGCTGGACGATGCGCAGTATGGCGATGCCACGTCGCTCAAGTACACGCATCACCTGCGCACTCGGTTGTCCGATTGTCTGAACTCGAACGTTGCCTACCGTTCGAACCTTGGCTTCGGGCGTCGCCAGCGTTTCGATTTCGTCAAGTCGATGGGGTGCGGCTTGGCGGAGCTCGTCGAGTGTATCCTCAACCATTCGCAGTGCTTCAGCATCGGAGACGTTGGCTCGTTGGGTCTCAGGAGTGCGTCGCCACTGGGTTAGAAAGAATATGTACCAGAGGCGCTTTTGCTCGGATGTAAGGCCGGGAAGCCGGCCCTCCCGTGCCGGCACTAGAATGGATTGCACGACTCCTACAGCCTCGCTCTCAAGAACTGAAAGAGCGTGCTCCATTGCCGGATCCTTGGTCCCAGTTTCAGACAGCGTGCTGTACAGATGACGCTGATGGAACAGTTCAAGAGGCCTTGCGCGGCGAACCGTAACGGGTCGTTCGCGGAGGCGGCACCAGTGCAGCCAGCCATCCGAGTCAGTGAAGCCATTCAGGATCATTTGCGGCACGTAGTGATGGCGCTTGGGAACTGACATCGGTCCGATCGTCTAAGTGCTAGTTGTGATGCGCGGCGGTGCCATCAACAGATTGCCGTCGATACGACGTGGATCGAGAAACTCAGGTCGTCGGATGAGGATCTTAAGCAGGCCACGCAATGCATCGAGCGCCAGGTCCTTCGCCGCCAAATCCCGTTCTGCATGGGCGTCGGCAGCGCCAATTCGTCGTCGAGTGCCATGGACAATGGCTGATCGGGTCGAATAGACCTCCGCGATTGCCTCACTCATGGCTTTCGCACCAGCTTCACCTCCCTCGATACCTGCCAACGCGGCTGCGCGCATCCGGAGCTTCCACGAGATCGCCTGCCCGTCTCCGTCGCCAAGTAAAACCTCAAGGGCGATTGTGGCGTCGAGAATTGCGTCGGCGAGGTCACTGCGCGTCATTGCTGTGTTCAGGCGACGGGTGGCCAAGGCGAGCCTTTCGCCGGTTGAACTTTCTAATGCGTCAAGAAGGCCTGCGACCTTGCGCATCTGCGCCTTGCTGACGAGGGGTAGGTCCGCACGGTTCCAACCAAAATCGTCGAACACCTCGGGATAGCGGCGTGCGCCAACGGCATAAACATTGGGCAGCCCATAATTGTGCCGGTGACGCCAGCCCCTCGCAAGTCGGATTTCCTGCGCATAGCCAGTCTCGATCCCTGTCTCGAGCCGGAGCGCAGCGAATAGCGCATCGATGCGCTCGCGCGCTTCCGATTTGAAGTTCGATAGTGTCTGGCTAAGCTCGATCCAATTGCCGTTCGGCACATCCCATCCGGTAAGCACGAAAGCATGGGTCGCGGCCGCGAGCACTTGGTCATGACCGTTGGCGCCGTAGGCCTTCATCTCCCATCGCGCTCGTTGCAAATCTGGCGACATCCGCATGATATAGGCAGAGGGTCCGAGGCGCACCCGGTCGAAGTCGAACCGGACGAGTGCGATCGGCGCGAGCACCGCAAGCTTCAGGCGCGCGTCGAACAATCCTTTGAAGAGCGGCTTCAGAACGACAGCGCGGGTCGCGTCCGTCGCGGGGGCCGCGCCGAAGCGAAGGAAATGAACATCCACAGCCCGTGCGACCAGAAGGTCGATAGCGACCCTTGCTAACGGATTTTCCGCGTCGGAGCCCGTCGGGGGAATGCGGGCGATTTCGGGATATTCAAGGGAGAACGCTGCCAGCCTCGCCACTGCAGGGAAACGAACGGGTGGAAACCTACCTAACTGACGCGCCTCAAGGTCGTTATAGGGAGGTTCGAGCAGTGAAGCATATTCTAGCGGGCCCGCCCCCGTCCAAGCGCCATCGCCCAAAGATGGCATGCCGTTGTCGCGTAGCGAGAAGGTCGGATATCTGATCACCCGGGACGGTCTTCCGCCCCGTTGTACGCTTCGGCCAGTAGCTCGCCCAATAGTCGCCGTCGCGCGCTCTCCTGGGCGCTTTCCTCATCCATCAAGTTCTCCTAGTCGAGCAGCGACACTAAATAAGCTTCGCGGTTGGTTGCGGCTGTATCATGAGCGGCGACCTGAATCAGGCGCGCAGCGATCTTTCTTGCCATGGTGCGAGCGCTCTTGAGATCCGCGCTCGAAATCTCACCCATCTGACGTCCGTGGACATAGTTGCTGCGAACGTCGAAGAGGTGCCGATATTCCTCGCCAGCGACCGAATCGCAAAGCAGCTTTCCTATTCTACGCACCATCCTATCTGTCGGACGTAGGTTGTTGTGAAGATTGCCCTTCTGTTTAGGCCCGTAGTCAGCTTTGAGACCAAGAGAGGCCTCTACGACCATAAGGTGGGCTAGAAACTCGTCGATGTGATCACTGAGAAAGGCACGGACGAGAAAATGCGCTACTGGTGCAGCCAGCAAAGGTGTCTTACTCGCTATCAGCCAGTCCTCCCATAAGGACTGATTGACCATTGTCGGGAGACCTGAAGCCTCGTCGGCCAAGGTGTAGTGAGCTGGCTGATCCTCCTCGTGGGTCTCGCCATAAACGTCAGTGAAGGCGACCGGTAGCCAGGTCAGCGATGCGTCCTGCGGTGGGGCTTGCATCCGAACGAACAGGTCTCTGTCGGCTGTGTAAATCCACGGTACGCGAAAGCCACGCCAGTCAACTTCGGGGACTTCCGCCCAGTCTTCCCAGGGGGCCAGAAGCATCAGGAATAATGCCTCTTCGACGGCCTCAGGGAATCGCCCCTGGTGCGGCAGAAACGCGCCAAGGTCACGCTTCAGCGGTTTGTACATTATCGGCAGTGCGCGGGCGCCTGGTTCCGCGATCAATGGAATATCCTCCTCGACGATGAGCCAGTGAAAACGGGATAGCCGCTTCCAGTCGACCTTACTTGAGGGGAAAGTTCTTTGGATCCTGTCCGCTTCGGCCAAGTCCATCAGTTCTTTCTCCGAAAATCGCCGCATGCTGCTTCTTCCGAACACTACGTCCGGAGGATTCTCAGCCCAGTCCAAGGGACAAAGATGTACCCGTCGTGCCGTCGGCGCCGTAAAAGCAAGATGAAGCGCCTCCGCCGCTGCAGTCGGTGAGAGTGCCCCTTCAAGCTTGGCTGTCGCCTCTCTGAAATGTATGCCCAAGGACCTCAATGCGTCGCTGATCGCCATGGTGAGCCACAGTTTCGAACCGGCGTTGGGATAGGTCGCCTTGCAATAGTCTACGACGCGGAGAAATGCAGGATGGGCGAAGGGATTATCAGTCGACCGAGGCGTGCCACAAAGTTCGGCAATGATTCTCTCAAGCTCAGACGGCATGACAATTCCCAGAAAGAAACTTGGTGCGTGAGCAGGCTTGGTTGGCAAGAGCCCACCAGGATCCCACTAACAGCACACGTTCCAGATCGCCAAGGCCGTTATTCCCCGGCGTCACGATCCATGAGCCGAGGTGATCAATTGTGGACGCTTTCCCTGATGCGAAATGACCGCCTTGGGTCCGTCATGGGTTCGGTCCCACCGGGTTAATGTCCGCTATCATCATTCTAAACGCCGGGAGCTGCCATTCCCATTCGGCCCCTTTCCAGCCATTCATAATGTCAGCCGGAGCTGCGAAGCCAAGGCTATCGACCTCGAAGAACACACAACGCGCCTCTCCATGTTCGTGCTTTGTACCTCGATGTTGCAACCAAGTTCGAATGTCGCGCCGCCAGCAAAGTAGAAATGTCGCAAAGGGGCAATTCGCAGAGCAGGTCGCAGCAGTTTAGAAGCGCGACAGTGACGCGCTTCTTGGCGCCGACGTGAGTCCCCGATCGGGCGTCAGCTGGTCGGGGTTGCGCAGCCCGATCGGGTGCGGCTCAGTCAAGCTTCTCGGCTTTAGCTTTGAGAGCTGCCGCTACGGACGAGCTTCGTTGGCCGAGGTCGACCGCGGCGGGACCCTGTATTCGCTCAGCATCGTGACGACATCGGCGATCCGACTCTTGTCACTCTCCGTCAGCCGCAAATCGAGGTCGTCGGAGGTGCGCCCGACTTCCGGGACGGGGGCTTCAGCGGGCGCTTGCTCTCGCCGGGCGGAACCAGGCGGCCTGCCGCGCTTGCGACCACTTCTCACATAGCCGTTGCTCTCAGCGCCGTCAGGGATGCCGAACATATGGTCGGTCTGACCGGTGCGGCGTGGCCCGCGCTTGCTGCGTTGCAAGTCGCGGCCAACCTGCATCTCGGCAACCATCTCCAGAACGGCGTCCAGCCGCTTGTTCTCGACGATTGCCGAACGATGGACAGAGCGCAGCTTATCGAAGGCTTTGTAGGGCAGGGCAACGCCCTCATGCCTGATCTCGAGACGGCCATCGGGAGAGTCGCAGACGACCACCTTCTTGCGGGCGAGCTTCTTCGCGGTCTCGGTCGGGTGGAGAATGAACATCACCTTGTCATAGCGTAGCGTCAGGGCGTCGGTCAGCGTACGGACCTCCTTGCGGCACAGGGCGCCGTCCAGGTTGTCATGAGCGGCGAGGGGACGGTGCATGTCCTTCGAGTTGCGCGGCTCCTTGGCAAAGCGCACGTTGAAGTCCGCCATGAACGCAGTCGCAAAGACATTGGCCGCCTCGATCGTGCTGATGCCGCGCAGGCGCATCTCCTTTACAAGCCGGTCCTGCAGCGTCTGGTTGGCGCGCTCGACGCGGCCCTTCGCCTGTGGGGAGTTGGCGCAAATGATGTCGATGTTGAGCTCGTAGAGCGCCCGGCCGAACTGCGTCAGGCCGCTACCGCGGTCCAACTTAGAGCCGTGCGTTGTGCGGAAGATGCCGTGCTTGTCACTGTAGAATGCCAGCGGCTTGCCCCATGCCTGGAGATAGGCCTTCGCTGCATGAAAGTAGTCGAACGTGTTCTCCGAGCCGGCAAAGCGCAAATGTAACAGCCGGCCGGTCGCGTCGTCGATAAAGACGAGTAGGGCGCATTTGGGCCCGCGCTCCTCAAACCACCAGTGATGCGAGCCGTCGATCTGCACCATCTCGCCAAGACAGTCGCGCCGGCCGCGCGGCTGATGCAGCCTCCGCTTGCGCTCCCGCCGCAACGTCCAGATGCCCGCCTCCGTCATCCATTTGCGCAAGGTCTCCTTGCTTACCCCAAGCTGGTGCCGCTCAAGCAGCTTCTCGCGCGCCAGCGTTGGACCGAAGTCGATGTAATGTTCACGAATAAGCTCCAGCGCAAAGTCGCGAACGCCATCAAGAATGCGGTTGTTGGATGGACGGCCACGCGCCTTGTGGCGAAGGGCCGGCGCGCCTTCAGACAGAAACGTCTTCATCAGCCGCTGGACTTGCCTGGCCGAGACGCCAAGCAAACCCGCAGCTGTGGCACTGGTCATCCTTCGCTCGTTAACCCTCGAGAGAACCTCGATCCGCTGCAGCTCACGTTCGCTCATCAGAACCAGTCCCAACCTGCAATCTCCCGCGCTCTCGAAGGCGGGGAGATTGGCAAGGCAAAGGCAGGAGCGACATTCCTACTTTGCCAGATCCGGACATTTTAACTTAGCTGCTACACTCGAAAGTCGCATAATTGGCAGTGTGGAACGCGTGGTCATCCCGCAACCGACGCAGGCCACGCTGTGATGTCCGGAGTTGGCATTTCACGGGATTTACCAGTCCGGAATTATGAGTAGCCGGCGGGTGGTCTATGCCATTGAAAACAGGAGTGGTTTTTGGCCGCGGAGAGGGGTTTCCAATCCTAAGGCAGAGTTAATGCCCACAATGACAGTTTATTCTGGATTGGTAATAAGAGTGATTGGGGCCGTTGTTGGTCAACCCGCTTAGAGGCTGTTTTGAAAATCGGCTTGCTGGGGGTTCGGTCTGAGGCTGGGTTATGATTCAAGCGTTGGATGTGGACNAACGGTCAACGTCACCGTCAACGCGGTAAATGCAGCGCCGGTGACCGTGAATGACAAGCTTGTTATATCCAATAACACGACGGCAATATTTTCTGCCGCTGTTCTTCTGGGCAATGATACGGACGGCGACTCGGATAAATTGCAGATAGTGTCTGTATCTGGGGCGAATGTTACGTACAACGCTGTCAGTCAAACCATAACGTACAATGCAGGCCCTCTATCGAACAACGCGGTCAATGCCGGATCCTTCACGTATCAGGTATCAGATGGAAACGGAGGCCTAACCACGGGCACTGTATCGATTGATACAGTCAACGGAGACAATGTAAATCTGCTAACTCAGTACGCAACCCCAGCGTCCTATCAGGCATCCTACATCGATAGCGGATTTGGCACCGACGTCGACGACGGTGGTCCCTCAATTGACATACTCATTGGAGGCGCTGGTACAGATACCCTTCGAGGCGGTGCCGGGAGCGACATACTTCGAGGCGGTGCCGGAAGTGATACAATCGATGGGCAAGGTGCCGGGACCGATATCGACCTCATCGATTTTTCAGACGGAACGGGGGCAGGGCTCAATTTCACCTTGGTTCAGAGCGCGAGCGACACAGTTTTCAACGCTAGCGCCGCGAGCCTTGGAACCGACACATACAAAAATATCGAAGGTGTGATCGGGACGAATTTTGCCGATACACTCACCGGGTCGGCTTTCAACGACGTGCTCATCGGCGGCGGCGGAAACGACACGATCAATGGTAACGCAGGAGCGGACCGCATCCAGGGTGGCCTCGGCAAGGACACCATGACCGGCGGCGCCAATGCGGATACTTTCGTTTTCCTTGCGCCGAATGAAATGCCGATTGGATCCGGCAACCGGGATGTGATCATCGATTTCAGCCAGGCGGAAAGCGACAAGATTGATTTGTCGACCATCGACGCAAAGACACAGGTGGGATTTGTTGGCGATCAGGCATTTACTTTCGTCGCCAATGCGACTCCTGCAATCGATCCCGGAGTCCAAGCAAACAGCATCACTTGGTATCAGGATACTGTCAACAATGTCACAATCATACACGGCGATGTAGACGGGAACACAACGGCCGATTTCGAGATCCAGCTTTCGGGCCTCGTTACTCTCACAGCCGACGATTTCCATCTGTGAAACGAGCACCGACGATGACTGGTGTCGGCCCGCTTAGAGGCTGTTTTGAAAATCGGCTTGCTGGGGGTTCGGTCTGAGGCTGGGTTATGATTCAAGCGTTGGATGTGGACAGAGCAGAGCCGTGGCCGGATGGCCCAGATCGCCAAGAAGACCAAGCGCTACCCGTCTGATTTGACCGACGAGGAGTGGGAGCAGTTCGCGCCGCTGATGCNCAGAGCAGAGCCGTGGCCGGATGGCCCAGATCGCCAAGAAGACCAAGCGCTACCCGTCTGATTTGACCGACGAGGAGTGGGAGCAGTTCGCGCCGCTGATGCCCAAGCCTGGGCGGCGTGGGCGTCCGCGTGAGGTTGATTTTCGCGAGGTGATCAATGCGGTGCGTTACCTGGTTCGTTCGGGGTGCGGCTGGCGGATGCTGCCGATTCATTTCGGGCCCTGGCAGACGGTCTATGGGTGGTTTCGCGAGCTGGCGCGGCGGTTTCTGTTCCAGACGATCCACGACGTGGCTCTGATGCTGGATCGTGAGCGGGCTGGGCGCGAGGCGAGCCCTACGGCGGCGGTGATCGACAGCCAGTCGGTCAAGGCTCCGCAAGCTGGAACAAGGGGTTACGACGCCGGAAAAAAGATCGTCGGACGCAAGCGCCATATCGCCGTCGATACGGATGGACGCCTGTTGATGGTCAACCTAACGCCGGCCGATATCTCGGACAGCGCCGGCGCTCAGGCGATCTTGGATGGTATCCGCAAGCGCTGGCCCTGGGTGAAGCATCTGTTCGCCGATGGCGCCTACGATCGACTGAAGCTCATGGACAAGGCCGCCTATCTGGACTTCGTGGTAGAGATCATCCGCAGATCCGACGACCAGAAGGGCTTCGAAGTCTTGCCCCGCCGCTGGGTTGTCGAGCGCACCTTCGGCTGGATGACAAGATGGCGCCGCCTCGTGCGCGACTACGAGAAGCGCATCGACGTCTCTCACGCCATGATCCTTGTCGCTATGGGCGGCAATCTCATCCGCAGAAACGCTCATCCCTGAATTTCAAAACAGAGAGGACTCTTAGGTCGCTATTCGCCGTACCGGCGCTCCAGCGCGTTGGCAATTCGCTCGCAAAGCAATTCTGAGGTCACGACTGTGAGGTGGAGACGAAGGCGAATTCCGCGCGTATCAACTGAAACACCGCTTACTATCAACTAGGGTAGAGACAACACCGCGATCGGAGTACTCGGCGAGGTCGAGAACATCGTTGATGATGAAGTCTGGTGTTTCGCGGAGCTTCTTAGGGCGCTCATCCACCGGGTTCTCCTCCCAAATCGGTGGCTTTCCAGGCAGGCCGAGCCGAATTCGCTTGAATTCGGCGTAGCTCTCGGCAACGGCTTGAGTGTTGAATAAATGCCGAGTTGCTTTGTCATCTTCGACGACCTGGACAATTCATTGGCCGTCGACATTTTTCAATCGCACGTCATTCGGTTCTCCGGCAACCATATCCGCCATCCGTTTCCAGCAATCAAGAATGAGGAATGAAAAGTGAAAGTCCCAAGCCGCTGTACCGCTCTGTAGACAACAAGATCCCCCGACGTGACATTCAAATCCAGATTTCTGACAGCAGGTCGTCGCTACACGACGGCAATCCTTTCGATTCAGTCAGAATGCTCGACGCTCTAGAACGAAGGGCGCCTTGGTCAAAGGCGCCCTTCGCTTCGGCGACACGCTTCGACCCCCGGGAGGTCACGGGATCAAGCATTTCGCGCGAGCCGCAAAAAGCCACTTCTTTTGGCATCTCCGCTCAGCCAATGCTGGCTGAGCGGAGAGTCTAGCGCACCTAATCGTATGCGACGGGCGCCTTGGTCAAAGGCGCCCTTCGCTTCGGCGAAACGCTTCGACCCCGGGAGGTCACGGGATCAAGCATTTCGCACGAGCCGCAAAAAGCCACTTCTTTTGGTATCTCCGCTCAGCCAATGCTGGCTGAGCGGCGGGTCTAGCGCACGCAAACGTATGCGGGCGCTATGGTTCAATGCTTCGATCCGTCAGAACGAGCGCTGGAAGCGGAGCTGGCCGCCGAAGTTGTCGTCGTCATCAGCACCGGTCCAGTTGCTGACGGTCTCATCACCAAGATGGAAGTAGCTGGCTTCGGCCTTGATCGTCAGGCCGGGGACGATATCGTAAGCGATGTTCGCCACGACGCCGAGATTCTCGCCCTCGTCATACGAGATCTGGGTGTTGAACGAGGTCTTCTCGTTGATGGTGTAGGTACCACCGCCCCAGAGTGCCCAATTACCGCTCCACAGCTTGTACATGCCGCGGCCGCCGGCGGGGATTGCGAAGCCGCCATCCGTGTAGTTGTCGTCCGTGCCGTAGCCGGCCATGATGAACAGCGACAGGTTCTCCATCGGGGTGACGTCGAGGCGAACCTTGCCGGCCACTTCTTCATAGTTGCTGTCGTAGGCAACGACGCCAGTGATCGCGCCCCAGCCCTGCGTCCACTTCACACCGCCGACGACATGCGGGACGTAGCTGTCGATCGTGAAGTCGCCGTAACCTTGTTCGAGCGAAACCACGGCGGAGAAGCCGTTGCCGGCGTCGAAATAGTACTGGACGACGTTGGTGTCGAAGCCGCCGTAGGGAACCAGCGTATCGTTCATGACGTTGCCGGCGTAGCCGCTGAACGTATCGAAGGCCGATTCGTCCTTACCGACGCGCAGCCCACCGAGCTGGATCCAGGCGAAGTTCAGCGAAACGCCTCTGTTGTCGGCTTCGTTGAGGAGCGGAGATGTATCGCCTTGGGTGTTGCGGAAGTTGAAGCGGGTCTCGGTGTACGTCTTCAACGTGCCGAGCTCGGTTTCCTGGCCGGTCCAGGTCTTCAGCGCGAAGCGAGCACGCTTCCAGTAGGTATCCTGATCGTCGCCGTCCTCGACGTCGACGGTCCCCGCACCGGTTAATGTGCCGATGTCGCCGACGCCGATGTCGTAGCGGACATAGCCGCCGATGCGCAGGCAGGTCTCGGTGCCGGGGATGTAGAAGTAGCCGGCGCCGTAGACGTCACAGATGCGGACGTATTCAGCGGGTTCCGGCTCGGCAACGACGACGGCGTCGGCGGCGCGCGCACCGGAAACTGCGACCAGTGCCGCAGCGGAGCCGAGAAGAAGGCTCTTGATGTTCATTTTGATCTCCACTCAAAAGATTAAAAAAAGGGTCGGGGTATCCTTGCTGAAAAACAGCATCCCCTCCCCATCCCCACGATCGAAAAAAGAGGCTCATCGCGCTGCTTTTTCGCAGTTTGACGCTATCCGCGATTTTGAATAACGCAAGATATACTCCGCGCGACGCATTGGTATATACAAACAGCCGTTGTAATTATGTCACTAACATCTCATATATACTGTACATTTCGTGCAAACTATACAAACAACACAAACTGGACAGTTCGCACGATATTGCAAAATACATTGCGCAGTGCGTAGTGGCGCGTGCGACCCTCAATAGGGCCTTCACAGGCTCACAATGGGATCAACCGATTGCCGCGGTGCACTGATTTGCAGTTGGCTTCGTCAGCTGGACTTCATGTCGAGGAAAAGTCTCGTGCAGCCCGGATGACTTCTGCAGCCAGATCTTGCCGGAGCATCTCTATGGGAATTCGGCCATCAAGCCGAGGTGAAGGGGAGGTCAGCCAAAGCCACGCCGGTCTGGGATTGACGATCAAGGAGAGCACCTGTCGTATCCCCGGCGCGGGCCTACCGTCGATGAACTGAGCTAGGGGGAACACATGCTTGCGCGCGCCTTTCCGCAACGCAACTACATCATTGTGCCGCTGCCACCAATGCAATGTCGATCGCGGTATGCCGAAGCGTGCTTCCAGATAGGTGGGCCCTGCAACCGCGCCCGCCCAGTCTTCAATGCGCAGGCTATCGCTTTGCTGATCTCGCGCTTTTAGGACTGCGCACCCATGTGCGCCCTCGGTTCGAACCGTGAGCGGAGCCACCTCACCGGCGCTTTCATTGGAACGACGCACTGCTTCGGCTGCGAGCCTGCGAACAAATTCAGAGGCCAGGGCACTCAAATCGTCATGAATGGCCTGTCTGGGCGTTGCAGAAAGCAAATCGGCGGCAGTGCCTGTCCCCATGTGCGATGAGATTGAGCTCCCACCCTTCATAACTTCCGCGAACTGAGCAAGAACGCGCTGGACTTCCTTTGCAACCAAGCATGAAAACTCGTCCTGGCGAGGTTCATTTCCAAAATCAAATGATTTTGTCATGTGTGGCTCCCCTGCCGCGTAAGAGTCCGGTTGATTGCCTGCGCGATCGAATTGTGATTATGGGCTACGATTTCGTCATCGAAGTGTTGCGCCGTATCGATACCGAGGCCGGCTTCAAGGCGCTGCTCAGGCGTTGGATGGTCGAAAGAACGTTCGGCTGGCTAATACGCTGGCGCCGCGCGTGCGCGACTACGAACCACGCATCGACGTCTCCGAAGCCATTATCCACGTCGCCGTGGGCAGTCTTTTGATGCGCAACAGCAATTGAACTAATTCCCAAACGGACTCTTAG
>NZ_NPKJ01000003.1 GCF_002284575.1 Mesorhizobium temperatum
GGTTGGGCTACGGCGTGCCGCATAAGTTCTCACTCCGTTCGACCTTAGCGCAAGATTCTGAACAGTTCTTGTTCCGACCCCAATCCGCCCAGCGCCGGCCCGATGCTGCGCGCGATGTTGTAGCCGACAGACATCAGCGTCACCGCAGCCGGAATGTCGCGCTTGTGAAGGATATCGCCGACGGAAGCGTGCCAGGCCGGATCATTCAGCGAATCCACAGCCGGCAAGGAAGCCGAGACCAAGGATGAGCCAGGGACTGACAAATCCGAGGCCGACGGAAACCGTCAGCGTCACCGAGGCCAATAGGATCAAGCATTGGCCCGCGAGCATCACCCCGCGCCGGCTGAAATTGTCGGCGATCGCGCCGGCTAAGATCGAAAGGAAGAATGCCGGCAACGTGGTGGACGCCTGCACGAGCGCCACCATCTGATCCGACGCCGAAATGGTGACCATCAGCCAACTGATGGCGACCGTCTGCACGAGCCAGCCGACGCTGGATATCTGTGTGGCTGTCCAGATCGAACGAAACACCCCGTTCCGGAGCGGGGCGAGGGTCGTCGAACTGGATCGATGGGGCTCTACATGGTGCATCATTCGTTTACCTTTGGCGAGGCGATCCTTTCAGTTCTTTCGTTCTTTCAGCTTTGTGGTCCTCTTGCCTGAGAGGTTCTTTGAAGAATTGCGCGATGCGCTTGCCGCAGTGGTCCCGCATTGGCAAACGTGTTCCGGTAGATTTAGTGGCTGCCGCCGAAGCGCGCTCGACGGAGCCATGCCGTCCTGGAGGTTGAGCGAACACAAGCGGTATTCGCGTACAAGGTCATGCAATCCCGTTGCGACTTTTGTGAGAAAGCGTGGGCTCGCATTGCAATGGATCCCTGACTTTGCAGTCAAACCCGCGCGGCGACTAAGCGCCCCAGGTGTTGAGTTCTCCAAGATAATGTTCCGTGAGGTCCCCCCGCGTTTTAAGATTACTTTCGATTTCCCTGCTGGATGACACTGTTGTAGAGGTTTGAGATCGTTCAGAAAGCAACAAACCGCTTGTTTTCGGAAGCGCAACACGCAATGACAAACCAAGCACCTGTTTTCCAGAGCCATTCTTTCCACTCACTCACCCAGCTTCACTGCCGAAACTGCGCTCTTTGGAACACGGGGCCAACCATTGTCGCGCCACTTGCGAACGCGGTGAGCAGTTTTATCGGGTCAGAGTTCATGCTTTCGAAATCGTACCGAGTGAACTTTGTTGAGAAGCCATCGGAAAAACGGCGGTATCTCTGCGCCGGTGACATCATTGCGGCGAAACTTTTCGAGCTCACTCAAATCCGACAATAGCCCAATGGCTTCCTCCTTTCGCAGACGTCCCGGACCCACAGTTGTGTGACATTCCCGCGCCGCCCTCATTGCGAGGTAGTAATCAAAGTCAACGCTCATCCGAAATCCTCGCCTCTGCTCTTCAACGCTAGTCGGTAAACGTCAGCATTCAATTTAGCCACAGTAAAGAAGTCCGCGATCTCCGAGTAAATGAGACCACCACAGGAACTCCCGCCGACTGTTGTTGACGACAACCAAGGAGCTTGAGCAGTTTAGACTTCCACTAAATTCCAATCGCCTCATAAGCTTCGGCAATCTGCCGGATGGAGGCGACATAAGCCGCAGTGCGATAGTCTCCGAGTTCCGGCTGCTTCTTCAGGAGATCGCTAATGCGGGTCCAGGTGCTGCGCATGACGTCTTCGAGGCCTGAGCGAACAAGATCGATCTCGGCGCCCCCTTCCAGGAACTCATCGCGGATATCGGCCGGGAACTCCTTGCCGGTCATCCGCTCGAGCGCTGTAGCAATGGTCTGGTTGCGCCGCTCGCGCCGCCGCCGCTCCATCAAGCCGAAGGGGATGTGCGTGAGGTTCTTCACCCACTCGAAGTAGCTGACAACCACGCCGCCCGCGTTTACATAGAGATCGGGAAGGACGGTCACGCCGCGGGAGCGGAGAATCTTGTCCGCCTCGAAGGTGACGGGGCCGTTGGCGGCTTCGACAACGAGGTGCGCGTTGATGCGCTCGGCGTTCTCGGCATGGATGGCATTTTCCATCGCCGCCGGAATCAGAAGATCGCAGCGCTGTTCGATGCCGGTCATATCGCCGGCGAAGGACTTGCCACCTTCGAAGCCGAGGATGCTGCCGGTACGGATCTGGTGCTGCTTCAGCGCCTCGATGGGAAGACCCTCGGGATTGGCAACAAAGCCGTCACGCTCAGCAACGACGGTGATGTGTGCGCCATCCTCTTCCGATAGGAACTTTGCGGCGTGATAGCCGACGTTACCGAAGCCCTGGACGATGACCGATGCGTCCTTCAGATCGCGCCGGCCATCAAGACCTTGAGTGCGGGGGTCGCGAAGGAAACTCTGGATTGCGAATTGCACGCCCCTACCTGTGGCCTCGGTTCGCCCGGCGATCCCGCCCTTGGAAAGCGGCTTGCCGGTGACGCAAGCACGCGCGTTGACGACATCGGTCGGATTGGCCCGACGGAATTCATCCATCATCCAGGCCATTTCCCGCTCGCCCGTGCCAATATCGGGAGCTGGAACATTCACACCCGGTCCGATCAGACCGCGCTTATTCAGTTCCTGGGTAAAGCGGCGGGTAATGCGCTCGAGTCCCTGCACCGTCCATTCGCGCGGATCAATCTTTAGCGCGCCCTTAGAGCCGCCGAATGGCACGTCGACGAGCGAGCACTTCAAGGTCATCAGCGCTGCCAGCGCTTCGACCTCCTCGGCGTCCGCACTCGAAGCGAAACGAATGCCGCCTTTGACGGGCTCACAATGCTCGCTATGCACCGATCGCCAGCCGATGAAGCTGTACATGCGACCGCGCAAGCGAACACCGAAGCGGACCGTATAAGTCGAGTTGCACTGGATGATGCGCTCTGCCAGTCCCTCCGGCAGATCCAGGAAAGACATGGCGTGGCGGAAGTTTTGGTCGACGCTTTCCAGAAAGCCGGCGGAGTTTGCCCCGCTGATTTGGATATCCGCTCGAAGAATTGTGTTCACCTGAATTTCCCCTTGTATCGAAGTTTTGGGTACACAGAGTACCTGTATCAGGACAGCAAAACTTCATGCGTAGCATTGCGAGCGAGCAGCGCGTAAATCAGCGTAAACAGCCGACGCGCCGTGTCTTTATCGATGCTGATTCTTTCGGATAGGTGTTCTCTAAGTAGCTCGGCAGCTTTGTTGTGAGTGTTGCGTCGACTCATATCGATTGCCTCAAGTCGCTCAGGTCCCAAGCGACATTCGTAGTAGCTCTCGCAAATACGCTTGTAATCCCTGAGCATCCGTCGGAAAGGGGTGAGTGAGAAACAATGGCTAACGATAGGCGCCCCTTGATCGTCATCAATATGAAGTGTCAGCCGCCCGACCGCCGTTCCGAGCTTTAGACGATATGGACCGCCGGTATGTCCGAGAGGCACGAATGTGTTCGTCTCAAGAAGGTCGATTACAGTGAATGCTTGTTCACGCTCGACGCGAGGGTTCCGTGCGTTAAGCGAACTGTCGAGCGCGACATCGCAAATCCGGAACGGGGCCAAATCCATCACAATTGTTCCCC
This sequence comes from Mesorhizobium temperatum, assembly GCF_002284575.1. Taxonomy (GTDB): domain Bacteria; phylum Pseudomonadota; class Alphaproteobacteria; order Rhizobiales; family Rhizobiaceae; genus Mesorhizobium; species Mesorhizobium temperatum. The sequence continues at coordinate 3,591 of NZ_NPKJ01000003.1, forward strand.
TACTAGCTACACGCTCAAGCACAGATACTTGATCTCCGTGTAGTCCTCCAACCCGTACTTCGACCCTTCGCGCCCCAAGCCGGATTGCTTGATGCCGCCGAACGGCGCGACCTCAGTCGAGATCAAGCTAGTGTTTACTCCGACCATGCCGTACTCGAGCGCTTCCGCTACTCGGAAGATCTTGGAGACATCCTTCGAGAAGAAATAGGATGCCAGTCCGAACACAGTATTGTTGGCCAACTCGATGACGTCTTCTTCCGTCTCGAACCTGAATAGAGGAGCAACCGGACCGAAGGTCTCCTCAGTGGAGACGAGCATATCTGCCGTGACCCCCGTCAAAATGGTGGGCTCGAAGAAGAGGCCACCCTGGCCGGCGGGTTTGCCACCGATTTCGACCTTTGCGCCTTTTCCGACCGCATCGGCGACATGCTCTTGAACCTTCTTGAGCGCGGTTTCATCGATCAGCGGTCCAGTCGTGACGCCTTCGGCAAAGCCGTCGCCGACCTTCATCTGTCGAACGCGCTCTGCAAGCTTGCTGGCAAAGGCGTCGTAGATGCCGGACTGCACGTAGAGGCGGTTGGCGCAGACGCAGGTCTGACCGGCATTGCGATATTTTGAGACCATCGCACCTTCTACAGCGGCTTCCAAATCCGCATCGTCGAAAACGATGAATGGCGCATTGCCGCCAAGTTCCAGACCAAGCTTCATGATCTGGTCCGCGCCCTGCCGCATGAGGATTTTTCCGACATTGGTCGAGCCCGTGAAGGTGACCTTGCGAACCTTTTCGTTGCTGCAGAACTCTCTGCCGATCTCGGAAGAAGCGGTGGACGTTAACACTGAAAACAAACCTGCTGGGAGGCCGGCCCGTTCTGCGAGAACAGCAAGTGCCAGCGCCGACAGCGGGGTCTGTGCGGCGGGTTTCGATACCATGCTGCAGCCTGCCGCGAGTGCAGGAGCCACCTTGCGGGCAAGCATGGCGTTGGGAAAGTTCCAGGGCGTGATGGCGCCGACCACGCCCACCGGCTGCTTGATCACAATGATGCGTTTGTCCGGCTGATGACCGGGAATGGTATCCCCATAGACGCGCTTGGCTTCCTCGCCGAACCACTCGACATACGAGGCGCCGTAAAGGATCTCTCCCCTCGCCTCGGACCAAGGCTTGCCCATTTCCATGGTCAGGATCGTTGCAAGGTCGTCGGCATTGGCCACCATGAGGTCGTAGAGCCTGCGGAGAATAGCCGCCCTCTCCTTTCCTGTGCGCTTCGCCCACGTCTTCTGTGCGACATGCGCCGCATCAATGGCGCAGGTGACCTCCTGCCTTCCAAGGTCGGGCAGCGTGGCGATCACTTCTCCTGTCGACGGGTTGGTCACATCAAAGACATCGCCTGTCGAGCTTTTTGACACCCATTCGGCACCAACAAGTGCCTTATTGATAGCAAGAGAAGTATCGGTCAGTTTCACAAGCAGGCTCTGGCGTACGGTCATTGTTTAATTCCAGAAAATTGACAGTTGTCGGCGTGATCGGTTTTCGCCCAGCACTAGTCCTGTGATATTCGAAGCCCGAGATGCGGGATTTAAGACCCTGCATCACGCAATCGGCGGGCGTCCCGTTCGAGTGACGCAGTAGCTACCAATCGCTAGCACGGCAGATACTCTCCACCGTTGACGTCGATAATTGCGCCGTTAATGAACCCTGCCTGATCGGACGCAAGGAACGCGACCAAAGCGGCGATATCCTCGGGCCGCCCCATTCGCCCGGACGGAATCCGACCAAGTGCGGCTTGACCGGCCGGACTGTCCGGTGGAGCCATCATCTCCGTCAGCACATTGCCCGGCGCCACCGTATTGGTCGTGACTCCGCGAGAGGAATATTCGCTGACCAGGGACTTCGACATCCCTGCCAAGGCTGCCTTGGACGCCACATAACTTGCACCCGCCATTTGCGGCATTGCTCGGCCGGCGATCGATCCGATCAAGATGATGCGCCCGAACCCTTTGGCGGCCATTACGGGTGCCACGAACTGGCAGCACAACATGGCGCCGGTCAAGTTGATGGCCAAAACGTCATTCCACTCACCAAGAGGAATGGCATCGAATGCGAGGCGCTGACCATTATGTTTTGGAGATAACCCGGCATTGCAAACCAGAACTTCGGGCAAGCTCCATCTCTTTTCAACTTGTTCAAAAAACGCATTAAGCGCCTCGGGTTGTCGCAAATCGACCGTTTCCGCAAGAACGTTATCCGCGCCGAATTTCCGAGAGAGGTCGTCGCGCGCCTTTTCTACGCGCGCAGACTGGGTACTGAAGACCGCGACCCTGTGACCGGTGACAAGAAGATGTTCCGCACAAGCGAGGCCAATACCAGCCGTGCCACCGGTAACGACCGCGACTCGGGCAGGCGATTCCGTATTCATGCTGCTTCCTCCAGTTTCTCGAACAACGAGATCGGCGGAAATGCGCCGGGATCTGTGATCATATCGATCAAAAGCGGTCCCCGCCCCGCCAGTCCTCGATCAAGTGCTACGCCGAGCTCTTCAATCCGCGCAACGCGCATAGCCGGGCAGCCGCAAGCTTCCGCGATCTTCGTGTGGTCAACTGCGCTGAAGTGGCAGGCTGTCGTATAACCCTTGAACTTCACCGTCTCGGCGTGCTTCTGGAATCCGAGAATGCCATTGTTGAGGACGATCACGGTAAGCGCGATATTCGAACGAACGAGTGTCTCCAGTTCGGCCCAGCTATGCGCAAATCCTCCGTCGCCAACGATGGCAATCACTGGATGATCCGGGCGGGCAATTTTTGCCCCGATTGCAAGAGGCAATCCCCATCCGAGTCCGGCCAGGCCGCGTGGCGTGATGAAGCGCATGCCCGCCTGAAGGCTGCGGAGCTGCCCGGTTGCCCAGAAGGACGAATAACTGGCATCGGTGACTATGGTCGTTTCTGGGGTTAGCCGCGCCTGGAGTTCGCGCATGAGAAACTCAGGTCGGATTGGGCCGTCCGTTCGATGCGTTACGGCGTAGCGGTCTTCTTCGAACGCCCGCCAAGCCGCTGCAATCCTCGCTTCGACGCTTGCTCTCGCCTGCTGGCGAAGGATCAGGGAGTGCCGCTGCAAGGCTTCGCGCAAGGCCCGTAGTGTCTCAGCGGCGGTACCCACGAGCCTCAGGGATTCGTAGTTTCGCCCGATCTCGCCCGGATCGATGTCGATATGTACGATCTTGGCCCCGGCTGGAATCAGACGCCAGTTATCCGTGCCGTTCTGGTTAGTGCGCGTTCCGACAAGCACGACGAGATCGGCCTCGTCCAGCAGAACGCGGCTGTGGCGACCGAGAGACCGAGGACCAACCAGCGACCCCAAAACACCGGCCGACAATGGGTGATGTTCATCTACTGCTCCCTTCCCCATGTTTGTGGTGAAGACCGGGAGGGATGCCATTTCCTGAAGCTGGGCGAGCTCCGTCGCCCCGCCTCCAGAGTGAGCACCACCGCCCGCCAGAATGACAGGGCTGCGGGCTTCGGCTATGGCTCGGGCAGCCTCCTCGATGGTCGCGGCGTCGGGTTGCACGCGGTCCAGCGGCCAGTGACCGAGACTGGAATGCCGCTCAAATGTCGGAGCAAGAGCGTTTTCGCGCAAAAGATCGGCTGGAAGCAGCAAAACTGCCGGACCGGGACGACCGGAAGCAGCGGCTGTGAAGGCCGCGTCAATATAGTCATCAATTCGCTCGCCGACGACCACCCGGCGGACCCATTTGGCGCAAGCCTGGAACAGAGCGAGATGGTCGAGTTCCTGGAAGGCGTTACGGTCCGCCTGATCACGTTCGACCTCTTGAACGAGAGCCACAATCGGAACGCTTGCCTTGAGTGCCTCAGCCAATGGAGGAACGAGCAACGTTGCAGCGGGACCATTTTGAGCTGCAACAACTGCAACTTTTCCTGAACGACGGGCATAACCGTCGGCCATGGCGCCGCCCATATTTTCCTGTCGGTAGGAGACCTGACGAATGCCAATCCTTTCCGCCGCGAGGATCACAGCGGAGGGAAGGCTCTGCGCGAAGATGGTGTCCACGCCGTGACGCTGGAGTGCATGGGCGACGCGCTCGGCTACCGTCTTGATTATTGGGGTGGTTGCGGCCGATTCTTTGGAAATGTTCATGAATGTGTCTCCTTTTCGAGGACGGGTGCTGCCGCCAAGAACCGATCAAAGGTGTTCGCGATCTTGTCGATGTCGGCGTCAGTCATGGCCGTAGAGAGACAGGCCGCTGCGCCGTCAGGCAGAATCACACCCTCGTTGCGGAAGAAACGTGTCATAGCTTTCATCAATGCCGCTTCGTCAGACGATGGATAGGCGTCCCGATAATCGCGCGGCAGGGTCTGTTTTGGATGAATGCGAAAGAGCGACGCAGTGCCGCTGACGACATAATGAGCTTGTCGTCGTTCAATAGCGGCGGTAAGGGCCGCTCGAAGACGATCGCCCAGGACGTCCAGGCGAGCGAATGCAGCCTCGGTCATAGCTGCCATGCTGACTCGACCGGCCACCATGGAGACTGGGTTCGCCGAGAAGGTGCCGCCCTGCGCTAGTTTGGCCCGTCCTGTCGATCCATCAAAGACGCTCATGACGTCTCGTGATCCACCGATTGCACCGATCGGGAATCCACCGCCAATAATCTTACCGGTGGCAATGAGATCAGGCTCGATGCCGTACCGCGACGAGGCGCCACGATAGCTTTGGCGGAGATTGAGCACTTCATCGCAGACGACAAGGATACCATAATGTCGTGCGGTCTCTATGACAGCGGCGACAAAGTCGGGATTAGGTGGAATAAGGCCGCCGCGGCTCGGCATCGGGTCGAGCAGGATGCAGGCCAAACGGTCAGCGGCAGCCGCGATCCGGCGGCGAGCCCCCTCTGTATCGTTGAAGCGAAGAATGACGACTTCATCGGCGACCGATCCTGGGGTGCCGGCATAGGCCGGTACGGCGACCGGCGCGTCCGGCGATCCCCAAGTTGAAGGCGTACCCCCTTGTCCAGCCTCGGCCCAATCATAGGAGCCGTGATAGGCGCCTTCAATCTTGGCAATGCAGGGGCGTCCGGTAAATGCGCGAGCCGCCTTGATGGCGAACATTACGGCCTCGGTACCGGTATTGACGAAGCGGATCTGTTCAACTGATGGGATACGATCAATTAGTAGTTCGGCAAGATCGATCTCATGCACAGTCGGATTGGAAAAGCAGGTCCCATCCCGAAGAAGACGCGCAACGGCGTCCATCACTGGTGCATACCCATGCCCATGAATCAGAGTCGTGAAATTGTTGTTGAGATCGAGAAACCGCTGTCCGTCCACATCGACCAGATAGGCGCCCTCGCCCCTTTGGACGTACCGCGGCGTTGGATCGCGCTCGATTGTGGCGCGCGTGGTACCGTCCGGAAAAACTCCATGACCCCGCGCGAACAATCGCTCCGATTGCACATTAGGCAATGCAGCGCTCAGTGGCTCGTTATTTTTGTGCAACATACAAAGTATCTCCTTAAGTCAGGCACGGGACATCGCCCGCAACAGGTATGTTTGTTGCAACAAAATAACGAAGTCCTCTCCTAACGCAAGGGATTTTTGCAATTTCCCATCATTCAAATCACTATGCAGTGGCTCCTCGCGCTCGATTTGGTGACAACGGGTTGGGACGGGATTCATGTGACGGCGAGTTTGTGATGAAGCAGGGAGGCAAGTGCCATCCCTTAGCCCCCGTCACATCCGACACTCGGGAGCTAAATTGCCCAAATAAAGCTGCTCAAGAGGAACCATCTGTCTTGACAGAGTGGTACTTGTTGCAACAAAATAGAGCTAACCGCACCACCGGAGGGGGTTTTGTTTCCCAAAGCGTCCACCAAAATCGAACAGGAAGAAATATGCACGACCGCGCTACTCTCAGTCCGCCCTGGCGCCTGGGTATCGATATTGGAGGGACGTTTACCGACCTCGTGCTCATAGATGCAAAGGGCCTTCTTCGGCAACACAAGGCATCCACCACCACAAACGATCCCTCCGAAGGTGTGATCGACGTGCTGCGGCTAGCTGCAGAAGCCGCTGGTCTATCAACTGCATCGTTGCTCGGCGGGTGCTCCCATTTTGTGCACGGTTCGACAATAGCAACAAACACTCTGCTGGAAGGAAAAGGAGCCAAAGTCGGCCTCCTGGTCACGGAAGGATTCCGCGACTCTCTCGAAATTCGCCGTGGCATCCGTTCGGATCCCTGGGACCACCGCAAGCCTTTCCCCCCTGTGCTTGTTCCGCGCAGTCTTCGCTTACCGATACGCGAAAGGACTGATAAAATGGGACGAGGCGTCGTTCCTCTTGATGACGAAAGCATCAGGCGAGCAGTTAGTGAGATGCAGAGCCGCGGCGTAGAGGCGGTCGCCATTGCCTTTCTGAACAGTTTCATCAGCAGTCAGCATGAGCACGAATGCAAGGAAATGGTACGCGGCCTGTGGCCAGATGTCTGGGTGTACGCCTCCTCCGATATGGTGCGAATGGTCGGGGAATATGAACGAACCTCGACGGTTGTCCTCAACGCTTATGTGGCGCCGCGCGTCGTACCTTACCTGCGACGCCTTGAATCGCGACTCAAAGAGTGTGGGCTCAAGCGTCCGCTTCTCTTGATGCAAAGCAATGGTGGAGTCGTTTCCGTCCAACAGGTCGAACAACGGCCTGCATCCCTCATGCTGTCCGGTCCCTCCGCCGGTGCCAGCGCACTGATGGTCTGTGCCAAGGCGATTGGATCCCAGGACCTGATTTCGATCGAAATCGGAGGTACCAGCTGCGATGTCATCCTTACGGATGAAGCCGGGGTTGGGATGACAAATAGCACGGAAGTCAATGGATATCACCTCGCGCTGCCCGCAGTCGACATTCACACAGTCAGCGCAGGCGGCGGAACGATCGCGCGCCGTGATCAGGGCGGGATGCTTCGCGCCGGTCCAGATGGCGCAGGTGCGTTGCCGGGACCAGCATGTTATGCTCGAGGGGGCGTTGACCCGACGGTGACCGACGCCCAGCTTGTGTTGGGGCGTCTTCAAAGCGGTCGCTATGGCGGCGGTCTGATATCGCTCGACAAGAAACTTGCAGAGGACGCGATCAACAACCGTATCGCTGCCCCATCAGGTCTAACGACCGTTCACGCTGCGGCCGGAATTGTCCGCCTTATGGAACAAGAAGTTATTCATGCCGTGGAGAAAGTGAGCGTCGAACGAGGTTTTGATCCATCTCGTTTCACTCTCGTCGCAGTCGGAGGTGCCGGAGCTATGCATGGCGCTTCTGTCGCTCGCGCTCTGGGTTGCCGTACGGTTTTTGTGCCTCGAGTTGCTGGTGTTTTTTGTGCTTTCGGCATGTGCACGGCAGATGCAAGGCAAGATGTCGTCAGGTCGTGGCTGAAGCCTCTGGCGACGACCTCTGCCAGCGATATCGGCGAATTCCTCAATACGCTTGCAGAAGAGACCCGCCAGCGCTTCTTGGACGAAGGCTTTGCGCCGGAAGACATCATCATCGAAAGAGCACTCGAACTCCAATATAAGGGCCAGCAGTCTTCTGTCATTGTACAGGTTCAGGAGACCGATATTAGCGCTATTCGAAGGGCTTTTCTGGAGCAGTTCCGCCGACTCTACGCACATGACCAAGGGGAGGATGAGATCGATATTACGGGCGGCCGCGCCGTGGGCTCGGTCCGCTTGGGATTCACGGAACAAAAAAGCTGTGAGCGGACGCGAAGAGAAATTGAGCCGATTGAGTTGCGGCCTGTTTATTCGGAGGACATTGGTGATTTCAAGAAGACACCCATCTTCGAGGGCGACGCCCTACAATATGGAGACACCATTGACGGGCCGGCCCTCGTGGAAAGCTCGACCACAACCGTGGTTGTGCCGGAAGGGTGTCGCCTGGAAGTCGACTCGGGATCCAATTTCCTTATCCACGCAAATCATATGCCGGGAATGAGTTCATGAGCTTCGATGCAGTACAATTGGCCCTGATACAGAAACAGCTTGACCATGTCTCCAGACAGATGGGTTGGGTCATGGTGAAAACCGCTCGCAGCCCGATATTTAGTCAGTCGCATGACTTTTCCTGTTTCGTTGGCAGTGCCGAGGGTGAAGTGGTTGCGCAGGCAGACGGGCTCCCAATCCACACAGGAGGAGCCGGTTTCGCACTGCGCGCAGTACTGAATAGATTTGCCGGAAATATTGCTCCGGGGGACGTTTTCATCCTCAGCGATCCCTACGTTGCTGGCGGCAATCACCTGCCCGACTGGACAATCGTGCGCCCGGTATTTTGCTCTGGTACTCTTGTGGCCTTCACGTGCAACCGAGCACACCAGAGCGACATAGGTGGCGGTGCTGTTGGATCATACAATACTTCTGCTACCGAAATCTTTCATGAGGGGATCCGGCTTCCTGTCTTGAAACTAATTGAAGCTGGTGTAACTCGACAAGATGTATGGGAACTGCTTCTGCTCAACTCGCGCTATCCGGAACCAATGGACGGTGATTTGCGCGCAATGCTTGGTGCGGTTGCCATCGGCGCTCAACGGCTCCAGAAGCTATTTGATGAGCTGGGGGCCGATCGAAGCCGGTTGGCCCTTGAGGCAGTGCTGGCGCACGCGGACCGGATGATGCGGGAAGCGATAGGCCAGCTTCCGGACGGAGTCTATGAGGCGGAGGACGTTAGCGACAACGATTGTTTCGAGGCAGTGAGTGTTCCTGTGAAAGTAAAACTCACAGTACGCGGCAACAAAATTACTCTCGACTTTACCGGCAGTCATCCGCAAATAAAAAGCTTCAAAAACAGCTCCCTCGCAAATACAACTTCTGCGGCATTCGTAGGTGTTATGAGCTTTCTTGGGAGCGCCGCTTTGCCGCGTAACGGCGGCGCCTTGCGTGCACTCGAAATCATCGCACCAGAAGGGACTGTGGTCAACGCGCGCGCGCCCGCGCCGGTGACCATGTGCACGATGTTTCCAGCAGCCGACATAATCAACGCGTGTTGGAGGGCTCTTGCTCAGGCTGACCCACAAAGAGCGAGTGGTTCCTGGGGCAAATGCTCTTACTGCAGCACTTCGAACAGCGATCTCAGTCATGGTAAATTTGGCATCTCGCACTGGTTCGGTTCATCGGGAGCAGGCGCGGTTTTCGGACGTGATGGGTTCAATGTTATGAGCCAAGTTGTTTCGATGGGCGGGCTTGCTTTGCCAAACGTAGAAAATTATGAGCAGATTTATCCTATCCATGTACATAGTTACGAGTTTCGGAAAAATAGCGCTGGCGCTGGACAATTTCGCGGCGGAACCGGGGCAACATATGTTGTCGACGTCATGGCGCCAGGGTCCTATAATTTCACAGGAGAGGGTATTCGAACACCCAGCGGATTGGGTGTCAATGGTGGGTGCGACGGTAGTAAGGGAGAGTTGTTCATTAAACTCGATTCCGGAGAAGTCGCAGATACGCCTCAGTATGGTGAACGAGACTTCCCGCCCGCTCGACTGACGATTCAGTCCTCCGCTGGAGGCGGATGGGGCGATCCGCGAAAGCGAGACCGAGCGGCTGTGCACCGCGACCTGGACGACGGCGTAATTTCGCTCGATCACGCTCGATCGCTTTATGGTTACGCGGAGCAACCCGATAAGCGTATGTAAGCCGGCATGGCTAGGCCAACTCTGCTAGTGGTTCCCGCCTGACATAAGAGTCCAGTCAGAGATTCCCTTTCTGGCCTGCGCGTGCGAGTCTGGCGCATGCGCACAGGAATATCGTTCACCGTTTCGTCGGCCGATCGCGTCCGTCTGACGGCGCTGATCAGGGATCGCAATACCCCGCAAAAGCATGTCTGGCGCGCCAAGATCGTGCTTTTGTCCGCCGACGGCGTCGGCACCGTCGAGATCATGCGCCGCACCGGCAAGTCGAAGACCTGCGTCTGGCGCTGGCAGGAGCGCTTTGCCGCGGAAGGCTGTGACGGGCTGCTGCGCGACAAGACGCGGCCGTCGCGCATTCCGCCGCTCGGTCCCGATGTCGGCGAGCGCGTCGTGGCACTGACGCTTGCCGATCCGCCGGGCGAGACGACCCACTGGACCGCCGACATGATGGCGCAAGCCGCCGCAATCAGCGCCAGCGCCGTCAGGCGCATCTGGAAGGCGCATGGTCTCGCACCCCACCGCTGGCGCCAGTTCAAGCTCTCCAATGATCCGAAGTTCGTCGACAAGTTGCGCGACGTCGTCGGCCTCTATCTCGATCCGCCGGCCCACGCCATCGTGCTGTCGGTCGACGAAAAGAGCCAGATCCAGGCGCTCGACCGCACCCAACCCGGCCTGCCGATGAAGAAGGGGCGGCTCGGTACGATGACGCATGACTACAAGCGCAACGGCACCACCACCCTGTTCGCCGCCCTCAACGTCCTCGACGGCACCGTCATCGGCAGGAACATGCAGCGCCATCGCCATCAGGAGTTCATCCGCTTTCTCAATGCCATCAACGCCGAGGTTCCCGCAGACAAGGCGGTGCACGTGGTCCTCGACAACTATGCTCCCCACAAGCACCCCAAGGTGCGCGCCTGTATAGCGCGACAATCTGTATGTATACGCGCTCTCACGTTGATTGTCGCGCCGCACGCCTGGCTCGACCGTCACGAGCGCTTCACCTTCCACTTCACTCCGACATCATGCTCATGGCTCAACGCGGTAGAAGGCTTCTTCGCCAAGCTGTCCAAGCGCCGCCTGAAACGCGGCGTCTTCCACTCCGTCGTCGATCTCCAGGCCGCCATCAACCGCTTCCTCGCCGAGCACAACCAGCAGCCAAAGCCCTTCACCTGGACCGCCGATCCCGACAAGATCATCGCCGCCGTCAAGCGCGGGCACCAAGCGTTAGATTCCATCCACTCTCATGATTGCTGACAACGGCCTTTGGCGTAGAAATTGGCCCGCCGAACCCGATCGGCGGTCGAGGTACTTGTACGGCGGATATGAGGTGCAAGAGGCGGGACTTGAACGTCGGTCAACAATCTCTCATCCGCGGGTCGGGCCGCATGACCTTGTTTCGTTTGGGGCTGCCTCTGTCTAGATGGCGAGCGTCGTGGCTCATAGTGGAGACGAGGGCTCCCCGGCATTGTCCCGCCTCCAGCGCCGCATATCGCCGAGGCTGATGTTTGGGTTTTGCGATCTCCTCTGCTGGCTGTCTTTCAAATACCGGTCACGCCACCTTTGGCGCGGATTGAATCGTGCAGGCGATCGACCAGATGAAGCCCACCATCTCGCGTGCGATGGCGACATTGACGACGTTGGCATTCTTGCCGCGCGCGCTCAGCCGACGATATCGGGTGCACAGCCGAACCTGCGCCTTCCACCCGATATCGCGAACGACTTTTGGCAGCGCCTCGATCCGGTCGACCTTGTGCCGGCCGATGCGCGGCCTCATCCTGTAAGCCCAGGCGTCCTCGACCAGCGCGCGCCGGGCATGGGTGTTGCCGGTCTTGGTGATGCCGCCGCGCCAGACGGTCTCGCCACTCGATTGCTCGCCAGGGACTAGGCCGAAATAGGCCATGAGCTGGCGTGGATTGGAGAAGCGTGTGAAGTCGCCGACCTCTGCGACCAGCACCACGGCATTGATCAGCGCGATGCCGCGCATTGCCTGCAAGGCGTCAACCACCGGGCGCTGGTTCCATTCCGGGAGCAGGCTGAGTATCTGTTCCTCGACCTGCTGCAGGCGCCGTTCCGCATCCATGACGGCATCGACGTAGTCCTGAAATGCGATCTGCTGAGCGGGATGTTCGAAGGCCAGGGTCGAAAGCCATCGCCGGTAAGCCATTCGCCAGGCCGTCCCACGCTCGTGCTTGCGCCCGTGGCGCAGCAGAAATCCTTGAAGATGTTGGCGCGCTCGCGTCACCACCTGTCGCACGACGCTGCGCAGCCGGATCAGGTCGCGCATGGCTTCGTGATCGGTATCGGGCACCCAGACGGGGGTCAACTCTCCGGCCCGATTGAGGCGGGCGAGCATGGTGGCGTCGCGACGGTTTGTCTTCACCCGATCGCCAGGCTTCCTTGGAATCAGCGATGGCGCCACCACGTCGCAGCGATGGCCCAGGCTTGTGAGTTGGCGATAAACGCCATAACCGCACGGGCCGGCCTCATAGCAAAACGCCAGCGGCTTGCCGGAACGCCGCAGACGATCGCATAGCTTGTTGATGGCATCAGGGTCGTTGGCAATCTCGCCGAGATATTCCACCAACCCGCCGCGTCCGCTCTCTGCCACCGCGATCGAAATCCGCTCTTTGTGAATATCCAAACCGACAAATCTGATATGTTCCATATGGCCCGTCTCCTATGCATGAGGCTCTGCGCCGGCCAGCCGGCTTAACCCTCGTACCGTTGCATATCGGATGACGGGCCGCCCAGCAATCATAGGGACTAGCGGAGTTGGCCGGTGGACAGAAGCACCGAGCCGTCGGCGACATACAGCATAAGTGCTGTCGATTATGTTGGTGCTATTAACTCGTAAGTTAAATCAGGTGAGCAACAACCCTTTCGATTTTCTTGATTATTCCGCTCGCGCACGAATAGCCTGCCTCAGGCGCCGATAACCATCGCGGATGTCGTTCTCAAACGCCGCACGAACAGCTCGGTTATCACCTTCCCGAAGACTCTCCATAACGACTTCGTGATTGTGTACGCCATACTTCTGAATTGCGAATTCCGGGTATAAGTCGTGAAATGAAGGTCCAATCCGCAACCAAAGGGTTTCAATTGTCGATAACAGATAGGGCATGCCGCAGCACTTGTAGACCGCGAAGTGGAATTCCATGTTCGCCCAAAGAACGTCGGCATAACGTCGTCTTTCGAGCCCTCTGTTGATCTCCCCCTGAAGCGCCTCAAGAGAGTCCGCAAGATCCGCTGGAGCATTTGCCGCGCCCCGCTCTGCGGCCACTCCCTCAAGGGCGAGCCGCATGGTCGTAATTTCCTCAAGTGCGGGCATTGTCAAATAGGGCACGATGACTGTCTTTGGCCCCGAGTAGACGAGCGCACCTTCAGTGGCCAGGCGATTCAGGGCGTCGCGCGCTGGAGTAGAGCTCACACCGAGTGCATCTGCAACGGCGCGCACTGTCAGTTTGCGCCCTGGTTCGAAGGCGCCGCGTACTATGCGCTCTTTCATGGCGTCATATGCGAGATCGCCCAGTCGAGCATGCTTCTTGAGTGGCGCCAGATCCACGCCTAGTGTTTCGGCCGCCGGCCGGTCATCGTGAGCCGTCGAAACGGCACCCTCTCCAGTTTCCTCCTCAGTAACATCTTCCATCGCCATCTCAGATTTTTGTTGCACCACATTACATACGCTCAGTGTATAGGAAAATGCTGGCGGGCCAATGCCAAAAAACAAATTTTGCAAATGAGGAGGACAGTTCCGGGTTCGTAGAGTCTTGAGAAGGACTAAGCCATTAAGTCGGCAATAGCTAACGCGTCCTTTGCCTCCGAACGAGATCCCAGTGCCGCGCAGCGATCTGGGAGGAACCTGCGAGGCCCAAAAGCGATAGATCGATATTCAGGCTGACGTGACAGGCGTTGCTGACGCTGCCAATGGCTGAACCTGTAGGCTGAATGCGGAGTGTCGGTCAGCTACGCAACCATCGGCAACTTGGTCGCACGCTTTGGCATCAAAATCGTCGCTCTATAGATCTCTGTCTCTTATTGTCGAGCAAACTTCCCGCCAATCACGGCGCTCAAGCTCGCCTCACGAGAATTCCTTAACGGTTGCTCCTGCGTCTTGAAGGACACGCAGAGCACTTTCGAAGGCCGGGCCGACCGTCCGATCCAGCTCATCGAGCACGAGATTCTGAAGAACACCCAGCGATGACACCGTGAAGCGAAAACTCTGGAAGAGGTCTGCTACTGCGGCGGCAGCGCCTGAGGATGATCCTCCAGCAAGACGGGACGGTCGCGCGGATTGCGCGGAGTGCCGAAAACACGGTTCTCACCCGTGTTAGCGAAAGTGAACTCCGACATGTTGGATTTGCCGATTTGCCGATGATGACCGCTTGGCTGCCCGCAGTTGCGCCACGCAATCTGAATCTCGTTGAGCGGGCCGTGCATTCTCAAGGGGAAGCTGAACCAGCCTGCGTGATGTCACCGCGGACATCGCAATTGTCTTTTACCACGATTGGCAGGCCGGCAAGCAAGGATGGGGAGAGCCCACCCTCATCGTTGAGTCTGTCTTCGTAGCGGCAGCAGCAAGTGCTTTATCCCGCCATAACCGCGTAAGCGCGTGGCTGCCTGCATTTCTCAGCGCTTCGGCGTGATCAAGCCCCGCTCGACCAGGTCTGTGGATTTCAGGTTACCCGATACACGTGCATGCGCGAGCGTATCAATTGTGTCCGATGTCCCAACTGGCTACTGTTTAGACATGAAGTTCATCCGTTTTTACAATGCTCACATGGTCTTCATTTTAGATCCAGTTCGCAATACTAACAAGCCGACATCCTCGCAGTCTCCCGGCTCCCCGAATTGCTCCCTGGGAGTGGAGCGCCCAAAACCCGACAGCTATTGGCGCTGAACACTGCCTCCGACCCAGCAGCTAGAGCGCTAGAGCGGCAACTACGTGGTTCATTGTGTCGTGCCCATGCACGCTGTGCACCCGTGTGTTGGTATCTCACTAAGGTCGCGAGGAATTAGAGGCCCAGACATAAACCTCCCCGCAGCAAGCTACGGGGATTAGAGCGCTGAATTTAAGCCGAGAAGTTGGTGTCGAGATCAATTGGATATATCGGCCTACAAATCTTTTGGTAATTGAAGGAACTAAAATTTTTGCTTGTGACACCTGGGGGATCAGTAGCGACGACTGCCTTGGCCCTCGGATCGAAAAATGCTCGGAAATGATTTGTCCCCTTTATGCAAACTATTCCATACTGGTTAATATCAGCCCCAGTAATCAAGAAAGGACGATCATCGTAAGCTGCGCCGGTTTGCTCCGTGACGACAATATCTACATTACCGACGCGCAAACGGGCGGTCTTGCCGTAACACACCGGCAGTCCTTCCATCATAGGAGACACGTAGGTGGCATTTCCGTCTGATAACGCGCACACTCTGGCATTGCGCAACTCGATTGGGGTACCGTGAATTTTGTCGGTCTTGCCCCCTAGCAAACCTGACACCTCTCCCCCAACACCCACTTCGTGAGCAACAAGCGCAATTTCCGGGTCGCAAATGAAGCCGAAGATCGCCTTCTTAGGGTTCCGTCTCAGAACCTCGCGCAGGAGATGGGTTCCCGTGCCCGGCCCTCCGGCACCGGGGTTATCGGAAACTTCTACAATGACAACATAGCCTGTTCCCGGCTTTTCCAGCGCGGCGAGAGCATGATCCACAGCCACGTCCGGCATCGGGGCCGCCGGCCCTTTAAGCAGTTCCCGCTTTTCCCAAATGTGCCTGGCGATTTCAGCGGCGGCCTCGTGTGCCCCTGTTTCAGCTACAACCACCACGGAAGCGCCAACGAAAGGCACATCGGAATAACCGTAACCATGGAAAAATGCCGCATCTATTAAGCCGTGTTTAGCAGCATAGTCGGCTACGTAGTCTGTCACGGATTTCATGGGTTCTACGAAGGTGTTGCCCATTCGCGCATCGACCAGCCAAGGAAGTTGAATAACGGCTGTTTGGGAGATCGCTTCGCCGCGCAAGATGCGAATAAGGGTTTTCATCGCCAAATAGCCAGCCTCGGCTTCGTCGATATGCGGATATTGCTTACAGCCGAAAAGGCCATTCGACAATTTGGCCAGTTCTGGCGATATATTCCCATGAAGGTCAAGAGAAACCGTGATGGGCATGTCCGGACCAACTACCTCCCGGACCTGTTCCAAGATGTAGGCTTCCAGATCGTCCGCGTTCTCAGCAACGCCGGCACCGTGAAGCGCCAAACATATTCCCGTGTATTCACCCTTTCGTTTTTCGGCAATAGTAACAAGCTTCCCTACGGCATATTCGACGGCCTCCCTAGTGAGCCTGGGTCCCGCATTCCCTGCTGCAATGGAAGGAATTAGGTCGACGCCATATTCCTCTGCAGCTTTGATCATGCCGGCCAGATAACCGACCTTGTTCCGGTATATGGAAAAAAGCTCTTCGCCCACCGAAATACCTTTGAAGTCCCCGGCCCCCGACGCAAACGAGTTGCTTTCGTGAACGAGCATACCGAACAATATTTTCATACTCACCTCCTGATTGTGCTAAACCGTTGGACATTGGACCGTTTGCCGTCAGTGCTTTCATTTCAGAGCGTGATGCCTCTCTCGGCATTGAAATCCTCTCAAGCCAATCTCGTCTCAATCCGACTAAATCGCTGTTGCGCCATTTTGCGACTTGCGCTGATTCCGTAATCTCTGCTTCACCACTAAGCAGCATTTTGTAGTTTGATGCAACAAAAATCTGGCAGTTAGAGCCGCTGGGCCCGACCCGGCGTATATGCTGTTCGGTAAGCATCCCTGATCGTCATGCGCCAGAATCTTGATGATATGACCCTTGTGTGTCCACGGAAGCAGAAGATCGCAGACCCTCGACGGCTCCCTGCGCTCGACCTTCCGGCAATGGTATCCCGGAATGGCGAACGACAATCACGAACCAGACGAAACAGCTCTCGCCGCATAACCGCCCCACAGTTCCTCGAAATCGATGCCGTCGGCATGGGACGACACCGCCTCAGAGGAGATGGGCAAGGCGTTCATCACCACCGAGCTCGGCGGCGGCGGTACCACAACGGCTAAGACGGCGTTGATCGCCAAGCGAGGCGTTCGCAACGTGCTCGTCAAAGCTGGCCTTCTTAGAGTCCGTGCCGAAACTCATTGATGTCGCGCGATGCGTCGCACAAGGATCATGACGGCTGCCGCGTAGAGGAAAGCTGTTGCGGATTCGATGGTGGCCTCGGCGTCCCTCCATAGCCGCCTGTTGCGGCTGATCCAGGCAAAGAAGCGACGTCTCGGTTGCACGGCGAAGCCGACCTGATCAGGTTTTCTTTTGACGATCTCGACAGCGATCGAGGTGGCCTCGGCCACACGCGGTCCCTGATATCCAGAATCGGCGAACACCTTTCGGATAAAGGGGAATGGTCGCCGCGAGGCGTTCAGGACCGGACCGGCGCCGTCGCGATCCTGGATGCTGGCGGGATGCGGATAAAGGACGAGAGCCCGACCGTCGGTGTCGACCAGCGCATGGCGCTTGCGGCCTTTGATCTTCTTGCCGGCGTCATAGCCGCGCGGCCCGCCACTCTCGCAGGTCTTCACGGTCTGGCTGTCGATGATGGAGGCCGTGGGTGACGCCTCTCGGCCGCAACGTTCGCGATCCAGCATCAGGAGCTTGTGGTTGATCTTCTCGAACAGGCATGTGTCACGGAACAGGCAAAACCAGCGAAACACCGTGCTCCTCGGCGGAAAATCCGATGGCAGAAGACGCCACCCGATCCCGCCGCGCATGACGTAGAAGATCGCGTTTACGATCTCGCGCAATGGCCATTTGCGCGGTCGCCCCGTCGGGCGGGCCGTGGGCATGAGTGGCGCGATCAAACTCCACTCTGCATCCATCATGTCTGTTTCGTAACGCAGGCTTTCGCGATTATGCTGGCGGCGAGTAGCTGGCGTCCACATCAGGTCTCTCCAATCAGGCTTCGACAACCCGTTGGAATCACGACCGCGCCAGCTGCTCAACCCCTTCGGCGAGATCAATATTGGAGCACATATTTGTGTGGATGTAGATCCACACAAATCCAGTAGAATTAGAATAATATAATCATGGCTCAAGACGCCCGTCGCCCGCCTTTGCCTGACTAGGCAGGATACGGAAAAACGTGACACAGCTTTCCGAAGCGCTCATCGAACACCACGATCGCTAGTGATCACGACCGAATCACACCTATCCGACACAGGCGCCGACCGTTCAAAAAAGACCAAGCGCGTCCGGACGCTCTGGCCGGCAAAGCCACCGCTCCGAATTTTCGAGACGGGCTCTTAGAGGAGAATCGACAGGCGGGAGACGATCTGGCTTGACATGCCTGACGACAATTGCTTCTCGTTTGCTGAGGATGGTGGCTTGCTCGAGCCGTTGTTCGATCTCGTTGACATTGTCAAAAAGGGCGAGATGTGGCACGCATTTATCCTTTGGGACGCACGGGGATCGAGTGGTTGGAAGTGAGGGCGAAGATGGATGGCGTGCTCGCCGCACGTCACTTCCCTGGCCTCGTTAAGGCAGGCGATTGCGTTAGCGTGCTGGCGACAATCGAGCCGGCATAGATCTCACCTGTGGCAATCGACCGGGCGTACCAAGATCAAGAGTGTTCTTGGTGGGTGTGTGCCGAGCATGTTGGAATTTCTGGTATTCCTCACGGCATAGCCGACCACCTGCCACCGATAGTGGCTCGTGCCATCGCGAGATAACGACAGCGAACTTCCAAAGTGCCATGAGCAGTTTTCTCGCCAAGACCACAATCGTCGATTTCCATCGGCGACCTTACTTGGCTTGTGTGCGTTCTCGAAAGGCTTTGGCTTCTCTGGCAGTTGGATTGCAAACGACGAAAACGACCTACTTGCCCGGCTCTTCGGACTGCAAAAGTCAACAAAGCATGAAGATCAGGGTGTTCGCGGGCTCCTGCCGACAGCTTTGCGATACGCCCAACCGTACGCGTTTATCCGAGCCCCCGCGTTCTGAAAACTTCCTCAACGGCATTTGCGATGGCGAGGACACGCCTATCTTCACCATTCTTCGCCATCATCATGAAGCCAACCGGAAGCTCGCCCACCGCCTGGCAAGGAATGGTTGCCGCGCAGCAATCGAAGAAATTCCCCGGTTCGTTGTTCCTGCCGATCATGTTCTCGACTTTTTTGGCATGTTCCAGGTCGGAAAGAGCGGAAAGGAGCGGTGCAACCACTGGGACAGTTGGCATCACCACTGCATGAAAACGAGACATCACATCATGCGCGCCCAACACAATTTTGCGACGAAATGTCAAAGCCTCTGCACGGTCTTGTGGTAAAATTGAGCGTCCGGTCAACATGATATCGACCACTTCTGGTCCAATCGACTGCGCGTTTTCTTCCGCGAAGCGACCATGGCTTGCGTAAATATCGCTGTAACTTATTTTTGAAAACACCTCCCGCCAGTCACGGCGGTTGAGCTCGTCCCATGAAAATTCGGTAAGGGTTGCTCCTGCGTCCTGAAGAACACGGAGGGCGTTTTCGAATGCCGAAGCGACGGGCTGATCCAGCTCATCGAGCACAAAGTTCTGGAGAACCCCCAACGACACACCGTGAAGCGAAAACTCCGGAAGAGGACGCCATGGCTGTTTTGCAAGAACCGCGTCCATAACCGCGCAACATTTGACAGAACGCGCTATGGGACCGACGGTATCAATCGTCGTCGAAAGCGGTACGACGCCGTCGGTCGAAATTCGTCCTTCCGAGGTTTTGAAGCCGACAAGGCCGCACAGTGCAGCTGGTCCGCGTATGGATCCGCCGGTGTCAGAGCCAAGTGCTGCCACGACAGATCCGTCTGCTACTGCGGCGGCAGCGCCTGAGGATGATCCTCCAGCAAGACGGGACGGGTCGCGCGGATTGCGCGGAGTGCCGAAAACACGGTTCTCACCCGTGTTAGCGAAAGCGAACTCCGACATGTTGGATTTGCCGATGATGACCGCTCCAGCTGCCCGCAGTTGCGCCACACAATCTGCGTCTCGTTGAGCCGGCTGCGCATTCGCCAGGGAAGCAGATCCAGCCTGCGTGATGTCGCCGCGAACATCGCAATTATCCTTTACAACTATTGGAAGGCCCGCAAGCAAAGACGGCAAGAGCACACCCCGCTCGCTAAGTCGGTCTTCATAGCGAGCGGCAGCGAGTGCCTCATCCCGCCACAGCCGCGTAAGCGCGTGGCTTCCAGCACTTCTTAGGGCTTCGGCGTGATCAAGCGCCCGCTCGACCAGATCTGTGGATCTCAGGCAACCCGAAATACGTGCGTTCGCAAGCCTATCAATTGGGTCCGATGGCCTTAGCGGCGATTGTTTTGACATCGTTCTCCTCCGCGTTTTTAACGCTCATTTGTTTACCGGCCGGGTACACGAGCATCATGTCGCATGATGCAACCAAGCTGGGGTTATTTAACCGAAGTCAATTGCAAAACCTCAGGCTGAAATTGGCTGAGGTACCTGATTGTATGCGTTGGATTCTTTGTAATCCCGCGAGCAAGTGGACGCGCATGAAGAAAGCGTCTTGCAACTAGCGACGGGGATTACCGAGAGAGTGGCGCCGATTTAACATGGCGATGGATCAAGATCGGCCATCGCCGGTGCACTGCCGGCGCCATCGCAGTGGACTGTCTGGCCCCTGATGGCACCACTTAGGGTTTGCCAGGTTCATTGACATCGTCTTTCTCACCTCGCGCGGCTTCGTGCTGTCTCAGCTAAAAGACAGAGCAACTCGAAGCCGAGATGAGCTGCGTGCAGCGCGGTGATGCCGGATGAATCGACAGGAGGACAGACTTCGCAAATATCTGCGCCGATGATGTTCGCGCCGCGAAGGCCCCGCAGTATGACCATGGCATCACGCATCGAAAATCCACCCGGCTCGGGACAGCCGGTTCCTGGGCAGTAGATCGCATCCAACCCATCGATATCGAAAGATATATAGGTGGGAGCATTGCCGACAACGCGCCGCGCTTCCTCGATCACCCACGCGCGACCGCGTTCTTCGAAAACATCTGTGGTTACGAGGGTCATGCCTGCCTCGCGCGCCCACGCATGGGCTTCAGAATACCTCTCTCTGAGCCCGATCTGGATTACTCGCTTTGGATCAATCAGTCCTTCCTCAACGGCACGGCGGAAAGTCGTCCCGTGAGTGATCTTCATGCCGCGGGTTTCGTTACTGGTGTCACTATGAGCATCGAAATGCACCATACCGACATCGCCGCCGCGTAAGAGACCGCGCAGGATAGGCAGCGGAATTGTGTGATCCCCTCCAAGCACGAGCGGGAGTACACCCTTTTCCGCCAGGTTGCGGAAGCACTCGGTGATGATATCCAGGCTCTTGTCGAAATTTCGCGGGTAAACAGGCACGTCTCCGAGGTCTACGACGCGCGCCGGAGCTATGCTCTTATAACTGTCGATGGATCCTAACCCTCGGGACTCCTTGCGGATCGCGGTCGGCCCATGTCGACTTCCGCCCAGATGATACGCCGTTCCAAGGTCGAACGGGACGCCGACGATAGCGATATCAGCCTCACCACCCTGCTCCATGGGCAGAGCTCGACTCCGCATGAAGGTGGCCATTTCTGCGAAGGGCAGTGTTTGGCCATCATCCGCAGGCACAAAATCTCTGATAGTATTGGGCATGGGAGCTTCTCCTTGATATAGCCGTTATGTGGACGTTTGTCGTGTGATGCAACAAAATTCTTGTTTGGTCAAGGATTCGGCTTTGTCTGTCTCTGGCGCGCGCATGAGAGGCGACGCCCCGAGCATCTGCCACCTAACGCGGGACCTCAATGCTGCACCGATCAACCGCAAGGGGGCAACGAGGATGGAACGCGCACCCTTTGAGCGGGTGACAAGACTGGGCACCTCGCCCGCGACCGCACCGCCAACCCAGACCTGTGTCGTATCCGGCACCGCCGCTGCCGCGATTAGTGCCTCCGTATAGGGATGTACCGGCTTGCTAAAGAGGGCCTCGCTAGGGGCGAGCTCCACGATCCGCCCGGCGACGCGATGCCCGATGTGTTCCACGACGCCGAGGTCACGCCGCGCCGTTTTGAAAGATTGGAAGCTGCCGATCTTGGGCATGTTCTTCGTGAGCGCGACGAACACCCCTCCTTCCTTTGCTGATTGATGCCGCGAGATATTCCTTGATCGACAGGAGCTGACCGGAATGGATAAGTGATCGGCTGATGCCATGCTTAAAGCCAGGGATGAAGCCAAGCATGAGGGACCATACCGGCGGATTTAGCTGATTACAGGACGGCGCCGGCGGCTCCGAAAACGTTGGTAAAAACTTGCTTAATCGGCATGGCCGGATGGGCGGCATAAGGCAGAGCTTTTTAGCGTGGCGCCGCGGGTATCGACGTTGACGAGCGCTTCGAGTCCGATGGCGACGTGCGCTAAAGACGCGTTTGGCTAAGCCGCAGGCGCGAACGGCGTTCTCTACGGGTATCGAATGGTGCTGCCCGTCCAAGGAAAAGGATTGCACAGTGGCGTGGATGCAAGGGCGGCGGGAGTGCGGGTGACAAAAGCAGTGCGCTTCTTTCATGACGTATCCCGCGGCGGTCGTGTGACGCCGTCGTAGGTTCCTTAAGCGTCTTCGGCGTTCCTTGGCCATGTCATCGGCATCAGGACCGGCCTTGCTAACGTTTGATGTTGGCGGGTGATCTCCTAGACTAAGACTAGAGCCGTATCTGCGTCGGCACCGACATGCGCATGGAAGCCATGAACCGCAGGTCGGCCTGGTGCTTGACCCAGCAGCCCTCACCATCGTCCTCGCTGGCCGAGGCCTTGGTCGTTGCATCGACCAGCGTGCCGGTCTTGACCTGGATCGCCTGTGCCTTGAGCTGGTGGGTTATCTGCGCGAACAAGACCTTATCCAATCCCTGACCAGGGCCTTTCGGGCAACAACAACAGCGGCCGCCAGGCCGGTTCGCCCTTGGTAGCACTGGAGATCATCCCGAGGGCGCCATCGATCGGTGCCCAGTCGATCAGCATGACAAGTGCATCCAGCAAGTACGACTTACCGCGTTCAACTACAAAGCCAAACTTCTCCTGACCTATCCGCCGATACCCGCTTGCAGGTCTCATAAGGCCACGTCCTCAAATCATCAAACTCTTTTGGGGACTTGTTGCAACAAATATGCGATAGAACCTGCAAGATCTGCTTCGTTCACCTGAAGGTCGGCAATACGCAACCTAGATGGCCGTCGCCGATACGCGTTTGAAGTTATCGCATCAGCCCAGTTCCGTCTTTTCTCTAGGCTCGCCCCTTGACAAATCCGCAAGAGTGTTGCAACAAATCACATCAATGAAAAAAGCGATGTGCGGCGCCGAAGATTCCCCACGACGCCGTTGCCATCGGTCGATTGCCGATCACCTGTTGTCTCGGTCTACCTGCTTACGCATGTACGGCCTCAAAAATTGGGATTAACCGCATGTCTGAAATGTCCCAACCCTATCGCATTCTTGTCGCCCACCTTAGCCACGAATCCAATAGGCGGAACCCTCTGGTTACCGGGGAAGAGCCCTTCGTGGTTGAACGTGGCCACGATATTCTATGATCGCCATCTGGCGGGCCGACACGATGTTCCCACTCCAGAAATCGACGATCGTCAGCATTCTGTCGGCACTCTATATAAGATTGCAGCTACGGCTTTTGGATAAAACACCGAGAAATCAAAAACAGAGGAGGAATAAAATATGACAATCACTCGACGCTACTTGATGAAGGCAGGCATGGCCGCTGGGACGGCGCTAGCAATGCCATCGATCCTTCGGGCGCAGACATCACCAGATGCCGCTCGGACGGTTCGGATGGTAATGCCAGATCTGACTATCTTCGATCCACTCTTGTCCATTTCTGACCAGACCTACATGCATAGCCTTGCGGTCTACGACACGCTATTTGCACTCGACGCCAAGCTTGTGCCGCAACCGCAAATGGTCGGAAAGTGGGAGATTTCCGAGGACAAAAAAACCTATACGTTCGAACTCCGGGATGGCCTACAATTCCATGACGGCACTCCCGTTACTGCGGCGGACTGCATAGCATCAATCCGTCGCTGGGGCCAAGTCGATGGTGGTGGAAAACTGATCATGGAGCGGACCAGCGATATCGCAAAAAGAGACGAAAAAACGTTCACCATCGCTCTCAAGGAACCGTTGGGGATTCTGCTCGACTTGCTGGCGGCTGGGACAAATTTTCTTTCTATCATGCGCGAGAAGGATGCAGGTCGTCCCGCTACCGAGCAGGTGACCTCGAATATTGGGTCTGGGCCATTTAGATTCAATGAGAACCTTGTTCGGCCGGGCGCGAGCTTCACCTACGACCGCAATGAAAAGTATATCCCCCGTCAAGAGCCTGCCGAGGGCCTCGCAGGCGGGAAGGTCGTCAAAGTCGATCGAGTTGAATGGCAGGTCATTACCGATCAGCAAACTGCGTTGGCCGCGTTGCAGGCGGGTGAGACTGATTTCGTTTTGTCTCCTGCCCCAGATCTTTATCCGGTAATCGAAAATGACCCCAATCTTGAACTCCAGGTTCTAAATACGTCTGGCAGTGACCTTTATATACGCATGAATTTTTTACAGCCGCCGTTCAACAACGTAAAAGCGCGCCAAGCGATGCTTCACCTGATCGACCAGGAAGCATTCTTACGGGTCATGGCCCCTGATTCTAGATTTGCACACCCAGTCACCTCACTGTTTGGAAACAGTACCCCGTATTCCAATGACGAAAATACGGGGTGGTACAAGAAGGGTGGAGATCCGGAGCGGGCAAAACAGCTATTGCAGGAAGCCGGGTATGCCGGCGAGAAGGTTTTTATATTCCAGATTACGGACTGGGCGGCGGCCAGCAATGCCGCGCTCCTTTTGGCCGACACGCTGCGCAAGATCGGGGTCAATGTCGAGCTTGGGGCGATGTCCTTCGGTGAGTTCACAACGCGTCGGGCGAATAAGGGGCCGGTCGAAAATGGGGGCTGGAGCATCTTCATCTCGGACTGGTCCGACTACAACTTCGGCGATCCAATCGGAACCTCCTTCATGTTCGCAAATGGCGACAAAGCTTGGTGGGGCTGGCCAAAGAGCGATGAATACGAAGCTCTCCGGGCAAAATGGGTAGTCGCCGAAACGCTCGAGAAACGCCAAGCACTGGCCCGGGAGATGCAAGGGGTTTGGTGGGACTTCGTTGGCGCCGTGATGCTGGGGCAGATTGTCCAGCCAGTAGCGCACCGGAAGGCGCTAACGGGTCTAATCGCGGTACCTGATTCACGTTTCCCGATGTGGAACATGCAGAAGGCCTGAGCGCAATGGCTATCTACATTCTGCGCAGAATGGTCTCGACCATCGCCGTCATGGTGATGGTCGGGATGTTTGTCTTCCTGCTTCTCAGGCTGGCGCCAGGCGATCCAGCGGCGATTATCGCCGGCAAGTCGGCCACGGCGGAGATGATCGCCGGCATTCGCGAACAGCTGGGCTTGAACGATCCCCTGCCGGTTCAGTTCGTACATTGGGCCTTCGGCATCCTCCGCGGTGATTTAGGCATCTCAATTTTTTCTGGGCGACCGGTTCTCGAACTCATCTCGCAGCGGCTTGAACCCACCCTTTCCCTGTCGATCCTGACGATGATCCTTTCGGTGTTGGTCGGGGTCTCTTTCGGCATCCTTGCCGCGTGGCGATCTGGCGGTTTCGTCGACCGCCTCCTCACGGCCTTTTCGGCATTTGGTTATTCCGTCCCGGTCTTTGTCATCGGCTATTTCCTCATATACTTCTTCGCTATCCGGATGCACTGGCTGCCGGTGCAGGGGTATGCCCCGATCGGTGAGGGTCTCGGGCCTTGGTTTGTGCACCTGGTCCTGCCCACCGTGGCGTTAAGTCTTGGCTTCATTGCATTCATCGCCCGGGTTACGCGGGCGAGCATGCTCGAGGTTCTGTCGGAAGACTATATGCGAACGGCCGCCGCCAAAGGCGCTTCGTCCTATGCCATGCTTTTCCACCATGCCCTGAAGAATGCCGGCGTCCCGATCCTGACCGTCATCGGCCTAAGCTTTGCCTGGCTCATTGGCGGGGTTGTCCTCACGGAAACGGTGTTCAACATACCCGGTATCGGTCGTCTGGTCGTGGATGCGATCAACAACCGCGACTATCCCATCATTCAGAGTGTGCTCATCCTGACTTCGGGTTTGTACGTCCTTATCAACCTCACGGTCGATCTGGCGTACACCCTGATCGATCCCCGGATCCGGTACTGATATGACCCTCCTCTCCGCACCAGTTAAAGCCGCGCCGATCGGTCGGCTGCGACTATCTGAGATTCCCCGTCTGGCAAGGCGGCATCCGCTGGTCCTTGCAGGCGGCGGGCTCCTGGCGCTCCTGATCATTCTGGCGCTGGCCGCCCCGCTTTACGCTGGCGATCCGGTGAACATGGATCCGTTCAAGCGCCTCCAGCCGCCTTCTGCCGAGATGTGGTTCGGGAGCGACAATCTGGGCCGGGACGTGTTTGCGCGAACGATCTTCGGTGCCCGCATCTCCCTCGTGGTCGGGCTGCTGTCGGCAGCGAGCGCGGCCGTGGTCGGGCTACTGATTGGTGTCGTCGCAGGCTACAGCCGCGGCTTCGACAACATCGTCATGCGGATCATGGACGGCCTGATGTCGATCCCGACGATTCTGCTGGCCATTGCGCTCATCTCTCTGACGGGACCCGGAATCGGCATCCTCATCGTTGCGATCGCAATCCCGGAGACGCCAGCCGTCGCGCGGCTGGTCCGTTCGGTGGTGCTGGGGGTTCGCGAGCGTCCCTATGTGGAGGCCGCGCTCTGCGGCGGTGCGCGCCTGCCCAAGGTGCTGTGGCGGCATATCCTGCCGAGTACCATTCCTGCGCTGATGGTCCAGGGCGCTACTGTCTGCGCCAGCGCGATCCTGACCGAAGCCGGGCTGAGTTTCCTTGGCGTCGGTGTGCCGCCCGAGATCCCCAGTTGGGGCAACATGATCGCCAGTTCGCGCCTGTATCTCGCCATCGCCCCATTGACGATCTTCGCCCCCGGTATCTGCCTTGCCGTCACGGTCCTTGCCGTCAACCTGCTTGGCGACGGCCTGCGCGATATGTTCGATCCCCGCGCGAAGCGGAGGCGCTGACATGCTGATGCGAGAATTCGCGGGCGATGACGTCCTGCTTGATGTCCGAGACCTTGAGACGCACTTTTACGGCGAGGAAAGCGTCACCCGTGCCTTGGGCGGCATCAGCTTCCAGGTGAAGAAAGGCGAAACGGTCGGTGTCGTCGGTGAATCCGGATGCGGGAAGAGCGTCACCGCCCTTTCCATTCTTCGCCTGCTGCCGAAGCTGAGCGCCAAGACCGTCGGCGGCGAGGTCCGCTTTCACGGACGCGACATCCTGGAGCTGTCCGATCGGGAGATGCGAAAGATCCGCGGCGACCAGATCGCCATGATCTTCCAGGAGCCTATGACGAGCCTGAATCCGGTCTACACGGTCGGCCACCAGATCGCCGAGGCGGTTCAGATCCACACCAAGGCCTCGCGGCCCGTTGCCATGGCAAAGGCCGAAGAGATGCTCCGTCTCGTCCGCATCGCGGACCCCGAGCGCCGTGTCAGCAACTATCCTCATGAAATGTCAGGCGGCATGCGCCAACGCGTCATGATCGCCATGGCTCTTGCCTGCTCGCCGGAACTGTTGATCGCCGACGAGCCGACGACGGCGCTCGACGTCACCATCCAGGCGCAGATCCTGCGGCTGATCGTTGACCTGAAAGACCGCATGGGAGCGGCCGTGATGTTCATCACGCATGATCTGGGCGTTGTCGCCGAGACATGCCAACGCGTGATTGTTATGTACGCCGGCCGGATCGTTGAGCAGGCGAACGTGGTAGATCTTTTTGCGCGTCCGGCGCATCCCTACACTCAGGGCCTCATGCGATCGGTGCCTGATCCGCGGCGGGGCCGTCAGCGCCGCCTTCCAGAAATCCCCGGCATCGTGCCAAACCTGCGCGAGCCCATTGTCGGCTGCAGCTTCGCGCCTCGCTGCCCCTTCGCGATCGATATTTGCCGCGAGAAGAGGCCCCCCCTGCGTGACGTCGGGTCGAGCCACGCCGCGGCTTGCTGGCGCGCCGAAGAGGTGATGGGCGCATGACCGGTCCCTTGCTGAAAGTCGAGAATCTGACCAAGCATTATCCGCTCGGTGCGGGGTTCCTGAAGAAGACCATTCCGACGATCCGGGCGGTGGAGGATGTATCCTTCACCGTCGAGGCAGGCGAGACGCTTTGCATCGTCGGCGAATCCGGCTGCGGCAAGTCCACTGTCGCGCGGCTATTGATGCGGCTCGTGGATCCGACCGGCGGACGAGTGCTGATCGATGGCACCGATATTGCTGGCCTCAGAAAGCAGGAGCTTCGCGCGCATCGCCGTCGGATGCAGATGGTGTTTCAGGATCCTTACTCGTCGCTGAACCCGCGCCTCACCGCCGGACAGATCATCACCGAACCTGTCGAGAATTTCGAACGTCTGACCCGCAAGCAGCGCAACGCCCTTGCTGCTGACCTTCTCCAAAAGGTTGGCATGGCGCCCGAAATGATGCACAGGCTCCCGTCCGAATTGTCGGGCGGTCAGCGCCAGCGGCTCGGCATTGCCCGCGCCCTGTCGCTTAACCCCTCGCTCATCATCGCCGACGAAGCTGTGTCAGCCCTTGACGTCTCCGTGCAGGCGCAGATTCTGAATCTGCTTCTGGATCTCCAGCAGCAGATGGGCCTCGCCTTCGTCTTCATCTCGCATGACCTCGGCGTCGTGGAGCATATCGCGCATCGCGTTGCCGTCATGTATCTCGGGCGGATCGTGGAGCTCGCCCCGAGCGAGGCGCTCTTCGCGAAACCGGTCCATCCCTACACCGAGGCGCTGCTCGCGGCGGCACCCGTGCCGGATCCCACGCGGGTTCGGCTCGAGGCGCCTGTCGAGGGCGAGGTGCCAAGCCCGATCAATCCGCCGACCGGGTGCGCGTTCCACCCGCGTTGCCCGCTCGCGGTCGAGCGATGCCGCATTGAGGTACCCCCTTTGGTGCCGATGGCAGACGGACGGGTCGTGGCTTGTCATGTGCGCGCTCCGGCGACTGAGAGTCCCGGCCCCCGCCTGCGGCAACCAAATCGTCGACACACTGTCCCTGAAGCAAATGCATGAGAATACCGAGGCCATCTCGTTATGCATCGTCTCCACTTCCAGATCCAAGTATAGCGCGTACTGCAGTTATGAACACAATTATCGCCCCGCGTATGAATTAAAATTCAAAGATTCCCTTGGGTAGTTGCTGGAGCTTTGCTGTGTTGTTGTTACAAAATACTGTATCGTGTGCGGATTTACTTTTGCTATGTTTAGGATATTTATGATGATGTTGCGTGAAAATCAGGAGGAGAGCGCCTCTTTGCTTGGCGCCCAGTCCGTAAAATTGTTCGGCCACAGCTGCCACGTTATCCGGGATGGGACCAGCCGTGTCAGAGTCGAGCGCGATCCGTTGCCGAGCTACGTCCTCAAAGGCGAAAGCGCCTAAATTGTCGACGTTGACCGGCAGCGTTTTCTCGACCTCAGTAACAATCTCACCACCCTAATCCATGGGCATGGGTTTGATCCGGTGATGGATGGCGCTGGTTGCCAGACCCGAATTTGGAGATACCATGTGATGGACAGGCCATGACCGATACCCCTGCGAACGAAACCATCCGGCTGGCCGGCCTTGAGGCCGAGGCCGAGATCCGCATCGACCACTGGGGCATTCCGCATATCAGGGCGGCAAGCGAACAGGATCTGTTCTTGCTGCAGGGGTTCAACGCCGCCCGTGACCGGCTCTGGCAGCTCGATCTGTGGCGCAAGCGTGGCCTCGGCCTCCTCGCCGCGGATTTTGGCCCCGGCTACCTGGCCCAAGACCATGCCGCCCGGCATTTCCTCTACCGCGGCGACCTGGGTCCGGAATGGACAGCCTACGCGCCGGATACGGAAGAGATTTGCACCGCATTCACCGCCGGCATCAATGCCTATGTCGCGCTCTGCGAAGCGGAGCCCGGTCGCCTGCCGCCCGAATTTGCTCTGTTCGGTACGAAGCCAGCCTGGTGGCAGCCTTCCGATGTTGTCCGCGTCCGCACCAACGCGCTGATCGGCAACGGGCTGTCGGAGATCCTGCGCGCCAACATCATGGCGCTGGCTGATGCCGAGACGGATCTGATGCGCTGCGAGATCGACCCGCCCGTCCGACCGAAGGCGTCCGCAGGCATTTCGCTGGCCGATATTCCGCTTGCCGCAACGCGCCTCCTCAAGCTTGCGACCGCGCCGGTCACCTTCGACAAGGCCCGCATTGCCGTTACCTTGGACGACATCTGGAAGTGGACCGAGGTGATCGATCTCGGCGATGTCATCCAGGCAAAGATGGAAGAAGGCTCCAACAACTGGGCCGTCCACGGCTCCCGAACCGAAAGCGCCCGGCCGATCCTCGCGAGCGATCCGCACCGGGCGCATGCCGTGCCATCGCTACGTTACCTCGTGCACCTGGAAGCGCCGGGCCTCAATGTTATAGGCACGGGCGAGCCGACCGCGCCGGGCGTCTCCCTCGGCCACAATGAGAAGATCGCCTTCGGTCTCACGATCTTCGGGGCCGACCAGGAAGACATATATGTCTACGAGACGAAGGGCGGCGATCCGGATTCCTACCGCAATGGCGATCTTTGGGAGAAGATTACCCGCATCGAAGAGGCCTTTCCGGTCAAGGGCTTTGCCGACCAGACGCTGACGCTCTCCTTCACCCGACACGGTCCGATCCTGTACGAGAATTCAAAGAAGCGGCTGGTGATCGCTATACGCTCCGTTTGGCTGTCGCCGGGCTCGGCCGCGTATCTCGGCAGCCTA
Source organism: Mesorhizobium temperatum (assembly GCF_002284575.1). Taxonomy (GTDB): domain Bacteria; phylum Pseudomonadota; class Alphaproteobacteria; order Rhizobiales; family Rhizobiaceae; genus Mesorhizobium; species Mesorhizobium temperatum. The sequence continues at coordinate 34,208 of NZ_NPKJ01000003.1, forward strand.
TCCTACCTGCGGTAGCAACTCGGTGAAGGGTTTTTCTGAAACGCTTTCCCATTGGGGCACGCCTTCGGTCAACCATGTCAGCGCCGATGTGGAGGGCAATATTGGCTGGTTCACGGCCGGCTTCGCGCCTGTCCGTCCCAACTGGGAAGGTCTTTTGCCCGTGCCCGGCCACGGTAGCCATGAATGGGACGGTTTCCTACCTGCCAATCAACTTCCACGCAAATACAATCCGTCCGAGGGCTTCGTGGCTTCCGCCAACGAAATGAACCTGCCGGCAGACCGCGATCCGAAAGCCCCGTCGATTGGACATGAATGGGCGGAAGTGAGCCGCGCCCGGCGCATCAGGTCTGTCCTCACCAGCGATCCCTCACACACGCTGAAAGCGTCAATGGCGTTGCAGACGGACGTATACTCCCGGCCGGCTGCCACGATCTGCGGCATGCTTGAAAAAGTTGCAGACCGGCAACTTTTCGACGATGTTCCGCAAAAGGCACTCGATCTGCTCAGGAATTGGGACCACCGGCTTGAAGCCACGAGCCCCCCGCGGCGCTATTCGAAGTCTGGTGGATGAAGCACCTCCGCCCGGCGCTTCTCGCAAGATTCGCTCCGAACCCGACGGTGCTGCAGTTGCTGCTACCGGGCGATGTCGACCGGATGCTCTCCCTTCTGGCCGAGCCCGGGCTCCGATGGGACGAAGCCGAACGCGACGACATGCTGCTTTCGACGCTTTCAGCCGGTTTTACCGATTGCGGCGCGCGGCTCGGCGCGGATCCGTTCGCCTGGCAATGGGGCAATTTGCACCGGGCGCTTTTCGAGCATGCCACCAGCCGCATCAGGCCGGAGAATGTCACGGAGTGGAATGTCGGTCCCCTCCCACTCGGCGGCAGCCGTTCGACGCCCATGCTCGCCGGCTACCGGATGAGCGATTTCGGCGTCACCCTAGGGGCGTCCGTTCGACTCGTCATGGATGTCGGCGACTGGGACAACAGCGTCTGCATCAACGCGCCCGGCCAGTCCGGCGACCCGCGCTCGGTCCATTACGGCGATCTCGCCGAAACATGGTCTAAAGGTGAATATGTGCCGCTCGTCTACAGCAAAAAGCGCGTTGAGGAAGAGACTGTCTGCCGCATCACCCTCTTACCGGATTGAGCCGCGGATCAAGCGACGGCGCGATCGGCCTAAATCTACATCGCTAAAATCGCGCTTTGGCCCGAACAGGATACTTCCTTTCCCGAAATCACCGCCCGGCAGTATTCTGCCGGCGCTCTTACAAGATTGCAGGAGCGCTATGCCGTTCAGAATTATCTGTCGTTGTCCGGAATTAAGCCGGGCTTAGAGCTGAAACGAATCCGCCGAGAGTGCGAGCGGCAATAACTCGATAAGGGTTACCAAACTTGTTCCTGTGGGTTACCAATCCGCGTGTTGGGTGGCCTTAAGTTACCAATCAGGACCACAATAAGCTTAATGAAGACAGCTCCTTAGCGCCAGTTCGGAATTGAATGTCATTGGGGCACTTTGGTAACCTGTTGACCGAGGGGCATTGGGAACCTCTTCGGTGCACCTTGGCCAGGAGGATTTGCAGACCGCCGATCGTTCGCGGATTCGGGTAGCCGGCGTGAGGCTCGGATTGAGCACGCATGATCATATCGAACTGGAAACGGCGATGGCCGCCGAGCCCGACTACATCGCGCTCGGCCCCATCTACCCGACCATCCTGAAGAAGATGAAATGGCCCCCGCAAGGCGTCGAACGGATCAACGAGTGGAAGCGCCGCGTCGCAGCGATTCCATTGGTCGCGATTGGTGGGCTCAACCCGGACAGGCTCGACGGTGTCTTTGCGGCCGGTGCGGACAGCGCGGCGGTGGTCACCGACATCACATTGAATGCCGATCCCCAAGCGCGCACGCGAGAATGGATCGAAAAGACAGACCGATGGCGCTGAGGCGAGAACCGCATGTGCTTGTTGTTGGCGGCTCGGACTCCAGCGGAGGTGCCGGAATTGCACGCGATATCGAGACGATCTCTTCCATTGGCGTGCGCACCTGCCTCGCCGTCACCGCGCTGACGGTGCAGACGCACGACGCCGTCATGGAAATCAGTCATTCGTCACCAAGCCGATCAGATGCGCGCCGCACTGCAGGCCAACGAGGTAACGGCCATCAAGATCGGCATGCTGGCGACTGCCGAGATCATCGTTGCCGTTGCAGCGGTGCTGCGTGAAAATCCGCACGTGCCGGCGATACTGGACCCGGTGCTGGCGTCGACATCAGGCCGGACGCTTCTGGAAGCCGGCGCCATCGCCGTCATGAAGCGTGATCTGCTGCCGCTTTGCTGTCTCGTCACACCCAATCTCATCGAGCTGGCGCTCCTGGTTGGCTCGGAACTGGCAGTGGATGAGGACGGCGCACTGTTGCAAGGCCGGGAATTGCTGAACGCCGGAGCGCAGGCCCTGCTGATCAAGGGCGGCCATGCATCGGGACCTCGATCGACCGATATTCTGTCGCGTTCCGATCAAGAACCCACCCGCTTCGACTCACCACGCCTTGCCGCGTCGATGCGCGGGACTGGCTGCATGCTGGCCAGCGCGATTGCGGCGCATCTGGCGAATGCGAGATCACTCGAAGACAGCGTGCGCAAAGGAAGTTGTTTGTCTTCGAGAAGCTGCAGAAGGCTGCAGAAGAATGCAACCACATAATAGCCGATTCACAGGGGAACGCCGACTGGCGCCCTCTATTCTCCAGAGAAAGTGAGGTCGAGGGGCCTCCCAAGGAGCGGAAGAACTCCCGTTTCCTTTTTTCGCGGTCAGCTGAAAAGTCTTCAGCCTAAACATGACTATTGTGGTTTGCCTGTCGTATTTCTGAACGCCATTGCACGGTAGAGTGACCGAACCTCATCGCGTGCGTGGCACGGAAGGCCAGGAGGCCGTCGTACAAGCTGAGGCACTACAAGATGGTATAGGCCGTCAGGCAGACGAGTGGAGTGCCACCCTTCCGGGAACGGATATCAGGCGGTGTGATCGCCTTGGTGTTAGCAACTGCACTCAAGAGGGCTCCTTCCCCAACGTTACCAACCATGGGTGCCGCGTTTGGCACATTTTTGTGCAGGTGCGAAGAGTTAAATTCGCACATGCGAGTGAGATACGCGCCGACAGTCCTCGTCAGGCAGAAGGACCAGTGCAAGATCCGGTTTCAAGGTAAGCCCAGATTGCGACCACGGTCGCCGTGGAGACATCACACCAATGCGGAAAATACATGCTTTGCCCAGCCGGTCTCGGAACATTCGCGGTTCGAGAACGGTCCCCTTTTGCCGTATGTCCCGCATTCTCACGGCTAGGGTCAGGACCTATTAAATAGCTTGTGGGTCGTTCAGCGCCCTGATTCATTGTCGGCGGAGGTGCCACAATGAGTGAGCTATTGATGTTGTCGCCGGAGCAGATGCGCCGCATCGAGCCGTATTTTCCCTTGTCGCATGGTGTGCCGCGGGTGGACGATCGGCGCGTCCTGAGCGGGATATTGTTCGTCATCCGCAATGGGCTTCGTTGGCGCGATGCGCCAGCAGGATACGGGCCGCACAAGACAATCTACAACCGGTTCATCCGCTGGAGCCGGCTCGGCGTGTCCAACCGTATCTTGGCTGAACTTGCTGCGCGTGGCAGCGGCTCGGATCAACTGATGATCGATGCCACCCACCTGAAGGCGCATCGCACTGCCGCCAGCCTGCTTAAAAGGGGGCTCTACCCCGATGTATCGGGCGCAGCCGAGGCGGACTGCGCGGCGACAATCAAGGTACGCGCTCTCACGTTGATTGTCGCGCCGCAGCGGACTGACCACCAAGCTGCAAGTGGTCTGCGATGGCGATGGCCGTCCCCTGCTTCTTTACCTGACCGAGGGTCAGGCCAACGATCACAAGGCTGCCGCAGCGATAGTCGAGGCCTTACCGCCAGCGCGCTATCTGCTCGCCGACCGAGCTGATAGCTCCATCGGCTTCCGCGATGCACTTATCCAACGCGGTATTACCCCTTGCATCCCGCCTCATGCCAAGCACCGAATCCAGCACAGCTACGATCCAGTGCTCTATCGACGACGCCACAAGATCGAGAACCTGTTCGCACGCCTCAAGGACTGGCGACGCATCCATACCAGATACGACCGCTGTGCTCACACGTTTCTATCAGCGATCGCTTTCGCTGCAGCTTTCATCTTTTGGCTCAATCAATGAGATGCTGTAACGGGGCCTGCGTCGTGCGCTGCCCGTTACCGATTGCATGCTGACCGGTCGCCGCCGACGCTCCCGTATCTGATTCTGACAGGAGGATTACGGGATGAAACTGTTCATTGGGTTGGATGTCTCACTCGCCAAGACTGCGGTCTGCGTTGTCAGCGAGCACGGCAAGATCGTGAAGGAGGCTGAGGTCGGCAGCGATCCCGCGGCGCTGACGCAATTCGCGCTGGAGCAACAGGGCGAAATTGCGATGATCGGGATGGAAGCCGGGCCGTTGTCGCAATGGCTGCACCGTGGGCTTACCGAAGCCGGCCTGGAAGTGGTTCTGATGGAAACCCGGCAAGTGAAGGGTGCTCTGAAAGCCATGCCGATCAAGACAGACCGGCGCGATGCTGAAGGTATTGCCCGGCTGCTACATTTGGGCTGGTTCCGGCCGGTCCATTGCAAGTCGGTGTCTGCCCAGGAGATCCGCGCACTCCTCGGGGCGCGCAAATCCATCCAGCAGGGCGTGATCGCTCTGGAAATGTCCTTGCGCGGGTTATTGCGGAACTTCGGCTTGAAAGTCGGCGCAATCTCCAAAGGACGGTTTGATGCTCGCATTCAGGAACTGGTTGCCAGCAACACTGCGCTTGTGGCGGCAACCGAGCCGATGCTTCGCGCCCGTGCCACCCTCCGCCATGAACTGGCGCGACTGGAGCGGCATGTGCGCAGCCTAGCACAGGACGACCCGACCTGCCGCTTGCTGATGACCATGCCGGCCGTCGGCGCGGTGGTCGCATTGACCTTCAAGTCGGCCGTGGATGATCCGGCTCGGTTCTCGTCGTCGAAGAAAGTCGGCCCGTGGGTCGGCCTCACCCCTTCACGGCAGCAGTCCGGCGAGCGCGACGTGACAGGCGGTATCACCAAAGCCGGTGACGCCCATTTACGCCGCGCCTTATGCCAGGCCGCAACCGTCATGATGAACCGGGGCCGTGGGTCGTGGTTGCGGACATGGGCCTCGCGGGTCGCGAAACGGCGCGGCACCAAGCGGGCCATGGTGGCCTTGGCGCGTCGGATCGGTGTGATCCTGCATCGGATGTGGCTGGACGGAAGAAACTTCTGCTGGGAAGGAGCGCCAGAGCCGATCCATGCATGAGCTAATCTCCGTGTTGATGTCTGCCTGAGCGCAGACCTGCGAGGTCCCCGACCCGGGACGTGGTCCCGATGACGCCGTGGTCTGGACTGATGCCGTCCCGCCGGGCGAGCACGCCAATGAGATGGGCGCATCGGAACCATTGGACAAGCATCATGTTGGCGGCCGCCGCGCCGACCACGGACCGAAGCATGAACCCGGGCAGAACCTCATACGGCAGGAAGCAGGCGATATAGCACAACCAAAATGCAATCACGCTCTCCGCACACCCGGATGGGCGATCCCTTCTTGCATCAAATTTGCCTTGACGAGGACGGCCCCGTTACCGAAGTCCTGACCCTAGCTAGTCATCTGGAACTGAAGTTCGTTACATTGTAAGCTGTGCGCCTATTCGATGGAGAGTGCAGCGATGGCGAACGCGACTGGCCGACCGACGGCGCCTCTGGTTCTGGGGCGGGAAGAGCGCGAGTATCTGGAACGACAGGTGCGTCGGCAGCGTGTGGCGCGATCCATGTCCGAGCGGTGCCGGATCATTCTTCGTTGCGCCGACGGCATTCCCAGCAAGGCCGTCGCGGCTCAGCTGGGGGTGCATGAGCATACGGTCGGCAAGTGAAGGCGCCGCTTCCTCAAGGATCGCGTGGAGGGTCTGCTGGACGAAGCCCGGCCAGGCAGGCCCCGGACGATCGATGACGATCAGGTCGCCGCCGTGATCGAGCGGACGTTGCGCTCCACGCCCAGCGATGCGACCCATTGGTCAATCCGATCGATGGCCGGTGCGACCGGCTTCTCGCACACGACGATCCGCAGGATCTGGACCGCCTTCGGGCTGCAACCGCACCGCTCGGAGACGTTCAAGCTGTCGAGCGATCCGCTGTTCGTCGACAAGGTGCGCGACATCGTCGGGCTCTACCTGTCGCCACCCAATAGGGCGCTCGTGCTCAGCGTCGACGAGAAGAGCCAGATTCAGGCGCTCGACCGTGAGCAGCCCGTGCTGCCGATGATGCCGGGCATCCCCGAGCGCCGGACACATAGCTATGTCCGGCACGGCACGACCTCGCTGTTTGCAGCGCTCGACGTCGCCTCCGGCTTCGTTATTGGCAAGTGCTACAAACGGCACCGGGCCACGGAGTTCCTGGACTTCCTGAGGCAGGTCGATGCCAGTATTCCGCCGGACCTCGACGTCCACATCGTCATGGATAACTACGCGACTCATAAAACCGCGCTGGTCAGGTCATGGCTGGCGCGACGGCCGCACTACCATGTCCACTTCACGCCGACATCGGCATCCTGGATCAACCAGGTCGAACGCTGGTTTGCCGAACTCACCCGCAAGCAGCTGCGCCGCGGCGTCCACACCTCGACCAGCCAACTCGAAGCCGACATCCGCTCCTTCATTGAGCGGCACAATGAGAACCCAAAGCCCTATAGCTGGGTCAAATCCGCCGACGACATCCTCTCATCAGTCAAGCGCTTCTGCCAAAAGGCCGAACAGACCTTATGCAGCGAATTTTAGATTCAGATGACTAGCTGCCAAGCGACAATAGTCGTTCGTTGCTCCGGCCTGTTCGAGCGACGACCGGCTCCCGGCCAGCCTCACACCTGCCAAAGCGGCCTGCGGCGATCGAAGAAGGCCGCGATTCCTTCGGCGGCCTCGATCGTTTCCCACGTATCGGCCAGCGACGCGACCGTCTCGCCGATGAGGGCGTCGTGGATTGCCGGTCCAAGTCGGCGCGCAAGCGCCTTGGCGGCGGCGACGGCCTGCGGCGAGGCCGAGTGATAAGGCCGGACCTCGGCCTCGACGGCCGCTTCCAGGTCGGCCGGAGGCACGGCGCGGGAAAGCAGTCCGAGTTCGCTGGCTTCATTGGCGTCGAATATCCTGGCTGACATGAAGACCCGCCGCGCCCGGCCCTCCCCCATCCGAGCCAGTACATAGGGAGAGATAGTCGCGGGGATGAGGCCTAGTCTGACCTCGGTGAAGCCGAACCTCGCGGTGTCGACTGCGATCGCGACGTCGCAGACGCTCATTAGGCCGAGACCGCCGCCGAATGCTTGGCCGTTGATGCGGCCGATCAGCGGCTTGGGTAGTTCGTTGAGCGCGCGCAGAGCCAGGGCCAGCTTCCTGGCCTCGGCGATTCGCTCGTCACGCGCGGCGGAGGCCTGCGCCCGCATCCAGGCGAGATCGGCACCGGCACAGAAGCTGTCCCCCTCGCCCGTCAGCACCACCGCTCGCACGTTGTCGTCATTGGCGAGCAGTTCGGCGGCGGCCGTAAGTTCGGCGATCATCTGTCCCGACATGGCGTTGTGCTTGTCCGGGCGGGCGAGAGTCAACGTAGAGACGCCGATCTCGTCAGTCGTGACACGGATGGTCTCGAAGTTCATGGCCGCCCCCTCTCAGGCTGTCCGCGAAGCGGGCCGCCGCCCCCAGTCGCTCTATATAGAGACCCGTCTCATAGCTCTTGTCGGCTAGCATTGCGGCGACGGCGAGGGTGTCCACATTGCCCTTCGCACCGGGGGCGAAAGGACAGCCGCCAAGGCCTCCAACCGCGGCGTCGAAGGTGCGCAAGCCCTTCTCCAAGCTTACAAGGATGTTATCGAGGGCCCGACCCCCCGTGTCGTGGTAATGTCCGGCAAGCCTCTCGGCCGGCACCTCTTCCAACACGGCATCGAGCATGGCAGCGATAGTGGCAGGGGTCCCTTGCCCGATTGTGTCGCCAAGCGAAATCTCATAGCAGCCCATCGCGAGGAGTTGGGCCGCAACCCTCACGGCGGCAGCCGGTGGCATCGGCCCTTCGTAAGGACAGTCGGTGACGCAGGAGACATAGCCTCGCACCGGAATGCCGTCGACGGTAGCCGCGGCGAGCACGGGGCGGAACCGCTCGAGGCTCTCGGCAATTGAGCAGTTGATGTTCTTATGGCTGAAGGTTTCGGAGGCCGACGCGAATACGGAGATCTCGTCAGCGTTGGCCGGCCGCGCCGCTTCATAGCCCTTCAAGTTGGGGACCAGCACCGCGTAGACGACGCCGGGCGCACGGCGAATACCGGCCATAACCCCCGCAGCGTCAGCCATCTGCGGCACCCACCTCGGCGACACGAAGGAGGTTGCCTCGATCTTCTGCAAGCCGCAGTCCGACAGCATGTCAATAAGTCGAATCTTTTCAGCAGCCGGCACGAGGCGCCGCTCGTTTTGGAGCCCGTCGCGTGCCGACATCTCGAAAATGCGAACGAATTCGCCCATCGGCTAGGCCTTTGGCTGAAAATAAGCGATTTGGTCATCGACAACCAAAGGATCGCCTGCGTGCACGGCGGCTATTATTTTCCGACCAACCTCACATCCACCGGATAGATACCGCTTTCGTTAGCGATAATCGGGTTGATGTCGAGCTCCGCAAGATTTTCCATTCTCAAGACCGCCACAGACAAGGACGAGATGAAGTTGGCGAGAGATAGCTTGTCGACTCTCGGAAAGTTCCTGAAACCGTCGAGGATCTTCGCAACACGCGTTTCCTCAATCATGTTCAAGGCTTCCTCTGGAGAAACCGGTGCCGCGCGGAAAGTGACGTCTTCAGCCGCCTCAACCAGCACACCGCCTGAGCCGAACAAGACCACCGGACCGAAAACAGGATCGTTGGTAGCGCCCACGAACAATTCCACACCCCGATCCACCATCGGCGTGACGATAAAACCTAGGCCTGTCACCGGCGCGGCGTGGGACGCCAGGGCCCCTGCGATATCGGCGGCGGCAGCTCGCGCCGCCTCTCGCGTCACACCGAGACGCACGCCGCCTACATCAGACTTGTGGCTGACCGCCGCCGAATCGACCTTCACCGCGCAAGAAGTTGCGAACCCGGAAACGGCTGCCTCGACTGATGCCGCGTCGACAGCAGCCAACCATTGACCAGTGTCCACGCCCAATTTCTGCAGTATCTCGCGAGCCGTCGTCTCTGCCGACAAGCCGTTGGGCACGACCACGCGCGGCCCCCCAGTTGCCAACGTTGCGTTGTGGCTGCTGTGCTTTGAAAGCCAGGTTGCCCTCTCGAAGAGCGCTCTCGCGCCTGCAACAGCCCAATCCAACGAGGTAAAGACTTGCATGCCGCCATTTCGCAAGATCTGGTGGTTCTCAGGCATTCGGCTGGCGTAGCAACTATGGAAAACTAGAGGAAGGCCAGAGGTCTTTTGCAATGCAACGATACGCTCGGCGGCCGAATTCTCAGCTGTCACAAGAGAAGCTTCGAACCTTAGGTGGTACGCTCCAAACATCCCGGATGTCAGAATGAGCCCTACCTCTGGATCTGCCGCCAAGATCTCAATGCATTCCGGAAAGACATCCGGATGGGCATCTAAGGCGCTGTAAACGTCGATCGGATTTTCGACACTGGCTTCCTCCCCGAGCACCTTTCTCAACTTAGCTTTGGTTTCCCCAGAAAGAGACGCAAGGGGCACGCACGCACGCGATAGCGCATCAACTGCAAGCGTTGCATGTCCACCACCGTCAGCCAGCACCACTATCCCAGTTTGTGATTTGGGAAGAGGCGTGGTTGCCAGAAGTGCAGCTATCGGAAGCAATTCGTCAGAGCGATCTACCAGCGTAACGCCCATTTGCGGCAGCACCCTCAGAGCAATATCGTCGGCCCCGGCAATTGAACCCGTATGAGAAAGCGCCGCCTTTCCACCTTCGTGGGATCGCACTCCTCGGAGCATTACAATCGGACAGCTCTCCGCTACTCGTGCGGCCGAATTCAGAAAACGCCGCCCATCAATGAAACCTTCATTGTAGATCGCAATTGAACGAGTGCTCTTGCGTAGACAAAGCTCTTCGATCAGTTCGTCATATCCAACATCAGCCTGGTTCCCTAAACCAGCAATGACATCGAAGCCGGGACCGTTAATCGCGCGGCTGTCTTCGAGCACCGTCAAAATCATGTTACCGCTTTGCGTTAAGACGCTGACGGGTCCCTTTGGGGGCAGTTCCGGCAGGCCGATTAGGTCCGCCTGTACGGTACAGTTTACCATGCCTGACGTGTTGGGCCCAATAATGCGGACCCCGCTTTCTGCTAAGGCGTCACGCAATCTCTTTTCCGTGCTTGCTGCTTGGTCTCCCCGCTCGCCAAACCCATGTGCGACAATAATGGCACCCGCGATGCCCTTTTTGCCGCACTGCAGAAGAAGATCTGGCACCTCCTCAGCCGGCCGAACTATCACCGCAATATCAACGCCCTCCGGAAGGGCATCAATTTCGGTGACTACGGTCAAACCCAGGATCGCCCCTCCCTTTGGGTTTACCGGAAGGATAGAATAACTGTAGCCGGCCTTTTGCAAGGCGTTGATGATCTGATATCCGCGCTTGGAGGGACTTGCAGATGCGCCAATGACCGCGACGGAATGCGGCTCAAGTATGCGGCTCACCGCTGTTGCTTTATTGAGGGCGTCCATTCCTATTTTCCTTCAAACTTGGGGGAGCGGCGTTCGGCAAAAGCTGCGACTCCCTCGGCCCAATCCTTCGTTTCCATGATCGCCAGCACGTCTTCGGCCTCGGCACGGAATAGGCTTTCAGGGCTTTTCGGGAAATTGATTGCCGCCTTAAGGCGGGCCATCGGCAACGGCGCGTTCTTTACGAGTCGCTCCACCAGCGCGGTGGTACGCTCCACCAGCTGATCCGCTGGCGGAGCCTCGGTTGCCAGGCCGATCTCCAAGCATTTCGCGCCGGTGATCCTGTTGCCCAGCAGCAAAAGACTTGCCGCATTTCTTAATCCAATAAGGCTAGGGAGTCGGACCGTCACACCTCCCCCTACATAAGTACCAATGGCAACTTCCGGAAACCCGAGCTGGGCATCCTCGGATATGATCAGAAAATCCGCAGAGGTCGCGATTTCTGCTCCGCCCCCGACGGCATAACCATGGACTTGGGCGATAACAGGCGTTTTCATCGTCTGAATCTGTTCGCAAACACACTGCCCGAGCATGATATAGGCCTCGCGCTCATCGCGCGTCCGGTCGCCAGATTTGTGGGCCTTTAGATCGGCGCCCGCACAGAATGCCCGGCCGTTTCCGGAAAGGATCACACACCGTATATTTGGGTTTTCATCTGCAAACTTCAGCGCATCCAACGTTTGTTGATAGAGGTCTTCGTTGACGGCATTCAGCCGCTCTGGCCGGTTGAAGATAATATGAAACGCTTGATTTTCTTGCTTCGTAACAACTTCGTTCATGGGTGTTCTCTTTGCGGGTGATCCTCACAGTGTCCGCAAAAAATATTGCGCGTCCAACATTTTGTGGACATAGATTGATCGCGTGAGCGCAATAATCGGTAGGCGCTCTGACATCCGTTGCTGGCGCGGATCGCGGGGGGCAAGCCCACCGCTCAGGTTTGCATGACCGTCGTGTCCAGCTTGGAATTGAAGGTCGACGGCAGGTCGCGCGCAAATCCGGACCGTGACGCCGACAAAATCAATATCGAAATGTCGGTCACGAGCTGGGCGATCGGCGGCAAAGCAGTTGGGGTCCTCAAGCCTTCCGAACGGGGCATGAACGAAAATCCATGTTATCGCCTCGTGCCACCAGCCAATGAGTGATGTTCAAAGACCAGGCCGCGGTCCTGTGTCGCCTCGCCCACAATCGCAACCAACACGCAAATACCTGACCAGACAGCTTTATTAGTGTCCTTTCGCGATCAATCTATAGCCAAATAATGTTGGACGCAGTGCTGTGGTACGCGCCAATGATTCCGATCGTGAGAACGAGCCTCACCTGCGGATCGGACACGATAAAGCATTCCGGAAAGATCAGAGATAAGGAGACTGTATGAGTCGCTCTCATCAGCGGACGACAAATTCGATTTTCCGCTTCGATCTCGAAGGTGCTGCTGCGAAGGCCTGTAAGGTCGGACAGGTGGAATCGACATACGTGACGATGCGCGACGGCGTGAAGCTCGCCTTGGATGTCTCCCGCCCATCGGATAAGGATCCCAGCACTAGTCTTGATACTATTCTGATCATGACCCGCTACTGGCGCGGTATCAAAGGGCGGCCGTCCAACCACCTTGCTGACCAATTTGTGCCGTACGGTTATGCCGTTGTCGTTGGGGATGTTCGCGGAACCGGAGCCTCTTTCGGAGTGTGGCCATATCATCGCGCGCGCGATGAGACATTGGATTTTAGCGAGGTGCTTGACTGGATCGTCGCGCAGCCTTGGTCCACCGGTCGCGTCGTGGGCTACGGCTTTTCTTACACGGCCATTACTGCCGACTGGATGGCAGAACGAAACCATGTTGCGCTCAAGGGCATCATTCCACGATTTCCAGACTACGATCCTTATGAAGATGACTACTTTCCTGGAGGAGTGCCGAATGCCTTCATAGGGCAGACGTGGGGCAACCGAGTCAAAGATCTCGACCGCAATCTGTTGACGCTCGCGGACGGCGAGAAATCGCCGGGCGTGCGTCCAGTCGGCTCGAACGGCGAGCCGGAGCTCAACGCGGCTCTACGAGATCACGAGCGGGTTCCGTCTGTTTGGGAGGGATTTGAACGGGTGGCGTTCAAGGACGATCGTCCCCCGTCCTGGGGCGGGCCTCCATGCTTGACTGGAGTATTCAGGAAGTAGCGGACACACTGGATAGCTCAGCGACCCCAACCCAGACCTGGGCGGGCTGGTTCGATGCCGGCACCGCGCAAGGGGCCATTCGTCGTTTCCTGCGACAGTCATATCCGATGAACGTGATCATTGGTCCGTGGAACCATGGCGGCGACATTCCCTACGAACCACTCCTCGGCCCCGGTAAGACAATTCCTCCCACGACACCAACGCAGCAGGCAAACGACATTCGCTTCGCGGACGCGTGCTTTAGCGGTCAGGCCGCCAACGAGCAGGGAAAAGTTCTCCATTACTACACCCTTGGGGAAGGCGTTTGGAAATCGACGCGCTCATGGCCTCCCCTTGCCACCCGCCGTCGGTGGCACATGGCAAATAACTTTGGCCTAAGCGAGTCGCCTTGCGAGATGGGTTTCGACACGCTCCAGGTCGACCCTGCCTTGGGAGATGTCAGATCGAATCGGTGGGCCACCAATAACGACGCGGGCAAGGTAGATTACGGAGATCGGCGACAGTTCGACGCCTCTCGCCTTTGCTACACGAGCGAGCCGCAGACCGGCGATGTCGAGATAACAGGACACACCGTGGTCCATTTGAACATCACTTCGACCCGCGAGGACGGTAACTTTTTCGTCTATCTGGAGGCTGTGAAGCCCGACGGAGTGTCCTGTTATCTCACCGACGGCCAGCTTCGCGCCCTGCACCGAAAGGTGTGGACGGACTCACCATTCAGCATGCTTGGAGCGCAGCATAGCTACCTGAAACGCGACGCCGAGCCGCTAAAACCCGGCGAGGCGGCGATCCTGACTTTCACGTTCATCCGATTTCCGCCCGTGTCCCGGCTGGTTACCGTTTGAGGGTGTGTCTCGCAGGTAGCGACAAGACCACCTTTGCAAAGGTTCCCGTCGACGGCGATCCGCCCGCCCTCCAATTTCATCGAGGGCCTGCCGGTTGTTACATCGACCTGCCTATTATCGAGCCCTGACCTGAGTCCCATATTGTTACAAATTAAGGATTTGGCGAATGCGGCAAGGCTTCGGCGATCCTGCCGCAACCGCACTTTCGACCTCCGTCGTCATCAAGATTGATGGATCAAGCTATCGCCTTCTACAGCAGCCGATCTCGTCCCCGAGTACAAAAGCACACATGAACCAGCGTCCGCCGCCGAAAACGCGATCAGCCGCGCAGTGAAACCCGACGATCAAGATGGCGGCTGATCACCGCCCCCCTGGGTTGTCAAGTTAGTGAAAAATGGATGCCCTCCACCCTCCGCTAACTCTGTATTCGGCGCGCCTTGAGCCTGATTTTGTCAGCAGGTGAATGATCTTTCGTGTTAAGCTTGGCCATGCGGCAACGTGTCGGGCCGATCGAAAAGCCCCAGGCTCCGGCGTCTTCATCACCAGCAGCGACGCACCGACCGGCCCGACACCGGGGGTCTGCGCAACCCGCCGTCCGCACTTCTTGCCCGATATCAGGCCATCAATCTCGCGTCCAACTATTGCGCGTTGAACATGTTTTTGGTAAGATCAATCGCGAATGAGTAATAATATCACTCTCAGGCATTTGCGTGCATTCGTCGCGATTGCGGAGCGCGGCGGGTATACCGCCGCAGCACAGTTTCTGAACATCTCGCAGTCGGCTTTAAGCCGAACAATTGTGGAGATTGAAGAGGAACTGGATACCCGCCTATTCGAGCGCACCACAAGGCGGGTCGTTGTCACAGCATCTGGCGAACAGTTCTTGATGAACGCGCGCCGTGTCCTTGAGGAATTCGACAGCGCACTGTCGCGGTTCCAGCTTTACCATAGCGGACTGAATGGGGTCGTGAGCCTGGCGGCACTTTCGTCGGTCGCGTCCATCTTACTGCCAACGGTCATTTCCGAATTCCGAAAAGCCAGGCCCAACGTTAGGATATCGGTAAAGGACGGTTTTGCGGAGGAGGTTGTTAATTGCGTATCCAACGGACAAGTCGATTTCGGCATCACTTCCTTTCCAAAGGCGAAAGGACGGCTGGTCTGCGAACGGATCGCGGCGGATAGACTGATCTGCATCTGCTCAAACTCTCACAGATTTGCGAACATGGAAACAGTGTCCTGGAACGACTTGGCTGGGGAAGACTTCGTCGCATTCGATCCTTTGAGCAGCATTCGCACGTGTGTGGATCGCGCTTTGCAAATTGCCGAAATTCAACTCGGGACCGTCACACAGGTTCGTGACGTCGGCGCGGTTGCAGGCCTCGTATCCGCCAATCTAGGCGTATCCGCGGTACCCAGCCTTGTCCTGCCCATGATGCAGTTTTGTGAATTTGCCCAAAAAGAGTTGGTGGGTCCGGCAGTCGAACGCGAGATCTATCTTATCCACGATCCACAGACACCTATGCCTCCGGCTGCCGAAATTCTCATGGAAATGCTGCGGCAGGGAGCAAAGCAGGGATTCAGAATTCCGACCGGAGCCAGATGGTTAGACAAGTCGCAACCTGATCCGCCGAAAACGAAATAGGAACCGAGCGAAAGCGCCCCCACTATCGCAGATTTCGGAAGAGTCCGGACAGGGCTTGATCGCTGTCCGATGGATGGAGTGCTCAGGGGAGCACCTGGGATGTTGATAGGGGCTCGGTGACGTCTAGCTTGCACTAGAGGCCTGGTAGATCAGTCAACGATCGTTGCTTCGGTTGCGCTGCGCAGCTCGCTGTCAGTGATGCCGTTGGCAAGTTCAACGAGCTTTAGGTCGTGTGGACACTTATCTGATCCAAAGGACGGTTGCAGCGATGGTGACGATGGCAAGGTAGTTTCGGGCTGTCTTCTCGAATCGTGTAGCGACACGTCTGAACTGCTTGAGCCTGGAGAAGCAGCATTCGATCAGGTGACGCTGGGCATAGAGGTGCTTGTCGATCGGATATTTGAGCGCCCGTGACGGGTTGTTGGGAATGACGGCGATGGCGCCCTTGTCTGCGATTTCCTGGCGCAAGGGGTCGGCATCGTAGGCCGCGTCGGCCATGACGACCTTTGCGGGCAATCCCTCGATCAAAGTATAGGCCTGCGGGCAGTCGCCGCGTTGGCCAGCCGTCAGGATGAAGCGCACTGGGCACCCAAGGCCTCGGACGGCCATGTGGATCTTGGTGCTCAGACCGCCACGCGAACAGCCAAGGGCCTGATCTTCAGACCCCCCTTTTTGGCCCCCGAGGCGTGCTGGTGGGCGCGGATGATGGTGGAATCGACGATCAGATACTCAAAGTCGGGATCATCCGACATCGCCGCGAAGATGCGCCACCAGACGCCCTTGCGGCTCCACCGGCTGAACCGGCGGAAGACGCTGTTCCAATCTCCAAATGCATCGGGCAGATCGCGCCAGGGAGAGCCAGTGCGAACGATCCAAAGCACCGCTTCCACAAACATCCGGTTGTCGCGGCCCGACGAACCTCGCGTCCGCTGGTCGCCGATGATGTGCATCGACATGCGCTCCCACTGGTCGTCACGAAGAATCAGACGGTCGAGAACACCCATGGCTGTCTCCAAAAGACAGCCTTGAATCTGATTTGCTCAGCCATGGGAATCCCAAGAGTCCACACGACCTAAACCGCCTTCGACGACGTCGAGCACGCCAAGGTTGGTGATGATCCGATCGACCACGCCCTGGCCGTCAGCGGCAGCGTGCAGGCTTTTAGGACCTTCGACTCCCCTGCCCTGTTGGTATGGTCCATGACGACCATCACCCGCTTTACGCCGGCCACCAGATCCAGTTGGCCCAGTCGTCATTGAAGTTAATCCGCGCCTTCCGGATGACTCCTCGGGTTGTCCGGCTGGCTTAGACGACGCGCACCGTCCCGCTAAGAGCGTTGCGCTCCTCAGGCGTGACGTGGACGCGCCATACGACCCGATCCGGGAAAAGCGCGAAGACGGCCGTGGCAAGGGTCTGGGCGTAATCGTCCCGCCGCCCATCCTCGCCGCGATAGATCGGGGTGGTCTCATCAAAGAGCACCGCCTCCGCGCCCCTCGCGAGCGCGCCTTCCGCGATCATTAGGTCCGCCGCATCCAGCCGGTTGCGGGAAGAGAGGGCGATCGTCTGCTCCAGCCCGTCGAATTCCTCGAAGAGCAGGTGGTTGGCGTGGGCACGCGGCGAGGCGACCTCCCGAACGGCGCAGCCGGAGGCGGGCGCCTCGACAGAGGCAAGCCGGCGGGTCTTCGCCTCACCGAGATTGTGATGAAAACCACGGGCACGGTCCTTACGCTAAGTATGTCGACTGCTTCGTCCAGACTTCTCGCATCGAGGATCGCGCGGCAGATGATCTGCCGCGGCACGCCCGGCTGAAGATCATGGGCGCTAATGTTGTTGACAGTCTGGACGAGCCCTGCCTCGTTCGAGCCGAATGTGTGCCCCAGCAACTGGCCGGGGTACATGAAGCCGCTCCAGGCCGGGCCCTCATCGGGCTCGACCTCGGCCCAGAGACAGGCGCCGAGAATCTCGGCATCGCCGTCCTCGTTATGGGCAATTACTGCGGGCCGTCGCCGTCCCGCGGAATGAGGAGCGAGGTGCAGCCCGTGGTAGCGAGCGCTTTCGTTGCCGGGGAGACGTCCTCGGAAAGCTGCAGGTCGCCCCAACAGTTCCAGAGGAAGACCGTTTCGAAATCTTGCCCGACGCCCGCGGCGATCCCCTCGATCTCGCGTACAAAGCGGGGATAGGTCGCGCGAGCCGCGGATTCCAGCGTCTTCAGATAGTCCGAGCCAGCGCTTCTCCAGTGCACGATCTTGCGCGCTGCGCGGGGCGTGTTCGAGGAAGCCGGCGCTGGCTCGCCCGAGGGCGACGCCGATGAAGAAGGCGTCGCCCTTAGCGCGGACGCGGGAGATGGGATTTCTGGACATACAGGGCCTCTGTTTTCTGTGAGCTTACACGACGCTAGCGGGAGCGAGCCGGCGGCGAGTAAAGGTCATGCGGTCGTTATCCGCAGTTCCTGGCACGGCAAAAAATTATCCTAATCGATCTGCTCTCTTCGTCCTCTTGCCCGGCACCACCTGCGCTGGTTCATGGGTGCTTTCGCCGGGACGCTTCTGAATCACGCCATCCAGCCAGTCTGGGTCCATCTGTGGCACCGAACTCATCAGCAGTTGCGTATAGTCATCGAACGGTGGCGAGAGAACGGCATTCTTCTCGCCAAATCTAACCACTCGGCCACGGTGCATGACGGCGACCTCGTCCGCAATCGCCTTCACGGTGGCAAGGTCATGCGTGATGAAGAGATAAGAGACTGACAGTTCCCTCTGGAGGGACATCAACAGCTTCAGGATGCCCTCTTGTATCACTTGATCGAGCGCCGAGGTCACTTCATCGCAAACGATCAGATCAGGATTGGCCGCCAACGCGCGCGCGATCGAGATGCGCTGCTTCTGCCCGCCGGAAAGCTCCGAAGGGTAGCGATCAATATAAGCCCCGCTCATCTCGATCATGTCGAGTAGTTCGTTTACGCGCTGATTGGCGGCCGACCCCTTCAGTCCGAAATAGAGTCGCAGTGGACGCGAGAGCAACGTGCGCACTGTGTGGCTGGGGTTCAGCGAGGTGTCGGCCGATTGATATACCAGTTGGATACGGCGCAGTATGTCGCGAGTGCGCTCTTTTCGTAACGGCGGAAGCCGAGTGCCATCAAACATCACCTCGCCTTGCTGAACTCTCAGCAACCCGCAAACGACTCGGGCCAAGGTTGACTTGCCTGAGCCGGATTCGCCGACCACCGCAACTGTGTGACCGCGCGGCACCGTGAAACTGACATCCTCCAGCACCCGCACGTGCCCATAAGCCGCGTTGATATGCCGAATATCGAGAATAGGTCGCGCCGCCACGGTCGCCGATTTTTCGAGGCTCCGTACCGCCCAAAGAGTTCTGGTGTAAGGGTGCTCGGGCGACGCAAGCATTCGCCGCGTCTCGGCTTCCTCAACCTTGACACCGTCCTTCAGGACCACGATCCGGTGGGCCATCTGCGACACGAGTGCCAAGTCATGGCTGATGTATATGGCGGCCGTTCCAAACTGCTGGACGACTTTGCGAATGGCCCCAAGGACCTCGACCTGAGTCGTCACGTCGAGGGCTGTCGTCGGCTCGTCGAAGATGATGAGGTCCGGCGCGCAGTTCATCGCCATCGCCGTCATCAGGCGCTGCAACTGGCCGCCAGAGACCTGGTGGGGATATCGTTCGCCGATCCGAGCGGGGTCCGGGAGGGCAAGCTCACCGAACAGGGTCACCGCTCTTTCAACGGCTCGCTTGCGTGGTTCTGTCTTATGGATCTCAGAGCTTTCGACCACCTGATCGATCAGCTTATGCGCAGGGTTGAAGGATGCGGCGGCACTCTGCGCTACATAGGCCACGCGGACGCCGCGCAGATGCCGTTTGACCGATTCCGGGCAGTTGCGGAGGTCGATACCGTCGAAAGTGATGCTTCCATCGACGATTATGCAGCCTTCGTTCACGATCCCCAGTCCTGCCAACCCAAGCGTCGATTTGCCGGCACCGGACTCACCGATCAGGCCGATAACCTCGCCGCGGTGAACGTCAAGATCTATACCACGCAAAATTGGAACAGTGGTATCGTCGACTAAACCATTGATGACGAGATTGCGAATCGTGAGTAGCAAGGGGCCGCGTTCCGTTCCGCTCGGCAAAGATTCAACCTTCTCGATCGTTGCGTTCTCCTCAGCCATTGGAGCCACCCCTGATCTGCAGATACCAATCGACTATGAAGTTGACGGCTACGGTAATCAGAGCGATGGCAACCGCCGGGATCAATGGGGTGATATCCCCGTAGGTGATCAAACTAGCATTCTCGCGAACCATGGAGCCCCAGTCCGCCATCGGTGGCGGGACGCCAAGGCCGAGGAATGACAGCGAAGAGGTGGTCAGCAGTACAAAGCAAAACCGCAGGCCGAATTCTGCCACCAGTATTGGGAGAATGTTGGGCAGAATTTCCTGAGTGATGATCCATAGCAGGTTCTCCCCCCGAACCTGTGCAGACTCCACGTAGTCTGACACCGCAACGTCCATTGCCAACGCGCGGGCGAGTCGGAAAACGCGGGTTGAATCGAGAATTGCGATGATTAAGATCAGGTTCTGGATCGATGTTCCGAAAACGGACAGCAGCATCAGTGCAAAGATCAACCCAGGGATCGCCATGAGGATATCGATGAGGCGTGAGACCACCTGGTCCACCCAACCACGGAAGAACGCGGCGATGATGCCCAGCGTGCCGCCCATCAAAAAAGCGATACTCGTCGTTATGATGGCGATACCAATGGAATTGCGCGCGCCATAAATAAGTCGGCTGAGGACGTCTCGACCAAGCTGATCCGTGCCAAACAGATTTATGCCGTTCCAGGACGCGAATGGTTCCCGGGAGACCAGTTCGGATTCGCCGAAAGGAGCAATTAGGTCTGCGAAAAAGGCAGCGAACAGGTAAACCGCGACGATGGCGAAGCAGAGCTTCACGTTGAGGGGCGCTTTCCGGAGGGCATAGCTAAATCTATTGCGCCTGCCTGAGGTGAGTTTGGCGCTCGAAGAGATATCGGTTGTATTGGGGGTGTTCACGATATCCATCACCTCGGGTGGAGCAGCTTAGGATTCGTGGAGATTGCGATAATGTCCGCAACGAGATTCAGGAGGATGTAGGCGCTCGCAAATATAAGTGCGCACGCTTGCACCAGCGGTAAGTCGCGCGTGCGAACTGCGTCCACCATTGTCTGGCCTATCCCGGGATAGACAAAGACTGTCTCCACCACCACGACGCCCACCACCAGATAAGCCAAATTTACGGCCACGACATTGGCGATGGGGGCCCAAGCGTTGGGTAACGCATGCCGCAGGATGACTCGTGCCGGGGAAGCACCCTTGCATTTTGCCATGTGGATATAGGGGCTGGATAACACGCCGATAATCGCCGACCTGGTCATGCGCATCATATGGGCAATAATCCCGATCGTCAGGACCAAGACAGGCAAGGTCATACGCCGGACCCACTCGGCTACGTCCATGCCGTCCTTGACGTTGGATAAGGTCGGCAGCCAGCGCAGTCTTACGGCGACAAAAATGAGTAGGATATACGCTATAAGAAATTCTGGAATTGAGATCGTTGTTAGCGAAATTCCGTTCACGACCCGGTCGAAGGCGGCACCCCGATACAATGCACAGAGGACGCCGAGGACGATCGAAAGTGGAACCGCAATGAGCGCGGTCACACTAGCCAATAGGAATGTGTTGCGGAGGCGCGACGAAATAATGTCGGCAACGAACCGGGGTGCACCTGGACTGGACGATAAGGATTCGCCGAGATCACCGTGGAGGATGCCGCCGACCCAATTGAAGTAACGGGTCGCGACGGGTTGATCGAGGCCAAGGCGGGACTTAAAAGCCGCAACTGTTTCCGGGGTAGCGGACTGACCCAAAATCGCGGTCGCAAAATTGCCTGGAAGCATGCTGACGGTCGAAAAGATGATAACCGAGACAGCCACCAGCGTCAAAACGCCGAGGAGCAGCCGTGAGATGATTGTTCGGATAAGAGGCGGTATCATCTTTAAGTTGCGGAGGATCATTTCTTCGGCCTTCCGAGTAGTCGAGTAGTCACTATTGCAGGGACATGGGGGTGCGGTACAATCGTTGCCGCCGATGTCAGTCGGCAGGCAGATGTCAGCCGCAAAGCCGTGATTGGACGTTTGCCCAATGATGTAGCGCGCAGCGTGCAACGACCTACGGAGCCACCGCCGAAGACGTTGTATCGCATGCCCTTACGTGGCGTGTTAACAATCGGCATTGAGCCGAGTCCCAAGGAAGAAACGCGCCAAGGTGATGAGCGCCTGACGAATCAGGCGCTCGCGCAATCGTTCGATTTCCAAACTATGCAGTCAACCACCAGCGCTCAGACGCACGCCCATTGTCCAGCGGAAATACACCGCCGACTTTGTCGAAACCAACCTTTTTGGAGACTGCATTGGTATAGTTTAAGAAGGCATACACAATCGCGCCACCTTCGTCGTGCAAAATTTGCTGCATTTCCGCGTATTGGGAAGCGCGCTTGGCTTGGTCGGTTTCGCCGCGGGCTGCGACCAAGAGCTCATCGAATCGCTTGTTGCTGAAATGGGTTGGATTCCAATCAGCGCCCGTCTGATAAAATTGGGTGAAGAGCCAGTCGGCAGTTGCACGGCCGAAATATTCGGCCGAAGCGAACGGTTTCTTTAGCCATACCTTGTCCCAATAGCCGTCGTTGGCCTCAAGTACCAGATTGATTTCGATGCCGGCCTTGGCGGCTTGCTCCTTGAATAGAGAGGCGGCCTCTACGGCTCCTGTGGCAGCCGAAGGAGCTACCGACAGGTCTATCTTCAGCGTCTCGTATCCCGCCTTCTTCAAGTGCTCCTTCGCTTTTTCGATATTGTAGGCATGTTGCGGCTGCGGATCAACGGCAAAGAGCATCGATGGCCCCAACGGGTTATCGTTGCCAAGTTTCGCTGTACCAAAAAAGATCTTCTCTATGATCTCCTCTCGATTGATGGCGTATTTGAGTGCCAGGCGAACATCTTTATTATCGAACGGCGCCACCTGCGTGTTCATGTCGAAGGAATCATGACCGGCGCTGGGTACCAGCTGCAGCGCGATGTCGGGATTACGTTTCAACATGTTGAGAGTCTTGATATCGACACCTTCCATAAACTGCACCTCGTCAGTAACAAGTGCATTGGTGAGGGCTACGCCGTCAGTGATGACCAGGAACTCGACCTCGTCAAGATAAGGCTTGCCTTCCTTGTAGTAGTTCGGATTGCGTTTTAGCTTCGCGCCCACGCCAGGATCGAATTGCTCAAGCAGGAAAGGACCGGTACCGACCTTCGCAGTCCAGTCTAGGCCGCCCTCAGCCTTCGCCGGCATGATCGGCAGGTGGAAGTCGGCGAGCAGATATGGGAAGTCGGCGACCCCGCTCTTCAATTCAAAGGTGACGCCGTCCTTTCCATCAGCCGCGACTGAACCAACCTGGGCCAGCATGGCCTTCGCGCCGGAGTTGGTCCCCTCACCCATATGGTGTTGCATAGATGCGATGATGTCCGCAGGGGTGACGTTTTTGCCGTTGTGGAAAGTGGAGCCCTTGCGGAGTTTGAACATCCATTTGGTAGCGCCCTCCGAAGGTTCAAAGCTTTCGGCCAAATCCGGCACCACCGAGCCGTCGGGGAGGATTTCTGTCAAATTGTTGCACATTGACCCGCCGAGCGCTGCAAGTGCGAATGTACTGGGCCAGGTAGCCGGATCGAGCGTGTCGCTCTGGGACCCACCCCCCACGCCGAATTTCATGAATCCGCCCTTGGTCGGTTCGGCCGCATTGGCATGCCCGGGCTTCAGCAGGACGGAGCCGACGCTAGCCAGTGCAGCCGAGGCGGCCACGCTAGCTAGGAGTTCGCGGCGAGAAATCTGGCTGGACTGGAAACCAGCCGTTCGTTTAATCCCCTTAGGCATAGAAATCTCCCGATTGCCATTGTTCGTTGTTGTCTTGATGCTTTTTAACGGTGCCGTGCCACTGTACGGTTGCGATGTGCGGTTTCAATTGCTGGCCACCTCGAGAGGCGTACGCATCCCTGGCGAAGGCGCAGGTCGCAGCCGTTTTCTCCGTAAATCCTCCGAGACCTCCCGCTCCTTGTGATGGCCGCCGCACCGGTGACGCCGCCACCTCCTAGGCGGGAGCACTTGTCAGGCTTTTGCGTTTCCACAAGGAAACTTGAAACGCTGCTTCTCAAGTAGTGGTTCAAAAGAGTGGTCCAAAAACTATTGCGCGTCTAATATTATTTGGGCATAGGGTGATCGCGTATGAGCAACAATGTTCCCGGGCATTTGCAGTCTCAGCAGTACACGTTCGCGCGCGATGACCTCGATACCAATGGTGTTCCAGCCACGCTCAAGATCGCAGACGATCGTTCCGTAGCGCTGCCCCATGGGCCAAGCCGAGTCGTCGATGCCGACCACACGCGGCGCTTCCGGCGGCTCGAACCCAGCCGCGCGGATCATCTGCAGCAGGGTGTCGCCGCTCGCCGGCATGGCGAGCCTGTCCGATAGGTGTGAGCCCGGCTCGCCACCTGCCGCGAAGCCGATCGCCAGCTGCTTTAGCCGAGCCGGACCGTGGATCGAGCCTTCGGTTGAACCGTGTAGGGAAGCCTCTCGGTGAAGATCCGGCGCGGGCATGTGGATCGGCGCATCGAAACCGTCGTGCTGAAGCTGGATTTCGGCAAGCCGCCCCTGCCACTGCAGATTGCTCAGCCGGCGCATGTAGTGACTGTGGACCCGGCGGGCTCGGCGGCAACATGGACAGCACAAGTCTATCGCCTTCGCCGGGCCACAAGCACCACCACCCTCTCGGCCTGCGGCAGAATTTGGACAATGGGAGCTCGGGTGAAATCAGCGAGCAGAAGGCATGAAGCATGGGCAAATCACGGCGTCGACTGCGATTCCGACTCTATGAACTTATTCGCACCGTCCATGAATGCCGCAACCGCACCGAATATGCGGAAGAACCCAATCCTTATCGCCGCGCCGCAGTCCGGCCTAAAGCCAAATGAGCGATGTTCAAGGACCGGGTCGCTGTGGGATACAAGCCGCCCTCCGCGGTCGCAACGAACGCCCGAAAATGCCAAAGGGGCATACTGTTGCTCATTCGCGATTAATCCATGCCCAAAAAATGTTGGACGCAATGCTGCGGGAGGCGCCAAACATCCCGATCGCCAGAACGAGCCTACCTGCGGATCGAACGCGATAATTTCGATGCATTCGGGAACGATATCGCGAAAGGGAGAACTGCATGAGCATCTCGTCTCAGAAAACGTCACATTCGATCTTTGGCTATGACTGCGATGGTGCTGCTGCCAAATCGGATAAGGTTGGTCCGCTGGATTCCACTTACGTGACTATGCGCGATGGCGTAAGGATTGCGTTGGATATCGTTCGTCCAATGGGTGACGACGCCAACACCAAGCGCGACACGATTCTGGTGATGACACGCTACTGGCGCGGCACAAAAGGAGAGTCATCCAACCAGTGGGCTGACCTGCTCGTACCAAGTGGTTTTGCCGTTGTCGTTGGAGATTCTCGCGGCACCGGTGCTTCTTCCGGCCAGTGGCCGTATCACCGTGCACGCCCCGAAACGCTCGATTTCAGCGAAATACTGGACTGGATCGTCGCCCAGCCCTGGTCCACGGGTCAGGTGATCGGCTACGGCCTGTCCTACACCGCCAACACGGCGGACTGGATGGCGGAGCGAAATCATCCAGCGCTGAAGGGCATCATACCGCGGTTTGCGGACTACGATTCTTATGAGGATTGCTTTTTCCCTGGCGGAGTGCCCAACCTTTTTGTCGTGCAAACTTGGTCCGCCAACGTTAAGGAGCTCGACCGCAATGTGAAAATTCTGGCCAACGGACAGCGCTCGCCGGGCGTTCGTCCTGTAGGACCCGATGGCGAGGCGGACCTTGCCGAGGCACTGCGTGATCACGAGCGCGCGGTGCCCATTTCCGAGGGATTCCAGCAGGTCACGTTCAAGGATGATCGTCCGACCACCTGGGGAGGAGTCTCCATGATCGAGTGGAGCACCCAGGAAGTGGCAGACCGGATCTCTCGCTCACGTACCCCAACCCAAAACTTGGCGGGCTGGTTTGATGGTGGAACGGCGCAAGGTGCAATCCGTCGCTTTCTGGGACAGTCAAATCCGATGAACTTGATCATCGGCCCTTGGAACCATGGTGGCGACTATGCCTATGATCCCCTCCGGGACCATGGTGAGACGATCGTTCCAACTTTCGCGTCTCAGTACGCAAATGACGTCAGGTTTGCGGGCCTCTGCTTCAACGGCGAGGCTGGCAAACAGCAAGGGAAAGTCCTCCACTACTACACGCTCGGCGAGGGTGCGTGGAAATCGACCCGTTCCTGGCCGCCCGCAGCCACGCGCCAGCGATGGTACATGACAAGCAGCTCACGCCTAAGCTCATCGCCCGGAGAGGCGGGCTTCGACCAGCTTGAGGTCGACTCTACAGCCGGTGACGTTGAAACGAGCCGATGGGCAACCCAGATTGATCGCAGACAGGTGGATTATGGAGACAGGCGGCAGTTTGACGCCGCTCGTCTTGCCTACACCGGCGAGCCGTTGACGCGTGACCTTGAGGTCACTGGACATCCCGTCGTCCACTTGAACGTAACCTCGACACGTGAGGACGGTGCATTTCTGGTGTATCTAGAAGCCGTGCGGCCGGACGGGGTGTCCCTCTATCTTACGGAAGGGCAACTGCGTGCTGTGCACCGGAAGGTGTGGACCGATTCACCGTTCCGGGCGCTCGGGCCGCAGCACAGCTATCTTAGACGCGACGCCGAGCCACTCATTCCGGGCGACGCCGCCATCCTCACCTTCACGCTAAATCCAATATCCGCGCTCCTTCCGGCGGGTCACCGCTTGAGGGTGGTTTTGGCCGGCAGCGACAAGACCACATTTGCCACTGTGCCCGCCGACGGCCGGCCACCAATCCTCAAGTTCCATCGTGGCCAGGCAGGCTGTTGGATTGACCTGCCCGTTATTGAGGCCTGAGCAGAAGCCCAAAATGTTACAAACTACGGATCTGCCGAATGGGGGAGGTTTTCGGCGATCTTGTTCGGCGTTAAACCGAGATATGACGGTTGGATGTACCGGTGAACGCACCTCTCGCCGAATCTCCTCAACACTCCCGCTAACTCCAGTCCTATGTTTTCGGCCATGTTATCGAGCTCCTGGTGAAAAAGGTAACGACTACGCTCGCAGTTCAAAGAGCAAGCGCTATGCCAACTAGTCGGATCAGCCGGTGACGATGCGAAACGAGCCTGTACGGCGCCAGCGGCATCCGCCGCAGGTGCGACCAGCTCAGCGGCCGACAGTTGGCGATGCCGACAGTTGGCGATGTCGGAAACCGCACAAAATTGTGCCGTCGCAAACACTCGGAACCGGTAATTGTGTCGCTTTGCAGTTAATTATGAGAATCGCTTGTCAACGATTTCAGTTGGTTAGCTGTGGACTTAATTTGAGAACGCGCACTTAATTTGATAATCAAATCGGGCCATTGGCATTTAATGTGAGAAGCGGTGTCGGCAAGGTAACGGGGTCGAATTTACCCGAGACGGCGCATGAAATTCAAGGAATTCATGACCTTCACGCTGATGCGATTGCAGTTAAATTGAGAATCTGAGCTACCCCATTCTCGCAATTAACTGCCAGACATAACCGAAATGACCGCATTCTCACGATTAACTCCAAGCGACAACAGGCGGGCGCATCACCGACTACAAAAGCGCCAAGCCGCCTCCGAAACATCAGCGCATCGCGTTGGGCCAGGGACGGGAACTGCAGCGCGTGCTTTACGCGATCGCGGTGCGCGCGTTGCTGCCCGAAGTCAGGACGGTTGTGGCGCGCCTGATCTATCTCGCCGACGATCCGACAACTTTCGAGCTCAAGGGCGACGAGCTCGAGGGGCTGGTAAACGAAGCGGCAGGCTATCTATCGGCGGCAATGGCGATCCTGCGCAGCGGCAGGATTGCGCCGCGTTGGGAACAGGACGCGCTTTATGACGATATGCGTCTGGCACTTCCGGCCGATCGCGAAAGCTATCTGCGCCGCAAGACCTCTGAGTTCCGAGCGGCCAACCAGCCGCTCAACCGGCTGTGGAGCGCCTCGACATGACGCTCGTCGATCAGGACGCCCGTTGCCGTGCTATGAGCGATTTCTCCTCGATCCTTCTGGTCGAAGCGGCCGCGGGAACCGGCAAGACCTCGCTGATGGCTGGTCGCGTGGCGATGATGCTCGCCGCCGGCCATCATCCCGGTGACATCGCGGCTATCACCTTCACAGAACTTGCGGCGAGCCAGCTCGCGCGCCGTATCAGGGAGACGATCGACACGCTGCTGTTGGGGGATGTCCCTGCTTTCCTTCAAGCGGTTCTTCCCCAGGGCCTTTCTGAGCAGCAGCGAAATGCGCTTGTCGCCTTTTCCCCCCGGCTCGATGAGCTGACGGCGACGACCATCCACGGATTTTGCCAGACGATCATCCGGAGCCATGGCGTCCAGGCTGGCCTCGACCCCGGCGCCCGAGTGGTCGATGCGACGGTCGCCGACAATCTGTTCATGGCCGAGCTGTCAACCTGGTTTTCCCAACGGCTTGCGGCCGATGCGGCGGAAGACGACCCGATCGTGGTCCTGGCTGAGGAAATCCCGCTTCAGGTCGTCGACCTCATAAGGGAACTCGCGAGCCTCCGGCGCAAGCATCCCGATGCCCAACCGATCCCTCCGTCCTCCGGCGCACGGCCGGACATTGATTTCGTTCAGGCGGTCGATGATTTCGACCGGTGGCAGGCGAGCATCGACCCTGACAAATGGCTTTCCGACATCGCGCAGGAATTGCGCCGGCTTGTAGAACGCTATCAAGGCTGTCTCGCCGACGGCGAAGATTTCGGAGCCTTGTGGCGGCTTTGCGATCCGGGGACCGGTCGTCTATTCGAGCGCAAAGGCCTGCAACTCAAGACCTACGACGAAGCCGCCCGAGGCTTAGGCGCTCACCGCAACGAAGTCGGTCCAAACGACGGCCGGGTGCTTTATGAAGCCGTCGTCGTCTGCTGGAACGAACTCGTCGGTCATATCGCGAGCACGCTCGTCTGCTCGTTATCGGCCTCTCTGGACCACCTGCTTGAAAGCTATCAGGGGGCGGAACAAGAACTGTTCCCGCAGACACGCTAAGACCGAACGAAGCACGAACGCGCGTGATTGATCTGTAGATGAAGCTGCCGGCTGGTTGAAAGCCTCCGGCCGATGGCGAACCACTTCTCCTTGGAATTTAGTGTGCCGAGGAGAACGCGAGTGGGTAGAAGAAGGCTCATCAGTTCGAAGGAAGCTACGACGCTCCTCGGCATAGCGACGGACGAGGATAGCCTGATCCGTCACTTTACACTGGACCCGGCAGATCGTTTGGAATGCGAGCTCCGCCGCCGACCGCAGAACAAGCTAGGCTTCGCAGTTCAACTCTGCACAATGCGCCAAACGGGGCGGCTCTTGTGGGATAACGAGCAGCCCCCCGTGGCAGTGATCAACTATCTCGCGGATCAGCTCGGTGTCGACGCGCGCCTCTACGCCTTCTATGCACATCGAGTACAGACGCGTTTCGATCACAGCCGGTCATTGATGGCTTACCTCGGTCTGCAGACCACCTCCAAGCAGGATCGGCGTGCCGCTCTCGTAGCCGCGATCGAAGCGGCCACCAATGGTGATTCCGGTTTGCCAATTGCGACCGCAATTGTTGAGGAGTTCCGGCGACGAAGAGCACTCCTGCCCTCGCTGCATTCCATCGAGAAGATAGGCCTCGGCGGTCGCGCGATAGCTCGCCGACGGGCTGAGAACGCGCTCATCGCGGGTTTTCCGCCTGATCGGCTTGCATCAATGGACGGGCTGTTGGAGGTTGACCCGGCGATCGGCCAAACCCGCTTTCATTGGCTGCGATCGGCGCCGGACGCGCCAGGTGCGTCAAACCTGGTCGGGCTGACAGAACGCATTGCATTCCTGCGGAAGCTGGAAATCGACGCGAAATTGCAAGCGCGCATATCATCTGGACGGTGGGACCAGATGATCCGTGAGGGTAACGCCACGCCGGCATGGCTGGCCAACGATTTCAATGCGAGTCGCCGGCACGCTTTGATCGTGGCGCAGGTCATCAAGCTCGGCCAGAAGCTCACCGACGACGCAGTGTCGATGTTCATCAAGCTGATGGGTCGGCTGTTCTCGCAAGCCAGTAACCGCAAGAAGCAGCGGCAGATGGATTGCAGGCCGGATACCGCTAAGGCACTGCGCATGTTCCTCGACACGATCACAGCCCTGCAGTCCGCCAACGACTATGGTCGGAACGCGTTGGAGGTTCTCGATCAGAAGGTCGGCTGGCATCGGCTGCTCCGCATGAAGCCTGATCTCGAATCGATGGTCGAGGGCAACGAGGCGTCGCCCTTGGCCTTGGCGGCCGAGCAATATGCGACCGTCAACAAGTATGCCGGTGCGTTCTTGCAGGCGTTCATGTTCCAATCGGCGCGCCGACATGATCCGCTTCTTGCGGCAATTTCTCTGCTGAACCGGCTCTATGCCGAGAAGCGGCGGACACTCCCGGATCGCGTCCCGGTGACCCACCTCAGCCAAGCTGATCGGAGGCTCATCTTCGGCCAGGGACGACCTGATCGCCGACTTTACGAGATCGCCACCCTCGCGGCTTTGCGGGACCGGCTTAGATCTGCGGACATTTGGGTCGATGGCAGCCGATCCTTCCGGCCAATCGACGAGCATCTCATGCCGCGGTCGACATTCACCACAATGAAGGAAGAGGATCGACTCGGATTGGGCGTTGAGGGTGATGGCGCGCAGTGGCTTACCGACGCGCGTCAGATGCTCGACTTCAACCTGAATCGCCTGGCGCACAGAGCACGGTCCGGGAAGCTCGAAGGTGTTCGTCTTGAAGCCGGGACGTTGATCGTTACGCCAACTGCTGGCGAGGTTCCGGCGGCGGCCGAGGAACTGAATGCCGAGATCAGCGATATGTATCCAATGATCGAGGTTCCCGACCTGTTGAGGGAAGTTCATGAATGGACCGGCTTTGCGGATTTCTTCACGCATGTTCGCACCGGCGACGTCCCAAGAAATGTCTCGGCAATGCTGGCCGGAGTGCTGGCCGATGCTACCAACCTCGGTCCTAAGCGAATGGCGAGCGCGTCCAAAGGCATCAGCGCTCACCAGATCAGTTGGATGCGCACCTTCCATGCCCGGTCAGCTACCTACCGCGCGGCCCAGGCCTGCGTGACGGACGCACACACCCGCCATCCGCATTCTCGCCTTTGGGGCAATGGCACGACGTCGTCATCTGATGGCCAATTCTTCCGAGCAAGCGACCGAGCCGCAAAGCGCGGAGATATCAATCTACATTACGGCAGTGAACCCGGATCGAAGTTCTACAGCCATCTGTCAGATCAGTACGGCTACTTCAGCATTCTGCCCATCAGTCCGACCGAAAGCGAGGCTGCCTATGTGCTCGATGGGCTATTCGATCAGGACACGGTCCTCGACATCCAGGAGCACTTTACCGATACGGGCGGTGCGAGCGACCACGTCTTCGGGCTGTTCGCCCTGATCGGCAAGCGGTTCGCACCGCGACTGCGCAATCTCAAGGATCGGAAGTTCCACGCGTTCGAGAAGGGCGATGCATATCCGGCGCTGTCGAACCACATCGGCGCGCCGATCAACACCACTCTGATTCTCGACCATTGGGACGATTTGCTCCATCTCGCGTCGTCGATCACGACGCGATCCGTGGTGCCGTCTACGATCCTGAAGAAGCTGTCCGCATCTCCGAAGGAAAGCCAGCTCGCAAGGGCGCTACGGGAACTTGGTCGGATCGAGCGCTCGCTCTTCATGATCGAGTGGTACTCGAGTCTAGCATTGCGGCGGCGTTGCCAAGCTGGCCTCAACAAAGGTGAGGCCGCACATAAGCTCAAGCGCGCCGTCTTCTTCCACGAGCGTGGTGAAATCCGTGACCGATCGTTCGAAAGCCAGGCGTTCCGCGCATCGGGCCTCAATCTTGTCGTCAGCGCGATCGTACATTGGAATACGGTCTATATCGAACGGGCCGTCACCCACCTACGCAACCTGCATCGCCAGATTCCAGATCACCTGCTCAAGCACATCTCGCCGCTGAGCTGGGAACACATCAATCTGACCGGCATCTACACCTGGGATGCGGAACATCAGATGCCTGAAGGCTTCCGGTCGCTCAGACTTCCGGCTCGGTTACGCCACGCCGCATGACGTTCATGCGCCGTTCGACCTTAGCGTGTCGCTGGGAACAATTCTTGTTCCGACCCCAAGATGTTCGGAATTTGCAGCTTCCCGCGCAGCCCCCAGAGTGCCTGCTACCGTGGTCACCATGTGACGCCAATCTGCAACGCCATCGAGGTCGATCACGACGCGCTCGAACTGTGCGATGCTGGTGAACCTCTCCTCAACATGGACCGTTCGGTCATCAGCGATCGTAACAAGGCTCACCGATTTCGGACCGGATTCGTTGATGTCGCGCCCCTGGGGCATGCCAGGCATCACGATCGTGCACCGTCCGGTACTGATTGACCGTTTGTGAATGTGACCGAGCGCCCAATAGTCGAACTCTGTCGCCTCCAGATCCGCGACGTTGCAGGGTGCGTAGGGATCGTGCCCCCGCGTTCCTGCGAGGCTGGTGTGCAGGAGACCGATATTCACAGCGCCTTCGACCCGTGGCTTGTACTTTCCGACCAGACTCTCGGGACACTGGGCCTGCGCAAAGCTCAGTCCGTGAATGACCACAGGGGTCGCTCGATCCCCCAATTCGAGCGAAATAGCCTCGGGGCGCCCACCGTAAACTTTTACGGTTTCCGGGTACGTCAGTTTTCTGGTGATCTTCGACAACGCATCGTGGTTGCCCCGGATCATGAACACCCGGACTCCGGCCTGGTCCAGTCGGCGGATTTGCTCGGAAAGGAACCGCGCAGTTTTCATGGAGGTCTGATCGCCGTCGTAGAGATCACCTGCGAGAAGAAGCGCGTTGACCTGCTCGGATAGGCAGAGATCGACGATATTGACAAAGGCACGCCGCGTCGCGTTGCCAATCAGTTCGCCTAATTCCGGGTTGCGCAGCGCCAAGGACCGAAGAGGCGAATCCAGATGAACGTCCGCCGTGTGAACGAATCGAAAAGCCAATACCCCTTACCTTTCACCTTCGCGCGAGAAGGCTTTGATTCCCCGACACCGATACTGGCCTGCACTTAGGTTCCTGCCTAGGCAGCCAACTCTCGCGATTTCAGGTTTCCACAGGCTAATGACAGAATCTGTCGCCAGCCGCGGATCGTGCAGTTCCCGGCGCCGCGGCCTCTTTTTGAGGACTGGTTTTGAACACCGAGAAGTTGGACCGTTTTGAACAGGGAGAAGTTTTCAAAATCGAAGGGGTCCGGACGTCGGCTACACTGCCGCTATCCCTACGGCAGCCCCGTCTGGCGGAAGCGGGAGGTGACCTGGAGGCGCTCCGCAACATTCAAATGAAAACTTGTTATTGTGCAGTGCAGCAACGATATTGCTGCAAGTGCGTTGTGCGCAGCGCTGGGGCCATCTTAGCGGCCGACCACAAGGAATACTGACTTGCGAAAAATCTCCGACACCATCACCCGCCTTGCGGCATTCCGCGCCGGGCAGGGTTTTCAAAGCAATGGCCAAGGCCGTGATCGGTTATCGGATCTGGCCGATTTCGGCTCCAATCCGGGCGCCTTGCGGGCGAGGATCTACGTTCCGGATGATTTGCCTGAAGCGGCGCCCCTCGTCGTCGTACTGCATGGCTGCACGCAGACCGCAGCCGGGTACGACCATGGTTCCGGCTGGTCGCAACTGGCCGACCAGGACGGTTTTGCCCTGCTGTTTCCCGAGCAGCAACGCGCCAACAATCCCAATCTCTGCTTCAACTGGTTCGTGCCCAGCGATACAAAGCGGAACGGCGGAGAGGCCCTTTCCATCCGCCAGATGATAGAGGCGGTTGTCGTCGAATATGGCCTCGACCCTGAACGTATCTTTATCACCGGCCTCTCTGCCGGAGGCGCCATGACATCGGTGATGCTGGCTTGCTACCCGGAGGTCTTCGCTGGTGGCGCGATCATCGCGGGCCTGCCATATGGGAGCGCAAAGACGATCCCGGAAGCCTTCGACCGCATGCGCGGTCATGGCGCGCCCTCGGAAAGGCAATTGCAGAAGGCCCTGCGCGATGCCTCACCGCACAGAGGTCCTTGGCCTTCTATATCGGTCTGGCACGGCTCCGCCGATCAAACCGTAGCATCTTCCAATGCTGATGCCATCGTCGGACAATGGCGGGCCATTCACGGGCTCGATGCACGTTCTACCCGATCAGAAGTGGTGGATGGTCATTCGCGGCATGTCTGGTGCAATGCCAAAGGGCAGGAGCTGATCGAGGAATATCGCATCGCCGGAATGGGCCACGGTACACCACTTGACACGGCCGGCGACGCCGCGCTGGGCGCTGGGGCACCCTTCATGCTTGACGTCGGTATCTGCTCTACCTGGCATATCGCGCGCTTCTGGGGAATAGCGAAGTCGTGCGTCAAGCGAGATGCGAAGCCGGCAAGGGCCAACAGCGAGGCGCCCGCGGCCAGTTTCGCACGCGCTTTCTCGATGCCCAAGGTTGGGGTTCCCAATGTCCCTCACTCTGCGAAACGTGCGAACATCCCGCCTTCTCAGAAGCCCAACTCCGCCGCGGGGATACGAAAAGTCATTGAGGACGCCCTGCGATCGGCAGGCTTGATGCACTAGGGTCTCGCTGAAACGACACTTTTAGGGAACTGCTCGACATTGCCACGGCGCATAAAGAGCACGGCATCAGCGTTTCTTCAGCGCTGCAGACTCCAGTGCGGTCTGAGCCGTGCTCCACCGCGCCAACGGGTGAGAGAACTCGAGGTCTTGTTAAGAACGCGTTGACCTGATCGATCGTGCTCCTGCTCTAGGACTGTAAACGCCCGCGCTACGCTCTAGCAATCGGTCCGATCTAGGGCGCTGCAAAGCCAAGTCGGCATCCTTGCCCGCGGACAGTTGGCTGCTGGCGGGGCACGCGCCATCTTGAACGTCATCGGGCTGACAACACATTCTGCGATGGTCGCCGACGATCCCAACGGCGGCTTCTTCACAGCCCCGTAGCCGTTCGACAATTTGGAGGAACGAATGAACGTCACGGCATCAGCAGCCCCGTCTTCGTCAAGCCTGGATCCTACTTTGTGCAGGAGATTGTCGATCTCGCAGGCGCGATCGAGTTTCTGGAGGAGTGGCCAGAAGACCGCCGCAGTCTGATCCATGAAACAGCGCTCCGCGCGTGCTGCCAAGCACACGACGGCCGTAAGCCGATGGGCCTGGCGCGAAATGCCTTTGTCGCTTCGCGAAGCGAGCCGGAATCCTGGAAGACCCCGAGGCAATCATGCCGTGGATCGCTGCTTCCAATTCGGGCGGTGGACAGGTGCAGGTGTAGGCTCGTTCGGTGGTCGCCTCTTTTGCCGCCAAGAGCCCCGCGTATGCCAATCTGCCCGGTCGCCTTTATTGGGCACGGACAACGACTGGAGGCGGCGGCAGACCAGCCTGTGCCGGTTGCGGCCGACCGTGCAGGAGAACGACGAGCGTGCAAACAACGGAAAACGGCCAGGCTGCGCGGGGTGAAGGTCGCGGCCATGCGGGCAGATAGGAGCGTCAACTTATAAGGGAGCGCGGCGGTCTCAAGCCTGGCCATTCGGATCAACATCGAGATACCGTGCTAATCAAATTTTTCAAATTTTACCGCCAACGCAGCCATCTGTTGCGGTTCCGGGCCCGATATGATCGAGATTACCGCCAACCACCCGAGCGTTCCTGCTAAAGGAGCGTATGGCAGATAGATGCGCCAATGGCGGCGAGGAGCTCCCACGGGGCCATATCCAGGTGCATAGAGCGAACGGGCTTACAGGCTCCAGTCGGTGGCGAGATTCATCACGGCACGGGCTGATAGCAGTTACGCAGCAGCCGCTTTACTCCTACGACTGCCGAGGGAGTCCGTTATTGCAGCTAGCGATTTTGGTGGGCTGAATAGATATCCTTGAACCTCGTCGCAACCTGTAGCGCGAACAATTTCCAGCTGATCCTCAGTCTCTATTCCTTCAGCAGTGGTCTTCATGCCCAAGGCATGGGCCAAACTGACAATCGCGTGCACGATCGCCATGTGATCCTGATTTGTGGAGATTTGCTCCACGAAGGAACGGTCTATTTTGATCTTGTCCACGGTATATTTTCTGAGATAGCCGAGCGAGGAATAACCGGTGCCAAAATCGTCGAGTGATATGCGGACACCCAGCGCCCGCAAGTCGCGCAGCGCACCGGACGACCTTTGGCCATCCTCAAGCAACAACGTTTCTGTCACTTCTAGTTCAAGGCGATTAGCAGGAAATCCCGTAGCGGCGAGTACTCTGGAAACCATCTCAACGACATCGCCTCGCATGAACTGCGTTGGCGATAGATTAACGGCGAAATTGAGCTCGCCCGGCAGATTTGCAGCTGCTCGGCAGGCTCTTTCCAACACCCACTCGCCTAGGTTGACGATCAAGCCCGTGTCTTCGGCGATGGCGATGATTTCCTCGGTTTCGACGGGTCCGTGTCTGCAGCCCGGCCATCGCAACAGTGCTTCAAGTGTCGTGACTTGCAGCGTGTGAATGTTCACGATCGGCTGGAATACTACATCGAACTCCTGGTCAAAATCGGCGGCACGCAAATCGAGTTCAATCGTCCGACGACGCTGAAGACGCGCATCCATCTCGGGCTGGAAAAAGCGATACGTACCACGCCCGTCTCCTTTGGCTCGGTAGAGCGCCAAGTCGGCATTTTTCAGAAGCGTGTCTGGGTCATCGGGAATCCCGGAGGTCACGGCTACGCCGACGCTCACCCCGATAATCACCTGATGCCCGTCGAGCTGGTATGGCTCGCTAAGAACCTCGAGTATACGTTGGGCAAGTTGATCAACATCGGCTGGCTGTGTGACATCCGCCTGCAGGATCACGAATTCATCGCCTCCCAGCCTAGCCACAGTGTCCTCTCGGCGAACGAGGGTTGCGATGCGCGCAGCAACCTCGCGGAGTAGCCGATCGCCCATGGAATGTCCGAGCGTGTCATTGACGTTCTTAAAATGATCGAGATCCAAGCAGAAAACCGCGGCAGAGCGCTGATGCCTTTGGCACCGAGCCAGCTCACTCACCATCCGGTCACGAAGCAGAATTCGATTAGGTAAGTCAGTGAGAGCGTCATGGCGCGCCATGTGCACCATTTGGGCCTCAGCGTGATGGCGTTCGGTAATATCGTCGTAAGTAGCCACCCAGCCTTCATCGTTCATCGGTTGATGCAAAATTGAAATCACGCGACCATCGCTCAGCTCCTGCAGTAACGTACCCCGCTTCTTTCGAGCAATCAGGCTAAGTTGTTCCGAATGGATAGTCTCGGCGTTGTCCCGGGAGCAGATACCCGTCTGGACCGTGAGCCGTATGATATCCTCAAGGGTACTCCCCGGCCGCAGCGATTCCGGAGACAGACCATACATGGCCGCCAACCTGCGATTGCTAACGATAAGCCGGCGGTCTTCGCCGAACATGCAAAGCCCCTGCGACATGTTGTGTAGTGCAGTATCGAACAGACGGTTTTGGGTGATCAACTCATCATTTGCAGCGTGCGCTGCAGAATTGGCCTTCTCGAGTTCCCCGCTCGTTTGCACTAATGTCGCATTGAGCGCGTGGAGCCTTTGCTGAGCCTGGATAAGAAGTCGGTGCCGTCTTTCCAAAAGTACAATAAGCACAAACGTGCAGAGCACGAGGCCCCAAGCCAGGGCAGAGAACGTCCAATGCAGTTGCAGAAGTTCTTGTTGGTCGCGCGCGACCTGTTGACCGCCGTAATTATTGGCCTCCGCGGCGAGACCGATGAGGTCTCCTTCCAGAGGGACCATTTCTGATAGGATGGCTCTCGCAGTTGCTGGATTCTCAACCTGCTCGATCAGCATCGCGGCGCGATGGAGGAAGTTCGATAGTGATTCAACCGTCCTTTGCCGGTCGTCCGCTTCCAGCACAAACGGCTGAAACTCGCCGCTGCGAAACAGCTCAAGCCGATTCTTGACGATTTCAAACCGAAGCTGCGCCTCTTGCTTCGAGCCTTCACCGGCCGCCAATTCGCTGACGCGCTGACGCAGCCGCAAGAACTCGTTCACGCCCTGACCTGCGCTCCAGGCCACATTGTAGCGCGAGACCTTGGCGAGCATCTCCTGTCGCTCGAAGATGAGCGTCGAAAGATAAACTGCGCCAAAGCCGAGAACAAGGATCGCGGCGCTAAGGGCTATTTTTAAGGGGTGAAAAGCGCCCACTAGAGAACTCTGCGACAACGCATCCGTTATCTTTTTTTATCGCACAATGAGGCGTGTAAGTTGCCAAATCGAGCGTGCATAGTATTTTTGGGCGTGCAATTCTGGAGAGCTGTCGTAAGGATACACTACGAAGAGGGGCCCCTTATCGCTAACCGGCATGTATTGCTTATCGCGCTTCAGCGCCAATATCACATCGAAGTCGTCAAAATCCTTAAGAGGAATTGTCGTACGGTAGTCGTTCAGCGCTATGGCGACTACTTCCGTGCCGTGCGCTCCGACAAGCGCCATAATCCGTTTGAGTGAGACGCCCTCGAACTCGACGGGTCCGGAAAACCACGGCGCAGTGGTGGTCAACGAGGTCATACCGAGCTTCTCGAGCATCCCACGATCGAACTGCGCCACACCGTCAGCGTTAGTCACTCGGATATTGCCCTCGATCGACAGGATGGGCGTCTCCTTTGGCGGCAACAGCTGTTGATCCTGAACGTGCCCCGGAGATATGGTCATCAGCATAAGCGCAACAGCTAAGGCAAGTGCACCGCGAATCCTTGACATCATTTTATCCTTTCCCTCACGACCCGCTTTCAATGCGTCGCGATCCTTGAACGCCGCGTTAACTGCGCGCGCAAAATCGCGGGCTAATGCCTCTTTCCATTGAGCCAGGGGCCGGCTCAGCCCGTTTGACACTGATCAATCAGAATGTCAGAAGCTCTGCCTCGGCATTTTAAGGAGTGAATTTTGGAACGTTCTGCCAGCGTCGCCATGGTCGAGACCTACAAAGAGTTCACATTCGAGGCCGCCCACCAGCTACAGCCATTTTCCGGGTTACACGGCCACACCTTCAGGGTTCGAGTCCACTTTAAGGGCTCACCTGATGCGGTGTTCGGCTGGCCGGCCAATCTTTACGAGGTAGAGCCGAGAATTAGTTCGGTGCAAAAAATCCTGGACCATACATACCTGAACGACATTGACGGTTTGGCGGTGCCCTCCTTGGAAAACATCGCCAAATGGATCTGGGACAAGCTGGCGCCTCATTCCCAGCAAATTCATCGCATTACGGTATCGCGCGGCCCGGATGGGCAGGCCGAAGGCTGCATATATTCGAGGAGGCCCTGATTGCCGGGGGCCAATCGGCCCTTAAATTGCGGGTAGCGGTCAAGCCATTTCTTCGTTCTTCCATGGACGAGATCTGTGGCGGAGGTGTTTGGCGATGTTCCGTTTGAGTGCCTCAGCTATGCAACGAGGGCCCGGACACTCCAACCTCAGCCGAATTCGACGAGTCACCGCACCAGGCCCGGGCAGAAGCATTGTGTCAGCCTTCAGTCCTGTTTGTCGTCGCCGGGGTCAACTGAACCGCGGCAACAGGCGCTGAGCGCCGCGCGGACACAATTTGACGCGCGACCATCTCACCAAGCCGATCCCGCCTTCCGTCGACAGGTTGAAGCGTTGGCCGGCTATGGCATTCCCGAACTCGGCATCGCCCGGTTGATCGGCGTCGACCCGAAGACGCTGCGCAAGCACTACCGCTCCGAGCCGGATCTCGGTCACCTCAAGGCAAACTCGGCGGTGGGCCAAAGCCTGTTCAAGAAGGCGACAGGCGACGGCCCGCATCTTCTGGACAAAGACCCGCTTGGGCTGGAAAGAGACTGTCGTCAACGAACATGGCGGCGTTGCAAACAAGTGTGCCGCTTCACAATTTAGATTTCATTAGCAACGGCGCTGATAAAGAAGCGGCCGACGGGGCCGCAATTTTCCGAGACGTCGGGCCTGACGCTTTTGCGAAAGGCCAGGTTCATGGCAGTTGTTTCCGCGCAATCTCCCGGCCATGAAGCATCTTTCGGATCAATCGAAGCAATCGAAATGGAGCTTCTGCTTCGCCGCTGGCGGTCAGCGCTCAAGGGTGGCGAGGCGCTGCCAGCTTATGAGGAAGTCGCGCTCGACGGCCTCGGCCGGATGAACGAGCATATCGCCGTTGTCCGGCAGGACGAGGACGACAGTTTCGAAATTATCAGAATCGGCGAAATCTTCCAGAAATGGCTCGGCGTCACAGCCAAGCGCCAACGGCTGCGCGAACTCCAGCCGGACTGCGCCCTTGCGCTGAGGGGCGTCATCGAGCCAGCATTGCGCCAGCTAGCGCCGGCGCGATCTGTATCGCACAAGGTGATCGATGGCGCGGTGGCAACTTTCGACATCACTGCGCTACCGCTGGCAAGCCGATGGGGCCGGCCAATTCTCCTCGTCTGCGTCAAGGAACATGCGTCCCGCTACAGCCTCGTCGATACCATCTTCGCGTCGACCGATGAGGGGATGCTGGCGCTTGCGGCGATTCGCGACACCCAGGGGGAGCCGGTCGATTTCCAGATCATTGCCTTGAACGACGGTGCCACGCGATTGATGAGCCTGCCACGCAAAGCGCTGCAGTGGAAGCGGCTTACCGAGACCAATCTGTGGTCTGAACAATTCGGGATCAGAGAGCATTTGTCGGACGCGCTGTCGACTGGCACGCGAAAATCCGTCGAGACGACCTATCCGACCGATGGCGGGCCGCGCCATTTTAGGGTGGGCGTTGTGCCGATCGGTGATCTGCTTTCAGTCACGCTGACCGACATTGGCGACATCAAGGCCAGGGAGGAATCGTTTCGGTTGCTGTTTGAAGGCAATCCGGTGCCGATGTGGTTGTTCGATGCCGCTACCTACCGATTTCTGCAGGTCAATGACGCAGCGGTGCAGCACTACGGCTATAGCCGAGAGCAGTTTCTTGGGATGTCGGTGTTCGATATCAGGCCAGCCGGCGAGCGGGATGCCGCTCGCCGCGTGCTCGAAGACGTGGCCGATGCCTATCAGCCGGGTCAAGTGTGGCATCATTTGAAGGCGAACGGCGCCAAAATAGATGTGTACCCTTATATGCGGGTGCTCACCATCGAAGGACGCCGGTCAATACTTGCCGCGGTGATCGACGTAACGGAACAGCGCAAGGCGGAAGCGCGCATCGTCCATATGGCGCATCATGACGCGCTCACGAATCTTCCGAACCGGGTCCTATTCCGCGAGCGCCTGGACGAGGCGCTGGTTCGCACAAGTCGGAACGGCGAGGCCCTTGCGGTTCTCTGCCTCGACCTCGACCATTTCAAGAGCGTGAACGATACGCTTGGGCATCCTGTCGGCGACAAGTTGCTTCAGACAGTGGCCAAGCGCCTCCAGGATAGCCTGCGCGAAACCGATGTCGCCGCCCGTCTCGGCGGCGACGAGTTCGCTGTGATCGGGACCTCTATCGCCGATCCCACCGACGCCAGCGGCCTTGCGGTTCGTCTTATTGAAGCTCTGAGCAAGCCCTACGAGATCGACGGACACCAGGTGGTGATCGGCGCCAGCATCGGCGTTGCCGTGGCGCCGGAAAACGGCTTCGAACCGGATATTCTGTTGAAGAATGCCGACATGGCACTCTACCGGGCGAAGGCGGACGGCCGCAATACCTTTCGTTTTTTTGAACATGAGATGGATGCGCGGTTGCAGGCGCGCCGTTTGCTCGAGCTCGATCTGCGCAAGGCGCTCGCCAGCGGCGAGTTCGAGCTGTTCTATCAGCCACTGGTCAATGTCCGGTCGAACGCGATCAGCGGCTTCGAGGCGCTGCTGCGCTGGCGCCACCCTGAACGGGGCATGGTTCCGCCGGCCGAGTTCATTCCCCTGGCGGAGGAGATCGGCCTTATCGTCCAGATCGGCGAGTGGGTGCTGCGTCAGGCCTGCCAGCAGGCCGCAACATGGCCGGAATCCATGCATGTGGCGGTGAATCTTTCGCCGGCGCAGTTTCAAAGCCGGAATCTCGTGCCCACCGTCGTAAGCGCGCTGGCATCGTCCGGCATGGATGCGAGCCGCCTTGAGTTGGAGATAACCGAATCCGTTCTGTTGCAGGACAATGACGACAACCTTGCCACGCTGTACCGGTTCAAAAGCCTTGGCGTGCGGATCTCAATGGACGATTTTGGTACGGGCTACTCGTCGCTCGGCTATCTGCACAAATTCCCCTTCGACAAGATCAAGATCGATCAGTCCTTCGTGCGCGAGCTTTCCGCGCGCCCAGAAGCTAAGGCGATCATACGGGCCATTACCGGCCTTGGCGTCAGCCTTGGGATTTCCACCACCGCCGAGGGCGTGGAGACCGTCGATCAACTCGAGCATCTGCGCGCGGAAGGCTGCACGGAAGTCCAGGGCTACCTGATCAGCAGGCCGAAGCCGGCAGGCGAGATTTCGGCGTTGATTGCCGATCATCGGAGAGCAGAAGCCGTGACTTCAGCGGTTGCAAATCCGAATGTGAGCGTGAAGAGCGTTGCCGGGATGCGCTGATCAGGCGACGAGCATCGAATTGTTGGGCGGACGCGGTCCGGGATAGCGGCAGTTGTCACAGGGTACCAAGTGTCAGTTTCACCCCTCTGGGTCCAGATGGCTCCTGGCCGTGAAGGCACCCCGACATTGTCGATCAGCCGCGTCTCGCCAAGCCAGGCAGCCACGAGCAAGCGCCCGGGCCTGTCCAGTGTATGCATCGGCGCGAGGTCCTCCTCGGCCCGCAGTTCGAGATACTCGATCCGGGCGTAGCCTGCTGCGGCTATCGCCGACCGCGCCGCGTCGAGCGTCGCGTCGACCGGCGCTCCGTCGGCGATGCGCTCGGCCGCATCGAAAAGGATCGCGGCAAGCTTCGGCGCGGCCTGCCGCTGCGACGGCGACAAGCGCGCGTTGCGCGACGACATCGCCAGGCCGTCCTCCTCGCGGATCGTCGGACAGGCAACAATCTCGATCGGAATATCGAGGTCGCGGCACCACATGCAACTGCTGGAAATCCTTTTCGCTGAAGAAGGTGAGATCGGCGCCCGTCTGGAGGAACAGCTTTGCCACCACCGTCGCCACGCCGTCGAAATGGCCGGGGCGAGTTGCACCGCACAGGCCCTCGCTCACGCCTGCCACCGAGACGGTCGTGGCAAAACCATCCGGATACATTTCCGACCCCTCCGGCGCGTAGAGGACGTGGGCGCCAAGCGGCGCCAGCTTGGCGGCATCCTCGTGCTCGGTGCGTGGATAGGCGGCGAGATCAGCCTCACTGTTGAACTGCTTCGGGTTGACGAAGAGCGTCACGATCACCCGGTCGGCGCGTTCCAGTGCCGCGCTTACCAGGCTGAGATGGCCTTCATGCAGGGCGCCCATGGTCGGCACGACGGCGACCTTCAGATCCTGCTTGCGCCATTCGGCTACGGTCTTGCGCAGTTGTGCGACGGTGCGGACGATCGGTATGGTCATGCGGTCTTTTCGCCTCTGACGGCCTTGGGCATGTCACCGAACACATGCTCGGCGGCGGGAAAGCGGCGCTCCCGCACCTCTTGCGCATAGGTCGCAATTGCCGCCGAAGCGGCGTCCCCCAGTTCGGCATAGCGCTTGACAAATTTGGGGCGGAAGTCGCCGAACAGGCCCAGCATGTCGTCGACGACCAGGATCTGCCCGTCGCAGGCAGATGAGGCCCCGATGCCGATCGTCGGGATCGCGATTTCCTCGGTAATCCGGCGGGCGAGTGGCTCGGGAACCTTTTCCAGCACCACGGCGAAGGCGCCCGCCTCGGCGACGGCCGACGCGTCACGCCGGATGCGCTCGCGGTCCTCGCCGCGACCCTGGACGCGGTAGCCGCCGAAGGCGTTGACCGCCTGCGGCGTCAGCCCGACATGGGCCATGACTGGTACTCCGCGCGCCGTGAGGAAGCGGATCGTCCCCGCCATCGCCTCGCCGCCCTCGAGCTTGACGGCCGCGCAGCCGGTCTCGGCCATCAACCGGGCGGCGTTGCGAAAAGCCTGCTCAGAGCTTTCCTCATACGAGCCGAACGGCATGTCGACGACCATCAGTGCGCGTTCGAGCCCGCGGCGCACCGCCTGGCCGTGCATGATCATCATGTCGAGCGTGACACCAAGTGTCGTGGCAAGCCCGTGGAGAACCATGCCGACGCTGTCGCCGACCAGCACGACATCGCAATGCGGATCGACCAGTTTCGCGATCGGGGTCGTATATGCCGTCAGGCAGATAAGTGGCGCTTTGCCCTTGCGCTGGGAAATTTCCGGTGGCGTAAGAGCCCTGGCTTGTCCCGTTGCGCTCACGACTTCTCCTTCCCTTGCGTTACCCGCCGCTTGTGTCGCGTTTGGCATATTTTTGTGCAGGTGCGAAGAACTAAAGTGGCACGAAGCGTGAGTTGACGCGCCAAGCGTTATTGGTGAGAACAAATTTCAATCGGTTCAGCTACTTTTCGCGGCCCAAGCACTCAGGGACCATGGACGATCGCGCAAAAAGGATCAGGACAAACAGGCCGGGAGGCAAGGCCGACACAGTCAAGGTCGACCTGACCGCCGTTGTCGTTGCGCTGAGCGACAATGAGCCCTGTGTGCTGACCATCGGACAGACGGACACCTTGCCCTCCGGCCCCCTTGCGCTGGAGCACCGATCGCTGCAGTCCGGTCTGAGGGCGTGGGTCGAGGAGCAGACCGGCCACCCGCTGGGATATATCGAGCAGCTCTACACCTTCGCCGACCGGGACCGGGCCGGCACCGAACTTGAGCAGCGCGTTATCTCCATCAGCTATCTCGCACTCACCCGCAAGGAACATGCAGCGGCACCGTCCAGGTCCTGTTGGCAAAGCTGGTACGACTACTTTCCATGGGAGGACCACCGTGCCGGAACGCCGCCGATGGTGTCGGACGTCCTGCGGCCTCGCCTGATCGAATGGGCGGATGGCGCGGACGACGGTGCGACGCGCCTCGAGCGCCGGCGGCGGGCGGCGATCGCATTCGGCTTCGACGAACGCCCGTGGAACGAGGATCTCGCACTCAAACGGTACGAGCTGCTTTACGAAGCAGCCCTGGTTGAAGAGGCGATGCGCGGTTCGGTCCTCCCCCCGCCGGTTCGCGGCAAGTCCATGGTCGCCGACCATCGTCGCATCCTCGCCACGGGCATT
Organism: Mesorhizobium temperatum; assembly: GCF_002284575.1. Taxonomy (GTDB): domain Bacteria; phylum Pseudomonadota; class Alphaproteobacteria; order Rhizobiales; family Rhizobiaceae; genus Mesorhizobium; species Mesorhizobium temperatum. The sequence goes on from NZ_NPKJ01000003.1 coordinate 79,103, forward strand.
GCGCGGCTGCGCTCCAAGATCAAGTACCGGCCGGTCGTGTTCGAACTGATGCCGCCGGCCTTTACCCTGCTTCAACTGCAGCGAACCGTGGAGGCGCTCGCCGGCAGGCTGATCCACAAGTCCAACTTCCGCCGCCTCATCGAGCAACACGAGTTGGTGGAAGAGACGGGCGATACGGCCACAGAAACAGGTGGCCGCCCGGCGAAGCTTTATCGCTTCCGCCACGCCGTGCTCGAGGAGGGGGAAGTTGCCGGGGCAAAATTGCCGCTGGCTCGGGGTTGACTCTTATACTCATATCAAGAATATGCGCTTATATTCTCATTGAGTATAATCGGAGCCGTCAATGACCGCCGCGCCGCCTTCGGCCGCCTATCTCTACGAGCGCGTGCGCAGGGTGATCCCGCCGATCGAATGGCCGGCGTTCAGCGACGACATCGACGCCATCTTGGCGCTGAAGCGCGAGCGCAACGCCGTCATCCTGGCGCATAACTACCAGACGCCCGAGATCTTTCACTGCGTGGCCGACATCGTCGGCGACAGCCTAGCGCTGGCCCGCAGGGCGATGGAAGTGGATGCAGACGTGATCGTGCTGGCCGGCGTGCATTTCATGGCCGAGACGGCAAAGCTGCTCAATCCGCAAAAGACGGTGCTCATCCCGGATCTCGGCGCCGGCTGTTCGCTGGCGGACTCCATTACCGCCGAGGACATCCGGCTGCTGCGGCAACGCTATCCGGGCGTGCCTATCGTCACCTACGTCAACACGTCGGCCGAGGTGAAGGCGGAGTCCGATATCTGCTGCACCTCGGGCAATGCGAAGGCTGTGGTCGAATCGCTCGGTGTTGCTCGAGTGATCATGTTGCCCGACGAGTATCTGGCCCAGAACATCGCCGCCCAGACTGACGTCGAGATCATTGCCTGGCAGGGTCATTGCGAGGTGCATGAGCGCTTTACGCCAGCCGACATCCGGCAGCTGCGCGAGGATCATCCCGGCGTGTCGGTGCTTGCCCATCCCGAATGTCCGCCCGAAGTGGTAGCGGAGGCGGATTTTTCCGGGTCGACGGCCGCCATGTCCGATTATGTGGGCCGGGAGAAGCCGGCGCGCGTCGTGTTGATGACTGAATGCTCGATGAGCGACAATGTCGCAGTCGCGCATCCCGAGGTGGATTTCATCCGCCCGTGCGATCTGTGCCCGCACATGAAGCGCATCACACTTGCCAACATACGTGCAGCACTGGAGCAAAACCGCCACCTCGTGACGATCGACCCGCAGGTCGCGGACCGGGCCCGCCGGGCTGTGGAGCGCATGCTCGCCATATGACCCCAACGATCATGGACATCGGCGGGGCGCCACTCATCGTCGGCGCCGGCATTGCCGGGTTGATGACGGCGCTTCATCTGGCGCCGGAGCCGGTTGTCCTGCTTTCCAGTACGCCGCTTGGAACCGGAGGCTGCAGCAAGTTCGCCCAGGGTGGTCTGGCGGCAAGCCTCGGCTGCGACGATAGTCGGGAGCTTCATCTGAGCGATACGTTGGCGGCCGGCGACGGCCTCTGCGACCAAGCGGCTGTAAGGCGGATGGTCGAAGCAGCACCCAAGGCGATCGAGGACCTCGAGCGCTTCGGCGTCGCCTTCGACCGCGGGCCTGACGGCGCATTGCGGCTCGGGCTTGAGGCAGCCCACTCCTGCCGTCGAATTGTGCATGCCGCCGGCGACGCCACGGGGCGTGAGCTGGTCCGCGCACTCATCGCAGCCGTGCGGCGCACGGCCTCGATCACTATCCTTGAAAACATGGAGGCGCGCCGCCTGATCGTCGAAGACGGTGCGGTCGTCGGGGTACTGGCGGTCGGCGGCACAGATGTGGTCACAATCTCCACCTCACGCGTCGTGCTGGCGACCGGCGGCATCGGTGGCCTGTTTTGCGATACGACGAACCCTCTCGGTTCATTTGGGCACGGGCTCGCGCTCGCCGCCTGTGCCGGGGCGGAGCTTGCTGATCTGGAGTTCGTGCAGTTCCACCCGACCGCGCTCGACAGCCCGCTGCGACCGATGCCGCTCATCAGCGAAGCGGTGCGCGGGGAAGGCGCCGTGCTCATCAACGAGCAAGGAGAACGGTTCCTCGCCGACACGCCCGGCGGCGAGCTCGCTCCGCGCGACGTGGTCGCACGAGTGGTTTGGCATCAGATCGCCGCCGGACGTAGCGTGTTTCTGGATGCCAGCAAATGTCTCGGCCCGAGCTTGGGCAAGCGCTTCCCGGCAATAGCCCAGCTCTGCCGGGAGGCAGGGATCGACCCCGCCACCCAGCCTATCCCGGTGCGGCCGGCGGCACACTATCACATGGGCGGCGTGGCGGTGGACGCAGCGGGCCGCAGTTCCCTCAATGGCTTGTGGGCCTGCGGCGAGGTTGCATGTACCGGACTGCACGGCGCCAACCGGCTCGCCAGCAACTCGCTCACCGAAGCGGTGGTAACAGCCGCCTGGGTCGCTGAAAGCGTCGCCGGCGCATCGCCGGACTGCCGCCGGCGCTTGTTCCCCGCACTCGTGCCCCCTCGGCCGGACCCTTCGTGCATACGCCCGGTCGTCTCCCACGCACTCGGCATCATTCGCGAAGGCGAGACGCTGCGCAAGGCCGCGGCGGCGCTGCTGTCGATCGCCGCTGACAACGAGGCTGCGTCCGATTCGGCTGTGGTCGCACTGATGATCGCCATCGCGGCCCTGCGGCGTGAAGAGAGCCGTGGTTCACATTACCGGTCCGATTTCCCCGGGCGCGATGCAGACGCAAGCCCGTCACGGCTGACACTGCGCACGGCAATCCAGGCCGCGGTCGCGCTCGGCTGGCGGGCCCCGACACGGAGTCACCTGACATGAAATCATTCGCGCCTCTTCCCGCGATCGTCATCGAACCGATTGTGCGGACTGCCCTTCTCGAAGATTTGGGCAGATGCGGCGATCTGACCAGCGACGCGGTGATTCCATGTGATTGCACGACCACGTTGGTGCTCAAGGCGCGGCACCCGGGCGTCGTCGCCGGGCTCGATCTGGTGGCTTTCGCCTTCCTGCTCGTCGACCCGGCGATCGACATGCACATCCGGCGTCCGGACGGCAGCGATATTGCCGCGGGTGAGACCGTCGCGAAGGTGTGCGGTCCGGCGCGGGGCCTGCTCACGGCCGAGCGCACGGCGCTGAACTTCCTCAGTCGTCTGAGCGGCATTGCGACGGCCACAGCGGCGATCGTCGACGCGGTGCGCGGCCACAAGGCAAAAATCGTGTGCACGCGAAAGACGACGCCCGGCCTGCGCGCGCTGGAAAAATACGCCGTGCGCGTCGGCGGCGGCGCCAATCACCGCTTCGGGCTCGACGACGCCGTTTTGATCAAGGACAACCACATCGCGATCGCCGGCGACATCCGCACCGCGGTCGGGCGCGCGCGCGCCGCCGCCGGTCACATGGTCAAGATCGAGGTCGAGGTCGACACGCTGGAACAGCTCGAAGTCGCCCTCAGGGTGGGGGTCGACGCGGTTCTGCTCGACAACATGTCGCTCGAGGAGCTGACGCGCGCCGTGCAGATGGTGGATGGGCGCGCCATCACCGAGGCTTCCGGCCGCGTCACGCCGAAAATGGCTCCGGCGATTGCGGCGACCGGCGTCGACCTCATCTCGGTCGGCTGGCTGACACACAGCGCGCCGATTCTCGACATCGGCCTGGACATGCCGGTCGACGGGAACATCTGCACGCACTTGAACTGACATGTGTTCTGGAGAAATGGGATGCGCAAGATCGTCGCCGGCAAGCTGCATGGCATCCACGTCACCGAGGCCAATCTCGACTACCATGGCTCTAAGAGTCCGTTTGGGAATTAGTTCAATTGCTGTTGCGCATCAAAAGACTGCCCACGGCGACGTGGATAATGGCTTCGGA
>NZ_NPKJ01000031.1 GCF_002284575.1 Mesorhizobium temperatum
GCGTATCCACAGCGAACATCCGGGCGTTCACTTTCCGTTCGGCCTTAGCGCAAGATTCTGAACAGCTCTTGTTCCGGCCCCTAGGTGGACGGTAGTCGATCCATCCGTGCAAGAAAATACGGATTGGCGCGTCGCGCCTATTCATGCCTGATAACAACAGGATCGAGCAGGACCACCGGCGCATCAAGCGCCGTGTGCGGCCGATGCTGGGTTTCAAGTCGCCGGCCACCGCCAGCATCACCCTGTCGGGGATCGAAATGCTTCACATGATGCGCAAGCGACAGGCGAGGTACGCGTTCAATCCAAATCCCTCCCTGGCCGAGCAGTTCGCCATACTGGCGGCATGACAGCGGCCTGTCCCGACCAACCTTCATGACACAGAAAAAACCTTGCAACACAACCAACTCTTGTCGTCGTTTAGCCGCGCTTTTGAAAAGCCATCAACACTTCAGACTTCGCCCGAGCCGGACGACATCGGCGTCGTTTCGGTGACAAGGCTGATCAAAGACGAAGTCCACGATGCACTTCCTGGCTTGCCCGCATCCTCCGGCTGATTCTCGAAAAGTGGCTGCGGTGAACGCCCGAAATCTTTGATCGGTTATTCAACGGCCTCCGGCGTCATGGCTTGCAGACAGACGGACTGGCTCGGCCATCCAGTCGCGGTCGAACCAGCTGAGCTTGGGAACCTCTAGCCCCAGACTCCTTGCGATGGAGATGGCGAAATCAGGTACGACCGGGTATGTCGCGACACAGAGTCCGACGAGCGCGAAGGTCACCGCGCGGGCCGCAGTCCGGGCAAGCGCCTCCTTCACCTTCGGCGCAGCCGGAACTTGCAGCACTGAACATGAATAGCGGTCAATTGCGTCGACGAACGCCTCGATTGCGCGTGTCAGCTGACGTACGTCCGGGTAATCCGCTTCGAATCGCGCCCGCACTTCCGCGTTGAAGCGTCTGCAGTCCGCGAGGAACGCAATGTCGGTGGCTGACCACTGGCCAGGACACGGGAGCTCGTCTGTCGCGACCCGCCCGATGACCTCGTTAGCCTTCGCGACCGATCTCGACAGCCGTCCGTCCCAGAAGTCCCGTTTCCAGCTCTCGTAGGCACCCATGGAGAAGTCCTCGACAGAACCGTCCGGACGACACCGACACAAGTAGAAGCGAAGCGGCTCGGCAGTTTCTTCCGCAGCGATGTCGTTCACCCAGATTGCGTGATTTCGTGATGTTGAGAACTTCCTCCCCTCAAGCGTGAGCATCTGGTTGACGAAAATCCGTCGGGGGAGCATCTCATGGAGATCAAGCGCCGAAAGTACCCCGGGAATAACCAACAGACGTCCGAAGGCGTTGTCCGCCCCGAAGAGAATGTCCAGCTCCGGCATCTCGTCCCGTGGGATTTGGTACCAGAAGGCGGGGCATCCGCTCTTTTCTCTTATCGTTTCTAAGGCGAGCAAGTGCCGAGGCACGTGTTCCATGGTGATGGTAAACCGCTGGCATTCAAATCCTGGGATTGGAATCCGAATTCCCTCCCGGTTTGGGTTTGAGATGCAGACTGCCGGAAGCCCCCGGGACAGCCAGGACTCGACATAGAGCTTGGCGTAAATGGGCAGGAAGTTCCGCGAGGCGAAGGATTCGAGTGCGTCATGCAATGGAGCGAGGTTCAGGAAAAGGCGCTTCAGGGGACGACGTTCCAGCGAGCGCCCGTCGAGATCGACCGGATCCTGGAGTTCGGCATCGAGGACCAGCGCGCCGCAATCCTCGCATTCGTGACCGGAGGAATAGCCGCCGCAATATGGACATTTGCCGTGGACGAAGGCGTCCACCTTGAAGCGCCCACTTTGGACGTCATACGGGACCAAATGCTCTCTTTCAGCGATCAGGCCCTTGCTGCAAAGTCGCTTGAAGACCTCGAGAACGACCGCCTTGCCGCGGCGGTCAGGCTTTGTCCCAAGGAAAATATCCGAAACTGCATTGAGCCGATGCAGAGCCTCCTGGAAAGAAGCCGTGTTTTTCTCGGCCAGCTGGTAGTATTCCAGTCCAGCAGCGTCGGCCGCAATTGCAATGTGCTCAAGGTGACCGTGCGTGCCCTGCAGCACGAAAACCTCTCGGCCGCCGGTCTCGGCAATTCGGCGCAACACATCCGCGTAGAGGAACGGTCCTGAGGCATGACCTATATGCATGTTCCCATTCGGGGTAAGCATTGCGGGCACCAGCAGCAGCGGTCTGCTCTTTCCTATCGCTTCGTTCGTGGAAGTCGCCTCTTCGAAGGCTGCGCGGCTGTGCCACCACACTGTCTGCATGACTGCACCGCTGTCCAAAGCCTCAATCCTGTGCCTGCTCAGCGGGTCCATCCTAATGCTCTCTCCGCCAAGCAGCAGGAACGTCTTTTCGTCTAGATGAATTCGAACGCCGCCAGAGATCACCGTCCAAAATTCGACTTCCGTATGGTTGTGACGGCAAGTGGTCGCGCCTGGACTGAGCTTCAATAGTCGGATGGAAACGTCGCCCCCTTCCGGGAAGGGATCATGCATGACGATGCCCCCTTCGATCGAGATGGGGACCGCGCGTGTTTCATTTTTGAGATCTATTACTTGCGAACACATCATTTCGTTTCCACTCTCGAATTTCCGGTTGGCCATGCCGCTGGCAAGGTCTCGGGGCGACCTTGAGCAGGTTGAAGCACGTGCCCGTCTTGCAGCGCCTTCGCCACCACCGCAGCCCGTTCGGCCAGACCGCCGAGTGTGTGCTCCGTTGGGCCCCGAAGGCCAAAAGAGTGGTTCACCAAGAAAACGCGAGGTCTCGGACCGGTGAAACACGATTCTGGCATCTGATCGAGTCCCACTTCGAAGGACTCGTCGACAACGACGTCGGCATCTTCCATTCGCGGTTGCAGCAGTTGGAAGAATGATAGATGGCGACGGTTTGAAAAGCCCGTCGCGCATACCAGGAGTTCAATTTCAAGCGTCGTCGAGTCCGGCCTGCCTCCGATTCCGCGAAGGTCAAGACGAAGACCATTCTCGAGACGCTTTGCCGCCGTGATTTCAGTATACGGGAACAGCCTGAGCCTGTCGCGTCCGCACGCCTGGTCCTCGAATCGAAGATCGTAGATGCTTTTGAGGACGTCCTTGGTGACGGTGGAGAAGTTCGTGTTCCTCGTGTCGGAAAGAAACCTCTTGCGATCTTCGAGTGGCAACTCCGCGAACTTCAGCGAGTGTGGATAAGTGTAGAAATCATTTACGAACGGGTTGTCATCCGTCTGTTCGAAGAGGTGGCGCCGACCAACGACGATAACTTCCGACACTTCCCGGTGTTGGAGCAGGAATCTGACTATCTCGCCGGCGCTTTGCCCGGACCCGACGACCGCAACGCGAGCGTTAGCGTTGATCATTCCCTCGTTCGCATGGGATAGGAAGAAGTTTGAATGCACCACGCGGCCGGAGTCGACGGCCAGTTCTTCGGGGATGTATGGCTCATGCCCAAGGCTGACGACCACGTCGTCTGCCTCGATTTCTGAAACATCTCCGCTCGAGACATCCCTGGTCATGACGACAAGGGTTTGGGTTCCCGACGGCTTCTCGTGGAACCTGACCGCCACCGCCTCCTTGCCGAAAGAAATCTTGTTCGCAAAGAACCGGCTTACCCAGACCAGATAGTCGGAAAACAGCTTCCTTGAAGGATACAGATTGTTCGTATGGATGAAGTGATAGAGAAGCTCCTTGTCACGCAGGAACGAGAAAAAAGTGAATGGGCTTGCCGGATTCCTCAGGAACGCCAGGTCCTTGAACAACGACACTTGGAGCATCGAATCCTCGAAAGCGATGCCCGGGTGCCATTCTGCGCTGTCGCGGCGCTCAAGGACTTCCAGCGAATCCAGAACTGAGGATCCCCGCTCCTTGAGGCAGGTCAGCAGTGCCAGGTTTGCTGGTCCGCTCCCCACGAGTAGTGTCTTTCGTCTTTGCATGACCGGCTCCCAAAATCGTGCTTGTTTCCAACAGCCCGGTCGCGCGCTCGGCTAAGACAGCGATCCGGCTTCTCCTCAGTTGCTCGAGGGCCATCGCGGCGACATCGGCGAGCGCGGCTTTGCCGGGGTGTATGGGACCCCGCAACTGTTGACGCGTGACGCATTCCACGGCTGCGGCCACCGGAACTGCGGTGGCGATAGCCATGCTTGAGATGCCTCGCTCCTGAAGCTCGGAGCGCAGGATGCAGGTCCAGCGGCCAACCCGCCCTTGGCGATCCTCAATGGCGATGTCAAGGACGACCTGGTCGCCATCGTCATTTGGGCTCCGGCGACTTAAAAGCGCCTCCGTGACCTCCTTGACCTGCAGGCGCGCGCTCCCGATTTCGATCTCCTCGTCGGACAGCAGCCCGAGGCGATGCAACATCCGAACGCCATCCGCAAAGCCAGGCCACCGCACAGTCAATTGTCGAAGCGTTGGAATGCTAGGATGAGCGCCTGCAGCCGTCGACGAAACCATTGCATCATCGTATGCTTCGAGAAGGCCGACACCATCCACGAACAGCTGAGATACGCTTTCGAATCGATTTCGCGTTACGGCTTGGCCATCGATTCGAGCCAACGCGAGCCTCTGCTCTATGGGCAGCCGACGCCCAAAGGCGAGAGCATAGTTCAGCGGAGGTTCCGGAATTCTGGGAATCCCTCCGCAATGAGTTACTATGCTCTCTATGTCCTTTATTTCAGCCGCAACCAGCGAGACTAAAGATTCAACCAGTCCTGGTTCGAGACCCGCTCCCAAGACTACGGGCGGACCGTTAGGCGGTACCCGGAGAATGTCACGATCCCCAGGGCTCGGCCTGCCGACGCAAATAATAGGGGTGTGTAGACCTGCCTCGTGCGTTTGGTGCAAAAGCTTGCCGACCAAAACTCGGGAATCTCTCCAAGACGTAGCCATGATCAGCGATCGGGCTTGAACCGAGAGAACGGATGGACCCAACGACACGTCGAAGCGGACGTTTTCGAGATTGCCCAGAAGCCGTTGCGCCACGGCAAGCGCAGAATGGCTCCTGTCAATCACGACAACGAACGAGTCCGGCTGGTCCGCAAGTTGCAGCGCCACTGCCCGACCGACCGGCCCGGCTCCGATGACGACGTGTGATCTCCCGTGCATAGTGCCCTGCTTCAGCCTTTACTGCCAACTACGGTCGGGTCGGCTTGCGCCGGATCGTGCGATAGCCAAGGAGAGCGATAGCCGTTTGCAGTAGAGCCAAGCCGGCAATCAACAGCGTCAGTGTGTCGTATCCCAGCTGGACTGAGACGAGCCCGGCGGCGAAGGGGAAGAAATACAGGCCAAGAAAATAGGAAAGGCTGAAGATGATCTGCACCAAAGTCCGGGACTGCGGCGCAGTCACGCGGACGGCTTCTGCCTGCATCAGGGGATAGGATAGCCCATAAGTTATGCCGGTCGCCAGCGATGCCATTGCGTAAATGACGGGGTGGCCCGGGGAGTAGTGAAAGCCGAGAAGCGAAACGACCATCCCGCCCAGGAGTAGCGGCAAGGTGCGGTCGGCCGCACTGCGGGTTACGCGCGGACCAATTGCAAATCTGGAGCCGACTACTCCTATGGCCCAAAAGCCAAAGAATATTTCGTACGGAAGACCTGAATTATTCGCAAATAGAGCCTGGAAGTTTATCAAACTAGTGTAAATGCTTGCGGACAACAGTACAAGAACAAAAAACAGAGCAGATTTGCTGAAGAGGAGATCGAAAAGGTCGCGCGCAATCGAGGCGTTATTCGGAATATCGGCTTCGCGGATGTTCGCCGCACGTTGCGCTGCCCACGATGACAACGCTGACCCTGCCGTCGCCGCGAGCATTGCCAGAATGAACATATCCAGCGTGCCCAAGCCGGCGTACCGGGTAAGGAGGCTGCTCAGCAGCGGTCCGCAGGTTAACCCTAAGGTGGAGAATGCAGAGTAGGCCATGAAGCTCGATGGCCGGTCTGCATCGCTTGAGAGGGCGGAAATGCATATCGAGCCCATAGTGAAGTGCAGCGCCCATCCGCCTGATTGCAGCATGTAGCTGAGGAAGTAGGGGAATGTCGCGCGCACCCCCGACAATTCGTTCAAGAGTATGGTCGCGCAGGCTGCTGCATAGAGAAGCCCGCCGATGGGTGCGAGCCTCCGCACACTAAGCTGGCGTGTCAGCGTAGGACTGATCAAAACTATTAATATAGCGACCGCCATGCCTGCTGCTGAGATCGAACCAAAAAAAATCTCGTCGCGCCCAACCGACAACAGGTAGACTGGAAACAGCGCAAAAACGCCCATCGCGAAGGAAATCAGAGATCGTTCAGCAATGAACATGCGCCTGTACCACAAACGGCGCGTATTAGTGATCGAGATGCTGCGAGCGTTCATTTTGTTATGCCATGAAATTGTACTTTGCGTCGGTTAGGACGAAGATAAATTATGTATCTAAATATGATTCGCGTTTTTGGTGCGACCATTGTCATGGTCGAAGGAATACGTTGCCTTAGATCGAGAGCCTGAAGCATTGCGGTCCTTCGCCTGGTCATCGTGGCTACCCGTGACACGAGTTATGGCCGGCAGCTGTTGCCCGCCCGGCAACGAAGGCTCTCAAGAGTCATGCCAGCTTGCTTGATTGAGCTGAAGAAGGAACTTTGTGGTTGCTTTTCAGTCGATTAGCCCGAAGCAAAGCAAGAGATCGACTGAAAATGGCCATATCGCGAACTCGACAAACCCGACAAAAGATGTCGGATGGCGTTGTTGAGACTGCTCCGCTCTGACCTCGCCGGTGAGCCACGAACATCGTGCTGTGTCCAAATGGAGCCCGGAGTTGAGAGGGTTGTGTTGCAAAGTTTTTTCTGTGTCATGAAGGTTGGTCGGGACAGGCCGCTGTCATGCCGCCAGTATGGCGAGCTAAACCGGCCCGACTGGCTGGCCGAAATGAACTACACGCTCGCGGAGGCCATAGAACGCGTCGGTCCGGTATGGCTGACCTTGATTCCGAAAGCAGCGCGCGAGCTGGAATACGAAGACGAGCGCGCAGCGGGTAAGGCATGATCCAGCGGCCAGCTCTTCGTCAAGGACCGTCATTTCGCCCTTTCCCGGAACCGATCCCTAGCCTCACGAAATCTGAACCGCCTCCCCGTCCGTGGCGCCGACGCGCATCTCGTGCTTCGTGCATGGTCGCGGTCTTCGGGATCGATGTCCCGCCTGTCGAAGCGGGATTGCATCCTTCGACCAGACCGACCTGATGCCGCAGCACTTCTGCGCCCGATGCGCCTTCGATCTGCGCACGGCATCGAAGGTCTTCGTCAAAACGTCGGCACGACGGCTGGAACGGTCGATCGACGATATCTGCAAGGTGGAGATGGCCAAGGGATCGATGACGATCGGCGACCTGACTTCGCGCCTGCTGGGCGCGCCTATCGTTGCAGGCGTCTCATTGGGGAAGACGCTCACGAACCTGTCCACGTCCTCGCGCATCCGCTGCTTGGGGTCAGAACAAGAGCTGCTCAAAATCGTACGCGGCCTTTATCAACCAAAGACAGCTACGGTTGATTTGATGATGATGCCGCCATCCGGGCTTCGGCGCATCTGGCGTCCAGCTGCGGTCCGAAAAACGTTTGGCAGTTGCAGCGCCGGCGGCACCCGTGACCAGAGAGTCCGCATGATTTCCCGACCGTGCCGGGTTTTCCGGACGGCGCTTCCAGACACGACGCGCTGAGACCAGCGGAAGCCGATTTCATGGAAATACAGGTCGGCATGTTGCGGGCTGATATGGTGAAAGACGCCCGCGATCGTCCGCCGGACGCGGGAATTGAAACCCTCCACCGAATTGACGTGGACGGTGTCGCGAACATACTCGTGGCTCGAATGCTTCACGGTCTCATGTTTGGCAAAGCTCTCACCAATGGCTCATCGCTCATCAAATGGGCATCAGGTTCGATCTGCGTTTCAACTGCACGTTCGGCGGCACGCAACGAAAGTCCGGTCACGACCGCGGCACGCGCGTCACCGGCCAGAGTGCCGGGCGTGACGTCATTCGGTCGCTGCACCATCGCCATGACCGGCGTTTTATCCGTATTCGCCTGACCTTTCCGGCCCCGTCCCGGGGGCGGGTCATCCGGCCGCTTTCGGGGTCTTCCACCGAGATGGAAATGGTCGATCTCCACCGTGCCGGCAAGCATATTCTACCGCGCCACCATCAGACGTAGCGCATGTCCCATGCGCCAGGCCGTGGGCTGGCTTACCCCAAGGGTCTCGGCCAGTCGTACCGAGGACAAGCCTTTATCCGACTGCAGCAGCAGCCACATGGCCTTCAGCCAGACACACAAAGGCAGCTTGGTCGAATGCAGCGGGGTGTGGGTCGTCACGGTAAACTGGAACCGGCAATCGCCACTGGAACATTGATAAAGACCCGGCCGCGCCCGCCGCTTGCCCGTATCGCGACCGGCAAGCGCGATCGAACGCTTGTAACCACAGGCCGGGCAAATCCGACCATCCGGCCACACCATGGTTTCCAGCAATCTCCGGCAATGCTCCTCATTCCGGAATGCCTCGACCATTTCATCGACTGTCCTAATACTGGAAAGCGCTGCGAGCATCGTTTCAGGCATTCTCATCTCCTCCAGATCACGCTCCAAGAATCGCATGGGAATGCCTTGATCACAAGCCTATTGCTGTCTTTGGTTGATAAAGGCCGCGTACGATTTTGAGCAGCTCTTGTTCTGACCCCTTCACGATCAGTTCGTCGAGAAATTCATAGAAAGGGCTCGCAAACTTTCGGTTGGCGATGGCTTCGATCCAGGAGCAGCTATCGGACCACTGATCGACAGGCGTGCACTGACCAAGATCGAATCTCACATCGCCGATGCCGTCGCAAAAGGCGGCTCAGTTCGATGCGGTGGTAATCGAGTCGGCGAGCAAGGTACGTTCTTCCAACCGACCGTCCTTACCGACATCTCCAGCGAAATGGCAGTCGCGCAAGAGGAGACATTTGGGCCATTGGCGCCGATCATTCGTTTCGACGATGCGGAGCAGGTCGTGCGTGAAGCCAACGACACGATCTACGGCCTTGCCGCCTACTTTTATGCCTCCAACCTGAAGCGCGTCTGGCGCGTGGCCGAGGCCTTGGAATATGGCATGGTGGGTATCAACACGGGACGCATGTCCTCGGAAGCTGCGCCTTTTGGCGGGGTGAAGCAGTCCGGCATCGGGCGGGAGGGTTCCCGCCACGGGCTCGAGGATTACCTTGAAATGAAATACCTCTGCATAGGCGGCATCTGATTCATAGAAGGAGTGCTCGGCAAAGCGGGGTGTGCCGTATTGCGACAGCCCAAGCACGGCGCGCGCCGCGCGGCCAGAACCGATCTCAAGTGACGCGTCGGCGAAGACGATGCCCCCCGCTCCGATCTGCGATTCAGCGGGCTGCTGTAGCTTTATTGCAGCCCCAGCTTCTTCTTCAGTTCCGCGTTCTCCTTGCGCAGGCGTTCCGCAAGCAGGCTCTTCAGTCGCTTGTTTTCTTCTTCGAGCGCGACCAGATCCTTCAGATCGTCACCATCGGATGACAGCGCCGCGGCCTTCTTCCAGTGATAATAGGTCTGTTCCGATATGCCGGCCTGCTTCACCGCGCTCTTGAGAGTGGCGCCGCCACTGATCGACTTCGCGATCTGATCAAGCTTCTGGGTGCGCTCCTTCCCGGAGTGGACCTTCCGCGCGGTCGGCCCGGCCGCTGCTGGAGCTTCCTCCGCCTGGGACGCCGTATTGGCGCCGTTCTTCCGAGCAGGCTGCCTAGGTTCAGCCTTCGCCTTCCGCGACCGTGGGGCTTTCTTCTTCGTTTTAGACGTCTCCACCTTGGCTGCCGGTTCGATTGCAGTTTCTACTGATTCAGCTTCCAGGGGTTCTGCCATAAAATGCTCCGCTCGCGGTTTGTGCATGTGTTCAGCATCAAGGGCTAGGACATTGGAGTCAACAAGCCGACGATTTGGTAGCTCCATCTCTTTGAGCTCCCTTGTCGACTCGGCCAACGCTGCGGAGAGATCGACATCACTCCAGATTGAACCGCCCCGTTTTTGATAATTGCGCTTTTGTTTGATCTCCACAGTGAACGGTCGGGTCTGCCGCCTCATAGTTTCTTCCTTGTTGGACACGAATTGCACGGGGAGTCGCGGCTGACGACGATTGAACATCTGGCGCTTGCTCTGTTGCGCCGAGCTTTAGCGGATGAGTCCGCCCAGGAGCAAGCGCCGCTGGCCGCGTCGGAACGCCATCGAGCGCCGGACCCTAGCTCTCAATCGCTGCGCAGAATCTTTGCTTCGAGCGCGGCTGCGACGAAAGCACGCCGAGTGGCTGGTGGATGGGCCTCACCACGCAATACCCGCAGACAGGCGTCCATCGCTACCTTGCGCTTCTCGGTCTGTCGGTGAAGATCCCGCAGCAAGATGGTCGCGGCGTCGTTGACCTCGAACACAATACGCTCCGAGCTGTGACGGCCGACCTGAACCACGACTGGTCTCTCAAATCTGCTCAAGCCGGTCATCTCTCCCCTCTACCCTCGGCGGCGATCGGCCTCGGTCGCACGTATTTCCTCAGCCGGAAAGATTCGGCTGCATGCCCGCAGCAAAACTGGATCGATGGCATCCAAGCGATCCACGATATGCACTATTTGTTTCATCTTCGGTAGCGCCGGGCCTCGCAGTTTTGCGCACCAACTGCCCGGCGTCCGGTCGTACTGAGCGTTGACGAGGTTGGCCGGACACGCCGCAGCCGGGGGCGCCCGGCTGCAAGGGAGGCAGGAAATTCGCGCTCATCAAAACGGAGATTTGCGCAGTCCGCTATGGCTCAGTGCGACACTCCCGACTCCGATCTCTGCTCGCTAAGAACTCGGGATTGAGCGGGTCACCGGTAACCGATATGTCGGCCGCAACGGATAACCTTGGAGCATGCGGAAGCGGGTGCTGGGTCATGCCCTGGAAGTACTGATCGATTACACAAAATCGTAAAGACAAAAAAGTCAGTCGTGGCAGCCGCGAATTAAATAGTCGGCTCGTCGAAAGCAAAAAAACGTGCAGCACGAAGATCCTCATCCGTCCGTTCCAACGACGCTTGCCCCGCTTCGCAACCCGGTATTTCGTTCGATCTGGACGGCCACGCAGATATCCAGCCTCGGGTGGCTCGTGCAAACGGTTGCCATCAGTTGGCTGATGGCCACCATTTCGGCTTCCGACCTGATGGTCGCACTCGTGCAGGCTGCATCCACATTGCCGGTATTCTTCCTCTCAATTCTCGCCGGAGCCATCGCCGACAACTTCAGCCGCCGACGGGTGATGTTTGCGGGGCACTGCTTGATAGCATTGGCATCAACGACGCTGATGATTGCTGTGGGTCTGGGATTTGTCGATCCCTGGCTCCTACTCGGATTGGGCTTCCTGGCCGGCTGCGGCTTCGCTTTGAATGATCCGGCCTGGCATGCTTCCGTTGGCGATATCCTTCACAAGCGCGACATTCCCGCGGCCGTGACGCTTATGTCTGTCGGATACAACATTGTACGCAGCACAGGACCCGCTCTGGGTGGGACGATCTTGGCCTTCTTTGGACCGCTTGCCGCTTTCGCCTTGGCCGCGCTGAGCGATCTGGCGCCTCTAGGCGCAATATGGCGCACCAAATGGAAAGTTCGCTCTTCGCCTCTCCCTCGCGAGAGAATGGCGACGGCCATTCACGACGGAGTGCGCTTCACGGCGATGTCCCTGGAGATCAGGGCGGCAGTCGCCCGTGCAACCCTTTTCGGGTTGGCCAGCATTACCATCCTCGCGCTGCTCCCCCTCGTCGTCCGGGATCAGCTGAAGAGCGGGCCGATCGTCTACGGCATTTTATTGGCCGGCTTCGGAATGGGGGCCTTCGTTGCGGGCATGGGCAACGGCTGGCTCAGGCGAATCACGTCTCAAAACAGGCTGGTGGCCCTCGCCTCTGTCGCGTGTGCAGCATGCTGTCTTTGCCTTGCACTGACATCGTCGGTCGCTGTGGCGGCAGTCGCGCTGGCACTGGGCGGCGCAGGTTGGCTGATCACCTGGACCGGCATTGACGTGTCGGTGCAGCTGGCAAGCCCAAGGTGGGTGGTCGGCCGCACACTCTCGATCTACTACGCCCTGAGCGCTGGCGGCATGGCTGCCGGCAGCTGGATCTGGGGTTCTGTCGCGCAGAATTACTCCTTGACCTCGGCTTTGGAGGGCGCCGCGGGGGCTCTGTTGCTGGTTGCAGCAGCGGGAATAGTGTTGCCGATACGTCCATGGGAAGAAACGGACCAGGAAAGTTCGGATTTTCGTGCACCGGAGCTGGCGATCGATCTGAAGCCAAGGAGCGGCCCGATCGTCGCCAAGGTCGGCTACTCCATATCCGAAAAGAATACCGACGCCTTTCTCGCCTGCATACGTGCAAAGCGCCACGCTTTCAGCCGTGCCGGTGCACGAAACTGGACGCTTCAGCGCAACCTGCAGACGCCTTCACTTTGGACAGAGACGTTCCGCACGCCGACCTGGATGGACTTTCTTCGCCTCAATCATCGGCTCACGGCAGCGGACAAGGAAATAGGCCAGCACCTTCTCGCCTTGCATGAAGGCGAGCTTCCTCCACACACGGAGCTTTCGATCGAACGAACGACCGAGGCAGCTCGTAGCCGTGCCTCGACATTCGTTTCTCGTCCTCCGAGGTGACGTCATGGTGAAGCTGTTAGCCGATGAACAGGCGCGATCATCCCTGGGCTTTACAGAGCACAAGGCACGGTACCCCCTCTGCTGATAGCGATCTGTAAACTAACGTTCCACACTGCAATCTTATGCGACTTTCGAAGCACAAATGGTGAACATAGAAACGCGCGCTGGCACGTTTTGACGTTGAGCTCCTGGGTAAGTTCTTGGCGTGGCCATCCCCTGCTGTGTCGCGATAAGACTTCGCCGCCTTTGTTGGGTGGTCAACCCTCCCATCCGGCGCTGATAGTCAGCGCAGAACGCGAAACTCCTGTGCAGATCAGATAACGTATGACAGATGCCGCCAATGGCGGCGAGGAGCTCCCACGGGGCCATATCCAGGTGCATAGAGCGAACGGACTTACGGGCTCCAGTCGGAGGCGAGATCCTCACGGCCCGGGGCTGACAGCAGCTACGCAGCAGCCGCTTTGCTCCTACTATTGCCAAGGAAGTTCGTTATTTCAGCTAGCGATTTTGGTGGACTGAATAGATATCCTTGAACCTCGTCGCAACCTGTAGCGCGAACAATTTCCAGCTGATCCTCAGTCTCTATTCCTTCAGCCGTGGTCTTCATGCCCAAAGCACGGGCCAAACTGACAATCGCATGCACGATCGCCATGTGATCCTGATTTGTGGAGATTTGTTCCACGAAGGAANCGTGGTCTTCATGCCCAAAGCACGGGCCAAACTGACAATCGCATGCACGATCGCCATGTGATCCTGATTTGTGGAGATTTGTTCCACGAAGGAACGATCTATTTTGATCTTATCCACGGTATATTTTCTGAGATAGCCGAGCGAGGAATAACCGGTGCCAAAATCGTCGAGTGATATGCGGACCCCCAGCGCACGCAAGTCCCGCAGCGCACAGGACGACCTTTGGCTGTCCTCAAGCAACAACGTTTCTGTCACTTCTAGTTCAAGGCGATTAGCAGGAAATCCCGTAGCGGCGAGTACTCTGGAGACCATCTCAACGACATCGCCTCTCATGAATTGCGTTGGTGATAGATTAACGGCGAAATTGAGCTCGCCCGGCAGATTTGCAGCTGCTCGACAGGCTCTTTCCAACACCCACTCGCCTAGGTTGACGATCAAGCCCGTGTCTTCGGCGATGGCGATGATTTCCTCGGTTTCGACGGGTCCGTGTCTGCAGCCCGGCCACCGCAACAGTGCTTCAAGTGTGGTAACTTGCAGCGTGTGAATGTTCATGATCGGCTGGAATACTACATCGAACTCCTGGTCAAAATTGGCCGCACGCATATCGAGTTCAATCGTCCGACGGCGCTGAAGGCATGCATCCATCTCGGGCTGGAAAAAGCGATAAGTGCCACGCCCGTCTTCTTTGGCTTCGTAGAGCGCCAAGTCGGCATTTTTCAGAAGTGTATCAGGGTCGTCCGCAATCCCCGACGTTACGGCTACACCGACGCTCACCCCGATAATCACCTGATGCCCATCGAGCTCGTATGGTTCGCTAAGAACCCCTAGTACACGTTGAGCAAGTTGATCAACGTCCGCTGGCTGTGTGACGTCCGCCTGCAGGATCACGAATTCATCGCCTCCCAGCCTAGCCACAGTGTCCTCTCGGCGAATGATGGTTGAGATGCGCGCAGCAACCTCGCAGAGTAGGCGATCGCCCATGGAATGTCCGAGCGTGTCATTTACATTCTTAAAATGATCGAGATCCAAGCAGAAAACCGCGGCAGAGCGCTGATGCCTTTGGCACCGCGCCAGCTCACTCACCATTCGGTCACGAAGCAGAATCCGATTAGGTAAGTCAGTGAGAGCATCATGGCGCGCCATGTGCACCATTTGGGCCTCAGCGTGATGGCGTTCGGTAATATCGTCGTAAGTAGCCACCCAGCCTTCATTGTTCATCGGTTGATGCAAAATTGAAATCACGCGGCCATCGCTCAGTTCCTGCAGTAATGTGCCACGCTCCTTTTGAGCAATCAGGCGAAGTTGTTCCGAATAAATATTCTCAGCGCGATCTTGGGAGCAGATACCCGTGCAGATCGTAAGCAGCTTGATATCCTCAAGGGTGCTCCCCGGCGGCAGCAATTCTGGCGACAGGCCATACATGGTGGCCAACCTACGATTGCTAACGATGAGCCGGCGGTCTTCGCCGAACATGCAAAGCCCCTGGGACATGTTGTGGAGTGCCGTATCGAACAGACGATTCTGCGTGATCAACTCATCATTTGCGGCATGCGCTGCAGAATTGGCCTTCTCAAGGTCCTCGCCCGTTTGCACCAATGTCGCATTGAGCGCGTGGAGTTTTTGCTGAGCCTGGATAAGAAGTCGATTTCGTCTTTCCAACAGTACGATAAGGACAAACGTGCAGAGTACGAGGCCCCAAGCCAGGGCAGAGAACGTCCAATGCAGTTTCAGAAGTTCTTGTTGGTCGCGCGCTACCTGTTGGCCGCCGTAATTATTGGCCTCCGCGGCGAGACCGATGAGGTCTCCTTCCAGAGGGACCATCTCTGACAGGATGGCTCGTGCACTTGCTGGATCGTCCACCTGCTCGATCAGCATTTCGGCGCGGTGGATGAAATTTGATAGTGATTCCACCGTCGTTCGCCGGTCGTCTGCTTCCAGCACAAAGGGCTGAAACTCACCACTGCGAAACAGCTGAAGCCGGTTCTTGACGATGTCAAACCGAAGCTTCGCCTCTTGCTTCGAACCTTCACTGGCCGCCAGTTCGCTGACGCGCTGACGTAGCCGCAAAAACTCGTTCACACCCTGACCTGCGCTCCAGGCCACATTGTAGCGCGAGACCTTGGCGAGCATCTCCTGTCGCTCGAAGATGAGCGTCGAAAGATAAACTGCGCCAAAGCCGAGAACAAGGATCGCGGCGCTAAGGGCTATTTTTAAGGGGTGAAAAGCGCCCACTAGAGAACTCTGCGACAACGCATCCGTTATCTTTTTTTATCGCACAATGAGGCGTGTAAGTTGCCAAATCGAGCGTGCATAGTATTTTTGGGCGTGCAATTCTGGAGCGCTGTCGTACGGATACACTACGAAGAGCGGCCCCTTATCGCTAACGGGCATGTATTGCTTATCGCGCTTCAGCGCCAATATTACATCGAAGTCGTCAAAATCCTTAAGAGGAATGGTCGTACGGTAGTCGTTCAGCGCTATGGCGACTACTTCCGTGCCCTGCGCTCCGACAAGCGCCATAATCCGTTTGAGTAAAACGCCTTCGAACTCGGCCGGTCCGGAAAACCAAGGCGTAGTGGTGGTCAATGTGGTCATACCGAGCTTCTCAAGCATCCCACGATCGAACTGCGCCACACCGTCGCCGTTAGTCACTCGGATATTGCCCTCGATCGCCAGGATTGGCGTTTCCTTTGGCGGCAACAGCTGTTGAACCTGAACGTGCCCCGGCGATATGGTCAGCAGCAGAAGCGCAACAGCTAAGGCAAGTGCGCCGCGAATCCTTGACATCATTTTATCCTTTGCCTCACTACCCGCTTTCAATGTCGTCACGATCCTTGAACGCCGCGTTAACTGGGCCCGTAAAATCGCTGGCTAACCGCTGTTTCAGTTGGGCCAGGGGCCGGCTCAGCGCGTTTGACACCGATCCATCAGAATGTCAGAAGCTTGGCCCTCGGCTTCTTAAGGAGTGAATTTTGGAACGTTCTGCCAGCTTCGCCATGGTCGAGACTTACAAAGAGTTCACATTCGAGGCCGCCCACCAGCTGCAGCCATTTTCCGGGTTACACGGCCACACCTTCAGGGTTCGAGTCCACTTTAAGGGCTCACCTGATGCAGTGTTTGGCTGGCCGGCCAATCTTTACGAGGTAGAGCCGAGGATTAGTTCAGTGCAAAAAGTCCTGGATCATACATACCTGAACGACATTGACGGTTTGGCGGTGCCCTCCTTAGAAAACATCGCCAAATGGATCTGGGAGAAGCTGGCGCCTCATTCCCCGCAAATTGATCGCATTACGGTGTCGCGCGGCCCAGATGGGCAAGCTGAAGGCTGCACATATTCTAGGAGCCCCTGATTGCCGGGCCAATCGGCCGTTTAGTTCCGGGCAGTGGTCAAGCCAAACTTCGTTCTTCCATGGACGAGATCTGTGGCGGAGTGTTTGGCGATTTCCGTTTGAGTGCCTCAGCTATGCAGGAGGTTCGGACAAGCCAACCTCAGCCCGAATTCAAGGTCACTGCACCAGGCCCGGACAGAGGCATTGTGTTAGCCTTCAGTCCTGTTTGTCGTCGCTGGGTCATGGTCCTTTTCGAGGTAGAGTGCCTCATGAGCTTGGGCAGGGTGCCTCAACACGACGTCTATCGCTCGAAGACGGTCAAGGTCCCCATCGCCGACTGGGGTTCACCTTCAGGCTGCCCACGCCGGCAGAAATCTTCTCCTCGCCGGATTCCTCACGAAATGTAATTGGTTGGCCTCGAATTCCGCCGCCGCCTGCTTGTGGCGAAAGGAACCTTATCGCTGAGCTTTAGGAACATCCAAATCCCCGGATGCCTTTGAAAGGCATGATCTCGCTGCCGCCATTGAAGCACTGGAGAACCACCTTAACCGAATACATCGCACGGCGCTGGACGTGATGAACTCCCTTGGGGAGCGCAGAGCGAGGATCTCATTTTAGGCGACGATCGATCCGGCGATCTGCCCTAGCACCTATGTGCATTCGGCAAGGGATTGACGCGAAGGTAGTCGCGTTTAAAGATTTTGACGTGGCCTCCGACTGCCATTTGACTCCGCGTTCTTCACCGGCGTGAAGCCGGGACCAGATTCAACGCCACGCGTGTGTATATTTGTTGTTCTGCAAGCTTCGTGAGCCGCTATTCCCGTCCGCGGCGTCGGCTCGCCACGCTTGACGTCGGTTCGCGTTTGCCGACCTCCTTCGCATACAGCTCGATCGGGTGAGGCCTTCCGATCAGATACCCCTGCAGAGCAGTGCAGCCCTCCTTCGTAAGAAAACTCAGCTGGTCGATCGTTTCGACGCCTTCGGCCACAATGTGCATCGAGAGGTCCCGGCCCAGCCCGACAATGGCGCGGATGATGGCCGCCGATTGCGGATTCTCAAGCATCCAAACAAATGACTTGTCGATCTTTATTTTGTCGAAGGGGAAAGACTGGAGATAGGAAAGCGACGAATAGCCTGTCCCAAAATCGTCCAGGGCGATCTTTACTCCAAGCGATTTGAGGCGCCTGAGGATCGAACTAGCCCGCGATAAGTCGTCGAACAGCACGCTTTCTGTAATTTCCAGCTCGAGCCGCGTCGGGTCGAGCGCCGACTGCAACAGAATCGAGTGGACTATGCCGGGAAGATCGCCTTGGCGAAATTGTACGGGAGAGAGGTTAACGGCGATGTTGATTGTGTTTGACCATGACGCCGCCTCCCGACACGCCTCGCGCAGCACCCATTCGCCGATTGGAACGATCAATCCGCTGTCTTCGGCCATGGGAATAAATTCCGCAGGGGGGATCATTCCTCGTTCTTTGTGGGACCACCGGACCAGGGCTTCGAACCCAACGATCTGACCCGCTACGTTCGCCTGCGGCTGGAAGTGCAGGAACAACTCGCCGTTTGCTAGAGCCGAGCGCAAGTCCTTCTCAAGTGCGCGGCGCTCACGCAGCTTGCGATCCATATCCGCCTCGAACATACGGAAAACGCCATGCCCGTCGGCCCGGGCGCGATCGAGCGCTGCGTGAGCGTTGCTCAGGAGGGATGTGAGGTCAATCGCGTCATCGGGAAAGAAGGCGATACCGATGCTCAGGCCGACGTGCAATTGGTGGCCGTCGACATCAAAAACGTCGGCGATTGTGGCCAGCAGACGGTCAGCAAGCGCTATTGCTGTCTCCGGATGCGGGCCATCAGCAATGATAGCTGTGAACTCGTCGCCGGTGCGCGCAAGGAAGTGCTTGCCCGCGCTCGCTGTCAGCCGCGCCGCCACCTGTCGAAGCACAGCATCCGCCACCTCGGGGCCGCAAACATCGTTTACTTCCTTGAACCCGTCCACGTTCATACGCATGACAGCGAAGGATTCCCTGCCGGATGTCGCCCGCTCGATCGTGAATTCGAGACGCTCGACGAGGGCTGTCCGGTTGGGCAAATCCGTCAGCCCGTCGTGGGTGGCCAAATGGGCGATCCGCGCCGCGTCTCGCTTGCGCTCGGTCACATCCTCGGCCACCGCGAGGACATATTTCGACTTTCCGTCATGGCTTTCCACCGCGAGCCGTCGCGTAACGAGATCCCGTTTGCCCTTGTCCCGCGTTTGGATCTGCTCTTCCTCGGCTATCTGGATGGAATCGGAACGCAACGCCTGCTGATCACGAACGACGAACGACTCGGCCTCTTCTGGCGGAAAGAGGTCGGAATCGGTCTTGCCGATCAGCTCCTCGCGCGGGATGCCAAGCAGTTCCTCACCCGCCCGGTTCATCAGAACATAGCGGTGCTCCCGCGCCTCTTTGGCGAAGAGCATGACGGGAATGTTTTCGATTACCGTATCCAGGAACTCTCTGGTGCGACGCAGGTCGTCCTCAGCCCGCTTGCGCTCCGTCACGTCGACAACCGCAACCATAAAGGCTGGGCGGCCATCATACTCGATGCCCTTGGAATAGGCGACGATGTCGATCGGGCTGCCGTCCGCCTTGATGTGGCGCCAGGTACTCCCGGTGCGGTACGAGCCCTCGCCTGTGCCGACCACTTGGAGAAACGCTTCCCTGTCTTCCGCCGGCCTGATTTCAAGGATGGATTTGGAAAGAAACTCTTCGCGGGTGTAGCCATAATGCTCGACGGCAGCTTGGTTGACTGCCAGAAACCGCAAGCTGGCTCTATCAAACACCCACATGGGGATCGGGTTTTCTTCGAACAGCAGCTGCAGCGAGGCTTCGTGCTGCTTCAGCTTGGTGATGTCCGAAATACAGCCGACAACGAAGCGAGCGCCATTCGGCAGCGACGCCCGCGCCTTTCGCGTCACGAGGGTCCGGATTTCCCCGTCCGGCCCCTGAATGAGTTCCTCATTCTCATTGACTTCTCCGGTTTCCAGCACCAACCGATCAACCTGCCGGAACACATCCGCCTGTTCCTTCGGGACGAAGTCGTAATCCGTCTTGCCAGCCAAATCATCATAAGAATGACCCATGAAGTCGCACATACTTCGGTTCAGCACAACGAAGCGGGATTGATCATCCTTCAGGAATATCGGATGCGGCACTGCGTCGAGCACCAAGCGCACGGCGTCAGCATCGTCCTTGGAGAAGGACCCGGTCACCAGTTCCACAGGAAAGTCTGAACACGACATTCCGTATCTCCCGTGTGTGAAGGACCAACGGTTGTATATTAGGAACCCATGTTTGTCCGCAACGATCCAAGAATGGTATTAGCTATGATTAAAATCCGGGCGAGTAACGGATGATCTGCCAAGCGAACCGCAGAGCCTGACGAGCCGACGAGGATGCTGCCGGATACTTAGGCCTTTCAAAGGCCGAGGCTGTGCTGCAGCAAGCGCGCATTCGATAAATGCATGAACTTGGCGTTATAATTCAACGTGTCGGTCCACCGAGCGCTGCATCTTTTACGCCTGAGCTCGTCGGACACTCTGCCGACGCAGGCACGGAAATCTCTGCTGAAGAGCAGACGGATAGGATGCGCGGGAGTGGCGACCGACCACGCTTGCTTCTAAATGCAGGCTGAAAGCGGCCACCCGGGCGATTACGCTGTTGTCGGGGACTAGGGGGCGTGCACATCCCAGCCGATGCTCCGTGTTGCGGATTGCGAGACCATTCAGGACGCCTCGCCGCAGCCTAACATTTCGACGCAAGCACAGGATAACAAAGAAGGGGACTCCAATCTGCGTTCCGCAGGGGCAGTCGCCGGGTATTATGTTCATGCGTCCCACGGCGACATTGAGGAGCACGGTTATTTGGCCGTGTTGACAAAGTCCGTAACTTCTTGATGCTACAATTTAGTCATAGTGGATCCGCGTGGCATCCCATGACTGTCATCGCTGCTTCACGCCGGTGCCGGTCGCGGGGCCGGGACGGCACTCACTGTATTCACGCGTTAGAACAAGGAGATGACCTCATTGGGTTGGCGCGAACGCGTGTCTGCCGTGTGTTGCCCGCCGAAGTTACCGATGGCATCGATGTTACAATAAAGAGGCGCTCGACGGTCGGCGCTATGCTTAGGGACCGACCGACTGATGTTCTAGTAGGAGCGAACGGAAATGGGCGGACCCGATGCCACCGTCAAGGTGGCGGACGCCGCGGGCATCTACGCGCGGGCGTAGGAAACGACCATGGAGTTGAGTGGACGTTCCTGGATTACCGGGGCACTACCGATCCTGGTAGCCGTCTGGTGACATCTAAATGCCGTGCGCGATGCACCGTACCAGATTGCACGCTTGTGCCGCTTTTGGCGAACAAACATCGAACACCGCTATAGCGGCTCCCCTCACATGATGGTGCGGCACACATGCGCTGCTGGCCAGGATGCCTTCCGCGGAGATCGATCCCGACCAGGCGGAACAAGGTCGCATCCGCGTGATGAAAGAAGCGACGTCGCGATCCCCAGCCGCTGCCTTCTCTATCACTGACCGCTATCCCCGCTCCCGCCAAACCGACTTTGTCGATGTAATGTGGCGTCCCCGTTCTCCGGCCAATCTGTCTTATTCGGCTGCTTCCAATGGGCCACCGACGACATGGCTCCGCCAACCGAGGCGGGAGCCTCGCCGATACGCAAGCCAGCCGAATACTTGTTTTTGCAACCAGAATACTGCCAGGCCTGATGCGAGACCGATCGAAATGGCCGCTGCCGCGTCGGCAGGCTGCTGCGTGCCCAGGCCGAGTTGCGGAAGCAGCCAATCGGGGAAGACGCGGTGAAAAAGATAGATGTGATAGCTGGCGGCAGAGACCGGCAGGATGAGGCGCGCCGCCCAACCAGGCAATGGAATGCGTGGAATGAACAGCAGGACGTATGCCGCGCCGAGCACCAGCATGAACTTCACCCAGGAACCTGTCCAATTGCCGCCCCACCAGGCCAGCATCAGGCAGAGAATAGCGGTGACGGCGAAGCACGTCTTCCGTTTCAGCGGTGTGTCGAGGAAGTACAGGCACCAGCCGAGGACGGCCAGATAAAACACGTCAGGCAGGGTGAATATTTGCGGCCCGCCGATGTACCAGACGAGTGGCGTGAGGAACTTGGCTGCTACCGCAATTGCCAGCACGAAAATGCCAGAAACGAGCGGCATTGCATGTGCGATGCGCCGCGCCTGCGGAATGGAAAACAGGATCACCCACAGAAGAATAGTCTGCGCATAGGCCTCAACGAACCAGTACAGATACGGCATCATGTGCGGCGGTGCGGTAAAGCCGAGATTGCCAACGAGGAAGACCGAAGGCCAGAGCACCTCGCCCCGCGCCAGGGAGAAACCCGCGACGATAGGCGCATAGAGTGCGAGGTTGGCTGCCAGCGGCCGCAGCACCGCGAGC
Source organism: Mesorhizobium temperatum (assembly GCF_002284575.1). Lineage (GTDB taxonomy): Bacteria > Pseudomonadota > Alphaproteobacteria > Rhizobiales > Rhizobiaceae > Mesorhizobium > Mesorhizobium temperatum. Next base: position 22,177 of record NZ_NPKJ01000031.1, read on the forward strand.
GTATCGCCGGCGAACAGCCGCTGGCGCTGAAAGCGAGCCAGGCTGAAACCGACCAGCATCACGAGTGTGGCGGCTCCGCCCGGAATGGGCCAGAGCGTTCCGTGATGGATAACAACCAGCAGGATCGCGGCAGCACGCAGGATCAGTTGGCTGTCGATGGACCGACTATGGTTCCTGCGTTCCGGGGTTCGGGCAAGGTCGCCAAGGGGCATGGTTTCCCATCCCTCCGGCAGGCTCCCGAGTTCACGTTCCAGGGTCAGCGAGAGCTGTACGTAGAGCAGCGAGTCGCCGCCGAGCTTTTCGAATGTGTCGCTGGGACCAACTTGACGCGGATAGAAGGCATTCCTGAAGGCGTCCAGGACATCCATGGCCATCTGCTGGCGCGGGGCTCGCAGGCGAGCCTGGAGCGAAGCATAGTCGATCTTCCCCGATGCAAGTTTCCGCAACGACGTCGCCCTGCCGACTTCGAGGTGCGGCCTTGGCAGTCCGGTTGCAGCCATCAAGACCTCGAGCGCCTCGTTGTCGTCGACATTGGGTGTCGTCACCATCGCCAGAATGCGCTCATCGTCTCCGACGACTGCTGCGGCGATCCCAGCTTCTTCAAGAGCCTTTTCGATCGCGTCGTGGCTCAGGCGGAGGCCCGCGATCTTCGACATCCGCTTGCGGCGACCGACTATCGAATAGAACCCGCGATCGTCGCGCTTTGCGATGTCGCCTGTACGCAAATCCGTGACTTCGTGCGTCCTTGCCAGATCCGTCCGTCGATGGGCATAACCCATCATAACATTGGGACCTCTGTAGATGAGTTCGCCCGGCTCGCCATTTTTTTCGATTGGCCGGCCGTCTTCATCAGCCAACCAGAGTTTGCCGCCCGGGATGGCAATGCCGATGCTGCCCAGATTGCCCTCGAGCTCGTCGGGAGAACATAGGCGATCCGAGCGGTTGCCTCGGTCTGCCCGTACATCATGAAGAAGCGCGCAGACTTGTCCGCGAGATGACGCCGAAAGGTTTCGGCCAAAGCTTGCTGCATGCGTCCGCCGGCTACCGTCATGAAACGTAACGTTGGCAAGTCGTGCCGCCGGAAGCCGGCGTGGTCCATCATTTCGAAGGAGTAGGGAACGCCACTGACATTGGTGCAGGACGCTTCGCGGATCTCTTGAGCAAAGTCGGTGTGGGAGGCACCGTGTTTCGGGAAATAGGTGCTGGCACCTGCCTCGAGGTGAGAATTCAAGACTGAGAGGCCGTAGGAATAGTGGAATGGCAGGATAAGCGCTGCCCGATCCCGGTGGTCGAGTTCCAGATAGCTGACAATGGCCGCGGCATTGGCCTCGATTGCTGCGGCTGACAGACGAACATACCGGCTCTTGCCGGTGCTACCGGAGGTACCTAGCAGCACGGCGAGATCGGGATGCAGTGCGCCATTGGACTCCCCGGCTTCCGCGCGGCAGCACCAGCGGGCGTCTACGCGTCTGCAGATGATTTCGGGCGAATAGTCGGCGACGAAGTCGTCCAGAGCCGACGCGTTGCAGGGCGGGATCAATGCGACGACGTGCTTGCCGTGCAAGGCTGCCAGGTAAGAGATGACCGCGTGTTCCGTCGGCTCGGCTGCTACCGCGACCAGCTTTTTCTCCGGTCCGAACTCGGCTGCCAACGATGTGACACGCCGCGCAAGATCGCGGTAGGTGATCGGCGTGCGGTCGGGAAAGATCAGCGCCGGATGATCGCCGTGTTCGTCCAAGCGCCGGGTTAATCCCATTCCCCTGATCTCCGTCAATCTGAAAGGCTTATTGCATCCATCAGTGCAGGCGGGGACGCGGCTATCACATTTGTTGACTGGTTGCATCAACTTTCACGGATCTGTTCGCGCACGAGCGGAGGGCATTGGTTTCTAGCGCCCATGTCATCGAGGAACTTGGCAACCAGACCGGCCAACAGCGGGAGCCCGCGATTCTCTTGGCACGTTGGCTCAGCCGCTCGTCGAGCACGCCCGAATAGAACAGGAAGCCGAACACGAAGGGCCGAGCCGGGACAGAAACAGTGGGAAGATGACGATGAACGCGGCGCCCAGAACGCGCCGCGTATCAACGCAACGCTGCATTATGGCAGCTCGCCGACAAGGGCCTCAAGGCGCTGGTAGGCCCGCCGATTCGTTCCGGCGGGTTTTTTTCTTGGCGACGATTGGCCAGAGTCGTCACTTTCCGTCAATGTCGCGGCGCAGCTCGTCGGGCGAAATGCTGGTCGACGAAGAAGCTGAACGCGCAATCCCAACCTGGATCGCCAGCCGAAATCCCCCGGCTTTTCCTGATGGGACGAGCACCAGGGCCGTGACCACGAGCGAGGAGCTTTTGCTTGATACGAGTGTCACGATGATGAGCGAGTTCTACCATGCATTGCAACACGTCTTTGTAGATGATTCGGCCGGCAAGACGCCTAAGGCCTCTCGGTTGATTCATGGCATGGGCGTTGTCGCGCTTGGATATGTTTATTGACTTTCTCAACAGCGGTACGGGTGCTGCCACACGCGACGAATTCGCGAGTGGCTTGCCGGCTGTCAAAGGGAAAGACGCTTGGAGCGAGGGCGAGTGGGAGTTCGGCCCTCAGCGCCGGCGTTGGAACGGACTCCAAGAACGTTCCGACCGATGTCCGCCGATTATAACTTCACCTAGTCCAGGTCCTCAGCGGCGCCTGGCGGAATCCGCACGAGCAGCGTGAAAGCCATGAGTTACGCAGTAAAAGAGATGTTCTATTCGTTGCAGGGGGAAGGTCGCCACACTGGGCGGCCGGCCGTTTTCTGCCGATTTGCAGGTTGTAATCTATGGAGTGGCCGGGAGCGCGACCGAGCGAAAGCCCCCTGCAATTTTTGTGACACCGATTTCGTTGGCGTTAACGGCATTGGCGGTGGACGATTCAACGATGCGTCTTCTTTGGCAATCGCGATTGAAAATATGTGGGGCGGTGGAGCGTCCGAACGATTCGTCGTTCTCACAGGCGGTGAACCGCTTCTGCAGGTTGGGGATGCAATTTTATCGGAATTCCATGACCTCCGGTTCGAAATTGCCTTAGAAACTAACGGGACTTTGGCGGCGCCCAACACGATTGACTGGATCACGGTCAGTCCCAAGGGCGCGACAACCTTGGTACAAACCGCGGGAAATGAACTGAAACTTGTGTTTCCGCAGGCTGGTCTAGTGTCCTGATTCCGAAGTTCTGACGATTTTAGCCTGTTGGTCGCCAGTTTTGAGGGTTGCGAGGCAGAAGCGCTCGATCGCGGCGAGAATGTCGGTAGCGGACTTTGTCCATCTGAAGGGCTTCGGGTCGGCGTTGACAGCATCGATGTAGGTTTCGATGGCGGCTTCAAGTTCTCCGGTTGAGCGGTGAACGCCGCGCCTGATCTGCTTGTCGGTGAGGTCGGCGAAGAAGCGCTCGACCTGATTGATCCAGGACGCGCTGGTGGGTGTTAGGTGGACGTGCCAGCGGGGCCGCTTGGCGAACCAGTTGCGGATGGGTTGCGTCTTGTGCGTGGCGTAGTTGTCCATGACCAAATGGATGTCGAGGTTCTCAGGAACCGCCGCTTCGATCTCGTCGAGGAAGCGGCGGAACTCCGTAGAGCGGTGGCGCGGATAGCATTTGCCGATGATGCGTCCGGTGGCGATATCGAGCGCTGCGAACAGCGGCGTCACGCCGTGGCGCTTGTAATCATGGCTGCGCCGCTCGATCTGGCCGGGCCGCATCGGCAGCACCGGTTGGGTGCGATCGAGCGCCTGGATCTGGCTCTTCTCGTCCACGCACAGGACCAGCGCGTGCTCGGGCGGTGCCATGTAGAGGCCGACGATGTCGCGCACCTTCTCGACAAACAAAGGATCGCTCGACAACTTGAAGCTTTCTGCGCGGTGCGGCTGAAGGCCGAAGGCTTTCCATATCCGATGGATCGTCGATGGCGCATGGTCGACCGCGCGCGCCATCGAGCGCAGGCTCCAATGCGTGGCTTCGCGCGGTGTCGCCTCCAGCGTCAGGCGGATCGTCTCGGCAATCGCATCATCGCCGATCTCTCGTGGCCGACCCGGCCGCGGCTCATCGTAGAGGCCATCCAGCCGATCTTGGGCAAAGCGGCGTCGCCACTTGCCGACCGTGTTCTCAACCGCCCCGACGCGCTGCGCGATCACTTTGTTCTCGAGCCTCTCGGCCGCCAACAACACAATCTCTGCCCGCTGCGCCAGACCTTGCGCCGTTCGCCGCCGGCGCGACAGACCTTCAAGCTCCTTGCGTTCCTCGGCGCTCAAGTCGATGGTCGCAGCAACTCGTGCCATGCATTGCATCTCCAATCGAATCAACGCAATAATCGCACGAATTACGCGATCAGGACACTAGATCCTGCAGCCTTTGAGAAGCTCGCATTCGACCACTTCCTCCTGCAGCCGCTCGACGGCCCCCCAGCTGCGTATGTCGATGAGGGGCATGGTCACCGTGAGGCTGCGCGCCATTTCCGCGTTTCGCCTCGCTTTGTAAACAATCTGATCAAGCTGCGCCAGCAGACCGGTTCGCTCGAGCCGCGCCGGCAGGGCCATGTGGGCGGCGGGAAGCTTGAGGCTCATGCCGAGTTTTGTCCGCTTGCGGTTGGCCGAGACCGGCGAACTGACGCTGGACGAGCTTTGCGTTGAACTGGAGGGGCGCGGTGTGAGCGTGCACCGCTCCAATGTCGGGCGTCTGCTCAATCGCCTGGGGCTCAGTCATAAAAAAACTCTACAGGCCAGCGAGCAGCAGCGGACCGACGTGCGCCAGGCGCGTGAACTGTGGATCGGGCGGCGAAAGCGCTTCTTCAACAAGGCTTTGGCGCGCCTGATCTTCATCGATGAGACGTCGACCAACACCAAGCTGACCAAACGCGCCGGCTGGGCGCCGAAGGGCGAGCGCTTCAGGACGCATGCGCCATTCGGCAAATGGCAGACGCAGACCTTCATCGCCGGGCTGCGATGCCACGGTCTCGTCGCGCCGTGGATCGTCAACGCGCCGATGAATGCCGCCATCTTCGAGCGCTACGTCGAAACTCAACTCGCTCCCGAACTGTCGCCCGGCGATGTCGTCATTCTCGACAATGTCGGCTTCCACAAGAACGAGCGCGCCGCCCAACTGGTTCGCCAAAGGGGCGCCTGGCTCCTGTTCCTGCCGCCATACTCGCCCGATCTCAACCCGATCGAAAACGCATATTGAGGGAACCTCTGAAAGTGAGGTTCTGTGATACCACGCATTGGCCACAAAGCGCTGATTCTGTTGGTTCAATGGATAGTGAGTCGCGATGAACCAGAAGCGGACACACATCCGATGGACGGATTTGCCGGCAGACCGGCGTCGACGCCTCGTGGCGATGATCAGCAGTCTGATACAACGGAGTGTGTCGACGGATCGGGAGATCGGTCATGAATGCGGAACCGAGCCTGCTCACCTTCGCGTTGCCGGAAAAGATCCACAGCCGCCACAATGATCGCCAGGCCATCGTGTACGTTCGGCAGTCGACGGTTCGACAGGTCGAGCACAACCGCGAGTCAACACTGCTTCAATACGCCTTGGCGGATCGGGCATTCCGACTGGGATGGCGTCGTGACCAGATAACGGTGATCGATGACGACCTGGGCCGCTCGGGCGCATCGGCCCTTGATCGGCCGGGCTTCCAGCGCCTCGTCGCGGAGGTTGGGCTTGGCCATGTCGGAATGGTCATTGGCATCGAAGTATCCCGCCTCGCACGATCCTGCAGGGACTGGCATCAGCTTTTGGAAATGTGCGCGTTGTTCGACACGCTGATCGGCGATGCCGACGGCATCTACGATCCGAGCACCTACAATGACCGGCTGTTGCTCGGCCTGAAGGGTACGATGAGTGAGGCTGAACTTCATATCCTGAAGGCCCGTATGCACGAAGGGCGCAAAGCCAAGGCGCGGCGCGGCGAACTCATTCTCGGTCTACCGCGCGGTTACGTGCTGAAGCCCTCGGGCGAAGTGGCATTGGACCCGGACGAGGGGGTTCAAAGGGTCATACGCCTGGTCTTCACCTTGTTTGAAAAGCGTCGCTCGATCAGTGGTGTCCTACGTTACCTCGTGGACCATGACATTGCGCTTCCCGATCGAATCCGGAGCGGACCTGAAAAGGGCGACGTGTGCTGGAACCGGCCTAATACAGCGACGCTCGGCGACATGCTTCGTCACCCTGGTTATGCCGGCGCCTATGTCTTTGGGCGCCGACGCCACGACGGCCGGCTCCGGGTTCCCGGCAAACCTCACAGTGGCCGACGCTTTGTTCGCGATCCGCAAAAATGGATGGTGCTGCACCAAAGCGCACTTCCGGCGTACATTGACTGGCAAACGTATGAGCGGAACCAGGAGCTGATGGCGGCAAACCGTTCGCGATATACCGGCGTCCCGCGCGGTGGCGCAGCACTGCTTGGCGGCTTGATCTCGTGCGGCGTGTGTGGCCGAAAAATGGTGACCGGCTACAATGACGACGGGCGGGAAGCACGATATAGCTGCAGCTATGAGGCCACCACCTACGGCGGTCCACGGTGCCAGTCGATCAGCGCTCGTCCGGTGGACACCTGTGTGACCGCGTTGATGCTCGAAGCCCTCTCACCCTCGGCAATCGACGTCAGTCTTCAAGTTGCCGAGGATATCGAACTCGAACGGCAGCAGTTGCACGAAGGCTGGAAGCAGCGACTGGAACGCGCGGATTATGAAACGGCGCTCGCGCGCCGACGCTACGAAGCTGTCGACCCTGACAACCGCCTGGTCGCGCGGACGCTGGAACGAGACTGGGAAGCAGCACTGGCGACGAAACAGGCGCTCGCGGATGACCACCAGCGAGCCCTTGCGCGACAACCTGAGCGGCTAACGGCGCAGGAAAAGGACGCGGTTCGCCAGTTGGCAGAAGATGTGCCTTCCCTGTGGAAGGCGCAGTCCACTACATCGCGAGACCGACAGACTATCGCCCGTATGATGCTCGATCGCGTGGTCATCCGGGTGTTCGGAGAGACCGAACGTGCCGAAATAAAATGCCACTGGGCAGGCGGGATCGTGACAACACATCCGATCATTCGAACCGTGAGACGCTTTGAACAACTCGAGCATCACGACGAAATACTGGATCGGATCGCGGTGCTGCGTGCCGAGGGGGCGACCGCTCGACAGATCGCCGAGGATCTCAATGCGAAGGGCTGGACGCCTGCGAAGAAACCAATGTTCGACGCCCTGATCGTCCAGAAGCTCCTGGTGCGAAAGGGACTTGGAAAGAAACGACCGATCTGGTCCGGCAACGTTCCCCGTTGGAATGACGACGAGGTGACACTGCAGGAACTCTCCGAACAGCTCGGGGTCCATCGTCAGACCGCCTACGGTTGGCTCCGACGCGGAAAGCTCAAGGGGCGCGTCGCGAAAGTAGGGGCACAACGTATCTGGCTTGTCAGCCTGTCTCACGCCTCAACAGGAATCCGGACTGGAGAGTCATCATGACAACACGATCGAGATGGCCTACTCAAAACTCAAGGCGCGGCTAGAAGGCGGCCAGAACTTTCGACGCTCTCTGCGAGGCTCTCGGCGATATCTGCCACCTGTTCGAGCCAAATGAATGCAGAAACTTCTTCAAGGCTGCCGGATATGAGGCCAATTAATCGCGACACGCTTTAGGTCCGGTGGGCATTAGTCGCGGTTCTCCCCGCTGTAGCGGACAAGCTGCTGCGCGATTTGTTCATGCAATGAGGTGGTGCGCGGCAAGTCGGGGAATGCACTGCTTGTCGCCGTCTCGACAATCGCGCTGCGCACCGCTTCGGGGATCTCCTGCCAATGCACCAAGGTCGCGACAGTAAGATATACGCGGTGCCGACCCCAGCCGCAGCGGTCGAAGATGCGCGACAAGTCGCGTGCAAGTCATGTTGGGGACCCTGACACCAAGGTACGTGCGCCTCAATCGCGTCCACCCCATTCACAAAACCGGCTCCGTGGAGTACTGGGAACGCAGAGAAATCTCCGGTCGCAGCCTTACCCGGTCAAAACAAGGACTCAAACCATGAATGCCCTCGTCATCTGCTCCGGCGGATTGGACTCTGTTTCGCTCGCTCACAAGGTGGCGACCGAGCAGAAACTCATTGGCCTGCTTTCGTTCGATTACGGCCAGAGGCACAAAAAGGAACTCGGCTTTGCCTGCATCTGCGCCAAACGGCTGGGTGTTCCGCATCAGATCGTCGATATCCGCGATGTCGGTCGGAACCTGAGCGGCTCGGCGCTGACTGATGATGTGGACGTGCCCGACGGGCACTATGCCGAAGATTCCATGAGGATCACGGTGGTGCCGAATAGGAACGCCATCATGCTGGCTATCGCCTTCGGGGTTGCCGCCGCGCAGAAGGCCGATGCGGTGGCCACTGCCGTCCATGGCGGAGATCATTTCATCTATCCCGATTGCCGGCCCGCTTTTATCGACGCGTTTCAGACGATGCAGAACCATGCGCTCGCAGGCTATGCCGATATCCGCCCTTACGCTCCCTATGTGAATATGTCGAAAGCCGACATCGTCAGCGAGGGGGCAAAGTACGCCACACCGTTCGAGGCGACTTGGTCCTGCTACAAGGGCGGCGCACGTCATTGCGGTCGCTGCGGGACATGCGTCGAACGGCGCGAAGCATTCGATCTGGCCGGCATTGCCGACCCGACAGATTATGAGGACACAGACTTTTGGCTCCACGCTATCCAGACAAGGAGCGCGTGATGTTCCGCATTACCAAAGAGTTCCACTTCTCGGCCTCGCATCAGCTCACCTCCTTGCCACCAGATCATCAGTGCGCGCGTCTACACGGCCACAACTACATCGTCGTAGTGGAGCTTTCAGGTGGCGAATTGGACGAACATGGCTTTGTGCGCGACTACCAAGACCTGGCGGCGCTCAAACACTACATCGATGAGACGTTCGACCATCGCCATCTTAACGACGTCCTGGGGCATGACCGTGTCACGGCGGAATGTCTGGCCAGGCACTTCTACGACTGGTGCAAGGTGCGGCTACCACAAACCTCCGCCGTGCGGGTGAGCGAGACGCCGAAAACATGGGCGGAATACCGGCCATGACTAGCGCGTTGTATCCCGGAATCCGCGTTAGCGAGATTTTTGGACCGACCATTCAGGGCGAAGGCATGCTGATCGGCTTGCCCACGGTATTCGTAAGAACGGGCGGGTGCGATTATCGCTGTTCCTGGTGCGACAGTCTGCATGCAGTGGACAGTCGCTTCCGCCATGATTGGGAGATGATGTCTGCCGACGCGGTCTGGCAAAAGGTCATTTCGCTTTCCGGCGGTCAGCCAGTGATGGTGTCGCTGTCGGGCGGCAATCCGGCCATCCAGCCACTTGGACCGCTGATCGACCGCGGGCATGGTGAGGGCTACCGCTTTGCGTTGGAAACCCAAGGCTCGGTGCCTACGGGATGGTTCGCAGATCTCGACGTGCTGGTGCTCAGCCCCAAGCCGCCCTCAAGCGACATGACGACAGATTGGGCCGCGTTCGACGCCTGCGTGAAGGCGGCACAGGATAAGCCGCAGATGGCGCTCAAGCTCGTCGTCTTCGACGATGATGACTATGCCTATGCCAAAGACGCAGCGGCGCGCTACCCGCAATTGCCCGTCTATCTGCAGCCCGGCAATCACACGCCGCCGCGTCCTGGTAACGAAGACGCGTCCATCGACTTGGCCGGTGTGATGAAACGCATGGAATGGCTGGTCGAAAAGGTGGCCCGTGACAGGTGGTTCGAGGCGCGTGTACTGCCGCAGCTTCATGTTCTGCTCTGGGGAAACAAACGGGGCGTCTAGCCCACGCGGAAGGATTGCCGATGACGAGCAAGACAGACATCTAAAGCAATCTCACCCAATTGGGCGATAGCAACGTCGGTTCGGCAAGCCCGAAAATGCCGTGCTGGAAAAGGTTTCGAATCCGCATGATGGCTCGCCTATCGTGGGCGCTTCGCCGCTCCTCTAGGCGTGACTTGCTCTCGATACGTGCGCGCGCTTCCGCTGGGTTTGATTGGTCGCCGATCGCCGCCTCGGCCCGAATGCACTTGACAAAATAGCGCCGGCCAATTGTATTCGACGCATTCACCAGGGGAGTCCCGGCAAGGGGCTGAGATACTGCTGGCTTTCGCGGCGCAGTGACCCGTTGAACCTGATCCAGT
>NZ_NPKJ01000026.1 GCF_002284575.1 Mesorhizobium temperatum
TGGTATCGCCTTCCGCGCGCCGAATGACGACGCGGTCGTGGAGTGGCCGGAATTTCATTGGGGTTCTTTCTGCCGCCGCACGTAGAGCGACTGCAACACTTAACATAGCCCCTTTGGCACTCGAATGATAGGAGTGCCAAATTTTTAATTCCTCAAGCCGAAAATATTTGAAATGTAAATCAGTCGTTGTTGCCGGCGCTTTTGGCCGTCCGAAAAGCGGAGCAATAAGCAATTTTATCGTAATACATCCCTCTTAATTTTGCCGACAACAGACTATATTAATCCGCAATTCAGCCCAGCAGTTGACGCCCTTCTCGAAAAGGACCTTGGATAGTCATGACCGCACCATCGCTCATGCAACGCAGCCTTCCCGCGTGGGGAGCGCTTGCCTGCGCTGCGGCGGCGGCTTTCCATGCGAGCCCGCTTCAACAATGATGCCGCGAAGCGTCGCCGGCTTATCCGACGAACGCCTCACGCATCCGAGCGAACATGCCGGGCTGTCTCCCGGCAATCGCCGCACGGATGTGACGGGCGGCCGTTGCGGCGGTCACCGTCGCGCCGAAATGGCAATAGCAGATGATCTCATGCAATTGCCTGTCGGTCAGTTCGAAGAACCGCTTCGCTTCGCCGTAGTTGTCGTTTTCCAACCCGGCGGCGCGGAGGACAGGATCCTCGAAAGCGACTGAGATCGGCGAGCCGTCGCCGCGCATGGCCCCGCGTGCTCTAACCGGCTGATACTCGGTCTGGTGCAGCGTCGAGAGGCGCCGGTCAGGGTTCCGTTCAAGGAGCTCCGCCCAGCGTTCAAGACGTTCGCTGCGCGACATGGCCTGGCGCGGGTAGGCCTGATCGATCTCGGCGACGATCTGCAGTTGCTCGATCGTCTGGTGTTTCATTTTGGCCTCCTATTCGGACGATAGTTGGTCAACCCATATCCTTCTTATGCCTGCAGCCAGCGTGACTCCAACGGATCGTGAAGTCCAATCACGATGATGCCTGGAGGGCTTCGTTCACGCAGATGTGGAGGCTTCGCAAAGATCCGGCCATTAATTTGGCGAACGCGGTCAAATGCGCGGCTGTTCGACGATGTCCGTCTGGAGTCCGTGCCGATCGAGGTGATCGACGGGCAGAGTCTGTGCTGGAGTAGCCCGGCTCCATCGCTGGCCGGGCAGCGGGATCAAGGGAGTGGCAGTTTAGCTTCGAAACCGCCGAAGGCCGGGCTGATGCGAGTTCTCCGCCCGGTCGTTGGGCCCTTGTCGCTCCAGTGTACGACTTCCGGCATGACCTGGCGCCTGGCTACTCCGTAGGATCGCAGTTTGTCCGCGTCGAAACCATTATCGAAGTTACCCGGCCCGATGGCGGAGTGTTGCGGATTGCGCGCGATCCAAGGACCGGTCCGTCCAACAAGTTGAGCGGAAGCCATCTCAAAAACCGTCCAGGCTGTGCGTCGTCAGGATGGTAGCCGAACCAGCGAAACAGCCAATCAGGTGTCCCTTCCTTCGACCTTTAGAGACTGAGCAGTCAGCTGCCGCCAAGCGAGAATGACGATCGCTCTCATTGCTGCGGCGCAGGTATCGGTGTGCCGCCAAACCAACCAGCCGCATACGCAATCACGACCAATACCACGATCACGGCTGCCACGCCGTACCAGAGGCGCCTGTCCTTGAGATCCATCGTTACCTCCTGCCCGCTACGTGTTGGCCACTGGGCGAATTCCTTGAGCCTTTGGCCGTCATTTCCCAGATGAGCGACCCATTTGCCCTCTGGTAGGCACACAGTAGGCTGGATAAGGGTCTTTGAGAAGCGCGCATACGACCGCGCCGGCATGATCGCCAGCGGCTGCGACCGGCGGCTGCAGGCGTGCTCGACGAGTAGCGTTGCGGCATGGATGTCAAAAGATCGGCGATGCCATCCAGCGCCCGTGTGATCGATGCGGCGCGCGTTATCCTGATCTTCCAGCACGGCTCCGCGCAGCCGCACCCCTCATGTGACCGTTTCGAGCCGACTGAACCGAACTGGGATGAGTTTCCGAGTCTTGAGTTGCCCTGCCGCGTCCTTGTCGATGACAGCCAGCAACTGGACTTCTTCAGATCCAACAGGCAGTACCAGGCGTCCCCCTGGCTTGAGCTGCTCAAGCAAAGCCGGCGGCGTCCGTTCAGCCGCCACGGTGACCAGGATCTTGTCGAATGGGGCGTGCTCAGGCCAGCCGCGAGACCCGTCTCCGACACGAATGCCGACATTGGAGGTGCCGAGGCCCTGCAGGAGAGCTCCGGCATGGCATGCGAATTCCTCGATGATTTCGACGCTCCAAACTTGCCCGGCGAGTTCCGCGAGGATTGCGGCTTGGTAGCCCAGGCCGGTGCCGATCTCGAGCACTGCCTCGTGCGGTTGGGGAGCAAGGAGATCGGTCATGAGAGCGACGATGAAGGGCTGCGAGACGGTCTTATCGAAGCCGATCGGCAGCGGCATATCCTGGTAGGCATAAGGCGCAACCGAGGCTGGCACGAAGAGATGCCGCGGCACTCGCCGCATCGCAGCCATCACGCGCTCATCGAGCGCCGCCTTGCCGAGTTCTTCGCTTGCAAGGTCGGTATGGATTGCAATCATCTCGACCATGTGCCTGCGTAGAACCGCGAGGTGCTCTTCGTTCATCGGCTTCATGACGGTGGGGCGTTCCTCAACCACTCTGCTGCCTGATAGCCTTATACCCTGTTCGTCTTGTCANAACCGCGAGGTGCTCTTCGTTCATCGGCTTCATGACGGTGGGGCGTTCCTCAACCACTCTGCTGCCTGATAGCCTTATACCCTGTTCGTCTTGTCACAGTAACCATGTCGTCGAGAACGCGGCTTCGGTTGGGGCGGTTGTCCCATGTGTCGACCAGATATTCGATGATCGAAAGCGACTGCGTCAGCCTCAGCAGGCAGACGCGCCGTTCGCGATCAAGCTCGCGCGGTGCGGAAGAGTGCTCGGAGTTCCCGCGATCAATCGCTCCTGTCCGTCCTTGTCGCGGCCGGCGTGGAAATGCCGTCGTTCTGTAAGGAGGGCGTAGGCGCGTGTACCCGAGGCGCTTCGGGTGCGGCCCGAAGATGGGGTATTCGGCTTAAGCCTCATCTTCGAGTGAGAGTGCATGGTGGATATGTTGAAGGTGCTGCGCTTCGAGCTGATGATAAACGTGGTCTGCATGGAGCAGCCACAAGCATCAGAGGGAGAAGCGCAGCATGAAATATTATGCCGGATTGGACGTCTCGGTGAAAGAGACCGCAGTGTGCATCATCGACGAAACAGGCCAGATTTGCCGCGAGATAAAGGTGGCGAGCCATCCGGAAAGCAAGAAAGCCACACCGGCCGTGGTCGCTACCCGCGAATACTGCTGCCCGCGCGCGTGGGGAACCCTCAACGCGTATGCACCGTTAAGACGATTGCCAGGGAGAATCGCCATGAATAGCGCGGACCCGACCCACCGAATTCAGCCTGAAGTGCGCGCCGCAATTAACGCCTTCCTCAACGAGGTCCAAAGAGACCCGAAACCATTTGCTCTCTCGGAAGCCCTAGCAGCAATAAGACAGATCTTTCCTGAACTGGAAATCTCCGACGCCGATCTTGCCGACGCCATCGCAAGTGAAGCTCTATCGGCTGGCGTTGGCATTGAGTTCGACGTGCTTAAGACGCGTAAGGCGCTCGAACGGAGGGCGATCGAGCGATGGGAGAATGAAGGCGGCGCTAGCGGAAGGAAGAAGAACTCAGATCGGGCTCAAAGCGACGCGGCGCAGCGAGCTAAAACCCAATGACACCAATGGCACGAGGCGACGGGCAAACGAATCTAAGGAGCGGCATCGGTTGATCTAGCCAAGTCACTTCCTTAAGCCGCCTCTTTCTTCCGCCGGCGTTCGTTGCGCTTGGTAGCCAAGGGAACTCCGTCAACGCAATAGCGCTGCTTGTGCGTGAGTGCCGCGTATGGTTTCTTTGAAGGGTATTGGGAGGACATGGAATGGCAAAGCGTTCGGCTCCATGCCCGATTTGCAAGAAGGCGGCGAAACAATCGGTGACTATCTGGAGTTCGACTGCTCTGACTGCGGGTACTTCCAGATATCCAGAACATTTAACAAGTAGCCTCGAAAACAGCCGGTTTCCACGAGGCGGCAATCACTTGAGCGGGCGAGAATAAGGGCGAGATACGGTTCGCTGCCGACCGTCACTACCTACGACCGGCCATAGCGACCGGGTGATCAGAACGGCGCCATCGCCTCCGCCCTCTCTCGGGTTGTTCACATCGGCCCACCGGAACGCTCGATTCCCAACCCGCCATGCGCTCGTAGCTCACTTGGATAGAGCACCGGACTTCGAATCCGTAGGTTGCCGGTTCGAACCCTGCCGAGCGCGTCAATTTGATTTCCTTTGGTTCCCCGACGGACTATTGAAATGGGGCATTCCGTGGTTTGCTGCCCATTTAGGAGGCGAGCATGATCATTCCCAGCGACGACCAAGAAGCCCAGAGTATCATAGCCGAGATCAAGGCAATCCTTGCCGAACTATCCGCGATCGACGTTCGGACTGACCTCGCCCGGTGGATGGCATTGGAGCAAAGGCACCATGAGCTTGCGGGGAAGCTTTATGAGCGGCGCATCGATCGTCCGTCCTAGTGTGTCGCTCTACTTAGGCGAAGGATCGCCGAACCGCGCACTTCCCGTCGGAGACACACATGAAGAGCAAGCCCAGCAAAACGGGATACAACAAACTGCTTGCCAGTGTTGCCCACCCTGCTCTCACGAGATCCGCTGATCGGTATTCTTGAACTGGATACCGATTCTGACCCGATCGAACTGGCCATGAACCGAAAAGTTGCCGAGTGTCTGATGTCGACCGTTGTCGAATTCCTTCAGGCTGGCGAAGGAGCCGACGCGCCGACATTTGCGGTCGAGTGGTCACGGTGATTCGAAATTGCCAGGGGTCAAGGTTTCGGAGTCGTAAGCCCGCTCAGGATGGAGGACTAAGCCGCTCGCGCGGCAATGACCGGTTCGGGCGTCTGCCAACTACTGCGGGCCCGGCGTCCATTCGGGCAGCGGCGCCAGGCTGCGGTTGAACTGCTTCCACCACATGGACTCATCTATCTCGCAGCAGGCGCGAAGCATGGCGTGCGCCTTCTCGAAAGCCTGGGTGGCGAGATTGTCGAACGTCATATGCGCGTCGTACGGCACGGACACCACCAGTTCCTGACCGGTCT
The DNA here is from genome assembly GCF_002284575.1 of Mesorhizobium temperatum. Taxonomy (GTDB): domain Bacteria; phylum Pseudomonadota; class Alphaproteobacteria; order Rhizobiales; family Rhizobiaceae; genus Mesorhizobium; species Mesorhizobium temperatum. The sequence continues at coordinate 5,220 of NZ_NPKJ01000026.1, forward strand.
GTGTGCCGCCTTCGTCGACCTGAAGATAAAGCCAAACGACGAAATGCGCGCCGTGGCCGCTCGCGTCCGCATTGCCGATCTTGATGCGGTCGATGCCTGCTGCAGTGACTTTCATGCGGAGGCCTCTTCATTTGGGATTCGTAGTGAATCCCAGAAGTCCGCAGCAACCAGAAAGGTTCCGGGAGATCGTGTCCCAGGGAGTGGTGTAGCTGACGGCTTGGTCGCCGCGCTCTCCGGCATGGGGGCCGGGCTGATCAGCGTGC
>NZ_NPKJ01000075.1 GCF_002284575.1 Mesorhizobium temperatum
CGGCCATGAACGATCGCATTGTAACCGTTTTCGGCGGATCCGGCTTTCTCGGCCGCCGGGTCGTTCGGCATCTCTGCAAGCGCGGGTTTTCCGTTCGGATTGCATCAAGGCATCCGGATCGGGGGCACAGGCTGTTCGTTCTTGACGATCCGCAACTTCAATCGGTCGCGGCCAACATTCACGACGAGCGGTCGGTCGCCGATGCCCTTGCCGGCGCTTTTGGTGTGGTAAATGCGGTCAGTCTTTACGTCGAGCACGGACAGGAGACGTTTCATTCCGTGCACGTCAAGTCTGCCCAACGGGTAGCAGCTCAAGCACACCTAGCCGGAACCGAACGGCTCGTTCACGTTTCAGGAATCGGCTCCGACGCTGCCTCGCCCTCGCTCTATATCCGCAAGCGTGGCGAAGGCGAACTGGCGGTCCGGGCCGCGTTTGCAGACGCCACACTCATCCGCCCCGCAGTGATGTTCGGACCGGACGACGCGTTCCTCACCACCATCCTCAAGCTGCTCGGCCGGCTTCCAATCTATCCGATGTTCGGCCGCGGCCTGACGAGATTGCAGCCGGCCTATGTGGAAGATGTGGCGGAGGCGATCGCAACGGCGCTGCAGGGTACGGAAACGCATGCGATCACATTCGAGTGCGGCGGCCCCCGCGTCTACACTTACGAGGAATTTCTCAGAGCCGTTGCGCACGAAGCCGGTCTTAAGCCCAAACTGATTCCAATCCCATTTGCCGCTTGGCACGCGCTGGCTTGGTTCGCCGAAATGCTCCCGAGCCCGCCCGTCACTCGGAATCAAGTGGAACTGATGCAGGTCGACAACGTGTCATCGCCGCAGATGCCGGGATTTGGAGAACTTGGAATTTCGCCGTACTCGGTCGAGGAAATGCTCCAGGAGATATTGTGGGATCACTGATTAAAGAGCTTCTTCGGCTAGTGCGCTCCCGCCAAGGGGAACGACAAGGGCAAGGTCGAGGGCATGGTGAAGTATTCCCGCTCGAACTTCATGACGCCGATACCGGCGGCGGCGAGCGTCGATGAGGCTTCGGTTTATCGTCTGCTCAAGGCGCACGACCTGATCAACAGTCCGGCCTTCATCGTCATGAAGGCTGCCAGCGAGTTCAAGGACAAGACGACGGCCCCCAACCAGCTATGGCAGACCGACTTCACCGAAAGCTGGCTGGATCGCATTAAAGGCAACCGCATGCAGCCACTGCAAGGAGAGGGTGCAATTTTGCGCGAGGCGAGGGCGGACCGAGTGCGCTCCGATATTTGCCGCTGCTCCTTCTCCGCCAGAGCTGCGTACAGGTGCAGTATAAGTTCGTCCTGCACACGCGGCATTTCCAAGGATGCAGCCGACAGTTGCGGTTGGGTTCCGCAATCGTCGGAGCCGAAGCCCGACGGGTATCGACTATCCGCCGGGCGAGCCACCCTTTCAGTGGTGATGGGCGGAAACGCTCTTGACGTATTCGGACACCAGTTCCATCGGCGCCGACTGACCGAGGTCGCCCACGCTGAGGATGCCGACCATCCGCATATTCTCGTTGATCACCGGCAACCTGCGGATTTTTAGTTCCTCCATGTGCTGCATGGCCTTGGCCAGATCGTCGTCTTCGCGACAGCAGTGAATGCCGGCAGTCATGACATCGCGCGCCGTCGCGGTACGGCTGTCGAAACCATCCTCCGCCAGTCCTTTGCAGACGATGTCGCGGTCGGTCACCATTCCGATCAACCGGTCGTTCTCTCCGATAGGAATCGAGCCAATATCCCGGGCTCGCATCATCTTCGCTAGTTCGGTGACAGGGGTTTCGGGGCTGACCCAGTCGACACCCTTGTGCATTGCGTCTTTGACTTTCATCGCGGACTCCCTTGCTAGTTGCCCCGCCGCTGTGTTTCATCTTACCGCGGACGGGGTTTGGCTGCCAGAGGTCGTCGTCCAGACCCACTTTCTGGAAGCATGAGGAAGCGCGCCGACACTGAACTGGTGCTGAGCATCGACGGGTACGCTGAGGGGCGCAGGATCCGAGCACTCTCCTTCGCCCATCTGCAAGCGATGGACTTCCTCTCCCGCGGTCATATGATCGCCGATGTCTCGGCGATCATAGGCTCCCTCGACATCGTGTTCGGAGAGATCGACCGCTGAGCCGCATGTTCCGCAGCGTTTGTCAGTCACTAACGATGAGAGTCCTCTCTGATTTGGGGTTGTGAGGTCAAGCAGCTCCTGATCAGTTCCTGATAGCGGATCGTGTCGCCCCAGTGGGGCACTCGCTAGTGGATCAATATACTCAAGGCATAAATCTGATTTAAGAGCAAAGAGTTGTCGATTTTTCAAATTCAACAGGGGTATGCGTTTGGGGTGCATCCATTGTGACGGCTCGTGACAATCCCGAATGATCACGAGTAAATTTTCATGATAATTGATGATACCGCTGGTGATCGATTTGCGTGCCGATAGCAATGCGTCTCTCGCAGTAACAAGCACGGGCGAACGGCGTCGCCAGAGGACAAGCATATAGGGCCGGCCGGGCGCGAAAAAGTCCTCGGTCTCAAAGACGACCGAACTCGTTAAGCAACTCTTCAAGTGTTTTCCCTTGGGCGACCCATTCGCGGGTCTTCTGTTCGCGCGCTGCCTGTTCGCGCGCGAGCTCCACGACCGTTTCGGCGCTGGATACCGGCACGACGGTCACGCCGATCGTGTCGGCGACCACGAAATCGCCGGGATTGATAGGTACGCCGCCGCATTGAATTGGCACGTTGATCGAGAGTTCATCCTTTCGGCCTGAATACATTGTGTGCGTGCCTCGCGCCGTGATGGCGCGGGTCCAGATCGGCCAGCCGATCGCCTCAAGCTCGTCGATATCGCGGCCGGAGCCATCGATGATCATGCCGCGAATGCCGCGGTTCCTTGCGAGCCCGCCCATCAGCCCGCCGCACACCGAGGTCTGCCGGTCGCCCCCCGCGTCGACGACGATGATGTCACCATCCCTGCCCATCTCGATTGCCCTGAGCGGGTCAACGAGGTCTCCGGAAGAGAGCTGGACCGTGAGGGCCTGGCCGACGATTCTCGCCGGAAACGCCGGCTTGATCTCCGAATCCATCACGCCTTGACGGTATTGAGCATCGGCAAACACGCATGAGGCGCTGTAGCATTTAGCGACCTCATCGAATTTTGCAAGCAGCGCCGGCTGCCGCTCGAAATCGTTGAAAACCTTGAGCATCGCATGACCTCCCTTATCTTCGAGCCGGCGTTCGCGTCAGCTCTACTGCGTTAACCGGGTTGAGCGGCATGCCGCCGGTCAGCACGCGCGCGACTTCAGACGCGGCGGTTTCGCGGGCAACCCGGATCGACTCTTCCGAATAGTACGCCGTGTGGGGCGTCACGATGACGTTGGCAAGCGAGAACAGCGGATTGCCGCTTGGGTTCCACTTGGCGAGCTTGGCCGGCTCCTCTTCAGGATCATCCAGGCCGGCGCCGGCGATGCGGCCTTCGGTCAGCGCCCGATAAAGCGCGCGGTTGTCGATAGTTGGACCGCGGCCGGTATTCACTATAATTGCCCCCTTCTTCACCTGGCGGAATTCCGTCGCGCCCAGGAAATGCCGGGTCTCGGGGGTTATCGGCACCTGCATCATCAGATAGTCGGAGTTTTGGAGAATCTCTGCCTTGCCGACGCGGCGCGCGCCTTTCGCCTCGGCGACGCCCTTCTTGATGTAAGGATCGTATGCAAGGATATCGACGCCGAAGCCTATGGCGCGCTCGGCAATCGCCTGGCCGATCTTGCCGAAGGAGACAATGCCCATCGTGCGTCCCTTCAACCGATGGATCGGTTGCCCGGTCTGCCAACGCCAGATCCCTTCATGGGTCGCGGCGTTGTATTGGAAAAGCTTGCGGGCGAGCGCGAGCCACAGCCCGATCGCATGGTCGGCGACTTCGTCGGTGCAATAGTCGCGGACATTGGTGACAAGAATGCCCTTGGCGGTCGCCGCGTCGACATCGACGATGTCGACACCGATGCCGTAGCGGGCGATCACCCGGCAGCGCTGCATGCGTTCGATGGTCTTCGCGCCGATGCTGGCATACTGGTTCATCATCGCGTCGCAGTCGATCGCCTCGGCAGCCAGTTCCTCCTCCGACTTGGCCTGGAGCCCTACGACGCGCGCCCCGACTGCCTCCAGCACGGCCCGTTCGATATCCAGATTGCCGTAGTCGTAGTCGGTGATGACGACCTTGGGGTGTTCCGCCATGCCGCGTCTCTCCTGCGCTTCAGACGTAGGCGCCGGCCGAATAAGTGAGCTCATAGGAGTGACTGTAGAGCTCGATGATATTGCCGAAGGGATCCTCGCAGTAGACCATGCGATAAGGTTTTTCGTCCGGATAGTAGTAGCGGACCTGGCTCATCCGCTGGCGGCCGCCGAGGGCCTCGATGCGCTTGACGCGCTCTTCGAGATGCTGGTCCTGCAGGCAGATGTGGAAGATGCCTGGACGCCAGTATTCGAAGGGCCGCTTCTCAGGGCGAGTTTTGGGGAACTCGAAGAGCTCGATGCCGATGCCGTCGCCGGTCGAGAGGTGAGCGATCCGGAAACTTCCCCAGCCGGCTCCGAAGACGTCGTCGCACATCTGGCCGATAGCGCTGTCGTCCTGGCTGACCTTGGTCGGCCCCATGATCACATAACAGTCGAAGGCCATCGAGTAGAACTCGACTGCTCTTTCGAGGTCGGGCACGGTGATGCCGATGTGGGAAAAGGTTATGGCGGTCATTGATCTACCTTTCCTTTTTGTCCTGGCAAGGTGAGCGGGCCGACGATGAAGGCGAGTGCGCGACCGATCTCGCCGCGCCACATGTCGACGCCGACCGCGGTCACGATGATGGCGCCGATGATGACGTTCTGGGCCGACGTCGGCACGGCGTTGAGATTGAGCGCGTTCTGGACGATGACGATGGTAAGCGCGCCGATCACGGTGCTCACGATCTGGCCGCGACCGCCGGCGAGACTTGCGCCGCCGATCACTGCGGCGGCGATCGCCGAGAGCTCCATCCCAACGCCATAATTGGGCGAGCCGGAATTGAGCCGTGCGGTCATGAGCACGGCTCCGACCGCCGCCATCGCACCGGCAATGACGAAGGCAAGGAAGCGCGTGCGGGCGACATTGAGCCCGGAGAGCGCCGCGGCCTGCGGGTTGCCGCCGACCGCGTAGATCGTGCGGCCGAAGGCGGTGTAGCGCATGACGAAGAAGGCGAGTGCGTAAAGGCCGACGACGTAGAAGAGCGGCAGCGGCACCCCGAGAAGAGAGCCGTAGAAGATCGGCTCGAGCTTCGGGTGCACGGAGAATACCGGCGAGCCGTTGTTGAACATGAAGGCGATGCCGCGGAACGCCGAGAGCGCCGCGAGCGTGGTGATGAACGACGGGATACGAAGGTAGGCGGTGAGGACGCCGTTCACGGCGCCAAGGAGCACGCCGATCAGGAGGACGAGCAGAATCGCGAACGGCAGCGGCACGTCCCCGAATTTGATCGCCATGGCGAAAACCATAGTCATCAATGCGATGGCCGAGCCGGGGGAAAGGTCGATGCCGCCGGTGAAGATCACGATGGTCGAGCCGATCGCAACGATTGCGACGATGCTCACCTGCAGAATTAGGTTGGACAGATTGCCGACATCGAGAAAGCGGTTGGTGGTGAGCGCGACGACGACAGCCACCAGGAGAAGGGCAGCAAGCGGACCGACGATCTGGTTGCTCACCAAACGCTTCATGCGGCAAGCTCCTCCCGGTCGGCGGAGGCCTTGATCAGGTCGGCCTTGTCGAGGCTCCGGGCATCGCGGATTGCGACGATCCTTCCGCGGCTTACAATGCCGATCCGGTCGCTCATCGCGAGCAGCTCGTCATAGTCGGAGCTGATCAGGATGACGCCCTTGCCGGCGGCGGTAAGCTCGTTGATGAGCTGATACACGGCGATCTTGGCCCCGACATCGATACCTTGGGTCGGCTCGTCGAGAACGAAAAGCTCGGCCTCCGCGAACAGCCACCGGGCAATCACGATCTTCTGCTGGTTGCCGCCGGAAAGCTCGCCGACCAGCGCCGTCCCGGCAGTCGGCGTGATTCTGAGGCTCTGGATCAGGCCGTGGGCAAGGCGTCGTTCGCGGGCGTGGTCGAGCATGGCTCCGTGCGTGATCCGGCCGAGCCCGGCGATCGAGATGTTCTCGTGCCCGCTGAAATTGAAGAAGAGCCCGTCGGATTTTCGATTCTCCGGCACAAGCGCGATCCCGGCGGCGATCGCGTCGCGCGAGGACAGAAGCTTGAGCGATTTGCCGCGGAGCCGGATTTCGCCTTGCCGAAGCACATCGACCCCGAACAGGGCGCGGGCGATTTCGGTGCGGCCGGAGCCGAGCACGCCGCCAAGGCCGAAGACCTCGCCGCGGCCAACCGTAAAGCTGGCGCCGGCGACGCGGTTGCTCGTGTGGATGGAGCGCACGTCGAGGAGGGCGTCACCCGTGGCATTCGCCGCCTTGGGAAAGTGTTCGTCGACGCGGCCGACCATCTTACGGACAATGGCCCTGATCTCGACCGGCGTTTCCGCTGCGTTCGATACCACGCGCCCATCCTTGAGGATCGTTGCTTCGTCGACGAGTTCGACGACCTCGTCTAGGCGATGCGAGATGTATAGGATGATCCTGCCATCGTCCCTGAGGCGCAGGAGAAGGCGATGAAGCTCGGCGATCTCGTCGGGGCCGAGGGCGGTGGTCGGCTCGTCGAGAATGATCATCGAGGCGTTGGCCGCGATCGCTTTGGCGATCTCCACGAGTTGCTGGCCGGCGGTTGAGAGTTCGCCCACGATCGCGTCCGGGTCGATCGCGACGTGGATGCGGCCAAGCACGCGCCGGGCTCCCTCGCGCATTGCCGGCCAGTCTATCCGCCATCGGTTTCGCGGAAGCCGGCCGAGATAGATGTTCTCCGCGACCGATAGCGTTTGGACGAGCGAGAACTCCTGAAAGACCGTGGCGATCCCTGCGCGCCGCGCGGCGATCGGGTCGGAAAGCACGACCGGCCGGCGCGCACACAGGATCTCGCCCGAATCGGGCTGATGCACCCCGCACAGCACCTTGACAAGCGTGGACTTGCCGCAGCCATTCTCGCCGAGCAGGCCGTGAATCCGCCCGGCAACGAGGCTGAGCGATACGGAATCGTTCGCCACAACGCCGGGGAAACGCTTGGTCACGTTCCTCAGCTCCCAGACGGGAACGCTCTCTTCCATAGCTCTCCACGCGATCCTTGCTTTGCCCGACCGGGTGGTCCGGCCGAGCGAGGGAAGGTGCTGCTTAAGGAACGTGAGTTCCTCTCAATACTGTATCGACGGCTTCGGATAGAGCTTGTCGGCCGCCTGCAGAACCGGCAGCACATTGGCCTTGTCGACAATCGTTGTCGGCGTTTCGACAAAGCCTCCTGCAAATTTGCCGTCGAGCACGTCGATCGCGACCTGCAACGCAATCTGGCCCATGACGAATGGTGTCGTGTTGACAGTCGCGGTGACCGTGCCTTTGTTGATCTCCTCGAGAGCGGCGGTGTCGCCATCATTGCCAAGCAGCATCAGGTCGTTTCGACCGAGCGACTTAGCGGCGAGTTGGGCACCCATGATCATGTAGTCGTTCGCGGCAAAGATGACGTCGACGTCCGGATGACCCTGGAGCAGGTCCATGCCGGCGGTGTTGCCACCCTCAACATTCCAGCCGCCGGGAATGCTCGCAACAATATCCACATTCGGCTTGCCCTTAACGGCGTCGAGGAAGCCGCCGACGCGCTCTGTCGAATGATAGCCGGGCTGGCCTTCGATGACCGCGGCTTTGACCGATTTATCGCCGAGCCTCTCAAGGAGGTATTCGCCGATCTTATGCGTGCCTTTGCGTTGCGAATAGCCGACCACGGCATGGACCGGGGTCGGAAAGTTGGCGATGTCGGAGTTGACGATGACGACGGAGATGCCTTTGTCGACGGCCTGCTTGACGAGCGGAGCGGCGGCCGCCTCGTCATGGGTCGACAGGACGATGGCGTCGACGCCCTGGGTGATCACGTCCTGGATCATGCCCATCTGGCCGTTGATGTCGGCGCCGCTTTGCGGGGCGAGCATGAAGGTCTCAACATTGCCCTTCTCGGCCGCTGCGGCTTTGAGGCCCTCGCCGATGGCGATGTAGTAGTTGAACTCGGTCGCCGGCGGCATGTAGGCGATGCGGATCTTGTCCTTGCCGGCGCCCTTGGTGATCGGCGCCTGTGCGCCCGGTTGAAGCGGTTGCGGTGCGGCGTAGTCGATGGCGAGGGCAATACCGGTTGCCGTGAGTACTACGACCGCGCTTGTCGCTGCTATCGCGATCAACGATCGAAAGCTGAAGCTCATGTCTTTCCTCCCTTGGACGCTTGACGGGTTCTATCCGGCGAACGGCGCGTCCACGACGCCGCGCACGCCGGGTGTGAAAGCGAAGAGAGAGCCGGCCGTCGGCTCGGCGGCGATCTGCTCCCGCGTCGCCTCCAGTCGCGATGTGGTGATGTACAGAGTCTCGAGTTCAGGCCCGCCGAAAGCGCAGCAGGTCGGCTTCAACACCGGCACCTCGACCACCCGGTCGATGCTCCCGTCGGGCAGGATGCGGACGACTCGCCGGCCTTCCCATTCGGCATTCCACACGGCGCCTTCAGCGTCGACGCACGAGCCGTCCGGAATGCCCGGCTCTCCCTTGAAATCGTTGAGGACTTGTCGGTTGCCTGGAACCCCGGTGCCCGGATCGTAGTCATAGACCCAGATGGTTCCGACGGAGGTGTCGGCGAAATACATGCGGCGCCCGTCGGGCGAGAAACAGGTCGAGTTGGCGCAGCCAACGCCGGTAATGATCGTCGTTACCGATTCGTCGGGATCGATCCGCAACACGGTCGACTTTTCCGGTCCGGAACCCTCGTTCATTCCGCCAGCGATGAATCGGCCCTGGCGATCCGTGCGGCCGTCATTGAGGCGCGTCGCCAGTTTGTCGGGCTCGAAGCGATGGATCGTCGCGAGTTCGCCGGTACCGGGGTCGAAGAACGCCACCTCCCTTGCGAGGGCGAGAATGAAACCGCCTTTCTCGCGGGGCGCGAAGCAGCAGACGCGGTCCGCCATGGCGATTGAACCCGAAGCACCTGATGAGGGGTCGAGCCACCACAGACGCTTCCCGTGGATGTCCGTCCACCAGACCCGGCGGTCATGGTGGTTCCACAGAATTCCCTCGCCGTGCAGGTTACGGCAGTCGAGCGCGAGCTCGGCTCTGTCCATGTCTCCTCCCCGGAGCACGTACCTTGGCTTCGTAACGAGCCGTCAGCGAAGCCGCTTCTTGTTGCCGAACTTTCTGGTGTCTGGTATATCACCTTGCAGATGGCAGGCAATACCAAAATCAGCAGCCGGCTTCCCGTCGCCAGGATCAAGCGACCCAAATCGCTTGCGGAAACCGTGCTCCACCAGCTCCGCGAGTCGATCGTCCACGGCGACCTCGCGTTGGGTCAGCCTCTCTCTGAACGTCAGCTCGCCGACGATCTCGGCGTGTCGAAGACTCCCGTCAGAGAGGCGCTCGCCCAGCTCCGCGCCGAGGGTCTGGTGCTGATCTATCCGCAGCGCGGCGCCTTCGTCTTCACGCTGAGCGCTCGCGAGGTTCATCAGATCTGTGAATTCCGGAGTGCGGTAGAAACGGCGGCGCTGAGGCTCGCCATCGCGCGCGGCCCAGATGGCTTCGCGGCGGAGCTTGAAGACATCGTGCGCGGCATGGCAGCCGCGCAGCGGCAGGGCGACCAGCGGCTCTATCTGTCCCTGGACACCCGCTATCACGCGGCCTTCTTCGAGCACTGCGGCAATAGCTATCTCCGCGACAGCTATGCGCGCTATGTCGGCAAGATCGCAGCGCTCCGGACCCACCTTGCCGGCAAGCCGCTTCACACGAAGCTGTCGTTCCAGGAGCATCGACAGATGCTCGACACCATCCGGCGTGGCGACGCAGACGCAACGATAGCGGTTCTGGATATCCATATCGGACGGACGCGCGAGACCTATTCCAACGGAATCGAGGACATTGCCGCCGCGGATAAAGGAATTCCGGAGGCGAGCTGATGGCGGCACCGCTCCTCGACCTCAGCGGCATCACGAAGTGGTACGGCACGACGCGGGCCCTTGGCGACGTCGATTTCGATCTGAGGCAGGGCGAGGTGCATGCGCTTGTCGGCGAAAATGGCGCCGGGAAATCGACACTCCTCGCCATCCTCTCCGGTGTGGTCGCGCCCGACAAGGGTACGATCAACATAGACGGGCGGGCGGTCACCATTGACGACCCCTCCAGAGCGCAAGCGCTCGGCATCAGCACAGTCTTCCAGGAGCTTAGCCTCGCCGGGGCCCTAACGGTCGCCGAGAACGTCTTTGTCGGCCGAGCTCCGACGGCCTGCGGGGTCATACGCTGGAGCGAGCTCCGGCGGCGGACCCAGCAGATCCTCTCCCCCTTCGGCATCGAAATCGATGTCGGTCGCCCGGTTGACCGCTTGCCCGCGGGCACGCGCCAGCTCGTCGAGATTGCCAAGGCGCTGTCGCTCGACGCTCGCATCCTTCTCCTCGACGAGCCCACCTCGGCGCTCACCTCCGATGAGGTCGCAGCGCTGTTTGACATCATCACTCGGCTTAAGACCCGGGGCATCGGCATCGTCTATGTGAGCCATCACATGGCCGAGGTCTTCCGGATTGCCGACCGCGTCACCGTGCTGCGCGATGGCCGAAGGATGACCACGCGCGCGGTGACGGAGACGTCGATCGACGACGTCGTGCGCGCCATGGTCGGCCGGAACCTCGAAATCTTCGCAGCCGAGACGGCGCTCGTGCCGGGTCCGGTGGCGCTTGCAGTCCGTGGCAACGGAGCCAAGGGCAAATCTCGACATCTGGAGCTTGAAATACGGTTCGGTGAGGTCGTCGGTCTCGCGGGCCTGATGGGATCGCGCCGCAGCGAGCTTGCACGCAGCCTCGTCGGCCTGCGGCAGCCGTCTGGAGGAACTGCGATCGAGATCAAGGGCCGTCCGACGCGCCTGCGTGGTCTCCGCGACGCGATGGCCCGCGGCATCGCCTATGTGCCGGATGATCGCAAAGCCGAAGGCCTGTTCCTGTCGATGTCGGTCACCGATAATTTCGTCGTGACTGCGCTTCGTCGGTTCGCGCGGCTCGGTTGGATTGAGAGGGCGGCGGCGACGGCGGCGGCAGGTAGGGCGGTCGAACGCTTCCGGATACGAGTGCCGAGCCTTGCGGCGGCGGCTGGAAAACTCAGCGGCGGCAACCAGCAGAAACTGATGCTGTCGAAGTGGCTTGCGAGCGACCCGGCGATCGTCGTGATTGACGAGCCGACCAAGGGCGTCGACGTCGAAGCAAAAAGGGAGATCCACAAGGAAATCCGCCGCCTCGCTGCTGCCGGTAAGGCGATTCTCTTGATCTCCTCCGACCTCCCGGAGCTCTTCACCATCTCCGATCGGATCGTCGTCATGCGAGAGGGACAGATCGTCGGCGATCTCCCGACACGTTTGGCAACGGAAGAGAGCGTAATGGCTCTTGCCTCCGGCATCGGTCACAAGCGCGAAGGGGAGGCGGCATGAGCGTCGACGAGGTCGGTCGGTGGCCTTCGCGTGTCGGCAGCCGTGTCCTTCGGCGCTTCGTCGAGACGCGCGAGTTGACGCTCCTGGTTCTTATCGTTGCGATCATCGTCGGAATGTCGCTGGCTTCGCCGGTCTTCCTGTCGCTGGCGAACTTCCGTGCGATAGCCATCGGCATGGCGCCGACCGTGATCATCGCTGTGGGCATGACGGTGCTCCTGGTCTCTGGTGGATTCGATCTCTCGGTCGGCTCCGTGCTGGCGCTAGCGAGCACCGTGACGGCGCTTCTTCTGTTAAGCGGCGCCTCCATCCCGCTGGCGATTCTTGGTGCGCTTGCTCTTGGCGTCATCATCGGCCTTGCCAACGGCATCGTCGTCACCAGGATCGGTGTCAATCCCCTGGTCGCCACTCTCGGCTCGATGTCGATCGCCCGCGGGATCGCCTTGGTGTTGACGGAAGGATTCTCGCTGATCAATCTACCGCCGGCCTTCGGGTGGGCCGGCCGCGCCGAGATTCTCGGCCTGCCGTTTCTTCTTTGGGTCGCGCTCGCACTAGTTGTCGTCTTCGACCTCGCCATGCGGCATGGAAGCTTCTTCCGGCAACTTTACTATATCGGCTCGAACGAGAAGGCGGCGCGTCTGTCCGGTTTGGCCGTCGATCGCGTCCGCACGCTCGCCTACATGCTGAGCGGTCTGCTCGCCGCGCTTGCCGGCGTCCTCCTCGCCTCGCGGCTGATGAGCGGTACGCCTACGGCCGGCAACGCGCTCGAATTGCAGGTGCTCGCAGCCGCCGTGATCGGCGGCGCAAGCCTGCGCGGCGGGGAGGGCACCGTCCTGGGTGCGTTTCTCGGCGTCGTCTTCGTCGCCTTGATCAACAACGCCATGACCATGCTCGCCGTGTCGATCTACTGGCAGATGATCGTCACCGGCGCCGTTCTTGTCGTGGCCGTTGCGCTCGACATGCTGGTGCGCCGCGGCGACGAGTAAGCCAGGGCCCACTAGGCCCCAACCGAAGAAGGGAGGAAACTGATGACGACACTCGATCTCGACCGCCGCAGCCTGATGAAGTTCGGCGGCATTGGCCTTGCCGGGACGGGACTCGGCCTCGTACCCCAATTCAGCGATGAAGCGCTCGCCCAGGGCGAGGGCATGGAATACGTGTTTCTCTCCATCGTCACGCAGGTGCCGTTCTGGGTCGACCACCGCAAAGCTCTCGAAGACGCCGCTAGATCGCTGAACATCAAGACGAGCTTCACCGGCCCGCTCGACTTCGACACCGTCGCCCAGGCGCGGCAACTCGATGAGCTGATCGCGCGGAAGCCGGCCGGCCTCCTGATCTTTCCTGGCGACGCCGCCTCGCTTGCGGCCGGCATCGACCGCGCCGTCGATGCCGGAATTCCGGTCGCTATGATCATCGGCGACGCGCCGGGCACCAAACGCGCCGTGTATCTCGGCATCTCGAACCTCGAAGCCGGCAAGGTCGGGGGCAAGATGCTTGCCGAGGCGATCGGCGGCAAAGGCAAGGTGATCCTCGGTTCGTTCCCCGCGCCTTCGGTTCTGGAGCGGGTCGAAGGCTACAAGGCCTACTTCAAGGAATCTGCGTCCGAAATCGAAGTAGTCGACGTGGTCAACGACAAAGCGGACCCGTCTTATGCCCCCACGGCCTACAGCCAGTCACTCCTCGCTCATCCTGACGTGGTCGGTATCGGCGGCACCGACGGCGACAGCGGCAAAGGTGCTGCCATCGCGGTGCATGAGACCGGTCGCCAAGGCCAGGTCAAGATCGTCGCGATGGACCGGAACGACGACATGCTTCCCTACATAGAGGACGGAACGATCGTCGGCGCCGTGGTTCAAAAATCCTATGTCGAAGCTTTTCTCGCCGTGCATCTCCTTCATTGGCTGAATACCGATGGCATGAAGGTCGTGCCGGACTACAAAGCGGCTGGCGTCAATCCTTTGCCGGAAAAAGTCGAGACTGGCGTGATGCGCCTTACCAAGGATAACGTCGCCCAATTCAAACACTGAGCGACAGGCCGGGCCGCGGACCTTCCGCGGTCCGGCGGGCGCGCGGGCCGGGTGCGGCTGATTGCATGTCCTTATCATCGTCGGAAGATGAAGATCGAGCGCTGGCTGTTGTTTCAGCGGCGGTGGGGGGAATCGGCCGTGCCCTCGCGGAGGGCTTCGTTGGGGCCGGCCTTCCTGCTCCGGCAAGTCCGTATCTAGCCTGAATTCCGCAGCCGGCGGTTCCGCTAAGGCCGGCTCGTGGCTATCTGGCCGATGATTTACCTAGAGCCTGCAACTGCGCCCCTGACCGTCGAAAACATGAGCGTCGGCCGGGTCGAAGCGGAAGCGGACAGACGAACCGATCGTTGCGGCCGGTTTGCCTTGCAGTTCCACTGTCACGAGCTGGGGCAGGCCGTCGACCTTCAGGTAGAGCAGACTCGTGCCGCCGAGCCGCTCGACGAGGACGATCTCGGCCGCAATGCCCTTGTCCTCGACAAGCGAAATGGCGTTGGGACGCACGCCGATCTCCGCGGTGCCGCCGGGCGCGAGGCGCAGGCCTTCGCGCGTGGAGAAGAGCGGCTGGCGGTCCGCCGCGAGACGGAAGGCGATGGCATCGCCCACGCGCTCCGCGACGGCCGGAAGAAAGTTCATCTTCGGCTGGCCGAGAAAGCCGGCGACGAAGCGGTTGGCCGGCCGCTCGTGGAGATCGAGCGGCCGGCCTTGTTGCACGACCCGGCCCTTGTCCAGGATGACGATGCGGTCCGCCAGCGTCATCGCCTCGACCTGGTCATGCGTGACATAGATCATGGTTGTTTCGAGCTGCCTGTGGAGCCGCGCGATCTCGACCCGCATCTGCGCGCGCAGGTCGGCATCGAGATTGGAGAGCGGCTCGTCGAACAGGAAGACATCGGGTTTGCGCACGATCGCCCGGCCGATCGCCACGCGCTGGCGCTGGCCTCCGGAAAGCTCGCGCGGCTTGCGCGACAGGAGCTCCTCCAGGCGCAATATGGCCGCCGCCTCGACGACCTTCCGGTCGATCTCGGCCCTGGCCGTGCCGAGCATCTTCAGGGCGAAGCCCATATTCTCGGCCACGCTCATATGCGGGTAGAGTGCATAGGACTGGAACACCATCGCAATGCCGCGGTCGGCCGCCGCCACGTCGTTCATAGGCCTGCCGCCGATGCAGACTTCGCCCGAACTGACGGATTCCAGCCCGGCGATCATCCGGAGCAAAGTCGACTTGCCGCAGCCCGAGGGGCCGACGAAGACGACGAACTCGCGGTCGTTCACGGTCAGCGACACGTCGCGCACGGCCTCGACACGGCCAAAAGTCTTCGAGACGTTCTTCAGTTCGACGGACGCCAAGTCACGACCCCTTCGCAGCGACGGCCCACATTTCGATCTCCACCAGGAAGCCTGGGAGAAGAGCGGACTGCACGGCAGTGCACACGGGCAGCGGCTCTACCATCACCTTCTCGTAGACGGCGTTGAAGCGCGCCCAATGGCGAAGGTCGGCGAGGTAGACGTTGACCTTGAAGACGTCGCGCAGCCCGCAATCAGCGGTGGCCAGCTGCCTTTCGCAGTTCTGCAGCGTCGCGGCGGCCTGCTCCTCGATCGTATCGCCCACGACATTGCCGTCCATGTCGACGGCGACCTGGCCGGAGTTGACGACGAGATGACGGGCGTCCACCTGCAGCACCGGCGAATAGGGCCCGGCGGTTACATGCTGGGTCGCGCCGCGCGGACGGCTCTTCAGCGGATGCAGCGCTTCGTTGCCGATTGTCTCGTCCATGATGCTATCCCTTGACCGAGCCGTTGAGCAGGCCTTCGACGACAAAGCGCCATACGAGGACGACCAGCACCAGGGTCGGAACGATTGCGATGAAGATTGCCGTGTTGAGCAGGCTCCACGAGACATCGGTGTTGCGCGCCAGGGCAGCCATCACCACTGATACCGGCCGGGTGGCGGCGTCGCCGGACAAGACCATGGAGAACATGAATTCGGAATAGGAGAGCATGAAGGCGAACAGGCCGGTCGCGCCGATCGACGGCAAGGCGAGCGGCAACGCGACGCGCAGGAAGGCCTGCAGACGACTGCAATGGTCGAGGACTGCAGCCTCGAACAGCTCCTGCGGCATCTTGCGGAAGAAGACGGAGAGGATCAGCACGGTGAAGGGCAGGGCCTTGGCCGTGTGGACGAGGATGATCCCGATCCGGGTTCCGGTCAGCCCCAGGCCCTCGAGCATCATGTAGATCGGGGTCACCAGCGCTATCGCCGGAACCAGCGGCGACAGGATCAGGAACATGAAGCTGAGCTTCTTTCCGGGAAATGCATGGCGCGCGTAGATGAAGGCTGCAGGTGCGCCGAGGAGCATGTTGAGCAGCATTGCGCTCAACGCAATGATGGAAGAATTGACAAGGCTCTGCGGCACCTGGCGCGCGGCGTCCGAGATCATCGCGCGGTTGGCGCTTGCCTGCCGGTAGGATGCCGGCAACTCGCCGGTGAAGACATAGCGATAGCTTTCGAGGCTCGGTCCCTCGGAAAGAACGCTGCGGTTGGGGTCAAGCAGAATGCGGTCCGGTACCAGGCTGCCATAGAGCGCAAGCGCCACCGGCCCACCGGTGAAGAGCAGGATCAGTGCAGCGAAGAGGAAGGTGAGCAGCGGATTGCGGCGGCCTGGCATCTCAGTCGCCCTCGAACAGGTCGGACGGCAAGGCGCGGGTGATCGCCAGGATCATCACTGCGGAGATCGCCACGACGATGAAGGCGACCGCCGAGCCCGTGCCGAAGTCGTACATCGAGAAGCTTTCCTTCCAGATCTGGAAGGAGAGCAGCGTGGTGGCCGTGCCGGGCCCGCCGCCGGTCATGGCGTAGACGAGGTCGTAGGTCGTGAAGGCCGCCAGGGCATTGTAGATCAGGAGCACCACGATCATCGGCTTGATCTCGGGAAGGATCACATGGCGGAAGCGCCGGGCCGGACTGCGGCAATCGATCGCCGCGGCCTCCAGCGTCTCCGAATTGATCGCCGAAAGCGCCGCCATGATGAGCACCACGGCGAAGGGGATCTGAGTCCAGACATGCGCCACCACGACTGAGATCAGCGCGAGCTTCGGCGAGGTAAGCCAGGGAATGGAGCCGTCGATCGCCCCCAGCGCGCGCAGCGTGCCGTTGAGCACGCCGAAACTGGGATGGAACACCCAGATCCACAGCACCGCGCTGATTGCCCCGGGCAGCACCCAGGGCAGGAGCACGATCGAGCGGACGATCTTCGAGCCGAGGAACCGGCGCTGGAGGAACAGCGCGGTCAAGGTGCCGAGCACCACCACCAGGGGGGCGGCAATCGCGGTGAAGAGCAGGGAATTGTAGAGCGCATCGAGGAAATAACCGCTCTTGACCACGCGGACATAGTTGTCGATGCCCGTAAACGGCGTGTCGGGGAAAAGCAGCAGCACCGAATGCATGCTGGTCCACAGCGCATAGGCGATCGGATAGATCGTCATCAGCGCGACCGGCAGCAGCGCCGGCAGGAGCCAGATGGCCGGAAAGCGTTGCGTGGTCCACATCGGCAGGTCCGCTTTTCAGTTGGACGGCGAGCGGCCGGTATCGGCAACTCGCCGCTTTTATCGCGGACCTAGCGGCTGGCGAACTGTTCCCGCATCTGGTTCCAGCGCTCCGCGCCGTCCTTCATGACCTGCTCGACGGGAGCTTCGCCGACCATGGCCTTGGCGAGCAGCGGGCGGAAATAGGCCGACCATTGCGAGCCCCACTCCGTCCAGGTCCCCGCCCGCGCCGTCGCGACCTGCTGCTTCAGCGTCGGCATGTCGATCCATTTGCCCCAGGCTTCAATGACCGACTGGTCCTCGAACAGCGGAAGCTGCCCGAAGCCGAGGCCCTTCTCTGCGGCCCAGCGCTTTGCGACCGTATAGGGCTTGCCGGCCATGAAGTTGATGAACTTCCAGGCGGCTTCGGCGCGTGCCGGATCGGCCGCCGTCTTCGCCGTCACCGCATAGAATTTCGAGAAGCCGAGCGTGGTGTGCGCCTCGCCCGGCATAGGCGCCAGAGCGAACTGGCCGGCGAGCGGCTGGTCGGCGGCGTTGTTCATCGCCGCCAGCACATAGTTGAAGACGACGGTGAAGGCGTGCTGGCCGGTGTTCATCGCCAGGATGATCTTCGACTCATGCGTTTCCGGCTGTACCAGCCCCTTGGAGAAGGCGTCGGCAAGCCACTGCAGTTGCTTGTAGGCGCCGTTCTCTGGATTGTCGAAAGCGGCCTTCTGCTCGGCATCGAAGAGTTGCGCGCCGCGGCCATAGGCCTGCGCCACGAAGGCGTCGAAGAAGTTCGGGAGCTCCTGATTGTATTCATAGGAAATCGGATGCTCCATGCCGCCAGCCTTGAGCTCTTCGGCAGCCGCGGTTACCTCCTCCCAGGTCTTGGGCACGGCGATGCCCTTATCCTCAAGGATCTTCTTGTTATAGATGAAAGAGATCGTATCGGCGTAATAGGGAAGGCCGTAGAGCTTGCCCTTGTAGGTCATGTCGCTCAACGCAAAGCCGGCAATGTCCTTCTTCAGGTCGTCCACCGCGCCTGCCGGCGCGATGTCGTCCAGCGGCGCCACGAATCCGCCTGCGGCCCAGGCTGGCAACCAATCCTGACCGCCATAGATTACGTCGGTGGGTGTACCGCCACGAAAGCGCAGGACGAGGCTGTCCTGATAGTCCGGCCAGGTGTAGTCGGTGACCTTTACCTTGATACCCGGATTGGCTGCCTCGAACTTCTTGACGTTGTCCTGAATGGTTTCAAGGGAATAGTTCCAGACCGCGAACTCCAGCGTGATGTCCTCGGCCATGGTCGGATTCGTCAAGAAAGCGCCGGAAACCAGCACTGCAGCGGTCAACAGCTTACAGAGTTTCATCGAGACTCCTCCCTTCGCCTCGGCGCACCTTCGAGCCTTGATCCGCCGGCGCAACCATCAAATGGTCGTTGACTCAGGGCTCTGCGGTTGGACAATATGAACCGATCATGATCAATTGCAACTTTTTTGAATGGCTTTGGAGACGTAAGCGCGCCAGGATTTTCGATGATGCGCCGCCCGACTTTAGGAGATGGATCAAATGCGGTGGGAAGAACTGAGCTCTCCGGATGTCGCATCGCTTGATCGGGAGCGCACCGTGGTCATGCTGCCGTTGGGCTCGGTCGAGCAGCACGGCAATCATATGCCACTCGGTACCGACACCATGCTCGCCCATGCCGTTTCCTTGGCGGCGGCGGAACGAGCCCGCGACGCCGTGGTGCTGCCGCCACCCTGGTTCGGCTTCTCGGTCCACCACATGCGTTTCCCCGGCAGTGTCACGTTGAGGGCCGAAACGCTGATCGCGGTGGCGGAGGACGTCGTCGCCTCGCTGGTGCAGCACGGTTTCCGCCGCATCCTGATCGTCAACGGCCACGGCGGAAATGCCGGGGTCATCGATCTGTTGGCGTCCACGCTCGGATATCGGCACTACGGGGCCGCCAGGATCGCCGCACTCACTTATTTCCATCTGGCACGTCAGGCGATCGCGGAACTGAGGCGATCGGAGCCCGGCGGCATGGGCCATGCCTGCGAATTCGAGACCGCGATGGTTCAGCATCTGCGCCCCGATCTGGTGAGGATCGAAAAGGCCGACGCGACCTATCCGGATCCTGGATCGGCGTATCTGACGACCGATCTCTTGGGGTCATCGGCGATCCGCACCTATCATGATTTTGCGGACCTCTCGTCAAAGGGCACGCTCGGCGACCCTCTCCTCGCCAGCCCGGAGGCGGGTTCGGCCTTCTTCGAAGCCGTCGTCGGCGCGCTCTGCGCCTTCATCGAGGACTTTCGTGGCTGGCGGATTCCGGAATCGCCCAAATAATCCAGCGCCTCGAGGCCGGTGTGATCGGGCTTGGTTCTTTCGGCCTGCGCCATGCGTTGATCTATGCCGAGCATCTGTCCGACGCGCTTGCTGGATCGGTTGAAGTGGGCCTGCGCGTTGATGTCGAGTGCTGATTGCTCCAGATTGCGCACGAATGGTTGACTTGAGTTGACTGATTCTGCTTCTTGCCAAGTGTTTCACGGGACCTGACCTTCGATGGCGTACTCCGCAGCACCGCCGGAACTGACGGCGATAACCACCAACGACCGGGCGACGCCGTCGCTCGTCTACCGTTCGCTGCTGCGCGGCATCAAAGATGGCCTCATGGTCCCCGGTGCAAAACTGCCCAACGAGCGCGAGCTCGCCCAACAGCTCGGGACCAGCCGCACCGCCGTCCGCAGCGCTCTAGCCATGATGGAACGGCAGGGGCTTGTGCACCGGCGGGTCGGCAGCGGCACTTTTCTGGCCGACGATGCGCACGATGTTTTCAGCCGAATGGACCAGACCAAAGCCGCGAGCCATGAGGCGGTCCCTTCTTTTGCCGAAATCGTCGAAGGTCGGCTGCTGTTCGAGCCGGCGATGATGCACCTCGTCGTGACGCGTGTCGCCGACGACGAGATTTCTGAGATGCGGCGAACCCTAGCCGAGATCGTCTCCGCGCCCAGTTGGGAGGATTTCAAGGAGAGCATCTACGCGCTGCATCGGCAGATGTTCGCCAGCACGAAGAACAAGTTTCTGGTGCAGATCATGAACAGCATTTTGAACGAGCGGCGGGCGGTTCATTTCGACGGCCGCAACACCGATAAGCCGGCGCCGGAGCCCGTGCGGAAGCAGACCCACAAGGACTTGCAGCTCATCGTCGACGCGATCGCCGCCCGCGATGCGGCGCGCGCCGAGCAGCTGGTCTCCGACCATCTAACGCGCTCGCTCGCCACGATCAACATCTGGCAGTAAGCCGTTACAGAGCCGATGGGATCGATCGGTCCCGTTCCTGTTGAAGCCGCTGCCCTCGACCAGCCGGAATTGATGGGTCCAGCATCAGATGGGACCCGCTCAGGGCGAAAGCCAGGGATTTCAGGTGTCAGCGAGTAGCTTTCAGTTGCTTGCTGTGCTTTTTGCAGTACCGCCAGAGCATCTCCGGCCTTCCGGTTGTCGGAGAGAGGGCTTCTCCAAGGCGGTTGAAGGCGATGCGGCCGGCGATTTAATCCGAAGTGCTGCAGAGCTGTGGTGACAGCTACGCGGCCGTCATCGGGCGCGGGACCGTGCGGAACAATGCGGGAAGGTTGACGATTCTGGCCCACGAAAAAGCCAATGAAATCAAGGTTCAAGGCATGTCCTCCGGGCCCACCATTGTCGCTCAATATCAATAATTTATGGCCGACGTCTATCTAAAGTGGGCCACTTGAGCTCCGCTATACCCGCCCCACGATCCAAGGGCAGGAGAAGCGATCTTGTGCCTGTTTCTATCCTCTATTTTTGCTCCTGTTCGTCGGTCGGCCGACGACCCCAGCGGCGATCGGCTCGATGCGCTTTTCTGCGCGATCCAGACGGCCTGGGCGTGGACGATGCGAAGCGAGCGATACGGCGCGCCGGAACATCTCGATCCGCTCGAGGGATGGATCGCCGATCCATCCCTCCGCGAGATCCAGGAACCCGCCGGTCCGGCTTCAGCCTGGACCCGGCGCCTCATCGGCTCGGCGTCTACTCGGCTGCGCCGCTCTTGGAAGCCAGGGTCGGGCCGGCTTCAGGCCGTCTGCGCCGGAATGTCCTGCGCAGAGCAACGTAGAAGACCGGCGTCAGGAAGAGGCCGAACAACGTCACGCCCAGCATGCCGGAGAACACGGCCGTGCCGAGCGATTGGCGCATTTCCGCGCCAGGCCCGCTGGCGATCACTAGCGGCACCACGCCCAGGATGAAGGCGAATGCCGTCATCAGGATCGGCCGCAGCCGCAGCCGGCAGGCCTCGACAGCCGCCTCGACGGCGTCAAGGCCGCGCTCCTCACCTTGGCGCGCGAACTCGACGATCAGGATTGCGTTCTTCGCCGCCAGGCCGATGAGCACGATCAGCCCGATCTGCACGAGGATGTTGTTGTCGAGACCGCGGAAGGCGACGCCCAAGAGGGCGGCCAGCACGCTGAGCGGGACGATAAGCACGATGGCGAAGGGCGTAATCCAGCTTTCGTATAGCGCGGCGAGCGCCAGAAAGACGAACAGAACCGATAGGCCGAAGATGAAGACCGCCGTGTTGCCGGTCTGCCGCTCCTGGAAGGCGAGTTCAGTCCATTCGAAGGAAGTGCCCTGCGGCAGCGATTCGGCTGCGATCCCCTCCATCAGGTCGAGCGCCGTGCCCGTGGCGACACCCGGCGCTGCATTGCCCTGAAGCGGCACGGAGACATACATGTTGTAGCGTTGCACGAGCGAGGGACCGGTGACGTCGCGGATCTCGACCAGTGTGCCGAGCGGCACCAGGTCGCCGGCCGCCGAGCGCACCTTCAGCTTCAATATGTCGTCGCGATCGATGCGGAAAGCCTGGTCGGCTTGCGCCCGCACCTGGTAGACGCGACCGAAGGCATTGAAATCGTTGACATAGGCGGTGCCTAGATTGATCGACAGCGTCTCGAAGATGTTGGGGATCGGCACGTTCAGCATGCGCGCCTTGTCGCGGTCGATCGCCAGGAAGAATTGCGGGCTGGAGGCCGAGAAGGTGGTGAAGACGCCCATCAACCCGGGCGTCTGGTTGGCCTTGCCGGCGATTTCGTTGGCCAGCGCCAGAATCGGCCGCATGTCGGCGCTGTTGCGCTCCTGGAGCATCATCTTGAAGCCGCCGGAGTTGCCGATGCCCCGCACTGGCGGCGGCGGCAGCGCGATGATGAAGGCCTCCTGGATGCTTTGCAGGCTGCCAAACAGCGTGCCGATGATCTTGTCGGAAGTATCGCCGCTCTCGAGCCGTTCCTCGAAGCTCTTGAATGGCGCGAAGATCACGCCGGAATTGCTGGCGTTGGTGAATGTCGCGCCGTTGAATCCTGCGAAGGCGACGGCGTTGGCGACACCCGGCGTCTCGCGGATGATATCCGACGCCTTCTGGATGACTGCGTCCGTTCGGGCGAGCGAAGAGCCCTCCGGCAATTGCACGACGACGATCGCATAACCCTGGTCCATGTTCGGGATGAAGCCGCGCGGCACCGCCTGCAGCATGTGATAGGTCGCGTAGAGCAGGCCTGCGAAGACGAGCAGCATGGCGGCAAGCGCCAGAGTCGTGCCGACCAGTCTGTGCACCAGCCACGCATAGCCGTCCGCCATCCTGTCGAACCCGTTGTTGAACCCGTTCGCCAGAGCGCGGCCGAACCTTGCCAGGAAGAAGTTCGAATGTTCCTCGATGTGCGGCTTGAAAAGCACGCCAGCGAGAGCCGGCGAAAGCGTCAGCGAGTTGAATGCGGAGATCGCGGTGGAGACCGCGATGGTGATGGCGAACTGCAGGTAGAACTGGCCGGAAATCCCGGGAATGAAAGCCGCCGGAACGAAGACGGAGATCAGCACCAGCGAGATCGCGAGGACCGCGTTTCCCACTTCATCCATGGTCTTGTGCGCAGCGGCGCGCGGAGCGAGCCCCAGCCGGATGTTCCGCTCGATATTTTCCACAACCACGATGGCGTCGTCGACAACGATGCCGACCGCCAGCACCAGCCCGAACAGAGTGAGCATGTTGAGCGAGAAGCCGAAGGCGAGCAGCACGGCAAGCGTGCCGATCAGCGAGACCGGTATCGCCACGATCGGCACGATCGCCATGCGCCACGACTGCAGGAACACGATGATGACGATCACCACCAGCAGGATCGCCTCGGCGATGGTGACATAGACCTCGTTGATAGATTCGGCGATGAACTCGGTCGGATTGTAGATGATCTCGTAGGCTAGCCCCTCCGGGAAATCCTCCGAAAGCTCCGCGATGGTCTCCTGGATTTCTTCCGCCGAGGCCAAGGCATTGGTGCCCGGCCGCTGGAAGATGCCGAGCGCCACCGCCGCCTTGTTGTTGAGATAGGAATTGGTGACGTAGTCCCTGGCGCCGAGCTCTATGCGCGCCACGTCCTGCAGGGAGATCAAGCGGCCGTCCTCGGTCGACTTGACTATGACATAGCGGAAGTCGCGCGCGTCTTCGAAGCGCCCTTGCGTGGTGACCGTATACTGGAAGGCCGAGCCGTCGCCAATCGGCGGCGCGCCGATCGAGCCGCCCGACACCTGGACGTTCTGGTCGCGCAGCGCCTGGACTACGTCGCCTGCGGTCATGCCGTAGGCGGACAGCTTTTCCGGGTCGAGCCAGACGCGCAGCGAATATTCGCGCTCGCCGAAGATCTGCACGTCGCCGACGCCGTCCAGTCTCAGCAGGACGTCGCGCACGCGCGAACGCGCATAATTCGAGACGTAGAGCTGATCATATGTGTCGTCGGGCGACAGCATATGGATGACCATCATCAGGTCGGGCGAACTTTTCGCCGTGGTGATGCCGAGCCGGCGCACCTCTTCCGGCAGGCGCGCTTCGGCGATCGAGACGCGGTTCTGGACCAGCACCTGCGCCGCGTCGAGATCGGTGCCGGGGCGGAAGGTGATGGTGAGCGACATCGAGCCTTCGCCGGAGGAATAGGACGACATGTAGAGCATGTGCTCGACGCCGTTGATTTCCTGTTCGATCGGCGTCGCCACGGTCGCGGCGACCGTCTCGGCGTCGGCGCCCGGATAGGAGGCGCGCACCACGATGGTCGGTGGCGCGATTTCGGGATATTGCGCGACCGGAAGCTGCGTATAGGCGATGCCGCCGACGAGCACGAGCACGATCGACAGCACCGCCGCGAAGATCGGGCGGTTGACGAAGAAATGGGCGAAGTTCATTGCGTCTGCCCTTCGGCTTCAACCTTGGGCGGCAACGTGGTCATCTCGGACTTGACGGTGACGCCCGGCCGCACTCGCACCAGCCCGTTGATTACCACGGTCTCTTCGCCGGTGAGGCCCTCGCGGATAACGCGATAGCCGTCGATGCGCGGGCCGGTGCGGACCGGCTTGGCCGAGATCAGGCCTGCCTCGTCGACAACGAAGACGATGCGGCGGTTCTGGTCGGCGCCGATCGCCTCGTCAGGCAGAAGCACGCCCGGATGCGGCAGCGAGCCGGGCACGTTGATGCGGCCGAACATGCCCGGCTGCAGCACGCCGTCCTTGTTGTCGAAGCGCGCCCTGGCCCGCATCGTGCCGGTAGCTTCGTCCAGACGGTTCTCGGCGAAGTCGAGCTTGCCCTTGAACGTCGCTTCATCACGGTCGGCGACACGGACGACAACATCGACGCCGCCGGCGCCCTCCTGCATGACGCCGCCGCGCTCGCGGGCGTCGCGCGCATAAGCGAAGTAGGTCCGCTCATCGATGTCGAAATAGAAGTCGATCGGGTCGATCGAGACGATGGTGGTCAGCACGGTCTGGTCGGCCTGCACCAGATTGCCCGGCGAGATGAGCCGGCGGTCGACCCGGCCGGAAAACGGCGCCTTGATCTCGGTGAATTCGAGATCGAGACTTGCGTTTTCAAGTGCCGCCTCCGCGCCGTCCAGTTGCGCTTGGGCGGCGAGATATTCGCGGCGGCGGTCGTCCAGTGTCGAAACCGGTATGTTGCCTTCGCGCGACAGGGTCTCGGCGCGCTCGAACTGCATCTTGCTGAATTCGACCAGGGTCTTGGCCGAGTCGACCTGCGCCTGCGCCTGGTTCAGCGCCGCCTTGAACGGCCGCTGGTCGATGGTGAACAGGAGGTCGCCCTGCTTGACCAGCGTACCGTCCTGGAAATGGACCTGGTCGAGATAGCCGCCGACGCGGGAGCGCAGCGAAACCTGGTCGACGGCTTCGAAACGGCCGACGAACTCATCGTCCTCGACGATATCGCGCACCAGCGGCTTGGCTACCGTGACGACGGGCGCGGGAGGCGCTTCCTGCGCCTGTGCGGCCGGGGCCGCGAGCAAGCCGATCGCCGCGAAGGCCGCGGCGGCGAGCCATTTTGCAGGGACGTTTCTGCTGGAGGGGGCGGCCAGAGAATCGTGGCGGAGGCGTGCAGTGTGAACCATGGTTACCCCTCGTAATCGGCCCTTCATGCGAAGTCCGTAACATCTAGGCAGCGGGCGTGCCGCACAAATCAATTTTTTGAACTGACCACCACAAGCGACAGCTTGCTATAGAACAAACATCGAACATCATCAACCTTGACAAGGAAGCGGCTAATCGGGGAGCGCGAACGCACATCTCGCGTTTATCCGCTGCGTAGGCATCGCCATGCGCTCGAGCTAAAGCGGATCTGACAAGCCATTGCGCATCCCGACGTGCGGCGGTTCTGTCGGGAGGAACAGGGCCGCTCTCGCATAGAGGTCCGACCTGCTTCTCATTCTGACGAGCGGCGAGGTCGCCTGGGTTCTCCGGTCCTAAATGGGGATCATCTATTCGTCGAGCGCGATGCTCGCACCACTATCGTCGATATCTTCAAATCCCGGCATGATGTCACCAGCCAGCAGCTTCTCCTTCGACAGCAGCCCGGCATCTTCAAGCGCCTCGAAATCCGGCAAATCCCGCAGCGTGTCGAGGCCGAACTCCAGCAGGAATTCTTTTGTCGTAACGTAGGTGTATGGCGCGCCTGGCGTCGGGCTGCGCGGGCCCGAAGCGATCAGCTTCGCCCCGCGCAGATGGCCGATCAGATCGCGAGAAATCTCCTTCCCGAAGAAGGACGACAGTTCGGCGCGCGTAATCGGCTGAAAGTAAGCGATGCACATCAGCACCAGCACGTCCCCACAAGCGGCGTGATGCGAATTCAATGGCAAGACGTCTCATGGTTCCAAGGCCCCACCGGTGTACTATGTCGACCCCAGCTACTTTGCCGATGTCCGTGACCTGATGCACCAAGCCTTGAGGTCGGACTGGACCTCGGTTTTGGCCACCGAGTTGCTGAAAACGTCACGCGTCAGGATCATAAAGCAGGCACGCTTCCAACGCGGCCTGATGATGACGGTCGTGTCTTTCGTCGTGCTGGGAGGCGAGCAGTTTTTGCGCAGCGTCGCCGTCATTCAATGAGAAAGTGTAGCGGGACGAAGTCCCAGAGAATGGTGAAGGCCACCCGAGTTTTGTCGGCGAAAAGCCCCCGCTCCTCCATCCAATCAGACAGTTGGGCATGATCACTCCGCGCCCGAGAAACAGAATTAACCACATTCGAAGAAGGCGAAGGGCGGTTGGGTTTGTCACCGATCCGTCTCGCGTAACATGTTACTGTTGGAATTGGGGGCATCCGCAGCACGTCCAGGCGCAAAGGCAAGGAAGATGCCGACCTTAAGCAATGGCCGTGAACTCATCGTATGGAACGAACCCGAGAATCCCAATCCGACCCCTGACGCGGTCCTTTTCAGCATTACGGAAACAGACGGCGAGGTAATCGGACCGATAGGCGCAAAGCCGGATTTCCCTTTCGGTGGGATCGAACTAGCTTCGGTCGATGTCTTCGACGGCTTCTTCACCATCACCAGCTTCACCCACGAGGGCAGGACCGAAACCTGGACGACAGTGGAAACGCAGGTCTTCGACAACGAAGGCAATTTACTGCGCACCGTGTCCGACCAGGCGGCCTTCCAGTCGGTCCAGATCGTCTCGATCAGCGCCGACAGCCCCGACGACCTCACGGTGACATGGATCGGGGCGAACGAATATTTCGGCGGCGAAAACACCCAATACGGTCAGCACCAGATCATCTTGAAAGGGGGCGTGCTTCAGTCCGACACCTTCGTTAATCACGCGCCCACCGTTGCCGACCTGGACTTGTCGATTTCGCAGGCGCAATCTCTCGACGACGTCAAGTTCAGTGCGGCAGATGCCGACTACGATCTCTTGAACTTTATCGTCGTAGACGGGCCGGACAGCGGCACCCTGGAGCAGGAGACGAGTTTCGACGGTAACTACTACCCGTTTCATCAGGGTCATTATGGCACTACCCTGCACTATCATGCGGATTTTCTGAGCGGAAACCTGTTCGACTACACGCCGGAGGCCGGCTTCATCGGCACCGACAGCTTTACGGTTTACGCTACGGACGGCCAGGGCAACAGCAATGTGGCGACGATTACGATCACGGTCACTCCGCCAGCTGAATCCATCACCCTGACCGACGCCAAAAACATCGTGAGCTACGCAGGCTATGATCATGCCGTGCTCGTCGCCGCGGTGGGCGGCGGCGACCGCATCAGCGGCACCCCGTTCAACGATACGCTCGACGGCGGTGCCGGCCACGACCAGCTGTTCGGCGGCGCGGGCGCCGACGACATCATTGGAGGCGCGGGCACCGATTGGCTGAAGGGCGGCGCTGGCGATGACGAGATCAGCGGTGGTGAGGGCGCAGACGGCATCCGCGGTGACACTGGCGACGACGTCCTCGACGGCGGCGCCGGCTCCGACGACATGCGAGGTGGTGCTGGCGACGACATCCTCAATGGCGGCGCCGGCCGCGACCGGCTGGCCGGCGACGCGGGCAGGGATGTCTTCGTGTTCGACACACTTGGGCCGGCGAACTACGACAGGATAGAAGACTTCAATGCGCTCGACGATGTGTTCTGGCTGGACAGCTCCGCATTCGTCGGGCTGTCGGCCGGCTCGCTTTCCGCTGCGGTTTTCGTCGTCGGCAAGCACGCCATGGATGACAGCGACCACATCATTTACGACAAGGAGACCGGCGATCTGCTGTTCGATGTGGACGGGGCAGGAGGAGCGGCGACTGTCAAGTTTGCCGCCCTGGACCCGAGCACATTCCTCACAGTGGACGACTTCTTCGTGTTATAGGCGCGCATGGTGGGGCGCAGCTAAATAGACCGGGCGTAATCGCGCCCATGCGCAGGATTTCCTCCCCATTGCGCAGTAAGGGGCGTCAGGGCGAGCCTTCATGACCGACTGGCTGGTATATGCAACGGTGAGGCATGATTTCGACGAACGCGGCTATCTTTTCATCCGCATTGAGAAACCTTGAGCAGAATGCTTATCGGATTGGCGTCTCGCCGCGAAACAGCGGCTGGTGCGCCCGCATCAAGGCGGTAATCCGGTCGGCGACTTTTCGTACCGGCGGGGAGTGACGTTCCTCGTGATGGGTGACGATCCATTGGTCGGTTTCGAGTTCGGGGATAGGCTGAGCGACGCGAACCAGCCGCGGATCGCTGTCACCCACGAAGCACGGAAAGATCGAAAGGCCGGCGCCGGCGGCCACCAGTTCGCGCACCGAATGGGTGTTGTTGCCGCGCACGGCGATGCGGTCGCCGTGATGGGCTCGCAGCCAGCGCGCCGAGGCAATGTTTGCCCCTTCGCCGGTGACGCCGACGAACAACCCGGCGGCGATGCCGTTGATCAGGTGGCGTCCGGAATAAATGGCGTGGGCGACCTTGCCGCTCTGACGGCCGGCCAGCCACTGCTCGGTCGGGCGCTCGCTGCGGATGCCGATGTCGGCGGCACGGCGGCCAATGTCGACGCGGTCGGTGGTGGTGACGAGCTCCACCCTTATTCCGTCATCGACCGTCCAGATCTCGCCGATATGGGCGGAAACGAAGGCTGAGGTCCATGGCCCGGCCGAGACGCGGACAATGCGGTCGGGCAGGTTTCCCTCGCGCCAGCGGGTCAGCGACTGCATTGCTGCCTCGACGTCTTCGGCGCGCCGCAGCAGTTCTTCACCGACCGGGGTCAGCCGGTAGCCTGTCTGCTGACGCACGAACAGCGGTTCGCCGATCTGCTTTTCGAGCGCGGTGACGCGTCGTCCAAGGGTGGCTGCGCTGAGGCGCGTAGTTCCCGTCGCCGCGCTCAAGCCACCCAGCCGCGCAACGTCGAGAAACAACCTCAGATCGTCCCAGTCGATATCCATTTTGCAGAAATGAAAAACTCCTTGCGACCGTGGCTGTAGCGCGAAGCGGGCATCACGCGCAAGTATGCAGGCATTGGAGGCGTTGGACAATTCTGCTTGGAGCGACAGTGACAAGTGCCTCGGCTGGCCAAGAAGCCAGCGCAATCCTTTCGATCGCGCATGCGCTTCGCGCAGATGCTTTGCGCTTTCGACCAACCCAAGCGCGCGGGCTTTCTGCGCGCCAAAGGAGACGATCATGTTGTATAAACTTCGACACCGTTTCGCCCGCTGGCTTGCCTATCGCCAGACGCTTGCGAGCTTGAGGCAGGCCCCAGACAGCACACTGGCGGATGCTGGCATTTCTCGCGAAGAGATCCGCGAGCATGCCCGCCACGCCAGCCTGCGTCGTTGAGATAATGGAGGCGGGGATGCAGATGATGGAGCTTTGGGATGGCCGCTCGGTACCGCGCATCGGGATCGGCACCTGGGCGGCGGGTGGCGCCGCGCGCTGGCGTGACACCGCGACCATCTATGGCGAGGCAGCGCCCGCAGCGCAATTGTATGGACGTCACGCTGCTGAATATCAACGAGTATCCGATCGAGCGCGCCGGCGAGGTGTTCGGTACGCTCCGGCCTGTTGCACCAGAAGGGCAAGATCGGCGGCTGTTGGCGCGAGGGAGGAATAGGGTCGCTATGTTCGACTATTTGGCTGTCGCGGAACTATACGGAACGTTACGGGAAGAGTTCTGATTTTGGCCCACGAGAAAGTCAATGAAATCAACGTTCCCGGCACACCTCCGAGCCCCACCAAAATCTTTCAACATCAACGGCTTGTGGCCAACTTCGCTGAAGTGGGCCAATCGAGCTTCGCTATCCCCGCAGCGCCCAGCACGAGCGCGATCCAGGGCCATGCCGGGACGCCCAGTCATCGTCCAGGGCCATCCCGGACGGGGTTAGCCGACTTCTAACTCACAGCGATGCGCACGCCGGTATCATCGAAAAGATGCAGATGGCTGGTATCGAACTTCAGATCCACCGTGTCGCCGGAAGCCACCGGATATTGTCCGGCGACAACCGCTAGCATGGTCTGGCCGCCGCTTGTCCTGGTGTGGACGATTGTCTCGGAGCCGAGGGCTTCCACCAGCGCGACGCGCGCCGCAATGTCTCCCTTGCCGGCATCGGCGAGGCTGATGTGATGCGGCCGCAGCCCGAGCGTCACGTCGCCATTGGTCGCGCTGACAATCCCGTCGATCTCGAATCCAGCTGATCCGTCCAGCGTGAGGCTTGACCGGCCAGTGCCCCCGGCTGCCACCTTTACCGGCAGGAGGTTCATACGCGGTGCGCCGATGAAACCGGCGACGAACAGATTGGCCGGATGATTGTAGAGCTCGAGCGGCGTGCCAATCTGCTCGATGCGGCCGGCGCGCAGCACGACGATGCGGTCGGCAAGCGTCATCGCCTCGATCTGGTCGTGCGTGACATAGACCATCGTCGCCGACAGCCGCTCGTGCAGCGCGGCCAGTTCGGCGCGTGTCGAGATGCGCAGTTCGGCGTCGAGATTGGACAGCGGCTCGTCAAGCAGGAAAGCGGTTGGATTGCGCACGATGGCGCGGCCGATCGCGACGCGCTGGCGCTGGCCGCCGGAGAGCTGGCCGGGGCGTCGGTCGAGATACGGCGCGATTTCCAGCATCCGCGCGGCTTCGGCGATGCGCGCATCGATTTCGGCGCGCGCCATACGGGCGTTCTCCAGTCCGAAGGCCAGGTTCTGGCGCACGCTCATGTGCGGGTACAGCGCGTAGGATTGGAACACCATCGCCAATCCCCTGTCGGCGGCCGGAACGGTGGTCACGTCCTTGCCGTCGATCGCGATGGCGCCGCCTGTCGGCCGATCAAGCCCGGCGATGAGCCGCAGCAGCGTGGACTTGCCGCAGCCGGAGGGGCCGACGAAGACGATCAGCTCACCGTCAAGAATATCGAGATTTATGTCGTGCAGCACGCCGATCTTGCCGAATGCCCTCGATACGTCGGTGAGTGTGATCTGGCTCATGGTAGCCTCTATTTCAGACCGGAGCCGGCAATGCCGGTGGTGATGAAGCGCTGAAGGAAAATGAACACCAGCACGACCGGGATCATGGTGACGACGGTCATGGCCAGGATGTAATGCCACTGCACGTTGAGTTCGCCGGCATAGGTGTTGAGCCCAACCTGCAGCGTATAGACCTCCTTGCGCGACAAAACGATCAGTGGCCAGAGGAAGTCGTTCCAGCGCCAGACGACGGAAAAGATCGCGAGTACCGCCAGCGCGGGGGCGGTCAGCGGCAGGATGATGCGCCAGTAGATCTGCCATTCGGACGCTTTGTCCATGCGCGCTGCCTCGATCAGCTCGTCGGGAATCGTCAGCATGTACTGGCGTAGCATGAAGACGCCCGTGGGCGTCGCCACTGTGGGCAGGATCACGCCCCATAACGAATTGAACAGTCCCATTGCCGAGATGACCGAATAGAGCGGCACCAGAATGACGGAGAGCGGCACCATCAGCGTCGCGACGATGAGCATCATCACGGCCGAGCGTCCCCGAAAATTGTACTTCGACAGTGCGAACGCAGCCATCGAATTGGTCAGGAGCGTAATCAGGGTGGCGACCACGGTGACGAAGACCGAGTTGCGCAGGTAGAGGAAGAAGTCAAAGGCGAGGAAAGGCTGGACATAATTGTCGAGCGCGAAGGCGATGCTGCGCTTGGGCGTACGGTTCTGGATGTTGACGCGTATGATCTCGCCCGGGTTGGCGGGATCGACCATCTGCGCGACGGTGCCGAGGCGGCGCACTTCGGCGAGCACGCGCACGCTGCCGTCGTCATTGCGCACTTCGAATAGCTGCAGCGGCTCCTCGTACCCCTCCACGATAGCTTCGGCGGTGACATAGGGCAAAACAGTCGGGGGGAACTCCGCCAGCGCGGCAGGCGTCTTGAACGACGAGTTGACCAGCCAGAGCGCCGGGCCGAACATGACAATCAGTCCGCCGATCAGCCAGAACCAGGTGAAAACGTCGGTCCAGTGCCAGCCGGCGCCGCCGCGCCGGCGGAACAGAAATTCCGCAACCCTGCTCATCGCATTTTGCCCCGCTGCTCGTTGCGCCTTGCGATGCCCAGCTGGATCAAGGTCAGCACGACCAGCACCGCTCCCATGAGGATCGAGGCCGCGGAGGCGAGCCCCGGATTGCGCAGCATCGAGGCGAAGCCGACCTCGTAGATGTACTGCGTGAGGAACAGCGTGCTGGTCCCGGGACCGCCGCCGGTCAGCACATAGACCTCGTCGAATATCTGCACGGCGCGGATGAGTGTCAGCACCAGCACGACCAGGAGGTTGGGCGCCAGCAAAGGCAGCGTTATGCGCCAGAAGACGCGCAAGGGCCGGGTTCCGTCCATCTCGGCGGCCTCATAGAGGTCTTTCGGAATGGCCTGAAGGCCGGCGAGAAGGATCAGCGCATAGAAGCCGACATGGGCCCAGACCGATACCATGATCGTCGCCGTGAAGGCCCAGTTGCGCTCCACCAGCCAGTTGACCGGGGTTCCGCCCGCCTCGAACACCATCAGGTTGAGCAATCCCTGCCGCTGCAGGATCCAGCGCCAGATGAGACCGACCACGACTGGCGACAAAAGCACAGGGAAGAAGAACACGGCGCGCCAGAAACTGCGCGCACGCAACTCACGGTTGAGCACGAGCGCGGTGACAAGCGCCACGGCGACCATCATCGCCACTTGCAGCACGACGAAGGCCAGGGTGTTCCAAACCGCGATCCAGAACAGGTCCTCGGTGCAGCTCTTCGGATCGAGATAGCTGCCGCAACTGAACAGCCGCCCATACTGATCGGCGCCGACGAAGGTGCGGTCGCCGAGGAACAGCGCCCCGCCACCGGTCATCGAATAGAGGATGTTGATGACCAGCGGAAACAGCACGAAAATGCCGAACACCAGCATGTTCGGCGCCAGGAAGAACACGGCCATGCCATTGCTGCCCGTGCGCCGTTGCAACATGCGCAGTGGCGCATCGAAAACATTCGCAAGCCAGCCGACCGGCGCCAGGATCATGGCGCCGGCGCGGGTTGCTATGCCGTTTCGGACGTCTCCCATGACACTGCCGCGACGCTACTTCGATGCCTCGGCCACCTGTGCCTTGATGTCCTCGTCGATGCGGACGAAAGCCTCGTCGAGCTTCAGCTCGCCGGCCATGACCTGACTGATGCGGGTCACCAGCGCGCCATAAACCGGAGTTCCCCATTTCCATGCCGGCAGGGCGGCGGCATTCGGCGCGATCTTGCCCGACGCCTTCAGGAAGGCTTCGAGCGACGCCTTGACGTTCTCGTCATCGGTCTTGTAATCGATCTTGCCGGCGAGAACGCCCTTGTGTGCGGGCAGGAACAGGGTGCGCTCGGTGAATTCGCGCATGATGTCCTCGCGGCCCAGGAAGTCCATCACCTTGCCGACTTCGGCGGCGTTCTTGGTGTATTTGACGGCGACCAGCGCGGCGCCCCCCGGCATGCCGGTGCAGGCGGCGGTGCCGCACGGCGAGCCCGTCGCCACCCAGTCGAAGTTCTTGCCGATCTTGCTGGCCAGGTTGGCAACCTGCCAGCTGCCCGAATAATAGTAGGCAATCTGCCCATTGATGAAGTCGTCGGCCCCGGCGCGATAGGTGGTGCCCGACGCCGACACCCAGATCTCCTTGTTCATGCGGCCGTCGGCAACCCAATTGACCAGCTTTTCGGCGAAGGCTTTCGTGCCGGCGTCGATCGGCGCCGGCAGTCGATCACCGCCGATGTAATTGGCGCCATAAGAAATGTTCGCCGCCGAGATACGATGGCCGCTGCGGTCGATGGCAAAGGCTGCGTTGAGCTGCTGGCTCTGCTGCACCTTGCCGGCCGCATCGACCCATTCGTCCCAGGTTGCGGTGTCGGCCGGGATCGGCACGCCGGCCTGTTCGAAAAGCGTCTTGTTGACGAAGCCGCCGGTCAGCGTGAGCTGGGTCATGAAACCCGGAATGACCTTGGAACCGTCAGGGCGCATCCAGTCGAACTGGTCGCCGAAATTCGTCTGCCAGTATGCTGGATCGGCAACCACAGGGGTCAGGTCGAGCCAATGATCGGCGAGTTCCTTGATATTGGTGACGCGGGCGATATCTGGACCCCGTCCTGCCTCGAGTTCGACCGGAAGCTGCTCCTGGACAACCTTGTAGGCGACATTGTCGAGAATGACGTTGATGTCCGGATTGTCTTTCATGAAGCGGTTGAGCAGGTCCTGTATGACCTCGCCCTCGACGCCATCCGAGTACCACATCACGCGAACGTCGCCTGCGAACGCGGTCGACGACAGAAGGCCCGCCGAAAGGCCCAGGATTATCGAATTCATTCTCATGGTTCACTCCTCCGCTTTTGCGGTCTTCACCGCTTGATTGTCGCTGTCCGAGCTGCTTGTCCTGCTCCTCTTGATCCGATCCTCACCTGGTTGCGATGGCGTCGGCTGTGAACAACGTGGCTTCGCCCGCGACCTGCCAGTCGGCCGGATCGACGACACGGTCCTCAGCCTCTATGCGGCCATCCGGATGGAACAGCACGTCGCCGTATTCCGGGTCATTGACATGCAGAAGGTCGTTTTTTCCGTGGCCGAGCGCCAGCTGAGAAAACTGCGCCTCGAATTCCTCCAGCGAGCCGTATTGCCGGCGCCGGCCCAAGCGGATGATCCATGCGGCTTGATGGCCCGGCACGCGCAACTCGTTTCCAGCGGTCGGCCCGCGGCCGACCAGCTCGAAGGCAGTGTCGGCCTTCAGCATCGCGAACCCATCGCCGCCGCGCGCCGAAGCGATATGTTCCTTGATCCTCGCTTCGTCGAACGCGCTCTGTGGGAACCAGGCATGGGTAAAGTCGGGTTGCTCGGCAGCGCAACTGAACAGCACAACTGCCAGGTCGCGGTATTGATGCACGCGCGGCAGAGATCCGGAGCCGCCCCAGTAGGACGGCCGGCCATAGCCCGAATGAATCGTCTCGCCCGGATGGTTGATCCATATCTGCGCGTCGGGATTGCCGCCGAGGCGCAGGTGCAGCACCGTTTCCTGATAACCCCATTCGTTCCAGCGATAGGCTGCTGCGCTGCCCATGGCGAAATCGCGGGTCTTGTAGTGGTAGAGCTTGGCGATCCGGTCCTGGCCCTGCGCGAAGCACCATTCCTGCGCGTCGTCGCCCGACATGCAAGCGATGCCGGTCAGTTCTTGCGGGACGTCGAGCCCATGGTCGCGCAGGCAGAGCGCAAGCTGCGGCAGGGCATGGAAGCGCATGCCGTAGAAACCTTTGCCCCACAGCATGCGTGCAATGCCGGAAAGTTCCAGCGAACGGGCGGCGCGCAGCGTGTGCTCGTAGGAGCGGCCCTGTGCTCCGGTAAGCATGCCCTGCTGAGCCGAACGGGCGACGATCTCGAGCAGGCGGTTGATCGCAGCCCCGGCGCGCCGGCGGACGTCGGCATCTGGCGCAAGCGCGTAAAGGATCGTCAATCCCTTGAGATCGATCGGGAAATAAGGGGCGGAGTTGAATTCCGCCATTTCCCATGCCTCGAAATGATCGAGCCAGGCGCGCACGCGCGCAAGGCCCACTGTCGACTGCTCCGCGCCGGTGCGCCCCGAGCGGACAAAGCGGGCATCGGGCAGGAGATGGCCGCCGAGATAGGCCGCGGTGTGAAACAGAAGCGCGTGGTTTTCGGAGAAGTACCACTGCACGTCGTTGCCGGGCTCATCCATCCAATAGCGGTAGTTGAGGATCGCCTCGTCAATGCGGTGACGCAGATCGACCGCGATCCCCTCGCCATAGGCACGACGGCACCAGACCAGTGGAACCAGGATGAAGTCGGCGCAGTCGTGGCAATCCTCTATCGCCGGCAGTGCAGCAGCAATGATGGCGTCGGTTTCGGCGCCGCCGCGGCCGGTCGCCAGCCGCGCCAGCGCCCGCACGGTATCGGCCTCCGCGAAGTTGGAGACCTGTTCCAGGGCTTCCACGATCCTGTCGGCAAGGATGGCAGGGGCGCGGCCCTGACGCGCCGCATGACAGATCTCCACGCCGAAGACCCGCCGGGCAACAAAGCCTGAAGATGAGAGCGAGACGGCAAAATGCCGGAAGTCGGCGGGAAGGTCTTCCGTGGCGGCGATCGTGATGCGTCTTGCCCCCGCTTCAATGCGGCGGCGGAAGATCACAGGCGCCTCGATCGACATGAAGTCGCCCTCGATCACGATCGCTACATCCACCGCAACCGGCAGCGCGACATCCGTCACCAGCGCCACTTCGCCGCCGGAATAAAATGGTCGCTCGAAATGCATCGCGTCGAGAGCGGCTTCCATGGCCGCCGCGACGTCGCCTTTGATGGTCGTGGGTAAGACCTGTTCGGCCGCTGGGCCCGAGAGATAGTCGAGCTGGAAGAAATAGCGTGCGTCACGCTCGGCGAGATCGTCGAACCAGATGCTGATCTCGTTGGCGCCGGCGACGAGATCGACTTCGAAATCGTGAGTAGCTTCGAGATTGCGCCCGTAGGGCGCCATCCAGCCTGCCTCTATTCCGTTGACGAACAACACGGCGCCGCCGCAGGTGCGCAGCCGCAGCCGCGCCCGGCCGCCCGAGCCTGCGTCGAGCACGGTGCTTGCCCAGGTGGCAACCACGGTCGGGCGGAACCAGAAGCCCGACAGGTCGACGCGCGGGGAGCCGAACGGAAGCCAAACACGGTCCGGCTCGAACACGCCCTGCGGCTTGGGCCGTTTCCCGCGGCGTTCTGCGGCAAACTCGGTTCGGCAGGGATATTCGTGCGGGATGAAATTCTTGTGCTTGGTCAGGAAGAAGAAGGGATCCATCTCCCCTTGCATCGGCTGATCTGCAACATCGTAGCGCTGCTCGGATGTCGTGCCGACGAGCCAGTAAACGACGGGGCCGCCGAGCGCGAGCGGCCGGCGCAGCGCAAGATCGTGCTTGATCGGTTCCACGGTGTTCATCGCAGCGTCTCAACGGGCACGGGCGACACGTCGTTATAGGCCTGGTTCTCGCCGGTCATGCCCCAGACGAAGGCGTAGGGGCCGGTTCCGCTGCCCATATGGATCGACCAGGCCGGCGAGATGACACAGTCGCCATTGGCCACGATCAGATGGCGGGTATTGTCCGGCCGTCCCATCAGATGGATCACCCGGTCTTCCGCCGCGAGATCGAAATAGAGATAGGCTTCCATGCGCCGCTCATGCAGGTGAGGGGGCATAGTGTTCCAGACGCTGCCCGCAGCGAGATCGGTGATGCCCATCAGCAGCAGACAGGAAGGCGCGACTTCCGGATGAATGTACATGCGCAGTGTGCGCTTGTTGGCGCGTCGCTCCTCGCCGAGTTCGAGCGGCTTCGCCTCGGATTTCGGGATCAGCCGATGCTTGATGTCTGCGCCGGCCGGAACCGAGTTCATATAGAACCAGGCGGGGTGCGCGGCGCTGTCGCTTTCGAGCGTCACTTGTTTCGCGCCGCGCCCGACATAGAGCACATCGCGGTTGGCGAGCGCGAAGCGCTGCTGGTCGACGCTCACCGTTCCTGCGCCGCCGAGATTGGCGATGCCCATCTCGCGCGAGGTGAACAGATGAGGCGTGCCGACGTCCGCGCCATCGCCGAAACTCAGCGGCTCTCCGGTTGGGCACGCGCCGCCGACGATCATGCGGTCGACATGGGTGTAAGCGAAGGCGATACGGCCGGACTCGAACAGCCGCTCTACCAGAAACTCGGCGCGTAGCCGCTCCGTCCCGTAGCCATCGATTTCGCCCGGACCGGCGCCGAAGAGAACGCGCATCGTCATGCCGCCGCCTCGGCAGCTTCGGCATGGATCATCCCCTCGGTGAGGCAGAGGATCGCCAGGGCCTGGCCGTAGCCGGTTGGCTGGATCGGGATGTCGCGGTAGAACTGGAGATCATGGCCCATGCGGGTGCCATAGGAAACGTTTCCGAGCACGCCGTTCTCGTCGATGCTGGCCAGCACCGCGTCGAGTGCGCGCCGGCCCGCTGGCCCGCACGCCTTGGGCCCGAAGCTCAGGCGCGCAGCTTTCATGAGACCATAGCCGATGCCGGCGGTGGCCGACATCTCCTCATAGGAGGTCGGGTCATCGAGCAAAGTGTGCCACGCTCCCGATGGTGCCTGCAGGCGCAGCAGCGCTTCGATCTGCGCTTCCAGCACGCCGAGCAGATAGGCTTCGACTGGCTTGCCGACACCGCCATTTTCGATCAGGTCGAGGATGCCGACCGTGATCCAGGCGTTGCCGCGGGCCCAGAGAGCGCGGGCAAAATTATGTCGGCCGGCAAATGTCCAGCCATGGAACCACAAGCCGGTTTTCGGGTCGGCGAGATAGCGCGCATGGACGAGGAACTGGCGAACAGCCTCGTCGATGCAAGATTGCCGACCGGCCGCGCGGCCGTGGAAAGCGAGGAACAGGCCGGCCATGAACAACGTGTCGTCCCACAGTTCGTCGTCGTTGATCTTGTCTGAGACATTGTGCTGGAACCCGCCCTCGGGCGTGCGAGGCATGTCGCGAAGCAGTTTTTCTGCCCATTGGCCGAGAGGCGTTTCCCAGCGCGGATCGCGTGTCTCGCCCCAGAGCAATGCCAGCGCCATCATCGGAGCGGTGGTGTTGATGTTCATCGGCGGCAGGCCCGCCCTTAAATGGCGCTCGTACCAGTCTTCGATCGTCTTCAAGAGTTTCGGGTCGCGATTGTGCCGCCAGAGGCAAACGAGGCCGTAGAGGCCCACACCCTGCGGCCATTCCCAGGAATCGAAGCTGATGTAGTCGCCCGCCGTGCCGTCGAGGTTGGGCTCGTCGAAACGGCCGTCATGGCGCAGGCCGGTCATGCCGCGCACGAGCAGGTCGAGCTTTGAGCGCATATCTCTCATGGACGACGCCACTACTCCTCCCAGGTTTGCGCGATGTCGGGCAAATGGGTGCCACAGGTTTTTTTATTGCGCAATCTGAAATTTTTTTGCAGCATGCAGGTCGGGTGAGGAAACAGCCTATGGTCGTCAAGGTCGAAAGCGGGAAGCGCGGCACGCCCAGCCGGCGCGTGCGGCTCGAAGACGTCGCCGCGCGCTGTGGCGTTTCCGTCAGCACGGCGTCGCGGGCGCTTGCCGGCGGCAAGGGCGTGCGCGGCGACCTCCGGTCGACGATCATCGAAACCGCCAGGAAGCTGAACTACACGGTCGCGACTTCGATCGCCGGCCGCAAGGTGATCCTCGCCGCAAGCAACGCTGCGAGGATCGACTATGGCCGCAACCAGTTCACCTTCTATGTGCTCGACGGACTGAACGAGCGCGCAAAAACTCTCGGTGTCGAGCTGGTGCCGCGCTCGATCGCCGACGCCGGCGAGCAGATCGCGCTGCTCAATGAGGCCAGGCAAGACAAGAGCGTCGTCGGCTGCCTGTTCCTGACGCTTGACGACGAGGCGGTGCTGACGCTGACCGGCGGTTTCGGCAAGCCGATCGTGCTCATAAACGGCGACGACCCGGCGATGCACCATTCGAGCCTGACGCCATGCAACCGCTCGG
Organism: Mesorhizobium temperatum; assembly: GCF_002284575.1. GTDB lineage: Bacteria > Pseudomonadota > Alphaproteobacteria > Rhizobiales > Rhizobiaceae > Mesorhizobium > Mesorhizobium temperatum. The sequence goes on from NZ_NPKJ01000075.1 coordinate 39,982, forward strand.
CCGCGCATCTCGCGACGCAGCACCTGCTCGACCTCGGCCACCGGCGCATCCTGTTCCTGATGCGGCGCGGGCGGCGCACGATCGAGCGTCGCTTCGAGGGCTGGCAGGATGCACTGCGAGAGCGCGGCCTGGCGGCCGGCGACCTGGCTGTGGAGGTGACGGATTGGCTGCCGGACCTTGCGGCCGAAGCGATCACGCGGCGCATCGAGGCGCGTGGCCTCGACTTCACAGCTGTGCTCGCCGCGGGCGACAGCCTCGCTATCGGCGCGATGATGGCGATCCGGAAGTCGGGTTACGAGGTGCCTGCCGACGTGTCCGTCATGGGCATGGATGACCTTCCGCAGGCGGCTTTCCAAAACCCGCCCCTCACGACGATGCATATTCCGATGCGCGAGATCGGCGGGGCGTCGCTCGACCTCCTGCTCGCCGATCTCGGCGGGGACCTGCCGCCGCGCCGTATCGAATTCGCCTGCCATATCGTGCAACGCCAGTCGACCGGCCCGGTTCGCGCCTGAGACGTATGGTTCACACCGCTGTCCGAGCCAGGCCATCGCTACATCGATGGGGTCACGTTCGAACCGTCTTCGAAGCGTCCGTAACCTCCGCCGAAGAAAAGCAGAGGTTCGCCGTCTCGCAAGGTCGCGGCGGTGACGCGGGCAACGACGATCAAATGGTCGCCGCCCTCATGCCCGGAGATCCGCACGCATTCGAAGCGCGACAGGCAGCCACCCAGCAGCGGCACGCCGGCATCGTTCAGGTCGTGCGGGAGGCCGTCGAAGGCTTGACCGACGCGAGCGAAGCGCTGGCTCAGCTCGATCTGCTCCGCGCCCAAAACATGAACCGCGAAATGCTCGCAACCTGCGAAGGCGGCAAAGCGCCTCGAATGCCGGCCGATCGACCAGAGCACGATCGGCGGGTCGAGGGACACCGATGCAAAGCTGTTCGCCGTGATGCCGACGGGGCCATCAGACGTCATCGTGGTGACGACGGTGATACCGGTCGCAAACCGGCCGAGCGCGTCGCGGAACTCACGCTTGCAGTCGGGACCGGGCACGAAGCTTTTCATCGGTTGCTGCTCGGGGTTGAGGAAGTGGTACATCAGGCGCCCTCCTGGCCAAGGGCTGCGGTGGAAACTTCAATCTCGTTGAGCCGCATTCGCAGCATCATCGCCGCTCCCCGGTTCCGAGCGGAGTCGGCGGGGTGATTTCCGGCACCCGGCCATAGGCATGCGGCAGCGAGCAGGTGTTGATATTCGGCAGCACGCGCTTGCCGAAGGACAAGGCCTCGTCGAGATGCGGATAGCCGGAGAAGATGAAGGCGCGGATGCCCATTTTCCGGTATTCCTCGATCTCGCACATGACTTGATCCGTCGAGCCGACGATCGCGGCGCCGCAACCGGAGCGTGCGCGGCCAACGCCGGTCCACAGATGCCGCTCGACATAGCCTTGTGCGTCGGCGCCGGCGCGGTTCTTTGCCTGGTGCGCGACGCCCAGGGATGTCGCGTCCAGTGCGCGGGCGCGGATGACGCTGCCCTGCTCGTCGTCGAGTTTTGAAACCAAATCCTCGGCATATTCGCGGGCTTCGGCTTCGGTGTCGCGCACAATCACGTGGACGCGCAGGCCATAATCCAATGTGCGACCATGGGCGGCTGCACGCTCGTGAACATCACGCATGCGGTGCGCCAACACGTCCTTCGTCTCCGGCCACATCAGATACACGTCGCACTGTGCGCCGCAGAGTTCGAGCGCGTCGGGCGAATAGCCGCCGAAATACAGTAGCGGCCCGCCATTCTGTTGGTAGGGCTTTGCCGGGTCGGCGGTTACTTTCTTGAATTGGTAGACTTCGCCCTGATGGTTGATTTCGTCGCGCGTCCAGGCCTGACGCAGGATCTCGATGACCTCGCGCGAACGCTGATAGCGGAAGCGGCTGTCGGCGAGTTCGCCGGGAAAGTCGGAAGAGATGACGTTTATAGTCAATCTGCCCTTCAGCATGTGGTCGAGCGTTGCGAGCGTGCGCGCCAGCATGATCGGTTGCATTTCGCCGCAACGCACCGCCGCGAGAAGGTTGATCGAAGAGGTTATCGGAGCGCAGCCCGCCACGAAGGACAGAGTATCCTGGCCAACCTGATAGGACGAGGGACAAAGGATATTGCGAAAGCCCAGTCCTTCGGCTGTCTTGACGATATCGGAGCAGTGCTCCCAACTCGACCGCAGCGTGCCATCCGGTACGCCGAGATAGCGGAAATCATCGGAACACAAAGCGGAAAACCACGACACTTCAGCAGCATCGAGATCTGCGGACGTCACCGGAACGACCGTCAATGTCGGCACTCCCTCGTTGTCAGAGACTGGATTTCCCTGTTGCATATCATTCGTGATTCTGTAGATCAATAGTGTATCAATTTTGCGCTGGAGACAATGTGACCACGTCCAGAAACGCCTACGCGCTTCCGATGCATCAGCAGGTCAGCGAAATGCTCATTCGCGAGATCGCGGCTGGGCGGATGATCGAGGGCGAGAAGCTTCCGCCGGAGCGCGACATGGCTGCGGACCTCGGAATAGCGGTCGGTACTTTGCGCAAGGCGCTCGGCGATCTCGAGCGCAAGGGCTTGCTCAGTCGCATCCAGGGATCCGGCAACTACGTACGTTCGCAACCCGACGTGGCCAGTGTCTATTCGATGTTCCGGCTGGAACTCCTGGAGGGAGGCGGGCTGCCGACGGCGCGCGTTCTGTCAGTCGATCGGCTGGCGAAACCGATGGACCTGCCGGTGTTCGGGTCGAGCAGCGAGGCCCATAGAATAAGACGGCTGCGGAGCCTCGGCGGCAAGCCGGCGGCGCTGGAGGAGATCTGGCTCGACGGTTCCCGTGCGGAGACGGTTGCTATCGAAGAACTGTCGGATTCGCTCTATCTTTACTACCGCAAGGCGCTCGGCTTCTGGATCTTGCGTGCAGAGGACCGCGTCGGGGTCGGGCAGGTGCCGGGATGGGCGCCGCCTGAGTTCGGCCTCGCGCCGGGCGCCGCCGCCGGCTTCATCGAGCGTACCGGCTGGATGCAGGACGGCGCCAGCGCGGAGTTTTCCAGGACCTGGTTTGATCATGGCGTCGCGCGCTATGTCGCGCGGCTGCGATAGGGAACGGATATGGCGAAGCACATTTCCTACGGCATCATCGGCTGCGGCATGATGGGGCAGGAGCATCTTCGCAATATCGCGCTGCTGCCCGATGTCGGCGTCGCAGCGATCTTCGAGCCCGACGCGATGATGCGCGCAAGCGCGGCAGGCCTCACCCCGCAAGCGTCGATCGCCGGCTCTGTCGCGGAGGTGGCCGCCGATCCGCGCGTCGACTGCTTGCTCATCGCCAGTCCGAACTATGTGCATTTCGCGCAGCTCAAGGAAATCGCTGCTATCCGTGCGCTGCCCATCCTGGTCGAAAAGCCGCTTTTCACCGATCCGGTCGACGCAGCCGCGGTGAAGGCGTTCGCCGCGACCTATGCCGCACCAGTCTGGGTCGCGATGGAATACCGCTATATGCCGCCGGTCGCTCGATTCATCGAGCAGGCGCAGAACGCCACCGGCGGCATCCGGATGCTGACAATCCGCGAACATCGTTACCCGTTCCTGGACAAGGTGGCCCACTGGAACCGCTTCAACCGTCGATCGGGAGGCACGTTCGTCGAAAAATGCTGCCATTTCTTCGATCTCATGCGGCTGATCCTGAAATCGGAACCGGTGAGGATCATGGCGTCGGCCGGACAGGAAGTGAACCATCTCGACGAGCGCTATGATGGCGAAACACCCGACATCTGGGATTGCGGCTACGTGCTGGTCGATTTCGCCAGCGGCGCGCGCGCCATGCTGGAACTATGCATGTATGCAGAGGGCAGCCGCTATCAGGAGGAGATCAGTGCCGTTGGTGCGCGAGGTAAAGTCGAATGCCTGGTGCCGGGTCCAGGCCGCTTCTGGCCAGCTCATCTCGGCGCGGCGCCGACGCCGCAGTTGATCGTCAGCCCGCGTTTTCCGCAGGGACCGTACACAGTCGAGATCCCGGTCGACCCACAATTGTTGACGGCCGGCGATCACAACGGCTCGACTTTCTATCAGCATCAGCGGTTTTGCGCCGCCCTGCGGGGCGAAGGGCCGGTCGAGGTGACGCTGGATGATGGCTGGAAAGCTGTCGCCATGGGTATGGCCGCACAATTGTCGGCAAACCAGGGCACGGCCATTTCCAACCCACTCGATGCCTGCGAGAGCGCTCAGTGTGGCTGATGGTAACTCAGGTGACCGCTTGATCTTCTGACCAAGTGGTAGCGGAGACGGCTAAATCGCAAGATCCACGGCGTGAGCCGCCTAAAGCGCGTCGCGTTTGACCGGCCTCATGCGAACGCGCTTTAGGTTGTTGTTTTTATGCATGTCGTTGTCGCAAAACCGCTGCACGCTTTTGCGCGACATGCATTAGATCAGTCAACCTTGCCTCCGATTGCCGCTATGGTTCGGACCAGCCTGTCCGCGACACAGGTCGATGCTCCAGCCGCCATGAGCATCTGCGGCAGGATCAACCATTCCAGCGTCCAGGCTGCACCAGAGCGCTCTTGCTCATGGATCAGCGCATGATGCATTCCCGACAATTGGACTGCGTTGTAGCGGGCAAGCGTCACCAGCATCTCGGCGTCGATCGGATTGCGCTTGTGCGCCATGGCCGACGATGAACCGCCGCCCGCCCGTTGCAGCTCGTCGCCTGCCTGCGCCATCAGCGCAATGTCCTGCCCGAACTTGCCGAGGCCGCCCGTCACAAGCGACAGCCAGCTGGCTAGGTCAGCGATGCGGTCGCGCTGGCTGTGCCATTGCGGCGCGTCGCCAAGGCTCAGCTGCCGGGCCAGCGCGGCACGGACGGCGGCGCCCTTGTCTGCGAACTTCTCGAGTGTCCCGACGGCGCCGCCGAACTGGACGACGAGAACCGATCCTCGCACCGATTGAAGCCGCTCGTGGTGACGCACGAGCGGTTCGCGCCAGCTTGTGACGCGGTCGGTCACGGAAATCGGAATCGCTGCCTGCATTCGGGTTCGGGCCATCAGCGGGCGATCGCCAAACCGATGCCCGAGATCGGCGAAGGCGACCACCAGAGCCGAAAGCCGTTCTTCCAATAGGTCGATACAGGCGCGAATTCTCAGGATCATGGCCGTGTCGATCACGTCCTGGCTAGTCGCACCGAAATGCACATGCTCCGAATGCGGCTCTCCCACAGCATGTCTGATCTGCCGCACGAGCTCCGGCACCATGACGCCGTCGCGCGCCGTTGCGTCCCTCAGGGCCTGGATTTCCGGCCGGAAGTTGTCGAGGACGCGTCCGATTGCGCTTGCTGCAGCCGTCGGGACGATGCCGAGTGCACCTTCTGCGTGGGCGAGCGCTTTCTCGAATTGCAGCATCGTCGCAAATTCGGCCTCGACGCCGAGCAGCGTCGCCATCTTCTCATCGCCGAGAAGCCCGGAAAGGAGGGGATTGTCGAATGCCGCGATCATATGTCGAAGAACACCGTCTCGTTGATGCCCTGGAGATGAATGTCGAATTTATAGATGTCGCCATCGCGCGGCGCGACCAGCGTTGACACGCGCTCTTTCTGCTCAATGCGCATCAGGACGGGATCCTCGGCGTTGGCCGTTTCCTCGTCGCCGAAATACATGCGGGTGTGAAGGCCAATGTTGATTCCACGCGCGACGATCCAGACCGTCAAATGCGGCGCCATCTTGCGGCCGTCAAAAAAAGGCACGAGACCGGGTTTGATGGTTTCGAACAGGCATTCGCCCGTCGTCATGTCGGTGGGCAGTCGGCCCCAGCCGGTAAAATTCGGGTCGGCGGAGCCGCGCAGATCCGAGGGCGAATTGTAGATGCCGGCGGCGTCCGCCTGCCAGATCTCCACAAGCGCGTCCGTCAGCGGCGAGCCGGCGCCGTCGATCACCCGGATGTTGACCCTGATGCGTTCGCCCCTGGTCTTGTCGTTGACCATCGCGGTGCCAAGGTCGCGTTCATAGACGCCCGCGATACCGGCGAAGTTGGGCGTCAGCCCGATATGGACGTAGGGTCCCGCGGTCTGCGAGGCGCTTTCCTTCAGCCGGCCGAGAGCCTGGACCATCAGTTGCCCTCGATGCGGTTTTCGAACAGCGTCGAGCGGCGGCCGCGCAGTACAATGTCGAATTTGTATGCCCGCGCGTCCATCGGTATCGTTGCCTCCATGTCGAGCGCAGCGGTGAGGCCTTCAATAGCGCGGCGGTCGTTGATGGTCCGCACGATCGGGCACCTCCAGATCATCGGGTCGCCCTCGAAATACATCTGGGTGATCAAGCGCTGCGCGAAGCCGTGCCCGAAGATCGAGAAATGGATATGAGCTGGACGCCAGTCGTTGGGTCCGTTGGGCCAGGGATAAGGCCCCGGCTGGATCGTGCGGAAACAATAGGAGCCATCCTCGCCGGTGATGGTGCGGCCGCAGCCGCCGAAGTTCGGATCGAGTGGCGCGAGATAAGTCTCCTTCTTGTGTCGATAGCGTCCGCCAGCGTTGGCCTGCCATACCTCCAGCAACGCACCGGCGACGCCGATGCCGCGCTCGTCGAGCAGGCGGCCATAGACGAGGATGCGCGGCCCGATCGCGCTTTCGCCCGGCCCGGCAAAATTGTGTATGAGGTCATTGTCCAGTTCACCGAGAATATTGTGGCCGAAGACCGGCCCCGTAAGCTCCGACAGGGTGTTGTCGAGGGAAAGAAGCGGCCGTTGCGGCGAGCGCAGCACGGAAGTCTTGTAGGCTGGCGTGAAGGCCGGCGGATGCCAGTTGCGGTCGCGCGGAAAGAAGGTGCCGATTTCCGGCGTGCGGTTGGCGGGAAAGCGCGAGTTGGTCATGATTTGCCGGCTTGAGCGTCCATTTCGTCGAACGTCTTCCTGGCGATCTTCATCGCATGATTTGCCGCCGGCACCCCGGCATAGATTGCCACATGCAGCAGCGCCTCGCGTATGTCGTCGCGCGTCGCCCCAGTATTGACGCTGGCGCGGATATGCATCGCAACCTCTTCGTCCTGCTTCAGCGCGGCGAGCAGCGCGATGGTGATCATGGAGCGCTCACGCTTGGTGATGTTAGGCCGCGACCAGACGTGGCTCCATGCAGCCTCCGTGATCAGTTCCTGGAAAGGAATGTCGAATTCGGTCTTGGCCGCCTCTGCGCGGTCGACATGGGCGTCACCCAGCACCGAACGGCGCGTCGCCATCCCTTCGATGTATCGGTCGCCATCTTGTGGTTTGCTCATTTGTGCTCTCTTCGCATGTCGTTCAGGGAGCCACGGATCAGCCCGGCGAGCCTTTCCGGCTGCTCGACGCATGGGATGTGGCCCGCACCGGCGATGACCTCGAACCGTGCGGCGGGGATTGAGCGGGCCAGCGATTCCACCAGTTCAGGCGGCGTCGATCCGTCCTGATCGCCGACAATGCAGAGTGTCGGCACTTTGATCGCGGCGGTCGTCGCGGTGAAATCGGCGTCGCGGATAGAAGCGCAGGCAGCAGCGTAGCCGGCCGGATCCTGGCGCGTCAGCATCGTTTTATAACCTGCCAGTTCCTCGCCGCGATTCTTATGGAAATCCGGCGTGAACCATTTTCGCATCACGTCGTCGGCAAAGCTCGCGATGCCCTCCGACAGGGCCGCGTTGATGCGCCCATTCCACATCTCGGGCGTACCGATTTTCGCTGCCGTATCGCAAAGGATCAACCCCTCGATCAAATCCGGCCGCGTCTTGTAAAGGCATTGCGCAATGACGCCGCCGATCGAAAGCCCGCAGATCACCGCGCGCCTCACGCCAAGATGGTCGAGCAGCCCTGCAAGGTCTGTTGCATGGGTCTCGATCGTTTGCGGCGCGTCACCCAGTTCGCTCAGGCCGTGTCCGCGCTTGTCGAACGCAACAGATGTACAGTCGTCGGCCAGCCTTCGCTCGACCTCGTTCCAGATGCGCATATCCGTGCCGAGCGAGTTCGCGAAGACGACCGTAGGCCTGCCAGTTTTGGGACGATGCCGGTAGTGGATCGTCGCGCCATTAATGCGAGCAAAGTTCATATCCGTCATAGCTTTGGCATTCCTTTGGGCCGCATCTGCCGTTTTTGCGCGGCGATGCGGAAGGGTGCGTTCGGCGCACCATATCCTGCATACGCGCCGCGCCGTTCAACGAACTCGATAATGAACCCCTCTCCGAATGTCGGCGCATAGAGCTGGAAAAATTCGCCGTTGTCGTCGCGGTCATAAAGGATGTTGGCTGAGCGTAACCGATCGGCGACCTCCGGATCCAGACCGAAGCGCGCTTCTACGTCGTCGTAGTAGTTCATCGATATCTGAAGCGGTTCGAAGCCGTTGACCTGCAGCTTCGCCGCCGTCGCAAAAATGTCATCCGTCGCGAGTGCCAGATGCTGGACGCCGGAACCAAAGGTTTCGGCGATGAAATGGCCGGCCAGGGTGCGGTGACTCTCGGCGCCGTTCAGCGTGAGGCGGAAGCGCTTGTCCAGACCTTCGATGACCTGGCTGCGCACGAGGCCGGCCGGATCGACGATGTCAACCATGGGGGTCTTTGTCGTCCTGAAGATCGAGACATAGAACAGCAGCCAGCTCGGCATCTCCTCCTGTGCCATCGTCTGCCCGACATGATCGATACGGGTGAGGCCGACGCCATTGCCGGAACTTGCCGAGGTGACCGGCGTGAACTCCATGTCCCAGACCTTTGCCAGGTCGGTCCTGGCATCGAGGAAGTAGATCAGTCCGCCGCCGACGCCGCGGATCGCCGGGATTGACAACTCGCCAGGCCCGACCCGCTGGTGAAACATCTCCGCGCCCAGCGCCTCGGCGCGCTCGACCGTGGCGGCGGCGTCCTCGACCTTCAGGCCCATCGCGTATGCCGACGTGCCATGGACAACAAAGGAAGAATGGGCAAAGCCCTGCCGCTCGGTATTGATGACAATGTTGATCTCGCCCTGGCGGTAGAGCGTGACCTCCTTCGAGACGTGCCGACCGGCCTCGACAAAGCCGAGCATGCGCAACAGCGATCCAAGCTGTCCGGCGTCCTGGCGATCGGCCGCGAACTCGATGAACTCGACCCCTGCAACCCCGACGCGGTCGGGCATTGGCGGGACAGCCATGTCAAGTGCCGGTTCTTCACGCCGCACCTGATCCATCAACCATACGAGCGAACGCCGTCCGTCGACGGAGATCGCCTTTGCCGACCCGCCACGGAACTGGTCGTTGAAAATCTCGAGCGACAGATAGCCGTCATAACCGGTTGCCGCGACCGCCTGCATGAACTGTCGCACCGGCAGATCGCCTTCGCCTGGCATGTTGCGAAAGTGCCGGCTCCAATAGAGCAAATCCATTTCGATCAGCGGCGCGTCGGCGAGTTGGACAATGAAGATCTTGTCAGCGGGTATCGAACGGATGGACCCGAGTTCAATCCTGCGGGCCAGCGTGTGGAAGGAATCGAGAACCAGCCCGACGTTCGGATGGTCGGTCCTGCGCACGATTTCCCACGCATCGCGATGATCGTTGACGTGACGCCCCCAGGCCAATGCCTCGTAGCCGACGCGCAGACCGCGCCTGGCGGCGCGCTCGCCGAGCTCGTGAAAGTCCATGGCCGCCCGGTCGATCCCGCCAAGCGAGACCGGCGACACCGACGAGCATACCAGCATCAGGTCGGTGCCGAGTTCCTGCATGACGTCGAACTTGCGCTCGGCACGATCAAAGGCGCGGTTGCGCTGCGGCTCCGGCAACCCCTCAAAATCCCTGAACGGCTGAAAGAGCGTTATGGTCAGACCTGTGTCACCAGCCATTCGGCCGACGTCGCCCGGTGAGCCGTCAAAGGCGAGGAAATCGTTCTCGAAGATTTCGACACCGTCGAAGCCCGCGGCGGAAATTGCCGCGAATTTCTCCGCCAGGTCACCGGCGATCGACACCGTCGCGATCGACGTCTTCAAACGCGCCTCCTCCCTGGTTTGTAGTGAACGAACCAGTTCGTACATAACTAAGGCAACGCTGCCAGCACCGCAAGTTTCGGCGCGCTCAGCGTTCTGCGGGAGCTTCGTCCTTGGCGACAAAACGCAACAGCATCTCGACGCTGTTGCGTTTGAGCCGCTCGAGTTGTGCCGGCGCGCCGAAGTCGCGTCCGAAGATCATCGAAAAAGTGGTGCGATTGGAAACGTTGAAGAAGCACAGCGCGCTTACTTGCCAATGGAGTTCGATCGCGTCGAGTCCCGGCCGGAAGACGCCCTCTTCGACACCGCGTGAATAGATGCGAGAGATGTGGTCGATCGCCGTCACGTTCAGTTCGCGGATCGCATCCGATTGTTCGAGGTATTGGCCGTGATGGATGTTCTCGATCATCACCATGCGGATGAATTCCTCGTGTCGGTGATGGTGGTCGAACGTGAACTCCACCAGGCGTGTCAGTGCCGCCACGGGGGGCAGACCTTCGATATCAAGTTGAGCCTCGCCCTCGCGCACCTGGCGATACGCGTTCTCGAGCGCGCGCAGGTAGAGGCCTTCCTTGTCGCCGAAATAGTAGTAGATCATGCGCTTGCTGAAGCGTGTGCGCGCCGCGATCTCGTCTATGCGCGCGCCCGACAAACCGTTCAGGGCAAACTCCTTGGAGGCGATCTCCAGTATGTTGCGGCGCGTGCCCTCAGGGTCCTGGATACGCGTCGTGCTCGCGTCCGGCTTCGGCTTTCGTTCCTTCTTGATAAGGGCCATGCAGTTTGAGTTCCCGCCCCGGCGCAGCCGGCATTTGACTAAACTAACCAGTTAGTACATCATTCGCAAATCGCGACCGGCTCATTTACCGGCGCGTTTGGCGTGAACACAAGGGCGATCCAGGAATTGCCGCATTTGGGCTGGGAGGCGGCCCGCACAGGGAGGAATTTCGGGAGATGGGCGACAGCCTTGTCGACCTCCTTTGCCGTCTTGCCGACGAGCACAAGGGCGCCGCCAGCGGCGACAGCGAAAACGTCGTGATTGGCCTCGTCGGACGCGGCATTCAGTCCTCGCGCACTCCCGGCATGCACGAGCGTGAAGCCCGGCGCCTCGGCATCGGCTATTCGTACCTTCTGCTCGATTTCGACCGGCTCGGATTTCCGGACGCGGCGATCGGCGACTTGATCGCGGCGGCGGAAATTGCAGGCTTTCACGGCCTCAACGTCACTCATCCGTTTAAACAGGCTGTCATTCCCGTCCTGGATGTGCTGTCGCCGGAAGCGCGCGCGATAGGCGCGGTGAATACGGTCGTCTTTGCTGGCGGACGCAAGGAAGGCCACAACACCGATGGCTGGGGTTTCGCCGAGAGTTTTCGCGAGGCGATGACAGGTGCATCGATGGGCTGTGTCGCAATGTTCGGCGCCGGCGGAGCGGGCGCCGCAGTCGCAAACGCGCTGATGGAAATGGGCGTTGGCCGGCTGTTCGTCCTCGACAGCCAACCCGGTCGCGCCTCGGATCTTGCGTCGCGCATGGGCGCCTTGTTCGGCGGTCGCGTCGAGACCTGGCCGGACCCGGCCGCAGCCGTGCGCATGGCAGACGGCATCGTCAACACGACCCCGGTGGGCATGGCGAAATACCCCGGAACACCGTTCGACACGGCTCTTCTGACAGCCGAAAAATGGGTCGCCGACATAATCTACTTTCCGACCGAAACAGAGTTGTTGGTCGCGGCCCGAACGATCGGCTGCAGAACGCTGCCAGGCATCGGCATGGCGATCTATCAGGCCGTCCGCGCGTTCGAACTCTTCACCGGGCGCAAGGCCGACCGCCGCGCCATGGCAGATCATTTCGAGGCCGCCGCATGAAGGCAATGACGCCTATAATTGTATGAAGGCCATAGGGAGGAAATCGACATGAAAGCTGAAATCAACCGACGCCTGTTTATGCTCGCCGCCGGCGCACTCACCGCCGGGACCGCCATTCCCGCCTTCGCGCAGGACAAGCCGAAGCTGCGTTTCTCGGCCGTGTTCTCGGAACAGGACATCCGGGCCGAGATGATGAAAATGTTCGCCGACGCCATCAAGGACGACTTTGCTTTCGAGGGTTATTACGGCGGCAACTTGTTCAAGCAGGGCACCGAACTTGTCGCCATCCAGCGCGGCAACCTCGAGATGGGCAACGTTGCCCCGCAGGACATCTCCAAGCAGATTCCGGCGTGGTCTATCGTCACCGCCGGCTACCTGTTCCGTGACGCCGCGCACGTTAAGGCGTTCTTTGCCAGCGATGCCGGGGCGGAGCTGAAGAGGATGACCGAGGACCAGCTCGGCGTGAGGGTGCTCGGCCCCACCTATTTCGGACTGCGCCAGGTCGGTCTGAAGCCGGACAAGGAAATCAAGACTCCCGCCGACATGGCAGGCATCAAGCTGCGTATGCCGGGTGGCGACGCCTGGCAATTCCTCGGCCAGGCGCTCGGTGCCAACCCTACGCCAATGGCCTACGCCGAGGTCTATACCGGCCTGCAGACAGGCGCAATCGACGGGCAGGACAACCCGTTGCCCAACGTCGAGAACATGAAGTTCTACGAGGTCATGTCGCAGATCGTGCTTACCTCGCACCTTGTCGGATTCGACCTTCTCAGCATCTCGAAAAAGGTGTGGGACGAGATGGGGGCCGAGAAGCAGGCAAAGGTCCAGGCTGCGGCGGACGAGGCGATCGACTTCTCGACAGAGAAACACCTGGCGCGCGAGAAGGAACTCGTTGAAACATTCAAGGGCAAGGGCCTGAAGATCTACGAGCCCGATGTCGCAGCATTCCGCAAGCATGTGCAGGAGCAATATCTTGCCTCCGACCTGGCCAAGGAATGGCCTGCCGGGATGGTCGACAAGATCAACGCGCTTTGACGCGACGAACGCGCCGGCCGGTCCGCTTGCGACCGGCTGGCCGGTTTGGCCAGACGCCCGTCAGGGAGGCAGCATGAACCCGGGATTGAGAAAGGTCGGCGGCTGGCTCTACCGGCGCGCCGAGAACGCAATCGCCATCGCAATCGGCGCCATGTTCGCCGCGTTTCTGCTGCAGGTTGCTTTTCGCTACCTTCTCAACTGGCCGACCGGCTGGAGCAACGAGCTCACCGTCGTACTCTGGATCTGGGTTGTGCTGTTCGGCGCAGCGTTCGTCGTTCGTGAAGAAGAGGAAATCCGTTTTGATCTCCTCTACTCCACAGTCGGTCCGGACATCAGGCGGGTAATGACGCTTGCCTTCGCAATCGCTCTCGTCGCGCTCTATGGCTGGTCCTTTCCGGCCGTCTTCAGCTACGTGACCTTCATGAAGGTCGAGAGCACCGCCTACCTCAAGATACGCTTCGACTGGCTGTTCTCGATCTATCTCGTCTTCGTGGTCGCCGTGATCGCCCGCTACCTATGGCTGGCGTGGCGTGCGCTGCGCGGCGAAGCACCGGCGGAATTTGACCCCACGAAAGCGAGCTCCGGCGTATGAATCTCGCCAGTCCCTTTTCGCTGTCAGTCGTTGCGATCACAGCGCTGGCGCTGCTTGGCCTGCCGATCGGTCACTCGATGATCGCCGGGTCGATCCTCTATCTCTGGCTTGCAGGGCTCGACATGGGCACCTCCGCCGAGCAGCTCCTCAACGGGCTCTACACAAGCTACATTCTGCTTGCCGTACCGATGTTCATTCTCGCCGCGGAGTTGATGAACGCCGGGACGATGACCGACCGGCTGCTGCAATTCTGCAACGCCGTCGTCGGCCGTTTCCGCGGCGGCCTGGCGCAAGTCAACGTGCTGCAGTCGATCATCTTCGCCGGCATGTCCGGCTCGGCCATCGCCGACGCCGCGGGCACCGGCAAGATGATGCAGCAACTCATGACCAGGGATGGCAAGTACCCGGCGAGCTATGCCGCTGCGCTGACAGCCGTCACCTCCGTCATCGGCCCGATCATTCCTCCGTCGATTCCGCTGGTCATCTACGCGCTGATCTCGGATGCATCCATCGGCTACCTCTTCATTGCCGGTATCGTGCCGGGCCTTCTTCTCGCCCTGTCGCAGATGATCATCGTTGCCATCGACGCGCGCCGGAAGAACTTTCCGGTCGAGAAGCCGGTGCCGCTCAGGGAATTACCGGGGATCACCTTGCGCGCATTTCCGGCGCTGATGCTGCCGGTCGTCCTGCTGGTCGGCATAAGGGGCGGCGTGATGACCCCGACCGAGGCCGCGGCGGTCGCCGCCGGCTACGCGCTGCTCATCTCGGTTGCGATCTATCGCAGCGTGACGCCGGGCCAGCTCTACCATGCGCTTCTCAACAGCGCCCGCACCACCGCCTCGATCGGCATGCTCATCGCCGGCGCCCTGGTGTTCAACTACGTTGTTACGGTTGAGAACATTCCGCAGTCCCTGTCGGTGATCCTGAAGTCCTGGGATCTTTCGCCGATGGGTTTCCTGATCCTGGTCAACATCCTGCTGCTGATCCTGGGCTGCGTGCTGGAGGGCACGACTATCCTGCTGGTAATCGTGCCGGTGCTGATTCCGACGGCGGAGGCGCTCGGTATCGACATGGTGCATTTCGGCGTGATGGTCGTCGTCAACATCATGCTCGGGCTGGTCACCCCGCCCTACGGGTTGCTGCTGTTCATCATGACCCGCATCGCGGAGGTGCCGCTGCGTGACCTGGTGCATGATGTAATGCCGTTTCTCTACGCCATGATTGCCGCTCTGATGCTGATCACCTTCTTCCCATCGCTGGTGCTGTGGCTGCCGCGCCTGCTGGGCTATCAAGGATAGGACCATGACCAAGCCAATCTTCGTTCTCAACGGCCCCAATCTCAACCGGCTCGGCATGCGCGAGCCGGAGATCTATGGGCGGACGACACTCGCAGAAATCGAGCGGATGTGCCGTGACGCCGCCGGCGACCATCCGATCCGTTTTCACCAGTCGAACATCGAGGGCGAAATCATCAACTGGGTGCATGAGGCGATTGACGAAGGCGCGGGCATTCTGATCAATCCCGCGGGTTTGAGCTTCATTTCGATCCCAGTGCTCGATGCACTCAAAATGTTTCCGGGCCCGATCGTCGAACTGCATATCTCGAACATCCATCGCCGCGAGGAGATCTATCATCGGTCGCTGGTATCGAAGGTCGCCACCGGCGTGATCGCGGGACTTGGCGCCGCGGGCTATCCGCTCGCGATCCTTTGGCTCATGGACCAGGTCGACCGATAGTGTATCGCCATGCCTGAACCCTGTATCATCGCCGTTGCGATCACCGGCTCGCTGCCCCGCAAGGAAGACAATCCTGCGGTGCCGATCAGCGTGGCCGAACAGATCGAGTCGACCCAGGAAGCCTTTGAAGCAGGTGCGTCGCTGGTGCACATCCACGTGCGCAATGACGATCAGAGTTCATCGTCTGAACCAACGCGCTTCGCTGCCGTCCAGGCGGGGGTGCGCAGGCACTGCCCCGGCATGATCGTCCAGTTTTCGACCGGCGGGCGCGGTCGTGATCCTGCCGCGCGTGGCTCGGCACTTTATCTGAAGCCGGACATGGCCTCGCTTTCGACCGGTTCGGTCAACTTCCCATCCATGGTCTACGAGAACCATCCCGCCCTGATCGGTGATCTCGCAACCGCGATCAAGGCAAATGGCGTGCTGCCGGAGATCGAGATCTTCGACCTCTCGCACCTTCACACTGCCAGGCGGCTGGCCGACGCGGGACTTTTGGGTGAGCGCCCGCACATCCAGTTTGTCATGGGCGTGCAAAACGCACTGCCTGCGGAGGAAAGATTGCTCGATGTGCTCCTCGGGGAAGCGAAACTCCTGTTTCCACAATCCACCTGGACAGCGGCCGGAATAGGCCGCAACCAGACGATCGTAATGCAATGGGCGTTGGCGCGCGGAGCAGACGCAGTGCGCACCGGACTTGAGGATAATATCAGGATCACCAGGGAACGCCTGGCGCGCAGCAACGCCGAGCTCGTCGAACGCGCGGCGGCCTCGGTCGAGAAGTTTGGCCGGCGCGTGGCCACCGTCAACGAGGCGCGCCAAGCGCTTGGTCTGTCGTCAGGATCGTAGTTCCCCGTCGCAGCTTCGCGCCCCGCTGTCGGACCCTGTTGCGCCTTGCAACGTCCTCGTCGATCCTTCAGACATCGCTATCCGCGACAAGGAGGAAGCTCGACATCCTGGCGCACCCGGACATCAATAAGGCCGGCTTTTGCCACCGAGCACGACAAAAAGTGCACTGTCACCGTAATTCGTAATTCAAACGCATCCGCGAACTGCCCATCACACCGGACAAGCTGCTCTGAACCCGCGCGTCAGTAACAAACCTGCCCGAGCGTGATCATCACGCGCCGAGATGTGCTCGCCGCGACGAGTGCGTTCGCCGCTCGCGGGAGCCGTTACCGGACCACAGCGTCTCGCACTTGGCGAAGTCTTGCGGTGCCGAGCCTGGCAATAGTGACAGGCACGCCGCCAACTTATCCCAGCCAATACCTCGGCCCCGGCCCCTTGCGACCTGCCATATCGGCAGGGTTCGCAAGGCTACACCGGTCGATTGACAGGCAGCCGCAACCGATGCACTCGGTAAGCCCAGACCTCAGGCGCTGCAACTCGGCGATGCGCTGGTCGATGCGCTTGGTCCACTGACCCGACAAACGCGACCAATCCCGACGCGACGGCACGCGATCGGCTGGCAACTTGGCGAGCTCGGCGCCGATCTCCTCAAGCGTCAGCCCAATTCGCTGCGCAAAGACGACAAAGGCGATCCGGCGCAGCACGGAGCGCGGATAGCGTCTGTGTCCCGAGCCGGCCCGCTCGGACGCGATCAGCCCGCGCTCCTCGTAGAAACGCAGGGCCGAAGAGGCGACGCCGCTGCGCCGCGACACGTCGGTGATGGTCAGCATGGAATCCATGCATCAACGAAAGCACGATTCCCGCTTGACTTCAAGTTAACTTGAACTTGTAGCAACGGGCGTACAGATTGAAGGAGCACCGGCAATGCAGACGAATATTGATCTTCAGGGACTTCGCGTGGCGGTCACGGGCGGCACGTCCGGCCTCGGACTGGCGCTTGTGCGGCAGCTTGCCGAGCAGGGTGCGTCCGTCGCCTTCGTCGCCCGCACCACCGCGAACGTCGAACGCATCGCCGACGAGACGGGCGCGCACGGTATTGTCGGCGACATCGGCAACAAGGAGGACATCTACCCGATCGCGTTGCAGGTCACCGCCAGCCTCGGCGGGCTCGACGTCCTGATCAACAATGCGTCGAGCCTCGGCCCTGTCCCTCTGGCGCTCCTTGCCGATACCGAGTGCGAAGAGCTGGAAAAAGCGCTCGCGGTCAATCTCGTCGGCGCGTTCCGGCTGACGAAAGCCCTGTTCGGTGCGCTTGCCGCGTCCGCACGCGGGAGCCGTGGCGCGCTGGTGATCAACATCTCCAGCGACGCGGCGGTGAACGCCTATCCCGGCTGGGGCGCGTATGGCGCGAGCAAGGCTGCTCTTGCCCATCTGACGGCGATTTGGGACGAGGAGGCGAAAGCCGACGGCATCCGGCTCCTCGCGCTCGACCCCGGCGATATGAACACCCCGCTGCACGCGCTGGCGCTTCCTGACGCCGATCCGTCGACATTGAAGCGCCCTGAAGTGGCTGCTGCCGAGATCATCGAAAAGACGCTCGACGCGTTGCCGGTCCGCTCTACGCTTCTCGCCGGGGCACATACATGATTGCCGCCGACCGTCCCGATCGGCCCTCCGCAAGGCTGTTCGTCGTCGAGGCAGACGGCGCGATGCACGACCTGCCGCGCGCCGTACTCGCGACGCTATTCGATCCCGGCGATCTGGTCGTCGGCAACGACGCCGCGACCTTGCCTGCCAGCTTGCACGGAACGCATGTCCCCAGCGACGAGGCTATCGAGATTCGCCTGGCAGGTTGGCTGTCACTTCTCGATCCAACCCGCCTTGTGGCTATTGCCTTCGGCGCGGGCGATCACCGCACGCGCACGGAAGACCGGCTGCCTCCGCCTCCGCTCTCACCAGGTGACCGCCTCCGGCTCGGCCCACTGGAAGCCGTCGTAGAGCGCCTTCTCGACCATCCTCGCCTTCTCGAGCTACACTTCCCAGGCAACCGCACAGTGGTGCTTGCAGGCCTGGCGCGGCACGGCCGGCCGATCCAATACGCGCATGTTCCCGAACCGCTGGCCCTGTGGGATGTCTGGACGAAGATTGCCGCCGGGCCGGTCGCGTTCGAAGCGCCATCGGCAGGCTTTGCACTCGACTGGCGCACGCTCCAAGCCTGGCGTCGGCGCGGCGTCGGCTTCGCAACAGTCACGCATGCCGCGGGCGTTTCCTCCACCGGCGATCCCGCGCTCGACCTGCGCCTCCCTTTCGACGAGCCGTACCGCATCCCTGAGCGCACCGCGGCGCAGGTTGCGCGGGCGAAGCTCCGCGGCGGCCGCATCATTGCGATCGGCACGAGTGTAGTGCGCGCGCTTGAGGCGGCCGCCAACCCCGATGGCAGCGTGCGTGCCGAAAATGCCATTGCGACAGGGCGCATCGCGCGGGACATGCGGCTTCACGTGGTCGATGCGATTCTCACAGGCGTCCACCAGCCGGGCGAAAGCCATTTCGAGCTCCTGCGTGCCTTTGCCGACGATGCTCTGCTCGCCAAGGCCTCCGCAGCCTTCACCGCGTACCGATACCGCGCGCATGAATTCGGCGATTCCATGCTGCTCAATCGCCAACCGCTGCATCTATAGCGCGAACAGGACCGGCCGCCTCCTCCCTCACATGCGTCGATCACGGTCATGGAAGATTGGCCCATCGCCTCTACGGTGGCACGCCTGGACGCTGCATTCGGCGAGGCGCACTTCGATCTAGAGATGAGCGGTTGCCTGCTGGCTAGGTTCCGACACACAACGACAGCTTGCAACTTTCACCCGCACTAGCCTGACGACTGGATCTCACGGCTCGCCCAGCACATCGGCAGCCGCTCAAACCTGGCTTCAGCCTCGTGCTGGACGCTCCGAACGCTGGCGATATCAGCGGCTTCGTATTTGCAGATTATGCGCAGCCGGTCAGATGACAGTAACTACGGATCCGGCGGACGTCGTAGAGGTTGAGGCACGGCGCCATCCGCGCCTCCACCGCATTACGGTGACAGTGCACCATTTCTTTTCCCCGCCTGGCCGCGTTTTCTCGATTCACCGGTTTTCCGGTTTGCTCGGCAATCCGGTCCGGAGTGCTTCGCTGCCCACCGGCCGCAGATGCCGACATCGGCGGCGCAGCAATGCAAATCGAGCTATGCGTTCAACCTACACACAGCGACAGCCGAGCAAACATAGCAAAAAGTGCACTGTCACGGTAATGACAGGCTCAACGCGGTCGCCGCAGCATCGGGACTTGCGTCGGCGATGAACCGACCTGGATCGCGCCGAGCGGTTCGAAGCCGTGGCGCCGGTAGAACGGAATGTTGCGCGGGTTCGAGGATTCCAGATAGGCTGGCGCGTGATCGCGATCGCACCGCGCGAGCGCGTACGCCATCAAGGCGTCGCCGTGACCTTCGCCCTGATGCGCCGGGTCGACGCCGATCACGGGCAAGTACCAATGCGGTTCGGTCGGATGGTACTTGGCCATCTGCTCGAATATAGCGGCGACTTCAGGGGCGAAAGAGGGCGCAACCGTGCTCTCGACAACCGCACCAAGCCCTTCCTCGTCGGGATGCACACCGGGCGACAGCCACAGCGCCGCCCCGGCGTAGCCATCGGTGCAAAAGGCGCTTCCGTTTGAGAATGCCCTGGCCCCGAACGCGCGGACCAGTCGCGGCATGGCGGCAAGGTACTGGTGTGCATGCGGCCAGGTCCATCGCGCCATGGGATCCTCTGCAAAGGCCAGCACGATGGTTCCGACCGCCGGATCTTCATCGGCCGCGCCCATAACTCTCACTGTCGGCGATTTCATGCTGCCCTCCAGGTGACGCAGGTGGTTCGACGAGGCGCCCGCGCCCTCAACTGGCGCCGCAACAAGCGGGCAGGAGTCCGTGATCAGGCAGTCCATCGGAAACCCGCCCCACATCTGGCTACCATGTTTCGCCTCCGGCGTTAAGTTTATCTCCTGACGCAACAAGTTGATTCGAGAAACGGAAAGGAAACCCCCGAGGAAGGAGACAGGAGCGATGACGAAACACAAGACCGGAACACGCGAGGAATGGCTCGGAGCGCGGCTCGCACTGCTCGAGGCGGAGAAACGGCTCATGCGGCAGAGCGACGAGCTGGCGCGACAGCGACAGGAGCTGCCGTGGGTTCGGATCGATAAGGAGTATCTATTGGAGACCGAGGAGGGCAGCGCCTCGCTCGCCGACCTCTTCCAGGGGCGCTCGCAACTCTTCGTCTATCATTTCATGTTCGGCTACGGATACCGGCTCACCGATGAGCGCCAAGGATGCACCGGATGCTCGTTGATCGCCGATCACTTCGACTGCGTCATCCCCCACTTGAACGGCCGCGACATTACCCTCGTTTGCGAATCGATCGCCCCGTTGCAGGAGCTCCAGGATTACAAGCAGCAAATGGGCTGGCGTTTCCCGTGGGTTTCGTCGCTCGGGAGCGATTTCAAATACGACTTCGGCGCCGCCTTCACCGAAGAGCAGCAGAGAGACGGCGCCGACTACAACTATCAGCATGTCGACAGGGCCGAGCCGCAGAAGGAGGGAATGAGCGTCTTCGCGCTCCAGGACGGTGCCGTCTACCACACCTACTCGACCTATGCCCGTGGCACCGAGGTGTTTATGGGGGTCTACCGTTTCCTCGACCTGGCTCCGCGGGGAAGGAACGAGAACGGGCTCGAGTTCCCCCAGGCGTGGTGGCGCCGCCATGACGAGTACGGCAATCGCTGAGTGTCATGGGCACAACCGCGAATTACGGTGACAGTGCACTATTTTCCTTTCTGCCTGCCGTGCCTTCCCGATTCCCACATAGCGACAGCCAAGCACGGCAAAAAGTGCACTGTCAGAGCGCCGGGAGACCGGCAAGGAGTATGTGGTGAAAGTCCACTGCGGTGAAGGAGTAGCGCCCCACATCGGCCCCGAGCCGTGCGTCGCTGTCCGTGAGGGCAGGGGCGAAGCGTCGGCAGGGGAGAGCATAGGCCAGCCATCGAGGCCGATCCTCGCCTAGCGCGTGATGAAAGCAGAAGGAAGAGAGGCAATCGCGCAGTGCGGTTATGTGCGGTCACGGCCTATTAAACGGACGGTGGCACTGTATGGCGCCACCAATCGGAGCAGAGATTTTCGCTGCGATCCCGGAATTGCCTGATGCGCTATCGCATTGTCGGGGATTCGAATCGCTGGGGCGTTTTGGTCCGTACCCCCGAAATATCCTAGCTTTTCCTACGAAGCGACAGCGGAATGATTTCAATACATGCCGGGACTAGGCACCACTTGCGGGGCTTCCGATTTCAGGTTCCATCGCTATCCGTCGTCGCGCGCTCTATCGACGGCGGGTGAAACCTAATATACATTAAGATCATCTTGAGAGAACCTTGATCCGCCTTCGAGGGCGCTTGGGCGAATGTTGCTGTCGCGCCCCAAGACGTATGCTTACGAACTGTTTAACGAGCCGCTCACGAACTCGTTCGCGGGCGCTCGCATTGGGAACTGATCGTATCCTAACTAAGCGGAGTAAACACAATGATGATTAAAGGTCTCGCCGGGGCAATTCTGGTACTCTCCGTGCTTGGAACAACTGAATTGGCAGCACAGACATTCACAATTTGCGAAGGGGAGTATGAAGTACCGCGCGGCAAGCGGGTGGGCTGTCGCGGTGCATACGATTCCTATGTCTACTGCGGAGAGACGAAAAAAAGGGCGAAGAAACTGTGTGAGGAGGCTGGCGCGTCGGGAAGCTTCACCGCTGTACGATTGAATACCTATGGTGGCAACAAATGCGGGTATGGCTTCACGAGAATTACGTGCAATTGACACCAGCTTGATTGCCTTGTGGCTCCAGAAAAGTGTAGCGACTTTGTGCCCTGTCTGATGAAAAAGATCGCCTTCATGTGTCAAACACCTAAGAGTCACCGAAAGTTGCTAAGGCTGGTTGTTAGTCCTAGGAGGTAACTGATGCCCACAAGCAAAGACATAGAAAAAATCGCCACGCGATTCGCAAATCAATACAATATAGATCTGCAGGCCATCCGGAAAGATACGTCGACGCTTCAAGCTCTCGTAGCTGCGCCGTCAATTGACTCAAAGGCAATAACAGAATCTTGCTACACGTATACCGGGTCCGGCGCGGATGTGCCTAACCTGGAAGGTCCAAACTCGACGCAAGTGTCTATAGATAGCAGATTATCATCCCGCCTAGTAGAAGTGAACTTAGACGAGGCAAGCAAATACGCCCAGACGTGTGGTCAGTTGCGGGATCAGTACGGCGCACTTGCGAAACAAAGGAATGATACGAGATATAAAGGAGAGGAGTTCGTTCGACTTGACGAGGTGCATTCCCTGGAAATCGACGCGGGATTGTATAAGTTGCCCTGGCAAGAGGCTGCGGACGAGGGCGCTGGCCTTGACGCAGCAATTCAGCAAACAGAAATACAAACAAGTATCCCCGGAGATATGTTATCTGCGCCTAAGGGAGCAAAAAAATACGGAGGGATACTTACAGATCCGATAGTTAACCAAAACGTCGAGGCGAATACATTTATAACCAAGAATACTGCAAATTCAAGTAAAGAGCAAGTCGGAACGTCCGCGCTATTTTCATGGAATTACCGCAGCAGTATTGAATTGGCTACTTGGCTTCAGGCGCAGGCTCTTGCGCACTCAACGTTGTCTCAACTGACAGCCAAGTCAACGACCGTGCGAAGAAGGGAGGAGTTTCTAAGGAAGGATGAGGGCTTCAAGCTTCAGCGCGCCTCGATAAGTAGAAATCTTGCTTGGCGGCAGATTGCCGAGCATTGTCGCCCCGGATCGCCGTTGAACTACGATGAACGTCTCAGGGCAATCAAGGCCCAGTATGAGGTCGTTCTTGATCTTCTGGTTGAGAGGGCGCGAGTTCTCTCAACCGGCGCGAAGGAAAGTTATGGTATCGACCTGCCGTTGCCGGACCTTCCGGCTGGCTCGGTTCTGGACAATTTATCAGTTTGGCTTGTTAAGTTGGGAGATGCCCTAGCAAAAGTAAAACGCACCCAGAGTCTTGCTGTGCTCCAGGTGCTGGTGGAAGTGCCCAAACCTCCGGGACCAGCGGGCGGGTCGTTGGATGTAGCGGTTACTGTTGACGCTTCGACACTTCACGGCCAAGGGCTCTTACTGCGAGGCATAAATTTTGAATATCAGGGAAGCAGCGGTACGCCGCTGTCTTTAGCCGTCATCCCACCGGCGGCGGCTAGGGTGCTGGGAGGAAGCGATCCGCTGAGATTTGGGCGCGTCTGCTTGGTCGCCCCGGGTCTAGACATTCGGCCACAATTCTCTGATCAGCTTTGGAACGGAACGCCGTTCGGAGAATGGAAGATAAATGGTAAGGTGCCGAGCGTCGGGATCGATAGCTTGATAATGTACTTGTGGGCAATCACATGACAAGTCGAAGGTAACCGTTTTTTCTAACTAGGCAAACCTGGGAATAAACAAGATGGCGGGATTCAGTCGCCGGCAGGTGCTTGTAGGGATCTCCACGACGGCGTCTCTTGGCGCTGTTGGGGTGGCGCACGCGTCTGTATCAGAGACTGGGGCAAGCGGCGGGTCGTCAGGATCATCATTAAGGGAAGAAGAATATTCCGCACAGCAACGCGATCGTAGTATGGACAATAGTAGTTCGTATCGATCTGAAGGCATAGACAATCCTTATAGACCGAGCGCTGCACTGCTATCTTTGCTGGGAACAGAGTTTCGCGCGCCGCGATGTGACTTTCAGCAATTAGACAGTGATCAGCGTGTCGCTACCGGCAGTTATGCAAAAGCGCCAGATAAACGTAGTGTGGCTGCAGGCGACTTCTTCGCGGATAACCCCAATCGGAACTTGGGGTTGGACGGGAAAGCTCCTCTAGAGAAACAGGTCCTGTGGCTAAAGGAACAGGTGAAGGTTCTGCCCGAGGGAGTGACAGTCTCTGTAGGAGCAGCCAAAGAAGGGGAGGTCGATCTAAAGGCCGGACCCCTTCATATTTTCAGTCTCGGCATGGTTGATGTGTCTCGCGACGGAGTAGGTGTGTCTCAGACTGTCGGTGCGGGCGGCGTCGTCGGAGTGTTCTATACGATTTCACACATGGCCCAAGAGACTACACATTTCGCTGGCTTTTTTTTGGAGGCGTCGGGAAAGTCGAGCAGTATCGCCTATTTCACCGCGCTAAACATAACGGAGGCCCTACATGGCAGCGTTGCGCTCCACCAGGGTTTTCTAGCGACCGCTCGAAGTGGTGCGTTTGAAATTAGCCATGAAGTGCATCCAGTTCAGGAGGTTTACAAGGTCTTTGAACAAGTCCTTGGCCCCTTAACCGACTACAGAAATTTTCAAGACCCGCTATACAGAGACTACGGCTTCTAGCGTAAGCAAGGCCCCCGGCGTTGGCGAGGCGTAACCGTTGACATTTTCCTGGAGTGTTCGCCGCAGAGGCATCACCTGTGAGCCGCCAAGCGCCCTAGGGGTCGATTCCGTGTGGCGGGGATCAAGATTGGCGCCGTGCAACACCAAGGGAAATCGGCCGGTTCCGAATTCCTCAAAGTGAACGGTGCAAGATGGTAGACGACACTCCATCACATTTACTGGCGCAGCCACTTACCACGAATCTGGGGGTCAGGAGTTCGAATCTCTTCGAGCGCGCCGTTTTCTGCTTTTATGACAATAGCTTACGAAGTCGTGACAATTGCCAAGACGGGCGCTCGGCCGCTTGGTCGCCGCTGTGTCGGATTTTAGTGGCGTGAGTAAATGTCCTGAGATGTCGTTTGCCGCAGCCCTCAGGCTCATAACCTGAAGGTCACAGGCTCAAATCCTGTTCCCGCAACCAAAATGCTGAAAATTACGGTGACACTGCACTTTTTCATCAGGGCCGAGCAAATGACAGTGACAGTGCACTTTTTTGTTTTCCCCGCCTGCCGCGTTTTCACGCTTTTCCGGTTTGCTCGGCAATCCGGTCCAGAAGTGCTTCGCTGCCCGCCAGCCGCCCCGATGCCGACTTCGGCGGCGCGGCAATGCAGTCGAGCTACACACAGCGACAGCCGAGCAAACATGGCAAAAAGTGCACTGTCACCTTAATGCACCTTAATGCACCGTAATGCGGAGCAGTCATCGAAGTCTGCCTAGCTCACCGGCCGACCCGCGCCCGCGGTGGGCGCAGGTGATCCGTTTCCCGAAGGTAGGAGCGCGTCGGCCTTGCCGCCGGGCCGGTTAGCCTGGCGGCATCTTCTCGAACGTCTTCAGCGCGGTATCCATCTTGTCCCAGGGGAGGGCGCGGCTGCCGTAGGTCACTACGGTCGGATTGAACCGGCCCGGATCGTCGAGACTTCCGGCATAGACCGCGATCGGGTCCGGCATGGCGGCGAATGTCAGGTAGACCGGCGTTCCGCAGACCGGGCAGAACGAATGGATGTTATCGTTGCCGCTGTCACCCGCAATGCGCCAGTCCGTCGCCGTGCCGGTGATCTTCACATCTGCCCGCGACGGAAACGTCAGATAGGATTGGTGACCGGTGCCGCTTCTTTTCTGGCAATCGCGGCATTGGCAGTGGTTTTCGAAGATCGGGGCTGCCTTTGCCTCGTAGCGGACCGCGCCGCACGCGCATCCGCCGGTGTAGAGAGTGCTCATCTGCTCGGTCCTTTGTTCTGGGTCAGGCCGCCAGTTCGGACGCGCGCGGCTTGGCGAAGACATCGATCGCCTGACCCGTTTCGAGGAAGGATTTCAGGCTGGAGAGGACGATCGGCCAACCGCGCTTGATGCCGTTCGCCATGCCGCTGCCGGCTTCGAGGTCGTCATGGCTGACGGTCAGCCGGACCATGGCCTCGTACTCCTCGAGCTCGAAGGTCACCCGGCTGTAGCTCGCCGGATCGGACGCCTGCGAAGCGTTTGCCCAGGTGATGACGAGACGGGTCGGCGGCGACACCTCGACGACCTTGCCGACGAGCTCGACGGTCCGTTCATCATTGGCACGGATATGCTCCCAGCTCGAACCGGGCTTCCAGTCGGAGACGTTTTCGTGGCCCCAGTAGCGCCGTGCGAGGTCTGGTTTGGTTATCGCCTCGAACACCTTTCCCGGTGTCGAGACAATATAGGTCGTGTAGATAAAGCTGATCGTTTCCCTGGTCATTGCAACGCTCCGTTTGTTTCACGAGTACAGGTAGATGGGGAAACCGGGTTCGTGTGAGTGACAATCTTGTCGCGAATTGCATCTGTTATGAAAAAAGGTTGACGCATGGCGCGCTGGCAGCTTGCTCATGGACGGCATCTCGATCTTGGCGCGACATCGTTGCTGATGGGGATTTTGAACGTCACGCCGGACAGTTTTTCCGACGGCGGAGAATTCGACCGGCCGGAGCGGGCGCTGCAGCAGGCGCGGCGCATGATCGGCGAGGGCGCGGCGATCATCGATGTCGGCGGCGAATCCACCCGGCCCGGCGCCGGCGCCGTTTCGGCGCGCGAGGAACAAGCGCGCATCCTGCCGGTCATCGAGGCGCTGTCGTCCGACGGCGGCAGCCTGGTTTCAGTCGACACCTACAGGGCCGAGACGGCGCGGCTGGCGGTCGCCGCGGGCGCGCATATCGTCAACGACGTGCATGGCCTGCAGCGCGAACCCGACATCGCGCGGGTCGCGGCGGAAACCGGCGCCGGCCTCGTCATCATGCACACCGGGCGCGGCCGCGAAAAGCTGGCGGATGTGATCGCCGACCAGTTCCTGTTCCTGAACAGATCGCTGGAGATCGCGCGCGACGCCGGCATCGCGGACGAGCGGATCGTGCTCGACCCCGGCTTCGCCTTCGCCAAGGACAGCGAAGAAAACCTCGAGCTCATGGCTCGCTTCGGTGAATTGCGCGCGCTCGGTTTTCCATTGCTCGTCGGCACGTCACGCAAGCGTCTTGCCCGTCACCTGGTCGGCGAAAGCGACGAGGGGCGAGACGTCGGCACGGCGGCAACCAGCGTCATCCTGCGGCTGAAGGGCGCTTCGATCTTTCGCGTCCACAACGTCGCCGTCAATCGCGACGCACTGGCATTCGCCGACGCGGTGCGCGAGCGCGAGACCGGGGAAGAGATCAGGCGGGCTCGGTGACGACGCCGATCCGCCGGTAGACGAATTGTTCGTCGTTCGAAGGAACTGCCGCAGCACGCTGGGCTTCGTCGATCAGCATGGCCATGCGCGCATGGATCGGCGATTTCGCGCAAGCCGGGTCGGTCGCGGCGGCGTCGCCGGCGATCGCCATCGCCTGGCAGCGGCAGCCGCCCCAGTCGATCTCACGCCGTTCGCAGCTGCGACAGGGCTCAAGCATCCAGTCGGTGCCGCGAAAGGCGTTGAATGCCGGCGAATCGGTCCAGATTTCGGCCAGGCTGCGCGGTCCGAAACGCTCAAAGCTGAGCGACGGGATGGTCTGTGCGGCATGGCACGGCAGCACGGTGCCGTCCGGCGCCACCATGAAGGCGTCGCGCGCCCAGCCGCCCATGCACGGCTTGGGATAGATGGCGAAATAATCAGGCGTGACGAAATCGATGTTCATGATGCCGGTGAGCCGTTCGCGCGCCGCCGCGACGATCTCCGCCTGACGGTCGACCGCAGCACGCTCTGGCATCAGTTGATCGCGATTGGTCAGCGCCCAGCCGGCATACTGCACATTGGCGATCTCGAGCCGCTCCGCGCCGAGCGAGAGCGCCAGCTCGATGAATTCTGGCACTTCCTCGATGTTGTGGCGATGGATCGGCGCGTTGATGGTAAGCGGCAGGCCGGCAGCGCGGGCGCGGCGTGCCGTCTCCAGCTTCTTTTCGTGGCCGCCCTTGTGATTGCCGATGCGGTCGGTGGTCGCCGGCCGTGCGCCTTGAAAGCTCAGCTGCAGATGGTCGAGCCCGGCTTCGGCAAATGCCTCGATGCGGCCTTCGGCGATGCCGACGCCGGCGGTGATCAGGTTGGTGTAGACTCCGCGCGCCGAAAGCCCGGCGATCAATCGCTCGAGGTCGCGGCGCAGCGTCGGTTCACCGCCCGACAGATGCACCTGGAGAACGCCGAGATCGGCGGCCTGAGAGAACAGGTCGAGCCAGGCCTGTGTATCGAGTTCGCGATTGGCCTTCAGCAATTCGAGCGGATTGGAGCAATACGGGCATTGCAGCGGGCAGCGATGCGTCAGTTCCGCCAGCATGCCGATCGGCGGGAGAAGGGGCTCGCTCATAGTTTTACCAGCAACTTGTCCGACCATTCTTGCAGGAAGGCGACGACGTCGGCCGCCACCGCCTCCTGTTCTGCGTCATAATCCGCGGCAAGCTCGGCGATGATGTGGCCGACCGTGGATCTCCCGTCGCAGCGGCGCAATATATCGAGGCTGATGTCGTTCGGCCAAAACACCTTTTCCGGCGAGAGCACGGCGAACGCCTGCCGCACGGGGTCGTACTGTATGCGCACGTGCTTCGGCAGCGACGGCACCGATCGCGGCGAAACCAAAGCTCTTTCATGCAGCGCCATCATCGGGCTGGCTCCGGACGGAAGGCGCCGGGCGGGATGTTTCCCGGCTCGCCATAGGCGTGTTGAAGCGCGTCGAGCATGGCCCACAGTATATCGCATTTGAACACCAGCGCATCGATCGCCTGCTGCTGGCGTTCCGCCGTGTCGGCATGGCTGAGCACGTAGGCGAGGGCGAAGTCGGCGTCGCGCGAGGCCTGTTCGGGCCGTCGGCTGAAATAGGCCAGCGTATCCTCGGTGATGTAATCGTATCTGGCCAGCATCGCCGGGACCCGCTCACCGATGATGAGCGGCGAGAACATCTCGGTCAGCGACGATGCGACCGCCTCGAACAGCGTCCGGTTCGTACAAAAGGCGAGGTAAGCGCCGACCGCGAAACGTGTCGCCGGCAGCGCCAGCCTCTCGCTCTTCACGTCATCGGCATCGAGGCCGAGCGAGGTCGCCAGATGCAGCCAGCGCGCGATGCCGCCGCTCCAGCCGTCCTCGCCGTCATGGTCCTCGATGCGTTTGCGCCAGGCGGCACGAAACGCCGGGTCCTGCGCATGTGCCAGGATCATGGCATCCTTGCGCGGGATGACGGCCTGGTAGCAATAGCGGTTCAGCGCCCAGGCCTGCATCTCGGTCCTCGACAGCGCACCGCTGGTCATCCTGTGATGGAAAGGATGGCGGTTGTGATAGCGCTCGGCGCCGACCTGCCGCAGCACGGCTTCGAGCTCGCTGGAGGACAGGCGGTTCCTGGCCGCGTCGTGGAAATCGCTCAAAATTCCATCTCCATGCCGTCGCGGGCGACTTCCCAGCCGGCGGCTTTCACCGCTGCGTGTTCGGCGGAATTCTCGTCCAGAACAGGGTTGGTGTTGTTGATGTGGACGAAGACACGGCGGCCGATCCTCACATCGGCCAGGCCGGCGATCGAACCTGTGTCTCCCGACATTGCCAGATGCCCCATGCGCGCCCCGGTTTTTTGGCCGACGCCGGCGGCAATCATCTCGTCGTCGGTATAAACCGTGCCGTCGAACAGAAGGCAGGCGGCATCGGCTAGACGCGTGCGCAGGGTCGCATCGATGCGCGCGCAGCCCGGGATGTAGAAGACGGAGCCGCGACTGCCGGCACCGGCGACACGGACGCCGACCGTGTCGCCGGACTCGGAGCTGAAATTGGCATCCGGCCGGCTTCTTTCCTCGAGATAGAGCGCTATCTTTCCGGGCACGGGAAAGCTCTCGACAATCACGCCGGTGTCGTGGCCGTCTGCATCGCAGATCGCCAATTCCTTCGCCGGCGGCAGGATGCGCCGCGGCACGAGCGCCGGATCGAGAACATTGAAAATCGAATTCGCCTCCAGCGTCGCCAGAACCTGTGTCGTTGCATAGATGGCGAAGGGCTGCCGCTCACGCAGGCTGAGCAGGCCGGCGACATGATCGACATCGGCATTGGTCAGCACCACCGCACGGATAGGCGTCGAACGCAGCGGCGCATCATGCGCGGGCTGCAATTCAGGCGTTTGCGCAATCTGCTGGCGAATATCGGGCGAGGCGTTGAAGAGCACCCAGCCGGCCCCATCCACTGACGCGGTGATGCTTGATTGGGTTCGCGAATGCACGCCAGCCATCCCGGTGC
Organism: Mesorhizobium temperatum; assembly: GCF_002284575.1. Taxonomy (GTDB): domain Bacteria; phylum Pseudomonadota; class Alphaproteobacteria; order Rhizobiales; family Rhizobiaceae; genus Mesorhizobium; species Mesorhizobium temperatum. The sequence continues at coordinate 70,200 of NZ_NPKJ01000075.1, forward strand.
GAGCCGCGCGGCTCAGGCGATAGTTGCAATTCCATTGCGGAAAGCCGCCGCCTGCCGCCGAGCCGATGATTTTCAAGCGCATTGCAATGCCCGCTCTGCGGCTCATTCAACCAACAGCAAATTTTGGACCGCGAATGGCTTCGCGCCCGTATTGAACGCGCCAAAGCCTTTCACGAAGACCTCGCCCGGCAAGGCAGTGCGTGCCCCCGTTGCCAGGGACACGCACCTCTGCGGCCTACTTCTTGGGAGGAATTTCAGCAGGCAGATACCGCGAAATTTCGAAGCCCGCAGCAACCTGGCACATGGTCGGTTTCGTCCAGCTCTTCTTCATGGCATTTCTCCTCTTCTACCAGCCCGAAGGGGCCGATCCTTTTCTCAGTCAACCATTGCTGGGCACCATTGCAATGGCTCGTCCATCAGCTCTCAAAATGGACAAATGAAACGGTAGGTTCTGAAAACTCGAAAAACAAGACGGTCGAAAACAACAATGCTCATGCTTCAATTGCTGATCGCGTAAGGCTTCTTCTCCTCCAGCGGAAGGTTTGCACCTTCCCATCCATCGGCGCCGGGCGGATACCAGATCACCGATCTGTAGCCCCATTCGACGGCCCGTTTCGCGGCATTCCAGGACATCCAGCAATTCGTCATGCAATAGAACAGAATAGCGCGCGACTTGTCGGGACCGGCTTCGGCCGCGAGGCCCTGGCGAAAATAACTGGCGGTCTCCTCGGAGATAGCGCCGTAACCGACATTGGCGAGCCAGGTGCTGCCTGGGATATCCTTTCTGATCGTGTCTCTCCAAATCGTTCCTGCCGGCAAATTAGCCGGCTTCGGCGTGTTCGGCATGACGTCGAAGAACACCGCCTTCTTCTCCCGCCACAGCGCCTCCGCCTCTGCCGTCGTCACCACGCTTGCGCCCCGCAGCGTCTGCGGCACCGGCGCCCGATAGTCGTCCATCCGGTAGCCGCCGGGCTCGGCGACATCGCCAGCCCACATCGGTTGGGTCAGACCCAGAAGGCCCGCAGCGACCAGCAAAATCGTCTCCTTTCCTCTCATACCGGTTTCGTCATTGCGTGATCGGATTATCGTGTTCGTCGATCAGCGGCACATTGTAGTCCAGCAGGATCCTGTTGATCTCCGCCTGGTTTTCCCTGATCACCCGGTTGAGCGTCCGCTTCCATTCCTGGTCGGATGGACGCACGCCCATGGTGATGCGGTAGGACATGCGCGAGCCGGTTTTTTCCTTCACCAGCGGAACGATCATGAGATCGGCGCCGAGTTCCTTGGCATAGTAGCCTGCCATCGGTCCCCACATGACAGCCGCATCGATCTTGCCGGCGAGCATGTCCTTGATCATGACCTCCCCCATGGAAGCGGTGAGGCGCGTATCCACCGCCAGCGGATAGATCTTTGCCTTTCGCAGGAGCTTGTTGGCGGCCATGTTGGCAGTCGGCGGCGTGCTTTCGACGACACCGATCTTCTTGCCGGTGAGTTTCGGATCCTCGATCGTCTCGACGCCTTCCATGCCGTTGCCCTTCGGGTGCACCAGCACATAGGAGGAGCGATAATAGGCGTTGGTGTTCTGCACCAGTTCATCGCCCTGGGCGTAACCCATGATGATGTCGCATCGGTTGGCCGCCAGCGTGTTGCGCACGAAGCCGGCGACAACAGGAAACCATGTATAGGCGACGGACTTCCGGCCGGTTTTCGCGGCAACCAGTTCGGCCAGCCTGTTTTCGAGGCCTTCGCCGCTCTCGTCGGTGAAGGGCATGTTTGAAGGATCGGCGCAGACGCGCAGAGTGTCGGGGTCGACCAGTTCTCCCGCGGCACCAAGGCCGGCGTCCTGCGCCTGGGAGTTCGAAGGCAGCAAGGCGAGTGCGCCGAGCATCGGCAGGACAAAGCGCAGCTTCAACGCATCACGGCCAATCATATCATCCACCCATACAGGATGCTTCGGCATCCTTCGCTGCCTGTGGCTTGTCTGATTTCTTCGGCGGCCTGCCGCGGGGCGCCGCACCGTCGGCGCGGGCACGCAGATAGACGTAGAGATCATCCATGTAGCAATAGACGTTCTTGTTGTCGCCGAAAGCGGGCATGACATTCTCCTTGCCGCCGCCGACATTCTTGCGGCCTTCGGCGACGATCGAGAGGAACGTGGCGTAGTCCATGGTTTTCAAGCTGTTGACCAAGGCCGGCGCATAGCTCGAACCTGTGCCGTCCGGTCCGTGACAGACATGGCAATCGGAGTGATACCGGCGGTAACCGCTGAACGTATACCAATCGACGGTTCCTTTTTCGATCTTGTAGGTCGGATTACCCTCCGCATCCAAATACTTGCCGTCCTCTTCCGTCACCGCCTTGGCTTTTTCCGCGCTGTCCGAGGCCTGCGCGAGACTTGAGCTTGCCAGAGGCAGCAGAGCCAGAACGAGAGCGGAAATTACAATGCGAACGGACATTCAGACTCTTCCTTCATTTGCCACGGACACGGGTTTGCTGTCGTGAAGCGGCATTGATCGATGTTTTGGGTGCGCGACGAAATCGAGAGCCCGGTCCTGGCTTCCCGGTGATCCGGGCTCTCGCTTTTCAAGCCTTGGTCTTTTTCACAAGACCCGAGGCGTGCCTAAGGTTCCCGTGTATCAGTCCGGGAGACCGAAGACGGTGAGCTGGCCGCCCAGCGTCGTGTAGTCGGCAAGTGCTGCGTAGCCACCGACCGCGCCCAGACCAGCAGTTCCAACGACCGCGGTCTCGTCGCCTTGCTCACGGCCCTGATCGACGGCGCCATGCCAGGCAGCGGCGTTTTCGGGCGAAAGCAGTCCACCTGCCAGACCGATACCGGCCCATCCACCGACGCCGGACAGAACGGCGATGTACTGCTTGCCGCCATGCTCGTAGGCCGTGATGTTGCCGATGATGCCGGACGGGGTCTTGAACTTGTAAAGTTCGTTGCCGTCATGATCGACCGCCTTGATGTAGCCTTCGAGCGTGCCGTAGAAGACGACGTCGCCGTCGGTTGCCAGCGCGCCCGACCACACCGAGAACTTCTCGGGCTTCGACCAGACGATCTCGCCCTTGGCCGCATCCCAGGCAATGAAGTTGCCCATGTGGTCCTCACCAGGGGGAGGATACATCGACACGGTGGCGCCCACGTAAGGCTGGCCGGCAGTGTAGCTCACCTTGTAAGGCTCATAGTCCATGCAGACATGGTTTGTCGGTACGTAGAACAGCCCCGTCTTCGGCGAATAGGCCGCCGGTTGCTGGTCCTTGGTTCCAAGCGCCGCCGGGCAGATGCCCGTCGAGTTGGTGTCTTCGCCGTTCGCCTGGGTCGAATATTTGGCCACGACCTGCGGGCGGCCATACTGGTCGCTGCTGGGGTCCATGTTGACTTCCGTCGCCCAGTTCACTGCCGGATCGTATTTCTTGGCGACGAGAAGTTCGCCACTGGCGCGATCCATGGTGTAGGCAAAGCCATTGCGGTCAAAATGCACCAGCACGTCGTGCTTGGCGCCGTTGACCTCCATGCCGTCGACGAGAATCATCTCGTTGACGCCGTCAAAGTCCCACTCGTCATGCGGGGTCATCTGGTAGAGCCATTTGGCAACACCAGTATCCGCATCGCGAGCCATGATCGTCATCGACCAGCGATTGTCGCCTGGGCGCTGCACCGGGTTCCATGTCGAGGGATTGCCGGTACCATAGTAAACCAGGTTCAGCTTGGGATCATAGGAATACCATCCCCATGTCGTGCCGCCGCCTGTCTTCCACTGTTCGCCTTCCCAGGTGTTCGTGCCGGAATCCTTTCCGACAGGTTTGCCGAGATGGGTGGTCTTTTCGGGATCGATCAGGGTGTCTGCGTCCGGACCTTCCGAATAGGCCTTCCAGGCGAGCTTGCCGTCTGCCAGATTGTAGGCGGCCAGCCAGCCGCGAACGCCGAATTCAGCGCCGGAGACGCCGACGAGCACCTTGTCCTTGACGACCACAGGCGCTGACGTACCGGATTCGCCCTTTCCGCCGTCGGTCTGCTCGCCGTTCTTGACTGACCAGACGACCTTGCCGGTCTTGGCATCGAGCGCCACGACGGTGGTGTCGGCCTGGTTTAGAATGATCTTGCCGTCACCATAGGCGACGCCACGATTGACCGTGTCGCAGCACATGATCCCAATGACATTGGGGTCTTGCTTGGGCTCGTATTTCCAGAGGATCTTTCCATCATTGTTGAGATCGAGAGCATAGACGGTGTTCGGGAACGGCGCGTGAACGTACATCACATCGCCGATGATCAGCGGCCCGCCTTCATGGCCGCGCAGCACGCCAGTGGAGAAGCTCCACTTGACCTGCAGGTTCTTCACATTGTCCTTGGTGATCTGGTTAAGTTTGGAAAAGCGGGTGTTGGCGTAGTCACCCGTCTGCATCACCCAGTCCTTGGGATTTTCGGCCATTTTCATCAGTTCTTCATTGGCCGACGTCATGTGGACCGCGCCGAACGACATGAGCGCCGCGGTCGTTAGTAGGTAGGCAGTTTTCGCAAGTACACGCATCAAAGTCCTCCCAGGGTTCACAATGACGAATCGTCCGTCGAGCCCACGAGGGCTTGCCCAAGCGATTCATGTGGGGGAAGTATTTCCGGCAGCGTGTCACGACCTAAGCCGAATGAGCAGAGGGCACCGTTACTGCCCATCCCACTTGGCCTACGAAAGACTGTCGCCGCTCCCTAATGACGGTGACGCCCTTGAAGCCGGAAACAGGATGAAGCTATGTCATCCCCAGGCGGAAGGCAAGAAAAATCACTTCCGTCTATGTTGCACTGCAATATAGAGAAATAAATATGAAAAAACCCAGACAGAAAGCTATTGTTCGACTGTGAATGAAGCGCGATTTATATAAGTTGCCAAATTTTGCGTATTTTTTTGGCAAAATGTATTGATTTCTATTTGCGAATATTCCTCAGAGCATATGGGTTTAAGTATGCGCGTGTCGCTCGAGGTGCCGATAGTGGAGGAGACATGAAATGAAGGTCAGCACCAGGATTAGGAGCGGAAATTCGTGCTGTCGGGGAGGCCTTTTGCCGGCCGGTACGGCCCTGCTCCTTTGGTACTATACGGCCTGCATGAGAACTTGACTGGCGTGGTGGCACGAGGCCAACTGGTGCGGTGATCTGTGTCGATCCATCGGGCTCGATCTATCACGTCCGGGCCAATCGGAGGGTTCCCCATGCTCAGATATGTCGGCTTTTCGACCTTGCCGCTGTTGCTTACATCGGCCCTGGCCTTCGCCAATCCGGCCGGCGCCGCCGGAGATTATCCGACGACGACGATTGTCGACTATGTGCTCGGCTGCATGCAGACGAATGGCCAGACACGCCAGGCGCTGGAGAACTGTTCCTGCTCGATCGACGTCATCGCCTCGATCCTTCCGTTCGAGGATTATGAAAGGGCCGAGACCTTCAAGAGCATGTCCCTGACGACAGGGGAGCGTTCGGGACTGTTTCGCGAAAGCGCGCCGGCAAAAGCCGCAAGCACGGAACTGAAGCGCGCGCAGGCGGAAGCCGACGTGCGCTGCTTTTAGACCGTGCCTTGGTAAGAGCGGCGACGGCGGGAGACAACCGCCGTATTCGGTTTCGAGGCTTCAGAGCCCCGTAGCCTCCAGTGGCCATTGATTGCGAAACACCTTGCCGTCGGTATCGATCGCTTCGACCTGGATATCGCCAGTGCCGTGCGCGGTGAAATCGAACCGGAAATTGGGGTCTTCCGAAATCGATATTCCACCTTCCATCGAGAGGATCGGCCGGTCTGCCTGCGAGATCGACAGTTTCTGAACAAAATGCGCGGGGATGAAATACTGGGTCAGTGGATTCCGCTGCAGGCCCGAATTGTTCGGGTGCCGGATCATCAGCTGCAATTCCTGCGCCTTTGTCATCGTCTCTTGCGGCGGGAATTGGCGCAGCTTCATCTGCCCCATCGTCGCCATCGCCTCGTCCTGGTTCTTGACTGCCGGGGCGGAGCATCCGCCTGACGCCTTGACGAAGGTCTGCGCCATGTGGAGTTCGCCGCCCTGCGTCTCTGCTATGGCGCGCAAATAGGAATAGTCGTTGACGCGCACGCGCGTCGACAGATGCGTCACGCCGGCGTCCTTGCCGATCTGGAACGTCGCCGCCACCGGTGCTGGATTGACGTCGATGATCAAGGTGACGGATTTGATGCCGTCGGGCGCCTTGGCCGGGTCGATATAGATGTCGACGGGCACGATCGCGGCATCCTGCGCCCGCTTCGGGGCCTCGACCCTGACGACGCCGGTATCGATCAGAATTGCCCGATCGCCGAACACGTCGCCTTTCAAATCCTGCCAGATCCTGTCCGAAGACGCGGCTGTTTGCTGCGCGTTGGCGGCTCCGGAGGAGCCAAAGAACGTGCCGACGGCCAGGATGATCGCGGCGAAGATGGCTGCGAGCGGCAAGACGAGCTGCCGGCTCCGGTAAGCGTGGTTTTGCATTTCGATGCCTCCACCAATGTCAGAGAGGTGGTGCCCAGGCGTGTCGAGGATAAGCCTTTGACGATGCGTTTGGCAAATCGATCCACTTCATCCCGCCCAGCGCTTATCGGTGTGATCTATTCCCATTCGAGTTCGGCAAAGGCGGCCGTTGCATTGCGTTCATTGTAGTCGTCGAACAGATGCCAATTGCCCCGTTCGCTTGCGCCGGCGGTCTTGACTGCTTCGCTGAGCGGTATGCCGTCGGCGATCGCCTTGCGAATATCGCGCGCCAGAACCTCGAAATAGCGCCGCTCCGCCGTCAGCGCCTCCGGCCAGTCGGCCGGCACCGGGCCATGACCCGGCACGACGCGCGCGGCGCCGATCGCGGCGAGCGCATCCATCTGGCGGAGCCAGCCAAGCAGCGATCCGTCGAGCGTCGGCAAGGAGCCTATGAAAACGAGATCGCCGGCAAACAGGGTGCGGGTCGCGCTGTCGAAGACGGTCAGGTCGTTGTCGGTGTGAGCCGCCTTCCTTGCCTGCAGTTCGAGCATGCGCCCGCCGAGATCGAGCTGCAGGCGATCATCGACCAGCATCGTCGGCGGGATGATCTCGATCCCTTTCATGAGCGTATCGCCGATCTGTTCGCGAAAACTTTGCAGGTAGAACGCGCCGCGTGCCTCGAGCGCGCGCGGCAGATTGCGATGGCCGACAATGGTGGCGCCGATCTCCCGGAACGCCGCATTGCCGAAGATGTGGTCGGGGTGCATATGGGTGTTGATCAGGTAGCGAACCGGCTTGGCGCTTATCTTGCCGATCGCGGCGATGAGGGCGTTCGCCTCGATCAGGCTGCCGCCGCTGTCGATGACGGCAACGGCGTCGGTGCCGACGACGACGCCCAGGTTCGAGATCGCGCCCTGGTTAGCGACGCTCATCAATTCATCGACGCCCTGGAAGGCGAAGACGCCGTCGGCGACTTTCCTGAGCTTGAATTCAAGGCCGCCGACAGCGGCGAGAGCGGCCCGCCCGAGGCAACAGGGCAGCATCGCGGCACTGACCGCGGTGCAGGCGAAGCCATTCACAAGCTTGCGTCTTGTCCTATCGATCGGCACGGCTTCCCCCTATATGCATTCCGAATTGCAAGGCGATCAGGCCACGCCCGGAAATTTTTGGTGGAACGACCGCAGAAGGTCGCTCATCACCTGTGGATTGCGATAGTGCCGCGGCAGCCTTACGTCGAACATGCCGAGCACATGGGCTGGCCGCTGCGCGAGAACGATGATGCGGTCCGACAGCATCAGCGCCTCGCGCAGATTGTGGGTTACCATCAGGGCGGTCGTAGGCCGCGCCGACCACACGGTCAAAAGCAGGTGCCGAAGCCGCTCGGCGGTCCGTTCGTCGAGCGAGGCGAAGGGTTCGTCCAGGAAAAGCACCGCCGGTTCGGTGGCGAAGGCCCTGGCAAGTGCTGCCCTGCGCGCAAGGCCGAGCGAAAGCTCCGCCGGATAGAGCGAGCGCATGCTGGCGAGGCCGAGCGTGTCGAACAGCCCGTCGAGGTTCTTCGTTCTCAGGCTTTTCGGCAGCGCCAGCCTGACATTCTGCTCCACCGTCCGCCATGGCAGCAAGGTCGGCTCCTGGAACACGGCGGCGATCCGGTTGGAGCCGCCCTCAGGCAGCTGGAAGGAGCCGGAAAAGTCCTTGTCCAATCCAAGCAGGATGCGCAGCGTCGTGGTCTTGCCGCAGCCCGACGGCCCCAGCAAGCAGGCGAATTCGCCTTGCCGGACCTCGAAGGAAAGGTCCTGGAGCGCCGTGATCGAGACGCCTTGCGCGGACTTGAAGGTCTTTTCGGCGATGTCGACCCTAAGCGGGACGACGGCGCCAACGGGTTGCATATCGTTCAATGGGCTGCACCAGAAGAAGTTCAATGACAAGCATCACCGCCACGAAAGCCAGCGTGTAGGCAAGAATGGCGGCGACGTCGAAGAGCTGGAAATAGAGATAGATCTGGAAGCCGACACCATAGGAGCGGCCGAGCAGTTCGACCACCAGGACGATCTTCCAGATGAGGGCGATGCCGGATCGTGAGGCGGCGGCAAGATAGGGCTGCAACTGCGGCAGCAGGACGTGGCGGATGCGTTCGAGGGGACCGAAGCGGTAGACGGCGGCCATTTCGGCGTAACTCGGATCAAGCGCCCTGGCGCCTTCGCGCATCGTCACCACGACATTGGGGATCTTGTTGACGGCAACTGCGCCAATCGCCGCCGCCTCGTTGAGGCCGAACCAGATGTAGGCGAGCACGATGACCACCAGCGCGGGAATGTTGAGAAACAGGACGAGCCAGGGACTGAAGAACCGGTCTGCGCTGCGGTGGCTGCCGAGGAGAACGCCGATGACCGAGCCAACGACCATCGCGACGACATATGCCGCGGCAACCCGGCCGAGTGTCGCGCCGAGATGGTAGAAAAGGTCACCGTTCGCCGCCTCGGCGAGCAGCACCTGCCCGACCTGTCCCGGCCCTGGAAAGGCACGGCTCGGCCAGGCATTGGCCGCAAAGCCCCACAGCAGGCAAAGCCCGAGCAGAGAGACCGCGACCGTCAGCACGGGTGTCAGCGCCGCTGCAAGGCCGGATTGGCTGGAGATGTCGGCCGCAGCGCCAGGCGGGCGATCGCCGGTGTCAGGTGCGGTCATTTCGGCAGCTCCTGCCAGAACGTGCCGGGCGCCATCTCGGGCGCGCGGCCGACCAGCTTGTCGCCGCCGATCTCGGCGAGCACGCGGTAGAGCCTGCCCGCGTCGGCCGCATCCTCGGCGACGGGGCGTCTGGGAATGCCCTCGCGATAGCGGTCACGCAGTTTGGCCAATTCTTGGCCTTGTGCGCGGATAATCGGCGCAAGGCGCAGCCACTCGTCATCGGATCTGGCCAGCAAGTCCTTGGCCTGCGCCGAAGCCTTGATGAAGCCCCTGACGGCGTCCGGATTTTCGTTCGCCCATTTGTCATGAAAGACATAGCCGAGCGCCGACACGGCGCCCGAGGCGCCGAGCGCTTTCGCCGCATCATCGGCGCCGATCAGCCGACGAAAACCGTTGGCCTCGAGGCGGGCGCAAAAATGCCAGAAATTGAGCACCGCATCGAGTTCGCCTTGCATCGCCTTTTCCGAAATCAGCGGCGGCGCGCCAAAGACGATGTCGCTGATTGCGGGCAGGTCGAGGCCGTGATCGCGTCTGGCCAGCGCCTGGATCAGCAGCCAGCTTTTATCGAGAGGCCCGCCGGCGACGCCGATCTTTTTTCCCTTGAGATCGGTGATCGTCCGGATCGGCGCCCCCTCCTTCGCCATGATCGCCCCGACGGCGGTCGAATAGGGGACCAGTGTGAGATCGACGCCTTCCGAGCGCTGGCGCGAGACCCACAGCCAGTCGGAGACGATCATGTCGATCGCGCCGGCCAGCATGGCGACGTTGGTTGCATCCTCGCCGGCGAAATCGATGATCTCCAGATCGATAGCGTTGGCTGCGTCGAACTTGTGTTGTTTCATGGTGTCAAGCGCCCAGCTTACGGTGCCGAACTTCAGCACACCAATGCGAACCCTTGTCGTGGCGAAGGAGGGGGCCGTGGCGAAGGACGGCCTTGAGACAAGAGCCGCGGCTGTTCCAAGAGCCGCCAGCCGGAGCGTTGCTCGACGCGAAATCATCATGATGTCTCCTCCCAGAGCGGTAATAAGCCGGGGCGCCGATCAGATCGCACGGTCCTTGTTCGGGAAAGCGCATTTCCAGCGCTTGACCGTGAGGGTCGGGTGTTGCTGCGACCATTTCGCGATTTCGCTGGGTGCCAGCATCATACATTGGAACAGAGAGCCGCGGCTCTCGAAATAGAGATGTTCGTCTTGGCAATTGCTCGGATTGGCAATCAGGCAAACCGTCAATATGAGGTCGACCATATCCATTCAGCACCTCTTGCGCGCTTGAAGACGCCCGCTTCGGCGAAATCCGGCCCGATCTGCGAGCCTGGACAAAATCGCCAGCTGCCGGAGTCCCGAGGTGCCCATGGAAAACCGGAATGGTTTGAGGCTACGCGTTCGCCCGATGGCCGTCAACAAAGGCGAATGGATAGGGGGGCGCCGGAACCTGAAACAAAAAACCCGCCTCGGCGGCGGGTCGTTGGCGCAAATCAGCACCATGCCGAAATCGATAGCATAAATGCCGTCACAAACGAATCGCGAGCTCGAAACCAGGGCATTCGCTTCGGTTTGCACCGCGCCTCATCGCCCTGCGTCCCAGCGTTGGCGGTTGGCGAAAGCCAAAGCGACAGTCGATCTCCCTCCAAGTGGCGAAACCAGCAGCCTCGCCGATGGCGCCTACTCAGGAATGTTAAGGTGTGCCGTGCAGCTCTCTGAACCTCTGCATGGTTGACATCGCTCATCTGCCGGGTAGCTTCCAGGAGGCAGGCGCCGCAACTCCACCGGGGAGAAGCTGTCGCTCTGCCATAAAACGACGCATGCCGATGGTCAAAACAACGGCGTGCGCAAATCGTCCAGGGCACCTTGACGATCAATGAGGAAATGCCATGCGTGCAATCGCATTTTTCGCCGTCGTGTCCGTTGCGACGTTCATCACAAACCAATCGCAGGCACAGGATGCCGCCGCGGGTGAGAAGGTCTTCGCCAAATGCAAGGTCTGTCACGTCGTGGACAAGGACCAGAACAAGGTCGGTCCGTCATTGAGCGGCGTCATCGGCCGAACGGCCGGCACGCATCCGGGGTTCAAATATTCTAAAGCCATGACCGAGGCCGGTAAATCCGGCGTCAAATGGGACGACGCCACGCTGACGAATTACCTTCGCGATCCCAAAGCCATGATCAAAGGCGGGAAGATGGCGTTTCCCGGTCTCAAGAAGGACGAGGATCTCGCCAACGTCATCGCCTATCTGAAGCAATTCTCCAAATGACCCGGTTCTTCCGCAAGGAAGTAACCTGGCTCTTCCACAGGAAGTAACCCGGTTCTTCCGCAGGAAGTAGCCCGGTTCTTCCGCGGGAAGTAACCCGACTTCGCCGGCCGTTCGAAACTGCGTTCGGCCGGCGCCCCACCCTGGTGGTTGGCGCCGCCGGTCAAGCGGCGTCTTGCAGCCTCCGCATGGCGGAAGGCAGGTCGAGCAAGCCGTCGCAAACGAGGTCGGCGCCAAGCTCTTCAACGGCAATTTGGGTGTAGCCGCCGCGCAGCAGAATGACGGGCATTCCGGCGGCGCGGGCGGCGACCACGTCGGCGCCGCTGTCTCCGACCATCAGCGTGTCGCGAGGTTCGACCTGAAGCTGGTCGAGCGCCAGCAGCAGAGCGTCGGGCGCCGGCTTCAAGGATGTCACCGCGTCTCCGCCGACGATCGCGCCGAGATGTTCCGTCAGCCCAAAATGCAGCAGGATTTCGCGAGCCGCCAGCTGCGGCTTGTTGGTCACCACGCCCATGGCTATTCCGCTCAAATGGAAGTGGGTGAGAACCTCCCTGACGCCAGGCATCAGCCTTGTCAGGCCGGTGAGATGTCTGCGGTAGATCGGCGCCATGGCGCGATTGGCCTCGTCGAGCGCGCTGCCGAGGAGCGGCGCACCGGAAGCCGCGAAGGCTCGCTCGACCAGTTTCCTGACGCCGCCGCCGATCATCGCCTTGACCTGATCCAGGCGCAGCGGCGGCAGCTCGCGGCTGGCCAGCAACTCGTTGACTGCGGCCGTTATATCAGGCGCCGAATCGACCAGCGTGCCGTCGAGGTCGAACAGGATCGCTTTCGACGATCGAAACGGCCTACTCATGCCGACGTTCATGCGGCGTCCTTCCACTTGATCGAGCAGCCGATCGAAGCGATCTGGTCGAGCGGCCCGTCGCCGGTCCGGGCAATTTGCCTCATCGCCTCGAACAGGTCGCGCCTCAGCCCGGGCGGTCCGGCGTCGCGTCGCGCCGCGTCCAGCCGGCCGCGATATTGCAGCGTCAGCTCGCTGTTGAGTCCGAAGAAATCCGGAGTGCAAACGGCTCCATAGGCACGCGCCACGGTCTGGCGCTCGTCGTGGAGGTAGGGGAAAGTGAAGCCGTTCGTCCTGGCGAAGAGCTTCATGTTGTCGAAGGAATCATCGGGATAGGCGTCGGCATCGTTGGAATTGATCGCGACAAAGCCGATGCCTTCGGGCTTGAGGTCGTTGGCATCGCGGACTATGCGTGAAATCACCGCCTTCACATAGGGGCAGTGGTTGCAGATGAAGGCTACGACCAGCCCGTTCGGGCCGGCGTGGCTGAAGATCGAATGCGATTTGCCGTCGACGCAGGGCAAAACGGCATCGATGGCTTGCCAGCCGAAATCGCAGACAGGTGGGATTGCCGCCAAGATTTCCTCCGATGAAATGTTTGATCTCCGATGAGACGGTTTACGCGGCTTTCCGGATCGCCCCGTCGGCTGCCTGTCTGATGGCGCCGATATTGGCGCGATAGGCAGCCTCGGTGCCGCCCTTGAAGATGGCCGAGCCGGCGACCAGCACATTGGCGCCGGCCGCGGTGACCAGCGGAGCGGTCTCGGGCGTGACGCCGCCGTCGATCTCGATGTCGATCGGGCGGTTGCCGATCAGTGCCTTGACCCGCCTGACCTTGTCGACCACAGCCGGAATGAACACCTGGCCGCCGAAACCCGGATTGACGGTCATCAGAAGCACCAGATCGAGCCGGTCGAGCACATACTCGATGACGCTTTCCGGCGTCGACGGGTTCAGCGACACGCCGGCCTTCTTGCCGAGATTCCTGATCGCCTGCAGCGAACGGTCGAGATGCGGCCCGGCCTCGGCATGCACGGTGATGATGTCGCAGCCGGCATCGGCGAAGCCGGCGAGATAGGCGTCGGCCGGCGCGATCATCAGGTGGCAATCGAAGATCTTGTCCGTTCGGTCACGGATCGCCTTGATCACCGGCGGACCGAAGGTGATGTTGGGCACGAAATGGCCGTCCATCACGTCGAGATGGATCCAGTCGGCACCCGCCCGGACGACCGCTTCGACCTCGTCGCCGAGCCGCGAGAAATCCGCAGAAAGCACCGAGGGCGCAATGATTGTCTTAGTACTCATGGTCGTCGGCTCCCATCCTGTCTTCCGTTTCCGGTCGTTGCACCACCAACCGGCGTGATCTTGTCAGCGCGCCTTCGTCTCCGGTTCGCCTTCGAGCTTACCTTCCGCGAACACGCGGCTGCCGCGAATATCGGATTCTTCAATGGTGATAAGGTCGGTTTTCGTCAACGCCCGGTCGCGCGACGCGAAAAGCCGGTTGGCCTGGCGAAGCCGCGCCCGGTCGAGCCCATTGCGGACCGAGCGAGCGTTGGAGAAATGCGGCAGCCGCATGCGGATCGGGAGATACTCTTCGAGCGCCTTGGCCGCCGCATCGCTGAGACGGTAATTCTGTTCCGCCAGCATGATCTCGGCGATCGATTTGAGTTCGCCGACGCCGTAGTCGGGAAAATCGAGGTGGTGGGCGATGCGCGAGCGCATGCCGGGATTGCTGTCGAAGAAGCGGTCCATCTTGTTCTTGTAGCCGGCAAGAATCACAACCAGATCGTCACGGTTGTTTTCCATGCATTGCAGCAGGATTTCGATCGATTCCTGGCCGTAGTCGCGTTCGTTCTCGGGCTTGTAGAGATAGTAGGCCTCGTCGATGAAAAGCACCCCGCCCATGGCGCGCTTGATCACTTCGCGAGTTTTGGGCGCGGTGTGACCGACATACTGGCCGACGAGATCGTCTCGCGTCACCGCGACCATGTGCCCTTCGCGGACATAGCCGAGACGATGCAGGATTTCGGCCATCCTCAGCGCCACGGTGGTCTTTCCGGTACCAGGATTTCCCGTAAAGTTCATGTGCAGCGTCGGCGCGCCCGAGGTCAGGCCGAACTTGCGGCGAAGCCGGTCGACCAGGAGGAGAGCCGCGATCTCGCGGATGCGGTTCTTGATGGGCTTCAGGCCAACGAGTTCGCGGTCGAGCTTGTCCATCACCTCGTCGATGTTAGACGCCTCGAACTCGGCCTGCAGATCAACCGATTCGTCCTGCGCGGCAGTGCCCTTTGCTATCGCGTCCAGCATGGTTTCGGCTAGCTCCGCTCTCCTTCGGGCCTGTCGGTCGCATAAGGCACGATCGAATAGCCCTGGCTGCGGCCGTCGCGCTCCTGGCGCAGCAGCCGGAACCCGGGTTCGTTGGGCGGCCGGTTGACGATGAACGACATGCGCGGCGCTTCCCAGCCCTTGGTCGAATCGAAGGCGGTGACCCGGACATACATGTTGGGCAAGGCATTCCGGCAACTGTTGACTTCAAGCAGGATGCCCGCCGGGTCCTTCAGGTCGAACATCGGGTTGCCGTACATTTCCCAATAGGTGTTTCGCGGATGCGGATCGTCCGTGTATTCGACGCTGACCGCCCAGTGGTTTTTCAGCGCATATTTGATCTGCGCCGAAATCTGCTCATCGGTCAGGTCGGGGAGGAACGAAAACTGTCCCTGCGTGACCTTGTTTCCCGGATTGGTCATCATGGCGACGGTTCCTTTCGTCTAGAAGCTGGGCGTTGCGGTTGGCACGAAGTCGGCCGTGTCGGTCGATTCGTAGTTGAAGGTGACGTCCTTCCAGGTCTCCAGGGCCGCTTTCAGCGGCGTGCACCATCTGGCCGCCTGTTCGAGGATTTTGGTCCCTTCGCGCAGATAGTCGCGGCCCTCGTTGCGGGCGAGGATCATCGCCTCCAACGCGACGCGATTGGCCGTCGCGCCGGCCTGGATGCCGTCCGGATGGCCGATCGTGCCGCCGCCGAACTGCAGGACGACGTCCTCGCCGAGATAATGGATCAGCTGGTGCATCTGGCCGGCATGGATGCCACCCGAGGCGACGGGCATCACCTTGTTGAGCGAGGCCCAGTCCTGATCGAAGAACAGCCCGGTTTCGAGGTTCTGCGGCGTGCGCTCCTCGCGCAGCGTGTCATAAAACCCCTTGATCATCAGCGGGTCGCCTTCCAGCTTGCCGACCACCGTGCCGGCATGGATGTGATCGACGCCGGCCATCCGCATCCATTTGCAGATGACGCGAAAATTCATGCCGTGGTTCTTCTGGCGCGAATAGGTCGAGTTGCCGGCGCGGTGCAGGTGCAGGATCATGTCGTTGCGGCGTGCCCACTTGGCCATCGACTGGATCGCCGTGTAGCCAATGACGAGGTCGATCATGACGATGCAGGAGCCAAGCTGTTTTGCGAATTCGGCGCGCTCATACATCTCCTCCATCGTGCCGGCGGTGACGTTGAGATAATGGCCCTTGACTTCGCCGGTGGCGGCTGACGCCTTGTTCACAGCCTCCATGCAGTAGAGGAACCGGTCGCGCCAGTGCATGAATGGCTGCGAGTTGATGTTCTCGTCGTCCTTGACGAAGTCGAGGCCACCCTTCAACGCCTCGTAGACGACGCGGCCGTAGTTGCGGCCTGACAGGCCAAGCTTCGGCTTCGTCGTCGCGCCGAGCAGCGGCCGGCCGAACTTGTCGAGCCGCTCGCGTTCCACCACGATGCCGGTCGCCGGGCCCTGGAAGGTTTTGAGGTAAGCCACCGGGATGCGCATGTCCTCGAGCCGCAAGGCCTTGACTGCCTTGAAGCCGAACACGTTGCCGATGATCGATGCAGTCAGGTTGGCGATTGAGCCCGGCTCGAACAGGTCGAGGTCGTAGGCGATATAGGCGAAGTACTGCTGCTCGGTCTTGGTGCCGGGACCTGTGTTCGGCACCGGCTCGGATTTGAACGCCTTGGCGCGGTAGAGCTCGCAGGCGGTCAGTCTGTCGGTCCACACCACGGTCCATGTCGCTGTAGAGGATTCACCGGCGATGGCGGCGGCCGCCTCCTCGTGGTCGACGCCGGGCTGCGGCGTGATCCGAAACATGGCGATCAGGTCGGTCTCCTTGGGCCGGTAGTCCGGCTCCCAATAGCCCATCTTCTTGTAGGGGATGACGCCCGACTTGTAGCGTTCCTTGCCTTCCTTGAGCGTGCCTGCTGACGGCATGTCGATCTTGTTCATGACAGGTCTCCTGTTTGCCGCTCAGGCGGCTTTCGCGGTTGCGATTTGCGGGTCGAGTTTTCCCGCGGCGTAACGTTTCGCCATCTCGTCCATGGCGATGACCCTGATCTTCGAGGCGTTGCCCGCCGTGCCGAAGCGTTCAAAGCGATCGCGGCAAAGATCGCGCAGGGCGTCCATGGCGGGTTTCAGGAATTTGCGCGGATCGAATTCGCGTGGGTCCTCCGTCGCGACGCGGCGGAACTGCCCGGCCATGGCCATGCGGCAATCGGTGTCGATGTTGACCTTGCGCACGCCGTAGCGGATGCCGCGCTCGATCTCCTCGACCGGTACGCCAAAAGTCTGGGGCATCTCGCCGCCATATTTGTTGATGATGTCCTGCAGCTCCTGCGGCACCGAGGAAGAGCCATGCATGACCAGATGCGTGTTGGGCAGCTTTTCGTGGATCGCCTCGATTACCTGCATGGCCAGGATGCCGCCGTCCGGCTTGCGGCTGAATTTGTAGGCGCCGTGCGAGGTGCCGCAGGCGATCGCCAGCGCGTCGACCCGGGTGGCGGTGACGAAGTCGACCGCCTGATCGGGATCGGTCAAAAGCTGGTCGTGGGACAGCGCGCCTTCGGCGCCGTGGCCGTCCTCGGCCTCGCCCTGGCCGGTTTCCAGCGAGCCGAGCACGCCGAGCTCGCCTTCGACGGAAGCGCCGACCCAATGCGCCATGCGTGCGACACGTTCGGTGATAGCGACGTTGTAGTCGTAGCTCGCCGGCGTCTTGGCGTCCGCCATCAATGACCCGTCCATCATCACCGAGGTGAAGCCGTGGCGGATCGCCGATAGGCAGGTGGCTTCGTTGTTGCCGTGGTCCTGATGGATGCAGAGCGGAATGGCCGGATGCATTTCGGTCAACGCCTCCATCATCTTGGCCAGCATGATGTCGTTGGCATAGGAGCGGGCGCCGCGCGAGGCCTGGATGATGACCGGCGCGTCGCAGGCCTTGGCCGCCTCCATGATGGCAAGGCCCTGTTCCATGTTGTTGATGTTGAATGCAGGCACGCCGTAACCATGCTCGGCGGCATGGTCGAGAAGCTGGCGAAGGGTGATGCGGGCCATTGTCGGGTCCTCTTAGCTGCGGAAGTTGGGCTAGATGATGAGCTTCAGCGCCGCTGCCGCGACGGCTTCGGGCGTGATGTCGAAATGCCGGTAGAGATCCGGGGCAGGGGCGCTGGCGCCGAAACCGGCCATGCCGACGAACACGCCGGTATCGCCGATCCAGCGGTCCCAGCCGAGCCGTGCTGCGGCTTCGACGGCGATGCGCGGCGCTGAGCCGAGGACGGCCTTGCGGGTGTCGGCATCCTGTTCCTCAAACAGCTCCCAGCACGGCATCGAGACGACCGCGGCGGCGATGCCGTGCTCGGTCTCCAGCCGCTCGGCGGCGGCAACGGCGATCTCGACCTCCGAGCCGGTGGCGATCAGCGTCACGGCGCGGTGCTCGGCTGGCTCGCGCAGGATGTAGGCGCCCTGGCTGGACCGGTTCTCGTCGCTGTGTGCCTTCTCGCCGTGTACCTGGCGCAGCATCGGCAGGTTCTGCCGCGAGAGCACCAGCACGCTCGGCCGGCTCTCGCTTTTCAGCGCCAGTTCCCAGCACTCCGCCGTTTCGATGATGTCGGCCGGACGGAAGACGTTGAGGTTCGGTGTCGCCCGCAGCATCGCCAGGTGCTCGACCGGCTGGTGGGTCGGGCCGTCCTCGCCGAGACCGATGGAATCATGCGTCATCACATAGATCACGCGCTGGCCCATGAGCGCCGAGAGCCGCATCGCGCCGCGCGCATAGTCGGCGAAGCACAGGAACGTGCCGCCATAAGGCACGAAGCCGCCATGCAGCGCGATGCCGTTCATGGCTGCGGCCATGCCATGCTCGCGGATGCCGTAGTGGATGTAGCGGCCGGCATAGTCGTCAGGCGCTATGCGAGCCATGCCCTTGGTGATCGTCAGGTTCGAATGCGTCAGATCGGCAGAGCCGCCGACGGTCAGCTCGGTTGCGGCGTTGATGGCGCCGAGCGCCATTTCGGAGGCTTTTCGCGTTGCGACCTTGGTCGCCTTTTCGACATGCTCCTTGCGGAAAGCGCCGAGCGCTTCGAAGACCGCGTCGGGCAGGGTGCCGGCGACCGCGCGCTCGAAGGCCTGGCGCTGCGGCGAGGCGGCAAGCCGCTGCTCCCAGGCGTGCCGCGCCGCTTGCCCGCGCTCGGCAATTTCGCGCCAGGCGAAAAGGATGTCGTCCGGCACCTCGAACGGTGCGCAGGCCCAGCCGATGTTTTCGCGCGTCGCGGCGATCTCGGCATCGCCCAGCGGCGCGCCGTGCGTCTTTTCCGAACCGCCCAGACTGGGCGCGCCCTTGCCGATCACCGTGCGGCAGGCGATCAGGGACGGCCGATCCGACTGCTGCGCCGCTTCGATTGCCGCAGCGACGGCTTCGGTATCGTGGCCGTTCACCGACTGGACATGCCATCCAGCGGCCTCGAACCGTGCCGGCTGGTCCATCGATGTCGACAGCGACGTCGGTCCGTCGATCGAGATCGCATTGTCGTCCCAGAAGACGATCAACCGGGCGAGCTTCAGGTGGCCGGCAAGGTCGATCGCCTCATGGCTGATGCCTTCCTGCAGGCAGCCATCGCCGGCGATCACATAGGTGTAATGGTTGACAAGATCGGCGCCGTGGCGGGTTGCAAGCATGCGCTCGGCCAGCGCCATGCCGACGGCGGTCGAGATGCCTTGTCCAAGCGGGCCGGTCGTCGTCTCGATGCCAAGCGCATGGCCATATTCGGGATGTCCGGCGGTGCGGCTGCCCAGCTGGCGAAACCGCTGCAATTCCTCGATCGGCATGTCTTCAAAGCCGAGCAGGTAATGCAGCGCATATTGCAGCATTGAGCCGTGCCCAGCCGAAAGCACGAAGCGGTCGCGATCGGGCCAGTTGGGCGCCGACGGATCGATATTGATGAAGCGGCTGAACAGCACCGTCGCGACATCGGCCATGCCCATCGGCATGCCGGGATGACCGGAATTGGCCTTTTGGACGCTGTCCATCGCCAGTGCGCGAATGGCGTTCGCCATGTCGCGTTCCGAGACGGCGGCGACGGGCTTCAGGGCTGCTGCTTGGCTGTTCATGGCGTCCTCCTCACGACACACGGTTCTTGCGTTCGATCAATTGCAGGATCAGCGGCGTCAGGATCAGCTGCATGGCAAGATCGAGCTTGTTGCCTGGCACCACTATGGAATTCGGCCGCGACATGAACGAGTCGTGGATCATCGAAAGCAGGTAGGGGAAATCGATGCCGCGGGGATTGGCGAAGCGGATGACCAGCATTGATTCGTCGGGCGTCGGAATCCAGCGCGCGATGAATGGATTGGACGTGTCGACGATCGGCACCCGCTGGAAGTTGATGGCGGTCTGCGAGAATTGCGGGACGATGTAGCGGACATAGTCCGGCATGCGGCGCAGGATCACGTCCATCACCGCCTCGGTTGAATAGCCGCGCGTTGCGCGGTCGCGGTGGATCTTCTGGATCCATTCGAGATTGATGACCGGCACCACGCCGATCTTGAGATCCGCGTGCCGGGCCAGGTTGATCTTGTCTGTGACGACGCAGCCATGCAGGCCTTCGTAGAAGAGCAGGTCGCTCGGCGGGAATTCGCGCCATTCGGTAAAATGTCCCGGCGGCGTGCCGTACTGCTTCTCCTCGTCCTCGTCATGGATGTAGGTGCGGGTCTTTCCGGTTCCCCGGCGGCCATATTCCTCAAACACCTCTTCGAGGATTGCGAGTTCGTTGGCTTCGGCATTGAAGTGGGTGAAGTTCGGATTGCCCGCCTTCTCCTGCTCGGCCACCTTTGTCTTCATCGTGGTGCGGTCGTAGCGGTGAAAGGCATCGCCTTCGATAAAGGCGGCCTCGATGTTCTCGCGCCGGAAGATCAGCTCGAAGATGCGCTTGACGGAGGTGGTGCCTGCGCCCGACGACCCGGTGATGGTGATGATGGGGTGCTTCGCCGACATGGTGCTCAGGCCCTGAACAGGCCGCGGCGGCTGAACAGCGGCGCACGCTCGCCGATGGCGCTGGGCTCGATGTGGTAGCGGGTGATGCGCGCGACTTCCCGCGCCGATCCGAACACCATGGGCACGCGCTGGTGCAGGCTCTCGGGTTCGATTTCGAGGATGCGGGTGATCGTGTCGGTAGCGGCGCCGGCGGCCTGTTCGATGAGAAAGGCGATCGGGTTGGCCTCATAGACGAGGCGCAGCCGACCCTGGCGGTAACCCTTGCGCTTGTCGCCTGGATACAGGAATACACCGCCGCGCATCAGTATACGATAGCAGTCGGCGACCAGGGAGGCGATCCAGCGCATGTTGAAGTCCTTTCCGCGTGGGCCTTCCGTGCCTTCGAGGCAGTCGTCGATGTAGAGCCGCACCGCCTCGTCCCAATGCCGGTAGTTGGCGGTGTTGATGGCGAACTCCTGGGTGCGCTGCGGGATGATCCGGCTCTCATAGGCCTGGACGAAGGTGCCGAGCCTAGTCGAGAGAACGAAGACATGCGTGCCGCTGCCGAGCGACAGTACCAGCGCCAGCTGCGGGCCATAGATGAAGAAACCGGCGGCCAGCTGATTCACGCCTGCCTGCAGAAAAGAGGCGGCCGGATTTCCGTCCGGCGCGCCAGTTGCAGGGAGGAGCGAGAAGATCGTTCCGATCGACACGTTGGTATCGATGTTGGAAGAGCCGTCGAGCGGGTCGATGGCGATGGCGAGAGGCGCTTGCCTGTCGAGGAGGACCGGCTGCTCCAGTTCCTCGGAAGCGTAGAGCGCGACCGGAGCGTGGCGCATGGCGTCGAGGAAGATGTCGTCGGCGAAGATGTCGAGATCCTTCTGGATGTCGCCGTCGGCATTGGCGCCGCGGGTCCCGGCAAAGGCGGTGCCGAGCACCCCCTGATTGATGGTGTTGCGGATCTTGGTGGCGGCCTGCGTCAGCTGGCGGACGGTCGCTACGACCGCAGAGCGCAGTTCGTCTGGCGGGCCGAGATAGGAATTCAGAAAAGCGTCGAGCGTTGCCGCTGGCATCGTAACCTCCCGTCCAGCCGCCTCTCCTCGGATCGGCCGGATAGGGGGAATGAGAACAAACGCCACCGGATAAGTAAAATTCAATAACTTTACTTTCACAGTAAAAAAATTTTAGTATGCCATATGAGAAATCTCACGCTCAAGCAATTCAAGACCGTTCAGGCAATCATCAGCCACGGAAAAATCGTCAGCGCCGCCAAAGTGTTAGGCCTGTCTCCTCCAGCGGTGACGATCCAGTTGCGGCAGGTCGAGGAGGAGTTTCAACTGGCCTTGTTCGACCGGACGTCGGACGGCATGCGTCCCACTGCCGCAGGGCTGGCCTTCGTCGAGACGGCGCAAGCCATCGAGGAGCGGCTTCGCCTGCTCGAAGACAAGATGGATGCGATCAAGGGCGTGCGTATCGGCAGCTTGAGGCTCGGCGTCGTTTCCACCGCCAAATATTTCGCGCCGCGGCTCATGGCCGGCTTCATGAAAGAACATCCCGACATCGATATGCGGCTCGCCATCGGCAACCGCGCCGAAACGATCGACAGTCTGAAGAACCACGACATCGACATCGCGCTGATGGGGCGCCCGGCGAAGGAAGTCCCGGTGCGTGCCTCGGTGTTCGGGGATCACCCGCTGGTCATCATCGCGCCGCCCGACCACCCGCTGGCGTCGGCGCGCGAGATATCCAAGGAGCGGATCGCCGAAGAGCATTTCCTCATCCGCGAGCCCGGCTCCGGCACGCGCATCTCGCTGGAGATATTTCTGAGCGACGTGCCCGGCCGCATCGACGACCTCGGCGTCGAGATGGGATCGAACGAGACGATCAAGCAGGCGGTGATGGCCGGGCTCGGCATCGCCTTCATCTCTGCCCACACCATCGCTGCGGAAACCGAAGCCGGCCGGCTGGTCATCCTCGACGTCGTCGGTATGCCGATCCGCCGGCAATGGTTTTCGGTAATGCGCAGCGATCACGCGATCTCGCCGGCCATGGCGACGTTCCACGATTTCCTGATGCGCAAAGGCGCGATGTACCTGCCCCTGTTCGGCAAGCTCTATCCGCACGAAGAACCGAACACTAGAGGTCGCGCGAGTTAGGCCGCGCGGCCCCAAGGGCAAACGCTTCAGGCAATGATGCCCGCTCGTCGGCCGCTCAAAATAAATTGCGTTTGACCTTTACATCGGCCCCACGGACGCGAGCTCTCGGCCAGAAGCACGCAGGCTGCCGTCTGCAAGGCGGGTCAGTGCATTGGCATCGGCTCGCAGGTGCACGTCGGTCTCGGACGACACCGTCACTTCCTCGCCGGACCTCGAGAACGCGTAGAGCGAGCCCCGGTGGCCCGGCATCGAAAAGGCCACGGAGTCGCCGTCGGCGAGGCCCATGACGACGCGCTGCGGATCGCCCCCGATCTTCGGCGCGAAGGTGGCAGTGACCTCGAGGCGGTCGCCGTCGACAGGGACGTAATAGACGACCATGTCGAGGTGTCCCTCGTGCAGGCTGCCGCCTTCGATCGGGCGTCCTATGGTGGCTTCCTCGGCAAACGCCGGGGTGGCAAGAAACAGCGCGGCCAAAACTGAGGCGCTCAGGGTTCTGCGGATCATCTCGTATCTCCTTTTTTAGATTTCGTTCGAACTCTATACAGAAGTTAGATTACGAATGCAATCTAAAAAATGGATTGATTGTGCGTGTGAGTCGCTGCAGAAAACCGTCAAACCGTGATCAATGTGGCAAGCCGGCTTTTTCGGGAGCGCGGCTTTGACGGCATCGGCCTTAGGGACCTGATGGAGGGTGCGGGGCTGACCCAGGGCGCCTTCTAAAGGCAGTTCGCATCCGAGGACGACCTGGCGGCGCAGGCGTCCAGGCGGGCGATGGACGGGCCGCGCCAATGACGGAGGCGCCCGAGGCGTCACCGTCGAGCACATATCGGGCTACACAGGTGCGTCCATGCGAATTCAGCGGGTCGATTCTGATAATCGAGGATCGGGAGGCATCGCTGGTGGCGAAGTACGCATTTGCCGAGCCGAGTCGACCGCCAGCCAAGCGATGAAGGCCACGGGCTAGCGCACCCGCGGTCACGTGACGCAGAGGGCCTCTGACTGCGCTTCTGCTAGCCCACAATTGGTTCGGCGACAGCTTCTTCGAGGCCAGTTGCCGCTTGGGCGGCAAGACCGCGGGCCGCTGCTTGTGAATCGTAAAATTCCTCAAGTGCATAGACTCTGCCCCACCGCAGGGTGAACACGTGGAGACCACGGTTGACGTACGACGCGTCGCCGTTGAGCAGCGTTGCGGTGCCGTCCCACTGGGCAAACACGGTGGTATGCCACGGCCAGCCCTTCACCCAGATGTGGTTGACCGTGAGATGGAGATTGGGCAGGACGCGGCCGAGGCGCTCAAGCCAGCGGCGCACGGCTTCTTTGTCGTGGCGCTCACCACCAAGCGCGTGGGCGCCGGAAACGCGGTGATGGACATGCGGCACGAGTGCTTTCACCGCCTCATCCCAGCGATGTTTGTTGACGTGGTCGAAGCTCTGCCGGATCGATTTCTCGACAAAATAACTGTAGCATTTGACCTCTCCTCCAAACCTTCGATGGCGTGATCGAGGGCACCGTGTGTGATGCCCGTGATCCTCGCGCCCACTGGCGGGACCAAATTGGATTGCGCTCGCACTCTATATCTGCTATAGATGTCGAACGCAAGCTAATTAAGGAGGTCGACGATGCGTGTGAGTCGCATTCAGGCTGCGGAAAACCGCGAAAACGTGATCAATGTGGCAAGCCGGCTTTTCCGGGAGCGCGGCTTTGACGGCATCGGCCTTAAGGACCTGATGGAGGCTGCCGGGCTGACCCAGGGCGCGTTTTACAAGCAGTTCGCATCCAAGGATGATCTGGCGGCGCAGGCGTCCAGGCGGGCGATGGAGAGCGCCACCCTCCGGTGGTCGGCCGCGACTGCGGCAAAATCCGAGGATCCGCTTGGCGCGGTGATCGCGTTCTACCTCAGTATGGACCATCGCGGAGAAAAGATGGACGGCTGCCCGATTGTCGCGCTCGGTTCGGATGCCGCCAGACAGGGCAGCGACGTGAAAGCATCGTTCGAAGCCGGGATCAAGGAGCATCTCGAAATCCTCGGCCGTTTCATTGCCGAGGCCAATGGTGAGGAGGCCGACGGCAAGGCCATGGCCATTCTCTCGACAATGGTCGGTGCGGTGCTCCTCTCGCGGGCCGTCAACGACCCGGACCTTGCCCAGGCCTTTCTGGACGCGGCGACCGAACAGGTTCGCGAAGCAGCCGCCGCCTAGACGGCGTGCGCAACGCTGGCAGCGCACCCAAATTGATAGGAGAATAGATGCGACGGATTGTCGTTACAGGCATGGGAGCGATCACGCCCCTTGCTGCCGATGTCGAAGCGTCCTGGTCGCGCCTCCTGGCCGGTCGCTCAGGTATCCGTAGGCTTCCCGACGATGTCGTGGGAGACCTGCCGGCGAAGGTTGGCGGGACGGTTCCCTCCCTGGAAGAAGACCCCGAAGGCGGCTTCGATCCGAATACCGCCTTCGCGCCGAAGGACCAGCGCAAGGTAGACCGGTTCATCCTCTTCGGGCTCGCCGCTGCACAAGAGGCACTCGCCCAAGCGAAATGGACACCCGTCTCGGAAGCGGATCGCTTGCGCACGGCCACGATCATCGCTTCGGGCATCGGCGGGTTCCCCGCCATAACCGAGGCGGTGCGCACGGTCGACCGGCGCGGCGTCCGCCGCCTATCGCCTTTTACGGTGCCGTCCTTTCTGGTGAACCTCGCAGCAGGCCACATCTCGATCCGCCATGGCTTCAAGGGGCCACTCGGCGCACCGGTGACGGCGTGCGCGGCCGGCATTCAGGCGATCGGCGACGCGGCTCGCCTTATCCGCGCCAATGAAGCCGATATCGCCGTGTGCGGCGGAACGGAAGCATGCATGAATATCGTCAGTCTCGGTGGTTTTGCCGCGGCTCGCTCCCTTTCCACCGGCTTCAACGAAACGCCGGCTCAAGCCTCGCGCCCCTTCGATATGTCGCGGGACGGCTTCGTCATGGGCGAAGGGGCCGGCATCCTGATCATCGAGGAACTGAGCCACGCGCTTGCGCGCGGTGCGAAACCGCTCGCCGAGCTCGTCGGCTACGGCACGACGGCGGATGCTCATCACGTCACCTCCGGTCCCGAGGACGGCGACGGCGCGCGCCGGGCCATGGAGATCGCGATTGCCCAAGCCGGCATTTCGCCGCGTGAAGTTCGCCACCTCAATGCGCACGCGACCTCCACGCCGGTCGGTGATCTCGGGGAAATCGCGGCGATCAAAACACTCTTCGGCGCAGATTCCGCCATCGCTGTCAGCGCAACGAAATCCGCGACGGGACACCTGCTCGGAGCCGCCGGCGGGCTTGGAGCCATCTTCGCAATCCTGGCGCTCAGGGATCAGGTGGCGCCGCCAACCCTCAATTTGAGCGCGCCGGATCCAGCCGGCGACGGGATCGACTTCGTCGCAAACCAAGCCCGCCCGATGGGAATGGACTATGCGATCTGCAACGGCTTCGGCTTCGGAGGCGTCAATGCCAGCGCGCTATTCCGGCGCTGGACGGACGAGCTCGCCGGTGCGAGCACCGGATGGGGCCGGTGATTAAAACCCTGCCTCTGACCGCCTGGCAGCCCGGCTTGCGATCGCGCCCCCGTCTGGATCCCATCTCTGCCCACACCATCGCCGCCGAAACCGAAGCCGGCCAGCTGGTCATCCTCGACGTTGTCGGCATGCCGATCCGCCGGCAATGGTTTTCAGTGATGCGCAGCGATCACGCGATCTCGCCGGCCATGGCGACATTCCACGATTTCCTGATGCGCAAGGGCGCGATGTATCTGCCCCTGTTCGGCAAGCTCTATCCGCACACCAGAGCGGGATGACATTGGACGGGCGAACGCCAAAGATCGTGCGTGATAGATGCGAAAGGGGTGGAGAACGCCCGGCGATCGTTGGCGTTAAATAAGCGATATGTTATGTTGCAGTGCGAAAGAGCGGGGGCCACGTCCTTTCACACCCGTAAGCGATCTGTATGTGCGACCCCTGCAGACTGGTCGGTATCACTGAAACCTCCCGGGCATGGGGTTCGGGATTCGATGGGGACAAGGGGTAATGCTTTACACGCTGGTTATGATGGTCTGCCTGACGGATGTGCCGCAGAGCTGTGAACAACGCGAACAGATGGTGGACGGCCTGGCAATGAATCCCGGGACCGCCTTCATGCAGGCGCAGCCGCTGGTCGCCCAGTGGATCGAGACGCATCCCGGTTATTTCGTGCAGCGCTGGCGCGTGCTGCCCGGCCGGGGATCGTGAGATCCGCCGCGAAGATCGAATGAGGTTCTACTTCTTCGCGGCGAGCGTTTCCGAAACGGCCTTGGACAATTGATAAAGCCGCTGCTCGATGATCGTCGGCACTTCACAGACGTAAGTCAGTGATTGGACGCGTTCATTGAAAATTCGCGTTGCGAATTTCAGCTGTTCGGTTCGCCGTTCGATCTCGTTTGGATCTGCATCGGGCTTTGCCCGCAACGCATCGACGTCGGACGCTTCCTTGCGCAAGGCGGCGGCCATTTCGAGCTGCTTGTGGGCGTAACGGGAAATGCCTGAGATCACGTGAGAACGCTCGGCGTCCATGTGATCGAACATGCCTTGCACCAGCATCGCCATCTTCGGCGCAAGCTGCTCGGCCGGCAGCGAGGCGGCGAAATCCTTGATCTTCTTTTGGGCTTCGGCAATCGGTATCCGCCGGGCTGCCACCTCCTCGACCAGGGCGGAGATACCGGGGTCTTTCGACAAGTCCTTCGCCGCTGGCGGCAGCTCCGGCCCGTTCCAGATCTGGCCGAGCGAGAGTTGCGGCACCTTGCGCTGTATGCAAGGCCAGTCAGGATCGGTGTTCGCCGCCATGGCGTTCACGCCCGGCGCGAGCATGGCAACCACAGCCAGGCTGCGAACAAGCCTCATTCGTGCCATCAGGCATTTCCTCCCGTGTCCTGTTTGCGGGTCATCATGCCGCGCGAAGGGTCGTAGGCGATGATGGCGGCGGCAAGGAACAGCAGCGTGCAGCCGGCAACGACGCCCAGCGACAGCCAGTTGATCTGGCCGTAAAAGGCGAAGCGGATCAGTTCGACGGCATAGGTGAACGGATTGGCGAGGCAGATTTTGTAAAGCAGCGGGCTCGCCTCCTGGATGCGCCACAAGGGATAGAGCGCGGGAGAGGCGAAATAGCCGGGAAAGATGACGAAGTTCATGATGCCGGCGAAATTTTCGAGCTGCTTGATCATCGAGGACAAAAGCATGCCGAGCGCGCAAAGCATCATGCCCGACAGGAACAGCGCCGGCAGCACCATGAGATAGCCGATCGGCGGCGCCTTGACGCCCCAGAACCAGGCAACGATCAGGAACGCGTAGACCTGCGCGATCGATACGGAGACGCCGGCGAGCATCTTCGACACCAGCAGGAACCAGCGCGGGAAGGGGCTGACCAGCAGGGTGCGCATGTTGCCCATCTCGCGGTCATAGACCATCGACAGCGAAGACTGCATGCCCGAGAACAGCAGGATCATGCCGCACAAACCCGGCGTGATGTAGACCTCATAGAGCACGTAGGTCTTGTAGGGCGGGATGATCGATACACCGAGCACCTGCCGGAATCCGGCGGCAAAAATGAACAGCCAGATGAGCGGCCGAACCAGCGAGGATATGAAGCGCTCGCGCTGGTGCAGGAAGCGCAGGCACTCCCGCAGGACGACGCCCTTGAGGCAAATGAGATAGTGGCGGAGGCCGAATTTTTCGAACTTCTCCGGCACGATGCCGGCGACTTTTTCGGGCATTGTGGGAGCGCTCATGGCGATATCTCCGCGATGCCGGCTGCCTCGATGCGGCTGAGCCTCGAAAAGGCGTCGCGGATCGAACCGGCGCCGCTCGCCTTGACAACATCGGTCACCTTGCCCTTGGCGACCAGTTCGCCCTGCCGCAGCACGACGACATGGTCGCCGTCTTCAACCTCGTCGATCAGATGCGTCGCCCACAGCACGCCGATGCCCTCGGTTTCGACAAGCTTGCGGATGGTGGCGAGAATGCCCGCGCGCGACTGGATGTCGAGACCGACCGTCGCCTCGTCGAGCAGCAGCAGGGACGGGCGGTGAAGCAGCGCCCTGGCGATCTCGATGCGCCGCATCTGACCGCCGGAAAGACTGCGTGCCTTGTCATGCTGCCGGCCCCGCATGTCGACCGTAGCGAGCAGCGCGGCAATGCGCTGCCGGGCCTCGCGTCCTCCGATGCCATGCAGCGCGGCGTGGTAGGAGAGGTTCTGGTGGACGCTGAGGTCGAGGTCGAGCGTGCGTGCCTGGAACACGATGCCGACACGCCTGAGTGCTTCGCCAGATGCGCGGCTGACGTCATGGCCGAAGATGCGGATCGATCCGCGGCGCGTGTCGTAAAGATGGCTGATCAGCGAGAACAGGGTTGTCTTGCCGGCGCCGTTGAGGCCGAGAAGAACGGTGAAGGTCGCCGGCGCGATCGAGAATGAGACGTCGTTGAGCGCCCGCTTCGGACCATAGGAATGGCTGACGCCGGCGACATCGAGCGCCGCCACCTCATCTCCTGGTCCGCTTGTCCTCACATGCTGCACGCCGGCTGGTTCCTTGTCGTCGACAATAGTGTAGCGCACCTAGCGCACCAGGAGTCTAGCGCACCGGGCTCGATCGCGCAGGTCCCGCTTTCCGGTGCTCCTACTTGATCGTGAT
This sequence comes from Mesorhizobium temperatum, assembly GCF_002284575.1. Classification (GTDB taxonomy): domain Bacteria; phylum Pseudomonadota; class Alphaproteobacteria; order Rhizobiales; family Rhizobiaceae; genus Mesorhizobium; species Mesorhizobium temperatum. The sequence goes on from NZ_NPKJ01000075.1 coordinate 99,556, forward strand.
CGTGCCCTTCATGCCCCTGTTGGCGAGGTCGGGCACCGACCATGTGTAGATGCCGGGCCTCACGGTGGTGAACTGTACCTGGATGGTGCCGTCGGCGTCGAATTCGAGCCATGCGGGTGCGCCGTTCATGTGCACTTCGAGGTCGTTGATGACGATCTGGTTGTTCCACACATTGCGGAACAGGTCGGTGTGGAATTTGTACTCCAGCCCGCCCGCCGCGGTGATCTTCCAGCGATAGCCCTGGCCGGCGATCAGCTCGAAGTCCTTCTGGTTGGCGGTGAACTGGTCTTCCTTGCTGCCGAGGATAAGTTCCGGCACGTCCTTGCTGGCCCGGGTCGCCTTCTCGGCTTGCGGACTGGCCTCGGTGCTGGCGGCCGCGCCGGCGGCGGCGTCATCGTCATCGCCGTCGTCGTCCTGCGCCCAGACCTGGCCCTGGGTGAGTGCCATGCCCACCAGCGCAGCGAAAGCGACTGCCCGAAATTTCCGCATGATTTCCTACTCTTCTGCTGTTTTTCTGTCGGTTTGATTCACTTGGTTTATTCAATGGTTCATTTGGCGCGAGTCATTTGGGAGAGACGACGACCCCCCACGGCAAGGCGCCGACGGTCACCGACTGCACCGGCTCGTCGGTCTCCACGTCGATGAAGGTGATGTCGTTCGACACGCCGTTGGTCGAGATGATGGTCTTCTGGTCCGGGGTGAAAGCAAGCTGCCAGACCCGTTGGCCGACCAGCACATATTTCTCGACCTCGTATGTCTGCGTGTTGACCACCGCGACGCGGTTGGCCGGCCCGAGCGCCACATAGGCTTTCTTGCCGTCGGCGGTGATGCGCACGCCGACCGGCTGGATCGATTCGGCCCTCAGGCCGGCAACCTCGAAGGTGATCTTGTGGACGACTTCGCGCGTTTGATTGTCGATCACCGAAACCGTGCCACCGATCTCGGCGCTCACCCAGGCCTGCTTGCCGTCGGGCGTGAACTCGATGAAGCGCGGACGCGCATCCACCAGCACGTTGTCGGTGATCTCGTGGGTCGTCGTGTCGATGAAATGCGCCATGTTTGTCGTTTCCGACGTATTGACCATGGTCTTTCCGTCCGGGCTGACGCCCATGCCTTCCGGTTCGACGCCGACCGGGATTTCGGCCAGCACCTTCTTATCCTCTATGTCAATGACGGTGACGAGATTGTCGTCCTCATTGGCGACATAAAGCGTCTTGCCGTCAGGCGAGAGCACGAAGAGCTCCGGGTCAGGCCCGGAGGGCAAGGTATCGACGATCTCCAGCGACGCCGTGTCGATCACCTCGATCGAATCGTCGTCGCTCGCGCAGAGATAAATGTGTTTGCCGTCGTGCGAGATGGTGATGCCGCGCGGACGCTGCCCGACATTGACGGTCTTCACCACCTGCATCGTTGCGGTGTCGACGACGGACATCGTGTTGTCCTTCTCGTTGGAAACATAGGCCATGTAGGCCGATGCTGGGCCGGCCATGAAGCCGGTCGCGAGAATGGCGAGTGCCCAAGCTCGTCTCTGCACTGAAATTCCTCCCAATTGGTTCTACTCAAGCACGCATTTTGTTTCCGGCTCATCGACCCCGAGCGTATCGAGCTCGGACACCTGGTGCAAAAAACCTTCCTGCGGCGATGTCGAGACGACCGATCGGCCGTCGCCGAGGAAGATCGGCTGCCTCAACTGCTGGTTCCACTTGCGGAAGGTCAGTTTCTGCCCCTTGAAGGCGGCGATCGAAAAATCGTCGGAGCGGATGAAGTCGGCCATCTTGCGCGGGTCGGCGCCCTGCGTGCGGGTCGCCGCCTCGCCGAGGATGCGCACCGCGGTCCATGCCGCCATGTCCTTCGACATCATGCGGCGGCCGTTTGCCTTGGCGAAGCGGTTCTGGATTTGGGTGCCGCCCCATTGCTCGCTGGCCGGATGCCAGGCCGACGGGGTGAGGCCGGCGGTGCCGGCGACCGGCCGCGGAGTCCAGGTGCGGAACGGAACATAGGTGCCGAACACCTCGCTTTCATCGGCGACCAGCAACACATCGTGCTCCGGCAGGTCCTGGGTGAAGACAGGCATCTGCCGCTGGATCTGGACGACGCCGGAATCGGTCCGCCGTGCCGTGCCGGCATCCTCGAACAGCTTTTCGCCGACGATCTCGCCACCAAAGCGCATCGCCGCCCGGCGCAGCGCCTCGGCAAAAAGCTGGTCGCGCTCGTGCGAGCCGTAGATCAGCACCCAGCGCCGCCATTGCTTCCAGATGAGATATTGCGCCAGCCCGTCGGCCAGCATGCTGCGCGTCGGAATGGTGTGGAAGATGTTGGCGCGGCATTGCTCCTCGCGAAGACTGTCGTCGGTGGCGCCGGCATTGAAGATCAAAACGCCGTTGTCGCGGGCAAGATCGGCGATCGACAGCAATTGCTTGGCCGAGACGTCTGCGACCACATAGCGGTCGCCTCTGGCGATCATGTCCTGGAAAGCCGCAACGACGTCCGCGTCCGGCTTTACCTCCGTCACGTCGAGGCTGAATTTCTGGCCGAGGAAGCTGCCGGTCGTGTTGTTGTCGGCAATCGCCACATTGCCGCCGGCAACGCCTTCATCGCGTGGCGGGACGTCGAGCACCGACAAGGCCAGCTGCGGCGCATAGGCGCGCAAATAGCCTATCTTGATTTCGGTTACCTTTTTTTCAGGCTTGGCCGTTGCAGCCGGTTGCCCGCCCGTCGCCTCCTGGGCGAGCGCGCCCGGAACGTTGACGGTCAGGGAAAAAAAGCACAAAAAGGCCGCGAGAGTGCCCGGCACCGCGCTCGTCATCGATAAAATTACCCGTTCTTGCGCTAAAGTCCGATTGTTGTCGGACCGGCGCGAAGTCAAGGTGCCCGTGATGAGCTTAGCTGACCCGCAAATTTTATCAAACCCTGAAAGTGGACTTCTCGCGTCTGCTTTAGTGCCATGCCTGCTCGCCGGAACGGCAACTGAGCGGATTTCGGTATTCGGGCCCGAGAGCGTCCTGTCCCTCATGCCGGAGAAAGTCCTTCAATGACCAGAATGCTGGCCAGTGTCACCGGCGTCGACGAGGCGGAGATCGCGCTTTCAGGCGGCGTCGACATCGTCGACCTGAAGGATCCGAAGGCGGGAGCGCTGGGCGCGGTATCCACGCAAACCATCCGCCGGACGATTTCGCTGATCGCCGGCCGGGCGCCGGTCAGCGCGGTCTGCGGCGACTTGCCGATGGAACCCGAGACGATCCGCGCCAAGGCCGAAGAGATCGCTGCGACCGGTGTCGATTACGTCAAGATAGGCTTTTTTCCGTCGGCAAATGCCGCCGCCTGCGCGGCAGCGCTCGAACCGGTCGCCGCGCGAACGAAGCTGATCGCCGTGCTTTTCGCCGATCTGGCGCCGGATTTCGAGCTTCTGCCGAAGTTTGCCAAACATCGCTTCCACGGCGCCATGGTCGACACTGCGAACAAGGCAAACGGGCGGCTGCTCGACCATCTGCCGCCCGAGCGTATCCCGGAATTCATCGATCGAGCCAAATCGCTCGGTCTCATAGCTGGCCTGAGCGGATCGCTGGAAGCCCCGGACATTCCGCGCCTGTTGCCCTTCGCTCCCGATTTTCTCGGCTTTCGCGGGGCGCTGTGCGGCCACTCCGGCCGCGTGGGTTCGATCAGTGCCGAGGCGGTTTCGCAGATCCGCGAGCTGGTCCCGGAAGCATCCCGGGCGGGCGGCGCGTCGAGCGTCGACTATCGCCTGCTGGCAGCGAGGGGCTATTCGCCGGGCACGGACCCGACACTGGGCACTGACAAGATATTCGTGCGGGACTTTGTCCTGCCGGTCCAGATCGGCGCTTACAGCTTCGAGCACGGCCATACACAGAAGGTGCGTTTCGACGTGACCGCCGACGTGCTGCAAGTCACCGACCATCCCGAAGACATGCGCCATGTGTTCTCCTACGACATCATCATGGACGGCATTCGCACCATCGTCGCGCGGGGCCACATCCAGCTTAGCGAGGCCTTGGCCGAGCAGGTGGCGACGTACATTCTGGAGAACCCGCGTGTCGTGCGCGTCACGGTAAGGGTGGAAAAACTTGAACTCGGCCCAGGCGGGGTCGGCGTCGAGATCGAACGCAAGCGCCAAGCGGCAAGCCGCGGCGTTGCCGCCGGCCCTGCCAACCGAAAAGACCAAGGCGCTGTTTCCCAGCCGCGACAGGAAAGGCCTGAAGTCATCAGGCGAGCCGCCGTCAAGCGAGCCGTCGTCAAGCTTGGCGGCAGCACGGGCCATGCGGCAGAAATGGAAAGCTGGATCGCGGCGCTGGCGGGTTCCAAGCTGCCGATCGTCATCGTGCCCGGCGGCGGCCTTTTCGCCGACCAGGTGCGCGCGACGCAGTTCAGCATGGATTTCTCCGACACCGCTGCCCACGCCATGGCGATCCTCGCCATGGAGCAGTTCGCCCAAGTCATCCTCGACCGTGACGAAAGGCTGGCGCCGGCACGGTCGCTGGACGAAATGCTGCGAGCGTTGGACGCGGGGAAGGTGCCGGTGTGGCTGCCGTCGTCCATGGCCCTGTCGGCGCCGGACATTCCGGCGTCCTGGGACATTACCTCCGATTCCCTTGCCGCCTGGCTTGCCGGCAAGCTCGGCGCGAATGCGCTGCTGCTGGTCAAGCAGACCGGCGCCTTCTTCGGCAGCGACACGATCGACAGCCTGGCAGTCAGAGGCATCGTCGACGCCGGCTTCGCCGCCATGCTGCCCGACGGTGTCGATTTCCATCTCGCCGGTCCGAAAAATGCAGCCGAAGCCGGCGTGCTACTCGCGTCGGGCAATGTGCCCGGCATCCGGATCGCGGCTCCGATCCGGTCGGCAAGAAAAGCAGGGTAGGCGATGGCGACGCTGCATACGCCGCGCTGGGCATGGGTTTTGACCGGTTCCGGTCATTTTTTTACGGAGAGCTTCGCACTCATTCACCAGCTAGAGCATTGCGATGTCTTTGTGTCGAAAGCCGCCAACGAAGTGCTGCGCATGTACAAGCTCAGACTCGATTTCCCGGAGACGACGCGCGTGCTGTACGACAAGACGGCGAGCGCGATCCCGGTCGGCGAATTCTATCACGGTGTCTATCATACGGTCGTTGTGGCGCCGGCCAGTTCCAACACGGTCGCCAAATGTGTACACGGCATTTCCGACACGCTCGCCACCAATGTCTTTGCCCAGGCGGGAAAATGCCGGGTGCCGGCTATCGTCTTTGCCTGCGACACAGCGCCAGAACTCGAAACCATGGCGCCGCATGGGCTGGTAAAGGTCTATCCGCGCAGGATCGACCTGGAGAATACCAACCAGCTGAAGAGCTTCGAACGGACCCAGGTGGTCGAGTCGCTTGCCGATCTCGAAGCCTCGGTCAGACGGCGCCACGCCGAACTCGCAAGCCATGGCTGAGCGGCTGGTCTTTCTTACCGGCCATCTGGCCAAAGTCCGACTGGAAAGGCTGCTGGCCGGACTGGGCGAAGCCGAATTTGCCTGGGAGATCATCGACATCGGCGTCAAGGTCGCGGCGCTGATGAGCGAAGACATCATCAAGCGGCGGCTCACCCTGACAGGCGGCGCCGACCGCGTCATCCTGCCCGGCCGCTATCGCGGCGACATCGAGCATCTGTCGGATCATTTCGGCGTGCCCTTCATACGCGGCCCCGACGAGATCGCCGATCTGCCGGCCTTTCTCGGCCGGGCGGGTGAGCCGCTTGACCTTTCCCGTCACGATATGCGCATCTTCGCCGAAATCGTCGATGCGCCGATGCTGTCGGTCGAGGCGCTGGTGGCGAAGGCACGGAGGCTGGCCGCGGCCGGCGCCGACGTCATCGATCTCGGCTGCCTGCCGGAAACGCCGTTTCCGTTGCTGGAAGAGGCGGTGCGCGAACTGAAGGCACAGGGATTTCTGATCAGCGTCGATTCGGCCAGCACGGACGAGCTGTCGATCGGCGCACGCGCCGGTGCGGACTATCTTCTCAGCCTCGATGAGAACACGCTGCTGTTGGCCTTCGATTGCAAGGCTGTACCAGTTTTGATCCCGTCCACCCCCGGTGACCTGGATTCGCTCGGACGGGCCATCGAAGCGGCGCAAAAGGCCGGTGTGGCCTTCATCGCCGATCCCGTGCTCGACCCGATCCATTTCGGCTTTGCGGCGTCACTTGGCCGCTTCATCGAGGCGCGCCGCCGCTGGCCCGAGGTCGAACTGCTGATGGGCACCGGCAACCTCACCGAACTGACCGACGCCGACAGTTCCGGCGTTACCGCGGTTCTGGCCGGGCTCTGTTCGGAACTTCAGATCAAAAACGTGCTTGCTGTGCATGTCAGCCCGCACACGCTGCGAACGATCGAGGAGCACGATATTGCCCGCCGGATCCTGTTTGCCGCGAAGAATGACGGTGCGCTGCCGCGGAGTTACCATCCAGGGCTCCTGCAGGTTCACGACCGCAAGCCGTTTACGGCCTCGACCGAGGATATCGCAGCACTCGCGGCCGAGGTGCGCGACACCAACTTCCGCATCATGACCGCCGAGGACGGCATCCATGTTTTCAACGGCAAAGGGCACGCGGTTGCCACGGATGCATTCGAACTCTTTGCCGGGCTTGGCGTTGAGGCGGATGGCGCGCATGCGTTCTATCTCGGCGCGGAACTGATGAAGGCCGAGATCGCGTGGCGCCTCGGCAAGCGCTATGTGCAGGACGAGCCGCTCGCATGGGGCGTTGCCGCGCCGGCTCCCGAAACCGACCGCACCCGCCTTGCGGAAGCGGGTCACACGCTTCGCGCGAAGAAAGAGCGCTAACCCATGCCTTACATTCGCGAATCGATCATCACCACCGTCGACAAGGCCGGCGATGTCCACATCGCGCCGATCGGCATCATTGCCGAGAAGGACGGCTGGGTCATCGCGCCGTTCCGCCCGTCGGCGACGCTCGACAATCTCGCGGAAGTGCCGTTCGCCATCGCCAATTACACCGATGACGTGCGTATTTTTGCCGGCTGCCTGACCGGGCGCAAGCATTGGCCAACCGTTGCGGTCGACGGGTTTCCAGTGCCGCGGCTCGAGGCGGCGCTCGCGCATTCGGTCCTCGAAGTCGAAAGTGTCGATGACGATGCTATGCGACCCCGCCATTTCTGCCGCGTGGTGCAGGAGGAAACGCATGCGCCGTTCACCGGCTTCAATCGCGCCAAGGCGGCGGTGCTGGAACTGGCCATCCTGGTCAGCCGGCTCGGCATGCTGCCGCGCGACAAGATCGAGGCGGAAATCGCCTATCTTTCGATTGCCATCGAAAAGACCGCGGGCGAGGGCGAAAAGGAAGCCTGGGACTGGCTGATGCAGCGTGTCGGCGATCACCTGTCGGTTCAGGAGTCCCACGGCGACGAGGTGCGGAGTTGAACCACATAGAGCGCCTAAAATTGAGATCCCGCCAGCAGCGCCACCGCTGACGCAGGTGCCGCGCTACTCGCTTCGCGGCGAACGGCGTCATCTGCGGGGATGATCTCGGCGAAATCGACGAAGCGGCGTTCCATGCGTTCGGCCAGCCGCCTGATCTGCCAGCGACCGGTTCCGGCGCCGACGATCGGTACATCCCGAGCCATAGGCCCGGCAACCAGGGACGCTGCGTCGTGGATCTTGCGCAACTGCTGTTCGCTGAACCAGCGCGCGACTTCACGCCATTCCGGCAACGTCAGCTCGGCTGCGTCGCGCCCGATCATGCGCGCCAGCCGCGCTATCGAACCGTCGATCGTCTTTTCCTTGCCGTCGGCCGAAGCGTGCCTGTCGTCCTTCTCGTCGAGCACCCCCAGGATCCGGTGCGCGTCGGCGATCGAGGCGAAATACTCGTTCATCAGTGGTGTCAGCCTGCCGCGGACGGGGGCCGACGAGGCCACACCGAACAGGAACGTCCTGGTGAAGCCGGTATAGACCAGTTCGCCGCTCAGAAGCCGTCCGGCATCGGTGTAGCCGTCATGGGCGACGGCGCCATTCGTGATGGCGATAATGTCGGTGGTGGTGGAGCCCATGTCGACGAACAGGGCATCGCCGGCGAGTTTTGCCACCAACGACGCTGTCGCATGCCAGTTGGCGGAGGCGACATCGGCGCTCAGCCGCGCTGCCTGCTCGACCCCGACAAAGCCGGACCGCCCGGCATAGATCAATTTTTCGCCTGGGAAACGGGTCGAAGTCTCATCCAGCAGAGTCGCGACGCCGGCATCGCGAGACGGAAAGATGTCCGCCAGTTCGCCGGTCATGGTGAAAGCGTTGCGATCGGCGCCCGCATAAATCGGGGCCGTTTCCTCGAATGCCGAGGTCAGATTGTCGAGCCCTAGCCAAAGCGGCGTGGCGACCGTTACAGCCTCAACGATGCGGCCGTCTTCCGCACGCGTCACCTTCAGATGCGCGCCGCCAATATCGAAGCCGGCAACGATGCTCTTTCTTTTTTCCACTCTTCAAGCTTTCATGACAGGGACAGTTGGTCAGCGAGGACAGCGTTGCGTATCATTCCGGTTCTCGACCTGAAAGGCGGCGAGGTGGTCCGCGCCCAGCAAGGAAAACGCGATCGCTACAGGCCGATCGTTACGCCGCTCAGCCAAAGTTCCGATGTCGTCGCGGTCGCCGAAGGCCTGCGCGGGCTTTACCCTTTTCCGACCTTCTATATCGCCGATCTGGATGCCATCGAAGGCGGAACCCCAAACAGTAGAGCGCTTGCCCGGCTGAAGGCGATGGCGCAGCCGCCGGAGCTCTGGGTCGATGCCGGCATTGCCGACGAGAAAACACTTTCGGCAGCGCTTGCCGAACCCTGGCTTTACCCGGTTCTGGGTTCCGAATCGCAGCAAGACGACGCGCTGTTCCGGCGTTTTCGCGATCATCCGGACCTTATCCTGTCGCTGGATTTCTTCGACGATGGGTTTCGCGGTCCGGCATCATTTCTCGACGAGCCGACGATTTGGCCGCAAAAGGTGATCGTCATGACACTGGCCAAGGTCGGCTCCGCCTCCGGTCCCGATTTCACGCGGCTCGAGGCGATCAAGGCGAAGGCTGGAAGCCGCGCCGTGATCGCGGCAGGCGGGGTGCGCAACGAGGCCGACATTCGCGCCCTTTCGTCACTTGGTATCGCCGCGGTGCTGGTCGCAACTTCGCTGCATGACGGCACGCTCACGCCCGAGCACCTCGCAACGCTTGGCGCCTGACATTCGCGTACCTAGAACTTCGGCCTCGGAAACTGCGCCTTGGATCTAGAGCGGCGAACTCTCAAGTCGATCGTCTCGCCGCTCTATCTCTTTGCTGGAGCATCGGATTTCCCAAAACCGGTTCCCAACCCTCGGGTCAATTCCGAAGGCAGGTTTTGGGGTCCGATGCTCTAAAGGCCCAGAAGTTTTTTCAGGCGGCGCAACAGACCATCCGGCTCAGCGGAGGGTTTTGCCTGTGCGGGGCTGTCTCTTGTCTAAGCCGCGAACGGATGCTTCACCTGGTCCCGCTTATCCGTGGCTTCGGCGGCCGTCGGCGTTCCTGCGACCGCGCGTTGGATGGCTTCCTTTGTCGCTTCGTAATTGTACTTCTGGATCTTGGCGTCGTCCGCCGCGTCCCAATGGATGAAAACGCCGACGCAGATGAACAGATCGTCCGCCTCGTTGGCAGGAATGATCCCCTCGGCGACGCTGTCCTGCACGGCCTTTGCAACCGCATGCTGGGCCGGGCCGAACATCTGCACGGCCTGCTTGGCGCCCTTGATCGTGACCTTATTGAACATCACGGTGTTGGGCTTGCACTGAAGATTGGGCGCGATCACCGCCAAAAGGGAGGTAAAGCCGTCCTTGTTGTTGGTAAGCGCGTTGCAAAATGCCGTTTCGACCGCGCTCCCCCGCGGGCCGATGAGCAGGTCGACATGCGCCACTTCGTTGCCGTCTCCTACCAGCGATTCACCGACCATTACTTTCGAGATCTTTGCCATGCCAATTTTCCTCCAAGACACAGTTATGGTGTCCAAAGACGCCGCAAACCGAGCGAGCGCTCGATGGACAGCTATCCTTGTTGGCAGCGCCCGGACATCCGGACCGGTTGGCTGGATAGCCGCGGAAGCCCAGCTTCCGCTCCTGAAAGTCAACCACCAACGTTGCGATTATGCAAGCTGAACGCCGAGGGTGTGGACTAAAAGAGTAGCCACGGTCAGGTCGGCCGAAGTGCCGGGGTTGACGTTGTCCGCCTTCAGCCGGCGGTCGAGCTCCATGAGCAGACGAATGCGTGACGTCTCGTCATCGTTGGCATGCAGCGCCGCCTGAACGGCAAGGGCTTCTTGCTGCGTCTGATCTGCGACGTCAGTTCCATGGTTGCGCACCACATGACTGTCGGGGAAGTTGGCGAGAAACGCCATATAGGCGAACACCGTCGGCCACATGCCGCCTTCGCCGCGTGCCAACGCCGCTTTCAGAGCCGCAAGCCCGACGCCGAATACGTCGCCGAAACAGGTAACATACTGGCGGGCGATCATGTCGCGGTCGGCCGCCTCCCGCATTGCTTCGAGCAGATGAACCTTCGGCTCCTGCCGCACATCGTTCGCGGCCTCTCCGAGCCCGCCTGGCGCGGCTGCGACGATCGCCTCGAACACCGCCCTGGTATCGTCCATGCTCATTTCGCGCAGCACCGCGTCGAGATTGTCGTGGAGGCTGCCGCCCGCCATTTCGGCGGCGCATAGCAGAGGCCCTGCCAGAAGAATGATACCGAGATTGGTATTGGTCGCGACTGCCAGACGTGTCGCGCGGACCGCTTCCAGCATGCGCTGTCCGACCGGCAGGCGAGGATCGGTCAGCGGCCCGGACGAGACCTCTGCGCTCGCCATGAACTGGGCGGCGGACATGCCGTGCCCGTCGGCGAACAGATGGACATTGCCCGGTTTCAGCGCTTCGATCTCCATCCGGCAGGCGTCCTTATAGGCAGCCCGGAGGCGTTCTCGCGAAAGCGCCATGCTACCGGCTCGTCACGAATTCGCCGGCGCGGTGAGGCGGTAGGGTCGCGCTGCCGCCGCCTCGGTGCGATCAGCCAGGAATTTCAGCAGGGCGTCTGCAATCGCATCGGCGATGTTCACCGCGACGACCGATTGAAGCCCGGACCAGGCGGGCATGCTGTTGACCTCCAGCACGAACAGCTTGCCGTCGGCCGCCGGCACGATATCGACACCGGCGAAATCCGTGCCGATAGCGGCGGCGGCGGCTCCTGCCAGCGCCGCTAATTCGGTTTCGCCATGTCCCGAAACCAGCTCGGGCACCGCCCCGCGATTGACGTTGGTGATCCAGTCGTCGCCGCGGCGGCCCATCATCGCCAGGACTTCGCCGGCGCAGACGAAAACGCGAAAGTCGCGGAAAGGAGGGCCGGGACGCGGCACGTAGTGCTGGAGATAATAGACGCCGTTCACCTCGTCATCGGCGGGGAGATCGGACAGTGTTTCGATCAGCCTGATGCCGCGGCCCTGTGCGCCGAAAAGCGGCTTCAGCACCAGCGGCGTGAACGGCAGTTCGCGTTCGGCAGTCGCTTCGGCCATGGCACGTCCTTCCACCGCGAATGTCGGCGGCGTCGGCAGACCGGCATTCTTCAGCAGGAAGGTCGTCATCGACTTGTCGACGCAGCGTTCTATCGCCTGTGCGGAATTCCACACCGGAATGGAAAGCTTGCCGAATGCGTGCAGCACGCCGAGGCGCCGGGTGACCGCTTCGAACGATCCGGCGGCGATCGAACGGACCAGCACAGCGTCGGGCAGCGCGCCATCGAAGCCGGGGATCGACAGTCCGCTCGGGCTGCCGGTGTCGAACGCGATCGCCGCCAGCGGCACGGTTGCGACCACGGCGCCGCGCCGGTCCAGCCTTGCTGCCAGGCCCTTGGAACGGGCGTCCGAATTGTCGCTGACGATCAGGATGCGCGGGATCATGTGCCGCCTCGGATACCGGTATACCGAAGGCGCGAGCGAGCGGCCCGGCAGGCGGATGACAGACTAATCCATTGCAGCGCCATGGTCTAACCGAGGCTCCGTTCGAGCATCTGCAGATCACGCTCGCCAGCGCGAAACGTATCGCCGGTCTCGATCGCCGTGACGATCACTTCGGCCGGGCTGAACAGCAGCGGATCAATGGCATAGAAATCACCCTTGAACCGCTTGAAGACCTCGGCGAAGGGGTGGCCGTGGTCCCGCGAGGCGCGGCTCGGCAGTTGCTCCGCCAACTCCCTGGCGTCTTTCGACGAGCCTTTGACGAAGAGCTGAACGCTGCCGCCATAGATGATGGCGTCGTTGGTTCTGCCCATCGCGGTCAGGAAATCCGGATGGGGGGCGGGGATAGGCGCCGTGCCGATGCCATCGACAACGTTCTCCAGCGGAAATTTGAGATCGTTGGTCTTGTGCAAGGCGACCTCGAGCGCGCGTGCGACGATCTGCACGCTGCCCGCAACGCTTTGTGTCGGCGCATAGAGGAAGGTGAGCTTTTCGGTTGGCAATCCAGTTGCCTTGCCGACCTTCTCAACGATCGCCTGGGGCGGCGGTTCGGCGGTCTCCAGGACAAGCACGGCAGATGACGCAGTGTCGCGATAGGAAAGTGCTTCGAACAGCGGTTCGACGCGGGCGAGCGCCCGCGCCGGTCCCGATCCCATGGCGAAATAGCCTTGGCTCGACAGGTTCCAGCCCGCATACTGGCTGCCCAGGCAGGCAAGCACCGGTTGCGAAGACCGCACTTCGACGGTGAGCGGCCATTTCCGCGACGCGCGATCCATGCAGACCGAAACGCTGCCGAGCCCGCCCATCGCGGCTTCCGCCATGTGCAGCCCGGCCTCGACGCCGCCGGCGGCCTTGGCGCCGGCATCGATCAGGCACTCACCCAATGGCCCCCTGGCAACGGCGATACGCAGGCGTTCGGCGTTGCCGATCATGCCGTCTATGATGCGCTGCGCATTGTCGTTCAGGAATGCCGAACCGTCTTTCATGTCCGGTCTCCTTCCCATTGGTGTTGCAATCGGCTGGCTTGTCCCTTGATGAGCCGCCTGGTCAGATCGGCGCTCGGACCGCGCGCGAAGATGGTGCAGACAGGATCGCCAGCAATCAGACGGGTGCCGGGCGACTGATGGTCGGCAGTCCATTCAGGCCAGGCAATCGATGGAAACCGGGCGATCGGCGCCGCCGCATAGGTCACCATCGACGCCATCGAATCGACGAAGCGCGGCAGACGGTAAGCCTTGCCTGCCGCGGCGCGCAGATGCGCTTCGATCAATGGCGCGTCGGCATCGTCGAAAATGTCGAGCGTGGCGCCTGGCCTCGGATTGATCTCGATGAGCTTGTAGCCATCCGGTCCGCGAATGAGATCGGCGCTGCACAATCCAACCAGGGCGGTGCGGCGAGCCAGACCTGAAAGCCAGCCGCGGATCATCGCCGCCTGCCTGCGATCGAAGCGTCTCAACCGCACGGCGCCGCCATAGCGATAGGGCGCTGCCGGGGCAGGCGACGCCCATTGTTGGCTGAAGCCGACGATGTCAGCGCTTTGGCCGTCGCCGACGAACAGGGCCGAGATGCTGCGGCCGGCAACGAAACGCTGGAAATAGCGGCCGTTAGCCGGGGTCTCTCCGGCGGCCCGCCTGATATGCGCGCCGCCGGCGCCGCCCGCGGTCTTGACCACCCAGTTCTCCGGATCGGGCGGCGGGTCCCATCGGAATTGCGGATGCGGAATGGCGAGTTCGGCGCAATCGGCGGCCAGCAATTGCGGGTCCTTGATCCTGCGGATCGCGCCGCCGCCATTGCCGGCGAGCGGAAAATGGCGCGCGATCTCATCGACGGTCTCCGTCATCCGCTCGAAGCCCGAGCCCAGGACAATGGCGACCGGCTGGTCCTCTCCAGCCAATTGCCGCAGCGTCTCCATGATGCGCTCGCCGTCGATGCCGCCTTGCAGGTCGCCCGGCAGCATCGTCGCGCGTTCGGCAAGCGCGACCGTGTCCGTGTCGCAAAAGAAATCGGCGACCAGCGGGCGATAGCCGGCGCGGCGCGCAGCGGCAGCCAGCGCCCGGCCTGAAATCGCCGCGATCAATAGAGATCCGGCGTTATTTGGCGATTTCGCGTGCAAGGGAAAATGCTTCCTGGAAATCGAGCGTGATGGTTTTTTCGGCTTCGATCATTCTTTTGAAGAGGCCGAATTCGACCTTGTATTTCACGTTGCCGATGGCAAGCGGACCAATGCCGACAGCTTTTGCCGCTTCGAGCGGATCGCTATTGGCATTGACGGCCACGCCTTCGATGCCGGCCGGCGGGACCGCGTTGACGTCGGCGGCAATAAGCAGGCCGTCGCCTTTCAACTGCGCTTTCGAGACCACCTGGACGCCGGCCTTGGCGCACGCCAGGATCACCTCGCTCGCCTCGACCAGCTTCGTCTTGCGGGCGTCGCTCGACCCGTCGGCCGCATCCACGGCGATGTTGAAACGGCTTTTGATCTCGGCCGCGATCTGCTCGACCCTTTCGATGCCGTCATGACCGACAAGCGTGACCCGGGCGCCTTCCCTGGCCGCGATGACGGCAGTGCAGAAGCCGACGACGCCGGTGGCGCCGAAAACAGCGATCCTCGTGTCCCTCAGCCCGCGCTCGAATTTCTTCTCCAGCGCTTTTTCGACCTTGGCCACCATCGCCGCGGCCGTGGTGAACGAGCCGGCCGGATCGGCGAATACCGAAACCTGGAAAGGCGGCACCATCGCTTTTCGCGCTGCGTCGAACATGTCGAGCGCCAGCGAGGCATCCTTGCCGGCGATAAAAATGCCGGTATCGACGCCCGCATCGGGCGGGCGCGAGAAGATCGCGTCCTGCACGAGGCCTGTCACCTCTCCCAGGCTTACATCGACATAGGGGACGACGGCGTCGAAACCTGCATCGAGAGCCATGTTCACGTCGAAAGGGCTCATATGTTTCAACGGCGTCAGCATGTGCAGGATGTGTTTGCGGGCCATTTCTCGCCTTTCTTCTTGAACCTGATCGTGTTGCCCAGCCGTCAGCTGCCGACGAGATCAAGTTTGGTCGAACTGATCTTCGCGCCGGAATTCCTGCCCTTGACGATCCTGATCTTGATGCCGTCTTCAACTGTCTGCTGAACCGCGCTGACGAAGCTGACTGCGGCGTCCTGCGATGGGGCGAAGGCAAACCCTGTTGGTCCCCACGAACTCTGGCCGATGCCGACAGCGCCCGCTTCATTGAGACCGTGTGCCACCCTCTCGACCCGCTTAGAGGTGAACACGCCGCCTTGCGCGGGGGCGAAATGGGTGCCGATCAGCATCTGGATCGCGGCGACGGCGGCGCCGAAGGCTGGAAGGTCGTGTTCGACCAGAGCCGGCATAATGCCCATCAGCACCCGCCGGCAGATCTCGCCGCTGCCTGACGCCGGGAAGGGCGGCAGCGAACGAAACGCCGCGATCTCGGCATCGCCATGCAGTCCATGGCCGCCATGATCGAGGATCAGGATGACGCGCCACTCTTCCGGAAACGGCAGTCGCGCCACGACCGGCGGCGGCCTGCCGCTGTCGTCCTTGCCCGCATCGACTATGACACCACCGCTTTCGAAACTGGCGATGCCGATGCCGGATCGTCCGCCGCGATCGAGCAGGGTCGCGTCGCCGCCGATATCGAGAGGCAATTTGTGGAGCGTGCGCAGCGCCGAGGCGACGGCAAGGGCGATCTGCGTGCCGGAGCCCAGGCCGGCATGGCTCGGGATCGACTGTTCGACCACCAGACGGTGCTGGCCGCGAATTCCGAGATGCCTGCAGAGCGTCGACAAATGCTCGCCAGCGCGCCGGCTCTTGGGGCCTTCGACGATCGTCTCGCCGGACCGCGACAGGGTGACGACGGTTTCGGGTTCGATCAATGGAAGCCCAACGCTGCCAAAGCGACGTCCAGTATCGCCATTGAGATCGAGGAAGCCAAGATGCAGGCGGGCGGGCACTCGTATGGTAACAGAATTCGACATCTACCCCCCGATGGGTGCATCATAGACGCATCATGGAAGTTTAGGTGCCCGTCACCATGATAGCTGTTTTCGTCGAAGGGGCAAGCCGCAGAGAGTGCATTCGTTTTATCTGTTTTTGGCCCCGGCGCGAAACGGACCGGGCAAGTCGCGGAGGTCGAGATGAACGAGACAGCTAAGGAAAAGGTCTATTCGGAAGCCGAGATTGCCGACAGGCTCGAGAAGGAGCTGCCGAAATGGCATTACGAGAACGGCTGGATCCGGCGCAAATACAAGACCCACAGCTGGAAATCGACACTGATGGTCATCAATACGGTCGGCCATCTCGCCGAGGCGGCGTGGCACCATCCCGATATCACGGCGTCCTATGCCTGGGTCGAGGTGCGCCTGATGAACCATGCAGCCAAGGGCATAACCGATAAAGACTTCGAGCTGGCCAAAAAGATCGAAGAGGTCGTCCAGTGGCAGCCGGCCAGGGAAGGCGGCGCGCTGGAAGGCACTCCGCCGACCGATCAGCGCTTCGCTTACATCAAATATGATTAAGCGCGGTCGGAATTTGTTGATGGCTTAAGAAAACATTCGCTAATCTGCTCGCTGGCGGGGTTCACGGCCATTCCAGTTTCGTCTAGGATCGGGCCGGCACCAGAAAGTGGCGTAGTGAATGGCGGTTGCTTGGATCGGCAACCGGGAAACGCTGGTCGAGCGCGCGGCCGCACATGCCGCCGCGCTGTTGGGGTCAAGCCGGTGCCCGGTTTTCAGCCTGGATACGGATATACACGGCACCAGGGCGGCGATCGCGCTGGCTGAGCGGGTTGGCGCGGCATACGATCATGCCGATAGCGCGGCAGTTTCCCGGGAGACGGCGCTTTTTACCGACAAAGGCGCGATGACCGTCGCGCCCGGCGAGGCGCGCCGGCGCGCCGATGTCGTGGTGATTGTCGGCGAACTCCCGCAGATCCACCATCAATTTGTCAGCGAACTCTCAGCCACGGTTCCCGATCTCTCAGCCAAGAACCAACGCGAGATCTTTCTGGTCGGGTCGAACGGGGCGTCGGCGCCGCCGTTGAACAACGGGCGGACGGCGACGCTCCTGTCCTGCGGCGAGGCAAGCCTCGGCGCGACGCTGGCGGCTCTGAGGGCGCAGTGGAAGGGGCGCCAGACATCGCAGCCGGTGTCGAATTTCGACGATTTCACCAAAGCCCTGGAGGCGGCGCATTTTCCCGTCTTCCTGTTTTCAGGCGACGCAACCGAAGGGCTGGCGCTTGAGATGCTGCAAGGACTGATCACTGATCTCAACCGCAAATCACGCGCATCCGGCCTTCATCTGCCGGCAAGCGAAAACGGATGGGGTAGCGCGCTCGCCTCGACCTGGATGACGGGTTTTCCGCTGCGCACCGGCTTTGCGCGTGGCGTCCCGGAATTCGACCCCTGGCGTTACGATGTCGCGCGCATGATCGCTGACGGCGAAGCCGACCTGCACCTGCGGATATCTTCCTCAATTGTCCAGCCGCAGAAGAAAAAGAACCGCATGGCGCTGATTGCGCTGGCGAAAACGGAGGAGCCAATCGCGGGTGCCGCGGTCACCATCGCCATTGGCGAAGCGGGCGTCGATCACGAGGCGGTGGTCTATTCCAGCCGCACCGGTTCGCTGCGGTCGATCGATGCGCGAGCGGCGTCCGAACTGCCCTCCGCTGCGACTGTTATCCGCCTGGTCGCCAGTCATGTCTCCGCCGAGGCCGCGTTGCCATGCTGACGAAAATAGCCGGCGGCGACATCATCGATCCCGTCAACGGCCGTGTCGGCAAAGGCGACCTCTGGATCAGGGACGACAAGATCATTGCGGCGCCGGTGGGTGGCGCTGCCGACCGGACCATCGACGCTGCCGGCTGCATAGTCATGGCGGGCGCCATCGACATCCATTCCCACATCGGCGGCGGCAACGTGAATACCGCACGGCTGCTCTTGCCCGAGCAGCATGCCGCGCATCAGGAGCGGCCGGTGACGACGCCGCTTTCCAATGCCGGCTGGTCGACCTTCCAGACCGGCTGTCTCTACGCCAAGATGGGTTTCACCACGGTCGTCGAACCGGCGATGTCGCCGGGAGCCGCACTTCACACCCATCTCGAACTGGCCGACATCCCGATCATCGACAAGGCGACGCTCGCCATTCTCGGCAACGACGATTTCCTGCTGTCGATGATCCGCGACGACGCCTCCTCTCAAATGATCGAGGACTATGTTGCATGGACGGTCGCCTCGACGCGGGCGCTTGGGGTCAAGGTGATCAACGCCGGTGCGGCGGCCGCCTTCAAGGAAAACGTCCGCACCTTCTCGCTGGACGATGTCGTGCCTTCCTATGGCGTCAGCTCGCGCAAGATCGTCAAGACGCTACAGGCGGCCGTCGACAGCCTTGGCGTCCCGCATCCTCTGCATGTCCATTGCAACAATCTGGGCAGCCCCGGATCGGCGGACACGGCGGCCGCGACGATCGCGGCGGCGGAAGGATTGCCGCTGCACCTCGCCCATCTCCAGTTCTACGGCTACGGCACGGAAGGCAAGCGCAAGTTTTCGTCGGCCGCGGCGCGTCTTGCCGAACTGGTCAATGCGACGCCGGAAGTCACCATCGATATCGGCCAGGTGATGTTCGGCCAAACGGTCACCGTCTCCTCCGACGTCATGCGGCAGTTTTCGGCGCGTGGCAGTGCGCAGCCGAAGAAATCCGTCATTCATGACGGCGACGGCAATGGCGGCGGCATCGTGCCTTATAGCTATGGCAAGGATTTCTATGGCGCGATGCAGTGGGCGATCGGGCTCGAGCTTTTTCTCCTGATCGACGATCCCTGGCGTGTCTTCTTCACCACCGATCATCCCAACGGCGCGCCCTTTACCGCCTATCCGGCCCTGTTCGAGCTGCTGATGAGCCGGGAAGCGCGCACCGAAATGATTGCCCGACTTCCAAAGTCCGCCATGGCGCTCTCCACCCTGGCCGCAATCGACCGCGAATACACGTTCGAGGAAATCGCCGTCATGACGCGCGCGTCCCCAGCCAAGCTGCTTGGGCTGACAGACCGGGGCCATCTCGGCGCCGGCGCTATCGCCGATATCGCTGTCTACCGCAGGGACGGGAACATAGCGAAAATGCTGGGGCAGGCGGCGTACGTCTTCAAGGATGGCGATCTCGTCGTGCAGGACGGAGAAATTACCCATTACCGCTGGGGCAAGGCGCTCAGGCTCAATCCGTCGCCGGACAAGGCGATGGTGCGGCGCCTGGAAGACTATCACCAGCAGCGCTACGGCCTGTCGCTGGACTGGTTCAATTTCCCGGATTCCGCGATCGCGCGCGAACAGCCATTCGGCGAGGTGGCATGCCGAACGTGAGCGTAAATGGCATAACGATCGACGATACCTTTGCCGAGGCCTTCGGCATGCGTGCGACCGCCATCGTCATCACCGCCCCGAACCGGAAATGGGCCCGCCAGGCGGCGATCACCATGACTGGCTTTGCCACCTCGGTGATCGGCTGCGGCTGCGAAGCGGCAATCGATGTCGAACTGCCGCCATCGGCCACACCGGATGGCCGGCCCGGCTGCCGCGTGATGATCTTTGCGATGGGAACAGATGAACTGCAGAAGCAGCTGCTCAATCGCGTCGGCCAGTGTGTCTTGACCTCGCCGGGTTCCGCCTGCTTTGCCGGACTGGAGGGCAGCGCCGAGTTGAAGCTCGGTTCGGCGCTGCGTTATTTTGGCGACGGCTGGCAGATCTCCAAGAAAATCGGCGGCAGGCATTTTTGGCGCGTTCCCGTCATGGATGGCGAATTCCTGTGCGAAGCGACGACCGGGCTGACGAAGGCTGCCGTCGGCGGCGGCAATTTCTTCGTCATGGCTGAAAGCAGCGCCAAGGCCTTGGTTGCCGCCGAGGCCGCGGTTGCCGCGATAGGCCTGGTGCCGGGCGCGATCGTGCCGTTTCCGGGCGGCATCGCCCGTTCGGGTTCCAAGATCGGAGGTAAATACAAGGGCATGATCGCCTCGGCCAACGAAGCCTACGCGCCGACACTGCGCGGTGTTGTCAGGAGTGAGCTCGGTTCCGACATCAACGCCGTCCTGGAAATCGTCATCGATGGCGAGACCAACGATGCCGTTGCCGCCGCGATGAAGGCCGGCATTAAGACCGTCATCGAGCTTGGGCCGAAGCGAGGCGCGGTTCGCATAAGCGCCGGCAATTACGGCGGCAAGCTCGGCAAGTTCATCTATTCGTTGAAGGATATGCTGCCGTGAAAGCGCTGACCTTCACCCTTGTCGCCGAGCCGCCCGAGCGCCTTGACCTGTCGCCGCTGACGCCGGAGCGGCTTGCCGGGATCGAAAGGCGCGACATCGAAAAAATCCAGATCGGCATGTCGAAGCATGGATCGAAGGTCGGCGATATCTTTCGCGTCGCCGGCAACGATCCGCTGGACATCGTGTTCGAAGGTGGAAGCACGCGCCTCGACCGCGTGGCGGAAGGCATGCGGGGCGGTTCGGTTCGCGTCGTCGGTAATGCTGGCGCCCAGGCCGGGCGCGCCATGCGCGGCGGCACGCTCACGATCGAAGGCAATGCAGGCCCGCACGCCGGCTCCGGCATGCGCGGCGGCAGGCTTGAAATAACAGGCAACGCCGGTGAACACCTTGGTGCGCCGCTCGCCGGGGAACTGGCCGGCATGAATGGCGGCGTGCTGATCGTCAGGGGCAAAGCGGGCGCTTTTGCCGCCGACCGCATGCGGCGCGGCCTGATCGCGGTGCTGAAAGGCTCAGCCGACAATGCCGGCAGCCGCATGATCGCCGGCACGCTGGTGGTGGCCGGCGGCACCGGCGAGATGCCTGGCTATCTGATGCGTCGCGGTTCGATCCTTCTCGATCGCGCGCCGAAAAGTCTGTCGCCGAGTTTCGTCGAATGCGGTGCGCCGGAAAGCGTTTTCGCCGCCGTCATCGATCGCCATCTGATCGCCGAGGGTATTTTGAAACGGCCGCTTCTGGGCATCGCGCCGCAGAAATATGGCGGTGACAACGCGGTGCTTGGAATGGGTGAGGTTCTTTTCCCTCGCTGAGGTCCTGCAGCCATACAAGCGCGGCCGATATGATCGATTGCTCATCGTGATCGGCTCCGTCCTGCCACACAGGACTTCGCTCATTTATTTCTGCTTACTTTCTGGGAAGACGCGGGTTTTCGGGCGCGGCACCCAGTTCCGAGCGTGCCAGACGCTTTGGTCTCGTCCATTCGGCGCGCGCTTTTTCGGAGAGCACCAGTCCATGGCCAGGTCGGTCGGGCGCATAGGCGTACCCGTCGCGGATTTCGACGGGCTGATCCACGAGATGATCGAAGTTCTGGAATGAGTATTCCAGCCATTCGACCTCCGGAAGCGCGACTGCCATATGCACGCCAACCTCCAGGAAAGTGTTGCCTATGCTGACCGGGATTCCGAGTTCGGCGGCCAGCCAGCCGATACGCATGACATCCGTTACCTGGCCGTGGACATTCAGGATATCGGCTGCGTGAGCTTCGAGAAGAAGCCGTTTGCCCTGCAGATCCAGATACTCGCCGCTGTTGATCTGGGTCCATGTCACTGCATGCCTGAGCGTTCTCAACCCTTCGTAGTCGTGCCGCAGGATCGGATCCTCGACCCAGAGAAGATCGTGGCCGGCACCGCGGATCGCCACCAATTTCATCAGCGCTTCCTTCGAGGTCCACGCCTCGTTCGGATCGATCATGATTTTCGATCCTGCCGGCACGCAGGTCTTCAACAGCTCCAGACGCCGCAGATCGCGGTCGAAATCCGGATGGCCGACCTTGATCTTAAAGGCGGAGTAGCCGAGCGACGCTGCGTGGGAGAACAAGGAGACGAAGGCCTCATCGTCGAGGTGGAAATCGAGGCCGCTGGCGTATGCTCCCACGCGGTTGCGGCGACTGCCAAGCATGACATGAAGGGGCAGGCCAGCTTCCTTTGCCGCAAGGTCCCAAAGCGCCACCTGAACAGCGTCCTGAAAAGGCAGGGAGTAAGCCCGCTGGTTGCCGCCGCGCGGGCGGTTCACACGGTGAACCAGCGCGATCGCCTTGTGCCCTTTCAGCGCCGGCCAAACCTCGTTCTCGAAAACGGCCTCGATCTCCGTCTGGTCGGGCAGGGGATTGAAGAGCGTCTGGATGAAGCCCAGTCCCACCTCGCCACTTTCCGATACGAGTTCCAGCGCGGCAATGTTGACATCGTCCGCTCGAACCTGACTGTCTCCGATTACCCGGTCGCGGGCGAACTGAAATCGGGTTATACGAAAATTCGAAAGGCTCATCACAACGACCTTTTGATCGTCTAATATCGCTTACTGATCTATCAGATGCCTTAGTATCGAACCAACGGAGGTGCCGCAAGTGGCGGGCAAAGCAAAATCCGTCTCGCATACCCCGGTGGCGGCCATCCGTAAGAGCGATGTTGCCTATGAACGAATCCTGGAAGGCTTGTTCGACAGGCGCGTGCCGGTCGGGGCTTTCATCTCGCAGAACGAGCTGTCCGCGATCGTCGACGTGCCCGTCGCTCCGCTTCGCGACGCTCTGCGCGTGCTCGAAGCGGAGGGAATTCTGACCATCCACCCGCGCTCCGGAATCCAGGTCGTAAGACCCGGCATGGAGCTTACGCGCGCCACCTACCAATTCCGCTCCATCATAGAGCGTTCGGCAATACGCGCCTTTGCCGAGCAAGGGGATGAATCCGTCATGAATGCCCTGGAGATGCGGCATTCCCGCCTAATTCGGCGCGTGGAGCGAGAAGGTGTCGGGAAGGAGCAACTGGAGGAGATGGATGCGCTGGAGAGGGAACTTCACGGCGCAATCATCGGCGCGCTGCGCAATCCGCTGATCGATAGCACCTATCGGCGCATGCACAACTATCTGCGTCTGTTACGTCTCGACAGCAAGCTCACCTCGCCTATCATGATCCGGACACTCAAGGAGCATCTCGATATCCTCGAGGCTTGCAGCACCAGGAATGCCGACAGCGCTGAAGCAATGTTGCTGGCGCATTTCCAAGCGGCCATGCAGCGCAACCTGGGTCTCGTCTGACAGGCCAAGTCGCGCCACTTGCCCTCAGGCGCGGTTGCGCGGATCGAGAAATGATGTTAACTCCAACTGATCGATCAGTGTGCTTATCTGATGTCTTGGAGGAGATCGCATGCAGCTGAACAAGAGGCAGTTTCTCATCGGCTCCGCGGCCCTTGCGATGGCGGGGAACGTCCGCCGTGCCCGGGCCGCGAGTGCCATCAGCTACTGGCATCATTTTACCAGCCAGTCGGAAATGGCCAGCCTGCTCAAAATCATCGGGTTGTTTCAAGCGGCGAATGCGGATGTGGCGGTGACGCAGGAAAACATCCCGAATTCGGAATACATGGCGAAGGTTTCTTCGGCGGTGCTGGCTGGCGGGCGTCCGGATACCGCCATGGTGATCGCCGAGCGATTCGCCGACCTTACCGCGATGGAGGGGTTGATTGACCTTACCGACCGCGTGAACGGCTGGGCCGGCAAGACCAACTTTCCCGACAACCGCTGGACCGGGCTTTCCAGTGACGGCGCGATCTATGCCGTTCCCGCCTTCGCCTTCGTCGACTGGATGTACTACCGCACCGACTATTTCGAGGAAGCTGGACTGGCAGGGCCACCCAAGAACTTCGATGAATTCCTGGAGGCATGCCGCAAGCTGACCGATCCTTCGAAGGGCAGGTATGCCTTTGGCATGCGCGCCGGCGCCGGCGGGTTCAAGTATGCCATCGACGTCATGGAGGCGTTCGGTTCGCCGATCGTCAAGGACGGGCAGCCAGCCATCGATAGGGCCGCGGCGATCGAGGCGGTGACGTTCTATTCCGATCTCTTCCTGAAGGAAAAGGTCGTGCCGCCGAGCGCGCCAAACGACAGCTACCGCCAGATCATGGAGGCGTTCCGCACCGGACAGACGGCAATGCTGTGGCATCATACCGGTTCGCTGAACGAAATCTCCGGCGCGATGAAGCAGGGCGAACAGTTTTCGACCGCACCCATGCCGGCTGGTCCGAAGGCGCATATCGCTCGCGTCGCCTACGCCGGCAACGGCATCATGAAGGAAGACAATATCGAGGCTGCCTGGCAGTGGGTGAGTTTCTGGGGCCAGACGGACGCCGCCATAGCCCTGCTCGAGGGGACCGGTTATTTTCCGGCCTCCACCGCTGCGTTGCAGGATCAGCGGATCACCGGGAATCCAATCTACGGTGCGGCGGTGGAAACGCTCAAGTTCGGGCGGCTGCCGAACAATTTCGTCGGCGCTGCGGGCTGGTCCGAGAATGTCGTCAATCCCGCTTTCCAGTCGGTGCTGACGGGTCAGTCGACACCGGAACAGGCCGTGGACCGTATGGTCCAAGGGCTCGAGGCCTCCCTCCGCTGACATATTCCGGTACGGCGCTCGGGCGCGCAGTCGCGCCTATCACGCAAAGGGACGGTGCTTTCGCGCCGGAGATCCATGACTTCAAGCGCGAGCAGATACCTGCCTTTCCGGGCTCTCGGCGAATTGTCCGAGACCCGATACTGGATGTATTTGCTGCTCCTTCCGAGCCTCGTCCTCATCCTTCTTGTGATCGCTTATCCGACCCTTTACGGCATGGCCATCAGCTTTCGCGAGATGCGTCTGACGCGTCCCGGGCTCGATGGCTGGGTCGGCTTCAAACACTATGCGGCGATGTGGTCCGACCCGGTCTTCTGGATCGCGCTGAAGAACACGGTGGTGTGGGTCACCGCCGCGGTCGTGCTGGAGCTGGCGCTTGGCCTTCTCACCGCGACAGCGCTCAACAGGGATCTGCCGGGCACGAAGATCTTCGCCGTGCTCATCCTGCTTCCCTATTTTCTTCCCAATGTCGTAGCGGGTCATATGTGGGCTCTGCTGCTCGATCCGCGGCTTGGGGTTATCAACGACATTCTGGTGCGCGTGGGCGTCCTGCAGACATACAAGGCATGGTTTGCGGACCCCAACGCTGCCCTGGCCGCAACCATTCTGGTCGAGGCCTGGCATGGTTTTCCATTCTTCGCGCTACTGCTGCTTGCGGGTCTGAAGTCTATTCCCGAGGACCTTTATAAGGCAGCTGCGGTGGATGGCGCGGGCGTGGCTGCGCAGCTCAGGCTGATCACCCTGCCGATGCTCAAGACTGTCATCGCGGCGGCTGTGATCCTGCGCGTCATCAGTCTGGTCAATTCGCCGGATCTGCTCCTCATTCTCACCGGTGGCGGACCAGGAGATGCCACGCAGGTGTTGTCGCTGTACGCCTTCCAGACCGCCTACAAGGAATTCAACTTCGGCTACGCATCCGCCCTGTCGGTGGTGATGTTCGTCATCCTGATGATCTTTGCGGTCGCATATATCCGCATGTCTAGGATTACCAAGGAGTAGAACGATGATCGAAAGCAAGCGTCACCGACGGATGATTGCGAACATCGCCACCTACATCGTGCTTGTGAGCCTCTCGATATTCTGCATCGGCCCGATGATCTGGATGTTCCTGACATCTATAAAATATGAGGCCGACATCGTCACCCAGACGATGCAGTACATGCCGAGCCGCATCACCTTCGACAATTATGTCGCGATCTGGACGCAGTCCGGCTTCCCCCTGCTTATCGGCAACAGCCTCGTCGTCACCTTACTGACGGTGACGATCTGCGTCGTCACAGGTACGTTGGCTGC
Organism: Mesorhizobium temperatum; assembly: GCF_002284575.1. Lineage (GTDB taxonomy): Bacteria > Pseudomonadota > Alphaproteobacteria > Rhizobiales > Rhizobiaceae > Mesorhizobium > Mesorhizobium temperatum. The sequence goes on from NZ_NPKJ01000075.1 coordinate 125,253, forward strand.
CTATGCATTTTCGCGCTTCGCATTTCGCGGCCGAGACCAGCTCATGCTCGGCTATCTTGTCGTTCGCATGTTTCCAGCGGTCATGATGATCATTCCCCTTTATGTCGTGATGCGTGGCGTGGGGCTCGTGGACAGCCGTTTCGGCCTCGCGCTTGCCTATACGAGTTTTCTGCTGCCGCTGTTCGTCTGGATGCTCAAAGGCTTCTTCGATTCAGCACCTAAGGAACTCGAGAGTGCGGCACGCATCGACGGTTCGACAAGGCTTGGCGCCATGATCCGTATCGTCGTGCCGCTCGCGCGCAACGGCCTGGTAGCAAGTTCCGTGTTCATCGCAATCGCTGCTTGGAACGAGTTCCTGTTCGCCCTGATGCTCACGACGGGGCAGGGGTCTCGCACGTGGCCCGTGGGCCTGCAGCTGATGGTCGGCGAGTTTCAGCTTCCTTGGGGCGTTCTGGCCGCAGGCGGCATCCTCAGCATCGTCCCGGTCATCGTTCTCTTCGCCATCGTCCAGCGAACCATGGTTCAGGGGCTGACCGCAGGCGCCGTCAAAGGTTAGGAGTGCTTACATGGCGACACTTTCCATCAAGGACGTGCGCAAGGCTTACGGCTCCGTGCAGGTTCTTCACGGCGTCGACATCGAGCTCGAGGACGGGGGCTTCCTGGTTCTGCTCGGGCCGTCCGGATGCGGCAAGTCGACCTTGCTCAACATGATTGCCGGCCTCGACGACACGTCCGGCGGTGATATCCTGATCGGCGGACGCTCGGTCGTGGACCTTGCACCCAAGGACCGCAATATCGCGATGGTGTTCCAATCCTACGCGCTTTACCCGACCATGTCGGTCGCGAGAAACATCGGCTTCGGGCTGGAAAGGCGGGGCGTGGACGCCGACAAACGCAAGCGCGCCGTCGAAGATGCGGCGCGACTGCTGCAGATCTCTCATTTGCTCGACCGGCGCCCCGCGAACCTGTCGGGCGGACAGCGGCAGCGCGTTGCGATGGGTCGAGCGATCGTGCGCGACCCAGAGCTGTTCCTCTTCGACGAGCCGCTATCCAATCTCGATGCCAAGCTTCGTGTGGAAATGCGCACGGAGATCAAGCGCCTGCACGAGCGTCTCGGCACGAGCATCGTCTATGTCACGCATGATCAGATCGAGGCGATGACGCTGGGCACTAAGGTGGCCGTGATGAAGGGCGGCTACATCCAGCAATTGGCCGATCCGCGCACTATCTATGAACGGCCCGCCAACATGTTCGTGGCAAGTTTCATCGGATCTCCGGCAATGAACTTCCTTCCTGGACGGTTGGTCCGGAACGCAGATTGTGTCCGTTTCGAAGCGAGCGGGGTATCGATGGCGATGCTGGCCAGCAATCCGGCGGAAGTCTCCGAGCGTCCAGTGGTCCTCGGCATACGGCCTGAGGAACTGAAGGTGGCTGCGCGCGATCAAGCTTCGGTCACGGGGATGATCGATGTGGTGGAGCCTACTGGGCCCGAAACCATGGTGACAGTGCAGGTTGGCGAACGCTCGGTCACGGCGCGCGTACCGCCGAGGTTTGCCGGCCAACGAAACGAGGCAATCTTCCTTACCGTCGATCCGGTGAGCATCAACCTGTTCGATCCGGACACCGAGCAGCGCATCGATATTTAACCCAGGAGTTCATACGGAATGGCTCAGGTTCCGGGATGTTCTCCTGGAGACTCGCCCGTACCCGAGTGGATGCAGACGGCATTGCGGTTAAGCCGCCATGGCCGGCATGTCTGCGGGGAGGGTTAGCGGCTGTCTTTGGCAATCAGTTTCGTCAGGCAATCCCCCGCCTGGCTCTCAGGCACGCCGAGATCTCTGACACTGTCCATGTGGTTGCGGTTCGTGAGAACAAGCGACGTTACCGGCGAACCCTGCTGCAGCAGGTGCTCTTTGAATCGATCTGCTTGCTGATGGAAAGGCGGCGTCTCGTTGGCTCCGACCAGAACCGTCGCCTTGGTTTGAGGATCATGCCGATAGGCAAGAGGTGTAAACATGGCGACTTCCTCATCGGTAATTCCAATCTCGTTAGCGAGAAAGGAGTTCTGGAGCGGTTTCAAATCGTAGAGCCCGCCGAGCAGAAGAGCTGTCCGCACGTTCGAAGGGGTATGCTCGCTGTTGAACAGGAACGTTGAAAGATGTGCTCCGGCCGAATGGCCGCTGACGGTCAGGTTTGCCGGGTCTCCGCCATGGTCGGCGATATGGGCCAGAACCCACTGCTTGGCGCGGCGCACCTGGTCGACGATCGTCGCCATCCTGACCTTGGGCATCAGCGCATAGTCGACGATGACGGCAATCGCACCGGCCTGGGTAATCGTCGTCGCGACGTATGAAAAGTCGCGCTTGGAGAACATCCTCCAGTAGCCGCCATGGATAAACATGTGCACCGGCAGGCCACTTGTTTTGCCCGGGGGAAAGAACAGGTCGATGGTTTCGGTATGATCCGGCCCATAGGCGACGTCCGCAGTCATCGGGATGGTTGCGCGGACGGCCTCGCTGCGGTGAACGATGTCCTGGACGAGTTGATCGAAATCGGCGACATGGTCGCGGATGCGGAACGGATCGCTTTGCACTCTTCCTCCGCTCAGATGCTGATGGCGAGGTATTTCGCCTCCATGAACTCGGCAATGCCGTGATGCTGGCCGCCCTCGCGGCCGAGGCCGCTCTGCTTGACCCCGCCGAACGGTGCTGCCGGATCGGACATCAAGCCGCGGTTGAGCGCGACCATCCCGGCTTCGATCCTGGATGCCACCCGCATTCCACGCGCAAGATCGCGCGTGTAGATGTAGGCGGCAAGACCGTATTCGGTGTCGTTGGCGCGCGCGATGATTTCGGCTTCCGTTTCGAATCTCGAGATCGGCGCCACCGGCCCAAAAATTTCCTCATGCGCCATCTCCGCCTCGGCCGGGACGTCGCACAGCACGGTCGGCGGATAGTAGTATCCCGTTCCCGAGCCTGCCTTGCCTCCGCACAGCACCCGCGCGCCACGGACGACGGCATCGTTGACCAGACGGTCGATCTTGTCGACTGCCTTCCTGGTGATCATCGGCCCGCACTCCGTGGCCGCGTCCGTGCCGGCGCCGATCTTGAGTGCCGACATCCGCCTGGCGAGGCTTTCGCAAAACGCATTGTAGACGCCGGACTGGACATAGATGCGGTTTGCAGCCGTGCAGGCCTCGCCGGCGTTGCGCATCTTCGCCACCATCGCCCCATCGACCGCCGCGTCGAGATCCGCGTCATCGAACACAAGGAATGGCGCGTTGCCGCCAAGTTCCATCGAACACGAAACCACGTGCTTTGCGGCCTCGGCCAGCAGAACGCGCCCGACGCTGGTCGAGCCGGTAAAGGAGAGTTTGCGCACCCGCGGATCGGCCAGCATCGCGGCCGTCACCAGGCCGGGATTGGAGGTTGTCAGAACGTTGACAACCCCCGGTGGGACACCCGCTTCCTCATAAAGGGCGGCAAGCGCGTAGGCGGTGAGCGGGGTCTCGCTGGCTGGCTTCAAAATCACCGTGCACCCGGCAGCCAGGGCGGGCGCGATCTTGCGCGTCGCCATGGCGGCAGGAAAGTTCCAGGGTGTGACAAGGACGCAGATGCCGATCGGCTCGTAGTCGACGACGATCCGGTTGGTGCCGGAAGGCGCCATTCCGAATTCTCCGGTGATGCGAACGGCTTCCTCGGCATTCCAGCGAAAGAATTCCGCAGCATAGGCGATCTCGCCACGCGCGTCCCGCAGTGCCTTGCCGTTTTCCAGCGAGATAAGGGTGGCCAGTGTCTCGCAACGTTGCGTCATCAGTTCGAAGCAACGTCTGAGGATTTCGGAACGCTTGCGGGGCGCCGTTGTGCGCCAGCCATCGGCGGCCTTGGCCGCAGCCTCGACGGCGGCCGCGGCATCTTCGATCGTCGCATCGGGAACCGCAGCGATCACCGCCTCGGTGGAAGGGTCGACGACCTGGATTTCCCTGCCGTCGACGGATTGCCGCCATTGGCCGCCAATATACAAGCCGTGGGAGAATCTATGGAAGCCGGCAGTGTCCTGATCGTCCTCCAGCAGCTGATGAGATATGTTCATGGCCTGATCCTCGATTGCTCACATGACAGAGGCGGCGAGGTCGCCATCATAGGCGGCCTGGATCAGGCCCCGCATGGCGGCCAGATCGAATGGACGCGGATTGTTCTTGATGAGACGGTCGATGGCGAGCGCCTGTTCGGCCGTCCATTCGAGCTTGTCGGCGGGAAGCCCGAGCCTGGCCAGCGTAGGCGTGATCCCGATCGCTGCAAACAGCCGGCCGACCTCGTCGATCGTCGCGTCGGCCATCTCAGCGGTGCTGCGGTCCCTCCCGTCGAGACCAAGGGCAAGGCCGATCTCGGTCATCTCGGCGGCCGCGGCGGCCCGGTTGTACTTCATGACATACGGCAGCATAGTGGCGACACCCAGCCCGTGAGCGGTGTGGGTAAGCGCGCCGACCGGATATTGCACCGCGTGCGCCGCCGCCGTTCCGGCCGTGCCGAACGCGCAGCCGGCTGCAAGCGCGCCCATCATCACATCGGCGCGAGCGTCCTCGTCGGCGGGGTCGCGGTAGGCCTTCTCGAGACTGCGGCCAAGCAGCTTGATCGCGAGCAGCGCAAAATGATCGGTCAGCGCGCTCTTGCCGATGAACACGTGCTGTTGCGGCAGGCCGGGGTCAGTGCCGCGCCTGGCGGCGGTAAAAGCCTCGACCGCATGGGTCAGCGCGTCTGCGCCGGCTATCGCCGTCAGCCCCGGGGGACATGTCATCGTCAGTTCCGGGTCGCAGATGGCGGCTGCCGCGATCAGATGGGGGCTGGAGATGCCTACCTTCATGATGCGAGCCGGATCGGAAATCACCGCGACAGGGGTCACTTCCGAGCCGGTGCCAGCTGTCGTTGGCACCGCGATCAGCGGCAGCGTCGGACCGGGCACCTTGAACTCGCCATAGTAGTCCTGGAGCAGGCCGCCGTGACTGATGAGCAACGCGGCGCATTTGGCCATGTCGAGACAACTGCCGCCGCCGATGCCGATCGCTATGTCGGGCGCAAAATCCCGCGCCTCCTCGACGCAGACGGCAACCGTGTCGCGCGGAACATCGGGCTGCACACGGTCGTGCACCAGCACAGCGATCGATGCGCCCTCGAGCGCTGCGATGATCTCTGCGAAGGCGACAGTTGCGGCAAAGCGCTCGTCCGTGCAGACGAGAGCGCGACGGCCGAGCCTGGCCGCAACGGTTGCAATGGCATGGCGCTGGCCCTTGCCGAAGAGGATTTCACGCGGCAGCCTTATTGCAGCGAAAAGGCTCATGGTCTTGCGTCCCTCGATGATGGTTGGAAAGCGAAAATTCGTTGAGCCCTAAGAAAATATCCTCTATTAAATCGTATAGGATATAGGATTGTATTGAACGCAGCATCGTGTTAGCCAGTGATCGTGTCAAGAGGCAAAGATGCAGGTCACGAACGCAAGCAATGCCCGAGAAGCCGACCCCGCCAGCGGACGCATCCAGCGATCCACCAGCCTGGTGGAGGACGTCTATGAAGCGATCTTCGCGCAACTCATGTCGCTGAAGATCGCGCCTGGCTCACGGATCACCGTCGACAGCCTGGTCAAGGAGCTCGACGTATCGCACACGCCGATCCGTGAAGCGCTTGGCCGCCTCGAAGGCGAAGGCCTTGTGCTGAAGACACATTTGATCGGCTACCGCGCCGCGCCGCAGATAACCAGGCGCCGATTTGACGAACTCTATGAGCTTCGCCTGCTGCTCGAGCCGCATGCGGCGGCCAAAGCAGCCGCGTTGATGGATGAGACGAAACTTGCGGTGCTTGAGGAGTCGGCAGGGGGCATGGCGCGCCGCGAAGGCAAGGATGAACGCCTGCGTTACTCCAACTTCGCGCGGCAGGACGCCATTTTCCACGACCGGATCATGGAATTTGCAGACAATGATCTCGTGCGCGAGACCCTCGCGTTCCAGCATACGCACTTTCACATCTTCCGCCTGATGTTCCATTCGCGCGTCACCGAGGAGGCGCTCGACGAGCATCAGGCCATCCTGGCCGCCTTCGCCGCCTCCGACCCCGCTGCGGCGGAACAGGCGATGCGCCGTCATATCGAGCATTCCCGTGATCGTTTGTTGCCGGCGTTCGATTGAGGCTGTCACGATGTTCGTCACCGTCGGGAGCGGCGCCGTCAAGCTGAACGCACCGTTGATCAGGCAAGCAAACGCCGGGGGGCGGATCCCATTTTCTGAGACCCGCGCTGCCGGGCGATCGCAATGCCCACCCGCCTTCCATTCACGAAACCCTTCCATCGACAAAACGAGGAACCGACCATGCCAGGCAAGAAAATACTGATGTTGACCGGTGAGTTTACCGAAGAATACGAGATCTTCGTCTATCAGCAGGCGATGGAGGCGGTCGGCCACATCGTCCACGTTGTCTGTCCTGACAAGAACGCTGGCGACCTGATCAAGACGTCGCTTCACGATTTCGAAGGTGACCAGACCTACACCGAAAAACCCGGCCACTATGCTTTGCTGAACAAGACCTTTTCGGAGGCGGAAAGACAGCTCGACCAGTATCATGCCGTATACTGCGCGGGCGGTCGTGGCCCCGAGTACATCCGCACGGATAAGCGCGTGCAGGCGATGGTCCGCCATTTCCACGAAAACAAGAAGCCGATCTTTACAATCTGCCATGGCGTCCAGATCCTGATCGCGGTCGACGGCGTCGTGCGTGGCAAGAAAGTCGGTGCGCTGGCCGCCTGCGAGCCGGAAGTGACCCTCGCCGGTGGAACCTATGTCGACCTGTCGCCGACCGAGGCCTATGTCGACGGAACGATGGTCTCGGCAAAGGGCTGGACCGCACTAGCCGCGTTCATCCGCGAGTGCCTGAAGGTGCTGGGAACGGAAATCCGCCACAACTGAGTCAATTGTTCCGACCAGCTGCCGGACGGGGTCGGCATCCAGCCTGGTGACCCGCTGCTTGGCAATCCAGCCCAAACAGGCACCATCGTAGCAGCCATGCAGTCGTCCTGGGCGGCAGCTTGAGTTGAGCGTTGGCGGATCCATTCCGTGACATCCGCCGAAGATTTGCAGCGGCTCAGGATAAATGCTGATCTGTAGTGATCCTTCGCGCCCCCCTCTGTCCTGCCGGACATCTCCCCCACGAGGGGAGATTGGCAGCTTTGGCGCACCGCTTGCTGTTGCGACAGTGGCGGTTCGCGAAGGCGGTGTGACGGCCGATCTCCCCCCTTGTGGTCCTTGTGGGGGAGATGTCCGGCAGGACAGAGGGGGCGCTGTCCCTCCGCCATCAAAGGTCCTGCACCGTCGTGACGCTCTGATATCTTGGCATGAATGCCACGCCATTTTTGCAGAACTTGACACACACAACTGGCGCCGGTCGGTGGTCAGTCGCCGCTCCGAGCGGATCCCAAAGCAATAGCCAACGGATCAGAGGTTCGGGCAGCCCTGCTCTGGCAGTCGCTTAGCGCCGTATTTTGCACATGAAGGCCGGAGCGGCCACTGTCGGTGGACCGTTCAAGCCGAAGAACATCATATATTAGTCATTTAGAATGTATTGATACAAGCTCTTCTCTGGCATTTGTGCAACACTTCCTCTTTTCTTTACTTCAACTATTGCTTGTGCGGCATGTATAGGCTGATAAAAGATAACAGGGCAATTAGGTTTTGCGGGGAAGGCATGTGGGAGCGGCCACGCCGATTACAATCGGGCTGGACAGCGGCGTCGTTTGTTTGACGCTGATGACGCAGTATCTGCGCCAGCCGGCCGATCCCGACGCCATTCGCCATGACCTGGGTTTGGGCGAACGGACCGCCGATCGCGTCGACCTTGTACGGGCAGCAAAACGCCTGAAGCTCAAGGCCAAGATAGCAAGACCTTCGCCGAAGAGGCTGGACCGCCTGCCGCTGCCGATAATCATCGAGAAGGCGGACGGCAGCTTTGTGCTGCTGGCGGCCTTGTCTGCGGGCAAGGTGCTCTTGCAGGATCCGCAATCTGTGCTTCTGGCCGGTATAATATGTGGCGGTGAAAGATGCGTACAGCAATCGTGACTGTATGAAAGCTTCAAATTATGTTGTATATGGGCGAGCGATGAAGATAAAAGATATTATATATAGGGACATAGACGAGGTGCCTCTCGCCGAGTATGTTGAGGCTTTCTCATTTCTTGTCGCCGGTGTGGATGATAAAAACCTTAAAACAGATGTCGATGTCCAGAATGCGAAAAGTAAGTACTTGATTGCATACGAATCTTACAGAATATTGATTTCATTACTAATTGTATTTTTAGTTATTTTTGCTAACTTGATAAGATCTGGGAATGTACAACTTAACTACGAGAGAATTATGCGGGGCCATGCTTTCATGGAAGCATGGCCTTGGAATAAAAACATATTTTTGCAATTATTGAAGGCGAATCAACTTGATTTATTTAGGCAGCGGAATGACTACTATTGGTTCTCATATTTATGCAGTGTAACCAGCTCAATATGGATATTATGGATACTCTGGAGAATTTCGGTCGAGTTTCGTCGATCTGACAGAATGAATGTCTCCGATTCTGAATATGCGGCTGTGCTGCGGGCTATTGGAATTTTACTTGCTGGAACATTGATTAGTTTTTTTGCCGCGAAGGCTAGTTTTTCAGATGGATATTCATTCTATGCACCATCTCTGAAAGATGCAGTTGTCGCATACTCTATAAAAAAGATATTATTAATTTCGTGCTTTTATGCAATGTGTGGGCTGTCTGTTTTTGTAATATCTATGCTCTTTAGGTACAGGCGAATCTAGTGGCTGCGGCTGGATGCCAATCGGCCGGGGGACAGTGGCAGTACAAACTTGCGTCCCACGAATAGGCTCGACGTATGCAGGCAGCGGGCAAAATGGCCTCTTCAATCGAATGCCTGGTCGATGATGTCAAACCCCAGCTTGGCCCTCGCTTTGCAGCGAGAGTACAGCATGAGCCAAATCCGAAAAATCTCGATTGGGATTACATCGTGGCGCGTACCGACCACATCAAACGTGAAGAGGCGCTACTTAAGCAACGAGGGCTTAAGCTCTACTCGCAGTCGGGCGTTAAGAGCAACATGTCGGGCGTTACTGGTATTCGCGCGACCTGGCGCTCACGCTGACGTCCCCATTCTGATGCCACTCTGGAGTTGGTGATATCACCATCCTGCCGGCTCACGACCCTGAACAGCTCTGGCGGCCGATTCATGCTGTTCGACAAGCAGGTAGGAATGCCCCTGATGGATGACAAGACGGGCGAGCCCTGTGCATCCCAGACGGGATGCGTCGGATCGCTCCAAAATCCGGTTCCGCTTTTGCAGTTCCTAGACTTCTACATTTTCGGATATGATCGGGTCGACCGGGCACCCTCTCGCTCCGGTCGGGAGGCGATTCTTGAGGAACCTAGGCAACCCGCACAGGGCCACCGACGGCGTTCCGATCACACGGCGTGATCTGATTACGGCCGCTGTTTCGGGTGCGGCCACCCTCTTCGCCCCCGTTGTCCTCGGCAGCGAAGAAGAAAGTTTCAAATTCGGCCTGACGCCGGTCTTCCTCTCGAACGATCTCGAATTGCTTGGCCATCTGCGCAGCTATCTCAGCGCCAGGATCGGTGGCCGGATCGAGCTCGTGACGCGCCGCACCTATCAGGAAATCACGGCGCTGCTGGTTTCCGGGCAGATCCAGTCGGCATGGATTTGCGGCTATCCCTACGTGCAGTTCAAGGCCGATCTCGACCTTGTCGCAACCCCGGTCTGGCACGGCAAGCCGCTCTACCAGTCCTACCTGATCGCTTCGGCCGATCGTAAAGCGGATGACTGGGCCGGACTGAAAGGCGATGTCCATGCGTTCTCGGATCCTGATTCGAATTCGGGTTTTCTGGTGACGCGGGCGCTGCTTGCGGAGAACCGCCAGCTTGCCGGCAGCTTTTTCGCGCGGAGCTTTTTCACCTATGGGCACCGAAACGTCATCAGGGCCGTCGCCTCGGGCCTCACTCAGTCGGGCAGCGTCGACGGCTATGTCTACGAGGTGATGCGCGAGACCGAGCCGGATCTGGTGAAGCAGACCAGGATCGTACGCAAGTCGGAATGGCTGGGCTTTCCGCCAATAGCGTCGCCGAAGTCCGTCGCCAACGATCGACGCGTCAGGGCGTTGCAGCAGGCCTTGATTTCCATGCAGGATGATGCCGAGGGTCGGAAGGTTCTTGCCCTGCTTCGGCTGGACGGGTTCGCGGCAACCAGTCCGTCGCATTTCGACGCGATTGCGGCCAAGGTGGAAACCGTGAGGCAGTCCGGATGAAACTGCTCCGGCGTTTCCGGTCGATTCCCGTCTCCTACCGCGTGCCGGTCCTTGTCGCCTTGCTCATGGTGGTCATCAGTGCGGCCATTTCCGAGCGCGTTCTCAGCCGGCTGTCGCGGACACAGGAAAGCTTCCTCAACGGTCTTGCCGAAACCTATCTGGACGGGCTTTCGTCAGCCGTGGTGCCGGCTGTGTTGCGGGCCGACGTCTGGGAGGTGTTCGACGCGCTCGACAGGTCCTCGGCGTCCTATAAATCGCTTGCCCCGATCGAAACCGTGGTGACCGGCTCAGACGGCAGGGTGCTCGCAGCGAGCGATCCGAACCGGATCGCGACCTATTCCGAATTGTCGGCCGATTACCGCAATCGCTATGGGCCGGATGTCGTCACCATCGACGAGGCCAGGTTGACCGGGTTCGCCCACCGCGATCTCGTCTATCAGGGCCAGCCGATCGGCACCATCCACGCCACATTCGATGTTTCGCATCTCTTTGCCGAACGGCGCGAGATTCTGGTCACCCTGCTTATTACCAATGGCGTCCTTGCGGCGTTGTTCGCGCTGGGCGGCTTCGTGCTGGTGAGGCAGATGATCGGGCCGATGCGGGTGCTGGAGGATCACATGCGCGCTGCAGCGCATGGCGCGGCCGAGCCGATCTCGCACCGGGAAATCCCGGCCGGGGACTCCGAGGTCGCAGGCCTGTTCCGCGGCTACAATGCCCTTGTCCATGCCGAGCGTGAGCGCGCGAACTTCGCCATGCAGCTCGCCGAGGAAGAGAAGCTGTCGAGCCTCGGGCGTCTCGCTTCCGGCATGGCGCACGAGATCAACAATCCGCTTGGCGGCCTGTTCAACGCACTGGATACGTTGAAGACCCATGGCGAAACCCCCGGTGTCCGCGACACATCGATCAGCCTGATCGAGCGCGGCCTTGCCGGCATTCGCGACGTGGTCGAGGCCGCGCTTGCGACTTATCGGCCAGAACGATCGCAGCGCCCGATGACGGCCGCCGATCTGGACGATGTCCGCCTGTTGCTCAAGCCGGAATTGCGCCGCAAGCGGCAGCGGCTGGACTGGAGCGTCGCATGGAACGGTGCGCGGGAATTGCCCATCCGAGGCGGTCCGGTCCGTCAGGCGGTCCTCAATCTCCTCCTCAATGCCAGCGCGGTCACTCCTGAAGACGGGACGGTTTCGCTGACGGCGATGAGCTGGGAAGACCGGTTGCACATCGAGATTGGCGACCAGGGCACCGGAATGCCGGCCGACATCGCAGGGATTCTCATCGACCAGGACCCCGGCCCGGCGGTGCGCGCGGGGCGTGGTCTCGGCCTCTGGATGGTCCGCCGCGTGGTTGACGATCTCGGCGGACGTGCCAGTATCGCAGCCAAAAGAGGAGGAGGGACGGCGGTCACGCTGACAATTCCCTTCGACAGGGAGGACACCAAAGCCCATGCCGCCTGAGCGCGCCCGGATAGGCCTCGTCGAGGACGATCCCGTCATGGGCGGGTCGATCGTCCAGCGCCTTGAGCTCGAGGGCTGGCGGGTGAATTGGTGGCAGTCAGGGCGGGATGCCATCTCCGGAATTGAAGGCCTCTGTGGTTGCCTCGATCTGGTGATTTGTGACGTCCGTCTCCCGGATATTTCCGGGGAAGTGGTTTTCAGCGAGCTTGCCAACCTGCCGAATTCGCCACCCTTTGTCTTCGTGACCGGCCATGGCGAGATTGACCAGGCTGTCCGGTTGATGCGATCCGGCGCCGTCGATTTCATGACCAAGCCGTTCGCGATGGATGAATTCCTGCGCAGGATCGATGCCGCACGGCGGACTACGCATAGCCAGCTTCGTCTCAAGGGCTATTTCCTCGGCGAGTCCCCGGCCATCCAGCATGCCGAAGACTTGCTGCGGCGTTATGCCGGCCACGATCTTCCCGTGCTGATCACCGGCGAGACCGGATGCGGGAAAGAAGTGGCGGCCCGCCTGCTGCATGAGGTCTCACCTCGGCGCCTGGAGCCGTTCATCGCGGTGAACTGTGCGGCGATCCCGGCCGAACTGCTGGAAAGCGAGATTTTCGGTCACGAAAAAGGGGCGTTTACCGGGGCGCAGCAGCGGCATCTCGGATATGCCGAGCGGGCCGGAAACGGCACCTTGTTCCTGGACGAGATCGGCGACATGCCAATGCCGCTTCAGGCAAAATTGCTGAGGCTCATAGAGGACGGCAGTTTCAATCGCGTCGGCGGCGAGACGCCCTGCCCGTTTGGCGCACGGGTCGTTTCGGCCACGCATCGCGACCTCGGCCAACGCGATGGGCGGTCGAGCTTCCGCGAAGATCTGTATTTTCGACTCGCCGTCCTGCCGGTGACGATTCCACCGCTACGTGAGCGGCATGAGGACATCACCTGGCTGCTCGACAGGTTCCTTGAAAACGCAGCGACCCGATCCGACACCCGGATCCGGGGTTTCAGCGCGCTGGCCGAGGAGGCCGCACTCGCCTATCCCTGGCCCGGAAATGTGCGGGAGCTTAGGAACCGCGTCGAGCGGGCGGTGGCGTTGTCGACCAGTGAATGGATCATGCCCGGCGACCTGTTCCCGGAGCGGACAGCAAAACCCGCAAGCGCTGCATTCGCCCCGCTGGCCGATGTTCGCGATGCGGCGGAGCGGCGGCAGATAGAGCGGGCGCTGGACGAAACCGGCGGTCAAATCGCGAAAGCAGCCGGGTTGCTGGCGATCTCGCGAACGACGCTTTGGGAGAAGATGACGCGGCTCGGCGTTTCCGATCGGGCGCGTTCGACTTCCTGAACCTTCGGCATTGCAGCATGTCCGGATTTCCGAACATGCAGGCTCCATGGCGCTGGCTTTCCAGCAGTTTCTCAAATGAAATCGGCGGCTTCTCCGGTTGGCACAGGCGTTGCAAGACGGCTTGCGACGATTTCGCCAATGGGAGGAATGCATGGATCGCTGCAACAGACTGGTCGACGTCGGCCGCCGTCAATTCTTGAGGGGAGGGGCGTTCGCCGCCGCCGGCATGGCCACCGCCGTGGCGCTGCCGGCACAAGCTCAGACCAAGGCTGCACCCGGTCTGGCGCTGGTCGAATACCCGTCGAACAAGCTGGCCAATATTGCCGATTTGAAACCAAACGAGCCTTTCGATGTCGGCTACCCCGATGACAACGCGCCCGGTGTGCTGCTGAAGCTTGGAATGAAAGTGGAAGGCGGCGCCGGTCCTGACGGCGACATCGTCGGCTTCTCGACCATCTGCCCGCACAAGGGCTTCCCGCTCAACTACAACGCCGACGACCACTCCTTCAATTGCCCCGGCCACTATTCGCGCTTCGACGCGGATGCCGGCGGGCAACAGATCTGGGGGCAGTCGACCGCCAACCTGCCGCAATATGCGCTCCGCGTCGACGACAAGGGCGACATCTATGCCGAGGGCGTGGACGAGCTGCTCTACGGTCGTCTGAGCAATGTACTTTAAGAGAGGGTCGGATCATGGCTTACAAACGTCACATCGATAGGCTGCCGATCATTCCGGCGGATGCGAAGAAACACAACGTCACCTGCCACTATTGCATCGTCGGCTGCGGCTATCACGCCTACACCTGGCCGACCAACAAGCAGGGCGGCACCGATGCCGCCTCGAATGTGTTCGGCGTCGAGCTGTCCGAGCAGCAGGCCGCCGAGACCGACGCCTGGTACGCGCCGTCGATGTACAACATCGTCAAGCAGGACGGCAAGGACGTCCACATCGTCATCAAACCGGACCACGACTGCGAGGTGAATTCCGGCCTCGGTTCGGTACGCGGCGCCCGCATGGGCGAGCTGCGTTACTCGACCGCCCGCGGCTCGCAGCAGCAACGTCTCACCGATCCAATGGTCTGGCGGTATGGCCAGATGCAACCGACCTCCTGGGAGGATGCCCTCGATCTCGTTGCCCGTGTCACCGCCGCCGTCGTCAAGGATCAGGGCGAGGATGGGCTGTTCGTCTCCGTCTTCGATCACGGCGGTTCGGCCGGCGGCTACGAAAACACCTGGGGCACCGGAAAACTCTATTTCGGCTCCATGAAGGTGAAGAACATCCGCATCCACAACAGGCCGGCCTACAATTCCGAGGTCCATGCGACCCGCGACATGGGCGTCGGTGAGCTGAACAACTGTTACGAGGACGCCGAACTGGCCGATACGCTCGTCTCGGTCGGCAACAACCCGCTCGAGACGCAGACCAACTATTTCCTCAACCACTGGGTCCCGAACCTGCGTGGCACTTCGATGCAGAAAAAACAGGAGCAGCTTCCGGACGAACCGCATGCCAAGGGACGCATCATCTTTGTCGATCCGCGCCGCACCGTATCGGTCAATGCGGCCGAAGCCGAAGCCGGCAAGGAAAACGTCATGCACCTTGCCATCAATTCCGGCACCGACATGGTGCTGTTCAACGCCTGGCTGACCGAGATTGCGGACAAGGGCTGGGTCGACAAGGCCTTCATCGATGCGTCGACCAGCGACTTCGACAAGGCGCTCGCCGCCAACAGAACTACGCTCGAGGACGCGGCCAAGATTACCGGGCTGACCGTCGACCAAATCCGTCAGTCGGCGGCATGGATCGCCGAGCCCAAGGACGGTAAGCGTCGGCGCACCATGTTCGCCTACGAGAAAGGTTTGATCTGGGGCAACGACAACTATCGCACCAACGCCGCGCTGGTGAACGTCGCGCTCGCCACCGGCAATGTCGGTCGCGAGGGTGGCGGCTGCGTGCGCATGGGCGGTCACCAGGAAGGCTATGTCCGTCCCTCCGACGCGCATGTCGGCCGGCCCGCCGCCTATGTCGACAAGCTGCTGATCGAGGGCAAGGGCGGCGTCCATCACATCTGGGCCTGCGACCACTACAAGACCACGCTGAACGCGCACCAGTTCAACATGGTCTACAAGAAGCGCACGGACATCGTGAAGGATGCGATGAGCAAGGTGCCGTATGGCGACCGGCAGGCGATGGTCGAAGCCATTCTGGCCGCCATCAAGGCCGGCGGCCTGTTCTCCGTCGACGTCGACATCATCCCTTCGAAGATCGGCGCAGCGAGCCATGTCTGGCTGCCGGCTGCGGAATCGGGCGAGATGAACCTGACATCCATGAACGGTGAACGTCGTATGCGTCTCGTCGAGCGCTACATGGACCCGCCCGGCAATGCCAAGCCGGACTGCCTCATCGCGGCGGGGCTTGCCCAGCACATGGAGAAGGCCCTGCGTGAAATGGGCGACAATGCCTATGCCGACCAGTTCAAGGGTTACGACTGGAGAACCGAGGAAGACGCCTTCATGGACGGCTACAACAAAAATGCAGGAGGGGGCGAGTTTGTCACCTATGAGCGTCTGAAGGCCATGGGCAATAACGGCTTTCAGGAGCCCGCCACCGGTTTCGAAGACGGGAAGATCGTCGGCACCAAGCGTCTCTATACCGACGGCAAATTCGGGACAAAGGACGGCAAGGCGACCTTCATGGAAGCGCAATGGCGTGGCCTGCAGGCGCCGGGCAAGGAGGAGCAGAAGAAGAACAACAAATACCTCATCAACAACGGGCGCGCGAACCAGGTCTGGCAGAATGCCTTCTTGGACCAGGAGAGCGAATTCGTGATGGATCGCTGGCCCTATCCGTTCATCGAGATGAGCCCAGACGACATGACCGAACTCGGCGTGAAGAATGGCGACCTCGTGGAGGTTTACAATGAGAGCGGCTCAACCCAGGCGATGGTCTATCCGACGCCCACGGCCAGAAAGGGCGAGACTTTCATGCTGTTCGGATTCCCGACCGGCGTGCAAGGCAACGTCATCAATGCCGGCACGAATGAGCTAATCCTGCCGAACTACAAGCAGACCTGGGCGAACATCCGGAAAATCTCGGATGCGCCGGAAGGCGTGAAGCACCTTTCGTTCAAGTCGCAGGAATATCAAGCCGTCTGAGGCCCTCCCAAGCCCGCCGCTGCGCCAGTCGCAGCGGCGGGCTCACTGTCTCGGTCTGCCGAGATTCCCGATGGCAGCAATTTTCAGTGTCTCGCGTATCGCGAGCGGCCAGTTACGTCGATCGCCCGAGAAATTCTTACTATTTTGCTTCACGACCTTTCAAAGGACCCGTCTCCGATCCTCTAGTCAGTTCTCGAAGGAACGCCTGGACCAGATTTCGTGTTTCGTCTGCCCTGCGGTAAGCGACCAGATGCCGCGAACTGAAGGTATAGGATCCCGGCTTGATCGCCCGCAACTCGCCGGCATGGACCCATGACGATGCGAAATGGGCCGGCAAGAAGCCGATGAAATTCTCCGACAGGATCAGCATCAATTGTGCTTCCATGTGGATCACTGACGCGCTGGCCCTGGGATGCCCGACGAGATACAGGTCGTCGAAATACCGATAGCTGCGTACCGAAAACCGCGCAGCGTGGATGGCGCTTTGGTCGATCCTTGAATCGGGCATCGCAAAAAGCGGGTGCCGTCGGCCGCAATAGAGAAAATGCGGCTCGCCGCAGTAATCCCGGTAAACGACACCGGGCGCTTTCTGCGATAGCGGCCCGATGACGATGTCGCGGCCGCCATCAGCGACTTGCTGCTCAAGTTCGGACGGCGTGCCCAGCGAAAGATCTATAAAAACATCGGAATCAGGACCCATGAAGCGTCTGAGGGCATGCTGGATGCCTAGTTCATCGCTTGTGAATACGCCATCGGACGTGCCGATCCGCAGCCGGCCGGACAGGCTGCCGCTGGCCGCGCTGATGCGGTGCCCGAAATCGTCGAGGTCGCGGAACAGTTTCTGCGCCGCGTCGTAGGTCGCCTGTCCGACCTCGGTCAGGCGGAACTGTTTGCGTCCGCGATGGCAGAGCTGGGCGCCGATGCGTTTCTCCAGCTCCGCAAGATGCGTGCTGAGCGTCGGCTGCGACAGGTTGAGGGTGATCTGCGCGTCGGCGAAGCCGCCTGAATCGGCCAGCGCTACGAAGACACGCAGCAGGCGGATATCGATGTTGTCCAGACGACGCATGGTTTGTCCCCTCGATCGGCGATACATCGACGTTATTCGATGTAAAATTCTAAATAAACTCATTTACACAAATGTTGAAAATGGCGAGCCTGCGCGGAACAAAAAATGGGGAACAATCATGAAATCGTCACTTCGCATAGCGTTGTCCGCAGCACTGGTGCTCGCCAGTTCGCAGTTCGCCTTCAGCGCCGACCAGATCCGCATCCTTGCTCCGACGTGGCTGGGATTTGCACCCGTCCACATCGCCGGCGACCTGGGCTGCTTCGCCGGCAAAGACCTCGACGTCAGCATCAAGTTCGAAGATGACCTGACCAACGTCATGGCAGCGATGGCGCGCGGCGACATCGAAATGCAGATGCGCTCCGTCGGCGAATATCAGGGTCGTCCGCGCGACGCCTCCACGCCGGGCATCATCATCGGCACGATCGATGAATCCGTCGGCGGCGACGGCGTCATCACCGACGACAAGGTCAAGACGGTGGCGGATCTCAAGGGCAAGGTCGTCGCTGCCGAGCCGAACATTCCCTCACGCCTGTTGCTCCAGATGGAGCTGAAGCAGGCGGGACTGTCGCTGAAGGATCTTCAGATCAAGGACATCGCAACGGCCGACACGGGCGCGGTTTTCGTCGATGACTCGATTGCCGCGATTGCGACCTATGAACCGTTCATGTCGCAGGCGCTGAAGGCCTCGACCCGTCCGGGTGCCCGCATGCTGGTCTCGTCCAAGGATCATCGCGGTATTATCATCGATGCGATCATCGTCCGTAACGATGACTTCAAGGCGAACCCGGACAAGTACGCAAAGTTTCTCGGCTGCATTTACGAGGCTGTCGACTTCCTCAAGGCCGAGCCGGAAAAATTCGCCGATATGGCCTCCAAGCATTTTGGCCTGACGCCGGCTGAAGTGACCGAGATCGTCGACTCCAGCCTATCCTACACGACGCTTGCAGAATCGCTCGCCTACATGGGCAAACCGGGAGAAAAAGGTACGCTCCACGCCATCTTCGATACGGTGATGGACCTCAATCTGGAGAACGGGGCCGCCGACAACAAGCTCATGGCGACGGACCAGATCGACAATTCGGCGATCAGCAAGGTATCGGCTAAATAGCGGCAATGGACCAGGTCCGCCTTCTGGCGGCCGCCGGCGGCCATGCCATGCCGGCAGCCGTCTATGACAGCCCTTGTTTTCGACCATCCGGGGATAGCGATCTTGTTCAGCAGTCTGTTTGTTTTTCGCGGCCGCGCTTCGCCGATGACGGAATCCGCCGTCAGCGTTGCGGCGGCTGCCCTGGTCGTAGCAGGTTGGGAGCTGGCGGCACGCGCGGGCATCATTGCGCCGCAGTTCCTCCCCTCGCCAAGCCGCGTCGTCATCGCCTTGTGGACAATGCTGACCGAGCAGAACCTCGTCTGGCATGTCGTGGTCTCGACCACACGTGTGTGGATCGCCTTCCTGCTCGCCGCGGCCTTGGCCATCCCGATCGGCATCATGATGAGCAGTTACCGGATT
Source organism: Mesorhizobium temperatum (assembly GCF_002284575.1). Classification (GTDB taxonomy): domain Bacteria; phylum Pseudomonadota; class Alphaproteobacteria; order Rhizobiales; family Rhizobiaceae; genus Mesorhizobium; species Mesorhizobium temperatum. The sequence goes on from NZ_NPKJ01000075.1 coordinate 144,127, forward strand.
GTCGGAGCCGCACTCGAGCCGATGATCGATTTCATCCGCTATCTTCCGGTACCCGCACTTGTGCCACTGTCCATTATCTGGTTCGGCGTCGGCGAGGAGACAAAGATCTTCCTGCTCTGGCTGGGCACATTCTTCCAGCTCGTGCTTCTCGTGGCCGACGACATGCGGCGGGTGCCGCACGAGTTCGTCGAGGTCGCCCGCACTGTCGGCGCCAGCTCGAGGCAGGTAATGACCGATGTCGCCTTGCGCTGGATGGGGCCGACGCTGATCGACAATCTCAGGATCACGCTCGGCTGGTGCTGGACATATCTGATCATCGCCGAGATCGTCGCGGCCGATTCCGGCATCGGCTATGTGATCTGGACGGCGCGCCGCTTCGTTAAAACGCCTGAAGTGATGGCAGGCGTCGTCGTCATCGGGCTGATCGGCCTCATCACCGACCAGTTGCTTCGCCTGCTTCACCGCCGGCTTTTCCGGTATCTGTGAGGGATAGGTCATGATGAGCGGCTACGTTCAATTCGTCGATACGGCCAAGTCCTTCGGCCCGGTCGATGTCGTGCGAAAAACCGATCTTGGCCTCGACCGCAATTCGCTGGTGGTCTTCCTCGGCCCATCGGGTTGCGGCAAGACAACCTTGATGCGGATGGTCGGCGGCCTCGACGAACCGAGCTCGGGCTCGATCGTGCTCGGCGGCGAAAAGGTTGTCGGGCCGGATCGCCGGCGCGGCATGGTGTTCCAGTCCTATTCGTCGTTTCCCTGGCTGACGGTCGAGAAGAACATTGCCTTCGGCATGCGCTACAGGAAAGATCTTGGCGCGGCCGAGAAGGCCGAGCGAATGCGCCATTATCTCGAATTGTTTGGGCTTGCCGATTTCGCCGGCTCCTATCCGAACCGGATCTCGGGCGGCATGCGCCAGCGCGTGGCCATAGCGCGCACGCTCGCCGCCGGTTCGGACGTGCTGTTGATGGACGAGCCTTTCGGCGCGCTCGACGCGCTGACGCGCGAGCGCCTTCAGGTCGAGCTGCGGCAGATCCAGATTCGCGAAGAAAAGACCATCATCTTCGTCACCCACGACGTGGAAGAAGCGGTATTCCTCGCCGACCGGATCATCCTGTTTTCGCGCCGGCCGGCTTCGGTCGTGGCCGACATCGACGTGGCGGCTGAGCTCAGTCCGCAACGGCCACTGGAGATCCGGGAAACGCAGAAATTCTTCGAGCTGCGTAACAAGATCCTGCATCTGATCCGCAATGAGACCGGAGTGGTCGTATGAGCCTGTCCTTCTCCGGAAAGTCCGTCGTGATCACCGGGGCCAGCCGTGGCATCGGGCTCGGCATCGCGAAGGGCTTCGCGCAGGCCGGCGCCAGTCTGCATCTCATCGCGAACGAAGCGGCTGTGCACGAACGGGCGCGTGAATTGGGCGCCACCAGCAGGGAGGCCGATATTGCCGATCGTGCGGCCGTCGCCGCGGCGCTCGAACCTCTCGCTCGCATAGACGTGCTCATCAACAATGCCGGCCTCGAACTGATGACGCCTATCACCGACAGCGGCGACGATGTCGAAGCCGCCTTCCGGCGCGTCATCGAGATCAATATCATCGGCACGGCGCTCGTCACAGCGCGCGCTCTGCCGCGGATGCAGCCCGGCGGTTCGATCATCAACACCGCATCGATCTGGGGCCGCGTTGCCGAGGCGCAGTTCGGTGCCTATGTCGCCTCCAAGCACGCCATCATCGGCTTGACGAAGACCTGGGCCAAGGAACTCGGGGCCAGGGGCATCCGCGTCAATGCGGTTTGTCCGGGATGGGTTCGCACGGATGCGTCGATGCGCTCGCTCGGCCGTATGGCCGATCAGGGCGCCGTCAGCGAGGCAGCGCTGCTCGAAAGCATCGTCGGCACACAGGCGCTGCCGGGCCTGATGGAGCCGGCCGATATGGCGGGCACCTATCTCTTCCTGGCGTCGGAACTCGCGGCCAACATCACCGGGCAGTCGCTTGGCGTCGACAGGGGAGAAGTGCCTTGGTAAGCCCGCTTCACGGAAAACGCGCGCTGGTCACTGGCGCGGCCAGCGGTATCGGCCGCGCCACTGCGCACGCCTTGCGCGAGGCCGGGGCCACGGTTCTGGGGCTCGATCTCGAGGCGTCGGAGGGCGATATCCCCATTCTTGCCTGCGACCTCGCCAGCGAAACCGACATCATTGCCGCGGTCGGGCAGGGCAAGGACCGGATCGGCGGCTACGACATCCTCGTCAACAATGCCGGCATCCTCCAGGAAGCACCGCTTGGCGGGATTTCGCTCGACCATGTCGACCGCATGTTCGCCGTCAATGTGCGGGGCGCGATCATCGTGGCGCGGGAAATCTTGCCGCATCTTCCCGATGGTGGACGCATCATCAACATCGCCTCCGAGCTCGCTTATCTCGGCCGGTCGGGCGCTTCGGTCTATTGTGCGACGAAGGCGGCATTGCTCGGCCTTACCCGCTCCTGGGCACGCGAACTTGCGCCCCGCATCCTGGTCAACGCCGTGGCGCCCGGGCCGACCGACACGCCGCTTCTCGGCTTCGAGGCACTGACCGAGAGCCAGCGCGCGCTGGAAACGACACACCCGCTGGGGCGGATCGGACGGCCGGATGAAATCGCCTCCGCGGTGGTGTTCCTGGCCGGCCCCGGCGCAACTTTTTTCACCGGACAATGCCTGGGCGCCAATGGTGGCGCGGCGATGCTTTGAGAAGAGATGATCATGAAAGACCGCGTTTTCCTCGCTGAACTGTCGTGGCCCGAGGCCCAGAAGCGGATCGCCGCCGGCGCTCCCGTCTTCCTGCCGCTCGGCGCGACCGAACAGCACGGCCACCATATGGCGATGAATGTGGATGTGGTGATCCCGACCGCCATCGCCGAAAAGGTGGCGTCGCAGGTCGGAGGGCTGGTGGCGCCGACGATCGCCTACGGCAACCGCTCGCAGCCCCGGTCAGGCGGCGGCCCGACCTTTCCCGGTACGATCAACATCACGGCACAAACTTTCTCGCTTCTGCTCAAGGATGTGATCTGCGACCTGTATCGTCAGAAGGTCCGACGCATCGTTGTGCTCAACGGCCATTACGAGAATATCGGCCCGTCGATCGAGGGCATCGAACTGGCGCTCGACGCCATCGGCCGCGAACGTGCGACAGATCTGACGATCCTGCGCGTCGACCACTGGGAGATGGTGCGCGGCGAGACGCTGGCGAAAGTGTTCCCCGACGGCTATCCCGGCATCGAACTGGAGCATGCGAGCGTGATCGAGACGTCGATGATGCTGGCGCTGCGCCCTGAACTCGTCGACCTGGGCAAGGCGCTGCATGACGGTCCCGCGCAATTCAAGCCCTATGACCGCTATCCCAGACCGGCCGAGGACGTGCCGCCGTCCGGCGTCCTGTCGTTGACCGAGGGCTCGTCGGCAGAAAAGGGCCGATGGCTGCTCGACGACTGCGAGACGCGGCTCGCCGACATCGTCAAACGTGAATTCTTCTGAGGTGACGACAACCATGAACAGCAATTTCTTCCAGCCGATCGACGCCGCCGCCGTTCCCCGCTTCGCCGGGCTTTCGACCTTCATGAGACTGCCGGCCGTGGCAAGTGCCGAGGGGCTGGACATCGCACTCGTCGGCATACCGTGGGATGGCGGAACGACCAACCGCGCCGGCGCGCGCCATGGTCCGCGCGAGATCCGGAACCAGTCCAGCCTGATGCGGCGGGCCCATCACGTCTCGGGAACCGAACCATTCAGCATCGCCAACGTTGCCGATGTCGGCGACCTCTCAGTCAATCCGATCAACCTCCTGGACGGGCTGAAGCGTATCGAGGACGGCATCGCAGCGATTGTCGCAGCGGGCACCATTCCGCTTGCTGCCGGCGGCGATCATCTGACGACGCTGCCGGTGCTGCGTGCGGTCGCGCGCAAGGCGCCGGTCGGCATGATCCATTTCGACGCGCATTCCGACACCAATGACCGCTATTTCGGCGACAATCCCTATACGCATGGCACACCTTTCCGGCGGGCCATCGAAGAGGGCTTGCTCGATCCCAAACGTGTCGTCCAGATCGGCATCCGCGGTTCCATCTACGAGCCCAACGAGCATGGTTGGGCGGTCGCTCAGGGCATCCGCATCATCTACATGGAGGAGTTCGTCCGGCGAGGCGCGGCCAGCGTCATGGAAGAGGCACGGGGCATTGTCGGCAGCGGTCCCACCTATGTGACCTTCGACATCGACTGCATCGACCCCTCGATGGCGCCCGGCACCGGCACTCCCGAGCTTGGCGGCTTCACCACCCGCGAAGCGCAGGAAATGGTCCGCCTTCTCGACGCCGTGACCATAGTCGGCGCTGATGTCGTGGAAGTGGCACCACCGTTCGATGTTGGCGGGATGACGGCGCTCGCGGGGGCGACGATGATGTTCGAGCTGCTGTGCGTAATTGCCAAGTCCGTCGCTGCAGGCAGGGTTCCGCAGGCCTGAGGCGTGCGCGTCGCCTCTGAACGCATTGATGCGACGCGCTAAAGTCCTTGTCTTCATGAAATCCTGCTGTGGATTGGGAGATCGCAGCGTCACGGCTGCGTCGGCCGCGTGGCGGCCGACAGTGCGTCGATGTCGTCGTAGAGCGCCTGGCTGTGGTGGTAGAGCCGATCGAAAACGGGTTGGGTGCGCCTGTAGGTCTCGGCCCATCCGGGGTCCGGCAGGATTTCGGCGCCGTAGCTCACAAAGCGCTCGGCCGCCTGTTCGACGCGCGAGAAGCGCCCTGTCGCCGTCGCGGCCATCGCGGCACAGCCGACAATGCCGCATTCGGGCTCCCGCGGAACCAGGATCGGAATGTTGAAGGCACTCGCCTTGATCCTCAGCCAGAGTTCGGTGCGCGCCCCGCCACCCGCGGCGATGACGCGCTCCAGCGGCTTGTTCGACGCGTGTTCCATGATGCGAATGTGGCGCGTCATGGCAAAGGCGATGCCTTCCAGGATCGAGCGGTGCAGATGCTCCGTGCCATGCCCGGCGCCCAATCCGAAGAACTGTGCGCGGGCGTTGCGATGGCGCCCCAGACGCTCGCCGGTGAGAAAAGGCATGAACAGCAGTGCGTCGCAACCGGCGGGTGCCTCGGCGGCGCGGGCGACGATCTCGTCGTAGGACAGCGCGTTGCCGTGGAAGGCACGACGTGCCCAGCGCATGCCGTCGCCGCCAGTCTCCAGCAGCACGAACTGCGCCCAGTTGCCTTCGATCGTCGCAACGTTCGAGATCTCCGGGTCAAGCAGCGGCTTCTCCGCGATCGCCGTGATGATGGCGCCCGTGCCGGTGCTGTCGGAACCCATTCCCGGGCGACAAGCGCCTGAGCCGAGCAGTGCCACCGGATAGTCGGCGCCACCGACCAGCACTGGGGTTCCAGAGCGCAGGCCGGTGTCGCGCGCCGCCTGTTTGGTGACGTGGCCGACGATATCCAGCGGGTTGCGGATCGGCGGCAGCCTGGCGGCGTCCAGACCCATGCGCTCGATCATCACCGGCGACCAGTCGAGCCGCTCCGGGTTCATGAGGAAGCTGCAGGACGCGTCGCCAGTATCCATGGCAATCTCGCCGGTCAGCCGGTAGTTGATATAGTCCTTCGGCATGATGGCGACTGCGCTGCGGGCGTATGCGGCGGGATCGTTGTCTCGGACCCATTGCAGTTTGAAGCCCGGCCATGCGGGGGTCGGCGTGTTGCCGCTTTCGGGCAGGTAGCTGTCCGGCTCGTTTGCTTCCTCGAAGCGACGTACGAGATCAATGGTGCGCTTGTCGTTCCAGAGCGGCGCCGTGTCGCGCGTCAGCGCTCCGTTCGCATCGAGCAGGACCAGCCCGTGCATCTGCCCGCAGACGCAGATGGCGGAGATGTTTTCGCGGGCGCCATCGACGCGGTCCAGCACCGTCTTGACGCTCGTTCGCGCACCCTCCCACCAGTCGATGGGCCGCTGTTCGGCCCAGCCGAATTCCGGCACGATCTGGTCGTGCTCTCGCGACGCAAGTTCGAGGATCTTGCCGGTGACATCGATCAGTGCGGCGCGGACGCTGCCGGTGCCGACATCGATGGCGAGGAAAAGCTCGCCGCTCATTTCAACAGAGTCCTGAGATGGGCAACATGTGATCCTCTCGGTCAGAGCGAGCGCGGCGTGACGAGAATGCGTTCCATGGCATTAGGCTTTCGCCGCTTCGATGGCGATGCGCGACATCTCATCGAAATCCGGCCCCGACACCGGGATCGCGATGTCGAACACCTCTGCGATCACCTGCGTCCAGCCGTGCAGGAAATACGTCCAACCGTCCTCGATCCGCAACTGCTGTCGGGCCTGCTGCCGCCTTGCCTGGTCGAGGAAGATCAGCTCGCCGCGATAGTTGAGATCCCAGGCAATGCCGCGCCTGGGGAACACGCCTTCATCGGTGATCGGCGAGCCTGGGGCGTCCTTGCCAAGTCCGGTCGCGTTGATCACCAGCGAGCCTGGTTTCAGCGCCGCCAACGCCTCATCATTGATCTCGGGTCGGTCTGCCAGGACATATTGGATCTCGACCGTCGACATCATGTCTCTGTGGATGCGCTCGATTTCGTCGAGACGCGGCTGCGAACGGTCGGTGACAATGATGCGCGAAGGTCCACGTTCCTTGCGCATCAGGTGCCAGGTGATTGCTATCGTCGATCCGCCGGCGCCCATCGACAGGACTTCGGCGCCGGTGTCCGCAAAGTATCCCGCCGGGATGAAACCGTCTATCGCAAGGCCGGAAGAGATCGGATCCTTGGCATGGCAGATCAGCTTGCCGCCCCGCTTCGACAGGCAGCTGGTCTCGTGCATCAGGCGGGCGTGCGGATCGATCACGTCGAACAGGTCGCGCGCCGCGTTGAAGAGATCGATCTTGTGCGTGGTGACGAGCGCGCCAAGCGACAGCGGGTCGGATTTTATGAAGGAGACGACCTCACGGTAGGCCTCCGGATCGGCATGGAGCGGAAAGTCGATGCCCTTGAGAACCGCATCCTTCAGCCGGAGGTGGCGCGCCCATGCAGGGAAAACCCGCATGATCGAGCTGCTCGTCGTCGTGACGCCGATAAAATAGAATGTCGGCTGGGTAGCCGGCCGATAGCGGCTCATTCGCCATTCTCCCGGATTTTCTTCGCGCGCGGTGCAGCGCTGCGAAGTGAAGCAGCGATCTCGACGGGAGCCGTCATGCCAGCACCGTGAGGGATTGTTGCCCGTAGAGGGCGGAGACCAGCTTTGCGTCGCGCGGTCGCCAATCCGGGTTGTCGACTTGCCTCCAGCCTCCATCGCCGGCGACCACGCGCGAGCGCATGCCTCCCGATCTCGCGATGATCTCGTAGTCCTGCCCTGAATCGGCGGGGTAGCAGAACAGCATCACCAGATCGTCGTCCCCGACATTGATCGAGCGGTGGATCCAGAACGGCGGAACATAACAGACGGTCTGGGCATCGATCGGCACGATCCGAACCTCGCCCTCCGGCGATTCCATCAGCATGAGGCCGTGCCCCTTCTGGCCATAGTAGATCTCGGGCCGGTCGGCCTGCCTGTGGATATGACCGCGCGTCATGAAATATTCGTCGCCGACCCTGCCGGGCGCCATGCGCGTAACGCCGAAAATCAGGTCGCCCGACTGCTCGGTCGGTCGGAACTCGGAGACCTCGTAGACGATGCGCTCGCCCCATGTCGCGCGCATGGCTTCGAAGGCCGCGGCATCGGCGTAGAGCCCGTCCAGATCGCGGAAGCGCTTCTGGTAGCTGCCGGTTGCATTTGCCATCGCACCGGTCGACAGATCGACCTTGCATCCAATGGGCTCAAACAATCTCGTCAAAGGACTGCCTCATCTTGCATCGCCGGGGGCGTCGGCGCTGATCTGACCAGCACCTCCTGATTTCAACAAGAACCACACTTGCTTTGCAGGGTACGATTTGCTCTCCCTATGCGGACCAGCTTGGAGGTTGCTGGATTATGGCAGATTTCGACCACGAAGCACACGACAGTAGGTTGGACGTTGTTGCCATGCCACTGCCGCTTTCGCGCTGCGTCTTGCCGTGTCGCTGTCGACGCACCGACTACCGGCTGACAGCCTTCTCGACGCCATAACCGGCCTTAAGTGAGAGAACTGCCTTGCTCCTCCAAGTCGCTTTCGACAAGCCTGAACACCTGGCCCTTCTCCCGCAGATGAAGGAGTTCGCCGACATCATCGAGATCGGCACGCCGTTGCTGAAACGCCTTGGCCTCTCGGCCATCACCACGGCGCGCGAGCTCTGCCCTGACGTCATGGTGTTGGCTGATACCAAAACCGTCGATGCCGGCCAGTTCGAGGCGGATATGGTATTCGGCGCCGGTGCCGCGTTCATGACGGTCCTGTCATGTGCTTCGTCCGCCACGCATGAGGCGGTGGGAAAACGTGCCGCCGCCTTCGGCGCGACGGTCATCGTCGATACCATCACCGAGTCGGGTAAGGCAGAATTGCTTCCCTTGAATGCTGTCTTCCCCGAGAGCTTCGGCTATGTCGCGGTCCACTCGCCAACCGATGCGCGGCTGGCGGGCAACACCTCCACGTCACATATCGACGCCGTGAGAAAGATGCATGATCGCGGCTTTCTGGTTTCGCTCGCCGGCGGGATCGGCCCCGATACGCTGGAAGCGGTGATCGCAGTCGAACCCGAAATCCTCGTGGTTGGCAGCGCCATTACAGAATCCGCAAGCCCGAAAGAGGTAACACGATGGATTCGCGACAGATTGCTCAATCCAGGCCGTGGCTGGCCGTGGGACAGGAGATAGCCGATCTTCTTGGCCGGATCGACGCCGACACCTTTGCAAGGCTGGTGCAGGCGTTCGATGACCCCGATCAGCGATGGTTCTTTTCCGGGCAGGGACGCTCCGGCCTTGTCGCGCAGATGGGTGCGATGCGGTTCATGCATCTTGGCCGGATGGTGCATTTCGTCGGCGAAGTATCGGCGCCATCGATCCGCAAGGGCGATGCGCTGCTGATCGTCTCCGGCTCCGGGGAGACGCCGGTTAGCACAGGCTTTGCCCGCATCGCCAAGGCGGAGGGCGCCAAGGTCGTTACGCTGACGCATAAGCCAGCGGGAACCCTGGCCGGCATTGCCGATGTCATGCTGCATGTCCCTGTCGGGGAATCGCAACAGTTTGGCGGCAGCCTGTTCGAGCAATCCTGCCTTGTCCTGCTCGACAGCGTTGTGCTCGGCCTGGCGCAGCAGATACCCGACGCGCACAGCCTGATGTTGCACCGCCACACCAACTTGCAGTGACTGCGCACCCTCGGGTCGCGCCCGAGGGCATGCTTTAGGGCGATATGCATCAGCCGGGAAGCTCGCTGGGCACCTCACCTTCCGTTGCGGCAAGGCACTGGACTCGCTGTGCGATGCCGATATTGTGCTTGGCAAGCGTTGGTGCCGTGCTTTGGCGACGGCAACCGACGGGGAGATACCGGCGGCTTGGTTCGGAACAGGTCCCGGTCAATATGGGAGGAAGTCTGATGAGAATTGGGACCTTTCTGGCCGGCGTTTCAGTCTTTTCCGCGCTGGTTGGCGCGCCTGCCTTCGCGCAGGACAAGCCGTTTGCGGGAGTTACCGTGAACGTCATTACGCAGACCGGTGCGATTCAGGAGCCGCTGCAGAGGCGCGCGCCCGAATTCGAAGCGCTCACCGGCGCCAAGATCAATGTCATCGCGGTGCCCTTCTCGGATCTCTATCAAAAGATCCTCACCGACTGGGCGAGCGGCACCAACTCGGTCGACGCCGGGGTGTTCGCCCCGCAATGGATGGTCGACTACATTGCCGGCGGCTACCTCGAGGACCTGACGCCGCGGGTCGAGGCCGACAAGGACATCCAGCAGGACGATGTTGGCGCGTTCTTCCGGGACTTCTCCGAGAAGTACAGCGGCAAGACCTACATGATCACGCTCGATGGTGACTTCCACATGATGTACTACCGCAAGGACGTGCTGGAAGCGGCCGGCCTGGCGGTGCCGAAAACCTGGGACGAGTATCTCGAGGTCGCCAAGGCCACGCATGGCAAGGACATGAGCGGCGATGGCACGCCGGATTTCGGCTCATGCATCGCCAAGAAGCGCAACGCACAGAGCTATTGGTTCGTCACCGATGTGGTCGGCTCGATGACCCAGTCCAAGGGGACCAGCCAGGGCACCTTCTTCAATACCAAGGACATGACGCCGCTCGTCAACAACGATGCCTTCCGCAAGGCGCTCGACTTCCTGTCTGAATCGACCAAGTACGGCCCGCCGGACGAGTTAAACCTCGACGTCAGCGATACAAGGCCGCTCTTCGCTTCCGGCCGCTGCGCGCTGAACCTCGACTGGGGTGATGTAGGCACGATCTCGATCGATCCGGCCCAGTCCAAGGTGATGGGCAAATGGGGCGCGGCGATCATGCCCGGATCCAAGGAGGTTCTGAACTGGGACACCGGCAAGCTCGAGGCCTGCACGGCCGAAAATTGCCCGCACGCGATCGACGGCGTGAACCATGCACCATTCGCCGCCTTTGGCGGCTGGGGCGGCGGCATCAACGCGGCGGCCGATCCGAAGGTGAAGGACGCCGCCTACGCCTACTTCTCGTTCATGACGCAGCCGGCACAGTCGAACGCCGACGTGACCGTCGGCGGCACCGGCTTCAACCCGTACCGCACCTCACAGCTCAGCTACAGCGACCTTTGGAAGAAGGCCGGCATGAGCGAGGAGGAGGCTAAAGTCTACCTGGGCGCGATCAATGACAGCATGAGCAGCCCGAACATGATCCTCGACCTGCGCATCCCACAAAATCAGAAATACCAGCAGGTCGTGCTCGACGAGGCGGTGTCGCGCTTCCTCGCCGGCGAAATCGACAAGGAAGCGACCGTCGCGGCGGTCGAGGAAGGCTGGAATGAGCTGAACGAAGAGATTGGCAAAGACGAGCAGCTCAAACTTTACAAGGCGACTATCGGCGCCAAATAGGCGTCAGGCAATCGACTCGGCGTGGCATCGGTCCGCGCCGGGTCTCATGCCTGCCCCACTTTCCCGGGTTATGATGACCGCAACCGACACTATGCCAGAAGCTGCCGACCGTCGCAGCTGGGCCGAATGGCTGGACGGTCACTCGGGCCGGATCATGGTGCTGCCAGCCGTCATCGTGCTTCTCTGCTTCGCGATTTTTCCGCTCATCATCTCGGCCTATCTCGCGCTTTCGCGCTTTGCGCTCGCGTCGGGCGGATTCACGCTGAAATTCATCGGACTTTTGAACTTCCGCAAGCTGCTGGTCGGCTCACAGCAGTATCACCTGCTCGGCAAGTTCGGCACGTTCGGCTTTGTCCAATCCGCTTTGCTGGCGTTGATCGCGGCAGGGCTGCTGTTTCTTCTCGCCCGCTATCTCCGGCGTGGCAGGCCGACCGTCGTCGGCACCGTTGGTCGCCTTCTCGCGATGGCAATGGCCATGGGCCTGGCGGTACTTGCGCTGGCCACCATGGCGCCGGGCGGCGTGCCAGGGACTGTCGTCAACACGCTTCTCTACGTGTTCGTCGGCGTATCCGTGCAGTTCGCACTGGGGCTGGGCCTCGCGCTCCTCTGCGGCCAGCCAATCCGCGGCCGGAATTTCTTTCGCGTCCTCTTCTTCATCCCGCTGATGGTGACCCCGGTCGGCATCGCCTACACGTTTCGCATGCTCGCCGACATGCAGAAAGGTCCCTTCGCCCCGCTCGTGCGCGCTTTCGGCATCAGCGAGTGGTCGTGGGCCACAGAGGCCTGGTCGGCACGGCTCATGGTATTGGTCGGCGACACCTGGCAGTGGACGCCGTTCATGTTCATCGTGCTGCTGGCGGCCATTGAGAACCAGCCGCGCGATCAGGTCGAGGCGGCGCGGCTCGACGGGGCCAACGGCTTCCAGATTTTTCGCGACATTACCTGGCCAGCGATCGCGCCGATTGCCGCTACCGTCGTGCTGATCCGGCTGATCGAGGCTTTCAAGATCATCGACCTGCCGAACGTGCTCACCGGCGGCGGCCCTGGCCTGGCAACGGAATCGATGACGCTCCATTCCTTCATTTCCTGGCGCACCCAGGATCTCGGCGGCTCGGCCGCTGTCGGCTACATGCTGCTCTTCATCTCGACCATCGTATGCGTCTCGTTCTTCAACTTCGTGGTCCGGCCGGCGCGCCGGTTCGAAGCATGAGCGCCGAGCCGCGCTCACTGGCGCGCCGGCTGTTCGAGCCGGCTTCGATCGACAGCCAGGCGCCGGTCGCCAGGGTCGTGACCTATGCGCTGCTGTTCCTGTGGGCGCTGGTCGTGGTGATTCCGCTCTACTGGGTGTTGATCACCTCCTTCAAGGGGCCAGGCGAGGTCGACAATGGGCCGTTCTATCTCCCGTTCGTCGACTTTGCCCCTTCGCTGCAGGCATGGGATTTCATGCTCGTGCAGAATTACACACTGCGCCCTTATATGAATTCCGTCGTCGTCGCGGTGGCCAGCACGCTGCTCGCAGTCCTGATCGGCTCGCTGGCGGCCTACGCGCTCGTGCGTATCCGCTTCCAGGTGAAGCTCGCCGCCGTTGCGCTCTTCTTGATCCTGCTCACCGCAATCATCGTGGCGGTGGCCACTTTCGGCGTGCGGTGGGAGATCGCCATTGTCGTGGCCGCCGCTCTCTTCATCATTGCGCTGTTCACGCTCGTTGGACGCACGAGGCTTGCGGTCGGCAACAACGACATTGAATTCTGGATCATCTCGAACCGTATCATGCCGCCGATCGTCGCCGTGTTGCCGATCTACGTGATGTTCCAGCAGATGCGCCTGCTTGACACGCAGGTGGCGCTGATCGCCACCTACACCGCCATCAACCTGCCGATCGTCGTGTGGCTGACGCGCGATTTCTTCGCCGGCATCCCGCTCGACCTTGAGGAGAGTGCACAAATAGACGGAGCCTCCAAGTTCCGCGTGTTCTTCACCATCGCGCTGCCGCTGGTGCGGTCCGGCTTGGTTGCGACCTTCCTGCTGGTTCTGATCCTTGCCTGGAACGAGTATCTGCTGGCCCTGTTCCTTTCCAATGTCGACGCGCAGACCATGCCAGTGCTGGTATCGGCACAGAACACGACGCGCGGGCCGCAATGGTGGAACATGTCGGTCCTGATCACCGTGATGATCGCCCCCGTGATCGTCATCTCCAGCATCCTGCAGAAGCACATCGCGCGCGGGCTGCTGGTCGGCGCAGTGAAGGGCTAGTCAGTATGCGGGTCACGCTGTCCGATATCTACAAGTCCTTCGGCGCGGTCGAGGTGGTCAAAGGGCTCGACCTAGAGATCGAGGACGGCGAGTTCCTGGTGCTGCTCGGCCCTTCGGGCTGCGGCAAGACGACGGCGCTGCGCATGGTCGCCGGGCTTGAATCGGTGAGTTCCGGTCGCGTCCTCATCGGCGACCGCGACGTCACCCACGTGCTGCCCAAGTATCGCGACGTGGCGATGGTGTTCCAGTCTTACGCGCTCTATCCGCACATGACGGTTGCGGAGAATATCGCATATCCGCTGAAGCTGCGGGGCGTGCCGCGCGCCGAACGCGACGCCTCCGTCCGCAGCGCCGCAGTCAAGGTCCACCTTGAGGAGTTTCTCGATCGCTATCCACGGCAGCTTTCCGGCGGTCAGCGGCAGCGCATCGCGCTCGCCCGCGCCATGGTGCGGCGGCCGAGCGTCTTCCTGATGGACGAGCCGCTCTCCAATCTCGACGCCAAGCTGCGCGGCTACATGCGCTCGGAGCTGAAGCGCCTGCAGGCCGACCTGGGCGTGACGACGATCTACGTCACCCACGACCAGATCGAGGCCATGACCCTGGCTCACCGTGTTGCCATCATGAACCGCGGCGTCGTGCAGCAGATCGCGACGCCCCGACAGATCTACGACGATCCGGCGAACCTGTTCGTCGCCGGCTTCATCGGCTCGCCGCCGATGAATTTTCTCCAGGGCGAGCTGGTCGAGGGGACTTTCGCCTGCGCGGGAGGACGATTTGCGACCAGTGTCGCCGAGAGCCGGAAAAAGGTCACTGCCGGCCTCCGTCCCGAGGATTGCCGGGTCACCGGCCCATCGGAGGGCAAGATCGCGGCGCGGGTCTACGCTGTGGAACTGATCGGCGATCATACCTTGATCACCTGCCAGTTCGGTGGCGCCACCGTGACCGTCAAGGCCGACAAATCGGCGCACTACGATATGGATGAGCCGATCGGCATCACCTTCCAGGACGACGCTGTCTTCCTGTTCGATTCGGAAACCGGAGCCCGCATCGGCGACCGCGCCCATAGCCAGGCGGCCGCGTGACTCTCGCTAATTCTCCTCCACAAACACCTCTTCGCGCTTTTTCTTAACCGCCGGCAGGAAGACGATGACGAGCACGGCGAACGCGATGAAGAGCAGGCCGGCGCTGATCGGCCTCGTCACGAAGGTGGTCGGGTCGCCGCGCGCGAGAATCATGGCGCGGCGCAGGTTTTCCTCGAGTAGCGGCCCGAGCACGAAGCCGAGCAGCAGCGGCGCGGGTTCGCAGCGCAGCTTGGTCAGGAGGTAGCCGAGGAAGCCGAAGAAGGCGACGGCGTAGAGGTCGTAAATGTTGGTGTTGACGCTGTAAACGCCGATCGAGCAGAACGCCATGATGATCGGGAAGAGCACGTAATAGGGGATCGTCAGGAGTTTTACCCAAAGCCCGATCAGCGGCAGGTTCAAGATGATCAGCATCAGATTGCCGATCCACATCGAGGCGATGATGCCCCAAAACAGCGCCGGCTGTTCGATCGCGACATTGGGGCCGGGCACGATGCCCTGGATGATCATCGCGCCGATCATCAGCGCCATTACCGGGTTGGCCGGAATGCCGAGCGTCAGCATCGGGATGAAGGAGGTCTGCGCGCCGGCATTGTTGGCCGATTCCGGTCCGGCGACGCCTTCGACGGCGCCCTTGCCGAATTCCCCCGGGTTTTTCGATACGCGCTTTTCGACCGTGTAGGAGGCAAAGGCTGCAAGGATCGCGCCGCCTCCCGGCAGGATGCCGAGCGCCGAACCGATGATCGTTCCGCGCACGATGGGCGCCGCCATGCGGCGAAAGTCCTCGCGGGTCGGCATCAGGCCGGAGACCCTTCGGATCATCACGGAGCGCTCGTGCTCGTTTTCGAGGTTGCGCAGGATTTCGGCAACGCCGAAGACGCCGACCGCCACCGCGACGAAATTCAGCCCGTCGGCATATTCGCGGATGCCAAGCGTGAAGCGCGGCGTGCCGGTGTAGATGTCGGTGCCGACAATGCCGAGCAGCAGGCCGAGCACGACCATCGCCAGCGCCTTGACAATCGAGCCGTGGGCGAGTGCGACGGACGAGACGAGGCCGACGATCATCAGCGAAAAATATTCGGCTGCGCCGAATTGCAGCGCGATCGCCGTCAGCGGCGGGGCAAAGATGGCGACGAGGAAGGTCGACACCGTGCCGGCGAAGAACGAGCCTATCGCCGCGATGGCGAGTGCCGCCCCAGCGCGGCCGTTCTTGGCCATCTGGTAGCCGTCGATTGCGGTGACGGCTGACGAGGATTCGCCGGGCATGTTGATGAGGATGGCGGTGGTCGAGCCGCCATATTGCGCGCCGTAATAGATGCCGGCGAGCATGATCAGGGAGGAAACCGGGTCGCCGATCTGGAAGGTGATCGGCAACAGCATGGCGATGGTGGCGGTGGCGCCGATGCCGGGCAGGACGCCGATCAACGTGCCGAGAAGGACGCCGATCAGGCAGAAACCGAGGTTTGCCAGCGACGTGGCCGTCGAAAAGCCGAGCGCGAGGTTGTCGAGGAGTTCCATGTTTATCTCCTCAAAACTGCAGCCACGGGCCGAAGCGCCGGAACGGCAGCCCAAGCGCATAGCTGAAGACGAGGAACGCAAACAGCGTCAGGCAAGCGGAGAGCACGAGCGCGGTCAGCGGCCTCATGCGGCCGCTGGCAAAAGATGCGATCAGCGCCGTCAGGAAGATCGACGGGAGGAAGCCGAGGCCGCGCACGGTCAGGCCGAAGAAGATCGGTGCAGGGAGGATGAACAGCATGCCGCGCCAGGCTACATGGCCGATCGGCTCGCTCTCGAAGCGCACCGCTTCGACGAGGATGACGGCGCCAAGCAGGATCAGGACGATTGCCAGGACCAGGGGGAAGTAGCCCGGTCCCATGCGGAAGGCGGTGCCGATTTCGAGGCCGAGCGACTGCAGCGCGAAAAATCCACCGAGAAAGATGAACAGCGCGGCGCATATGCCGTTGGTCGTGTCGATCGTGAAAGGTTTCATGACGTCCTCCCAGGCCCGTGCCGCGGGCGCCGGTGCAGTGCGAAAACGGGGGCAAAGCGAAAAACGGGGCGCTGGTGGCGCCCCGTTTCCTAAAACATCAGTCAGCGTACTGGCCGGCGGCTTCGATGATCGGCTTCCAGCGCGCGATCTCGCCTTCCAGCTTGGCCTTCAGCGCGGCCGGTGTCGCGTCCGTGTCGGGCGACGGCTTGGTGCCGAGTTCGGCGAAGCGGGCGACGACATTCGGGTCCTTCAGCGCGACTTGAAGCGACTTCGACAGGCGCTCGGTGACCTCGGCCGGCGTGCCCTTGGGCGCGTAGAGGCCGTGCCAGATGCCGACCTGCACGTCAGGGAGACCGGCTTCCGTCGTTGTCGGGACGTCCGGCAGAACATCGAGGCGTTCAGGCGAGGTGACGGCGTAGACCTTGATCGTGCCGCCCTGGATCTGCTTGGTGGTGTTCGTCGACTGATCGCACATGATGTCGACCTGACCGCCGAGTAGATCGGTCATGGCCGGGCCAGTGCCCTTGTAGGGCACGGTGACCAGCGGGGTGCCGATGGCGCTCATGAATAGCATGCCGCACAGATGCGAGGCCGCCCCTATGCCGGCATTGGCGACGGTGACGGTATCCTTGTTGGCCTTGGCGTAGTCGACCAGCCCCTTCAGATCCGTCGGCTCGAGGTCCTTGCGGCCGACGATGGTCATCGGCACCTCGGTGACGAGGCCGACATATTCGAAGCCGTTCAGCGTGTCGTATGCGAGCTTTCGGTACAGCGTCGCGCTTGTCGCCATGCCGATATGATGGAGGAGCAGCGTATAGCCGTCCGGCTCGGCGTTCGCGACGCGACCGGCGCCCAGCGTACCGCCGGCGCCGCCGACATTCTCGACGATGATCTGCTGGCCGAGATCCTTCGACATGGCTTCCGCGACCAGGCGCGTGACTGTGTCGGTCGGGCCGCCGGCCGAAAACGGCACCACGACGGTGATGGTGCGTTCGGGATAGGTTTGCGCGCCCGCGGCGAACGAATACAGCGTGACGGCTGCGGCGGCGGCCAGAGCGGCGGCGAACTTTCTCATCGTGATTTCCTCCCAGGATATGAATTCCCAACCGCTGCCTAGAGTTTCTCTCAATACCGGCTGTGGATGGACCAATAACTAGCGCATGTTAGCGGATTGCAATCGGACTGAAACCGCAAACTGCGATTATGTACAACCGTCCGCGCAAAATGGGCCGGGGGCGAGGCCGACCCGCGGCGAATTAAGCTCTTGTCGACTTTCGAATGGCATGTTCGACGCCGCGAAGTTCGGCCAATCCCTTGAGCCGACCGATGGCGGGATAGCCGGGCTGGGCCCCACGCGTCAGGTCATCGAGGATATCCTGGCCATGGTCGGGGCGCATCGGGATGACGGCGTCCGGGCGGCCTTCCTTCTTGCGCCGCGCTTCCTCGTGGAGCAGCGCCGCCACCACCGCCACCATATCGGTGTCGCCGGCAAGATGCTCGTCCTCGTGGAACGAGCAGGGGGTGCCTGGCTC
This sequence comes from Mesorhizobium temperatum, assembly GCF_002284575.1. GTDB lineage: Bacteria > Pseudomonadota > Alphaproteobacteria > Rhizobiales > Rhizobiaceae > Mesorhizobium > Mesorhizobium temperatum. The sequence goes on from NZ_NPKJ01000075.1 coordinate 161,970, forward strand.
TTCCTTGCGCACATTGCGCAGATGGGCGAAGTGGATTTTCGGCGCCATCCGCCCGATCATGCCGGGCAAATCATTGTCCGGTCTTGCGCCGAGCGATCCCGTGCACAGTGTCGCGCCGTTGGCCGGGCTGTCGACTGCGTCCAGAATGTACCTGTAGTCGGCCTCGGTCGACATGACGCGCGGCAGGCCCAGCAGGGGAAACGGCGGATCATCGGGGTGGCAGCAGAGACGCAGGCCGAGACGTTCGGCCGTGGGCACGACCTCCGCCAGGAAATCGACGAAATGCCGGCGCAGGGTTGTTGCGTCGATGCGGTCATAATTTGACAGTTGAGCCGCGAGACCGTCGAGAGACGTGTCTTCGGTCGAACCTGGCAGACCGGAATTGACGCTTCTTGCCAGAATCTTCCGCGCACCGTCATCCATCTGCGCGTATCGCTGCTCCGCCTCGGAGACGATCTCCGGTGTGTAATCGCCGAGCGCCCCTTGGCGTTTCAGGATATGGATGTCGAATGCGGCGAAGTCGATCAGATCGAAGCGCATGGTGGTGCCGCCATGCGGCAGGCGCCAGGCAAGGTCGGTGCGGGTCCAATCGAGCACGGGCATGAAATTGTAGCAGATGACCGAAATGCCGGCCCGCGCCAGGTTTTCCAGCGATGTAATGTAGTTGGCAATATGGCTGCGCCACTCGCCGACCTGCGTCTTGATCGCTTCGGAAACCGGCAGGCTCTCGACAATCTCCCAGTTCAGATGGCTTGCGCTTCCATCGGGCAAAGACGCGACTTCGCGCTGACGTCTTTCGATTTCGGAGGGCAGCCAGATGGCGCCGTGAGGAACGTGGTGAAGCGCCGAGACGATGCCTTGCGCCCCGGCTTGACGCGCATCCGCGATCGTCACCTTGTCGACCGGGCCGAACCAACGCCACACATGTCTCATTCGAACACCTCTTTAAAAGGGAATCGCCATGCGGCTGCACCCCGCGCTTCCGCCGCCGTGACCGACCCGCTGCTCCTCTTTCAGCGGCTGCTATCAGATTCCGGTGTATCTGACACCCCATCCTGCTCGGCCGGCCAACGGCGATGCACCGATGCTGATCCATCGACGCGAATGGCAAAAAGCGGCTGCCTCAACGAACGCCAGCGCGAAATTCCCTGGCTAGAGCAGCGCTTCGTATAGATCCCCGATCTTTTCAACTTCGAAATCCGCTGCCCTGCTTTTCAGGATGGCGGCAGAAGTGGGGTGGTCCAGCATATCAGCTATAGCCTTTGCCAGGGCCGCGGCATCGCCGACCGGCACCAAGGCGCCGAAACGCCCGTCACCGAGAATCTCGCGCGGGCCATGTGGCGCATCTGTGGAGACTACCGGGACGCCCGCAGCCATGGCCTCGACCAACACATTGCCAAACCCCTCGCTCGTCGAGGAAAGGACGAACAGATCGGCTGCGGCATAACAGGCCGCGGGGTCGTTGACGTAGCCAGCAAAGAGCACATCGGCGCCGATGCCGGATTCCTGGACATAGGCGCGCAACTCGGCAGCCAGTGGACCTTCGCCGAAGATGACAAGCCGAGCGCGGCGGTCGGCGCGCAGGATAGCGAAAGCCCGGAGCAAGGTCCGGTGATCTTTGACCGGCACCAGGCGTCCAGCGGTGGCGATGACCGGGCCATCGCCCATCGTCGCCAGCTTTGCCTGCCAGGCGTAGGAATCTTCCTGTGGCGCCGCAGCCGGCGGCAGCGGGTTGTTGATGACGATAACCTTGGATTTGGGGAAGCCGCGGGCCACAATATCGCGACCGACACCCACTGAGACGGCGATGGCTTTGGTTGCGCGCGCTGCAACCAGCGCGGAAAGCCAGACCGCTATTCTCGCGCCGAGGCTGCTGGAAGGCAGTGAGGCGGCTGCGTGAAAGCTTGGAAAGAACCGCGCTCGGCTTCGCGCCAGGAGAAGCGCCAGCGCTACGACCAGATTGGCAAATTCCGGGGCGCTATAGACCGCATGCGGACCAAGGCGGTTGAACAAACGTGCGCTTCGCACGATGCCTTTCAGCGTCTCCCGCTTGCCGTAACCCTCGCCCCGGATGGGAAGGTCGAAATCGACCAGATGCACGGCAGGGGAGCGCAGCGCGGCGTTAGGCCCTTCCGCGTTCCAGGTAAAGAGTGTGACATCGTGGCCACGCGATGCCAATTCATTCGCCATGAGGACGAAGACACGCTCGGCGCCGCCGCCCCTGAGACTGGCAATGTGAAAAACAATGCGCTTCGCCATGCCTGGGTTCAGGCTCGGCTGACGTCGATGCCTGATCGGTTCGGCGGCTGGCGCACGTCGCGCACTATGCCCATGGCAAGGGCGAGCAGCATGCCTAGAGCAAAGCCAGCGAAAGCTCCCAGGCCTGCCACCAGCGGGGTGCGGGGCGGCCACGAGCGCCCCTTTGGCGGCACCGCAGTGGAAATCACCTGTACATTCGTGGTGTCGATCTGCTCGCGCTCTGTGATTTGGCGCGCGCGAGCCAGGAAGCTTTCATAGATCGTCCTCCTCGAGGCGGCATCGCGTTCAAGCTCACGCAGGGCGACCTGGGACTCGCTGTCGGTGAAAACATTGCTCTTCAGATCGTTCATCCTGGCGCTGAGGGAAGCCAATGAGGCGTTGGCTTTATCCAGGTTGGCTTTTGCGGTGCCGACCGTGCGCGCGAACTCCGCCCTGAGTTGAGAACTGACGGTTTCGAATTCTGTCCTCAGCCTGACGATCGTCGGGTGGCGCGGACCAAAGGTCATGGACTGTGAATCGATTTGCTGCCGCAGGCCGTTTGCCTTGTCGCGCAGTGCTGCGAGCGCTGCCGAAACCGTGGGGTCAGGATTGGCTCCATTGACACCGGAAGCAACCAAGGCGTCGTAACTTGCCTGCGCAGCGATGACGCGCGATTGCGCCTGTCCAATTTCGCTATTGAGCTGCGTCATCGTCTGCGAACTGACAAGCTGGCCATTGCTGGAGGACAGGTTGTGGCTGCGCCTGTAGCTCTCGACCTTCTCTTCGGCCGCCTGCACGTCGCGCTTGAGTTGGCCGAGCCGGCCCTCAAGAGCAGCTGCGGCACGGCTGGCACCAGCAGCTTCGGCCTTGGCCAGTTCGTCCTGGAAAGCCTTGACTATGGCTTGCGAGATCAGGATCGCCTTGCCGGTGGTTTCTGCCGAAACCGAGAGGGTTGTGACGAACGAGGTTTCATCTGCAGCGACGCTGACCCGCTCCGCCAGGCTTTTCTGGGCGATAAGCTTCGGATCGGACTTGCCGCCACTCGCTGCAACGCCAGAGGTGGCGGCGCTCTGGTCCGGGTCGAAAAACTCCGGATCGTTGGCCAGACCGAGTTCGTCCACTACACGTGCGAGCACATTGCCCGAGGTCAAGATGCGCTGCTTGCTGCGCGCGTTGAGCAGTTGGCTATCGACCTGGCCCGGTTGCGAGTAGAGATCGTTTTCCACAACCTGCAAATTGGCGGGATTGATGAGGATTTCCGTCGTAACGGTATAACGCTGTTTGCTCAGCAACCCATAGGCGGCGCCGATGACGCCGCCGGCGACCGCCAGCATGCATGCCACGATGAGCCCGGCACGCAGCCAGACAAACAGGCGTCGAAAATCGAGCTCAAGGAAATCGCCGATCTTGTCGAGCGTCACCGTTGGGACAGGCTCGGGCGTGTGCGGAGTGACAGGGGCGGGGGTCCGTGCCATGACTGGGGCATCCTGTTGCAGCCTTGCCCTGCTGGCGCGCCGCGCATTGGCGATCCGCTCGAGTGCGCTGATACCGGGATCCGCTGCAGAGGGAGGGGTTGTGCCGGAAGCGGCGGACATGGTGCTAACTCTGGTTATTCGCTTTGCGGGCCAGCACTACAGAAATATCGTTAACATCTCATTTTCCAAGTTGGCATATTTTCCCGGTTCACGCGCCGCGTTCGTTCGGCGGTCCCTTGAATGGATCTCGTTGGCCAGAATGCCGTTTGAATACCTCCGCCTGGATGGGCCATGAGTTATCCTGCTGCCGCATCGGAACGATTGTTGTCCAGCCAGGCGCGCCGCCAGAACGCGCTGTCGCTTCTGTTTTTCCTATGCGCCGCGTTCGCGTTCCTGCTCCGTTTCACGGTGTCACCGCAGATCATGAACATGGTCGTCGACTATACTGCCGATGGTGGCTCATTCTACGAGAAACTGCATCTTGGCACCTATGCTATCTTTCTGCTGCTTCCTTTCGTTCTTTTCAGCCGACCGTTTCTGCTGCAGGGCGACGAAATTGGAATATTCAAGGCTTTGCTGCTCTATTCCATGCTGATTTTCGCGCTGGTGCCGTATCTGTTCGTCACCGGCCGTGCGGGCTCCTCCGGGTTCATCATCGATACCTATCTGGTGGCGGGCGCCGCAGGCCTGTTGATGCTGGCCATGAACGCGGAAGTGCGGCGAGCGTTGGGCGACGTCGTGCTTGGAATGGTGATCCTCAGCGCCGTGATGGGCACGATCGAAGCGGTGACTCAACATCGATTTCTGCCTTACGGTCTCAACGAGCTGCAGTTCAGGCCAATCGGGCTATCGGCGCACCCGTTGGCACTAGGCGCGCTCTGCGCCACAGCCATCGGATTCGTGCCGCTGACGCGCTGGCGCATATGGGTGCGGGTGCTGGCGATCTTCGTTTTGCTCGTCGGTTGTGCTGCGTCAGGCGCTCGCGCCGCCCTGATGCTCGCTGCCGCAGAAACCCTCATTGTGCTGATGTTCGTGCCTTGGCCGCGCCTGACTCTCAAACATCAGCGGCAGGCCAAGTCCGTCGTGCTGCTGTTCGCCCTGGCGGGCGGCGCAGTGCTGGTGGCCATACTGTTTTCGGGCGGGCTGCTGAACCGGTTCGGCAACACGATCTTTGACGAAAATTTCATGGCTCGGGTGACGATCTACCAGGTGTTCGGACTTGTTAGCTGGAAAGACGTCCTGTTTGGCATGAACGTCGACGACCTCCTGGCGATCGTCAACGAGAAGCTGCATCTGCCCTACATCGAGAGCGCGCCGGTGGTCATCATCATGCTCTTCGGCTTGCCCATAGCCGTGCTCTTTATCGTGCTGGTATTCTGGTTCATTTTTCGGCTGCTGCGCGGGGCGCCGCTGCCGGCATGGATCGGCACCATGACGTTCCTGCTTGCTGCGCTGTCGAACAACGCGCTCTCTTCGAAATCGCCGGAGATCACCATTATCGTGGTGTTGCTGCTTGCCTATAGAAACGAGCCGTTTCGAAGCCGGCCGAAGAGCATACTGTCGGCCGCGGCTGCATCCGAGCCGACACCGGATCGGCTTGGCTAGCGCACGCTCCAAGACGCGTCAGCCGGCGCTATCCATAACCTCGAGATTGCCTGTGCGGTTAAGCGTGTGAATGCCCGTGCGGGCCCATGCTGGCCCCGGGCCGATCGGGCGGGGCGGCGCAAAACGGACATCGAATTCGTCAAGCCGATCCAGCCGCATCAACCCCAGACCGCCGCCATAGGCTCTCGACCCGTTTTGCACCGGCAGAACCAGGGTGTCACCCTGGCGAATAAAGGCGCCGCCGGGCCGAGCGGCCGAGTGATCGACGGCGATCGGATTGAGCGCATGCGCAACCCATGGTCCGCGCAGCGAGGGTGAGGAATAGACCGTCATCGTATCCGACGCGCTGCCATAACCGAACCGCTCCGTCCCCACCAGCCAAAAGCGCCCATCCGATTCGAGCAGCGTGGCGTCATTGAAATCCTTGTCCGTCATCAGCACGGTGTCGCGTACCCAGCGATCTGGAAACTGCGCGGCGCGGTAGAGCACAAGCTCGCGCGCCGCCCCGCTTTCAGGAATCATGAAAATCTCGCCGGCGTGGGCAAACACCTGCGGATATGACAGGTGGTGCGCTTCCTCCAGCACCACCCTCGGCACGCCGAAGGTGCCATCGTCGCCCAGTTCGGCGACAGAAATCATGCCGCGACCGGTAGCGTAGGGAAATTCCTCGACAAACAGATAGTGGCGGCCATCGCGCTCGATGACGAATGGATCGGCGTAGAATCGCTGGCCATCGTCCGCGAGGACGGTGAACGGCTTACCGTCGAGTCGCCCGGTTTCGGCGACACCTGGCCCGTCGATCAGCCGATAGGCAACCTGCCAATAGAAGGGACGCCGTCCACGTCTGAGTTTTTGCACGGCGCGATCGACCAACCCCTTGCAGAAAAAGGGCAGATAGTGCCGGACAAAGCCGCCGTGCCTCAGGATCGGCGCCGGACCATCGGCAATCGGCACAAGTTCGCCCGCGGAAAAACGGGCGACGCTTTGCGCAACCAGCGAGATGGCCCCGGCGAGCAGGTCGTTGCAGCTGCGAGACAGCCAGAGCCGATCGCTGAGCATCGGTCGCCCCCGAGCGACTGTGACGCCATCGAGGCGAACGGCAAGTTCGGGCAATCGCCCGCCCACCAGCATCTCGGCCACACCGGCGGGGAAGGTGCTGTGGCCGCAAAATTCGAGCGTTAGAACCGGCGTGCCACGTCGTGCGGCAGTGCCGGTGAGATCGATTACGAGGTCGGCTGGACCAGAACCGCCAGACGGCAACGACTCGGAGCGGCTTGCCAATGAGGGACCGAAGCGCCGGCTCTCGATCGCCAGCACAATATCCAGGCCGCGTGCGAGCGGCGCAGGCGTTGCCGCGCGGCTGCTCGAAACCACGTGACCAGCTGCGTTCAACCGCACCAGAAGCTCATTTTCCCAGCGCCGAGATCCGGCGATGTGGCCGATGATTAAAATATTAGTCAATCGAATATATTCTTTTTCAAGACTACTCTGCCAGGATACCTATCGGTCTAGTCTTTCATAAGAGTTACCTCAGGAGATCGTGGGCTTGGCTGTTAATCATATATTAAGATTTAAGGTCACGAAGGCGGCTTCTGCCGCTATTAGAGCTCTTGTGGCGAATAATCAGCAGGTCGCGACGCCTTCTGGCGACCAGGATCAGCAATGAACGTCCTTTCACATCCGAAACTGCCATCCAGGCAAAAATTGCTGATCGTGTTCGGCACGAGGCCGGAGGCGCTCAAATGCTTTCCGGTGGTGCGTGCCGCGCTTGCCCATCCGGGTTTTATTACCGAGACATGCATCACCGGCCAGCATCGCGAGATGGTCGACCAGGTCATTGAACTGACCGGCCTGCCGGTGCATCACGACCTCAACATCATGCAACCCGGTCAGACATTGTTCGACGTGACCTCGCGCGTGCTGCTGGGCATGGCCGAAGTGCTGGAGAAGGCGAAGCCCGATATCGTCCTCGTGCAAGGCGACACGACCACGGCGATGACTGCGGCTCTCGCTGCCTTCTACAAGCGCATCCCGGTCGCCCATATCGAGGCAGGATTACGCAGCCACGACATCAACTCTCCCTTTCCGGAGGAACTGAACCGCAAGATTGCCGGCGACATCGCGACCTGGCATTTCGCGCCGACCATCCAGGCGCGCGACAATCTCATCGCCGAAGGAAAGGCTGCGAGCACCATCTTCGTGACCGGCAACACGGTGATAGACACGCTGTTGCATTTTTCCGGCGCGATCGACGCCGACAAGCTGATGAGCGCAAAACTCGCCGCCCGCTTCCCGTTCCTCGATCCCGCCAAGAAAATGATCCTCGTCACCGGGCATCGTCGTGAGAATTTCGACGGCGGCATCCATCGTATCTGTACGGCGCTGAAGGGGCTGGCAATGCGCGAGGACGTGCAGATCGTCTATCCGGTCCATCCCAACCCCAATGTGCGCTCGGTGGTCAACGCAGAACTGGGCGGCGTGCCGAACATCCATCTCGTCGACCCGCAGGACTATCTGCCGTTCCTGTTCCTGCAGAAGCAGAGCTATCTGGTGCTGACCGATAGCGGCGGCGTGCAGGAAGAAGCGCCTTCGCTCGGCAAGCCGGTGCTGGTGATGCGCGAGAATACCGAGCGGCCCGAGGGGATCGCGGCGGGTACCGCCCGTCTCGTCGGCACCGATATCCAAAAAATCCTGTTGAATGCCAACAGCCTGCTCGACGATCAGGCCGCCTATCGCGGCATGGCGGAACGACACAACCCGTATGGCGATGGCCGGGCCGGTAACCGGATCGTTGAGGAACTGCTGCATCATGGCTGAGATCAAGACCGTTTCCGTTATCGGCATGGGCTATATCGGCCTGCCGACCTGTGCCATCTTCGCCAGTCGCGGGCTCGACGTCATTGGCGTCGACGTCAACGAAGCTGTGGTCGAGAAGGTCAATCGCGGCGAAATCCACATCGTCGAGCCGGACCTCGATGGTTTGATCCAGAAGGTTGTAGCCAACGGCAAGCTTAGGGCTTTCAGTACGCCGCAGCCGGCGGACGCCTTTATCATCGCAGTGCCGACCCCGATGACCGAGGACCACAAGCCTGACGTGAGCTACGTGCTCGCGGCGGCACGAAGCATCGCCTCGGTGCTGAAGCGGGGAGACCTTGTGGTGCTGGAATCGACATCGCCGGTCGGCACGACGCGCATCATGACGGGACTGCTTGCCGAGTTGCGGCCCGATCTCAAATTTCCTGTCGTGCATGGCGAACAGGCCGATGTGCTGGTCGCCTATTCGCCCGAGCGCGTGTTGCCGGGAAAGGTCCTTACCGAACTGATCAACAACGATCGCTCGATCGGCGGACTGTCGCGCAAGTCGTCTGAACGCACCGCGGCACTCTATTCAACCTTTGTTGCCGGCGACCTGTTCACGACCCAGGCCGAAAGCGCGGAACTGGTGAAGCTGACCGAGAACGCGTTCCGCGACGTCAATATCGCCTTTGCCAATGAGCTTGCGGCAGTGTGCCAGGATCTGTCGCTCAACGTCTGGGAGGTGATCGATCTGGCTAACCGGCATCCCCGCGTGAACATCCTGCAGCCGAGCCCGGGCGTAGGCGGCCACTGCATTGCGGTCGATCCGTATTTTATTATCGACGCCGCGCCTAACAGCACGCGGCTGATGGCTTCGGCACGCCGGATCAATTCCGAGCGTCCGTTGTCGGTGGTCAGGGATATACAAGCCTTGCTCGATCCTTCCCGCAAGCAGACGATCGCTTGCCTTGGCCTCAGCTTCAAACCCAATATCGACGATATGCGCGAGAGCCCGGCTGTCGAGGTGGTGAAGCTTTTGTCCAATATTCCTAACCTGAAGATCATTGCGGCTGAACCCAACGCATACAGGCTGCCGCATGAGCTCGAGGGCAAAGGCATCGTCTTCACCGATGCGCTTTCCGCCATCGACCAGTGCGATATCGTCGTTCTGCTGGTCGACCATCGGCAGTTTAATCTGGTCGATCCCGAAGCGCTCAAGGACAAGAAGCTCATCGACACAAGGGGTTTGTGGACCTGGCGCAAGGCACGCAAGCCCGACGCCCGCATCGAAGGCAAGAAATCAGCGATCGAACACCTGGCGCTTCCTGCAAGTGCAGAGGAGGCCGCATGAACGCGCACGACCCAGCATGGGCGCAGCATCGCCTGTTGGCGTCACGGCGCCGGGAATTCCTTGGCGCGCCGATCCATGCACTGACCATGGCCGAGACGCTGGCCGTCGCCGATGAGGCGATGACCCTGCGGCGGCCGCTGCATCATGTGGTCGTGAATGTCGCCAAGCTTGTGAACATGCGCAACAATACCGAGCTGCGGGAAGATGTTGCGACGGCGGATGTGATTAACGTCGACGGCATCGGCGTGCTTTGGGGCGCGCGTCTTTGCGGCGTCGCACTGCCTGAGCGGGTGGCCGGCGTCGACATCATGATCAATCTGCTGAGCCTCTGCGCGAATCGTGGCTTCAGGCCCTTCCTCCTGGGCGCCGAACAATCCGTGCTCGATGCCGTTAAAATGCGACTTGCCAGGGATCATCCGGGTCTCGTCGTCGCTGGCATGCGCAATGGCTATTTCAAGCCGGAAGACGAGGCCGGCATCGTCGAGGCGATCAACGCCTCGGGCGCCGACTGCCTGTTGGTGGCGATGCCGACGCCGCGCAAGGAGCGCTTTCTCAAGCGCTATCGTGACGAACTCACCCCGAGTTTCGTCATGGGCGTGGGCGGCAGTTTCGATGTCTATGGCGGCAAGGTTGCCCGGGCGCCGAAACTGATTCAAGCGGCCGGTCTGGAGTGGTTGTTTCGCGTGGCACAGGAGCCGCGACGCTTGTGGCGTCGCTACTATGACACCAACACCGCCTACGCAGCGCTGCTGTGCCGGGAGCTATGGGGCCGTCGGGGGCGCCGAAAGGTCGATCTATAAGGAGCGATTAACAGGGCGCCCGGCCTGGGGCTACAGCATCGGTCCGAAGTCGGAACCGCTTTCCAGGACTACGGCACGGCAAATTCAAAATGCCATCGCGGGTCTATGCGAGCCGCAGCCGCGCCCTCAGCTTTGCTACGAATTGTATCGCGGCGGCAGGGTAGAACAGCCAGGTCAGCCCGAAGAAAACCACTGCGCCAGCGGTGCCGCCGGCGACGAGCGAGAAGATGGCCGACATATCGCCGAATAGAGCGCTGGCAAGGCTGGCGGCCAGCCCCGTGCTGAGCGAGATGACGACCGAAACGCCGATGTCGCGCCATGGCACCGGCACCGGCGTGAGCCGTTCGCTGATGATGATGCAGGCTAAAAGGCCTGCCAGCGATCCGCCCGCCAGCGCCAACGCAGCGCCGACCTCCGCCATCGGAGGGATCAACAGCACGGACAGTGCGATTGTCGCCACCGAGCCGAAGGAATTGGCGATGATCAGCAGCCACGGACGCTTGTGCGCATGCACCACGGTGCCATAGACGAAGCTCGCCAGGTTGGCACACAGCACGCTGAAGGCGATGATCGGAAAGAGCAGGCCGAAACGGCCGTGATATTCGGCGGGCAGCAGGAGCTGAGTGATATCGCTGCTGAGTGCGACCAGCATCGCTGCGACCGGCAGGCAGAGGCGCATCATCAGGGCCATCAATTGCGACAGCAGCCGGCCCGATGCCGCAGGCCCGTCGTCGTCGAACCGGCTGACCACCTCGGGAAAGGCGCCCATGTTGATGGAGTTGGCGACCATATCGATGGGCTGGCGGGCCAGCGCATAGGCTGCGGCGAAGATCGCCACTGCGCCGGCATCGTAATAGATCTTGAGGAACACACGCTCGGCGCTGTGCAGGCCGAAGCCTACCAGCGCCATGATGACCAGGGGCACACCGAGGACGAAGAACTCCTTTTGGGTGAAGCGTGGCGGACCGGCAATGACGCGTCGGGATGCCATTAGGCCCGCCACGATACCGGCGATTAAAACGCCGAGGCTCGAGCCGAGCGATACCGTCAGAAAGGAGTCTTGAAACATGACGATGGCGCCGATCGGCAGCGCGAGTTGCAGCACGGCGCGCAGGAACTCGAGCATCGAATAGACCGAATGACGCTGCTGCATCTGCAGCACCGTCAGCGCGAAGCGGCCGATGGAGCCGGCGATCAGGTAGCTGCAGACGGCGATCGCGAACTCGACCCAGCGCTCCGGCACGATCACTGCGGAGGCAGCCACGGATATAATCAGCGCCAGTGCGGTGCTGGCAAGCAACACCCGCCCGGCCAGCATCAGGCTGCCGCGGCTGACGTCGCCTTTGCCGCCAAGCCTGAGCAAAGCGATGCGCAGCCAGTTGGTGACGGCAATGTCGGTCATTTCGCCGACGGTCACCACCAGGGTCAGCAGGCCATACTCGGTCTGATCGATCAACCGGGTCACGATGACCAGCAGGAGCAGCGCGGAAATCCGCGTCAGCAGGATCGCCGGGGCATAGATGAGCGTGGAACGCAGCAGCAAGAGGTTGTCCCCGGGAAATCCACCTTCGATTAACCGTCGACCGGCGGAAAATCCAGCGCGATGACGGCAAAGGGTGAACAGATTCAGTTTGAAATAACGGATTCGTCGTAGACCTTATTTGAATTTGCCTTGTCGTTCCGAAATGGGCTCATGTTGCAGCGTCTGGTTCACAATCGAAAAGTCCATGTGCTTGTCGCGACGCCTTCGGGCGTTTCGGGGCAGGGAGGCATCGACCGCATTATGGGGGCGATGAAGCAGGAGTTCGAGCGGCAGGAGATCGCCGACATCGACGTACACTTCCTTGCCAGCCGCGGCCCAGGGCATGTCGGGTTTTCGATCTTCTACATGTTTGACTTTTGCTTGCGGATGCTTGCAGCGCGTCTGGCGAAGCGCGCCGATGTCATCCACATCAATATCTCAGTCTCCGGCAGCACCTATCGCAAGATGGTGATTGCCGCCTGCGCACGGCTGCTGTCGATACCTTATGTCCTGCATTTGCACGGGGCAGAGTATGAGACGTTCTGGAAAGACGATCGCAGTTTCATGAGCCGCCGCATCGAAACTCTGTTCGAGCGTGCCGGTCGGGTGATCGTCTTGGGCGGGCTTTGGCGCGACTTCGTCGCCAGCCGGGCACCGGGGGCGGCCGGAAATATTGTCATCGTTCCCAACGCCACGGCGGTTCCCTCCATGGCGCACGTCGGTGGCGGCGACCATGTCCATATCCTGTTCCTTGGCCGCATCGGCGACCGCAAGGGCGTGCCGCAATTGCTGGATGCGCTGCACCGCATGGAGCCGATCAAGAGTTGGCGCGCCACGATCGCCGGCGATGGCGACGTCGAGGCGGCACGGATGAGAACGGCCGAGCTGGGCCTTGCCGAGCGCGTTACCCTTCCTGGCTGGGTCGGGCCCGACGACGTCGCTTCGCTGATCGCTTCGGCGGACATTCTGGTGCTGCCCTCCTTTGCCGAAAACCTGCCCGTCTCGGTCATCGAAGGCATGGCCGCAGGCCTCGCGGTAGTGACGACGCCTGTCGGCGCGGTGGAGGACATCATCACCAACGAGCAATCCGGGTTGCTGGTGCCGCCCGGCGATGTTGCGGCGTTGACCGAGGCGCTGACACGGCTGGTCGAGAATCCGGCATTGAGAGCCAGGCTTGGTGCTGCCGCGATGGCCGTGCATCGGGAACGGCTTGAGCTCGCACCGTTCGTCGGCGCGATCTGCGACGTCTGGAGGTCGGTCGCGTTAAAGGCTCAATCGGTCAAGCGCTGACGCTGTCCGGTAAACGCGGACGCTGAGATTGCGCGCCGTCGCTTGAGTGCGCAGGTGAGCCTAAGGCACGCAGCTTCGGGTCGAGCGCGACACCGATCCCATTGGCGTCACTGCGGCGCCCCAAGTTCGAACTCGCGATGGAATATCTCCAAATTCAACAGCGCCCATATCAGCTTTTCGTGGTCTGCGGCGCCCTTGGTGTGCTCCGAGACGATTTGATCAAGGTATTTCGCGCTCAAATAGCTGCGAATGACGGAATGAGAGGAGCAAAGATGGTCGTGCACGTAGTTCCTCATAGACCCGCGAAACCATTCGGCGACGGGCACCTTGAACCCGATCTTGCGGCGGTTGAGAATTTCCTCAGGAAGCATGTTGGCCATGCTGTTGCGCAAGATCAGCTTACCCTTCCGCCAACCCACCTTGTAGCGATCGGGCAATTTGCTGACGAACGCAACCAGATCGCGATCGAGGAACGGCATTCTTCCTTCGATTGAACCGGCCATCATCATGCGGTCGCCTCGTTCCAAGAGATTGTCGGGCAACCACGATGTCTGATCGAAAAACAGCGCCCGGCGAAGATGGGATGCCTTCGCGCTTGAGGAGAACGGGAGGTTGTTACGCTGATTGTGGCAATTGGCCGGCGCACCGGTGAGGCGACCGTGTTGCCGCGCTGTCATGGCTCCAAACCAGGAGATCATCCGGGTGGCAAAGTCCCTTTCGCCCGCGCTTCGGGCAAATGTATCGAACTTGGCCGATGCGCCAGGCATGGCACGTATCAAAGGGGCGAGTAGGTTGTCGTGGAGCAAGGCTGGAACGAGCGACCGGTAGATTCCAGCCAGCGACTCTGCGCGATGTTTGGGATACCCGCCGAGAATCTCGTCTGCCCCTTCCCCTGTGAGCACCATCTTGACGTCCTGCGAGGCTCGCTCCGACATCAGGTAAATTGGAATATCCGAACTTTGTGAAACGGGCGCCCCCAGATGGCGAATCAACTTGGGCAGGTGGTCAATCAGGTCGTCCGCTTCAATGACAAGTTCGCAATGATCAGTCTTGAAATGATCGGCGACGCGTCGGGCGAATGGGAGTTCGCTATAAGCCGGTTCGCTGAAACCGACCGAAAATGTACGAATGGGCTTGTCGCTGTGCTTGGTCATCAGGGCGACGATTGCTGACGAATCGAGCCCTCCGGAGAGAAAGGCGCCAAAGGGTGCATCGCTGCGCATTCTGATCTCGACGGAATGGTCGAGCAGTTCCAGGAATCGTCGCTTGGCGGTTTCGTCGTCGATATCCTCGGTCAGATCCGTTTGATCTGGAGGCGTATAATAGCGCGTTTCCGTCACTGTCCCTTGCGACCAAACGGCATAGCTTCCGGGGTTGAGTTTGCGGATCTGTTTAAAAAGCGTGCGTGGTCCAGGCACGTAACGCCAGCGCAGATACTCGTGCACAGCGTCCAGATTGAGCTGCTGCGCATTCGGTTGCGATGACAGCAACGCATTGATCTCCGAGGCGAAGGACAGCAATTTTTCGCTTTGCATGAGGTAAAGGGGCTTTTTGCCGAAGGGATCCCGGCCGAGGATCAATTCGTGCCTCTGAGCATCCCAGAGCGCAAAAGCGAACATGCCGCTCAATCGGTCAAACATGGACAAGTGCCACTGATCATAAGCTCTGAGCAGCACCTCAGTATCGGAGCGCGTTCGAAAACGATGACCGAGGCCGATCAGTTCCTGGCGCAACTCGATATAGTTGTAAATTTCGCCGTTGAAAATAATTCTGAGCCGGCCGTCGTCGATATGCATCGGCTGATTTGAATCGGCATTTAGGTCAATAATCGCCAGGCGGCGATGCACCATTGCCAATTGGTTCTCGCCGGTGTTCAAGTCCAAGAACTCGGTACCTTCGGCATCGGGACCACGATGCCGCAATGCGTTGGACATTCTGGCGGCCCGATCTTGTGGATTCTCGACCCTCGGCCCGATCCAGCCGGCAATTCCACACATTATCTCTTCCCTGGGCGCGCGTATTCGCGTCGCTGTTTACGACGAATGTATTAAACACTTGGTTGCCGACGAACCGGATCGCGCGGAGAAAGCCGCCAAGGTGATTTCACGCTGGGCTTGACTGGTTCGATCAGGCTCTGCCGGTCTGAATGAGGTGCCACCGACGGTTGCGGCCGGAGACGGCAGATCTTGCCGTTGCGTGACTGATCACTAACTCGTGGCGGGGCAGGATTGGCGTTGCCGCCCGGCTGCTCATCCGCCAAGAGGCGCAATGGCTACGGCAGGCCCAGTGCCCGCAACATCTCCTGGTCTGGGATCGCAGGCCCTTCGGGCCGGATGACGGTCATTCCATAGGGATTGGAGAATTCCCAGACAGACCATGGTATCGCGAAGCGTTCCGCCTGCTGGCGCACCGCCGTGAGATAGCGCAGACGGTCAGCGTCGAACGCGCCCATTCGGCCGTCCGCAGACATGAGGATGGCGCCGAATTCGCCCATGAAGAGCCGCCGGCTTGGAATGCCATGCGCCTCGGCCCAGTCGACCGCCTGACGGAAGCTCGCCTCGAGTTGGCTCGGGCCCCAATTGTGCTCGAAATATCGGGCGATTGCTTCACGCGCCGCGACCATGTTCATCACCTGTTCGACCGGGCTCAAGCCGGCCGCGTCCATCTGCGCCTTAAGGGTTTCGGTCACCTTTTCGGGCGTGCTGCTGTCGGCCGGCCAGGGCAGGCCCGAGGCGAAGGCACCTGTCCCGTCGGGCCGCTGGTGCGTGAAACTGTGCGGCTCATACATGTGGAAGCTGTAGTAGAGGTTCGGATCGTCGAACCCCGGGGTGAGATTGACCAGTCCGGCAATGCTGCCGCCACAGGCGCCTGTTGCGACGATGGTGAGTTCGCTGCTGACTGCGCGAATATCGCGGACCGTGTCTGCCATGATCCGCTGCCAGTCATCGCTCCCGCTCGAATCACAAGGGTAGTATGCCGGCTCGTTGTAAGGCTCGAGGGCTACCTTGTCGGTGCCAACCTTGACCAGCATGGTGGCGACCGCCACCACCATTTCGCGATAGCTGGCAACGCCCTCGCTGTCGGCACCGTCATAGATCATCTCCATGCTGTAGGCCGGAACCTGGGTGACGCCGTGCAGGTCGAAGACCACCTTAAGGCCGGCCGACGTGACCCGCTCGACCGCGGCGGCAAGTATGTCCAGCGCCTGCCGCCGTTTGACGCCCTCGCTGGCAAGCAGAGGGCCGGGGTCGACGCTCAGCCGGACGAAG
The DNA here is from genome assembly GCF_002284575.1 of Mesorhizobium temperatum. Classification (GTDB taxonomy): domain Bacteria; phylum Pseudomonadota; class Alphaproteobacteria; order Rhizobiales; family Rhizobiaceae; genus Mesorhizobium; species Mesorhizobium temperatum. Next base: position 178,316 of record NZ_NPKJ01000075.1, read on the forward strand.
TCGAAGCCCATCGATCGAATGCGCGCAAACGCGTCGCCGCCGGGCCAATCGGCGAGCGGCCTATGTCCAGCGCGCCACTCCTCCTCGCTGCGATAGGGCGGCCAACGGTAGGATCCATCGTCGTCTACCGACGACCAGTTCAGCCATTCATGCACGCCAACGCCGCGCTGGAGCGGGATCGGCGCAGCGTTGGCGGCTATCGCCATGCCGAGCACCCACGCCGCAACACACGCCATCCTTCTCATCATCACTCTCCGTATCACGGTCGGAGATATTAACCGCAGGATCGGAAAAGGAGGATTGCCGTCGCAAGGCTTTTCGACAGCATGGTATATAAGAATCGAAACCTTAGCGGAGCGCGTATGAGAATCGGCTGGTACATCAACCGGTTGCGCAGCATGGAGCCGGCTGAGGTGTTGCACCGGCTGGGCGAGCAGCGTCGAAGGATCGCTTCGCGCCGCCGCGACGATGGCTGGGAGCGCTATGCTTCGCCCCAGTTGCACCCGGTGCTGCGTGGATTGCGCGATGCTGCGCTGGCTGCGACACCGGCTCAACGGCAAGCCATAGCGGCGGCGGTGCAAAACACGCTTGGGGGCCAGTTTTCCGCACTTGGGCGGACATGGCCACGGCGCGACTGCGATCGGCTGTTTCCTCCCGAGCTTTGGCGCCTTGATCCGGTGACCGGCAGGCTTTGGCCGGGCCCCGAGACCCATACTTTCGATATCGATTTTCGTAATGACGGCGGCCGCGGCGATGTAAAATACGTTTGGGAGATCAACCGGCTGCAGCAGCTGCCGCCACTGGCCGCCCACCTGCTTCTCGCCGGCGACGACCAGTCCCGGATGGCCATAGAGGCGGCGATCGACAGCTGGCATTTAGCCAATCCGCCGTTTCGAGGGGTTGGCTGGGCCTCCGGCATCGAAGTAGCGCTGCGAGCCATCAGCCTGATTGTCACCATGGACCTCGTCGGCGACCGACTGGGCGCGGCGACACGGCAGCAAGTGGGTGAAATACTAGCGGCAAGCGCCTATTGGCTGCCGCGGTTCCCTTCGCAATTTTCGTCCGCCAACAACCATCTCGTCGCAGAACTGGCTGGCGAGTATCTGATCGGCCTGGCGTTGGGGACCGCACCCGACGCTGCACGCGGCGCCCTCCTGGCTGAGGCGCGCAAGCAGATTCTCGCCGATGGCGCCGGTGCCGAGCAGACCCCGACATATGCGGCCTTCACCGCCGAACTCATCTTGCTGTGCGCCGCTGCGGCACGCCAAGCCGGAACGCCGTTTCCCTCGCCCGTCGAAGCGCGTCTGGCCGCATTTGCCAATTTCGTCGCCTGGCTCTCACCAGCCGCCGGCTTTGGCGACAACGATGAAGGTCGCGTGCTGACGCTCGGGGACGACCCGGACTATGTCCGATCCGTCGCCGCTGCCATCCTTGGCTTTCTACGGATGCCGGGCAACGCGGCGGCGCCAGACGATTTTCGTGCGCTTTTCTTTGGCACGCCGTCGGAACCGGCACCGGCGTCGCATGGGCTGCAAACGTTCACGCAAGGCGGGCTCTCCGTCTGGCGCGGTGAGATGAACGGCCGCAGCATCGATCTGACATTCGACCACGGCCCGCTCGGCTATCTCTCGATAGCGGCTCACGGCCATGCCGACGCGCTGTCGCTCACCTTGTGCGTCGATGGCGAGCCGGTGCTGGTCGACCCCGGCACCTGGCTCTACGGTTCGGGGGGCGTCTGGCGCGACTGGTTCCGCTCAACACCGGCGCATAACACGCTGAATATCGAGGGCAAAAGCCAAAGCATCATCGCCGGGATGTTCAACTGGTCGCACAAGGCGGCTGCGGCATTGGTGGAGAGCGAGCCGGGAACGCACTGGAAGCTGCGCGCCCAGCATGACGGGTATAGAAGCCGCTTCGGTGTCGTGCATCAGCGCACCGTGATGTACCAGGCCGACGGGATCGTCGTGACCGACCAACTGCTCGGCGGCAGGCGCGTGGCCGAGGTCGTCTTTCAACTCGCAGCCGGCCTCGGCACCAACCGGGACGGAAGCACGATCATGGTGCTGCGCGGCGATGAACCGCTGATAGCCATTCGCTTTCCGGACGCTGCGGTCGAGATCCGCGCCGGCGGCGACGCACCGGGGCAAGGCGGCTGGGTTTCACCGCGTTTTGGCGCCAGGCAGCCAGCCGAACGCATCGCCTGGCACGGCGAAGTGGGCGAAGACGGAATTAAGATCCACCTCGCGGCAATCCCCCCGTCGTAAAGACAGCGCCCGGCGCCGCTGCAGAGCGGCCTATCCGGTGTTCCGGCCGTATTCGAGATTAATTACGCTCGGACATTTAGCGTTTTGTTACGGTTGATCTGCTAGTCTGGCACAAATCCGGCGTGCTTTGCTCGTTGCAGCCGCAATAGCCACCTGGTTGCGGCAACATGCAGTGGATTTGGCAAGTTTTTTGCTTCGCAATTCGCCGGATCGCCATCTCACGGCCCAGGAGCCACTGCACCGATGTTTTCTGAATTCGCCAGAGTGATTGTGGAAAAGCTTGCGAACGTCAATCTGCTGACGCTCGGCCTGCTTTTTCTCACGGCACTGGGCAGCGCGGTGATCGCTTACTGGCGAACCGTCGAGCATAAATCCCTCAGGGACTTTTTCGATTTCGCTTTCCCGGCGGAAGTCATCCTGCACCCGTCGGCGCGAGCGGATGTTCTATTTTGGGTCACCAAACGGGCGATAATGCCTTTCCTGCTCATCCCTGCCGGCGTCACCTTCGTTGCCGCCGTGGGCTATGGGACACACCAGGCAATCGGCTGGCTCTTTGATATCCAGGCGCCGCTCATCGACGGCCCGGCCGGACCGGTGACGATCGTCATCTTCACCGCAACCATGCTGATCGCCTACGATATTTCGTACTATCTCTACCATGTCGCCCAGCACCACTTCCCGTTCCTGTGGGAATTGCACAAAGTGCATCATTCGGCCGAGGTGATGGTGGGAATCACCAAGGATCGAGTTCATCCGCTGGACGACCTGATGAACCGTATCTGGGATGGCGTCATCCCGGGGATCTGCTTCGGCATCTGGAGCCTGATCGCGCTCGATCCAGTAGAGATCGCTATCTTCGGCATCAACGTCTATGTCATCCGCAACATCCTGATGATGGACTTTGTTCGCCATACCCATTTCAAGATTTCCTTCGGCCCGCTGAACAACATCATCTTGTGTCCGCATTGGCACCAGGTGCACCACAGCATCGACCCTCGCCACTACGACAAGAATTTTGGCCTGCTGTTTTCGTTCTGGGATCGCCTCTTCGGGACGCAGTTTGTCCCGGATCCGGATGAGGACCTCAAATTTGGCCTGATAGATCGCGATGTGCGCGACTATCAGTCGCTCTTTGGGCTTTACATCCTGCCGCTCAAGAAGATGGGAGGGCATGTCGTCCGACTGTTCCAGAGGCGTCCCGATGTCATCGCTCAGCCACAGGATCGTTCCCCTTCATGAACACCATTGTTTCGATTGACGCTTCGAGCGCAGAGCGCCTGGAAGTTGTCCGTTCGGCGGATCGCCTGGCTGCGATCGAAGCCGATTGGATGCATCTTTGGCATCGCACCGATGGGCTGATCTTTCAGAGTCATGCCTGGATTTCGGCATGGTGGAGTACCGTAGCGGACCGTGACCAGCGCGCGCTGCGGATCGGCCTGGTCTGGAACGGTGACAGGCTGGTTGCCGTCGTTCCCCTGACGATCGGCAAGCGCAAAGGCCTGCGGTTTCTCGAATGGGCGGCCAGCAGCTATACCGATTACGGGGATATCCTCGTTGCTCCGGAATGCTCGTTATCGGCCCTGCAGGACGTATGGGCCCAGATCTGTGACGCCGGTGGCTTCGATATTGCCTTTCTCAATCATCTCTTGCCGGGTGCGGCGGTCCGCAAAATTTTCACTCCGGATACTTCCGGCGGGATCAGGCTTCGCCCCAATCACAGAGAGGAAGTCAGTTATCGCGTGGCCGGACAGTGGCAGAGCGGAGCCGCGTGGTTCGCGGAGCAATCGAAAAAGACGCGGCAGAACTATCGGCGCGGCGTCAAGACGTTGGAAGAAGCGGGGAAAATAAAATTTCGCCTGCTTGCGCCAGACGAGCCACTGCAGCCGGTACTGGACCGGCTCTCTGCGCTGAAGCGCAGATGGCTGGTGGAGCGCAAGCGTGAATCCCAACTTTTTGAAGAGGGAGCGCCAGTGCTCGCCGCACTCGTCGACGCGCTGGCGCGCGCCGGCGTGCTGCGCATTTTCGTACTTGAATGCGATGGCGCGATGGTCTCGGTCTCCATCAACTTCGTCCAGCACCACACCATGATGGCGTTCGTGACCACTTTCGATCCGGATTTCAGCCAAGCGTCGCCCGGCATGATCCTGATGATGGACTACATACAGTGGTCGATCGATCACGGCTTGGGCACGGTCGATTTCCTGTGCGGCGCAGAGTCGTTCAAGCACAAATTCGCAACGCAGGGTGTCGTCCTGCAATCCGTTATTGGGGCGCGTACGGCGCAAGGCTCGATCGCTTCTCTTGCCGATCGTATGCGTCAGAGGGTCCGGCACGTACGCGGGCGCGGACCGGTGCCGACATCTTGATTTCGGCTTGATCGGCGCCGGAACACCGTGCCCGACAGGCAATGGCAAGCGGTGTCCTATCGCTTCCCTCATCGGGTCGCCGGCAGCACCAACCGCTCAAAGTGTCGATTGTGTCTGAGATGGAGCAACCCGCCAGACCTTGTTGCCGACGTCATCCGCCACCAGCAGGGCGCCGCTCCGGTCTATCGCTACCCCCACAGGACGGCCAAAAGCCTTGTTGTCCTCGCTGAGGAAGCCGGTGAGGATGTCTTGAGGCGGACCGGAGGGCCTGCCGCCGGTAAACGGTACGAAAATCACCTTGTAGCCGCTGTGCGGCTTGCGGTTCCACGAGCCATGCTGCCCGACGAAGGCGCCATTCCTGTATTGAGGACCGAACAGGTCGCCCGTGTTGAAGGTCAGGCCCAATGAAGCCGTGTGCGCCCCGAGCGCATAGTCCGGCTTGATCGCCTCGGCGACGAGGTCGGGCCGCTGCGGCTCGACGCGATCGTCGACATGCTGGCCAAAATAGCTGTAGGGCCAGCCGTAGAAGCCGCCATCCCGCACCGAAGTCATGTAGTCCGGCACGAGATCGCTGCCGATCTCGTCACGCTCATTGACGGCGACCCAGAGCTCGCCGCTTTCCGGATTCCAGGACAGGCCGTTCGGATTGCGCAGCCCGGAGGCGAAGAGACGCGTCTCTTTCGAGGCGAGATCGATTTCCAGCACGGCGGCGCGGTTCTCCTCTTCCTCCAAGCCGTTCTCGCCGACATTGGAATTGGATCCGACCGTCGCATAGAGCTTTGTCCCGTCCTGCGAGGCGGTCACGTCCTTGGTCCAGTGGTGGTTCCTCCCCGCAGGCAGGTCGACGATCTTCTCCGCCGGTGCGGTGATCTCGGTCGCGCCCTCCTGGTAGGGAAAGGCCACAATTGCATTGGCGTTGGCGACATAGAGCTTGCCGTTGAGCAGGGTCATGCCGAATGGCGAGAACAGCCCTGTGAGAAAGGCGGTTTTGGTTTCAGCCACCCCGTCGCCATCCTGATCGCGCAGCAGCGAAATGCGATTGGCGCTATGCGTTCCCGCGCCGGCCTGACTCTGGAAGAAATCTACGAAGAAGCGGCGTATGCTGAAGCCCTCGTCCGGCTTGGGCGGCGCATTGCTCTCGGCCACCAGCACGTCGCCGTTTGGCTGCACGTACAGCCAGCGCGGATGGTCGAGCCCGCCGGCAAACTCGTTGACCGCAAATCCCTGGGCCGCCGTCGGCTTCGTGCCCTGCGGCCACGGCGTGGCCTTGGCGACATGGACGGTCGGCAGCCAGGTCGGATTGGGCTCCGGCAGGGTCGGGTTGGGGCCATAGGTCTCCGCGATCGGAACTGTCGCCTCTTCGCGGGACAGGAAGAAGACGGCCCCGCCGGCGACGACAAGAAGAATGATCAGCACGAGAAGGGCGGTAAGCAAGTTTTTCACCAGCACCTCGGAAGTCGAATGAACGCAAACGCGCTTATCGCGTTCCGGTTGCGGATGGAGCGGCCGATAGGGAGAAGTAGGCCGCAAGCGCACGGACGTCGTCGTCTGTCAGGCCCTTCGCGGCATTGGCCATGAGATGGCCGAAGCGCGTTCCGCCACGCTTTCCCGCCCTGAACAGCCCAAGCTGCGCCTCGATATAGCGCTCCGGCTGGCCGGCAATGGAGGGATAGAGCGGGCTGCGGTCGTGTCTCCCGTGACAGCCGAGACAGGCAGGCACGCCGGCGTCCTTCACCCCTTTCTCGGCGATTTCCCTGCCGCGCCGCACAAGTGCGGGATCGCCCCCGACGCCGGGGTGCATCGTCGGCAGGGCGGCGAAATGCTTGGCCAGGTCCGGCCAGAACTGAGGCTTTGCCTCAGTTGCGGGCATGGTCATCAACCCGCTTGCCCGGGCTCCCTCGGCATAGGCACGCAGGCTTTCAAGGAGATAGGCCTCGCTCTGCCCGGCGAGAACGGGTATCGCGGGACCGCGCCCGAGCCCGTCCGCACCGTGGCAGCGGGCGCAATCCGCGAGCGCCTGCCTTAGGGCTCCGGCAGCGCCTGCAGGAGGCGCAAGCCTTTCTCCATAGGCGAGATCACGATAGATGGCTTCGTCCATCGACGGCAGTTCGCGTAGGAAGGCGACCATCGCCCAGACCTCGTCGTCGCGTTCCTGCGTCGGCCAAGCCGGCATGCCGGTAAAGCGCACGCCGTGCTTGACGATGCGGAAAAGCTCCGCGTCGGACCATTCGCCGACGGTCCCGGCAAGGTCAGGCGGCTGCGGCAGCATCCTCATGACGACAGGAGATCGCGGTTCGCCCGGCGCACCGTGACAGATGGCGCAGCCGCGCGCGAAATGTCCGGCGGCCGGCTGGATCGCATGGCGCGGCAGAGCTTCTGGAACGTCGACCGCCAGGGCATAGGTGCGCACAGCCGATCGCATGGCGAAATGGAGAAACCATTCCGTGATCTTCCAGTGGCCGCTTGAGGCACCGACATTGAAAAAGCCGATCCAGGCCGCCAGCACCACGACAAAGGGCAGAATGGCAAGCGCGATGGCGAGCTTCTTCCAGCTGATATGCATCAGACCGCCTTCCGCGGCGGGGTGGCGAGCATGCGCGCGAAAAGCGTCACGCCGCCAGCCAGGTAGACCGCGGCGCCGAGCAGAAGCATGATTACGCCGCCAAGCTCCTGATCCTGCTGGGCGGAAAGGGCGACGCCGAAGCAGCTTACCTCGCCCGTCCCATAAAGCGGCCTCGGGGTCAGCGCCAGCAGCGCGCCGAGCAAGGTCATATGCATGGACGTGAGAAGCAGGGCGAAAGCGCCGGCGGCATTGCTTGCGGTACCCGAGTCGCGGCGCGGCAGGCAGGCCAGCCACAAGAACAGCCCGGCGGCGAGGAACGTGGCCTGCTCGATGGCGGTGGCAAACAGCGAGCTTTGCGCCAGCGTCCGCAAGGCCGGCGCGTGCCAGGACCAGACGACGATGAGTTCGACGAGGGAGGCGGGAAGGGCGAGGGTGAACGCCCGGCTTGCATCTGGTGTCGGGCCGAGCGGGATCCCAATCGCCATCAGCGGCGCAGCGATCGCCACCACTCCCATATGCGCCATCATGTGCGCCGAGAACGAATCGCGCCAGGCGTCGTGCAGTGGTCCGAGCCAGACCAGGGCGAGGACGAAGAGGCCGAGGATCAGGCAGGCGCGTCTCACCGGATACACTCCGTCAGGAACAACGCGGGCATCGCGGTGAAGATCACGGCGATGAAGCTGAGACCCGAGAGCAGCAGCGTCGCAAAACCCTGGAACAGGGTCCGGTCCCGCCTCGTCGGATCATCATGCGGCGGATCGTCGGTGCCGAAGCCCCATTGCCGCCAAGCGAGCCATGCGGACAGCGCGATGAGTGAAAGGGCGATCACAGTGGCGGCGGCGATGCCCGCGCGCACAGCGCTGAAACTCAGCCCGACAAGCTCGGGCTTAGCGCAATAGATCGCCGCGCCTATGTAGCAAACGAGGAAATGCGCAACCCACACCACGGGCGCGGTAAACAGCGTCCAGAGCGTTTCGATCTCTTTCGGGATCAGCCGCATCTTCGCCTCACATCGCTGCCGGAAAGAGGCCAATGGTGACGAAGGTGATGACGGCGGTAATTAGCAGGAAATGCCAGTAGAGCACCACATTGCTTAGATCCATGTCATGCTTCGGCGTCAGTCGGCCGGCCAGCGAGCGTGCTAGGCAGTAGGCCTGCATGACCGTGCCGAGCGCCGCATGGGCGAGCACCCAGATCACGAGGATCCACACGATGGCGGGATAGACGTGGCGCGTCGGGTCCATGCCGGGAGACCACGGCGCGGCCAAGCCTGCGGCGGACGCGCCAACGGTCGTCAGCAGGGACAGCACCAGCAAGCCGCGCATAGCGGCCGTGGCGCCGCGCCTGTTGAACATGCGGGCCGCCACCATCAATCCCCACGCTGCAGCGAACAGGATGGCAGCCGCCAGCGACCAGGCTGCGTCAGGCCCGGCAATCCCCGCGGTGAAGTCGATATGGATCGTCCAGTAGAAGAAATAGCCGAAGACGAGGCTGGCGAAGGCCGTGCCGTCGCCCACCATGGTGATGAACATCGCCCACCAGCCGACCGAATCGGGGCCGGAGGCATAAAGCGGCAGGCTGAGCCCCAGACCGACATCCTTTTCCGGCTTCTCTGGGATTTCTCCGGTGCCCGTCCAGAGCCAGTAGATGACGGCGCAAAAGCAGGTGATTGCGGCCAGCGCCGTCGCGATCCACCAGTGGAAGGTAAGCGCGATGAAGGCGGCCCCGAGCGAGAGGGCCGAGACGATCGTGACATGGGACGTGCCGCCGACGCGCAGCACCTGGATGGGTTCGGCGTCGAGCACGGAGGTGACCAGACCTTCGCGCCATCCCTCTTCCGCGTCGGGCAGGTAATAGCGGCCGCCATTGACCTTGCGCGCAAGGTCCTTCTGGTCCCAGAGGGGGTAGCGGCTGCGCACGATGGGTATCGAGCGGACGCCCCAGTTCTCCTCCGGCTCGGAGATCCATTCCAGCGTGCCGGCGTTCCATGGGTTGAATTCGCCGCGCGGCTCCCTGTGCTTCGGCCTGAGCACGTCGAAGACGACCACCAGCACGCCGGCGGCGAAGATGAAGGCTCCGGCCGTCGAGATCAGGTTCAGCCAGTCCAAGCCGATTTCGGCCGGATAGGTGAAGACGCGCCGGGGCATGCCGCGCAGCCCGCTCAGATGCATCGGAAAGAAGGCGATGTTGAAGCCGCAGAACATCAGCCAGAAGGCGAGCCGCCCGAGACGGTCGGAGAGCTTCTTCGCGTCGATCAGCGGATAGTAGTAATAGAGCCCGGCCACGACCGGAAAAAGCATGCCTCCGATCAGCACATAATGGAGGTGCGCGACGACAAAATACGTGTCGTGCGCCTGCCAGTCGAAGGGTGCGAGCGCCACCATGACGCCCGTCAGCCCGCCGATGACGAAGATGGCCAGCCCTCCGGTGCCGAACAGCATCGGGGTCGAGAAAATCACCCGGCCGGCGAGCATGGTGGCGATGAAGACGAAGATCTGCACGCCCGTCGGGATCGCCACCGCCTCGGAGGCCGCCGAGAAGAAGGCCAGCGAGATCTGCGGCAGACCTGTCGCAAACATGTGGTGTACCCACAGGCCGAAAGAAAGGAATCCCGTTCCCACTGCCGCGAGCACGATCCAGGAATAACCGACGATCGGACGCTGGGAAAAAGTCGGCACGATCATCGCCATCAGCGCGATCGCCGGCAGGAAGATGATGTAGACTTCCGGATGGCCGAAGATCCAGAACAGATGCTGCCACAGCAGCGGGTCGCCGCCGCGCGCTGCGTCGAAGAACGGCCAATCGAACATCCGTTCCATCTCGAACAGGAGGTCGCCGGCGATCAGCGGCGGGAAGGCGAACAGGATCATTCCGGCAACGATCAGCAGGTACCAGGCGAAGAGCGGCATCAGGTTGATGCGCATGCCCGGCGCGCGGCATTTCATGATGCCGACGATGAGTTCGACGGCGGCCGCGATCGAGGCGACTTCGATGAAGGAAAGGCCGAGCAGCCAGATATCGGCGCCGATGCCGGAGAACTGCTTGTCGGTGGCGAGCGGCGGATACATGAACCAGCCTGCCGACGGCGCCGCATTGAAGAAGATCGAGCCGCAGACGAAGACACCGCCGAGGAGAAAGCTCCAAAAACTGAACGCCCCGAGGCGCGGGAACGGCATCTCTCGCGCGCCCAGCATCGGCGGCAGCAGGAAGATCGCGACCGCCTCGAAGATCGGCACCGCGAACAGGAACATCATCACCGTGCCATGCAGGGTGAACGCCTGGTTGAAGAAGTCGGCCGACAGGAAGTCGTTGTCGGGCACGGCGAGCTGCAGCCGCATGAGCAGCGCGAGCGCGCCGGCGAACAGCATGAAGGCGAAGGCCGCCGAGCCGTACCAGAGGCCGATCTGAAAATTGTTCACCGAGGTCCAGTAGCGCCAGCCGGCCGGATTGGCCCAGACGTCGCGCAGCCGCTCTTCCTGCGCCTTGTATTCCTCTCGCGAACGCTCCTTGATCGCAGCGCTCATTGCAGGCCTCTCAGCCAGGCGGCTATGGCGCGAATGTCGTCCGGCGGCAACATGTCGAAGGCCGGCATCCTGGAGCCGGGCTTGATCAGGTCGGGCCGGGCGATGAAGCGGGCGACGGCGTCTTCGGTGTTGGGCAGGATGCCGGCTCCGACGGTAACGCGGGAACCGAGATGCGAAAGATCCGGGCCGATCAGGCCGCGCGCATCGGTACCCGCGACGAAATGGCAGGACCCGCAGCCATGGCGCAGGAACAGCGCGCCGCCGCTCGCGCCGGCCCCTTCCGCGGGAATTGCCTGGGCGGCGAGCCAGGACCGGAATGCTTCGGGCTCCATCGCCACGGCCGAGAACGCCATCAGCGCGTGAGACGTGCCGCAATATTCCGTACAGGGCCCGCGGAAGATACCGGGTTTCGTGGCCATGAGCGAAAGCCTGTTGGTGCGGCCGGGGATCATGTCCATCTTGCCGCCGAGCGGTGGGATCCAGAAGGAATGGATCACATCGGCACTTTTCAGGCTCAATTCGACCCGCTCGCCGACCGGCAGCCTGATCTCGTTGGCGGAAGCGACCGGCGGCCGCTGAGATGGGCGGTAGACAACTTCCCACCAGAACTGCCTGCCGGTGACTTCAATCCGCAGGGCGGCGGAGCTCGCCTGGGCGAAGGGCCGAAGGCCAGGCATCAGCCACAGTGCATAGGCGAGCAGGGCACAAAGCGTGACCGAAGGGAAGACCACGCCGCCCCAAAGGATGATGCTGCTGGCAGATTTTTCGGCCAGCCTGCGGCGATTGAATAGGGCTGAATGAAGAAGCAGGCCGACCACGCCCAGCCAGATGACGGCGCCGCCGCTTAGCATTACCCAGAACAGTACGGCTATCTGCTGCGCTTCCTCTCCCGCGGGCTCAAGCACCGACCGGGCGCCGGGATAGCCGCTCGCGAGCAACAATGACGCAGCGGACAGGCTGAAGTGTTGACCCATTTCCAACCCCTCCGCCGTAAACCGGCGAGAGGGGCGGAAGGTTCCGGGCAACTGAGCCCTCGAACTAAAGCCGCATCCGCCGCTGCCCTTTGGGGCAATTTTTCAACGAGTGACGAAACAATTGCGCTCGATCCCCGTTTGCCCGTCATGGCAAGTGTTAGGGGCGAGTGTTGGGGTTGCCCATGCCAAAGGAGGCGACGATGAGCGCAACCGGCTTGGAAGTTTTTGACAAGACCCTGCAGACGACAAACATCTGGCTGGACGAGATCATGGCCGACCACGGGCCCGATAGGCGCGTTGCCTGGCATATGCTGGGAGCCGTTTTACGCACCTTGCGGGATTGGCTGCAGATCGAACTGGCTGCCAACTTGGGAGCGGGGCTGCCGCTTCTCGTGCGCGGAACCTACTATGATCGGTATCGGCCGCGTGATCTGCCGACCACCAGCCGTTCATTGGAGGATTTCCTGCAGCGCGTGGCCGAGGAGATGAAATCCACCCGACCCGTGAATCCCGAGGATGCGACGAGAACCGTGTTCAAAGTTCTCGCCAGGCATGTCGACCTCGGCCAGTCGGCCAAGGTGCGGGACGCGTTGCCGAAGCAGATCCAGGCGCTTTGGCCCGAAAGTGTTGGAGTTTAGCAGCAGCAAGACAAAAGTCGGGGCTGCCGATACGGTTCTCAGCTGCCTCCGCCCGGCCGGTCCTTTTCCTCGCGATACAGTCGCTCAGTGGCCCGATCGCTTTCTCTGCGCTCCGCAGGCCCACGACGGCGCCACGTGAGGAGTGCGTAAGCGATCACGATTGCCAGCAGTAGCGGGCCGCCAGCAACGACGATCAACCACATACTGTTCTCGAACATGGGACATCTCCTTTCCCTCGTTACCGAGAAGGAGCGAAACCGTTTCTCCCTTCTGGTGCAGGGGTGGACAGCGCAGTGTAGCTCTCTTCGCCGAATGACCTGCTGAGCGCAGGCGGCATGGTTCATTCCTCCAGAATAACAGCTTGTTCGCGACGGGCTGTTGCACTCGGCAAGCGCTGATGGAAGAATGGACATCCCTCGGAAACGTTCCATTGTGCGAGCCATTCGCTGGCTGACTTCCAGGCGTTCACGATATCTGTCTGGACCCCTAACATTAGGTCTCAGACGCACTACGTGATGATAGGGAACCACAAAGGCTTTCCGACAGTTGAATGAAGAGGCGACAGCAACCAGACCGGCCGGGGCGAGGAATATCATGGGCGAGAACCAGTCCGACGTCTTCGATCTGTTTTCGGAGATTTACACGAATGCGGCGCAGGAGGAGATAAGCATCCAGCAATATCTCCTTGCCTGCCGCGAGGATAAATCGATGTATGCCTCGGCGCCCGAACGGATGGTCGAGGCGATCGGCGAGCCCACCCTAGTCGACACCAGCATGGATGAGCGGCTCGGCCGCATTTTCGCGAACAGGACAATCAAGGTTTATCCCACCTTCTTCGAGTTTTATGGCATGGAGGACACGATCGAGCGCATAGCCGGCTATTTCCGCTATGCCTCGCAAGGGCTCGAGGAACGCAAGCAGATTCTCTATCTGCTCGGCCCCGTCGGCGGCGGCAAGTCCTCGCTCGCCGAACGGCTGAAGAAGCTGATGGAGCAGCGTCCGATCTATACGCTGAAGGTGGGCGACCAGATCAGCCCGGTTTTCGAATCGCCGCTCGGGCTTTTCAATCCTGATCGCATGGGCGACCTGTTAGAGGACAAATACGGCATCGCACGGCGCCGGCTGAACGGCCTGATCTCGCCGTGGGCGGCCAAGCGCCTCGATGAACTGTCCGGCGACATCTCCAAGTTCAGCGTCGTCAAGCTGATGCCTTCGCGGCTACGCCAGATCGGCATCGCCAAGACCGAGCCAGGCGATGAGAACAACCAGGACGTTTCGGCCCTGGTCGGCAAGGTCGACATAAGGCAACTCGAGCATTTCAGCCAATCCGATCCGGACGCCTATTCCTACAGCGGCGGCCTAAACCGGACCACGCAAGGGTTGCTTGAGTTCGTCGAGATGTTCAAGGCGCCGATCAAGGTCCTCCATCCGTTGCTGACCGCTACCCAGGAAGGCAGCTACAACGGTACGGAAAACTTCGGATCTTTCCCTTATCAGGGCATCGTCGTAGCCCATTCCAACGAGTCGGAATGGCTGCAGTTCAAGAACAACAAGAACAACGAGGCGTTCCTCGACCGTATCCTGGTGGTCAAGGTGCCGTACTGCCTGCAGGTCACCGAGGAAAGGCAGATCTACGAAAAGCTGCTGCGCGAAAGCGAGTTGGCTTCCAGTCCCTGTGCACCGGAGGTGCTGGACATTCTCAGCCGGTTCACCGTCTCGACCCGTCTGGCCGAGCACGACAATTCGCCGCTTTACACGAAGATGCGCGTTTATGACGGCGAGAACCTCAAGGACATAGATCCCAAGGCGAAGTCGGTTCAGGAATACCGCGATGCCGCCGGGGTCGACGAGGGCATGACCGGCGTCAGCACACGCTTTGCTTTTAAGATCCTGTCGCAGACATTCAACTACGACACCAAGGAAGTGGCCGCGGATCCTGTGCATCTGATGTACATTCTGGAGGAGGCTATCAAGCGCGAGCAGTTCCCGAAGGAAACGGAAGCCGCCTATCTCGACTTCATAAAGTCGGAGCTGGCGACGCGTTATGCCGAGTTCATCGGACACGAGATTCAGAAGGCCTATCTGGAATCCTACAGCGAATACGGCCAGAATCTGTTCGACCGCTACATCGCCTACGCCGATGCCTGGATCGAGGATCAGGACTACAAAGATCCCGATACCGGCCAGATCCTCAATCGCGAGGTGCTGGACAACGAACTGTCGCAAGTCGAAAAGCCGGCCGGCATTGCCAATCCCAAGGACTTCCGCAACGAGGTCGTGAAGTTCACGTTGCGCGCCCGGGCGAGGAACCATGGCCGCAACCCGTCATGGACAAGCTATGAAAAGCTGCGCGAAGTCATCGAGAAGCGGATGTTCGGCCAAGTCGAGGATCTGCTCCCGGTGATCAGCTTCGGCTCCAAGCAGGACAGCGTAACGGAGAAGCGGCATACCGAGTTCGTGCATCGGATGGTCGGACGCGGTTACACCGAACGTCAGGTCCGCCGGCTGGTGGACTGGTACATGCGGGTGAACAAGGCGGGCTGAGTCCAGCCGGGATGGTTCCATGCCGATCTTTGTCGACCGCCGACTGAACCCGAAGGACAAGAGCCTCGGCAACCGCCAGCGCTTCCTGAAGCGTGCGCGCGAAGAGCTGAAGCGAAGCATCCGGGAACGGATCCGTATCGGCAGGATCGCCGACGTGGATGCCGAGCATGCCGTCTCCATGCCGGCGAAGGGCACAGCCGAGCCGAGCTTCAGCGATGCGAAGGACAGCGGCAGGCGGCAGCACATCCTGCCGGGCAACAAGCATTTCGCTCCAGGCGACCGGGTTCCCAAGCCCGGCCAGGGCGGCGGCGGCTCGTCTCCGGGGAAAACGGTCTCGGAAGACGATTTTCGTTTCGTGCTCTCGCGCGAAGAGGTGCTCGACCTCTTTTTCGAGGATCTCGAACTTCCCGACATGGTCAAGCTCAACCTCAAGGAGATACTTGCCTTTAAGCCGCGCCGGGCCGGATTCGCCGCGACCGGTTCCCCGACCAATATCAATGTCGGGCGCACGATGCGACACAGCCATGGTCGCCGGATTGCGCTCAGGCGTCCTAGGCGCGAGGAACTTGATGCGATTGAGAAGGAACTCGCAATCCTGGAGGCAGAGCCCCAGAGCGCGGCGGCACACCAGCGCATTACAGCGTTGCGGGAAGAGCTTGAGCGACTTGAGCGCCGCCGCAAGCGGATCGCCTATGTCGACCCCGTCGACATCCGCTTCAACCGTTTCGACGCCCAGCCTGTGCCGAATGCCAATGCGGTCATGTTCTGTCTCATGGACGTATCCGGCTCGATGGGCGAACGCGAGAAGGATCTGGCCAAGCGCTTCTTCGTGCTGTTGCACCTCTTCCTGAAACGGCGCTACGACCGCACCGAAATCGTCTTCATCCGCCATACGCACGAGGCGCAGGAGGTGGACGAGGAGACCTTCTTCTACAATACCCAAAGCGGCGGTACGGTCGTTTCCACGGCACTCGAGGAGATGCATCGCATCATCGCGCAACGCTATCCCTCCAACGAGTGGAACATCTATGCCGCCCAGGCATCGGACGGCGACAATTTCGTAACCGATTCCGAGCGCTGCATCGGTCTCATGGACGGCCAGATCATGCGCCTGTGCCAGTATTTCGCCTATGTCGAGATCATTGACGAACGCGAGAGCCATATTTTCGGCAGCACCGACAATGGAACCTCGCTCTGGCGCGCCTACAGCGCTGTCAACCAGAGATGGCCGAATTTCCAGATGAGCCGTATCGCCAACGCAGCCGACATCTATCCGGTCTTTCGCCAGCTCTTTGCCAGGCAGCCGGCCTTCCAGAAAAGTGCCTGAGGGGGGAACTGATGGCGAACCAGGCCAGCAAATCCAGCCAAACCAGCAAATCCGGTTTGCTCTTTTCAGGGTCCGACTGGGATTTCAAGACACTGTCGCGCGCCTACGAAGCAATCGAGGCGATCGCGATCGAAGAGCTTCACCTCGACGTCTATCCGGTGCAGATGGAGATCATCTCGTCCCAGCAGATGCTCGACGCCTATTCCTCGGTCGGCATGCCGCTGATGTATCGCCACTGGTCTTTCGGCAAGCATTTCCTCTACCAGGAATTGCTCTATCGCAAAGGCGGGCGGGGGCTCGCCTATGAACTGGTCATCAATTCCAATCCTTGCATCGTCTACCTGATGGAGGAAAACACCATGGCCCTGCAGGCCCTGGTGACAGCTCATGCAGCGCTTGGCCATAATCATTTCTTCAAGAACAATCATCTGTTCCGGCAGTGGACGGACGCCAGCGCGATCCTGAGCTATCTCGATTTCGCCAAGGGTTACATTGCCCGTTGCGAGGAGCGGCACGGTGTGGCCGCGGTGGAGGCGATCCTCGACTCGGCCCACGCGCTGATGGAACAGGGCGTGTTCAGATACCATCGGCCGCCGAAGCTGTCGTCGGAGCGGCAGCGTGAAGGCGTTCGCGAGCGCCTGGAGTACGAAGAGCGTTCCTACAATGACCTGTGGCGCACGCTCCCGCGATCGAAGGACGGGACCAAGGCCAGCGAAACGGACCTCGGCATGGCGGAGCGGAAGAAAACGCTCAACCTGCCGGAGGAAAACCTGCTCTACTTCCTGGAAAAAAACAGCCTGGTCCTGGAGCCTTGGCAACGTGAAATCATCAGGATCGTCCGCGTCGTCGCGCAATACTTTTATCCGCAGCGGCAAACGCAGGTGATGAACGAAGGTTGCGCCACGTTTGTGCACTACACACTCATGAACATGCTGTTCGATCGCGGTCTGATCACCGAAGGCGCGATGCTGGAAATCCTGCGCAACCATTCGAACGTGATCTTTCAGCCGGGCTTCGACGACCCGCGTTTTTCCGGCATCAATCCCTATGCCCTGGGCCTCGACATGATGCAGGACATCCAGCGCATATCGACTGAGCCGACCGCCGAGGATCGTGACTGGTTCCCCGATATCGCCGGCAACGGCAATTGGCGCGAAACCCTGCTCGACGCATGGGCGAACCATCGCGACGAATCTTTCATCCGCCAGTATCTGAGCCCCGCTCTGATGCGGAAGTGGCGGTTCTTTATCCTCGCCGATGCGGCCAGCGAACCGCATTACGAAGTCGCGTCGATACACAATGAGCGTGGCTACGAAAAAATACGCGCCGGGCTCGCCTACAGCTACGACATCGGCGCGAGCCGCCCGGATATCCAGGTGGTGGATGTCGATCTGCTCGGCGACCGACAGTTGCGACTGGAGCACAAGGTGAAGGACGGCATCGTGCTGGAGGAGGCCAGTCGCGACGCCACACTGCGCCATATCCGTCGCCTGTGGGGCTATGAGGTCAGCCTGGCGGCGATCGATGCGCAAACGGGTAGGACGCTCAACGAACGTTCGACCAGCCAAATCGGCGAATGACCAAAACCGGGATAGCCGGCGACGACCTCCTAGCCGATTTCCGCTTTTGGGTCCAATGCTCTGGCCGTCGGACCCGGGAAGGTCGGTTCCGTGGGAATTTCGGATGGTGTCTCGGGAGGAATTTCGACGGGCTGCCTTTGCGGGCTGGGAACGGGATCAGGAGAAGGCGGAGGAACGCCCGGAGGTTCATCCGGCGGAGTTTCCGGCGGAGCAGGCGGCCGGGCAGGCTCAGGATTGGGATTATCCGGTATCGGCACGGGATTGTTCGGATCAGGATCAGGATCGGTCATGGACACTCCCCGAAGCTTGCTTCACATCTCCTCGGCGCCAATGTGTTTCCAATTCAACAGCTCAGGCGCCAATGAGTAGCTCGTTTTCGCTGTCGACCCCGGCGTAGACGTGGGTCGTTCGCAGCGGGATGTGTCTCCTTCCGTTTCCTCGGAGGAGGATCATCCAGGGTGACAACCATCGCGCCGAACGATGGTTCCCTGCCTTAGCGGTGGGGCTCAATGCCAGCGGCGTTGAAAAATGGAGCGGCGGCTCCACCTTCGTCGCTTTACCGTGTCGGCGAGCACGCTATGTACGCCGCGTATTGCCAGGACGGTTCAAGGAGGAACAGCATGCGCGCGTTCACGATTGTCACCCTTCTTCTGGTCGCAATCACAATGGCGCTCTCGCTCGCGCACGCGTTGGAGTTGCCCGGCAAGTTGCGCCTCAAGGAGGCCACCTACAAATCTGTGCAGGCGATCTACTATCCCGGCTTCACGATCGGCGGGTTTGCCGAGATCGGCGGCATCATTGCACTCGCCATTCTGCTTTACCTCACGCCTTATCCAGGCGCTCGATTCTGGTGGACCTTGGCGGCCCTTGTCTTTCTGGTGGCGGAACATGCGACCTATTGGTTGGTGACGCATCCCGTCAACAATTTCTGGGTGCAGGATGTCGCTGTGTCGAAACCAGCCGCGACGTTTTTTTCAATGCTCCGTCGGAAGCAAAGCGGCGACTGGAAAGACTTGCGCGATGTTTGGGAAGCCTCGCACGTCGCCAGGGCAGGCCTGGCGATGCTGAGCCTGAGCTCGATTGCTGTCGCCGCGACATTTTTTGCTGGGAGTGAATAGCGCGCGGGATGCGCAGCGACGCTACTTGTTCGTCCGCATCTTTTGCCTTGGATTGATCCCGCCAAGGGCGTTCGTGTCGTTCTCGACGTCGCCCTCGATCGTGTTTTCGCCTTCGAGTACGAGTTCGTCGCCTTCCTTGATCGTGCCCTTCGAGGTCCCGATACCGGGATTGTTCCTCAGATCGGCATCGCTCGGCTTTTTCCACTTTGGATGTTTGGTTCCGCTCATGGCACAACTCCTTCGAAAAGGGTCCTGTTCTAGAAACAGCAGGGCGCGATGAATGTTCCGCCGAAACTCACCTTGACGCGGCCTTGTCCGAGAGGCGGCTAAAGCCCGAACGGATAGGTGTCGGGAACGCCCGTTCCCACATGCTCCGGCCCAAGCGGCGTCACCGCGGCGGTGTCGTCAAACCAGACGAACGCGTCAAACTGCTGGGAAAGAGAGGCATCCGCGTAATGGCTGCGCAGTTCGGTTTCCGGCCGATAGATCACGCCGATGAAGCGCTCCAGCCGACGCTCCAGAAGCCGCTCGCGCAACGTGTCGTCGCGTTTGATGTCGAGCAGGAAACGCGAGACGCCACAGTCATGGCAAAGCCGCTCGTAGCTATCGCTATGGGAAGGCCGCACCCGCTTGATTTCCATCTCGCCATCCCAGTCGGAGGCTGCGGCGACTGTCCCGGAATGCGTACTGAGCCCGATCAAGGCTGCCTCGTCGCCGAAACGCTGGCGGCAGAGCTGGCCGATATTCACTTCGTCCCTGACAATTCCCATTTCGGTATAGCGGGCGTCGCCAATATGGGAATTATGCGCCCACACGACCGCCTTGGCGTTCGGCCCGCGGGCCTCCAGCAGATGCTCGAGCGTCTCGAACATATGGGTGTCGCGCAGGTTCCAGGACTGCGCGCCGCCATAGTACATGATCCGATAATAGCGTTCTGCGGAGGCGATCAGCCGGGCATTCTGGGTGGCATCCATGAAATCGACGCCGTCCTGCTGGGCATAGTCGAGCTGCTTGGCAAGCAGCTCGCGGCATTGTTCAAGCACGGCCTCCTCGCATTTCTCGAAACCCGATGTGAGCGCGACACGGCCGTAGGTGGATGGTTCATGTTGCCAAGGCGTCAGGCAGCCATAGCGTTCACGCGCGATCTTTGCTGCCTGCGGATCGACCCGATCGAGATATTGCAGAACCGCGGCGATCGATCCGCTCATATTGTAGATGTCGAGGCCATAGAACCCCGCCAGTCGGGACGATAGCCTGATGCGCTCATTGTGATGTCGCATCCAGTCGACGAATGCGGCAACGTCGGTGTTGCGCCACATCCAGGTGGGAAACCGCTGGAACGGCGGATCGGCGTTGACCCGTGGCGGCCGGTGGCGGACATAGCGATCGATCGCCGCTGCGTCAGGCCAGTCAGCCTCGACAGCGACGATGGTGAAGCCGTGCTTCTCGATGAGCCTGCGGGTGATCGCTGCGCGGGCCAGGTAGAACTCTGACGTGCCGTGGCTCGCTTCACCGAGCAGGACGACGCGCCGGTCGCCAAACCGATCGAACAATTCGCCGAACGCCGGATCGTCGAAGCCCGGCAACGGTTCGGCCGCTGCCGCGATCAACTCCGGCAGACTGCGCGTGCGTGCGCGTCCGGACGGACGATCGTTCGCGATACGGTTGCCGCTCTCGGGCCAGCCCTGCTCGCCGATGAGCGGGACAAACCGCACGCCGCCGAAATCCTCCTCGCTGTAAGTTGCAGCGCCGGTTCGGGTGACCTTGAGAAGGCGCTGATCATGCGGTTCGTCGCCGACCGGGATGACGAGCCTGCCGCCGACGTCGAGCTGTTCCTGAAGGGCAAGCGGCGCACCGGGTCCGCCGGCTGCGACCAGAATGGCGTCGAAGGGCGCTGCGTCGGGCCAGCCTTTGGTGCCATCGCCGGTGCGGACTTCGATATTGTCATAGCCAAGCTCTTCGAACCGCTGTTTCGCCGTTTCCGCCAACCCGGCGTGGCGTTCGATCGTGTAAACGCGTTCGACGATCCGGCTCATCACGGCAGCCGCGTACCCTGAGCCGGTGCCAACCTCCAGGACATGGTCGCCCGGTCCGATCTCTGCCATCTCGATCATCAAGGCGACGATATAGGGCTGCGATATCGTCTGACCCTCCGCAATCGGCAGCGGCCCATCCTCGTAGGCGAATTCTTCAAAGCCGGGAGCGACGAAGGCCTCGCGCGGAACCTCACGCATCGCTTCCAGCACCTCGCGGTCATGGATGCCACGGCGGCTGAGATGGACCTCGACCATTCGGTCGCGTGCATCGGAAAGGTCGAGCATCTTTTGCTCCTCCTGCCAGCTGACGTTCCTCCGCCCCGATTGCGCCCCAATGGTGCCCAACGGCTTCTCGGCGACAATCCCTCGATCGGTATGCGCTCGGCCTCGGCGGCGCTTGATCTCATTTCCTGCGGCTAGTCTCCTTAACCGTTGGCGAGCTTCCAGGTTCCTGCAAAAGAGCAATTGGCGGCGCAGCGGCGGCTCCGGCCAAACATATTTCCGTGCAAATCCTTTCTCCAGGACGATGCCACTCCAGATATCGACGGGGCGAACGCATTCTGGAGACGTTTCGATGAACGACGAGGCTCGGACCACTGCGCGGACAACAAGTCTTGATCAGGTCAATCTCATGGACCGCTATTGGCGCGCCGCGAATTACATTTCGGTTGGCCAGATCTATCTGCTCGACAATCCGCTGCTGCGCGAGCCCCTGAAAGCCGAACACGTCAAGCCGCGGCTGCTCGGCCATTGGGGCACGACACCTGGCCTCAACTTCATCTACGTCCACCTGAACCGTGTGATCCGTGAACGCGGTCTCGACGTTCTGTTTATCTGCGGCCCAGGTCATGGCGGCCCGGCGATGGTCGCAAACACGTGGCTCGAGGGCACCTACAGCGAGATCTATCCTGAAATCGGCCGGGGCGAAGACGGCCTGAGAAAACTGTTCCGGCAATTCTCCTTCCCTGGCGGAGTCCCCAGCCATGTGGCGCCCGAAACGCCCGGCTCGATCCATGAAGGCGGAGAACTGGGATATGCGCTGGTCCATGCTTTCGGCGCGGTTTTCGACAATCCCGATCTGGTGGTCGCCTGCGTCGTCGGCGACGGCGAAGCGGAAACCGGTCCGCTCGCGGCGGCATGGCACTCCAACAAGTTCCTCAACCCGGCATCCGACGGCGCCGTGCTGCCGATCCTGCATCTCAACGGCTACAAGATCGCCAACCCGACGATCCTTGCCCGCATGGATGACGTGGAATTGCGAAGCCTGTTCGCCGGCTATGGCTACGAACCATTTTTCGTCGAAGGTCACGAGCCAGTTCCCATGCATCGGATGATGACCACGAAGCTGGACACCGCGCTCGACAGAATCCGCTCCATCCAGAAGCGAGCCCGTGCTTCGGGCTGGCAGGGAGAGCGTCCGCTGTGGCCGATGATCGTGCTGCGCAGCCCGAAGGGGTGGACCGGACCGAAAGAGGTCGATGGCAAGAAGGTCGAGGATTTCTGGCGTTCGCATCAAGTGCCGGTGTCGAACGCTCGCGGCAATGAGGCGCACCGCAAGATCCTCGAAGACTGGATGCGGAGCTACGAACCGGAAAAGCTGTTCGACAACAGCGGGCGTCTGCTTCCAGAGCTGGCGGCGCTTGCGCCAACCGGGCCCAAGCGCATGGGCTCAACCCCCTATGCCAATGGCGGATTGCTGAAGCGCGACCTCGTGCTTCCCGATTGGAGAAGCCTGGCGCTCGATGTGCCGCGTCCGGGTGGCGCCAAGGCCGAGGCGACGCGGATTCTCGGAAGCTATCTCCGCGACGTCATGCGCCTGAATGCGGATGCCAGGAATTTCCGGCTGATGGGGCCGGATGAGACATCCTCCAACCGCCTTGACGACGTCTTCGAGGTCACGAACCGGGTCTGGATGCAGCGGATCGAGCCCTATGACGTCCACCTCTCCCGTGACGGCCGCGTCATGGAAGTGCTCAGCGAGCATCTTTGCCAGGGTTGGCTGGAGGGCTACCTGCTGACCGGCCGCCATGGCCTGCTCTCGTGCTACGAGGCGTTCATCCACATCGTCGATTCCATGGTCAACCAGCATGCGAAATGGCTGAAGACATCCCGCGAGCTTGCCTGGCGCAAGCCGATCGCCTCACTCAATTACCTGCTGACCTCCCATGTCTGGCGGCAGGATCACAACGGCTTCAGCCACCAGGATCCGGGCTTTGCCGATTTCGTCGCCAACAAGAAGGCCGATACGGTCAGGCTCTATTTCCCGCCGGATGCCAACACGCTGCTCTGGATCACCGAGCATTGCCTGAAAACCTACAACCGCATCAACGTGATCACCGCCGGCAAGCAGCCAGCGCCGCAATGGCTGTCCGTCGAAGACGCAGAAGCGCACTGCAGGGCGGGGGCGGGGATCTGGGAATGGGCCGGGACGGTTGCGAAGGGCGAGGATCCGGATGTGGTCATGGGCTGCGCCGGCGACGTGCCGACACTGGAGACGCTCGCTGCCACCGACATTTTGCGTTCGGCGCTTCCGGACCTGAAGGTTCGCGTCGTCAACGTGGTCGACCTGATGACGCTGCAGTCGAATTCAAAGCATCCGCATGGTCTCGCCGATGAGGATTTCGACGCACTGTTCACGAAAACCAAGCCAGTCATCTTCGCCTATCACGGCTATCCCTACCTCATCCACCGCCTGACCTACCGACGCGCCAACCATGACAACATGCATGTGCATGGTTTTCGCGAGGAAGGCACCACCACGACGCCGTTCGACATGGTCGTACTCAATGAACTTGACCGTTTTCACCTGGCGCTCGCCGCGATCAAACACGTACCCGGGCTCGCCGAACGTGCGAAAGGCCTTGCTGCCGAACTTCAAGCGAAGCTTGTGGAACATAGGGCCTATGTCCGCGAGTACGGCGAAGACATGCCCGAGGTTCAGGAGTGGAACTGGCCCGAGAACAGCGCGACGAAGGCTGGCGATTGATGCGACACGCAATTCTTGCACTGAACGCCGGCTCCTCCAGCATCAAGTTCGGACTATACGACCTTGAACCCTCCGCGGAACTGCAACTTGTCTCGCGTGGCAAGCTGGATCTGGGCGATGCGCCGAGGCTCAGCGCGAAGGCGGCCGATGGAACAGTGCAGTGTGATCGGCCGCTTGCCGGAGACGCGCGCAACGCGGGCATCGACGCGTTGCTCGATTGGATCGAGAGCGAACTTGGCGGCAGGAAACTAATCGCCGCCGGCCATCGCATCGTGCATGGCGGGTGCGAGTTCGTCGAACCCGTCCGTCTGACGCCTGCCGTGATCGAGGGCTTGGACAGGCTGACGCCGCTTGCTCCGCTGCACCAGCCTCGCAGTCTCGCGCCGATCCGGACACTTGCCGCGCTGCGGCCGGATCTGCCGCAGGTCGGATGCTTCGACACAGCCTTCCATCAGACGATCGATCTGATCGTGAGCCGCTTCGCACTGCCGCGCAAATACGATGCGGAAGGGATCCGCCGCTACGGGTTTCACGGTCTTTCCTACGAATATATCGCCGGGCGGCTCAAGGAGATATCGCCCGCTCTTGCAGCGAAGCGCACGATCGTCGCCCATCTCGGCAATGGAGCGAGCCTGTGCGCCATGCGCGACGGGAGAAGCGTCGATACGACGATGGGCTTTTCCGCCCTCGACGGCCTGGTCATGGGCACGCGTTGCGGTGCCATCGATCCGGGCGTGCTTTTGTACTTCGTCCTGGAACGAGGGATCACGGGGGAAGCTCTGCAGCACATGCTCTATGAGGAATCCGGGCTGCTCGGAATATCCGGCATCTCGGGCGACATGCGCACGCTGGAAGCAAGCGACGACCCCCACGCCCGCGAAGCGGTAGACCTTTTTGCTTTCAGGGCAGCAAGGGAGACTGCCGCGCTCGCCAACACGTTGGGCGGCCTCGAATGCCTCGTGTTCACCGCCGGCATTGGCGAGCGCTCGGCGCCGGTCCGCATGGCAATATGCGAAAGGCTTCATTGGCTTGGCGTGGCGATTGACGAGCCATCCAATGCCTCTCATGCCGAGATCATAAGCCGACCGGACAGCAAGGTCGAAATACGCGTCGTCGCGACCGACGAGGAGAGCATCATTGCCCGCCACACGCGGGTGCAAGGGAATGCTTGATAACGCAATCATCGTGCGGTTTTCCAAGGCAAGGAACCCTGCGCGTCCGCGACCGTTTCCCTGTCTGATATCAAAGGGAGAAATCCAATGGCCGAAACCACCAGTATGGCAGGCGCCTCAAAGGGGGCAAACGAAGCCCAGGAGACGATGAAGAAGCAGATCGCTGAGCTTCGCCGCGAAATCACCAAAATAAATCGGACCCTTTCCGACCGCGCCGAGGAGACACAGGGCTGGTACGACAGCGCCGCCGAACGGGCCTCGCGCGCAGCCCGGCAATTGCGTAGCCAGGCGCACACCGTGACTGAAACTGTCCAGCAGAACCCAGGCACAATTTCTTCGGCGATGATGCTTGGCGGCGTGCTCGGTGTTCTCTTGGGAATTGTGATTGCAAAGAGTTCCGAGCCTGAACGGCGGTGGTTCTAGAGGGAGGTCACAACCTTTGGGGTGCCGAGCCTATCGGCAATCAAGCATGGCTTTTGCGCTGGCCTTCCGTCGCCGCAGCTTATTGCATCCTCGTAAGCGCGTCGAAGGAGCTTTAGTCCTCTGTGGATTTGGCTCTCGGTAAGACTTGCGTATCCCATCACCAGGCCGAGGCACCTCCGATCCAATGTCTGATCGAAATAATGAGGTGATATGGGGTAGATGCCGACTCCGAGCGAGGCGGCTTTATCGATGAACGATGTCGCCATAGAGGGCGGCATGTCGCCGAACCAGACGACGACGTGTAGACCGGCCTGCGCGCCTTCGACCCGAACGACATCCCCAAATTCAGCGTGCAGAGCGTCGAGGAGCGCTGCACGTCGGCGGGCATTTTGACGCCGGGCCTTGCGCACGTGGCTTTCGTAGACGCCGGATTCCACCAGAGTCGCAAGCGCCTCCTGTTCGAGGATGGGGGCATGCCTGTCCGTCAGGCGCTTGGCGTGGGCAAAAACCTCCTGCAACTCTCGCGGAATGACGACGTAGCCGATCCGGAGCAACGGCGACAGTGTCTTCGAAACCGTACCGATATAGATGACGTTCGACGCGCCTCCGAGCGCGCGAAGCGGTGGTATCGGGTTCATGTCGAATCGATATTCGCTGTCGTAGTCGTCCTCGACGATGTAGGCCCTCTTCTCTTGCGCCCATCTTAGCAATTGCTGGCGTCGACCCATGGACATTACGCTTCCCAAAGGAAACTGATGTGAAGGCGTGACGTAAGCCAGCCGTGCGCCAACATCCGCCAACAAGTCCGCTCTGATGCCCTCGGCGTCAACCTCCACAGGGGCGGCGATGGCTCCTGTCATCTCGAAGACGCTCCGTGCCATCGGGTAGCACGGCTCTTCGATGGCGAACCCGTCGCCCTCATCGAGAAGGAGGCGGGCGCAGAGATCCAGTCCCTGCTGAGAACCGTTGACGATGACGATTTCGCCCACCTCGCACCTGATGCTCCGCGCTCGCCATAGATAACCCTGCAGGGCGGTACGCAGGCGGATCAAGCCACAGGGGTCGCCATAGGATAACTTGGGCGGCCGTCCCAGCGCAGCATCGTTCATGGCCTTCCGCCAGGCAAGGGTCGGGAAGTCAAAGGCCGACATGTCGCCGTAGCGGAAGTCGGCGACGAGCTTCTCCGACTGAGCCCGCATCGGAATGGCTCGGGATCGAAGCCTTTCTCCGAACGCGGAGAGGCTGTGTGGCTCACCGGCTGTATGAAGGACTTCTCCCGGCTCGCTGTGCACGATCTTGATGGCCACCCGTGGCCGAGCGCCATGTCGAATGACCACGAACCCCTCGGCGGCGAGCTGTTCGTAAGCGGACGTCACAGTCGTTCGTGAGACGCCAAGCTCGACCGCCAGTGCACGAGCCGACGGAAGGACGTCTCCGCGGCCGTATACCTCCGCCACGATCTGTTCCCGTAGGTCCTCATATATCCCGCGCGCGCCCAGTCCCGATGACGAATTCTGCTTGCGGGGTGGCAACTGGACCATCGTGATTACCCAAATGAAGACGTTTCGTTGATCCAGACATTACCGGGAAAACTCAGTCAGGCAAAGGCCTGAGGTCAACTGGACCAGAACCTTTTATCTAAAAGTGGTTCTATGTCAGGGCCAGTTGGACGGGTATTGAAGATGCCAGTTTGCACCTCCCGAAGAAGTAAAATGCTGGCCGACGTCCACCAATTCATCATCGTCTTTACCGCCTACGTCATCGCTGCCGGTAGTCCCGGCCCGAGCAATATGCGCATCATGGCCGTCGCCATGAACGACGGCCGCAGGGCCGCGCTGGCAATCGCGTCTGGCGTAGTCAGCGGCTCGATCTTTTGGGGCCTGATGGCGGCGACAGGTGTCTCGGCGATCCTCAGTCGATACGCGCAGGCACTCGTGGTCCTGCAGGTGCTTGGAGGCCTATATCTTCTCTATCTCGCCTTCAAAGCGGGCAAGGCTGCGCTTTCTTCAGACCAGGATCAGCTTCGCCCGACTTGCGAACGGAAGGCGACGGCGGCCACTCTCTACAAGCGCGGACTGCTAATGCATCTCACCAATCCGAAATCGATCCTGGCATGGATCGCACTGATGACGCTGGGGCTCGGCTCTGGGTCGTCGCCGCATACGGCTCTCGTGATCCTCGCAGGCTGCGCGGTCCTGAGCGTCACCATCTTCTGCGGCTACGCGATCGTCTTTTCGACCGCTCCCATGATTCGCCTGTATCGGCGGGCGCGGCGCTGGATCGAAGGCACGCTGGCCGTATTCTTCGGATTTGCCGGGCTGAAGCTTCTCCTGATCCGCATTTGAAAGGTTCCTCCATGTCTATCTTCCAAGGCCTTTCGGCATTCCCGATCACCCCGGCGGACGCTTCCGGCAGGCTCGACACCGCCGCCCTCGCGCGCCTTCTGAAGCACATCGAGGAGGCGAGAGCGGACTCCATCGGACTGCTCGGCAGTACCGGCGCCTACGCTTTCCTCACGCGAGAAGAGCGTCGACGCGCGGTCGAAACGGCAATGGACACGGTCGGCGGCAAAATCCCGGTTATGGTCGGCGTCGGAGCGATCCGGACCAGCGATGCGGTGGACCTTGCCCGTGACGCGAAGGCTGCGGGCGCCGACGGCCTGCTTCTCGCTCCGGTTTCCTATACGCCGCTCTTTGACGACGAGGTCTTCGAACACTTCGCCGCAGTCGCCGACGCGGGGCAGCTCCCGCTTTGCATCTACAACAATCCCGGCACAACCAAGTTCACTTTCAGCCTGGACCTCATTTCCCGCTTGTCGAAGGTGGCGAACATTGAAGCCGTGAAGATGCCTTTGCCGTCCGGTGGTGACTTCGCTTCCGAACTCGCCTCCCTCCGGTCTGCGACCGGGTCGGCATTCAAGATTGGCTACAGCGGCGACTGGGGCGGGGCGCCTGCGCTGCTCGCCGGGAGCGACACTTGGTATTCCGTCATCGCAGGACTTCTGCCGTCACAGGCTCTGGCCCTGACGCGAGCGGCGCAAGCCGGGGACGTCGCGACCGTCGAGCGATTTGACGCCGCCTTCGGACCGCTTTGGGCGCTGTTCAAGGAATTCGGCAGCTTCAGGGTGATGTATGCCATCGCCAAGCTTCTGAACCTCTGCGACGTCGATCCGCCACGCCCCGTCCTCCCACTGAAGGACCAGGCACGGCAGCGCGTCGTCGCCGCTCTCGACCATCTCGACGCGGTTTTCTCCGCTGGTTCCACAGTTTGTATGCAACTTCGATAGACAGTCTTCATCCGGGACATTTCCATGCTGAATTCCAACGCCTTCACCGTCTACCTGTTCACGGCATTCCTTCTGGCGATTACTCCGGGTCCGGGGATTTTCTATGTCGCCGCCCGAACCCTTTCCGGCGGCCGCTCGGAAGGAATCGCTTCGAGCCTTGGGAATGGTCTCGGCGGGCTGTTTCATGTCGTAGCCGGCAGCCTTGGCGTCTCGGCGATCGTGCTGGCAAGCGCCGAATTGTTCACGGCACTCAAGGTGGTCGGCGCGCTCTATCTGGTCTGGATGGGATACCGAACCATTCGCCATGCCAGGCTCGACTACAAGTCGCTGGGTCATTCAGAGCCGCCCGTCGGCGCAATGCGGGCCTTCAGGGATGGCGTTCTTGTGGAAGCGATGAACCCGAAGACGGCCGCATTCTTCCTCGCCTTCATTCCCCAGTTTGTCGATACATCGTCGGATCACGTTGCCCTGCAGTTCGTGATCCTCGGCGCCATCTCGGTTGCTCTTAACACGCTTGCCGATATTGTCGTGGCGTTTGCAGCCGGAAGACTTCGCGATGGCGCGGCGTCCCGTCCGAATCTCATTCGCTGTCTTCGTGAAGGCTCGGGCGGCGCTATGATCATGCTTGGATGTGGCCTGCTGCTGGCAAAGCGCCCGGTTGCTTGACCGGTTCGGCCGGCCGCACTGCCGCCGAAGGCTCGTTTTGGCGATACAACCAACTGACGGAGAAGAATATGCGGCAAGCGTTGATCGTATGGGGCGGCTGGGATGGACACGAACCGGAAGAAGGTGCGCGCGTCGTCAAGGCGATGCTCGAAGAAGAAGGGCTTGGCGTGCGCGTCGAAACCACGACCGAGATATTCGCCGACCCCGCGATCGCCGATTTGAGCCTGATCGTCCCGATCTACACGATGGCCAAGCTTGCGAAGAACGAGGAGCTCAACCTGACAAAGGCGGTCGAGGGCGGTGTCGGCCTTGGCGGCTATCACGGTGGCATGTGCGACGCCTTTCGTGAGGCCACGGAATACCAGTTCATGTGCGGCGGTCAGTGGGTGGCCCACCCGGGCAACATTATCGACTACCGGGTTGACATCACCAGGCGCGACGATCCGATCATGAACGGCATCGATGATTTCTCGTACCGCTCCGAGCAGTACTACATGCACGTGGACCCATCGAACGAGGTGCTGGCGACCACCACCTTCTCCGGCGAGCACGCCTCCTGGATAGAAGGCGTGGTCATGCCGGTCGTCTGGAAGCGCCGGCACGGCAAGGGAAGGGTGTTCTATTCGGCGCTCGGCCATGTCGCCAAAGAGTTCGCGGTGCCGCAGATGCGAACGATATTTCGTCGCGGCCTGGTCTGGGCGGCGCGTTGAGAGCGCCGACGATTGGCTATGTTGCGTGTCCTCCGCAACCATCTCAATAGCGGATGGTGACTGACGCACCGTTTCGTGCGGATTCATACGCTGCGACGACGATGGCGAGCGCGGCTTTCCCATCCAGTACCGAACTTGGGGCGTCGCTTACGCCCAGCATGTAGTCCACGAATGCGGACGCCACTGCGTGATGGAAACCTCCGGCGACGAACCGCGGGACGACGTCGAGGGTTTCCCAGCCAACCGCGCCGTTTCGCGCAAGCCTGAGGTAGCTTGGGCCACACAGGTTGCGAGACGCGAGGTCGACTCCGGCGAGGAGGACGGTCGCCTCCGATCCGTAGACTTCCACCGAGTCGTGCCCCGCGGCGAACGACCAACTCGTTGCCACTTCGGCCAACAGCCCATTTTCCCATCGCAGCATGGCAATCGCGGCATCCTCGACGGCAAGACCGTCAAAAAAAGAGATGTTCGCCTGGACCGTTTGTGGATTGCCGAACAGCCAGCGCAGAAAATCGACCGCGTGTACGCCCTCGTCGATCAGGGTGCCGCCGCCACTGACTTCCGGCCTGGTCCACCAGCCATTCGTGAAAACAGCGTCTCGCCCGTGGTTGTGGCCGTGCCTCACGCGCACGAGCCGGATTTCGCCGAGCTCGCCCGATTGGATGAGGTCTCGGACCCTGATGCTTGCCGGGTCGAGGCGTTTTGGGAAGCTTTGCATGAACTTGATGCCGCGATCGCGAACGGCAATCTCGATTGCAGCCGCGTCGTCCATGCTTGCGGCCAGGGGCTTCTCGCATAGAACCGCGTGCCCGCGCCGCGCCGCTGCCTCAATGAGGGGCCGGTGCCGGGCCGTCTCGGAGCATATGGCGACGGCATCGACCGACGCCAGAAGCCTGTCGATATCGTCGAACTGCTGCATCGCAAAGCAGGTCGCAGCGGTCTGTCGGCGCGACGCGTCGTCGTCCCAGACGCCGACCAGCAAAACGCGCGGGTCTGCCGCAAAGGCTTCGGACCAGAAGTTGGCGTGATAGTGCGCGAAGCTCAGTATGCCGATGCGCAGCGACATTGCTCAATCGGTATCCGCTTGGGACGGGCGCGGCAGCGTCGCCGCCGCATTCCCTTCAATGGAAACAAGGACGCGGTAGGACCGTCGCTCGCCCGGCCTGAGAACCGCTTCCGCGGGCGACGAGCCATCGGTAGGGCGCCCGCTCGTGCAGGGTTCGATCGATAGGACGCCGACGCCCGGCCTGAGATCATGCCAGAGCTGGAGATGACCCAGCGCGTCGGTGTCGAACTCAAACCGCACCGCAAGCCCGCCAGGCGAGCGAAGGACGCACATGGCCGTGGGGCCGGAGGCCGGCCAGGTCCGCGCAGTGACCAGGCCGTTCTCCGCATCGGGAAGCTCGATCGGACCGATGAGCCGCCGCCCGTCCAACTCGACCGTGCTTCCCGTCATGATCGCGGGGTAGCCGAGATTGAAGTGGTAGAGCATTGGCTGCTTCGTGTCGGTTGTGCCGACATTCTCGACGGTATCGCGAATGAGGATGGCCGCGCCGCCGATCGGCGCTTCGATCCGCCGGTGCAGCCGCAACGCCTCGCCGCCATAGCGCGCCTGTGTGATCTCGCCTTCGCAATGGAGAAACGGCGTAGCCGCCTGCCATGACTCGCCATAGGCCTTGATGGCGGCTGGCGAGAAAGGCAGCCGTCCGTGCTGCGGCTCGCCATTGCGGGGAAGGCGAATGTGGCTGAGCCCACAGGTGACGAGAAATCCGCTGAAACCGCGGTTGAAGCCCCGGCCGTCTTCACTGTCGACATCGAGCAATGTGGGAGCCACGAAGCCGGCCGGGCTTTGCCAGCTCAACGGAATGCCTTGCCAGGACAAAAGACCGATATCCATTGAGCGATCGGCCAGCACCGAAAAATCGAGGCCGCCACCGGTGGAGAACGCGAGCGCCCGCACGCCGCGCTCGGCGCCGTCATCGAAGACGACGCGCCGGACGCTGGCCACCTGCCGCAAGTCGCCGACCAGCGGCCGCAAAGTCGCGGCGCTCCACTCGCTCATCGGACCGGTTCCGCAGCCCGCTCGTCCGCTGACGACAAGTCGAGTCGCGCGAAGGCCTCCGGCGGCGCGTCATTGGCTTTCATGAGATCGATCATCATGTTGATCAGCCGCGCCTCCTGTGGCGCGTCCGTTATCGGCTTGGTCTGGCCGGGATCGGTCGCGAGATCGTAGAGCCGCGTGTCGGATTCCAGCAAGGCACCCGGTCCGTAGTTCAGATACATCGGCGACCGCTCGAGCACCGGCACCTTGAGCAGCTTGGCGCCCTTTGTGAACGGAAATGGTTCCGCAAGCCGCGCATCCGACAGTTCCTCCGGCGAGAACGGCGCGAAGATGTGCGTCGGCATCAGCGTGTATTGGTAGATCTCCTGACGGGCCAAATCGGCCGGGAAGCGATGGTACGTGTAGCGTCCGTCGGCGATGTTCACCGCGCCGCCGAAATAGCCGAACAGGGCGCCGTCCCGGCGGCGTTCGTTGTTCTTCATTGACAGCAGCGAATAGCCCTCGCTCTCCGGCGGCGCTTCGGCACCGAACAGGTCGAGGAAGGTCGGCGCAAGGTCGATCGATTGCGTCAGCGAGGCTGTCCGCAGCCCGGCTCTCGACGCGTTTCGCGGATCGTGGATGAAGAGCGGGATGTGCGCGACCTCTTCGTAGAGGTTCATGCGGTTCTTCGCCCAGAAATCGTGCTCGCCAAGCAGGAACCCATGATCGGTTGTCACGACGAGCGCCGTGTCCTTCCACAGGTCGTGCTTATCGAAGTAGTCCAACAATTGCCCAAGCAGGTGGTCGCACATCGCCACGACCGCGTAGTAGTTGGCGCGCAATTCCTCGCACTCATCCGGCAATTCGTCGACGCGCCCATAGCGGGGCCAGTCGCGAATCGGCCCTTTCCATCCCGTGTCGAAGGGCTCCTTGAAACGGGATGGCGCATGGAACGGCTCGTGCGGATCGAAGGTCTCGATCTGCAGCAGCCAGTTATCGGCGTCGCGGTTGCGGTCGAGGAAATCGAAACCATGCGCGAAGCACTGGGCGGAGGGGAAATCCTTCTCCTCCCGGATGAACTCGCGGTTGACGATGTTCTGCGAGAAGTATTTGCGGCGTTCGGTGGTGAACTGCCTGGCGTGATACATCTCGCGCAGACGTTCCCAATGAGGCTGTACCATCGCCTTCCACGGATCGCCCTCCTGTCCGCGGACGAACTCGTAGGAATCATAGCGGTTGTGGTAGGTCGCGCCGCCATCTTCCCAGTAGTGGAAGTGGTCGGTGATCAGATGGCTGTAGATGCCCTTCCGGTGCAGGAGCTCGGGAAACGCGTTGTCGAAGGGCTCCAGCGGTCCCCAGCTGCGATGCAGGAAGGTGAGCCGCCCGGTCAGCATGTCGCGTCGCGCCGGCATGCATGGAAGGCTGCCGACATAGTGATTGTCGTAGGTTACCGTCCGCGCGGCCAGCCGGTCGAAGTTCGGAGTCGGGACCCGCGTTCCCTGGTAGGGCGCCAGGACATGGCGATTGAGCGAGTCGAACAGGACGAACACGGCTTTCATGGCAAACTGGCTTTCATGGTAGACTCCGGGAATGCAGGCTGGACTGTCTGGTGCTCACTTGACCGCGCCCTGTGTCAGCCCTTTCACGATGTAGCGCTGGGCGATGAGCAGAAGGAGGAGGGCAGGCAGGATCGACAGCGCGGCACTCGCGGCCATCTGGGTGTAGAGGATCTCGAAATCCTGCGCGAACTTGGCGATGGCGACCGGTACGGTTGCCGTCTGTTTCATGGTGAGCGTCAACGCGACGGCGAACTCGTTCCAGGAAAAGACGAATGTCAGGATCGCCGTCGCGGCGAGGCCCGGTGCGATGATCGGCAGCACGACGTGGCGCAACAGGACCGGCGTCGATGCGCCGTCGAGCAATGCCGCCTCTTCCAGCTCTTTGGGAACGTCCCTCACAAAAACGCTCATCAGCCAGATCGCCATCGGCAGATTGAGGGTCGTGTGCGCCAGGATCAGCCCGGTGAAGGTGTTATCGAGGCCGACCGTGCGCGCCATCGTGTACCAGGCGCTGGCGAGAGCGACCGGCGGGATCATGTGGAAGATCAGCGTCCATGCCAGGAAGATGTTTGGTATCCAGCGCGGCCAGCGCATCCGATGGAGCGACCAGGCGGCAAGTGTCGCGACAACCAGGCACAGGACCGTACTGGTGATGCCGACGATCAGCGAGTTGCGATAGTTTACCAGGAAGTCCGAGGTCTTCGAAAACAGGACTTCTCCGAAATTGAAGAACACGGGCGTGAAGAACAGGTCTCCCATCAGCAGCGAGATCTGCGTCCGGAACCCGGCCGCGACCGTCCAGATCACGGGAACCGCGATGAGCAGCGCAAAGCCGATCAGCACGGCGTGCACCAGGGCGGAACGCAGTCTCTGGACGGCAACGGAACTCATGCGACGGCATCCGAGCGCTTGCGGGCCGAGAGCGCCACGACCAGCAGAAGGGAAACGATGAAGATCACCGCGACCGACATGGCGGAGCCGTAACCGATGCGGTCTTCCGTGAAGAAGCGCTGGTAGAGCGTGAAGCTGACCACCTCGGTCGACGTGCCCGGGCCACCGCTGGTCAGTAGGTAGACTTCGTCGAACACCTTGAACGCGAGCACCAGCCGAAAGGCGAAGGTCACGATGAGCGTTGGGACTAGCAGCGGCAGCGTGACGAACCGGAACTCCTGCCAGGCAGTCGCTCCGTCTATGCGTGCCGCCTCGAACACGTCTTGCGGAAGCGATTCGATGCCCGCCAGAAACAACAGGAAGCAGAACGGCGTCCAGTGCCAGATGTCGACCAGCACCACCGACAGCAGCGCCGTCTCGCTGGCTCCCAGCCAATCGTGCGGAGCTATGCCGATCAACCCCAGCGTCTGGTTGACCAGGCCGAAGTCGAAGTTGAGCATGAGCTTCCAGATGGCACCGATGACGATACCGGGAATCAGGATGGGCAGGATGAAGATCGCGCGATAGAGCACGCGTCCACGCGTGACCTTGCTGCACAGGAGCGCCAGCAGCAGGCCGAGCACCATCTGGCCGGAGACGGCCGAGAGCGCGAAGACGAAGGTGTTGGACAGGCCGGCGCGGAACAAGGCGTCGGAGGGAAGCGCCGCATAGTGCGCGAGGCCCGCATTGCTTCGGACCGCTTGTCCACCCGACCACAGGATGTCCTGAAAGCTGCTCACAAACAGATTGGCCAGCGGCAGCGCGGTCAGGAGCACCATGAGACCCAGCGCGGGCGAGAAGGTCAGCCATCGCCAGAGCCGGTCATCTCCAAGCGCCGCGCCGCTGGCACGCGATGCTGGCTCGAAGGCTGCTTGGGAGGGAAGCGACGTTGTGCTCATGACAAAGGCCCTGCGAAACCTAGAGAGCGGTGGACTTTCAAATCATCGGAGTTTCCCAAAACCGGTACCCTGGGTCACGCCCGAGGGCAGGCTTTTGGGTCCGACGCTCTAGCGCAATGGCTCCAGTTCGCCGGTTTTGTATTTGTACTTCTCCATCACCGCGTGGATATCGTCGGCCATGCCGTTCAGGGCATCCACCGGGGTGATTTCACCCGCGACGGCGCGGTTGAGCCCAAGCTCCAGGACCGCGATGACTTCGCTGGCTTCCGGGAACTGGTAGATGTTTACCGCATGCGGCAGCGAGTCTGCCAGCGGCTTCATCCAGCGGTAGCGGCGCTCTTCGGCAATCGGCTCCTTATAGACCGCGGCATGGGTCGGAATGCCGCCGGCCTCCGCGGCGGCCAGCTGCGCCTCCTTCGTCTGGAACCAGCGGAGGAATTCCAATGCGGCGCGCTTGCGGTCGTCGGGCACATTGTGCGCGATGCCAGCTAGCCAGTGTCCCAGTCCGGGCGCGGTGGGAAGACCCGGCAATGACGGGGTCGGCGCGAACTCGACCTTGTCGACGACCGCGGACTTGTTCGGGTCGTCCATCTGCGACCAGGCCGCGATGACCATCATGATGTGCGCGGTGTTGCCGGTGACCATGGCCTGGATGACTTCCGCCTGGTCGCTTGCCGCCGTCTTCGGATGGCCGGCTTCCTTGGCAAGGCGAACATAGTACTCCAGCGCCTCGCGGCCTTCGGCACTGTTCAGCGTGACGGAGTAATCGCTGGCGGATTGGTCCTTGAAGATGCCGCCGCCGTGACCGTAGAGATACGGATAGAAGTCGTAGGCAACCGTGTGCGGCCCGCGTGCGCCACGCTGCACGATGCCATAGCGCTCCGGCGGATTGTGGAGCTTGCGTGCATTGGCCTCGAGTTCGGCGAACGTCTTCGGCGCTGACAACCCCGCTTCCTGATAGAGATCGCCGCGATAGTAGAGCAACGGAATGAGTGGCGACACCGGAACCGACATCAGTTTTCCGTCCGGGGTAACCGTCCTCTTTTCAGCGTTGTAGAAAACGGTGTCGCCGAGCGTATACACGTCCGGATCGAGCTTAAAACCTGGATCGATATCGGTCAGGGGCGAGACGAACCCGCCGGCATACATCTCGGTGAACCATCCCGAGTTCATGATCAGAATGTCGTACTGACCCTGTGCCGTCCGCACGGAGTTGCGTTGTTTCTCGAGCGAACCGGCAAACGGGTTCACGTCGAGTTCGACGGTGTTGCCGGTCTCGGATTCATAGAGCTCGACTGTCTTGCGGAAACTCTCGAACCACGGCGACTGGTTGATTACAATCGTGATCGGCACGACGGTCTGCGCCCAAAGCGGCCGGATCATGCCTGCGGTCGCGGCAGCGCCGATCCCCACGAGCGCCGTGCGCCGGTTGATTGCGAACTTTGTCATCGGTACCTCCCTTGGACGGCCTCCACCGTCGGCAGCAAGATGGCCACAAAAGAAGCATTCCGACAAATGAATAGATCGACCAGAATCATGCCATTTTGGCATGGTGCACGTGTGGGTCCGATGCTCTAGTTGGTCGGCTCGCGCGCGCAAATCTCGATCAGTTCGTCGATAATTGCTTGCGCTGCCGGGGACAGCCATGAG
This sequence comes from Mesorhizobium temperatum, assembly GCF_002284575.1. Classification (GTDB taxonomy): domain Bacteria; phylum Pseudomonadota; class Alphaproteobacteria; order Rhizobiales; family Rhizobiaceae; genus Mesorhizobium; species Mesorhizobium temperatum. The sequence goes on from NZ_NPKJ01000075.1 coordinate 215,572, forward strand.
TCCTTGCGGGTGATGATGCCGGCATTGCGCATGGCCGCCACCTCGGGAACATCGAGGATGACGACGCCGGTCGCTTCGGGGGTCTTCAGCGTGGTCGTCACCGTGAAGGTCAGCGCATCGGAAAAGCGCACCATCTGCAGCAGGAAAGCCATCGATTTGGTCTCGACGACGGCATTTGGCGGCGCGAGATCCTTGGAAATGAAGACAGACCGGAATCTTTGGTGCGCGCGCGTCGCTTCTGGCGGCATGGCCCATGGAAATCGGAGCAGGTCCGGCAGCGAGAGCTTGGGCCGGCCTTGCAGTTCGTGACCAGCCCGGCAGCAGACGCACAGACGGTCGGATGTGAGCGGGCGTAGCTTGAGGTCGCGGACTTCGTCCTTGGGAGGAAGCTCGGCGATCACCATGTCCAGTTCGCCGCGACGCAATGAGCGCAGGAGCGCATCGTCATAGCCACCCTCGACATTGACTTTGATCGAAGGGTTCTTGCCGGTGGCGATGGCCACGGCGCGCGGCAGGTGCCGACGCAGCCATGCGGGGCCGGCGCCGATCAGCACGGTGCCGTATTTCCCGCCGCGCAGGCTCTCGATCTCGCTTTTGGCGTCACCGAACTGGACGCGGATCGCTTCGGCATGACGCAACAGGCTTTGGCCGTAAGGGGTAAGGTCGACGCCGCGTGGCATTCGTTCAAACAACGAAACGCCGAGTTCCAGCTCCAAAGAGCGGATCGTCTTTGTCAGCGTCGGTTGTGACACGCCAAGTTTTGCGGCGGCAACGGTTACGCTCTTATGGGCCGCAACCGTCAGAAAGTACTCCAATTGTCGGATGTTCAAGGAATTCACCTACGAGCCAGGGGACCAGTTCATCATTCCTGATCAATGCATGTCGCTCAAGCGGGTCACTCGGAGGCAATCCCCGGCCCGTTACCCAAGAACAGAGCCTAGTGAAGGATGGCGCCTGAAACACAAAACCCGCCTCGGCGGCGGGTCGTCGGCGCAAATCAGCACCATGCTCAAATCACTAGCATAGATGCCGCCACAAAGCAAGTTGAATCTACCCACGGTTGAAATCACCAACGGTGATCGCGAGCTCGCGTTTCTTGCCGGAGCAGATGCCAAACGCCACTTCGCGTCATCGGGCAATGCGGCGCAGGGCCAGGGCAGCGACAGTGGTGCCCGCTGCCAGAAGCGGCAGCCAGGCTTGCGGATCGCCCATGGCATGGAGCGTCAGGCCGCTGAGTAGCAGCCACAGCAGCGGGATCGCAAACAGCAGCGGCACAAGCCCGCCGCTCGCCGCAAGCAGGACGCCGAGCGCTACGATCGCCGTCGGGTCCGGCGCGATGCCGAAGACCTCGGCGCTCGACCATGGCCGCCCGAAGAGTAGCGGCAGGAGGGGATAAACGACGAGGCCAACGACCGCGATCGGCAGCCCGAGCCGCCCTGCGATGTCCCGCCGGTCGAAGGCGAGGCCGCCGCGCGCGGCACCGCCGATCGCCAGCAGCAGCGCCTGCAGGCCGAAGGCCGGCGCGACGTAGGCGATCGCCCAGTTGATCGCGGCATAGCGGCTCCACAGGAAGGACCAGCCGACGAAGGCAAAGAGCGCGGCGAGAATGAACGCAACCCAGAGACCATGGCCAGGCGGCCGCCCCAGCACGAGCAGGACGATGGCGAGGCCGGCGGCGAGCGTCAGGAGATGCAGCGGCCAGGAGGCGGCATTATTCAATTCGAACAGGCGCCAGTAGACGCGTGGCGAGAAGAGCAGGAAATCTTCCAGCCGGTAGGTCCACCATTCCGACATTTAGAGGTCCCGGACGTAGGCCGCCATCCGATCACGCATGGATGCGTCGGGGAGGGGACCGGTCGCCGCCATCACGTTCTCGCGCACATGGTCGACGCGGGTGGTGGCGGGGATGGCGACGGTGACGGAGGGATGCGAGAGAATGAACTTCAAAATGAACTGCGCCCAGGTCCCGGCACCGATCTCGGCCGCCCAAGCCGGCAGCGTCTCGCCTTGGAGCTGGCGCGTCAGCGCGCCTTGGCGAAACGGCCGGTTGACGATGACGGCCATCCCGCGCTCGGCCGCCAGCGGAAGGAGCCGTTCCTCCGCCTCGCGGTCGACGACGTTATAGGTGAACTGCACGAAGTCGAGCGGATGCGCGCGCATGATTTGTTCGAACAGGTCGTGCCGTCGTCCTTCGGACGTCGTGATGCCGACATAGCGGATCCGCCCGTCTGCCTTCATGGCGAACAAGGTTTCGAGATGGGTCTCCCAGGTGACGAGGTTATGGACCTGAACGAGGTCGAAGCGCGGCACACCCCAGAAGCGGCGCGACTGCTCGATCTGCGCGGGTCCGTCGGCGGCGGAGGAGGTCCAGACCTTCTCGGCGGAAAACAGCGCTTCGGGCCGGCCGAGCTTCTCGAGGCCATAGCCGATCACGGGCTGCGAAGAGCCGTACATGGGCGAGGAATCGATCATGCGGCCGCCTGCCGCAAAGAAGGCCGCGATCACCTCGGCGCATTCGTCGCGCAGCACCGGATCGTCGCCGACATTGAAGGTGATCCAGGTGCCCAGCCCCACTGCGGGAAGCATCTCTCCCGAGGAGGGCACGGCCCGCATCACCGGCGCAGGCGGCGCGCCGGGCGCGGTTCCCGGCAACACCAGAGCCGCTCCGGAAGCGGCGGCAGCCTTCACGAATGTCCTGCGGGTGATGATCATCGTCTGCCATCCCTGTACTCCCGACTCCTTGTACTCCCGATCACAAGAATGGTTCCGGGCGACCGGCCTTCGCATGGCTGATCGGCGGGGAGTGCGGTCGGTCTCTGGCGACTGTTCGGAATATAGAACGTCTGCCTGAAATGGGAACGAACGGTGCAGGCCTGGGTTGCGCCAGCCAGTCCGATTACCTGGAAATGGCTCCTGTTCTGACTTGATGGCGCTGGCGGGCATATGCCACGCAGCCGTCTACCGTGCTGACGCAGAGCGCATCGCGGTGGTTCGGCGTGTTGTTGTCGCCGGCGTAGGCAACCTCGGCAACACGGCCATCGACCATTCGGATTTGCGTGTTGCAATAGCCGCCGGGATCGACATTGAGCGATCCTCCAACCGTCGGGATCGCACCCACGGCCAAAGTTGGAATCACGACGTTGAGGTTGCCGCGTTGAACGGTACGCTGATAGGTCCAGATCTGGCTTCCGCCCGCATCAGCGGTAGCAGTCGGAAAGCCGGCGCACATTCGAACGTCCGCCTCGCTGAGACCGACCATCTCTTTGCGGGCTGCCGCCGTTGTGGCGTCTTCCTTTGGGAGGTTCGACGTGTCGTCAGGGGCGACGCAGGACGACACGATGGAACTGCCGGCCAAGAGAACAACAACAAGGTCAAGCGTTCGGATGCGGGAAGATGTCATACCGACTGTGGTGATTTGCGCTGAGCCCCGAGATCCTAGTTAGGCAAGCAGACAATCGAGTCAACCTGCACCGCATCACGATGTCGTTTGTCGTGCCGCCCGGCCGACCTTGAGCTGACGGCGCCGATGCGATCGTCGCCGCGATCGAAGCCCAGATGGGCCACGCGCCCGCGCCGCTATCGTGCGCGACGTAAAACGAGGCGCGATGCATCTTTTGCAGCGTCAAGTTTCCGGAAACCCGGACCTGACGCACGGCGGGCCGGACACCTGCTCATGCCTGCTCCGGGAGCCTCGGCGTTCTGCAATGTAAAATGCGTGCTTTCCTGACATCAAGGCTAAACAAATGCTTTTCAGTCACACAAAATGATGAAACAATGAAGTTGAAAATTGGAAAAATTCGATGCGCAACGTCAGCGGACATGGCAAGCGCCTGTCCTATTACGATTTCGGCCATACGACGGTGTACGCCTCCCGCTTCGACCAGCGCTTCCCCTATTGTGCCTATGTGCCCGAGGACTATGACGAGGACGGCGACAAGACCTATCCGCTGGCGGTGATCGTGCATGGCACCGAACGCGGCATGCTCGCCTACCGGGATGCCTTCGCCGACTTCGCGGAACAGAACGGCGTGATCGTGCTCGCCCCGCTCTTCCCGGCGAATATCTGTTTTCCGGGCGATCTTTCCTCCTACAAGATGCTGCGCCAGGGCGACCTCCACTACGATGCCGTGCTGCTCGATATGGTCGAGGAGATGTGCGAGCGCTACCGCATCCGCGGCGACCGCGTGCTGATGTACGGCTTCTCCGGCGGCGGCCATTTCACCCATCGTTTCCTGTTCCTCCATCCCGAACGTCTGCTGGCTGCATCGATCGGTGCGCCGGGCGTCGTGACCCTGCTCGACTTCGATCACGATTTCTGGGTCGGAGTGCGCGACTTCGAGAGCGTGTTTGGCAAGAACGTCGACCTCGACGTCATGCGCAAGGTCGCCGTGCAGATGGTGATCGGTGGTGACGATCTCCAAACCTGGGAGATCGCCATCAAGCCGGAGGATGATTGGTGGATGCCCGGCGCCGATCTCGCCGGCGCGACCCGCAACGACCGGATCAGATCGTTGAAGCACAGCCTGGAGAGACACGGCGTCGAGGTGCAGCTGGATGTCGTGCCTGGCATCGCTCACAACGATCGCGAGCTCATCGCCAAGGTCAAGGAGTTCTTTGCGCGGACATTGAATGCCGCGCCCGCCTGAAAAACTGCAGTCAACAAACTGGAGATAAAAATGGGAACAGGATTGATAATGGGAAGACGATTGATCCAGGTGCTGGCGGCAATCGCCGTGATGGCGTGTGCATTGCCGACGATGGCGCAGGAGCAGCCGAAAACCGGCGGCACGCTCAAGGTCCGCATCAACGCCGATATCCGCGCCACCGACGGTCTCAGCCGAGACGCGAACACCGACACGGTGCTGCACCATATCTTTGAGACGCTAGTGGCTTATCGCGCCGATCTCACGGTAGGGCCGGCACTGGCCGAATCCTGGAAAGTGTCGGACGACGGCAAGACTTATGCCTTCACGCTGCGCGACGGCGCGGCTTTCCACAATGGCGACGCCGTGACCTCATCCGACGTCAAATGGAACTGGGATCGCCGCATGGACGCGGCCAACCAGTGGTTCTGCCTTCCGTTCTTCGACGGCAGCCAGGGCCTCAAGGTCGAGCAAGTGGCGACGCCTGATCCACGCACCGTGGTCTTCACGCTCAACGCGCCGAATGCGCTCTTTCTGGCGCAGCTCGCCAGTGTCCAGTGCAATGGCTGGGTCGCTAGCCCGAAGAATGTCGGCGCTGACGGCAAATGGATCGCCGATTCCGCCATCGGCAGCGGCCCGTTCAAGCTGAAGGAATGGGTCAAGGGCCAGTATTTGGAGCTCGAACGCTTTGCCGACTACAAGCCGGTGAAGGAGGCGCCGAGTGGCTTTGCCGGCAGCCGTGAGGCCTATGTCGACGAGGTGCGCTTCATGGTCATTCCCGACACGGCGGCGGCGGAGACCGCGCTGTTTGCCGGCGAGCTCGATGTCCTTGCCGATCTTGAATCATCGCGTGTCGAGGAAGCCAAGTCGCGGGGCATGACGGTGCTGTCGACGCAAGGCCTGTCGTGGACGGCGATCCTGCTACAAACCAAGGATCCGCTGCTGTCGAACGCCAAGATGCGCGCGGCGCTGGCGCATGCCACCGACATCAACCAGATCGCCGCCGCCCGCACCAACGGTGTCGCCACGGGAGATCCCTCGGCCGTCGCCCAGGCGAGCTCGTTCTTCGACGACGAATTCCTCAAATGGCCGGAATACGACCCGGTCAAGGCCAAGGCACTGCTGGACGAGGCCGGCTACAAGGGCGAGCCGATCAAGATCCAGACCAACACGCGTTATCAGGGCATGTATGAGAACGCCGTGCTGCTGCAGGCGATGCTGACGGCCGCGGGCTTCAACGCCCAGCTCGAAGTGCTGGATTGGGCGGCACAACTCGACAATTACCTTGCCGGCAAATTCCAGATCCAGTCCTTCGGCTATTCGGCGCGTCTCGATCCGTCGCTGATGTATGGCGTCATCCTCGGCGACAAGGCGACCGATCCGACGGCGCAGTGGGACAGCAAGGAGGCCCTCGACCTCTACACGAAGTCGATGGCCACGACCGACCCCGGGCAACGCAAGGCGCTGTTCAAGCAGCTCCATGCCCTCATGGCAAAGGATGTGCCGATCCTTGGCCTCTATTACGAGCCATCCGTCGACGCCGTGTCGCCGAAGGTGAAGGGCTATTCGGTATGGCCGGCGGCAAACCCCCGCGTATGGGGTGTCTGGAAAAGCGAATAGGAGCTGGCGATTGTCTGTTGCTCGAAAGATCGGAGGCGTGTTGCCTCCGATCTTTCGTTTGAGCTACCTGGTGGTGAAAGCCTGACGCTTGGTTCCGGGGCCGTAAACCCGCTCAGGGCGGGAAGGAGACCTAAACTGCTCTCCGACGGCGCGTGTGCGCCAGGAGCGGTCGTTCGACAGAGATCCGAGCAGCAATGGCCGTTGTGCATGGCCGAAGTGCTTCTGACGTTTAGTATGAGGTGACGGTTGACCGTGGAGGTCTGTGACCTAGCTTTGTGACTAGCTTAAAGCTCAGGCGGACCGTCCAGAACCGGAAATGGCGGAATGGTACGCACGGTGGGAGAAACTCTCGGGACGTTGAGATGCAGAGGTGCAAGTCGGCTTTCAGAGCCTGTGTGCCCTTGGCGGGCGATAATCGGCGGCCACGGCGTCTTCAAGTTTCGATTCAAACAAAAGTCATCTGCGCCGGCATGTCTATCAGCGCGCGACCGACGCTCCGCCATGCAACAACAATTCGAGCACTGGAGGGACCTCGAAGCAAGTGACAGCTTCCAAAGCGATCAAAGGCTTTAGCCAGCACCAAGACGAGGGGCCAAACACCGCTTCACGAACTTGAGAATACACCCAAGACCGCACAGGCACGGCAATGTCAAATCCTCTTGCCGAAATTTACGCAAGCGACGCAGATCTCGCCATCCTGGGCGGAATAGCAACATTTGCCTCGGTGGGCCTCTATCTTGTGCTCCGGCGTATCCTTATCGCGGTGCAACGGCGTCGCCTTAAATCAGATGCGAGCGAAGGTGGATCTGGCCTCCCCGAGGAGGAGGTTTCTTGGGATTGGGAAAGCCCGGTCGACCTTGCAACCGAGCCGGCTTCTTCTTCTCAGGTTGCCGTGCCCTCAGACCCGGCAGACCTGGATATTCGGCGTCAGGATGCCAATTGCCTTCGGTTCGGGGTGCGAATCGAGTATTTCGACGTAATCTCCGAAGCTTGCGAGAGCTCGTCTGTGACCCAGACCAACGCTTTCGCTTCCGCGACGAACATAGCGCAATTCGGCCGACTTGCGACATCGATCAGGGAAATCGCTGGCTATGTTCATAGGCAGGTGGCGGCTAATGTTGCCGCCCTAACTAGTCCAGTATTGAGGGCTCTGAGCCGTATGCCGACACAACTCGCCCTCGCGGAGGATCCCGACCCCACCACAGCGACGGCCTCACCTCCTCGCGTTCGCAGGCCGATCGGTCTTGTGCCCCGCTTTGGCGTCGCCGCAATCTGTCTGGCCGTGCCGCTTAGCTATGCGATGACGAGACAAAACTGGGTCGAAAGCGCCCCCGCCATTTCGCGGATCCAGGGCAACGCCAATCCGGACCTTTCGCGACCCATCGAGCTTCCGGCGAGTGCTGCATTAGATGTGCGTGGGCCAGCCCAGGGAGACGAGCGCACGAGTGTCGAATTGCTCAGCCCGGATCTCACGGCTGCCCGGGCGCAAGTCGGAGCAGCTGCTGCTCAGGCAGCCGCAGCGAGGGAATTGGCCGGCCAGGAGCACCAGGCGGCGGAAGGCGAGCGCGCCAGGAGCGCCGCTCTGCAGCGAGCGCTGCGCGAGTCGCGCAAGGAGATCGACGCGCTGAGGACAAGCATGGCAGCCGCCGATAGCGTACTCCAGGAGCAATTGCGCAACGAGCTCGCGGCAGCCCGCACAGTTGACGCATTGCGGCGCATTGCGGGAGATACCCGCACGAAGCTGCGCGAGGCCACCAACTATGTCTTTACGGAGGTGCCCGCTGCTCATCTGGAGCGTCAGCGAGCCGGATGGGTGGCGCGCGATCTATCGCGAGCGCAGGCGCAAATTGAACAGCTTGAGGCCGAGGCCGCCGAGGATCGCGCCAAGGCCAAGGCTTCGCTGGCGCAAGCGACCGGAATGCTCGACGACGAACGCCGGAAGTCAGAGGACCTTCGTGGCGACCTCGCCGAAGTGAAACTGTCCAATGCCGCGCTCCTGGAGCGCGCCGACGCGGCTGAGCAGGAACGGACCGATGCAGTCACAGCGAGAGAACGAGTGGAGCAGACCGCAGCCGAGACGGAGGGCGCGCTGGCTCGAGAACGCGCTGCAGCAGCGTCGATTCGTGAGGAGCTGAAAAAAGCTCGCCTCGAGCGCGACGCGGCTGAACAGGAACGAGCCAGAGCAGTCTCAGCGAGAAAGCGTGCCGAGCAGACTGCAACCGAGACAGCGCAGGCTTTGGCGTTAGAACGCGCTGCAGCAGTCTCGACGCGAGAGGAGCTGAAAAAAACTCGCCTCGAGCGCGACAGAGCAGTCACAGCGAGAGAACGAGTGGAGCAGACTGCAACCGAGACGGCGCAGGCTCTGGCACGAGAACGCGCTGCGGCAGTCTCGACCCATGAGGACCTCGATAAAGCTCGCCTCGAACGCGACGCCGCCCGAGCACTTTTGGTAGGGGTCGCCAGGCTGAAGGAGGCTTTGGACAAGCAACGTGAAGTCACTGTTTCTCTTGCCCGCGACCTGGCCGCCGCGCGCGCGGACAATGACGGGCTCAGGGCTGAGCGTCGCAGCGCCCAGATTGAGCCGCCGTTGAAGCCGCGCGCTGGCCGCGCGGCAGCCGCTGCCGGCGGGTTGAAGGCTGTCAGCCAGAAGACTGCACGCAGCAAGGTTCGCAACCCGTCGCGGATTGCCCGGGTGCGTTCTCTCACACTTCCCTATCCCCTCAGGCCAAGACAAGCGACGTTGGAGTGACTTCCAAACAACTGCGCGGTCCTCCTGTTGAAGGCCCAGGGTCTTTGAGATCATTGCCTCACGTGTGTATTGCGAGAGTAGGCCAGGATGAATCGAATCACCCCATTCGAATTCATCCTGCTCTCGTCGGCGAGGAGTTCTGCGCGATACGCTATGTCAGCCCGATCACCCTGCCTGTCGCGTTCAATTCGCATTTGATCGGCGCCTGCCGCGTCTCCACGTTGCCTTGCCGTCCATAGTCGATGCTGACCTCAACGGGAGCCGAGATCGTATCCGGGCTCAACCGACGTATGGAACCTGCGCTGCTGACGCGCACACTGGTCGCGCCAAACGGGGCGGCGGCCGACTCGATTGCATCATGGCAGGCGCGAACGACTTCATCCGGGACGCCCGGCAGCGCCTTGATTGGACTGACCGTCGATGGACTGTTGCTGGCGCTGGGAGGCTGGAGGTTGGCCGGGAGGTCGAGCGACCGTCCGGCTCCTGCGGACCGGGCGACACTGACGGCAGTGGCGGCCGTAATTGCCGCCACTGCCGCCGTTGCAGCGGTGCTGGTCCCATCGTCATCCACCGGTGACCTACTGCTGGAGCCGTCAGGTCCTTTGTGCGCGCCGCCTTTGCGGCCTTCACCGTGATGGCTGCCAGCGCTATTGCCTCCGCCACCATGGCTGCCAGCGCTATTGCCTCCGCCGCGCTCGCCGCCGGCGGCAGCTCCTGCGCAAGCTACCGCGATCGAGCACACGAATGCGAAATATACCCAGCTGGATCCAGGGGATTGACGCACGACCACCTCCATAAAGTGCGTCGGTCGAACCGTCTTTCCGCGGCATGCAGTCAGGACGGCGCAACCGCCGCCGCCCCCAGGCAAACTCGCGACTAAGGCGCCCACGGGAGGTAACTAGGGGATGAATCCGGTGTATCAAGGACGCGGGTACGTGGTAGTGGCCTCGCACGGGACGCGAATTGACCGGACGGTCATGGTCGGGACCGGTCTCATGGATTGCCTCTCGATGACCATTCACCATCAAGAAGCCAGGTGTCATCGAACTCGGTAGTCCCGGTAGCCACATCGCACGATGCGATCACCGTCGTATGCGTGGCTCGCGCGCACGCAAGAACGGCGGCAAGCAAATCCCGATCCTTGCAAACATCGACATCATCGATCAGAAGCACGGCTGCCGCTCGGACCAGCGCTCGCGCTGCCCGGATCCGGGCAGCCAGCATGGGATTGACGCTGTGAGGCGGCTCCAGTCGCCCCTGACCACATTCCGAAGCCCCATCGGCCGCCAGGCCGCACAGCGACGCAATGGCGACTATTTCTTCCTGGAGGGTCGCTGAGGGCGCGCCGATCGCGATGTTCTCGGCTATGGTTGCGCGCATCAGCGGGATCGCCGGAGATAAGAGGGTGATTGCACGGCGCCGGTCGCGTCGCGAGACCTTGTCGAGAGGAATGTCGTCAAGGAAAATCGCAAGACCGTTACTTTCCTCGATTCCGGCGACACTGGCAAACAGGGCGCTGCGTGCTTCCGCTGTGTCGCCGCGAAGCAGAATCATGGCACCGGGCGCTGCCTCCAGAACACGTGACGGCTTGCCGTTCGAGCAACGAAGTTCGACGCGCAGCCGCCGGCCCACCGCCAATCGCGGCAGAGGAACCGGATCCTCAGGATCCGGAAGGACTGGCATTGCAAGGACCGACGCAATCCGGCGACGTGACTCGACATAGGCCAGCCGATAGTCGGCGGCGCGAGCAAGGTCGGAAAGTTGTGCAACCGTCAAGCCGGCAAGGAGCAGGAGAGTGCTGAGCTCGCCGGCAGGCATCACCGGACCGCTCGGTGCCGCATAGGCCGCAAGGATCGCGATGATGACCGGTATGACGAAATCGCTGGATGCACGGGCGGCACCCGACCACCCGGCCCGGCGAACGAGCCACTCGTTGAGAGCCTCCGACATCCGGTCGATCTTGCGCGCGGCCGGTCCGCTTCTTCCGAAGTGGGCAAATGTTGCTCGGGTGAGGACGACATCTCCGAGACGGCCGGCAAGGCGTCCCCGCCGACGGCGGCTTTCGCGAATGGCACGATGCAGGAACGGCAGGGCGACAAGGGTGACAGCGGACCAGACAAGAACGCCGGCAAGCAGGAACGACGCAACGCCGGGCGCAAGCCAAAAAGCGCCAAGCACGATGAGGACAACGGAGGGGCCCGCGACAAAGAGGGAGGCGACGCCGTCCGCCAGCCAGGACCTGATGGCGGAAAGGTCGGTGATCAGGCGAGTCATGACGAGGCCGAGACGGGTCCGGCCGGCCGTCGGCGGCAGCGTGAAGAGTTGCTCGACCAGCAGCCCGCGGACCTCGCGCACATAGTCCAGCGCAAAAGCCGCCCCTTGCCGTCGTTGCAGCACCCTGAGTGAGAACAGGGTGATGCCGAGCGAAAGGCTGGCCGCACCGATCAGCCAGCCTTGATCGATCGCCTGCCGCCCCCCGGAAACCGCCGCGCCGACGATCGCGACAAGCGCGAGCGAAGCGGCCGCCTGGGCAAAGCCGTTGGCTATGAGAACCGCCAAAGCGCCCATTCGTGCGCGGGTCAGGATTCCTGGAAGGCGCATTGGGCACCTCCAGCGATCACCATCAGGCGCGGCTTCGAAATCCCGGAGACGATGCTTGCCGCAGTCGCCGGATCGGAGAGTTCCTCGACACCATAGACAGGGACGTTGGCAACGCCAGCCTCTCTCCGTGCCAATGGCGAGCGCGTCAGCAGCCCACTGATCCCGAGCACGTCGTGGCCGAGGTCGCGCAGCCATTCGCAGCCAGCAACCGCCCCCATCGCATCTCCGGCGGCAAACAGCACACCGCTGGTCAGCTTGCGGAATTCCAGAGACTTCGACAGAGCGGCCGTCTCGGGCTGGAATAATCCGTCCGCGACCTCCAGGACCGTGATTTCTGCTCCGGCAGCGGCAAGCGAGTTGAGCAACTCCTGCGCGCCCTGCACGAGGGCATCGATCGGAGCAAGGTAGGTCGTGGCAAAGCCGGCATCGGTGAAATCGAGCGCGGCGCACGCTCCGGCATCCACCATGGCCCAGAGGTCATTGCCGGCGCCGGTTCCGGTCACCTTTGCCGCACCAACCGCGAAACCTGCCTTGACGAGCCCCTGCACGAGGCTTGCAGCTGTTGTCGTCTTGCCCGAATTCATCGAAGTTCCGTAAATAACGATTGCCGGCGGCGTGAGCCGCGCCGGCTGCGGCGCGACCGCAAAGTCAGCAACGTTCAGAACGCGGCCGCTCAAATCGGTGACGAGGCCGAGCGGCACGATCGCGGTCGGAAACATAGTTTTGTCGTGCCACGCCGTCGCCCGCGAGGCCACTCCGCCTGCCGCCACCATATGGCACGGCCCGAGATCTCGCGGCACGATCGCCTCGAACTGATCGGGGGCGTAGCGGTTGCCGTAGGCCAGGACGATTTCGTCCGTTGTGGCAAGTGCCGCCTTGCGCCCCGAGAGCAGCTCGACTGCCTTATGGTGACCGAGCGCCTCAATCCGCGCGAGCACCAGGTCGCCTGCCTTCGGTTCGGTGGGAGGCGGAAGCAACATCTGCATGCGCTCGACGGGTATACGGCGGGTCGTGAAAGCCCGTTTGGCCTTGGCAATGCGTGCGGAGTCGAGAATTTCCATAGTGGTCTCCTCAATAGGCGCCCGAGGGGCGCGATGCGGGAGGGAGAACGTGGACGAACCAGAATTATTCTCGGCGAAGTTGCAATTTTTTCCGCGTTTTCAGAAGGCTCAGCCGGTCGGGTGTCTGCTTAGGATTCGATTTTGTACGCCGACGAATGGTGGGGGGCAAAGGCGGTATTCCGTTTCGGGTACCAAGCGTCAGGTTTTGACCGCTAGCGCCATGACGTAGCGCCGTCCGGCATCATCGAAAACTGGAAGAAGGTCAGGCTTCGTTCAAGGTGACCTGGTCGCCCAGCCTGATCTTGCCCGGCTGCACGATCTGACAGAGCGCGCCGAAGCCGCCTTCGCCATGGCGCGCTATGGTTTGCAGCACTGCCGGTTCGAAGGCGAGATCGCGTTGCGCCAGCGCCGTGAAGGTGCAGCGCGCGCACGATTCCGAAATCACGATGCGCGCCTCGCCGATCGAAAGCACTTTGCCGATGATCTGCTGCTCGACAAAACCGTCCTGCGAAGCGTCGGTCTCGATGACGATGTTGGGCCGGAACCGCCTGGAATCCACTTGCGACGGATCCGCAAGCAGGCCGGCAAGCCTGTTCATCGAGGCTGTCGTGACGATGTGGATGTCGGCGCGCTGATAGCGTGGCGCGATATGATCCTGGGCTTCCGAGCCGAAGGGGACGTGTGGGTGCAGCGACGCCGGGAAATCGAGGAAGGCCGAAACCATCTCGCCTGCCAGGCTGGAGCCGGCATCGATCCAGGAGCCATCATCCGATCCGATTTCTGGCCGGTCGCCCTTCAGCCTTGCAAGAAGGTTCGGCAGCGGCCGCCAATGTTTTCGCTTCTCCGGCGCGGCAACAATTCCATCGCGCCGGTCGACGATGCCCCAGATCCGGTCGCCAGGTATCCCGCCCTCCACAAGCTCCGTCCCGTCCAGCCGTTCGCCGCCCATCGAACTGACGGGATATCGCCAGATCTCCTTGATATGGCCGAACGGTGTCATGATTGGGAGACGATCCGTGTCGCCGTCATTGCGCCACTGCCTTGCGTGCGCCCGCGCCATCGGCGAAACGGCGATCGATCAGCATCGCCGCATCGAGAAGAGCGCGTGTGTAGGCGTGGCGCGGTCGATCGAAGACGTCGTCGCGGTCGCCGATCTCGACGATCATTCCGTCCTGCATGACCGCGACCCGATCGGCAACCTGCTCCACCGCACCCAGATCATGCGAGACGAACAGGCAGGCGAAGCCGTAGCGTTCCTGCAACGACCGGATGAGAAGCAGGACTTGTTTCTGCACCGTCATGTCCAGCGCCGAAACCGGCTCGTCGGCAACGACGAAGGCCGGTCGCCTGACGATCGCCCGCGCGATCGCGACGCGCTGGCGTTGGCCGCCCGACAGCTGATGCGGGAAACGCTCGAGAAGGTCGCGCGTCAGCCCCACTTCCTCAATGACCTCACCCATGCGCGCGGTCCGTCGCTTGCGGTCCAATTCGGTGTCGAGCTTCAACGGCTCGGTGACGATCTCGGCAATCGACTGGCGAGGGTCGAGCGACGAATAGGGGTCCTGGAAGACGATCTGCATGTCGCGACGCTGCAAGCGCGTGTCAGCCGATCGTCCATTCGCAATTTCCTTGCCAAGAAACGAGATCGTTCCACCGGACGGCCTGACGAGGCCGACAATGGCGCGTCCGAGCGTCGTCTTGCCGGAGCCCGATGCGCCGACCAGCGCCAGGGTTTCGCCGCGCCGGATGGTCAGGTCGACGCCGTCGACGGCGCGCTTCGGCGCCGCGCGCGCAAACAGCCTGGGACGGCCCGGATAGTCGATGACGACATTGCTGATCTCTACCAGGGGCGGGCCGTCGACGGTTTTTCTCGATCCGCCGGCACTGCGCTTGGGAAGCGCATCCACCAACCGCTTGGTGTAATCGTGCTGCGGTGCGTGAAGGACCTGGGCGCTGCTTCCCTGTTCGACGGCCTTGCCTTCGCACATCACCGTCACGTTGTTCACATAGTGCGACACCATGCCGAGGTCGTGGCTGATCAGCAGGACGGCGGTTCCGTTCTCCCGCGTCAGCTCGACCATCAGGTCGAGCACGTCGCGCTGCACCAACGTGTCGAGCGCGGTGGTCGGCTCGTCGGCGATCAGCAGGCGCGGTTTGAGCAGCATGACCGATGCGAGCATGATGCGTTGGCGCATGCCGCCGGAGAATTCGTGCGGATAGGCCGCGAGGCATTTGCCGGGATCCTTGATCTGGATCCTCTCCAGCATTGCCAGCGAGCGATCCTTTATCTCGGCGCGCGACATGTCGCGATGCAGGCGAAGCCCTTCGGCCATCTGCTCGCCGATGGTAACGGCTGGATTGAGCGAGACCATCGGCTCCTGGAAAACCATGCCGATCTGCGCACCGCGTATCTGGCGCAGCGCCTTTGGGGCGAGGCCGGTGAGCTCCTGTCCTTCGAAGCGGATGCTGCTGTCCGGCGTCGTGACCAGCGGGGCAGGGAGCAAGCTCACGATCGAACGGGCCGCCATCGTCTTGCCCGAACCGGATTCGCCGACCAGCGCCATCATGTCACTGGGGGCGAGGTCGAAATTCAGCCCGTCGACGATCCGCTTTCCCGATGGCCCGACCGAGATCGACAGGTTGCGCACTGAAAGCATCGTGTTGTTGTCCCCGGTCGGCACGAGCATGTTTCCAGCACCTACATTTTCGGGTCGAGCCAGTCGCGCACCGCGTCGCCCAGCATGTTGATGCCGAGCAGCGTGATCGAGATGCAGAGACCCGGCAGGATGATCAGATGCGGCGCCTGGCCGATATAGGGCCGTGCGGTCGACAGCATGTTGCCCCAACTCGGCGCCGGAGGCGGGACGCCCAGCCCCAGAAAGCTCAGCGCGCTCTCCGACAGGATGATCCAGCCGAACATTGTGGTGGCGAGCACGATGATCGGAGCGACGCAATTGGGCAGCACATGCCGCGCCATGGTGATGATCTCGCTGTTGCCCATCACGCGGGAGGCCTCGACATATTCCCGCTCGCGAATGGACATCACGGAGGCCCGCACCACGCGCACCACGATCGGCATGTAGGCAAGGCCGAGCGCAACGATGATGCCCTCGCGGCTGGCGCCGATCACCGCCATCAGGCCGAGCGCCAGAAGTAGGCCGGGGAAGGCGAGGAAGGCGTCGTTGACCATCATGATGACGCCATCGACCCAGCCCCGCAGGAAACCGGCGAGAACGCCGAACACGATGCCGAGGATCAATGCGAAGGCGACCGTCGCAAAAGCGATCCAGGCGCTGGTCCGCGCGCCGCTGGCGAGGCGGCTGAGCACATCGCGTCCGAACTCGTCGGCGCCGAGCAGGTGCAGAGGCGAGGGCCCGCTGAGGCGCGACGGCAGATCGAGCTTGAGCGGATCGTAGGGCGCGATCCACGGGCCGAACACGGCCAGAAGGATCAATGTCCCGGTGACGGCGATCCCGAAGATCGCGTTGAATTTCAGGCCGGGCCGGCCGAGCACACGGGCGATCATGCGGCGACCCTCGGATCGAGCAGCGGATAGACGAGGTCAACGAGAAGGTTGACCACGACGTAGATGAAGGCAACGAACAGCATCGTACCCTGAATCACGGGATAGTTGCGGGCATAGATCGCATCGACCAGCAGCCGGCCGAGGCCGGGAATGGTGAAGACGGTCTCGATGACGACGATGCTGGAAAGCAGGCTGCCGAGCACCAAGCCGATCAGGGTCAAGGTGGGCGCGAAGGCATTCTTGAAAGCGTGTCGCCACATCACCGCGCTTTCCGAAAGCCCCTTCGCCCGCGCATGGGTGATGTATTCCAGGCGCGCCACCTCGATCGTGCTGGCCCTGGCCATGCGTGCAATCGGGCCGGATTCGACGAGCACCAGGGTAACCACGGGCAGGATCACATAGAGAGCGGCTTGGGCGAAGTCGCGGCTGAAGGGCACATAGCCGACGACCGGCAGCCAGCCGAGATAGAGGCCGAAGATCAGCATCAGCATCAGCCCCAGCCAGAAACTGGGGATCGAGAGCAGGATGGTCGAGGTGGCGACGACAGTGACGTCGCGGAGACTGTCCTGCTTCCAGGCGGCCAGCATGCCGGCAGGCACGGCGATCGCCGAGGCAACAAGCACGGCGAGAAAAACGATGGTCGAGGAGACGGCGAAACGGTCGAGGATCAGCGGCAGCACCTCTTGCCCGCTGCCGATCGAGCGTCCGAAATCGCCTGAAAGGACGTTGCCGGCCCAGATCAGATATTGCACCACCACAGGCTGGTCGAGCCCCATCTGATGCCGCATCGCATCGACCTGTCCGGGCTGCGCGAGGTCTCCCAGCATCAGCGTCGCGGGATCGCCGGGGACGAAGCGCATCATCACAAACACCGCAACCGACACCAGGATGAGGGTCGGTATGGCGCTGGCGATCCGGGTCAGGACAAAGCGGACCATCGTTTCTCCTGTGATATCGAAGGTCTCTCCCGCGCCGGCACTGCCTTCTCCGCGCGCTCGAGGATCTCGTCTTCGATGGTGAGTTCGTAGCGGGTGAATTCGCGGTTCTTGGCCGGCAACGGCGCGATCTCCATGACGCCGGCGGCTGGTTCGAAGACGATCATCGCCACCGTCGCCGAGAGATTGCCGCCTTCCTTCCTGATCTGCGGACGGCACACGCTGAACGGCGAAGCGAAGTCGTCGAACAAGGCTTCCTTCAGGTCGTCGATGGTAATGTCCCCATGCCGCGCCGACAGGTGACGGCGCACGCGGTGGTCGCGATAGAGACTGTCCGGCACGTCGCGAAGTCCGGTTTCGCGCAGCTTCGACAATGCCACGGGGCTCTGCCAGTGATTGGCGTGGACGATCATGTCGTTGTCCGGATAGATGGCGAAGGCCTCGTCCGGCGCGCATTCGAAATCGACCGTGAACCCCTCGGCGGTGCTCAGGATCATGTTGTTGGAGCCGGATTTCGGCGTCGTCGCCACCACCTTGATGGCATGGGCGAAATGCTGCGCCTCAAGAGCCCGGCGCCGGACGAAGGGAAGCGGAATTCCGATCTCGCGATAGTCGCGGTCCGATTCGAGATAGTTCGCGGTGATGCCGATGCCGGCCGCGTTGAAGCCGCTGCGCGCCAGTCCGCCGGCTTCGGTGAAGGTGAGGAGGTCCGGCCCGTCCGTTCGCCGGATGCGCAGCACCACCGAGGTCTCGGCGCACTCGGCCTTCCAATCCCAGTTCTGGCCGTGGATGAGCCTGCCGTTCCGGGTTGCCTCCGGCAGGATCGCCGCGCCCGTGCATCCGTCGGGCTCGTCGTCGGAAATGCCTTTCTCGCGCCGGGCAAGCTGCAGGATTTCGGTACGCGCATTGACCAGGACGATCGAGGACAGGTCGAGGTTGGCGCCTGACGCAATCCCTTCCATTTCCTCGACGAGATCGGGCGCCCATTGCCGCAAGCGAGGCAGAAAGATGCCGGAGAACCGCGCGACATCGTCCCGCCTGAAGCCGAAACGGTCGAGTTGGCCGGCATAGAGCGCTACCGAAGCGCCGATACGCCCGCGCGCCTGTTCGCCATAGGCCATGCCGCGCGCTCTTGGCGCTCCATCGATCTCGACAAGCGGAAAAGGTGCGACTGTTGTCATTAAAGGGAGGCCTCAACTCGTGTGAGCTTGGATATTAATGCATTTTGATCGAATGAAAAGCAGGAAAATTCGCTAGATTGCCAGTTCGAACTGCGTGGCGCATATCTATAATGCGAACGCTTGAGGAAGTGCCTATGAACGAAACGATCATCGACCGGCCGGCACGCAGCGAGGTAGCCAGTCCGCTGCAGATCGATCTGGCGCGGCGGATCCTGGAGCGGATCAGGGATTCGGGCTGGACGGTTGGAACCCGCGTCTCGGTGCCGGACCTTGCCCGCACGTTCGGCGTTTCGCGTTCCCCCGTCAGCGCGGCGCTGGAACTGCTGGTCGCCCAGGGCATCTTAAGCCCCTTCGAGACGAGGGGGCTGCAATTGGCACGCGATGTCGCCGACCTCGACCCTGAGGATATCCTGCCCAGTTCTCCGCTCGAGGAGCTTTACCGCAGGATGATGCGGGAGCGCGCGCTCGGTCAGTTGCCCCAGGAGGTGTCCGAGGCGGAATTGATGCCGCGCTATCAAGTGTCGCGCGGCGTCGTGCGCAAGCTTTTGCTCCGCTTTGCCGCCGAAGGGCTGGTGCAGCGCCTGCCGGGGCATGGCTGGCGTTTCGCCGACACACTTGTCGGCGAGGACGCCTACCGGGAAAGCTATGAATTCCGGATGGCCGTCGAATGCGCGGCGCTGCGGTCGCCCATGTTCAATGCGGATCCCCAGCAGCTGGCGCCGGTCCGGCGCGCTCACGAGCGCATCCTGGCGATCGTGTCGACGGGCAAGACGCTGATCGGCGGCGACGAATGGTTCCGGATCAACGCATCGTTTCACGAAGGGCTTGCGGCCTGTTCCGGCAACCGGTTCCTGGCGGATGCGGTGCGCCAGCAGAACAATCTGCGCCGGTTGCAGGAATCGGCAGGTTTCGAGGAACTGCCGGCGGAACGCATCGAGCAGTCCTGCCGGGAACATCTGGCCATCCTCGATGCTGTCGAAGCGGGCGAGATCGAATGGGCCGAGGCGCTGCTGCGCCAGCATCTACGGCAGGCCTCCGAGTTCGCTTCGCCGCAGCGCTCGATCTGATGCCTGCCACGGTGAGCATCATTCCATCATCATTCCGCGCCGCCTGAGCGTCACGCGCTCGATGGCCGCGCAATGCGCCGACACCGGCCTCCATCGGGAATTGGGCGATCTGGAGCGAGCGTCCCGCCGATCGCTTCACGCCAATCCGCTCCGTCAAATGCCGGGATTGGATGTTTTAGGACCGATTTTCAGCGGCGCATCATTTTCATCCGGATTGGGAACGGGAGCCTCGTCGGGAAGTCTGTCCGGGTCCGGCTCGCGCACCGGCTTCGGTTCAGGAAGCGGCGGTGGCGTGGGCGCCGGAGTGGGCGTTGGTTCGGGAGTGGGAAGAATGGCCATGGCGTGATTTCCTTCCTCGCTGCACTCTGCCTTGGCGCGTCGCTGACGTCGGCCGGGATTTGACGCCACCCGTTTCGACCGGTTTCGCTCTACGGGCTGATGCACGCAGAACGACCACGCGTGCCTATGGTTCCGATGGCAACCTCCGATGATCCCGCAGGCATCAGGCACTCGTGGCAGGACGGCGCCGTCAGAAAAGTGATCGAATGGTACGCGCATGAGGGCCTTGTCGGCGTCGTGGAGCGCCATAATTTCCATTTCAGGGTGGGACGAACTCACCTACTGAATAGGAGGCGGCCGTGAAGCACCAAACACTTGACCAACTGCATACCGTTGCCGACGTTCACGCTGAAGCAACAGACCTCGTAGCGACCCGAAGCCAGCGTCTCGAACGTTGGGCGAAACTGCTGGAGAAAAATCCCGATCGGCGTCTCGAAGCGCTGACGGGCACCGAATACAAGTCCCCTGAGATACGCGAAAAAATGCGTTACAACGACTCGCCTCTCACGGTTGCCTTCGAGGACCCGATCTTTCGCGCACAAGGCTTGAGAGACGACACCTACGGTGAAGCCAGGCGCTTCTTCGAACTGACCGACTGGCAGTTGCACGAAATCGTCTGCCATTGCCATGTCGGCGCCACGATACGAGCGCGATGGGCTGCCTCTCGCGTCCGTGCGGCAATGTCCGAGAGGTTCGGCTTCTTCGCCTGGCTGCGAGGAACATTCATGCATTGACGCAGCATTGACGCTGCCGGCATTCACGCTAGGGGCCGGCACGTTCAGGTGATGGAGGCGGCGAAGCGATTTCCACGCCTCGCATCAGTGGTCGTTGATGTGCGGATATGCCGTTCGGCGGCGATCCGCCATCGGCGAAGCTCGATCCAATCGGCCTCGATACCACAGGCATGGGCGGATTTCAGTCGGCGGGCGCGGTGTAGCGGCGATGGACCGCTTCCGCGATGGCGGCGCGGCTTCTATGCGGATCGAGACTATCGTCATCCTCGATGACAGCCGCTTCCTCCGCAAGTCCCTGGTCCTTGACCTGGTCGCGGAACCAGGCCGAATAGTCGCCGGCGCGCAAGTGATGCTCCCAGGTGCGGTCGTCGATCCCCTCGGCGATATGGAGGAACATCATGAGATTTTGCGCTTTCAGGTTGAGCCTGCCGTCCGCGCCGCGGAAATAGAAACTGTTGTCGCCAAGATCGCCCTCGGCATACTTGCGGATATGGCGCTTGCGTTCCTGCCGGGGACGCTCGATTGAGATCGGTCTTGCGGGACCGGCCGTCGACCGGTTCCAATACAAGACCTTGTTTTCCGGTGGCGGCACGACGCCCTGCGGTACGCCCTCGCCAATTGCGGCACAGAAGCTTTCGATGACCTTGTCGGCTTCCGGGCCAAGAGCCAGCACCGTGTCGACACCTGCCAGCACATCCCGCGAAACCAGATCGGGATGTACTGTGACCAGAATGGTCGCCGAAAAGCTTTTTGGAAGCGCAAAGGATGTGCCATCGCGCGCGTGCGGCAACAGGTGGTGTGCCTCGTCGATGATCAGCCAGTGCGGGCGTCCGGTGCGGGCGCGAAGCGCGGCAAGCTCCGGCAGCAGCTTGGCGAAGGCGTTTGGCCGCTCCGCGGTCTTGATCCCGAGCATGTTGACGGCGACATTGTTGGACGGCTTCGACAAGAGATCGAAGATTTCGCGCGAGCTCGGCGGGCTTTTTGCGTCGCCAACCACCAGCACGTCCTCCAGGTCCTCGTAGTCGCCCTCCGGGTCGAGCACGCAAAACTGGAAGCCTTGCTCGACGAAGCGCTCGGTCAGGGCGGTGGCGAGGGTGGATTTCCCGATTCCCGACGTGCCGGCCAGCAGCACGCCGCCGCCGCGCGGTGAAAGATGCATCACCGCGCCCGATCCGTCGTCCGCGCCAATCTTGATGCGTTGCCGCGCCGTGTCTAGCAAGGCGGCGTCATGCGAGATGAGGCCCTCGATCAACTCCCTCACGCCCGCGCCGCGGGCACCATTCGTCACGTGGCCCGCCGTCTCCCTTACCTTCGGCAGTGCATTGGCGACTGCAACTCCGAAGCCGACGGCGCGCAGAAAGGCGTGATCGTTCTCCGCATCGCCGATGCCGACGACATTGTGGGCGGACAATTCCAGATCCTCAAGGGCGGCCGCAAGACCGGTCGCCTTGTTGACCCCGCTCGGCAGCACCATGACGGCACCCTTGTTGAAGATGATCTCCAGCTCCAGGCCAAGGTCCTTGATCACTTCCAGCACGATGGTCTCGTTGGGCTCCCTGGTGGCGACGACGGAACGTCCAATCGACAGGGGCGCGATCTTGCGCATCATCAGCCTGTCGACGAATTCCGCCGGAGGGGCCGGCGCCAGGATGCGCTCCTCCTTCGAAGCCGGCGTGTAGACGAGCGCGCCGTTCTCGGCGACGACCTTGTCGAAAATGCCAAGCTCCGGGAAAACGCTTTCGAGGTCGGCAAGCTCGCGACCGGTCACCATTATCAACTTGCGGCCGGTTTCCTTCAGCCGTTCGAGCGCAGCACGGGTCGCATCGGAAACGATCCCGTTTTCCGCGAGTGTGCCGTCGTAGTCAGTGGCTAGTGCAAGAGCATACATCGAATTGTAGTCGGCAGTCCGAAAGCCGAACCGAAATGCTTTCTGGGCGGAAAGCCGTCTGCTCGGGTGACGTCCATTGGCCGATTCCCGTCATCGTTTGTCTGGCCGCCCGTAATGATGGCTGATTGATCCAAACGGCGCTGGCTGTCGATTGTTCCCGGCGGCGCAAGGCAGGCGTCGCGGAGGCCTGGCTTTTGGTTGAGCATCGGCTTTTCCCAAAGCCGGTATCCGCTTGCTAGCCGATGATCCTGAATCCGTTTGGCTCCTGGCCGGGATCGACGTCTTGGGATGTCACGCCGGAGACCGACGCCCCGGTCGGCCCTTTCCACAACCGGCTCATCATCGTCGAAACCGCGCCCTCGGCTCCGACGATCAGTGCCGTTACGGATCCGTCATCCTCGTTGCGAACCCATCCGGACAGACCGAGCTTCTCGGCCTCGGTGCGTGTCCAAACGCGAAAAGAGACGCCTTGCACCCTTCCATTGAGCCTGACGCGTACCGCCTTGCGCTCGTCCGCCATGGTCACCTCCGTGCTGCTGGTTTCTCACACCTTCAACTCACCAGCGGCGGAAAAGGCTCCGCCATCACATTTTTAACGAATTCGGCTGCCCGGCAGTCCGATGGAGACGTCCGTCCGCATGATGTCGGCGACGGAACCATGCGGCGGCGGCTTTGTTAAGGACGGACAGCTGCAGGTTGCTGGGCTTCGGAGCCACGATTTCATGACCAACGATTCTCCAACGGGAGGCGCCATCCCGGCATCCGTTCCGACGATCGATGCGAAAGCGGCGCCGACGCTTCAGCACGCCGAGGCCGAGGTCTTTTATACAGAGGCGATCCGCGAACTCGCCGCGACGGACATTCCCTTTCTTGTCGCCGGCACCTACGCGGTGAGCGCCTATACGGGCGTCACGCGCCAGACGAAGGACCTCGACATCTTCTGCAAGGCCGGCGACTACGCCCGCATCCTCGCCCATTTCAAGCAAGCCGGCTATGCGGTCGAGATCGTGGACGACCGATGGCTTGGAAAGGTCTTCAAAAGCACGCATTTTTTTGACGTCATATTCGCATCGGCAAATGGCACCATGCCGGTCGGCGACCAGTGGCTGGAGCATGCACGGCAGATCGAGCTGCTGGGCAGTCAGGTGCGGATCGTAGGTCCGACCGAGCTTATCTGGTCCAAATGCTTCATCCAGGACAGACGCCGCCACGACGGCGCCGACATCGCTCATACCATCCTCAAGGCGCAGGATCAGATCGATTGGCACCGGCTGCTTTCCTACCTCGAAGTTCACTGGGAGGTGCTGTTGATGCAGCTTCTGAATTTTCGATGGATCTATCCGAGCGAGCGCGATCACATTCCCGCCTGGCTGCTGGACGAATTGCTTGACCGGCTCGCCAAGCAGAGGGAGTTGCCTACTCCCCGAATGAAGATCTGCCGCGGGCGCCTGCTTTCGCCGACCGACTACGAGATCGACGTCAAGGAATGGGGATTTGCCGGCGTCGGCGGAACAGGAGAATTTCGTGATGGCTGAGAAGCGCACAACTGCCACGGCAACGGTTGGGAACGGCGGCACCGTCAAGATTGCGGCTGTCGGCGACCTGCATGTGAAGGAAGACGCCCAGGCCTCTTGTCGTGATCTCTTCGGCGAGGTCTCGCGCGAAGCGGACGTCCTCGTGCTCACTGGCGACCTTACCAATCTCGGCAAGCCGCGTGAGGCCGAAATCCTTGCGGAGGATTTGCGCGCCTGCGCAATCCCGGTCGTCGCCGTGCTCGGCAACCATGACTATGAATCCGGTGCGGTCGAGGACGTCGCCCACATTCTTCGGCAGGCGGGCGTCCATCTTCTTGACGGCCAGACGACGGAAATCAAGGAGGTCGGCTTTGTCGGCGTGAAAGGTTTTATTGGCGGTTTTGGATCACGCATGCTCGGCTCCTTCGGCGAGCCGGCGATCAAGGCGATGGTCGCCGAAAGCGTCAGCGAGTCGATGCGGCTCGAAAACGCAATGCGGCAGGTTCGCACCAATCGTACGGTTGTCGTCCTGCACTACGCTCCGGTGGTCGAGACGGTCGCCGGCGAACCATTGGAGATTTTTCCGTTCCTGGGCTCGTCGCGGCTGGCGGAGACGATCGATCGGTTCAAGGTCAGCGCCGTGGTGCATGGCCACGCGCATCGCGGCGTCTATGAAGGTCGCACGCCCGGCGGTGCCCCGGTCTACAACGTCGCCATGCACGTGGCGAAGCCGACCGGCCGTCCCTACGCTTTACTCGAAATCTGAAACACCCTGCGCGTGGTTAGAGCGGGACACGTTTAAGTTGAACTAGACATCCCGCTCTATCTGTTTGTTTTAGCCGCATTTCTGCGACGCCAAGTGATTCCACTTGGCTGCTAGCGGTCGATCTCGCCGAACACTATATCGAGCGACCCGATGATCGCGGCGACATCGGCGATCATGTGCCCCCGCGACAGAAAATCCATTGCTTGCAGATGGGCAAAGGACGGCGCGCGGATCTTGCATCGATAGGGAATATTGCTGCCGTTCGAAACCAGATAGACGCCGAACTCGCCCTTCGGCGCCTCCACCGCGGCATAGACCTCTCCGGCGGGCACGCGAACGCCCTCCGTATAGAGTTTGAAATGGTGGATGGTCGCTTCCATCGAGCGTTTCATCGTTGCCCGCGGCGGCGGCGTGATCTTGTGGTTCGGAATCGCCACCGGCCCTTGGCCTTCCGGCGATCGCAATTTCTCCAGACATTGCCTCATGATCCGCACCGATTGGCGCATTTCCTCCATGCGGACGAGATAGCGGTCATAGCAGTCGCCGTTCTTGCCGATGGGAATGTCGAAATCCATCTCGGGGTAGCACTCATATGGCTGCGCCTTGCGCAAATCCCATGCCGCGCCCGATCCGCGCACCATCGGGCCGGAGAAGCCCCAGGCCCAGGCGTCGTCGAGGCCGATCACGCCGACATCGACGTTGCGCTGCTTGAAGATGCGGTTTTCGGTGAGCAACTCGTCGAGGTTGCCGCAGACCTTGAGGAACGGATCGCAGAAATTCCAGATGTCGTCCAAGAGCTTCGGAGGCAGGTCCTGGTGCACGCCGCCGACCCTGAAATAATTCGCATGCATGCGGGCGCCGGAGGCGCGCTCGTAGAAGACCATCAGCTTCTCGCGCTCGGCGAAACCCCAGAGGGGCGGGGTCAGCGCGCCGATATCCATGGCCTGCGTCGTGACGTTGAGGAGATGCGACAGAAGCCGGCCGATTTCGCAAAAGAGGACACGGATGAGCTGTCCGCGCCTGGGAACCGATATTTCGAGCAGCTTCTCGGCGGCGAGGCAGAACGCATGCTCCTGGTTCATCGGCGCGACATAGTCGAGCCGGTCGAAATAGGGCAGGGCCTGCAGATAGTTCTTGTACTCGATGAGTTTTTCCGTGCCGCGGTGGAGCAGGCCGATATGGGGATCGGCACGCTCGACGATCTCGCCGTCCAGTTCCAGCACCAGCCGCAGGACGCCGTGAGCCGAGGGATGCTGCGGCCCGAAGTTGAGGGTGAAGTTGCGAACTGCGGCTTCGACCATGACGGTGTTCCCGCTGTACTGGGTTTTTACGGCTGAAGCCGAGCGGTCCGGTCAGCCACGCCCGGACCGCCGATCAGGTCGTTGTCTGGATGATCAGCGTCAGCATGCCGTCGCCATCGATGTTGGCGGCAACAACTTGCGAGGAATCCAGTCCGCTCGCCGCCAGCGCCGTTGCTGCCTGCGGCGACGCATCGATCGAGCTCTGCAGGGTAAGCAGATCTTCAACGCTGGTCTGGGTGATCACGGCCTCGGCTTGTGTCTTGAGTTCCGGAGGCAAATCCTCGAGGGCGACGATCGCAATGCCAGTAAAGTTCTGGTCGGTGAAACCTTGATCCGGCAGGGCTTGATCCGGCAGGGCTTGGTCAGGCGGCGTTTGGTCAGGCAGAGCTGGATCGGGCAGGGCTTCCGGGGGTGCGATTTGGGGAAGCTGCGGGTCGGTGGATTGCGCGTGGATTGGCTGCGCCAAGGCCAATCCCGAAAGGGCGGCAATTGTCGTCAACATGCGCATGATCGTTCCTTCCGTTTTCCATTTTGCTCGGGGAGGATCACTTGGTGACCACACAACCATTGTGCCGGATTATGGTTCCCGTCCGTCACGGATATGGCCATGGTGGAGCCTATCCCGTCGCGCTTGGTCGAAAGATGGAACGATTCCGACAGGCGTTCATTCTCCCCTGATCACACCTTGATCACAGGATCGGCGGGGCGCTGCACCTCGAGGAGAAAGCCATGAGAATCAGCGAGTGCATGACACAGAATGTTAAGGTCGCCAGTCCGGACCAGTCCTTGCGGGACGCCGCACGAGCCATGGCCGATCTTGACGCCGGTGTTCTGCCCGTCGGGGAGAATGACCGGCTGGTCGGTATGGTCACGGACCGCGACATTGCAGTGCGTGGGATCGCGGAGGGCAGAGGTCCCGACGCCAAGATCAGGGACGTGATGAGCGCGGAGGTACAATGCTGCTTTGATGACCAGGAAGTCGGCGATGTCCTTCAGAATATGCGCGATCTCAAACTGCGGCGAATGCCGGTGATCAGCCGCGACCGGCGATTGGTTGGCATTGTCTCGCTCGGCGACCTCGCCACGAATGGCGAGCCCGCCTGGGCCGGCGAAGCGCTGGGCGGCATCTCGCAGCCGGGCGGCAACCATTCGCAAACGGCGCACTGATGCATCATACCAGATTTGAGGTTCCTGCTCGATCGACGGCATCTGCGTTCAGGAAGTTCGGATCCAAAACCGCACTGGGTTCACTCCTTTGCGCCACAGCGCCGTGCGTTCGTTCGGACGCGGAAGGACGCTGTGGCGCTTGGTTTGCGCATGATCCCCAGCGAAAAATCGATTCCGATTTCCGGGGTCATGCGTCGGCCCGACGCTACGCAATGGAGAATCGATCGATGACCCACAGCCATGTCCCGTCGCCTTGGCGGCGGGCGACCTCGGCGGTTACGGTGCCATCGGGAAGACGGGTTGACGTGAGTGCCAAGTCTCCGCTGACAACAGCCGGGGCCTGATCTCCGGCAGCAAATTTTCGGCCCGTTGCGGTGATCTCCGCGAAGAGTGCCCGGATCGCTTCGCGGCCACGCGTCAGTCGGCCGTCACCGCTGTCGACGACGGCATGCGACTCAAAAAGCGCGGCCATGCCGTCGATGTCTCCCGCCCACTGCCGGAAGATCAGCAGGCGCTCCAGATCCTGGGGATCACGCGCCGATTCACGGCTTGGTTCATCGGTCATGGCGAGACTCCTCCGACGCTCGGTACCAAAGCGTTCGATCCTGCGTCAAGTTTCGTTGGAAGGCGAGCCGCCGTGTTGCGGCGAAGCTCTGCGATAAGCCCATCGCCAGGTAGAGCAGCTTGGCGATCATCCTCCCCAGCCGACATCGCGGTCCCCAACGCGCCATTCGGCGGCGCCGGCGCGGCGCCGATGGCTGCGGCTGCCGTTGAGGAAGTCGGCGACCCTTGCCGCCGACTTCGCCGAGGCGAAGGTGAGCAGCCGATCGTGATGGACCACGGGCTCGCCGGTCTCATTGTCCCAGATCTCGAACCGGCAGCTTGGGTTCGGTATGGCTTCGAAACGGTTCTTCATATCGATGGTCCCGGTGATCGACGGACCAAGGTTCCGCGACCCCGACTTACGGATGGCTTACGGGCGTTTTGGATTCTGCTTTTGGCAGCGGGCGCGCTCGCGCGGGTGGCCCTCGGCTAGCTGGCCTTCGGCGCGAGGCGCTGCGCGACATGGTCGGCGATCGCCAGGCTTGACGTCAGGCCGGGGCTCTCGATGCCGAACAAATTGACCAGGCCCTCCACGCCGTGCACCGCCGCGTCCTGGATGACGAAGTCGGCATTGGCTTCGCCGGGACCGGAGAGCTTCGGCCGAATGCCGCTGTAGGCCGGCTGCAGACTGCCATCGGCCAGGTCCGGCCAGTATTTGCGGATCTCGTCGTAGAAGCGCTCGCCACGCGTTGGATCGACGCGATAGTCGAGTTTATCGGTCCATTCGACGTCGGGCCCGAAGCGGGCGACGCCATCGAGGTCGAGCGTCAGATGCACACCGAGCCCGCCGGGTTCGGGCACGGGATAGACCAGCCGCGAGAACGGCGCCCGGCCGGCGATCGAAAAATAATTGCCCTTGGCATAGCGAAGATCTGGCACGAATTGCGGGTCGAACCCGTCAAGCGAGCCGGCAAGTGCCGTGGCGCCAAGCCCGGCGGCGTTGACGAAGCGCGTGGTGGCGATTTCAAAGCGCTCGCCGCTGGTGCCGTCGATCGTGTCGAGCACGATGCGCCCACCCTCGATGCGGCCCCGATCGATCCGGCCAGAGACGATGCGGGTGTTGAGGCTGAGCGCCGCCCCGTGCTCCTCGGCATCGCCCCGCAGCGCAAGCATCAGAGCGTGGCTGTCGATGATGCCGGTGGCGGGAGACAAAAGGGCGGCCGTGCACCGCAGCTTCGGCTCCAGCCTGCGCGCCTCTGCTGCGGTCAAGGGCGTCAAATCGCCCGCGCCGCAAGCAGAGGCGTTGGCCAGGATGGAAGCGAGCACCGGCTCCTGTTCGGCATCCGTGGCGACGATGAGCTTGCCGCAGCGAGCATGCGGGACCGCCCGCTCCTGGCAATAACGGTAGAGCTTTTCCCGGCCTGGCACGCAGAGCCGGGCCTTCAGCGATCCGGCCGGATAGTAGATGCCGGCATGGATGACCTCGGAATTGCGCGAACTGGTCCCGGTGCCGATGGCGTTCTCGGCCTCGAGGATCAGGGTATCCATGCCACGCCGCGCCATCTCTCGCGCGATCGCGAGGCCAATGACGCCGGCGCCGGCGACGATGCAGTCGACATGGTCCACGATCAGGCCACCTCAGCCTTGTTGTTGTGCCTGCTGGTGACCCGTTCGGGGATCAAGTCTTGGCGACGCGCACCGCCGGCTTGGCGCAGGTTCCGGCGTTTAGCAGCCTCGAAGCTGAAATTCTGCATGTCTTCCGTCCATCCGCCAGCCCTTCCGAAAGGGCTTGACACCCTTACAAGAAACGGATGCACCAAACAGCATTAATCCAGAGGCCGATGCGCGCGCCGAACGGCGGCAGGACGCACGTCCCGGCATGCAGGACAGGAGCCATCATGGACGCTCGACCGAATTCTCCCGAAGCCCGCGACATCAGCTACCACATGCACGGCTACACCAATGCCCGCAAGCATGAGGAAGCAGGGCCACTCGTCATCGAGAAGGGCGACGGCATCTATGTCGAGGATCTCGCCGGCAACCGCTATATCGAGGCGATGGCCGGGCTTTGGAGCGTCGCGGTCGGCTTTTCGGAGAAGCGGCTGGTCGATGCGGCGGTGCGCCAGATGTCCAAGCTGCCTTACTATCACGACTTCGGCTCCAAATCGCATTCGCCGCTGATCGATCTCGCCGAGAAGCTGGTGCAGATGGCGCCAGTGCCGATGAGCAAGGCGTATTTCACCAATTCCGGCTCCGAGGCCAACGATACGGCCATGAAGATGATCTGGTACCGGTCGAATGCGATCGGCCAACCGGCACGCAAGAAGATCATCAGCCGCATTCGCGGTTATCACGGCGTCACCATTGCCTCGGCAAGCCTGACCGGCCTGCCCAACAACCACATTTCCTTCGACCTGCCGATCGCCAATGTGCTGCATACGGCGACGCCGCACCATTGGCGCGAGGGGTTGCCAAATGAAAGCGAAGAGCAGTTTTCGAGCCGGCTTGCCGACGACTTGGAAAAGCTGATCCTGGCCGAAGGACCGGAAACCATCGCTGCCTTCTTCGGCGAGCCGATCATGGGCGCCGGCGGCGTCATCGTGCCGCCGGCCCGCTACTGGGAGAAGATCCAGGCGGTGCTGTCGAAATACGACATCCTGCTCGTCGCCGACGAGGTGATCTGCGGCTTTGGTCGAACCGGCGAGATGTTCGGTTCCCAGACCTTCGGCATCAGGCCTGACATCATGGTGCTGTCGAAGCAGATTTCTTCGTCCTATCTGCCGATCTCGGCCCTGCTGATCAACGAAAAAATGTTCGAGCCGATTGCCGACGAAAGCAATCGCATCGGCACCTTCGGCCACGGCTTCACCGGCGGCGGCCACCCCGTCGCGGCGGCGGTCGCGTTCGAGAACCTGAAGCTGATCGAGGAGCGCGACCTTGTCGGCAATGCGCGCAGGGTCGGCGCGCATATGCAGAAGCGGCTGCGCGAGCTCGCTTCGCACCCGCTTGTCGGCGAGGTGCGCGGCGTCGGCCTGATCGCGGCGGTCGAACTGGTCGGCGACAAGGCGAACAAGACGCCGTGGGAGACGGCCGGCGCGCTGGGCGGGCTCGTCAACTGTTTCATGCAGCAGAACGGCGTCATCTCGCGCAACATGGGCGACGCGGTGGCCTTCTGCCCGCCGCTGATCATCACCGAGCCACAGGTCGATGAGATGATCGACGCGTTCGAAAGATCGCTTGAAGCCGCCGCCGGGCAGGTCGGATCACCGCGCTGAACAGGTCATCGAAAACGCAGAGGCTGAATGCGCGCTGGTGATTGGCGAAGCCGAAGCGATGTCCAATCTCCCCCCTTGCGGGGAGATGTCCGGCAGGAGGCGGTGAGATCGCGGCTTCATTCCAGGTTGGGTTCCTCGCCCCCACCGGAGTGGGGGAGAGGTGGCTCGGCGAAGCCGAGACGGAGAGGGGGAACCGCGCCCTACGAAAGCCCCCCTCTCCGGCCGCTTCGCGGCCACCTCTCCCCCGCTTCGCGGTGGGCGAGGAACCCAGGTCTTGAGAGGTTCGAGGGACAGCACCCCCCTCTGCTCTGCCGGGCATCTCCCCCGCAAGGGGGGAGATCGGCAGCTTCGCTAAAGCGACTGCCTAAACCATACTTGAACATCCTTTGCGCCGGTGCTACGTCGCCCATATCGACAGGGGCGCTCCGTATTGTCGGGGCTGAGATGGAAGGTGCCAAGCCTTCGGTCCCTCAAGCTGATCTGGGTAATGCCAGCGGAGCGAGGCGACTATGTTTTCAGGTGCACAGATTTCCCTGTATCCGATGTGCGACGATTTCGTCGGCGTCATCCTCAAAGCTATTTCGGCGATGGATTCCTATCGGCCGAATTTCCGCATCGAGACCGACGACATCTCGACGCTGATCGTCGGCCCGCCCGAACAGCTTTTCCCTGCCATGCGCGATCTGTTCGCCTCGGCGGCGGCAGGTGGCGCGCATTGCGTCTTGTCGGCGACGGTGTCGCGCGGCTGCCCGGGCGAGCCCGACGATCCGATCTGCACACCGATTTCCGGCAGCGGTCACGAGCTCTCCCTGGCCGAGCGCATCGGCGCGGCGCGGGCGCATGTCGACGGCGCGAAAAAGCTCGGACAAGAGGTCGCCGCGCAGTTCTCGCTCTATCCGCTCGGCGAGGGCCATCACATGGACGAGATCTATGGCTGCATCGACTTCCTCAAGACTTCGGGCGTCTTCGACAGGTCGAAGAATTTTTGCACCAAGCTGAGAGGCGACGCCGGGCCGGTGTTCGCGACGCTGTCGGAAGCCTTCCTTCGCTTCGGCGCGCCGCAAGGCCATGTCGCACTCGATCTCACCGTATCGGCGAACAGCCCGAGCCCTCGTTAGGGCGTGTCGATATTCAGGTGATGCCGGCTTGCGAACGGCGGTCTCCTGCGCTTCCGGTACTCGCACCCAAACGTTACGCTCCGTTCCGGTTCTCGGAATCCACCATTCGGCTCGGCCTGACCTGAATCCCAACACGCCCTGGCTCTTATCGGCGATCCGAAACGGCATCCGGAACGACCACCAGCTTGCCGACAAAATCCTTGGCAATGAAATCCGCCTGGGCGCGGTGGAAATCGGAGAGCCTGTAGACACCGCCGACCAGCGGCCGGATCTTCTTCTCCTCGATGTAGCGGACGATTCGGCGGAAATCGTGTCGCGTGCCCTGGCTGGACCCGTGCAGCTGCAATTGCTTGAGATACATGGTGCGCAGATCGAGCTGCACGACCGGGCCGGCAATCGCGCCGGCGGTGGTGTAGCGGCCTTCGGGCCGAAGGATGCGCAAGAGGTCATTGAAGATCGCACCGCCGACGAGGTCGGCAACCACGTCGATCGGCTGGCCGTCGGTCGCGTCGTTCACGGCAGCAGGCAGATCGGCGGCGCCACGGGTGATCACCGCCTCGGCTCCGATGTCGAGCACGGCCTGTTCCTTGCCCTTGCCGACGACGGCATAGGGGATGGCGCCGCGCGCCCGCGCCAGCTGCACGATGCCGGAGCCGACGCCGCCCGACGCGCCGGTGACCAGCACGCGTTCGCCGGCCTTCAATGCGGCGCGTTCCAGCATCTGTTCGCCGGTGAGATAAGCGCAGCAGAAAGTGGCGAGTTCGACATCGGTCAGCTCGGTGGCGACGACATGGGCGTTCTCGGCCGGCACGGTCTGGTACTCGGCATAGCCGCCGTCGCGGCCGTGGCCCATATAGTCGATGTCGGCGAGTGAATCGTCGTCGCGGTTGTAGATCGAGAAATCGACCATCACCCGCTCGCCGATGCGAGCTGGCGATACACCAGCGCCGACGGCAACGATGTGGCCGACCGTGTCGGTGCCCTGGATGCGCGGGAAGGTCAGCGTGTTGCCTTGCCGCCGCCAGGTCGATACCGCGGCTGCGTCCTCTTCCGTGCCGTAGGCGCCCTGTCGCACCCAGACATCGGTGTTGTTCATGCCGCAAGCGGTGACTTTGACCAGCACCTCGCCCGGGGCGGGCGAGGGCACTTTCACGTCGGTGCGGTAGACGAGCTTTTCCGGTCCGCCGTGGCCGGTCAGCTGCACGGCGGCCATGGTGGCGGGGAGGGTTTTGGTCATGGCGTTCATGTCAGTTTTCAGATGTTTGCAAACACGCTCTTCACCGCATCGGCCGTCTTGGAGACGACGATGTCTGCCTCTTCGCGGGTGAGGCAGAGCGGCGGCGCGAAGCCGAGAATGTCGCCCTGCGGCATGGCGCGGCCGATGACGCCGCGCTCTGCAAGGGCTGTCGCGACTTGTGGTCCGATTTTCTGTGAGGCGTCGAAGAACACGCGGTCGTCCTTGTCGGCGACGAACTCGACCGCCGCCAGCATGCCGTCGCCGCGCACCTCGCCGACGTTTTTGTGGCCGCCGACGGCTTTCGCCAGTTCGGCACGGAAATAGGCGCCGGTTTCACCGGCGTTGGTCACCAGGTCCATCTCGTCGATCAGTTCAAGATTGGCGACACCGGCGGCAACGCAGATCGGATGCGCTGAATAGGTCCAGCCATGGCCGAGCGATCCGAGCTTGTCGGAACCCTGCACCAGCACCTGCCAGACTTTGTCCGAGACGATGACGCCCGAGAGCGGCGCATAGGCCGAGGTCAAGCCCTTGGCGATGGTGATCAGGTCGGGCTTGATGCCGTAATGGTCGGAGCCGAACATGGTGCCCAGCCGGCCAAAACCGGTGACCACTTCGTCGGCGACCAGCAGCACATCGTATTTCTTCAGCACCGCCTGGATCATTTCCCAGTAGAGAGCGGGCGGCGGCACAATGCCGCCGGTGCCGAGGATCGGCTCACCGATGAAGGCGGCGACCGTGTCCGGACCTTCGGCGAGGATCATCTCCTCGAGCTTGTCGGCGCAGTATTGCGAGAACTGTTCTTCGCTCATCGAGCGGTCGGCGCGGCGGAAGTAGTAGGGTGCCTCAGTGTGCAGGATCGGCGCACGCGGCAGGTCGAAGGCGTTGTGGAACAGGTCGAGCCCGGTCAGTGATCCCGTCATCACGCCGGAGCCGTGATAGCCGCGCCAGCGCGAGATGATCTTCTTCTTCTCCGGCCGGCCGAGCACGTTGTTGTAGTACCAGATCAGCTTGATGTTGGTTTCGTTGGCGTCGGAGCCGGAGAGGCCGAAATAGACCCTCGACATGCCTTGCGGCGCCCGGTCGATGATCATCTTGGAAAGCGTAATCGAGGCCTCGGTGCCGTGGCCGACATAGGCGTGGTAATAGGCAAGGTTCTTGGCCTGGGCGGCGATGGCGTCGGCAATCTTCTGGCGGCCATAGCCGACATTGACGCAGTAAAGCCCGGCGAAGGCATCGATGCTCTTGCGCCCATTATTGTCCCAGATGGTGACGCCTTCGCCGCCGGCGATGATGCGGGTCGGGCTCTCGCCGCGCGCGTGGGTGCCCATATGGGTCGAGGGATGGAAGAAATGGTCGCGATCCCAGGCGGCGAGTTCGTTGGACTGGTCGAGCATCTTTTTTACTCCTAAGGAAGTATCGGGCGCGGTTTAGGCCACGTCCAGGCAGAGATATCTAAGATCGGTAAAGGCTTCGAGCCCGTGGCGCGAGCCCTCGCGGCCGATACCGGACTGTTTGACGCCGCCGAATGGGATCGGCGCGCCGGTGATTTTCACGCGGTTGATGGCGACCATACCGTAGTCGAGCGCACGGCCCATGCGCAATTGGCGGCCGCCGTTCTCGGTGACGACATAGGCGACGAGGCCGTATTCGGTGGCATTGGCGCGGGCGACGACCTCGCCTTCGCTGTCGAAGGGCGTCACCGCAGCGACCGGACCAAAGGTTTCCTCACGCATGATCAGCGCGTCGTCAGTGACGTCGGCGAGCAGGGTCGGCTGGTAGAACAGCGGCCCGGCCACATGGCGGCTGCCGCCGGTAAGGCAGCGTGCGCCATGGGACAGCGCATCGGCGACCTGCTCCTCGACCTTCTTGACGCCGCGCTCGTGCATCAAGGGCCCGATGTCGGTATCATCAGCCAGGCCATTGCCGGTCCGCAACGCTTCGATGCGCCTGGCGAAAGCGGCGCAGAAACGGTCGTAGATCGGGCGCTGGACATAGATGCGGTTGGCGGCGAGGCAATCCTGGCCGGAAGTGGCGAATTTGGCATCGACGGCGATGGTCACGGCCTTGTCGAGATCGGCGTCGGCAAAGACGATCAGCGGGGCATGACCGCCAAGCTCCATCACCAGCCGCTTCATCGTCGGCGCACTTTGCGCGGCGATCAGCCTGCCGATCTCGGTCGAGCCGGTGAAGCTCATGGCGCGGACGCGAGCGTCTTCGCACATCCGCCCAACGATGGTCGAAGCCTTGCCGGTGAGAACGTTGAAGACGCCAGCCGGCAGGCCGGCGCGTTCGCCGAGCTCGGCCAGCGCCAATGCCGACAGCGGCGTTTCCGACGAAGGATGCGCCACGATCGTGCAGCCGGCGGCAAGGGCGGCCGCGGCCTTGCGGGTCAGCATGGCCGCGGGAAAATTCCATGGCGTGACGACGCCGACGACGCCGAGCGGTTCGCGTCGCACCATCATCTCGGCGTTCGGCAAATGGCTGGTGACGCTTTCGGCGTTGAGGCGTTTTGCCTCCTCGGCATACCACTCGACGAAGGAGGCGGCGTAGTCGATCTCGCCAAGCGATTCCCTAAGCGGCTTGCCCTGTTCCAGCGTCATCAACAGCGCCAGGTCCTCTTTGGCGGCGATGATCTGGTCGAACCATTTTCGCAGGATTCTTGCGCGTTCCTGTGGGAGAGCCGCGCGCCAAGCGGGAAAGGCACGCGACGCAGCGTCGATCGCCTTGCTCGTCTGCCTGCTATCGAGCGCGGCAACCCAGGCAACGGTGGCGCCCGTGGCAGGGTCGGTCACCTCAAAACTCTCGGCGGCCTCACTCGCCGTCCAGTGGCCGTCAACATAGGCGAGTTCGCGCAGCAGCCGGCGATCGGCGAGGCGGTCAAGCGCTTCGTGGCGTTGTGGGCGGGCAAAATGCGCGGACATGTTCGAGGTCTCCCGGTTCGGAGTGATACGGGAAGACTATCCGCGTGCAGCAGACAGAGAGGCTGTTTGGGCGCCCGCCCGTAGAGAGATTGTCTCTATTGCATCGCTCGGGCAGACGATCTCTCTAGTGTCACGATGACACCGGCAACAGATCCGCCACCGGCAAGGCGACCTCCTCCTTCACCGTCTTGGTGACGATGTAGGTGAAATAGCGATCGATGCCGATCTCGCGTTCGAGCAGGGCGTCTACCAGCCGCTGGTAGGCGTCGATGTCGCGCGCCATCACCTTCAGCAGATAGTCGACGCCGCCGCCCACCGACCAGCAGGCGACGATTTCGGGGACGTCGCGGATGACGCGCTCGAAACGGTCGAAATCGGCCTGGCGGTGGCTGGCCAGCGTCACCTCCATCAGTACGGTTGCGACCGGCGCGACGGCGCGCATCGCAACCTTGGCGTGATAGCCGGCGACGATGCCGGCTTTTTCCAGCTTGCGCAGCCGCATCCAGCACGGCGTCGGCGACAGGCCGACCTTGTCGGCGAGCGCCAGCTTGGTGATGCGCCCGTCGCGCTGGACCGCGTCGAGGATTTTGAGGTCGATCTGATCGAGTTTTGGTGCGGCCATGAGCGTCCACTTTTTCGTCCCCGACACCATGACGGCGCATTATTTCGATTGTCAATTGCACTGATTTCGATCTCTAATATGTCATGACATTGTGGCGTCCAGATCCCGCGCTCATCCGGCGGCCGGCCTATCAATCGCTCGCCGATCAGTTCGCGCGCGCCATCCATGATGGGCGGCTGGCCAATGGCGCGCGGCTGCCGACGCATCGCCGGCTGGCCGACGAATTGAAGCTTTCGGTGCAGACAGTCAGCCGCGCCTATGAGGAACTGATCCGCCGGGGCCTGGTCTCCGGCGAGATCGGCCGCGGCAGCTTCGTGCAGACGCAGCGCCGCGAGCCGGAGCCGCCCTATCTGCCGGAACGCCTTGGCGAGGTCATCGACCTCTCGATCCTGAAGCCGGTCTGCGAGCCGATGCATCTGGAGCGGCTGAAGCAGGCGCTGGGCTGGCTTGCCGAAAACCTGCCGTCGAGCTCTGCGCTGTCGTTCAGGCCGAACATGGTGTTCCCACGCCACCGCGCGGTGGCGGTCGAATGGCTGCGGCACTGCGGTCTCGACGTGTCCGCGCAGAATGTCAGCCTGACCAACGGCGCCACGGCCGGCATGACGGTGGCGCTGATGAGCGTGGCGCCGCCCGGTTCGACCGTCGCCACCGAGGCGATCGGCCACCACACGCTGATCCCGCTGGCGCGCTATCTCGGCTTCAACCTCGAGGGCCTGCCGATCGACGACAACGGCTTGATCCCGGAGGCGCTGGACGAGGCGTGCCGGCTTTCCGACATCCGCGCCGTGTTCGTGCAGCCTTCGGTGATCAACCCGACCGCAACGCTTATGGATGCCGCGCGGCGCGAGCAGATCGCTGCGGTGGCGCGCCGGTACGACATCGCCATCATCGAAAACGACGTGCTCGGCCCCCTGGTCGAGGGCCGTCCGCCGCCGATCGCCGCCTTCGCGCCCGAGCGCACGCTCTACGTCACCTCCTTCACCAAGATCGTCGTGCCGGGCCTGCGCATCGGCTATCTCGCGGCACCCGACCGCTATGCCGCCGCCGTCGCCAACCGGCATCTCGTCTCCAACTGGATGGCGACGCCGCTGGTGGCCGAGATCGCGACAAAATGGGTGACCGACGGCACGGCGATGGAGCTCGTCCGCTGGCAGCGTTTAGCACTACGGCGGCGGCAGGAGATTGCCGCCCAGGTGCTTGCCGGGGTCGACTATCGTGTCCATCGCGACGGATTGCATCTGTGGCTGCAGCTGCCCGGCGACCGCGCCGAGGAGAGTTTCGTCTCGCAGGCCCGCCTGCAGGGCGTGGCGATCGCACCAGGCACATCGTTCCGTATCTCGGCGGCGCCCTGGCAGCCAGCGGTTCGGATCTCGCTGGGCTCGACCACCGAGGGGGAACTGCGCGCCGGCCTGAGCGTTGTCACCAAACTTCTGCTCGGCGATCCGGAGCATCTCCTGCTGGCGATCTAGGCAGATATTGCCGCGAAATTGTGCGGAGCTAGAAACATTGTCATGAGTTTATTTTCTGATTGACATGATTTGGCGCGTTCCGCATCGTTGAAGGCACCAAGCTTCTCCAGCACGGGGAATTCATTGTCCGCGCCCATCATCAAGATCGACGGCATTTCGAAAAGCTTCGGCACCTTCAAGGTGCTGGACGGCCTGTCGATGCAGGTCATGCCGCGCGAGAAGCTGGCGCTGATCGGCCCGTCCGGCTCGGGCAAGACGACGATCCTGCGCATCCTGATGACGCTGGAGCGGATCGACAGTGGCCACATCCAGATCGACGGCGAGCAGCTTTACCACATGGAGCGCAACGGCCAGTTGCTGGCCGCCGACGAACGGCATCTGGCAAGAATGCGCCAGAAGATCGGCATGGTCTTCCAACTGTTCAACCTGTTTCCGCACAAGAGCGTCATCGACAACGTCACGCTGGCGCCGATCCTGACCAAGGGCATGCCGCGCGCCGCCGCCGAAAAACGGGCGATGGAACTGCTCGACATGGTCGGCATGGCCGACAAGGCCAAAGCGATGCCGGCGCAGCTTTCCGGCGGGCAGAAGCAGCGTGTGGCGATCGCCCGGGCACTGGCGCTGCAGCCCAGGATCATGCTGTTCGACGAGGTGACATCGGCACTCGATCCGGAACTGGTCGAGGAGGTGCTGAATGTTTTGTGGCGGCTTTGCTCCGAGACCGACATGACCATGCTGCTCGTCACCCACGAAATGGGTTTTGCCCATGATTTCGCCGACCGGGTTTTGTTCTTCGACCGCGGCAAGATTGTCGAAGAAGGCAAGCCCGACGAGATTTTCCGCAATCCCAAGCAGGAGCGCACGCAAAGCTTCCTGAAGAAGATCATCGCGGCCGGACATCGCGTCTGACTGCCATGCCAAGGCGGCGACGCCGTCCTCAAAGGGCGGCGAAGCCGTCTCGACCAAAGCGAACCAAGAAGAGAAGCAAGGAGTTGGGAACAATGAAGAAACTTGGCATTCTGGCCGGCCTGGCCGGTGTTGCACTGACCGCGATTCTGGCCGCCTCGACCGCGGGATCGGCCGACGACAGCAAGCTCGAAGAGCTCAAGGCACAGGGCTTCGCCCGCGTCGCCATCGCCAATGAACCGCCCTATACGGCGGTTGCGGCCGACGGCAAGGTTTCGGGTGCGGCGCCCGACGTAGCGCGTGAAATCTTCAAGCGCCTCGGCGTCAACGACATCGTCGCCTCGATCTCGGAATATGGCGCCATGATCCCCGGCCTGCAGGCGGGCCGTTTCGACGTCGTCACCGCCGGCCTGTTCATGAAACCGGAGCGCTGCGCGGCGGTCGCCTATTCGGAGCCGGTGCTGTGCGACGCCGAGGCGATGCTGGTCAAGAAGGGCAACCCGAAGGGCTTCAAGAGCTACGAGGATGTCGCCAAGGATGCCACCGCGACGATCGGGGCGCCGGGCGGCGGTACCGAGGAGAAGCTGGCGCTCACTGCCGGCGTACCGCGTGACCGCGTCATCGTCGTGCCGGACGGCCAGAGCGGCTTGAAGATGCTGCAGGACGGCCGCATCGACGCCTATTCGCTGCCGGTGCTGTCGATCAACGATCTGGTCAAGAAGGCCAACGATCCGAACCTCGAAGTCGTCGCCCCGGTGGTCGGCGCACCGGTCTATTGCGACGGCGCGGCCTTCAAGAAAGGCGACGAGGCGCTGCGCGACGCCTATGACGTCGAGCTGGCCAAGCTGAAGGAGTCCGGCGAATTCGCCAAGATCATCGAGCCTTACGGCTTCTCGGCAGCGGCAGCGATGTCGACGAGCCGCGACAAGCTCTGCTCGGCGAAGTAGGCGCCTTTTCCTTCTCCCCGTTCACGGGGAGAAGGTGGCCCGAATGCATGTCGCCCAAAAGTGCGCAGCGGTTTTGGGATAACGACATGCACAAACAAGGCCGGATGAGGGGCAGCGCCATACTTTGGTTGGTTCGCGCCGCCCCTCATCTGCCTGCCGGCATCTTCTCCCCGTGAACGGGAGAAGGGGCCAGGACTACCGCCTCGCACGACTGTAAACTTTGGAAACTCTTGACTTCATGACCCAATGGTCCGGCTATTTCGGCCTGATATTGCAGGGAGCGCTTGTTACCATCGAGCTGACGCTGATGGGGTCGGTGCTTGCCCTGATAATGGCCTTTCTCGCCGGGCTGGGACGGCTGTCGCGTTTTTTCGCCATTCGGGCGCTGGCCACCGCCTATATCGAATTCTTCCGCGGCACCTCGATCTTCGTCCAGCTGTTCTGGGCTTATTTCGTGCTGCCGTTCATCGGCATTTCGCTGACGCCGCTGCAGGCCGGCGTGCTGGCGCTCGGCCTCAATGTCGGCGCCTATGCGGCGGAGGTGGTGCGCGGCGCCATCCAGTCGATCGGCCGCGAACAGTATGAGGCCTGCATCGCGGTCAATCTCGGCCGCTGGCAAGCCATGCGCCATGTCATCCTGCCGCAGGCGCTGCTGGTCATGCTGCCGACCTTCGGCAACAACGCCATCGAATTGCTCAAGGCCACCGCCGTCGTTTCGCTGATTTCGCTCACCGACCTGACCTTCCAGGCCCAGGTCGTGCGCTCGCAGACCGGCAATACGATGGTGCCGTTCACTACAATTCTCATCATCTATTTCGCCCTTGCGCTGATCATCTCGTGGGGCGTGCGTTCGCTGGAACGCCGTATGGCGCGCGGCCTCGACGGGGTGCGCGTCTGATGGATCGGGTCTCATAATGGAGTGGGATTGGAATTTCGTCTGGGAGATCATGCCGACGCTGATCCAGGGCGTGAAGATCACCATCCTGGCGACGCTGCTCGGCT
Source organism: Mesorhizobium temperatum (assembly GCF_002284575.1). Classification (GTDB taxonomy): domain Bacteria; phylum Pseudomonadota; class Alphaproteobacteria; order Rhizobiales; family Rhizobiaceae; genus Mesorhizobium; species Mesorhizobium temperatum. Next base: position 256,707 of record NZ_NPKJ01000075.1, read on the forward strand.
CGGTTCTGGCAGCGATCGTCGGCTTGGCCATCGCGCTGGCGCGACGCTCGCCGAACAAGGCCTTGTCGCGCACCGTCGGCTTCCTCGCCGAGTTCATCCGCGGCACGCCGCTGCTGGTGCAGCTCTACTTCATCTTCTACGTGCTGCCGGATATCGGTATCCTGCTGCCGCCGCTGGTGGCCGGCGTCATCGGCCTCGGCCTGCATTACGGCACCTACACGGCCGAGGTCTATCGCGCCGGTATCGACAATGTGCCGCGCGGCCAATGGGAAGCCGCCAAGGCCTGCAATCTGAACGCCAGGCAGACCTGGACCAACATCATCATGCCGCAGGCGATTCCGCCGATGATCCCGGCGCTTGCCAACTATTTCATCGCGATGTTCAAGGAGACCCCGCTGCTGTCGGCGATCACCGTGCTGGAACTGATGAACCAGGCCAAGAGCGTCGCCAACACCTATTACCGCTATGTCGAGCCGATGACTTTGGTCGGCGCCTTCTTCCTCGTCATCAGCCTATTCTCGGTCGTGCTGCTGCGCTGGCTGGAACGCCGCTACGGCAAGATCGAGAGATAGTCTTTCATGAAACACTTGCCCGAAATCAGATTGACGCCGACACGGCCGGCGCTCGACGCGCGTCCGCTGGAAAAGCGCATCGGATTGATCATCCTTGCCACCGACCATACGACCGAACCGGATTTTCGCCGCATGGTGGCAAGCGACCGGATCGGCGTCTATGTCGCGCGCATTCCCTACGCCAATCCGACGACGCCGGACAATTTGCGCAAGATGCAGCCGTCGCTGACGGCGGGCGCCGCGCTCATCCTGCCCGATGAGCCACTCGACGCGATCTGCTATTCCTGCACCTCGGCCTCCGTGGTCATCGGCGATGCCGAGATCGAGGCGGCGGTGCAGGCGGCCAAGCCCGGCGTGCCCGTGGTCACACCGCCGATGGCAGGGGTGCGCGGCTTGAAGGCGCTGGGCGCCAGGACGATCAGCATTCTCACCCCTTACACGGTCGAGACCAGCCGGCCGATGGCGGCCTATTTCGCGGCGCACGGTTTCGAGATCGCCAGCTTCACCTGTCTCGGCTTCGACGACGACCGCGAGATGGCGCGGATTGCGCCGGCGTCGCTGGTCGATCTGGCGCGCGAGGCGACCGATGCGCAGGCGGACGCGCTGTTCGTCTCCTGCACAGCGCTGCGGGCAGCACTTGCCGTGGTCGGCATGGAAGAGGCAATCGGCCGTCCGGTCGTGACCAGCAACCAGGCAACGGCCTGGAACTGCCTGCGGCTTTGCGGCGACGACGAGCCGCGTGCCGAATTCGGCCGTCTGATGACGCTGCCTTTGAATTGATTGCAGAGCAAAGGTCATGACCGCGAACGACGTCACCCTCTCCGATATCCGCGCGGCGCGCGAGCGCGTCGCAGGCAAGGTCGAGCGCACGCCGACCGTGCTTTCCCCGAGTCTTTCCGGGCACTTGGGCGCGCCCGTTTATCTCAAGCTCGAACATCGGCAGACCACCGGCAGCTTCAAGTTGCGCGGCGCCTCGAACGCCATCGCGTCGCTGAACGCCGAGGAGAAGGCGCGCGGCGTGGTCGCCGCCTCGACCGGCAATCACGGCCGGGCGCTGGCTCATGCGGCAAAGCTCGAAGGCATGCGTGCGACGATCTGCATGTCGCGACTGGTGCCGCAGAATAAGCTCGATGAAATCCGCCGGCTTGGCGCCGAGATCCGCATCGTCGGCAACAGCCAGGACGATGCGCAGCAGGAGGTCGACCGGCTGGTCGCGGAAGAGGGGCTGATCATGCTGCCGCCCTTCGATCATCCTGATATCATCGCCGGGCAAGGCACGCTTGGGCTGGAGCTCATCGAGCAGGTTGCGGACGCCGCCCTCGTGCTGGTGCCTCTGTCAGGCGGCGGGCTGGCGGCTGGTGTCGCCGCTGCCGTGAAGGGCGTCAGCCCCGGCACGAAGGTCATCGGCGTTTCGATGGCGCGGGGTGCGGCGATGAAGGCGAGCCTCGACGCCGGACATCCAGTTTTGGTCGAGGAACTGCCAACGCTGGCGGATTCGCTCGGCGGCGGCGTCGGCCTCGACAACCGGCTGACCTTCTCGATGTGCCGCGACCTGCTCCACGACGTAATCCTGCTCAGCGAGGACGAGATCGCCGCCGGTATCCGCCATGCCTATGAACAGGAGCGCGAGATCGTCGAAGGCGCCGGCGCGGTTTGCATCGCCGCCGTGCTTGCCGGCAAGGTCAGGGCGAGCGGCCCCACTGTGCTCATTCTGTCGGGCCGCAACATCGACATGACGCTGCACAGGAAAGTCGTTTGTGGCGAAGCAATTGAGGAGAGCGCCGCATGAGCCGGATGACGATACTCACCGAAGCCGAACTGCGCGCGATCGTGAAGCTCGATCTCGATGCCGTCGCCTGCGTCGAAAATGCGTTCCGAGCGCTTGCCACATTGCCGGTGGCGATGCCGCCGATCCTGCGGCTCGACATTCCCGAGCATCGCGGCGAGGTCGACGTCAAGACCGCCTATGTGCCAGGGATCGACGGTTTTGCCATCAAGATCAGTCCCGGCTTCTTCGACAATCCGAAGCTCGGCCTGCCCAGCGTCAACGGCATGATGGTGCTGCTGTCGTCAAAAACAGGGCTGGTCGAGGCTCTGCTGCTCGACAACGGTTATCTTACCGATGTCCGCACGGCGGCGGCCGGAGCGGTCGCGGCGAAACATCTTTCGCGAACCGACTCCTCTGTCGCCGCGATCTTCGGCGCCGGCGTCCAGGCGGGGCTGCAGCTCGAGGCCCTTATGCTGGTGCGGCCGATCGCCGAGGCGCGGATCTGGGCGAGGGATGCCGCGAAGGCCGAAGCCGCGGCGGATGCATTGCGCGAAAAGCTGGGCATCGTCGTGCGCACCGAGCCCGACGCGGCCACGGCGGCGGCCGGCGCCGACATCATCGTCACCACTACGCCGTCGACCGAGCCGCTGATCAAAGCCGGCTTCGTCTCTGCCGGCCAGCACATCACCGCTATGGGCTCGGACGCCGAGCACAAGAACGAGATCGCGCCGGCGATCTTGCGCATGGCCGATCTCTACGTCGCCGACAGCGCGAAACAGACGCGGCTGCTGGGCGAGCTGCATCATGCCATCGCGGCGGGCGTGATGGCGGCCGATGCCGAGATTACCGAGCTCGGCCAGATCATCGCCGGCGAAAGACATGGCCGGCGTTCGGACAGCGACATCACCATCGCCGACCTCACCGGCACCGGCGTGCAGGACACGGCGATCGCCACGCTCGCCCGCGACCGTGCCCGGGCGGCCAAGACGGGTACGATTTTCGAAAGCTGATGCCGGCCGCGAGGCCCAACAAACGAGGACCAAGAACAATGCAGCCTAATTTGAAATTCTCGCGCGGCGAATATGCGGAGCGCCTCGCCAAGACACGGAAGGCCATGGAGGCCAAGGGTGTCGATCTCCTTGTTGTCAGCGATCCGTCCAATATGGCCTGGCTGACCGGCTATGACGGCTGGTCGTTCTACGTGCACCAGGCCGTCATCGTGCCGCCGTCGGGCGAACCGGTGTGGTACGGGCGCGGCCAGGACGCCAACGGTGCCAAGCGCACCGCCTATCTCGCGCACGACAACATCGTCGGCTATGCCGACCACTATGTGCAGTCGACCGAGCGCCACCCGATGGATTTTCTCTCGCAGGTACTGGCCGATCGCGGCTGGGGCAAGCTCAGCATCGGCGTCGAGATGGACAATTACTGGTTCTCGGCCGCTGCCTTCGCGTCGCTGCAGAAACACATGCCCAGCGCCCGCTTCGTCGACGCCACTGCACTCGTCAACTGGCAGCGCGCGGTGAAGAGCCCGACCGAGATCGATTATATGCGCAAAGCCGCCCGCATCGTGGAAGTGATGCACCAGCGCATCGTCGACAAGATCGAGGTCGGCATGCGCAAATGCGACCTGGTCGCCGAGATTTATGATGCCGGCACCCGCGGTGTCGACGGGCCAGAGGGAAAGATTGGCGGCGACTATCCGGCGATCGTACCGCTGCTGCCGTCGGGCGCCGATGCGTCGGCGCCGCATCTGACCTGGGACGACAGGCCGATGAAATCGGGCGAGGGCACCTTCTTCGAGATCGCCGGCTGCTATAACCGCTACCATTGTCCTCTTTCCCGGACTGTGTTCCTTGGTAAACCCACGCAGGAATTCCTCGATGCCGAAAAGGCGACGCTGGAAGGTATGGAGGCCGGGCTTGCGGCGGCAAAGCCCGGCAATACATGCGAAGACATCGCCAACGCCTTCTTCGCGGTGCTGAAGAAATACGGCATCGTCAAGGACAACCGCACCGGCTATCCGATCGGGCTTTCCTATCCGCCGGATTGGGGCGAGCGCACGATGAGCCTGCGCCCCGGCGACCGCACCGAGCTGAAGCCGGGCATGACCTTCCATTTCATGACCGGCCTGTGGCTGGAGACGATGGGGCTCGAGATCACCGAATCCATCCTGATCACCGAGACAGGGGTCGAGTGCCTGGCCAATGTGCCGCGTAAACTGGTGGTGAAGGATTGAGCCCGATGTCCCACCTCCGCCCATCACCGATTACGCCGACCGTCGATTTCGAACGCGACGGCGTGCAGCACGGGTTCCTGCGACTGCCCTATAGCCGTGACGATTCCGCCTGGGGATCGGTGATGATCCCGATCTGCGTGATCCGCAACGGCAGCGGGCCGAGCGCATTGCTCACCGGCGGCAATCATGGCGACGAATATGAGGGGCCGCTGGCGCTTTACGATCTCGCCCGCACGCTCGATCCGAAGCAAGTCAGCGGCACGGTGATTATCGTGCCGGCGATGAACTATCCGGCCTTCCGTGCCGGCACCCGCACCTCGCCGATCGACAAGGGCAATCTCAACCGCAGCTTTCCCGGCCGGCCCGACGGTACGGTGACCGAGAAGATCGCGGATTACTTCCAGCGCGAACTGCTGCCGCGCACCGACATCGCGCTCGACTTCCATTCCGGCGGCAAGACGCTCGACTTCGTGCCGTTCTGCGCCGCCCATATCCGGCCCGACAAGGTGCTGGAAGCGAAGGGGTTCGCGGCGGTCGAAGCGTTCTCGGCGCCGTGGTCGATGAAGATGCTGGAAATCGATGCGGTCGGCATGTTCGACACTGCCGCCGAAGAGATGGGCAAGCTGTTCATCACAACCGAGCTTGGCGGCGGTGGGACTTCCCGCGCCGAAACGGTGCGGATCGCGCGTCGCGGCGTGCTCAATGTGCTGCGCCATGCCGGCATTGTCGCCGGTGCGGTCGAGATGCAGCCGACCCGCTGGCTGGACATGCCGTCGGGCGATTGCTTCTCATTCGCCGAGGACGACGGGATGATCGAGACGATGATCGATCTGGGCGAGCCGGTCGAAGAGGGCCAGGTCCTGGCGCGCATCCACTCCATCGGCCGCACCGGTGCCGCACCTCAGGAGATCAGGGCGACGATGTCGGGTCTATTGGCCGCGCGGCATTTTCCCGGACTGGTCAAGGCGGGTGACTGCACCGCCGTGGTCGCTGTGCTCGTCGATTGAAGGCAAGGCAATCGCTTCCAGATACGTACGAAATTCCTCAAGCTCGGCCTCGGCGCCCGCACCGAGAGGCACCGCGCTCATTGGCGGTCTGCAACTCTTTGCGGACAGTGCTACTCGATCAGCAGCAAGCCGCGCTTTTTGTCGCCATCGCTATCGATTGTGTTCATGGCTGAGAACAGGCGCTCACGCTCGATCAGCCAGGGCTTGTAGTCCTCGTTTACGTCGAGGACGAAGACCATGTCCTCGGCCTCCAGATACCCTCCGACCGGGGAAAAATGGCCAGCGCCGGCGCCGAAAATCTTCTCACGGGTAAAGTTGACGATGTAACGGCGGCCGGGATCGTTGGCGCGCCTCCTGTGCTCGCGAAACGCATCGGCGCTCAGATTCCGAAGTACGGAGACCTTCCGCTTGGTGTTCATTCGAGCGACCTCGGCAAGCTCGTCCAGCGTGAGCCCGATGATGCAGAAGCCTGTCCAGCACTTTCCCGTTCCCGCGAGGACTTCGGCTTCGGTTGTCTCCTCCTCGCCGATGGAGCGGAATGTGTTCGCGACACTTGCCGGGCCGCACCTTGATCCGTTTGATTGCCATGTGACGTCGGCATTGAAAGTGGCAGCCACGGGCAGCTTCCAGGCGCTGTCAATCAATTCAGGGGGTGCGGATAACCAATGACTGGATTGCACCTTGCGAGACTCTGGACTGACCAGCGATCAAAAGTGCGCTGCCGCCCAGCAGGCCGACGACGGCGATCACAATCACACCGAAAGCGAGACTGCGCTTCATTGCTGAACCTCGGAGGCAGCAACAGGACAATGAAGAAAAGGCACCGCAGCGTCAATCAGCGCCGCACCCGGCCAATCAGCCATCCGGTCCTGCAACAGATCTCGCGGATCGGTCGGCCTTCACAGGACCTTCTGCCGGAACTTCGAATGACAGCTTGAGCAATCCTGCAGGATAAGATGCAGGAGGTGCTCGGCGGGAGCCTTGGCAGGATCGGCTTCCGCCGCTGCCGGCCGCTTGCCAAGCAGGCTGCCGCCGCCCATCGCCGGGCCGGAACCCATCCTCATATCGTCGGTAATGCTGGCGGGCGCCCGCTCGGCCTTGGCGGCCAGCGTGCTGGCCAGCGTCCCGATGTGACGGGCCAGCGCCTCGAATTCCGAACGGGCTTGATCAATCTCCAACTTGGCGCTCGAAGGCGCGCCCAAAGTCGCGCTGGGAAATTCCGCAATGAGGGCAGGGCCGGTGCGGGCGCGAATGGTTCCGGCCGCCGCCTTGAAGGCCGCGGCGTCATAGGCCAGCTTGCCCTCGAACATTCCCGCGATCGTCTTCGCGGCGGCGGCCATCTCCTTCATCGAGGCCTGGCGCGTCGCGACGATTGGGTCAGGTCCGGCCGCGGCCAGCACAGCGGAGGCGCAGGCAAGCGACAGCATCACCGCTGCGGCGGTCCATTTCACTGAACCATGCCCTCTCCCGCCAGTTCGTCGATGATCGGGCAGTCCGGCCTCTCATCGCCCTGGCAGTGCTCGACCAAATGATGAAGCAGGCCGCGCAATCCCACGAGTTCGGCGATCTTCCTGTCGATCTCCACCAGCTTGGCTTCGGCGATAGATTTGACGTCGGCGCTCTCGCGGTCTTTGTCTTGATAGAGGGACAGCAACTGGCGGCATTCGTCGACCGAAAAACCAAGGCTGCGCGAGCGCTGCAGAAACCGGAGGCGGTGGATGTCGGCTACCGAATAGTCACGATAGCCATTATCTGTCCGGGCCGGGCGCAAAAGCCCGATGTCCTCGTAGTAGCGTATCGTCTTGGACGGCAGGCCGGATTTCTCGGATGCGATGCCAATGTTCATGATGAAAATCTCCGTTTGCATGGAAAATAGACCTTCCAGCTGCTGGAAGGTCAACCGCCGTGGTGATTTTCACGCCACAGCCCTTTCTCAATGGGCGGCAAAACGGCTGCGGATGAACGCGGCCATGTCGGGCGCTCCCCGCGACTGCTTTTACTGCGCCCAGTAGACGGAGCGTAGACGGTCGGCACCTTGCCGTCCTTGGTGAAAGCGTAGTCAGGTCTCTGTCTTCTCGCCACACACGCCTGGCGCGCCGGCCGGCAATTGTTCTTAGGATCGGGGAAGCCCGCGCCTCTGGAGGAGCGCGGGCCGACCGGGGGTACAGGCCCCGATCCAGCAGCCAATATCCGGGAGATATTCGCTGTCATCTTACGACTGTTAGTATTCGCTAAATGTTCCATCGATCAGCAAAAAGACCGCGCCCAGTGGGGGCTGGACGCAATGGCGTCTCGGCCCGAAGCGCGGGCTCTTCGGTGGACGCCTCGGTGATGGATCCTATGTTCCTACTGCCGGCGAACCGAAGCATCGCCTGGCAAACAGCACATGCTGAACCTTGGGATGAAATCAGTTCTCTGAAACGTTCATCGAATAACACTCAAAACCTGATGTCCACATCTGGTGCTGATGACCAAACAACCTCCGGCGGTGGCCCAAAGTATACCGTGCACAACGCCGAGGAGACAGAATATGCCGGCCAAAGCGTATATCAACCGGATCGCGACAGCGGTGCCGGAGCACGAGGTTCATCAATTCTATCTGCGTTTCGCAGCCTCCATGCTCGCGGCCGATCGCCGAAGGATTTTCGAACGCATGGCCGATGTTGCCGGGATCGAGCGGCGCTATTCCTGCTTTGCACCTGCCATCGACCCCGAAGGACCATCAGCAGATCTTGCCGGGACTTTTATCCGGGGCGCCTTTCCCGGAACGGCCGTGAGAATGGCAATGTTCGGAGATGCCGCACCTGTTCTGGCGCAAAAAGGCGTCGACGGATTGGAGCTTGGTGACGGCGCTTCCCGCATCACCCATCTCATCGTCACCACCTGCACCGGTTTTTCAGCACCGGGTATCGATCTGGAGCTGGTTGCGCGATGCGGTCTGCCGGACAGGGTCGAGCGCACGATGATCGGGTTCATGGGTTGCTACGCGGCGATCAACGGCCTCAAGCTTGCCCGACACATCGTCCGCTCCGACCCGCAGGCCAGGGTCCTGCTGGTCAATATCGAACTTTGCACGATGCATCTGCGCGAAACCACCGAGCTGGAAAAGCTGCTGTCGTTCTGCCTCTGGGGCGACGGCTGCGCGGCCGCGCTCGTCACCGCAGAGCCGGTCGGCATCGAGCTCGATAGCTTTCATTGTATCGTGGCGCATGAGCGGCGGGACCTGATGAGCTGGAGCATTCGCGACCACGGCTTCGAGATGGTTCTTTCCGGCCAGGTCCCGGCAGCGATTCATGAAGCGTTGCGGAGCAGCCAGGACGCCATCCTCGGAGGCCGCACGACCGAGGCGATCGACCTTTGGGCCGTGCACCCGGGTGGACGTTCGGTTCTCGACGCCGTCGAAAGGGCCCTGAACCTCGCGCCCACCGCACTGGCGCCATCGCGCGAGGTGTTGCGCCAGTACGGAAACATGTCATCCGCGACCGTCATGTTCGTGATGAAAGAGATGTTGAAGGCGCCACCAGGTCTGCTCGGCTGCGGCATGTCGTTCGGACCCGGGCTGACGGCCGAAACCATGCTTTTTCGAACGGTGTCATGAGTGGCCTGGAGCACCGCCAGCTTGCGCCGGAAATCCTCGACGGACTTGCGGCTGACGATCCGCGAGCGCTTGCCGCGCGCCGCGACCTCCGTCGCATCAACGCGCTGATGTTTCAGGCGAAGATCATGGCGTCGCTGCTCAGGGAATTTGTGCCAAGGCCGCCACGCCGCATTCTGGAGATCGGCGCCGGCGATGGCTCCTTCATGCTGGCGGTAGCGCGGCGCATGGCCGGGCATTGGCCTGAGGTTGAACTGGTAATGCTCGACCGCGTCGACCTCATCACCGCGCAATTGCGTGGTGATTTCGACGTGCTGGGATGGACGGTCGAAGGCGTCACCGCCGATGTCTTCGACTGGGCAAGAAAGAATGAGGGCACGCGGTTCGACGCGATCACCGTCAATCTGTTCCTGCATCATTTCGATGATGCCGAGCTCGTGCGTCTCTTTTCGCTGATAAAGCCGAAGGCCCCGTTGCTCCTGGCGACAGAGCCGTTGCGGGCGAAACTGGCGCTGGCCGCGACCCGTCTCCTCCCCGCAATCGGCGCCAATGACGTCACACGAAACGACGCGGCTCTAAGCGTGCGCGCCGGCTTTCGCGGCAACGAGCTTTCCGGTCTCTGGCTCGCAGCAAACGGCAAACCGGTCGAGGAACGGCGCGCCGGCCTTTTTTCCCACATTTTCGTCGGCGCCAGCGCCGGTCATGACCTATGACGCGATTGTCGACCCATGACGCGATCATCATAGGCGCCGGCCCGGCGGGCACGTCCGTCGCGCTGACGCTGGCCCGGCGCGGATGGGCCGTGGCTATTGTGGAAAAGAGCGTGTTCCCGCGCCACAAGGTCTGCGGCGAATATATATCGGCAAGCAATCTTGCGCTTCTGGACCAGCTGGAAATCGGCGATGCATGGCGTGCCAATGCCGGCCCCGAAATCCGACGCGTCGGCTTCTTTTCCGGCGAGACCTGCGTCGAGGCGCCAATGCCTCGTTCAAAAGACGGGCCTCGCGCAAAAGATGGGCCCCATGCAAAAGATGGCTTCGGCCGGGCGCTCGGCCGAGACATTCTCGACTGTCTGCTTTTGCAGGCGGCGCGATCGGCGGGCGTCGAAATCTTTCAGCCTTGCCGCGCCGTCGCCATCGATCGTGATGGCGAGATGCAAATGGTGCGAATTCAAGCCGGAGACGAAACGACGATGTTGCGTGCGCCGGTGATTGTCGCCGCACACGGCTCCTGGGAACCAGGACCGCTGCCCAGTCAGCTCGGGAAGACCAACCGCCCTTCGGACCTGCTCGGCTTCAAGGCGCATTTCATCGGGTCGTCCCTGGCGCCTGATTTGATGCCCCTGCTGGTATTCCCCGGCGGTTATGGCGGCATGGTCTCGGCGGATCATGGCCGGCTGTCGATCTCGTGCTGCATTCGGCGCGATATGCTCGCGCGGTTGCGTAAACACCGTGGCGCAAACCACAGCCATGTGTCGGCCGCCGATGCGGTCTCCCGCCATCTGATGGAGTCGTGCCGGGGTGTCAGGGATGCCCTGGAGTCAGCTCACCCCGACGGTCCGTGGCTTGCCGCAGGCCCGATCCGGCCGGGAGTTCGCTCCTGCTACGAACGGGACATCTTCCGCGTCGGCAATGCAGCCGGAGAGTCTCATCCTGTTATCGCCGAGGGCATCTCGATGGCGCTTCAGTCCGGCTGGCTGCTGGCCTCGGAACTTGCATGCGCGCCAGAGGGCCGTGCAGGGCGCGAGGCTGCCGGCAGACGCTACGGGGCGGCCTGGAAAAGACTGTTTTCGACGCGGGTCTATGCCGCTGCAGCCGTTGCCGGAATTGTCCTTCGCCCCGGTAGCGCCACCTTGATGGCGGCAATTGTCCGGAATTTCCCGCAGGCACTGACATTGGGCGCGCAATTGAGCGGCAAGACAAAGCCGGTTCCCGGCTTTGTCTAACAAGTGCGGCGCATTGCGCAACCCAAGTGATTGACAGGTTGGGGCCGATAATAACCTAAGCAGCAATGCTGGCGAAAACGGCAAACGGGCGCCGTCTTTTTTCGGTTTCGATGGAACAAGATCCGCCGGCCATGGTTGGAAGCGCAGTCGTTCTACTCCAGCGACTATGAAAGCCGTTCGCACGGCGTTCGGACAAAGGCCCCGCGCTTCCTCCCCGCGGGGTCTTTTCTGTCGCTGCAGGAACTTTCACGGAATTTGGAGCCCACCCGAAACGGGCCCGCTAGGCGCGCTGTTGAATGCCGCCGTTCAAGGCTCGTCGATATCTTGCTTCGAGGGGTTGCGTGAGATGGCGCGTTCCTCCTCGTCATCCGGCAGCGCCTCGTCACTTTCCTGGTACGGATTGTCGTCGTCTTCCTCGAGCAGTTCAGCCTCCTTCTCGACGTCGTAACGGATGTCGCCGTTTCCGGGTACGCTGTCTGGTAGAATTTTACTGCCTTTGATCGCGTCCCAATCCTGCTGTTCGATGGTCGGGCCTTCGGACGGATCGTCGGGTTTTCTGCGCGGTGCCATCAGAGCTCTCCTATGCATTGGTTGCTTATATGCCTAACTCCGCGGACCGCTGCGTAGTTCCTCGATCGAACCGGCGGAGACCGCCTTACGGCGATCCAGCATCCATCTCGGCTTGGCCTACCGGCGGGGCTTTTACCCAGGCCCTAGTCTCAATGAGAGCTGACGTCAGGCGCGTTGCGCGATACCGTTCAGCAAGCGACTAGGAACTTGCGCGGCTTCTAATATAAGGGCACACTTCGAAACGGGTGTAGGGAAAAACGGCTCAAAAACAATCGGGAGGAAAGCCATGGATAGCATGAGCCTCACCACGCTTGATCGCGGCAAGACGACGGTCGATGCCGCGGCCCTGGACGCGCTTTCGGCACAATTGCGCGGCTCTGTGCTGAGGGAGGGCGACGCCGCTTATGACGTCGCACGCAGCATCTGGAATGCCATGATCGACCGGCGGCCCGGGCTGATCGTGCGCTGCGCCGGCGCCGCCGACGTTATCGCCGCCGTCAATTTTGCCAGGGAAAACAGGCTACTCGTCGCGGTTCGCGGCGGTGGCCACAACATCGCCGGCAGCGCTGTCTGCGATGGCGGCCTGATGATCGATCTGTCGCCGATGAGATCGGTGCGGGTCGATCCGGCGACGCGGCGGGCATGGGTGGAACCTGGAGCGACGCTCGCCGATGTCGACGCGGAAACGCAGGCCTTCGAACTGGCAGTGCCGACCGGCATCAACTCAACCACCGGCATTTCAGGCCTGACGCTGGGCGGCGGCTTCGGCTGGATCACGCGGAAATTCGGCCTGACCATCGACAATCTTCTGTGCGCAGATGTGGTTACCGCCGACGGCAAGCTGCTGCGCGCCAGCCAGACCGAAAATCCGGACCTGTTCTGGGCGCTGCGCGGTGGCGGCGGCAATTTCGGCGTCGTCACGGCTTTCGAGTTCAGACTCCATCAAGTCGGTCCGCAGGTGCTGTCGGGGCTTGTCGTTCATCCCTTCGCCGATGCCGAAAACGTGTTGCGGGAATACCGAGCGGCGCTCGAAGCAGCACCCAATGAGCTGACCTGCTGGGTGGTCATGCGGCAGGCACCGCCGCTGCCGTTCCTGCCGGCCGAATGGCATGGCAAGGAGGTTCTGGTCCTGGCCATGTGCTATTGCGGCAACCTTCAGGAGGGCGAGAAAGCGACGCAAAGGCTTCGCGCCATCGGCACACCGATTGCCGATGTGGTCGGCCCCAACCCGTTCACCGGCTGGGAGCAGGCATTCGATCCGTTGCTGACGCCCGGCGCCCGCAACTACTGGAAGAGCCATGACTTCACCGAGCTTTCCGACAGTGCGATCAAGGTCGTCACGGCCGCGATACCCGGGCTTCCCGGGCCTGAATGCGAGATATTCTTCGCCCATGTCGGCGGTGCCGCGGGCCGCGTGACAGCGGATGCAACGGCGTTTCCGCAACGCAGCGCGCATTTCGTCATGAATGTTCACGCCCGCTGGCGCGAACCGGAAATGGACCGCGCCTGCATCGACTGGGCGCGCGGTGTTTACGAGGCGACCAGGCCCTATGCCGCCGGCACGGCTTACGTGAACTTCATGCCGGAGGACGAGGTCGACCGGGTCGAGGCAGCCTATGGCGGCAACTATCGGCGGCTTCTGGAAATCAAGCAGCGTTATGACCCGCTGAACCTGTTCCGCATGAACCAGAACTTGCGGCCGGTGAAAACGCAGCGGGCGGCATAGGCTGCGCATGCAATGACAAGGCCCGCGCCTCCGAAGGACGATGCGGGCCGCTTTTCGGGTCATGCGCTAGAGCGGTTCGCTGAACCGCTCTAGCTATTTGTTTTTGCGCAATTCCGGGCGGAAAACCGTTGCACACTTTTCCTGGAATTGCTCTAGGCAGCCATCAAGATCGCAATGCGATGCACGCCGACCGCAGCACTTGTGTTCGTGGCACCGTCGGTCTTGCCCTTGGCGCACGTGTACATGTCGCCTTCTTTGAGTTTGAATTCCTTGTCCGCTTTTTTGATCGTGAATTCGCCGGCAGCGATCGTGCAGACCATGTCGTTGTCCATGACCGCTTCAGGAGCCACTGCTCCGGGCTGAAAGACAATGTCGACAATTGAGATGCTCTTGTAAGCGGGAATGTCGGAGGTCCCGGTGCCGACCTCCACCAGTCTGACGCCGGGCGCAATCTCCTTGCCTTCATTCGGGCCGTACTCCTTGGCCGTTGCGGATCTCGCCAAAGCGAATAAAGGCGTTACCGCGGCGGCCGTGACACCGAGCGCAATTGCAGACCTGCGATTCATAGTTTCCATCGCATCCTCCCTTTTGTTGGTCACGAACGAAATTGCATGACCAAAGTATATTAGCACAAGCGCAAGTAATTGGCTGTATGGGAATTCCGGAAGTGGTCCTTGCCGCTCTTCAGACGGCGATCGCCAACCCCGTCAGCTTCGCAGGTATTTGACGAGCGCCGCAATCGCGAGCACAAGGGTGACAAACACTAGGACCCAGATGAGCGCCATGCCGCCCATCATCCACATACCCATTGGACCATTCATCATTTCATCTCTAAGGTCGGTGCGCCGGTACGCATCGGCGATTCCGAGGTGAATTAGTTCGCCCTACACTTCGGTCAAGACGGTAGGGAACCCCGATCGGCCGCCTGTCGCCTTGGTCGTTTTTATATACCCCCGCCGCAGCCGTCTGACAGGTCCCAGACGTCGACGACCTTCTCGCCGGTGAACCCATGCTCGCGGATCAGGAACTTCGCCAGTCCGCCGTACACTTCCCATCGCCAGCATTGGCAGCAGCATGGTCCCTTCTCGTCGGAATTTGCCATCGCATAATCGTAGGCCTGCTGTTCGGCTGCGGTGAGTTTCAGATCGTAGTAAGGCATCACCTTCTGCGCGACGCCCGCCGGAATATCGTACGGATCGCTTGGGATCATCGCGATGTCGCGGTACTTGGTCAGGCCGTTCACCTGCTCGACATAGCGCTTCATCTCCATCGGGCTGCAGCAGGAGCCCGTGATCCGCGCCGTGCTCGGCAAGGTTGCGATGGACTCCGTGAACTTGGCCGAGCAGGTGCTGTTGCCATTCTGGCTGAGATCTTTGAAACGGCGCACTAGCTCGGGATCCTCAGCGGCGATTGCCAAATCCGGCCCATTGAGGAAGCTCACAATGACAGCGGTGCCAAAAACGCCGCCCAGAACAACCGTTCGTCGATTTGGAGGCGATATCTCGCTCATTTGCTGGTCCTTGCATGGTCGATCAATTTCTTCATCGTCGCAAGGTCGGTGGCGCCGGGGAAAATCTGGTCGCCAACGACGAAGCCCGGCGTTCCGCTGATTTTCAGCGCCTGAGCCAGTTGCGCATTCTTGTCTATGGCCGCCTGGATATCCGGAAGCTGCATGTCGGTCTTCAGGCGGGGTACGTCGAGGCCTAACTCGGCCGCGATCCTGAGCACGACCGCCTCGGTCACTCGGGTCCTGGCGTCATACAAGGCCTTGTGGAACTCCGCATATTTGCCCTGGCGCTGAGCAGCGAGCGCCGCCTTGGCCGCAAATACGGAATCGGGGCCGAGGATGGGGAATTCCTTGTAAACGATCCTGAGCTGCGGGTCGTCGGCGGCCGCCTGCGCCATGATCGGCGCCACCTGGCGGCAATAGGGGCAATTGTAGTCGAAGAATTCGACGATGGTGACATCGCCGCTGGCGTTGCCGCCGACAGGACTGTCCGGGTCACGGAAAGCCTCGTCGGCCCTGGCCGCCAAGGCGGCTTTCGCCGCTTTTGCCTCGGCCTCGCGCTGGCGGGCATCCAGGCTCTGCAGGGCCTCCATGATCACCTCGGGGTGGGCGAGGATATAGTCGTGGATGCGCTGATCGAACTGGTCTTGAGACGTCTCGCCTGCGGCGATGGCCTGACTCTGCAGTCCGGGACCGAGCGCGAGCCAGGCCGTTGCGCAGGCCAGCATGAGGGCACGGGCCATTTTACCGATGGCTCTGCCCAATGGCTTGGACTTGTGGATCACAGGGTTCTCCTTCCTTTTGTTTCGCCGGACAGCCGGCACCGCCGAATAGTGGTCATGCCTCAGAACATGCCCTTGATTGTCGCCCACCACCCCGTTTCCTGCTCATGGTGGGGACGCTCGACATTGTTGGTGAGCGCATTGACGAAGGTGACGAGATTGACCGCCGCGAAACTCAGGCCGTGGAAATTCGCCCGCCAGCGGCCTTCCTTGTCGATCACATGGGTGACGGTGCCGTGCATCTGGTAACCGTCATCGGTCAAGGCGAACTTGTGGCCGAAGGTTTCCGCGAGCTTTCGGGTCGCATCCTCCGGCTGATCCGCGGTCGTGGTCAGGAACAGCCAATTGACCGGGTCGAGCCCGTGCGCCGGCCCGTAATTGCGCAGCACGTCCGGCGTGTCCCTCGTCGAGTCGGTGGTGATACTCACAAAGGTGACCCGGTCCTTCATCGGCGTGGCATTCACCATCGTCTGGATCTCGGCGATCTTCTCGGTATGCAGGGGGCACACATCGGGGCAGGATGTGTAGATGAAGTGGAGGATGACGACCTTGCTGCGCAGATCGGCCGTTCGCACGACGCGCCCATCGGCGGTGCGCAGCGTGAAATCGGGCGCCGGCTTGTCGATCGGCTGGAAATATTTCTCGTCGCTCTGAAGCATGGCGTCGATTTCGTCGAGCGAGTGCGCCTGCGCCGGATGCACAAAGCCCGCGATCAACGCCGCGATTGCGATCAGGCTTCGCAGCAAACGCATCCATTCGCCGAATGCCAATGCAACGCGACGAGCCTGCGGCTCGTCTTGGACCCGGATAAGCATCAAGTCACTGCCTTTCAACTTGGTCGGCGAGGTCTCGCTGGCCCGGGTCAGTTCTGTTGCGGACATATCCTTTCCTTTCTCAGTTGGCGGCGATGCGGCTGCGGATGAAGTCGACCATTTCAGGCGCATCCCATTCGGCCGGCCCGATCAGCCGGCCAATTTCCTTGCCGTCGCGATCGACCAGCAAGGTTGCCGGAAGGCCGACGGTGCCGATGGCGAACATGGCCTTGCCGGAGGTATCGATATTGAGGGCGAGATGCTTGATGCCGATCTCGGCGAAGAACTTCTTCACGATGTCCGGGCCGGCGCGGTCCATCGACAGCGCGACGACCTCGAAATCCGGACCGCCGAGTTCTGCTTGCAGCCGGTCGAGGGTCGGCATCTCCTTCCGGCAGGGCGCGCACCATGTCGCCCAGATGTTGAGCAGCACGACCTTGCCGCGGAAATCCGCAAGCGTTTTCGGTTGGCCGTTACCGTCCTCAAACCGGATTTCCGGCACCGGCACCGGGGTTTCGTGAACGGCAAAATTCTGCGGCGGTTCGGTAGCCGATGCCGACCGCGAAAACGCCAGCAGCACGCCAACCAGGGCCATGGCCAGTTTGCTCACGATGCCCTCACTCCGTCGCGTAGACGGTGGGTGCCTTGCCGTCCTTGGTGAAGGCGTAGATCGTCCAGGTCCCTGCCTTCTCGCCGCCCATGCCGGGTGCGCCCGTCGGCATGCCGGCGAGCGTGATGCCTGATATGGCAGGCCGTTCGGTCAAAAGCTGCTTGACGATATCGACCGGCACCAAGCCGTCGACGACGTAGCCGTTGACCATCAGCGTGTGGCAGCCTTCGAGGTCGGCAGGCACGCCGGCATCGCTACTGATCTGCGACAGATTGTTGACCGGCTTGATACCAACCTTGAAACCGTTCTGTTCGAGATAGGCGGCATACGCCTCGCAACAGCTGCATTGCGGGTTCTTGTACATGATGGCGTCGATCGTCGCGGCAAGCGCGGGCATTGGCGTTGCGATTGCGACCGCGAAGGCGGCGAAGGCGTAGATCGGTTTCATGGCAGTTCTCCTTGGTTGAATGAAAAAAGCTTTACGTCACGCGGAACACGGTCATGAGGCCGGCCATCTGGTGGTCGGCGACATGGCAGTGCAGCATCCAGTCGCCGGGATTGTCGGCGACGAAGGCGCATTCGATCATGTCCTTGGGGGCAAGCAGCACCGTGTCCTGCCATTGCCGATGCGGCACCGGCGAACCGTTGCGCGACAGCACCAACATGCTGAAACCGTGGATGTGCATGGGGTGCCACCAGGCGGTTTGGTTGCGCATGGTGAGATGACAGGTCGTTCCGCGTTTCAGCGTGAACTGCGGCGCCATGCCGGCGTGGCCGTCGCCGGTCATCGATACGCCGTTGATCGCCCAGGCGGCCTCGCCATTCATGCCGGGCATCCCCATGCCCATCATGCCACCAACGCCGGCGAGCTTGCCGCCACCCATCATGCCGCCTTGCAGCACGATCTCCTGGCGCTCCGCCTCGGCGAGATCGGGGGCCGGCAGCGGATTGGCCGGCAAGCGCAGGGGCGCGTCGAGAGGATGGGGGCGCAGCGGCGGACCGGTGTCATAGACGAGATTGGCCAGCGAGTAGGCGAGGCTGTCATAGAAGTCGTCGGTCACCGCATAGCGCTTGCTCGGATCGCCCTGCATGTCGAGCACGATGTCGATGCGCATGGCCGGCGCCAGCACAAGACGCCCGCCATCCGGTTCGTGCGGGTCGCAGGGCTGGCCGTCGATCGCGACGACAATCGGGCGATGACCTTCGAAGCGCAAGGCTATGATGCGGGCGAGCGACGCATTGGCCAGCCGCAGCCTGACGCGCTCGCCGACCCGCACCTTCTGGTCTGCCGGCGGCCCGCCATTGATGGTGACGACATTGCCGACGCGGCCCGACATCGCCGCATCCATCATGTTGCCGAAGCCGGGAGCGATTTGCCCATCCTTGGTGAGCCGCCAGTCCTGCAGAAGCCACAACAGCTCGCGATCGACGGAGACCGGCTCACGCTCCTCGACGATGAGCGCGCCGGCAAGCCCGCGGCCGAGCTGCACGAGGCTGTCGGCATGCGGATGGTACCAGAAGGTGCCGGCATCGGGCGGCGTGAACTCATAGACGAAACTTTGCCCCGGCTTGATCGGCGGCTGGGTCAGGCCCGGCACTCCGTCCATGGCGTTTGGCAGGCGGATGCCATGCCAGTGAACCGTGGTGTCTTCGTCCAGTCCGTTTTCGACGGTGATGCGAACCGGTTCGTGCTGCCGCAGGCGCAGCGTCGGACCGGGGACGGTGCCGTCATAGGCCCAGACGGCGGTCTGGCCACCGCCGCCGGTCAACGAGGCCTGGCCTGGCGCGACCGCAATACGCCGGTCTTCGACAGGCGCGGCCCGCAACGACGACGGCTGCATTGCGGCAGCCGCAGCGGCGCTCGCCACCTGGAGAAATCTCCGGCGCGAAACGACAAAACTGAAATCGCTGTTCACTCTTCGACCCTTTTGTAAACCACGCAACCGATGGCGCAGAGCGCCGTCGGTGCCATGTGCGAATTGGTCTCGGCGCGCCGAACGCGCAAAGACAACCGGACGCAGACATCACCCGCTCAATGCAGGAGACGTGGCGTCAGGCGTGATCGCTGGGTTTTGGAGGGGATGGGTCGGGCAGGGGGGCATGCCCGCAAAGCAGTGGGTAGGGCGATGGCTCCGGTTGCTGTGCCCGCAGCATCATCGTCGCGGCGAGGCCCTGCGGCAGCACCGCCAGCACCGGAGCGATACAGGTCGGTGGACACTGCATCGGGTTGCCATTGTCGTCAGCGCCCACGAGGCACGCGCCGCAATCGCTGTCCATGGTGCTTGCCGCGTCTGTCGCCATGCCTGCGTCGCCAGCCATGGTCATCCCGGTCATCGTCGCCATCTTCGCCGACATGATGGTGGCTTGGGCGGCGGACAGGCTGAACCCGGCGGTCAGGAAGACCGCGAGCAGCATGACCAGGAATTGCTTTGGCGACCAGCGTGCCATCATCCGCCTAGGCTGGCCTTAAAAAAGCGGCATTTGCAAGCCGAAACGCTGAGCCGCGACGTTCAGGCCCATCCCTTGACGGGCATTTGGACAGGATGCATTCGTCAGTCATGGCAAACTCCGTCACAGCAGGACGCCCTATCCTCCTGCAGACGCCTCCTGGACCGGCGGACATGGCACATCGCCGTAGGAGCAGAAGACGCAACAGTCCCCTGCCTTCGGCCGAAGCAGTGTCCCGCAGCCCTTGCACTCGTAGAAGAACCGGCAGGCATCGGTAGGCATCACTTCGGAAACCCGATGTCCGCAGTGGGGACAGGTAAGGATGGATGTGAGTTGCGTCACGCGGATCATAATGCGGTCGTGTCTCAGTTTGAAATCTAACCGGTTCTCTTTTCGTAAAGATCACGCTTGCCCGTATCAAGTTCGGCGCGCGACTGCTGCAGGACGACAATCGCGCCCTGGAGAGCCAATCCCGCCATGATGGCTGCGACGATGATGTCCGGCCAACCAGCGCCGGTACCGAAAACACCCAGTGCGGCCAACAGCACCGCCAGATTGCCCAGCACGTCGTTGCGGGTGCAAATCCATGCCGAGCGCATGTTGGCGTCACCGCCCCTGTAGGCCCACAGGAGCCCGAACGATGCAGCATTGGCCAGCAGCGCGGCAAGCCCGACCGCACCCATTGTAGACGCTTCCGGAAGGGTTGCGTGCATTGCGTGCCAGATGGCGACGCCGATCACCCAGAGGCCGAAAACGCCCATGGTCGCGCCCTTGGCAAACGCCGCCATAGCGCGATGCCGCAAAGCCATGCCGACCACAAACAGGCTGATGGCGTGGTTGCCGGCGTCGCCCAGGAAGTCGAGAGCGTCAGCCTGGAGCGAGGCAGATCCCGCCGCCACGCCGGCGCCGATTTCGACCGCAAACATTGCCACGTTGATACCCAATACCGCCCAAAGAACACGCCTATACGAAGCGTCCTCCTGCTTCGACGGTTCGTGATCCTGTCCGCAGCATTCTGCGCCCATTGCGATCTCCGTGCCTTCCGCCAAGTATACAGTAGTTCCAGTTCATGACCCCCGAAAATCGAAATCGATTTTTGCTGCGCTGACCTTCGATTCGGAAAGGATCATGCGCAAGATCCAAGTGCTATAGCGTCCTTTGCGCGTCCAAACGGCCACGCGGCGCTGTAGGTCGGACGCGACGGGAGGCCGGTCATGCGCTGGTCCTTGTCAAGGTCTGAACGGGTCGGATGCCGCTGGAAGCGCGATCACCTTTCCCGATACCGGCCAGGCTGCAGGCGGCATTGCCGCGCGCAAACGATCATGGATGACCCGGTATTTTTGACCTGAATTCACCTCTACCTGGCGCCCGCCCAGGCAAGGTCTAATCCTTTCGGTTTCTTGACTCGGCCGGCAAAAACGGGCAGCAAAGCCTGATACGGCGGGCATTTCCGCCATTTTCATGCTCGTGGAGGGAGCTTTTTTGATATCGACCTTCGCCCAATCGGCGATCGGTAGAGGGATTGGTTAACCAAGTTTGTCCATCTTTTGAATCAATCGGCAACAGACGCGAAGCGTGCAGGGGGCACTAGGCGACTGTGATTGTGACGGCTGCGAGCCCCGCATGCCGCGTGGCCGATTGAGGTTGGTTGTATGGCGTTTGTGCGTTTGAAAAACCGGGGTGACAATCCTGATACTGCAGTTACTTCGATGAGGCCCGGCCTGCGCTGGGCCGCGATTCCCATTGTTGGCGTGGCGATCGCTCTGTGGTCGGTGGCGACCGTGGCCGGCCTCCATTCGGTGGGAACCTCGCTGACCGCCGCCTCCAACAGTCTTCCGCCAAGCCTGCTCGCGCCGCGCACCATCGCGCTCGCCGATCCCCAGCGCACGCTTGCCAATTCATCGGCCAATTCATGGGCCAATTCGTGGGCGCCATCACTGGCAAGCCGGCAGCGTCAGGCGTCGCTGCTCAGCCGATGTGATGCCGGTTGCGCGCAGGCCGCCGCGAGCTTCGTGCATGAAGGCAAGGTGGCGCGTCTCAAGCCGTTAGCGCGGCCGGATACTGTGCAGCTTGTCGACGAAATCTCCCCGCAATCGCGCTTCGACAGCGTGGTGGCGAAAGCGGCGCTATCGCCGCAAAAGCTTGCTGCAGCCTTTGCCCGAGCCTCCGGCGCGGCAGCCCCTGTTGCTGTCGCCAGTCTGCCAACGGCCGAGCCGGTGCGTCTGCCCGATCAGCATGGTCCCGCCTCGGTGCGCTTCGGGCCGGAGATCGCTGAGATCGAACGATCCTCGCGTCTGGCGCTGGCGCTAGCGAATGCATTGCCGGAACAGATGATCGATGTGCTGCCGGAGGTGGCGACAGCCGACCCTGCTGCCCCGCAAGAGGGCGAGGTGCAGATGGCCTCGCTGCCGCCGCAGGACGAGATGCCCGATAGCGTTCCCTTGCCGACCTTCCGCCCGCAGGCGGAAATCGACCAGCCAGCCGAGGCGCCCGAGGTCGAGGCACCCAAGGCCAAAGCGCCCAAGGTCCAGGCATCGAAGGCCGCCAAGGCCCAATCTCAGCCATCCAAAGCCAACAAGGTGCAGACCGCCGACGCTCCGCAGGTCGATACGCCCCGGGCGCCAGCCTTGTCACCGAGGAGTTCGGCACCGGCGATACCAAGCATGCAAGGCAGCCAGGGCATGCAGGGCAGCCAGGGCAAGCCGGCCAAGCGGTCGAAGGCCGCAGACATGCTGGCCTATGCCAAACCCGACAGCCCGGCGGGCGGCGGCGGTGGGGTCTTCCGCAACCTGTTCACCAGACCCAGCATGGGCAGCGGCGTCGCCGTCTACGACATCTCGGCGAAAACCGTCTATATGCCGGACGGTTCGCGGCTCGAGGCGCATTCGGGACTGGGCTCGATGGCCGACCAGCCACGCTACGCCAACCGGAAGAATTCAGGCCCGACGCCGCCCCACACCTACGATTTGAGGCTGCGCGAATCGCGCTTCCATGGCGTCGAGGCGCTGCGTCTCACTCCTATCGACGGCAAAAACAAATATGGCCGCGACGGCTTTCTTGCGCACACCTACCTGCTGCGCGGCGGCCGCGCGGAATCGAGCGGCTGCGTCGTTTTCAAGGACTATGCCCGCTTCCTCGCTGCCTTCAAGAAAGGCAAGATCAAACGCCTCGTCGTGCGGGGCTGACCAAGCCGCTGATGCAGGTCGCATCGGAAGGGCGCGGAGCCTGAGCCATCTGTGGCGGCGCACAATTAAGGCCGTTCTGTCGCGATCCTTCGCGCCCCCTCTGTCCCGCCGGCATCGCCGGATTTCCAACAGATTGTCAGCAGCTGGCCTCGAAAGCGTTTTCATTCGCGGCCGAGGATACTATGACTGGCCGGTACCGGGCGGCGGCTTCAACCAATCGAGAGGATGTCATGACTTTACGCGCTGTCGTTTGGGGCGAGAATATCCACGAGCGGACCAATGAGGTGGTGGCGGGGATCTACCCCGAGGGCATGCACGGAACGATCGCCGACGCCCTGAAGCTCGACCCCGAAATTTCCGTATCGTGGGCGACCCTTGAGCAGCCGGAGCATGGCCTGCCGGCCGACCGTCTGGCGCAAACCGATGTGCTCGTGTGGTGGGGACACAAGGACCATGGCGCCGTCGCCGACGAAGTCGTCGAGCGCGTGGCGCGCCGCGTCTGGGAAGGCATGGGCCTGATCGTCCTTCATTCCGGCCATTTCTCG
Source organism: Mesorhizobium temperatum (assembly GCF_002284575.1). Classification (GTDB taxonomy): domain Bacteria; phylum Pseudomonadota; class Alphaproteobacteria; order Rhizobiales; family Rhizobiaceae; genus Mesorhizobium; species Mesorhizobium temperatum. Next base: position 280,018 of record NZ_NPKJ01000075.1, read on the forward strand.
AAGATCTTCAAGACGCTGATGGGCACGCCCTGCACGCTGAAATGGCGCGAGGCGGGCGAGCGCGAGCGGCTCTGGGTGACGAGCCCCAACCACCCGATCGCTGCCGGGATCGGCGAGTATTTCGAGATCGAGAACGAGGAGATGTATGGCGAGCAGTTCGCCGTGCCGGAGCCGCTGGAAACGGTGTTCATCTCCTGGTTCCAAGGCGGCGAAGTGTTCCGGTCGGGGCTGACCTGGCGTCGCGGCGCCGGCAACATCTTCTATTTCAGGCCAGGTCACGAGACCTATCCGACGTATCACGACGCGAATGTCCAAAAGGTGCTGCGCAATGCGGTGAAATGGGCGCACAATCCGCAGGGCTCGCATCCAGCCATCCTCGATGCGCCGAACGTGCCGGTGGAAAAGGCGCTCGAGCCGATCGTCGAGCGCGGCGGAAAACTCCATGCCGAGGGCGAAGCCGGCTATCGCTAGACCATGATCCCGAACCTTCGGTTCGGAAAATCCACGGTCGAACAAGAAGATAAAGCCTCATCCTAAGGATAAGAATCATGCGTCTCCTGATACTCGGCACCGGCTGGATGGCGGAAGAGCACGCCAGGCAGTTCAGCAAGATCGAGGGCGTCGAACTCGTCGGCGCCGTCGATCTCGACCGCGCGCGTGTCGACAAGTTTTCGGGCCGCTACGGTATCCCCAACCGGTTCGCGTCGCTGGAAGACGCGCTCGCATGGGACAAGTTCGACGCAGTGGCGAACGTGACGCCGGATCGCATCCACCATCCGACCACCATGATGCTGGTCGCGGCGGGCAAGCCGGTGCTGTGCGAAAAACCGCTGGCCGAAAATTACCAGAGGGCCAGCGAGATGGCCGATGCCGCCGAGCAAGCCGGCATCATTAACATGGTCAACCTGACCTATCGCAACGTCGCGCCGTTGCAGAAGGCGCGCGCCATGGTGCTTGCCGGCGAGATCGGTCAGATCAGGCATGTCGAGGCGTCCTATCTGCAGAGCTGGCTGGTTTCCAAATTCTGGGGCGACTGGCGTACTGACCCGAAATGGCTGTGGCGGCTGTCGCGCGGCCACGGCTCCAATGGCGTGCTGGGCGATGTCGGCATCCACATCCTCGATTTCGCCAGCTATGGCGCCGCGCTCGACATCGATCATGTGTTCTGCCGCCTCAGGTCATTCGACAAGGCGCCCGGCAACCGGATCGGCGAGTACGAGCTCGACGCCAACGACAGTTTCACCATGGCGCTGGATTTCAGCAACGGCGCCTTCGGCGTCGTCCATGCCAGCCGCTGGGCAACCGGCCATCTCAATGAATTGCGGCTGCGCATCTATGGCGACAAGGGCGGCATCGAAGTCGTGCACAATCTGACCGGCTCGGAGCTGAGAGCGTGCATGGGCGAGGATATCGAGAACGCCAAATGGCAGGTTCTCGACGCCGGAACGGTGCCGACCAACTACCAGCGCTTTGTCGATGCGGTGCGCAACGGCGTGCAGGCCGAACCGTCATTCCACCATGCCGCCGAACTGCAGAAGGTGCTCGACCTCGCCGTCGTCTCCGACGAGAAGAGGGCAGAATTGAGAGCCCATGCCGACACGCAGTGATGTGGTACATCTGACAGGCTGAGCGGAAGCTTCCGCCTACTTTGGACTAGGGTCAAAATCCAGTCACTCTGAACGACCGAGTACGACCTCTTCCGGACCTTCCCCGAGGCAAGAGGACGTGCGGCTTCTGACCCAGGAACGACCCGAACATCGATCGAAGCCGACGCGCCCGGCTGGTGCGACGCGCCTCGCACAACGACCCGAGTGGGTTGTGAAACTCGCTAGCCGCGAGCGAGACAGATAACTCGGAAGGTCAGTTGACTCTTGGCTGCCACGGCCCATCCTTGATTTGTTGGCCTACCTTTCCGACCAACTTTTGAACAGGGAGGAAACAATGGAAGCCGTCAATCGTAGATCCACACTTGCTCTCGGTCTTACACTGGCCACAACGCCTCTGATCACTTGGGCGACACCAGCAGCCGCCCAGACTTACGGCCCCGATGAGGGCAAGGAGGTTTCACCCGGCGTCAGAGTTGTAGCGCTTGGTGAGCGCAAGTCGGTTATACCAGCCTATGCAACGGTCAAACTGCGCGATGTTGTTATCCAACCCGGAGCGAAGACATCTGACAACTTGATGACGAACGACATGCTCTGCCACATGACTGAGGGAGAACTTTCGGTCGTTCACAACAAAGAAAAGTTCACAGTCAAGAAGGGCGATGTTTGGGCCTGCGCTAATGGCGCTACTACAGAAGGCACCCAGAACACGAGCAGTGCAGTCGCGATCATGCGGGTCATCGATTTGATGCCCGCATGAGGGAAGCGACGGGTGGAAGTGCGGCAATGGCCGCCCTAAAGAGAAGCCTGGGCGCGTATCTGTCGTGTTAGGGAACGTCCAGCGAAGGGCCGCCTTCCACCCTCTCGGCCATCGGCGCAGCCAACTGAGTGAGTTTGACCCTAATGCCGCAGGATCTTGCTCAGGAAGGCGCGGCTGCGGTCGGTCTTGGGATGCGAGAAGAATTCGTCGGGCGTGCCGCTCTCGACGATGGCACCGGCATCCATGAACACCACCCGCTGGGCGACCTTGCGGGCAAAGCCCATTTCGTGCGTCACCACCATCATGGTCATGCCTTCCTCTGCCACCGCGACCATGACGTCGAGCACTTCCGAGATCATCTCGGGGTCGAGCGCCGAGGTCGGCTCGTCGAACAGCATGATCTTGGGGCGCATGCCGAGGCAGGCCGACCTTGGCAAGCAGCTCGCGCCCATGACCCCGTTGGAGGCGTTCAACCTTGCATCTGCAGACGACAGCTGGTCGTCACCCGATGGATCGGACCAAGCGGCCGCCGCTAGGCCTCAAGGAAGTCCAGGGCCTTTTCCACGAAGGCGCCGTGATACTGGAAAATGGCCGTATGCCCGCCGTCCTCGTACAGGACCAGCTCGGCATTGGGAAAGCGCCGTGCCAGGTCGACGGAATTGCTGGTGGGCACCATTCTGTCGTGATCGCCATTCACCACGAGGACCGGGTGTCGGATACGCGACAGGTCGGCAGGGCGCTCCTGGCCAAAGGCACGAACTGCCTTGAGCTGCTGGTTGAAGGCGCCGAGCGCGATGGGCTTGTCGCGGTCATTGGTCCGTTCCTTCAATCGCCGCAGAAACTCGCGCGCCGCCTTCTTGCCGTTGGGGGTTTGGGTAAAGAAGAGGTAGTTCTTTGGGTCCTTGATGGTTAGCGCGGCGCGGATCATGTCGAAGATGGTGACGAACGTCACCCTGTCGATGCCGGTACCCCCGGCTGGGCCGGTTCCCGCGAGGATGATCTTGCGAACCAGATTAGGCTCCATCTGAACGATCGCCTGGGCGATGAAGCCGCCAAGAGATAAGCCAAGCAGATCGACCTTCTCGAAACCGAGGGCCCGGATGAAGGCGATCGCGTCGCGGGCCATCGCCTCCACCGTCTTGGGAGTGGAGCCGCCTGATGTACCAACCCCACGGTTATCGAAGGTGATAACTCGCCGTTTTGCGGCAATACCATCGACGACCCGGGGATCCCAATTGTCGAGAACCGCACTCAGATGGGTAAGAAAGATCACCGGTATCCCGGTTGTGGGCCCGAGCTCCCTGTAGGCGAATTTCGTACCGCCGACGTCGACCGTTTTCGTCGGCACGTCCCTGTGTTTGACGATCGCGGCAGGTCGCGATAGCTGATGCACGTTCATGATGGTTTCCCTTCTTCAGGCTTGTCGTTCTCGCGGGGCTGGAGCAGCGCCTTCGCCGCCACCGCGCCAGCCTCAAGAATGCGATCGGACAGTTCGGTTCCGTTTACCGCGCGGGACAGCTCAAGCGTGCCGATCAAGGTCGCAAAGACACCGAACGCGACAGCCTCGGGGTCGCGGGCGTCGGGCGTCAGTTCGGCCGCCACCTGGCCTACCAGCTTGAGCAGGTGTTCGGCGTAAACTTGGCGCGTCTCGGCCGACTCACGCGCAATTTCGGGCAACAGCGCGGCTGAAGCGCAACCTTTGCCTGGATTGTCTCGGTGTTCCGCCGACAGATAGGCGTCGATGGCCATTGACGGGCCGCCGGCGGCCAACAGCTCCTGAATCTGGGTCGCCTGAACCTCCAGGGCGACCGCCAAACTCTCACGCACAAGCGCCGCCTTGGACGGAAAATGGGGATAGAAAGCTCCATTGGTCAGTCCCGCCTCGCCCATGATGCCGGCGAGACCTGATGCAGCGATGCCATCGGAACGAAACCGTTCGGTCGCCACATCCATGATCCGTTGCCGCGATGCGTCCTTCCTGCCCTTCTCGTAGCGCATGTTTTTTCTCCTTCGATCAGCTATTGCATTATGATCATACTATCAGTAAGTGATCGTAATGCAATAGGGCAACGTATCGGAGATGTCGACCGGGCGCTCCGGGTCTCCTCAATTTGGGAAAGCTACAATGAAGGCCTTCATCGTCGATCGATACGCAAAGAACTCTCCCCTGCGACTTGGAGAGCTTCCGGAACCGGAAGTAGGGGAGAATGACGTGCTGGTGCAGATCCATGCCGCCAGCGTCAATCTGCTGGACTCCAAGATCAGGGACGGAGAATTCAAACTCATCCTGCCCTATCGCCGGCCCTTCGTTGCAGGCCATGACGTTGCCGGAACGGTCATTCGCGTCGGCTCGAAAGTCCGACAGTTCAAACCGGGCGACGAGGTCTATGCGCGACCGCGCGACGGTCGGATCGGGGCTTTCGCCGAGTACATCGCCATAAATGATGCGGACGTGGCCCTGAAACCGAAGAACCTCAGCATGGAAGAGGCTGCGTCCATTCCCCTGGTGGGGCTGACCGCCTGGCAGGCGCTGGTCGAAAGGGCGAACCTGAAGAAAGGACAGAAGGTCTTCATTCAGGCCGGCTCCGGCGGAGTGGGGACATTCGCCATTCAATTGGCAAAGCACCTCGGCGCGACGGTCGCCACGACAACAAGCGCGTCGAACATGGATACGGTCAGGAAGCTGGGCGCCGATGTCATCATCGACTACAAGAAGGATGACTTCGAGAAAGTCCTTTCGGGCTACGACGTCGTCCTGAACAGCCAGGACAACAAGACCCTCGAAAAGTCCCTGCGTGTGTTGAAGCCAGGTGGCCTCGCCGTTTCGATCTCCGGTCCGCCCGATGCTGGGTTTGCCAGGGAGAAGGGTCTGAGCGTGGTGCTGAACTTGGTCATGCGCTTTTTGAGCGCCGGCATCAGAAGGCGGGCCAAACGCGCAGGTGTCCGATATTCGTTCCTGTTCATGGCGGCCAATGGGGAGCAGTTGACCAAGATCACGTCTCTCATCGAGTCGGGCGTCATCCGCCCGGTCATAGATCGCGTCTTCCCGTTTGAGTCGACCAATGAGGCATTGGCCTACATCGAGCAGGGCCGCGCCAAGGGCAAGGTTGTCATCAAGATCAGATAGCTTTGCAATGCTTCAGGCGACGACCTTCGCTTCCGCATCGCCAATGATGTTCTACCAAGCGTCCCAATGGGCATAGTTGCGGACTTTTCGCACATTATCCACCGATCTCGGCCATCGGCAGCCAGCCAACTGAGTAGAGTTAGAACTCTAATGCCGCAGGATCTTGCTCAGGAAGGCGCGGCTGCGGTCGGTCTTCGGGTGCGAAAAGAACTCGTCGGGCGTGCCGCTCTCAACGATGGCGCCGGCATCCATGAACACCACGCGCTGCGCGACCTTGCGGGCAAAGCCCATCTCGTGGGTCACCACCATCATGGTCATGCCTTCCTCGGCCACCGCGACCATGACGTCGAGCACTTCCGAGATCATCTCGGGGTCGAGCGCCGAGGTCGGCTCGTCGAACAGCATGATCTTGGGGCGCATGCCGAGGCAGCGGGCAATCGCGACGCGCTGCTGCTGGCCGCCGGAGAGTTGCGCGGGATAGGCACTCACCTTGTCGGCAAGACCGACCNCGGGCAATCGCGACGCGCTGCTGCTGGCCGCCGGAGAGTTGCGCGGGATAGGCACTCACCTTGTCGGCAAGACCGACCTTGGCGAGCAGCTCGCGCCCGGCCTTCTCGGCTTCGGCGCGCGGGATCTTGCGCACATGGATCGGCGCCAGCGTCACATTCTCGAGCGCGGTCTTGTGCGGATAGAGGTTGAAAGACTGGAAAACGAAGCCGATCTCGGTGCGCAGCCGCGTCATGTTGGTGGCGGGGTCGCCGACGCGCTGGCCGTCGACCACCAGGTTGCCGTCGCGGATCGTCTCCAGTCCGTTGATGCAGCGGATCAGCGTGCTTTTGCCCGAGCCGCTCGGCCCGCAGACGACGACCACTTCGCGCGGCTCGACGCTGAGCGTGATGTCCTTCAGCACATTGAGCGGGCCGAACCATTTGTTGACGCCGCGAAACTCGATCATGCCGGTACCATTTTTGCTGCGGTTCGACGTCATAACTGCACCTCGCCATGGGCCGCACCCATGCGCTGCTCCAGCCGGCGGGCCAGCATGATCAGCGGATAGCAGACGATGAAATAGCCGAGGCCGACGAGAAAGAAGACCAGCAGGCCGTTCGGCACACGCTGCACCACCAGCCAGCCGACGCGGGTGAGGTCGGTGAGCCCGATGGCCGAAACAACAGAGGAATCCTTGATCAGCAGCACATATTGCCCGACCAGCGGCGGCAGCACGATGCGCATCGCCTGCGGCAGCACCACCTGGCGCATGCGCTGCCAGCGCGACAGGCCGGACGCCAGCGCTGCCTCGACCTGGCCGGTCGGCACCGAGCGGATGCCGGCGACGACGATCTCGCAGATGAAGCAGGCGGCCAGATTGGTCAGCGCGATGATGCCGGCGGTGAAGGCGTCGAGCTCGATGCCGAGTTCCGGCAGGATGAAGAAGATCAAGAAGATCTGCACCAGGAACGGCGTGCCGCGGATCAGGTCGACCCAGGCACCGATCACGGCGCTGATCAGGCGGTTGCCGCCGGTCCGCAGGATGCCGAGGCCAAAGCCGACCAGCGTGCCCAGCACCAGGCTGATCAGCGACAGCATCACGGTCATGCCGAGGCCGCGCAAGGCGAGGGGATAGCTGCCGGCGATGCTTTGCAGTTGCTGCCAGATCATGTCCGTGCCCCCGCGAGGCCGAGCCAGCGCCCGGACAGCGCCGCCAGTCCCTTCAGCCCGTAATAGAGCAGCAGGTAGAAGGCGGCGATGGTGATAAAACCTTCCGCCGGCATGAAACGGTCGGAGGCGAGCAATTGTCCGGCGCGCGTCAGCTCGGCGACCGCGATCAGCGACAGCAATGCAGAATCCTTGACCAGCACGATCGCCTGCCCGAGCAACGGCGGGATCGTCACCTTGAACGCCTGCGGCAGGATGACCAGGCGCATGCGCTGGATATAGGTCATCCCCGAAGCGACGCCGGCCTCGACCTGGCCGCGCGGGATCGACAGGATGCCGGCGCGGATGATCTCGGCGACATAGGCGCCGCTGTTCAGCGACAGAGCGAGAATGCCGACGACGAGCTCAGGCAGGATGATGCCGAGCCGGGGCAGGCCGAAATAGAGGAAATAAAGCTGCGCCAGCAAGGGCGTGGCGCGCACCGCGTCGATATAGGCCTTGGCCGGCATGCGGAACAGCCGGCCGCGTTGCAGGTTCATGGCGGCGAGCACGATGCCGACGGCGAGCGCGCCGGCAAAGGCGAGGACAGACAGCCACACGGTCGTGACGAGGCCCTGCCCGAACAGGGGCAGATATTCGACGATAGTGCGGAAGCTGAATTTTTCGAGCATCGTTGGAGGGGTCCCTCAGGCGATCAAGCGGCTTCGCGAAGCGCCGAGGCGCTCGCGAAACCGCTCGGATCTACCGCTGCTTAGTGGTCTTTCTTCCAGTCGTCGGAATTGACCCAGTAGTCGAGGTTCTTCTGCAGGCGGCCGTCGAGGCTGACCTGATCGAGGAAAAGGTTCATCCAGGTCAGCAGGTCCTGCTCGTCATAGCGCGTGGCGAAGGCCAGCGGCTCCTTCGACAGCATGTCCGGCATGATGGTGAAGCTGCCGGCCGGGTAGGCGGTCGACTGGCCCTTGACCGCCGAGACGTCGTTGACGCCACAATCGGCCTGGCCGTTGTTGACGGCGTCGAGCAGCAGCGGGCCGCCGCCCTTGTAGCTCTTGATGTCGGCGTCGGGGAAGGCCTTCTTGGCCTCCTTCTCGCCGGTGGCGCCGAGCAACACGGCGATCTTGGTGCCCTTGGCCTTGCAATCCTCGGTGGATTTGAACTTGCCGTCGGCCTTGGTGAAGACGGTGCTGCCGGTGTACATGTAGGGCTTGGTGAAGGCGACCTTCATCGCCCGCGCCAGCGTCGGCGTCATGTCGGCGACCAGAAGATCGGCCTTGCCCGACAGCAGCGCCGGGATCAGGCCGTCCCAATCGAAATCCAAAAAGGTGATCTTCACGCCCATTTCCTTGGCCATCAGTTCGGCAAGCTCGACCGAACTGCCGGTGCGCTCGCCGGCAGCGCCGACAAGCGAGAAGGGCGGTCCCTGCGTCTGCACGGCAACGCGCAATTCGCCGCGCTTGGTGATCTCGTCGAGCGTTCCGGCACTGGCCGCGGCAGTGAGGCCGGCGAGCGCAAGGCCTGCGATGAAAAGCTTGGCAATCGTCATTGGGCATTCCTCCTTGTTGTCGTTTGTTATTTTCACTTTGTTGTTCACCCCTTGGGGGGTGCTTTTTGAGCGGCAGCGCCGTTGCCGGCGGCGACCACCGTTCGAAAATCTTCAGTCCCAGTTGATCGTTTCGGATACCCGTATACCGCGCCGGGCCAGCTCATCGAGAAAGCGGCCGTCGGGCACATGCAACAGTGGGTTGAGCAGGCCGGGCTCGGTAATTTCGCCCCGCGCCAGCATCTGCGCCACGATGCTGGCGGGATAGCCGACGCCGAGGCTCATGCCGAACAGGCCGGAGGCGAGGTCGCGTTCGACGATCAGGTCCGACGTCACCGTCTTGCGTCGGCCGCTTTGGGTGCCGGTAAAGACGTTGCGCATCACGCAAAGGTCCTTCTCATCGGCGCCGTATTGCAATTGTGGGCCGAGCAGCCGGCCGAGAAATTCGCGTGGGCTGGCGCCAACGCCGGGCACCTTGTCTTCGGATAGGAAGCCAAGCTCCTTCAGCGGCGCCCAGAACGCCGACCAGCCCGGCCAGCGCAGCGAATAGCGGCCGGAGCGCTGCAGCCCCTTGGCGGCGGCAAGCATGCCGGCATAATGCAGCGCGTCGCCATTGGGGAAGGCTTCCAGCCTGCCCAGCCCGTCGACCGCGATCTCGTGAATAAAGCGATTTTCATGTTGCTGGCCGGCCGGTACATCGACCCGTTTGCCGTCCTCGACCAGCACGCTGTCGCGATTCTGGCTCATCAGAACCATGTCGAAATTCCAGCTCACCTTGTAGCACAGCGGCTTGGCCATCGCCTTCGGCTCGGGGATGCCGCCGCAATAGGAATCGATTGTCGTGATGGCGTCGAACTGCCTTGCGGCGCGCGCGTAGAGCACAAGGTCGATGCCGGGGTCGAGCCCGCATTCGGTCATGATCGAAACGCCGGCCGCTTCCGCTGCCGGGGCAAGGTCGGCGATCGTCTTGCCGTAATTGGTGGTGACCAGCGGCGTGCGCGTCGCGATCGCGGCCTGCACCGCCTCGCGCATCAGCGGCTGCGGCAACAGATCGATGGCGGCGTCGACACCCGCCAGCACATTCGCCAACGCAAGGGAGATCGCGCCCTCAGGCACGACGAAACGCACGCGGGTAAGGTCGGTCAGGCCGCCAAGTCGGGCTGCGCCATCCCGGGCGGTATCGACGCAGACGACTTCTTCGACACCGGCGCTGGCGACGAGATCGGCGATCGCCGCCCGGCCTTGCAGGCCGAGGCCGCCGAGAACCGCGATCTTCATGGCATTTCCTTTCGGCCAGTTTCGTCGCGCTTGGTCTCGTCCGACCAGCAGCCTTCCGGCAGGCTGACCCATTTGTTGCAAGAGGCCATGACGACGAACGTCTCGCTGCGCACGACTTCGCCCGGTTCGCCCGCGCCGGGGATCAGCTCGCTGGTGACGCGGTAGAGATCGGCGACATCGCCGGCCACCGTCACGTCGACGATGATGTCGAAGCGTCCGGTGACGACGGAGGCCGAGTTCACGAAAGGCAGTTCGGCGATGCGCTGCGCCAGTTCCCGAGCCCGGCCTCGCCCCTGCGCATTGATGCCGACGATCGCCGAGATCAATTCTGGACGCTCGGTCAGGTTGAGCAGGCCGACGATCTTGAGCAGGTTGCGGTCGAGCAGGTTGCGCAGCCGCATGCGCACCGTCGGGACGGAGACGGCCATCTTCTCGGCGAGCCGGTTGACGCCAAGCTGCGCATCCTGCGACAGCAGCTTGACAAGTCGCCGGTCGGTCTGATCGAGATGTTCCCGCAGCGTTCAAACTTTCATAAATGAAAAGAAATGATGGAGTTTTCTTTCTGATATGAAAATAGCTTAGGGTGTATCTTTTGAAATCGCAAGAGCGTTCGGCCGTCTGTCAACAGGGCCGAATGATGTGTCCCAGAAGGCATGAGGGCTTTGCCGATGTCGTGGCCGACCGAGGACACGCCGGCTAACGCGGCTTCTCGATCCCAGGAATGCCGCCGATCCGCTCGGCGAGAAAATCGACCAGCAGCCGGACCCTGGCAATGCCCGCGCGCTCCGGAACGATCAGCATGCTCAGCGGTATGGGAGGCGGGGCGTAGTCCGGCAGGATCACTTCCAGCCGGCCGGCCGCGAGGAGATCGTCGACAAGCCAGTGATGGGCAGGTGCGATACCGCGTCCGGCGACAAGGGCTTCGCGCGCGGCAAGCCCATGGTCGACCCGAAATCGGCCGCCAAAAGGCACCGCATGGCGTTCACCGTCCGGCCCCTGCAGGGCGAGAGTGTCGCTTCCGGCGATGTTCGACATCCGGATGCCTTCATGGCCAGGCAGATCCTGCGGGACAGCCGGTCTGCCTCGCACCGCCAGATAGGCCGGTGCTGCCACCAGCAGACGCCGGGATTGGCCGAGCGCCCGCAGTTTCATCGAGCTGTCGGTGAGCGGACCGAGGCGAAGCGCGATGTCGACGCCCTCCCGCACAAGGTCGATGCGTTCGTCGGTGAGGCTGAGATCGATCCCGATGTCGGGATAGCGGTCCTGGAAGGCGAAGATCAGTCGGCTGACGTGCAAGACCCCAAGCGCCGCCGTGCAGGATATCCGGATCGTGCCGGCCGACGCGCCGCGCGTGCCCCGTGCCTCGTCGCCGGCCTGCTCGACGAGGCGCAGGATCTGGACGCTGTCGGCATAGTAACGGCTGCCTTCATCGGTCATCGTGACCCGCCGGGTGGTCCTGCTGAGCAACGACACCCCGACGGCCTCCTCGAGCTCGCGCAAATGCCGTGTGACCGTCGACTGCCCAACTCCGAGCTCGCGCGCCACCGCCGACAGGCTGCCGCGCTCGGCGACGCGAACGAAGGTGCGCATGCGCTCGAGGGTCACATCAGATCTATCCATTATTCGGCATAATCTTATGCATTGCCTGGATATAGCGGATCGCCCCGGGGCTGGCTACCTTCAGCCTTCATTGTCCTTCTTCGGAGTTGATCCATGAAAGTCCTGCTTGTTTTTGCTCATCCTGAACCGCGTTCGCTCAACGGCGCACTGCGTGACGTCGCCATCAGGGAACTCGAGGCCCAGTGCCACGAAGTCCGGGTGTCGGACCTCTATGCCGATGGCTGGAAATCCGAGGTGGACCGTGCCGACTTTCCGTCGTGGCCGCCCGAAGCACGCTTCCTGCCGGCTGGGGCATCCAAAAAAGCTTTTGCGACCAACACTCTGACCGATGACGTCAAAGCCGAGATCGACAAGCTGCTGTGGGCCGACACGCTGATCCTCCAGTTCCCGCTGTGGTGGTACGCCATGCCGGCGATCCTCAAGGGCTGGGTCGATCGGGTGTACGCCTACGGCTTTGCCTATGGCGTCGGCGAGCACAGCGACAAGCGGTGGGGTGACCGCTTTGGTGAGGGAACGCTCGCCGACAAGCGCGCGATGCTGATCGTGACCACCGGCGGTTGGGAGGAGCACTATTCCGCCCGCGGCGTCAACGGCCCGATCGACGACCTGCTGTTCCCGATCAATCACGGGATCCTTTACTATCCGGGCTACGACGTGCTTCCGCCGTTCGTGGTCTACAGAGTGGATCGTTTCGGGGAGGCCGATTTCGAGCCTGTCGCGGAGCGCCTGCGCGAAAGGATGCGGACGCTCGAGACAACCCGGCCGATTCCCTATCGGCAGCAGAATGGCGGGGACTACCACATCCCGAGCATGCAGCTCCGCTCTGAACTGGGCGACCCGGGCGCCGCAGGGTTCGCGCTTCACGAGGATCGCGCCGGCGCCAAGTCGGCGACGCCGCGTTCGACTTTGCGGGACGTCGCCTGACGCAGGGTCCCGAAAAGATTGGGCAAGGCGCCCGAAACCTATGGGATGAATCAGCGACCGGCCCGGAAGATCGCGACGGCAGCAGCCGTCAGTGCGGCATTGCCTGATGCCGTCGTGCCGTCCGGAAGCGCCTTGCCGTCTTCCAGCCCGACACGCGTCGACCAGTTGCGTTCCGCCGCCCTGCGCACGAAGGGCCACACCGTGGCGTCGGCGCCGTGCAGCAAGATGGCGCGACGTATCCCGACACGGTCGAGCACCGCCGCGATACCGTCGCTGACCTCCAGCGCCACGTCCAGTTCCTGCTCGGAGATCTCGATCAGGATGCGCAGCACCTGGCTGCCATGGTCGAGGCGGACCAGGCGCTCGGCATCAGTGACGGAGGCGAGTCCGGCCTCGATGCCGATGCCACGCTGCCGCAGCCGCTCCATGACCTCGGGCGCGGCCCTTTCCGAGAGATTGACCGAGGCATAGTCGGGCAATTCGCTCCAGCCGGCGATCGCCGCCAGCGTGCGCTCATCGTCGTTCTCGATCCAGGCGCCGGTGGAGACGCCGATCAGCGTTCCCGGGCAGGCGCGCCGGAGCGCCAGCATGGTCGAGTCCATCGCCGCCGGCGCGAGGCTTTCGCGGCCATCGAGCCCGCGCGCATGGACATGCAGCTCGGCCGCACCGGCGGCCACGCAGGCTGCGCCGTCTCGCGCCATGGCGTCCGCGTCAAGCGGCAGTTGCGGGTGGAAGTCGGCGCTGCGCGCGCCATTGATGCAGGTCTGGACGATCATGGAGATGGCGGCCCGGTTGCGGTTGCAACCAGTCTAGCGCATGACCCCGAAATCGGGAATCGGGTCCGGCGCGCATTCCTGACAAACGGGTGCGGCCTGACCCGATGCAATCCGGCAGGATGCGCCTCTATCACCTTGTTCAGTCACGATCTTGTTGGCAGGCGAGATATGGGTATTTGACGCATATTAGGGAGCTCAAGCAGCACTGCTGGACCAGCTACCTTGACGATCGTCGGCGGATGTTGCGGTATCCGGCCCCGAGCACGCCAGGAGCAACGCCATGCCCGGCCGGCCGAAAGGATATTTGAGAATGAGTGAGCTCAAGGTCAGGACGCGAACCACCGGCGCGGTTGCCGTGCTGTCGCCGGGCAGCTTGCCGGTCGTCACTACGCCGACCGGCGGCATGGTCGACGTCGTGACCGGGGCCAGCGCGCCGGGCTTCAATCCGCTCGACCTTCTCTATGCCTCCGTGGCCGCCTGCATGGTGCTGAGCGCGCGGATCGCTGCCGCGCGTATGGGTGTCGCTGCCAGCCTCGGCGAGGTCCGCGCCGATGTGAGCGGCGAAAAGGCGGCGGGCGACGTTTCCCGCATCGGCCGCTTCACGATCACGCTCGACATCTCGGGAGATCTCGACGAGGCCACGAAAAAGCGGATCGTCGAGGACGCGGAAACGATCTGCACGGTCAGCAACACGCTGCGTGAAACGCCCGAGCTTGTAACCACGCTCGCCGGCTGATCGCATCCTCATTGGCCAATTTCACGTATCCTCCGAGGCCCGCCCATGGCACGCATTTCCCTGATCGACTATGACACCGCCTCGCCTGAAATCCGCGCGGCGCACGACGAGGAACTGCGCTTGCGCGGTCGGATGACGAATATGAAGCGCATCCTGCTGCATTCACCGGCCGCCCATCGCATCTATGCCGAATGGTTCACCTTGCGCGACCTGCTGCGACCTGATCTCGACGATCGCGCCATCTGGCTGTTTTCGCTGACGATTTCCGCGGTGTGCCGGGCCGAGATACCGGTGACCTTCTTTCGCCGCGCGCTGATCGATATGGGGCTCGATCCCGAGAACATCGAGCCGACAGCCGATGAAGCGCTGCTGATTGCCTTCGGCAAGGCCATCGCGACCGACGCCAATGCCATTCCCGATGAGGTCTGGGCCGAACTGAAAGCCCGCTACAATGAGCCGCTGCTCGTCAACCTGGTCGCCTTCGCCGGCATCATGGTGGCGACGACCGTGTTCACCAATGCGGTGAGCGTCGACCTCGATCCGGAGCTCGAGGCTTACCGCAAGAAGGCCTGAGGCAATCGAAACCGGTCGGTCCAAGGCACCGAGGCGCTGGGACCATTACCTCGAAAACTCGGTGCGCACGATGCCGTGGCGCTGGAGCTTGTCGTAGAATGTCTTGCGCGGAATCCCCAGCGCTTCGATCGTGCGCCTGACGTCGCCCTCGTTGCGGCCAAGCGTCTCGCGGATGATGTCGGCCTCGTAGCGCTCCAGTCGCTCCGGCAGCTTCATGGCGGTATCCGGCTGGGCTGGGGCAGGGGCTGGCGCTCCGGCGTCTTCCTCCAATCCAAGCACAAACCGCTCGGCGAAATGCGCGAGTTCGCGCACATTGCCCGGCCAGTCATGCTCCCTGAGATGGCGGTGCACCGAGGCCGGCACCGCGGGCACCGAGCGCCGGAAGCGGGCGGCGGCGCGCTCGGCGAAATAGAAGAACAGCAGGGCGACATCGTCGCGGCGCTCGCGCAGCGGCGGAATGGAGATCGTCACCACGTTGAGCCGGTAGTAGAGGTCCTCGCGGAACGTGCCGCGCTGGCGCGGATCGCCGAGATCGACCTTGGCGGCGGCAACGACGCGCAGGTCGACGGGTCGCATTTCGTTGGTGCCGAGCGGGGTCACCTCGCGCATCTCCAGCACGCGCAGCATCTGCACCTGTGTCGAGACCGGCATGCTTTCGATCTCGTCGAGGAACAGCGTGCCGCCGCTGGCGTGCTCGATGCGGCCGATCCGCTTCTTCTGCGCGCCGGTGAAGGCGCCGGCCTCGTGGCCGAACAATTCGCTCTCGATGACCGTCTCCGGCAGCGTGCCGCAATTCAGCGCGACGAAATTACCCCTGGCGCGGCGGCTCCAGCGATGCAGAAGGCTTGCCACCACTTCCTTGCCGGAACCGGTCTCGCCGGTCACCAGCACGTCGACATCGGTGTCGGCGATCTGGCGCAGCGTGCGGCGCAGCCTTTCCATCGCCGGCGTCTGGCCGATCAGCGGCAGGCCGTCCTGCGCCTCTCCAGCCGCCTCGCGCAAGGCGCGGTTTTCCATCACCAGGCGGCGTTTTTCCGCCGCGCGGCGCACGCTCTGCACCAGCCGGTCGGCGGCGAAGGGCTTTGTGATGAAGTCGTAGGCGCCGTCCTTGATCGCCTTGACCGCCATGGCGATGTCGCCATGCCCGGTGACGAGGATGACCGGAATGTCCGCATCCAGCCGCAGAATGCGGTCGAAAAGCTGCAGGCCGTCGATCTCAGGCATGCGGATATCCGACACCACCACGCCGGCAAAACCGGCGTCGAGCGTCGCCAGCGCCTCGGCCGCCACCGAAAAAGCGGAGACCGAAAAGCCGGCAAGCTCAAGCGTCTGCGCGGTGGCCTTGAGGAGATCGCTGTCGTCATCGATCAGGATGACCGGCGCTGCGTCGTCGTTGGTCATGCTGCCTTGGCCATTACACCGCTTTCGAAAGATGGACGGTGAAGCGGGTGCCGCAATCGTCGCTCGAAACCTCGATGCGTCCGCCATAATCGGCGACGATGTCTTTCGAGATGACGAGGCCAAGGCCGAGGCCTTTTTCCTTCGATGTGTTGAACGGCGTGAACAGAGATCTGAGGATCGCTGGCGGAATGCCGGGGCCGTTGTCGGACACGCCGACCGTGACCCCATCCGTCGTGTCTTCCACTGACACCTGCACCCTGGCGTCGTCGCGGCCATCCAGCGCTTCAAGCGCGTTCTGGAAGAGGTTGATCAGCACCTGTTCAAGCCGGACCCGATTGCCCATGACCTTGAGGCTCGGCGGCGGCAATTCGATGGCCAGTGCGTCGAGCCGGCCGGCGAAGCGGCTTCTCAAGAGCACCACGGCGCCTTCGATGATGCCGCGCAATTCGACAGGCTCGGCGGCGGTGCGGCCCTTGCGGGCAAAGGCCTTCAATTCTTCGGTGATGGTGCCGATGCGTTCGGTAAGTGCTGCGATGGCGCCGAGGTTTTCCTCGACGGGCGAAGTCTGCTTGCGGTCGAGGAAGACGCGGGCATTGTCGGCATAGGCGCGTATGGTGGCGACCGGCTGGTTGATCTCATGGGCGACGCCGGCGGCGACCTGGCCGAGGATGGCGAGGCGATTGGCCTGGACCAGATCCTGCTGCACCACCTGCAGCTTGGCTTCGGTGCTGCGGTGGTCTGATATCTCGGCCTGCAGCCGGTCACGGGCGCGGCTCAGATCCTCGGTCCGTTCGACGACGCGGCGTTCGAGCTCGGTGCGCGCCGCCTGTTCGGCGGCGATCCGCATTTGTCCTGACTGCCGACGCCACAACAGATACGCAGCAAGGCCGAGCAACGGAACAATGACGCCGAGCGCAAGGAGCCGCATTTCACGGATCGCGGCGGCGATCGGCGCCTCGGCCGGGACGAGATAGTCGAGCCGCCAGGGGGTCGAAGGGATCAGGGTTGAAAGCCTGAGATATTCCGCATCGCTGCCGCCGGGCGTCACGGCATGGACGATCGACATGTCCGGGCTAAGCGCCTGCGGGCGCGTGATCGGCAATGGCATCAGCAGTGCGTCGCCGAACTGCTGGCTGTCCTGGATGGCGGCAAGATCAGGCCCGGCAAGCCGCGCCGTCGTCATGAAGCGCCAGGACGGCACGCTGGTGATCAGGACGACGCCATGCTCGTCGCTAACATAGGCCGGGCGGTTCGCCTCGTGCCAGTCGGCCTCGAGCTGATCGAATTCCGCCTTGACGACGACGACGCCGAGCGGTGCGGCAGCATCGCCGACGCGTCGCGAGATGTAGAGGCCGGGGCGTTTGCTGACATTGCCGAGCGCGAAATATTCGGCGGTTCCGGATTGCATCGCCGCGGAGAAATAATCGCGGAACCGGTAGTCGTTGCCGACGAAGCTGATCGGCTCGCGCCAGTTGCTGGAGGCGATCGCCAGCCCGTCGGTGCCGATGACATAGAGCACCGAAGCCTTAGTGCCGGAGACCAGCCCTTCGAGCTTGCGGTTCAGCACATCGATTGCAGCACCACTTTTCTGCGCCAGCGCGTCGCGCACCTGCTGGTCTTCCGACAGCAGCAGGGGCAGGGCACGCGGGCTTTCCAGCACCGCGCGCAGCAGCGCGACCTTCAGATTGGCATCGGTGCGACCTTGCGCCGCCAGTGTCCCAACCTCGGTGGTGCGGCCATAGAGGCCGGCGCCGTAAAGCGCGGCCGTAGCGATCACAAGGGCGATGGCCGCAAACAGCAGCCAAGCACGGCGCGCCCGCCTGCCGAGTTGCTCGGGCGTCGACGGCAAGGCAGCGGCGGGGCGTTGCAGCATCTCCCATTTGTGCATGATTTCGCACAAAGCACAATTCCGCTATGCGAATATCCGCACTTTCTGTGTGCGGAACGGAACTTTGAGTTCTGGAATATTCAATAAAATCAATGGGGAGGCTCTTTCCCGCGCACTTGGCACGGCAGTTGCAAACACGACTTCAGCGGTCGCGAGGCTGCTGGGGGTCAACGCAATTGCTCCGGGAGGTCGAGCTTTCGATCGGAGCACAATGGAGGACGTCATGCAGACAGCATTCGCTGCCGCCGAGCCGCGCGGCAAAATTCCCTTCTACCGGCATCTCTATGTGCAGGTGCTGGCGGCGATCGCCGCCGGCGTGCTTCTCGGCCACTTCTATCCCGAAACCGGTGAGGCGATGAAGCCGTTCGGCGACGCCTTCATCAAGCTGGTGAAGATGGTGATCGCGCCGGTGATCTTCCTCACGGTGGCGACCGGCATCGCCGGCGTTTCCGACCTGCAGAAGGTGGGCCGCGTCGCCGGCAAGGCGATGATCTATTTCCTGACGTTCTCGACGCTGGCGCTTGTCGTCGGTCTCGTCGTCTCCAATGTCGTTCAGCCCGGCGCCGGCATGCACATCAATCCGGCCACGCTCGACGCCACAAAGGTGGCGACGTACGCCGAAAAGGCGCACGACACCAGCATCGTCGGCTTCCTGATGAACATCATCCCCGACACGATCACCGGCGCTTTTGCGAAGGGCGATATCCTGCAGGTGCTGTTCTTTTCGGTGTTGTTCGGGCTCGCTCTGGCGCTGGTTGGCGACCGCGGCCGCCCGGTCGTCGATTTCCTGCAGGCACTGACCACGCCGATCTTCCGCCTCGTCGCCATCCTGATGAAGGCCGCGCCCATCGGTGCCTTCGGCGCCATGGCCTTCACCATCGGCAAATACGGCATCGGCTCGATCGCCAACCTCGCCATGCTGATCGGCACATTCTACCTGACCGCGCTGCTGTTCGTGCTGGTCGTGCTTGGCGCGGTCGCCCGCTACAACGGCTTCTCGATCCTGGCGCTGATCCGCTACATCAAGGAAGAGCTGCTGCTGGTGCTCGGCACCTCGTCCTCGGAAGCGGCACTGCCGGGCCTGATGGCCAAGATGGAGCGCGCCGGCTGCAACCGCTCGGTGGTCGGCCTGGTCGTCCCGACCGGCTATTCCTTCAACCTCGACGGCACCAACATCTACATGACGCTGGCCGCGCTGTTCATCGCGCAGGCGACAGACACGCCGCTCAGCTTCGGCGACCAGATCCTGCTGCTCGCCGTCGCCATGCTGAGCTCCAAGGGTGCCGCCGGCATCACCGGCGCCGGCTTCATCACGCTTGCTGCGACGCTTTCGGTAGTTCCCACCGTGCCTGTCGCAGGCATGGCGCTGATCCTCGGCGTCGACCGCTTCATGTCGGAGTGCCGGGCACTGACCAACTTCGTCGGCAATGCGGTGGCGACCGTGGTCGTGGCGCGCTGGGAAGGGGAACTCGACCAGACCAAGTTTGCCGCCGCGATGGCCGGCGATCTGCCGGAGGAAGCCGATCTGTCGCTGCCGGGGCTGCAGGCAGCCTGACCGTTCAGGCTGCACGGTCATATCCCGAAGCCGGCTGCCGCCGGCTTCGGGATAGCCGCCGCCAACCTCCAATATCTGCGATTATCCACAGTCCACGCCGCTGCGCGCTGCCTCAGATGTAACAGGCTTGTGAGTTCTGTTCTTGGCGCGGGGCTTGTTCCGGCCGTATTTGAAGGTCAGTATCCGCCATGCCTTCAAGGTGCCAGTCCACTTCGATCCCGACCTGATCGCGACCGAAGGCGAGACATTTCCGTCGGGCTCGGTTGCGACCGGCCGAAAACCGTCGGAGCTTTTGCTGCCGCCGACCACAACCTCGACCAAGGCGGCAGCCCTCGAAGGCGATGGCGGCCTCGGTACGAAGTCGCAAAGCGAGCCCGTCTCCTGATGGAAAACCGCAGGCTTTTCCTCAGGAAACTCGTCGGGCACTTGAAGAGGGGGCAGGCCCGTGAGCGGGATTTTGCCGAAACCAAAGCAAGATGCGAGGTCCAGTGCGATGCAGTCTGTCCCGAGGATTCCGGTATCCATCATCATCCCGAACTATAATTACGCGCGTTTCCTCAAACGCAGCATCGACAGCGCCCTCGAGCAGGACTACGCGGACGTCGAAGTCATCGTCGTCGACGACGCATCGCAGGACAATTCCACGACAGTCATGAAATCATATGGGGACAGGATCCTCTCATGCCCGCGAGCGCAAAATGGCGGGCATGCCGCCGCGTTCAACACCGGCTTTGCGGCAAGCTCGGGCAAGATCGTCCTGTTCCTCGACGCCGACGATTACCTTTATCCAACCGCCGTTTCCACGATCGTCGACACCTGGGATGCGGCAACCGCCCAGGTGCAGTCCAGGCTGCATATCGTCGACGAGCGGCAACGCATCAAGGATGTCTTTCCGCCACCCGAACTGCCTTTCGACAGCGGTGACGTCATGCCGAAACTGCTGCACAAGGGCCGCTACCAGACAACCGTGACCAGCGGGCTGGCCTTCGACCGCACAACCCTGGAATCGATCATGCCGATTCCTGAGCCGGAGTTCCGCCAGGGCGCCGATGGCTATCTTGCAACGCTGGCGCCCATGTATGGGCACGTCCAGTCCATCGAGGAATGCGTCGGCGCCTACCGGATCCATGGCGCCAACCATTCGGTCTTCGGTGAAAAGCTCGCCGAGCGGGCACGCTGGAGGGTAACCCACGATTTCCGCCGCATGCAGGCGCTGTCGGATCAAGCCTCCGGGATTGGCCTAACAATTGTGCCGTCGGAGGCTGTCCGCCACGATCCGGTCCACCTGGAAGAGCGGCTGGCGTCGCTCTGCGCGGACAGGCGCCAGCACCCCGTGGCCAATGATTCCCGGCTGGCGCTCGGGGCGGCGGGCGCCGTCGCCAGCCTCGAAATGACGGCGTCCCTGCGCCGGCGCGCCGTCCTTGCCGCCTGGTTCCTGTCGGTCGGGGTGTTGCCGCGGAAAATGGCGACGGCGGTCCTGTCGTGGAAGCTTGACGCCTCGTCGAGGCCGGAATTCCTCAGCCGTCTGTCCAAGACAATCCGCCACGCGATGGGATAGCGCGACGCCGTGTCATAGCTCTGCTAGGTATTCGGTCCGGTCCGGCAATCCAATATTACTAAGGGACATGGCCGCCCAAACCGAAGGATAATCAACCATGACCTCTTATGAGCCGAAAAGGCCGATCGAGCGCTGCCCCTCCCATCCCGGCGCGCTTCTCGATGACATTATTCCCGCAACCGGCAAGACCAAGGTGGAAATCGCCAACCTGCTCGGGATCTCGCGCCAGCAGCTTTACGACATCATCCGTGAGAAGAAGCCGGTGTCCGGCTGTCGCCGCCCGTCTTGGAAAGATGTTCGGCGACGGCGCCGCGATCTGGCTCAGGATGCAGGCCGGCTACGATGCCTGGCATGCTGAACGCGAAGTAGACGTCAGTGTCATTCCAAGGCTGCATGGTGCCTGAAACGCGCGCCCAAGGGACGCGCTGGCGAGCCGCGCTCCGTCCGGCTCCTGAATTCACGACGAATGCTCGATGGCTAGGGCGAGCAGGCCCGGCCGCTCACTCGACCAGAACATGCGCCTCCCGCGCGGCGCCGACAAAGGCATCCCTTGCGGCTTCGGTTGTAACATCGCCGCTCATGGCCCGGCGGCATGCGCGAAGTGCGGCGCCATGTTGCAGGCTGCCAGCGTCGCGCCACTGGCCTGTCAGCAATTCGACAGCCTGTTGTGCGTTGGAAATATGTCGGATCGTTCCCGTGATGCCGACCGAAACAGCAACCGGCTTGGAAAACCATCCTTGATCCATGGGTGGAACCTTTGGTGAGTTGAACCCACCAAAACGCATGCCGTGGTACAAGGTTTCATTTGCGGCTGTCATCATGGCGTGAAAGCGGCGTTCCGCCGCCAGAAGGTCGGCGGGCGTCCCGTTCCAATCGGAGTCCCAACGAGCCACTCACCAGCATAGCAACGAACGCATGCCGACCCCGGGTAGGGCAGGCACGCGTCTGCCTACCACTACTGCGCCCGGCGCAGCCTGACCACAGCACTGCGCGCCGCGAGCACCAGCACCGTGATGATGATCAGGATCACCGAGAGTGCGGCAATCGCCGGGTCGATGTTGTCGCGCAGGCCCATCCACATCAGCCTGGGTAGCGTGATGGCGTTGACCGAGGTGATGAACAGGGTGACGCCGATCTCTTCCCATGACAGCACGAAGGACAGCAGGGCGGCGGTGACGATGCCGAATTTGATGTTGGGCATGATGATGCGTGTGGCGCGCTCCCACACGGTGGCGCCGAGGCCGCGCGCGGCAAGGTCGATGCGCCGGTCGAGCTGGCTGAGCGACACCAGGATCAGCACCGTGGCGAAGGGCACCGTCATCACCGCATGCGCCATGGCGACACCGAGCCAGGTATCGTAGCCGAAGAACGAGCTGGCACCGGAGATCGAGGTCAGCAGGAAGTAGAGCGTGATCGCCGAGACCACCGGCGGCACCACCATCGGCAGCAGCACGAAGCCGACCAGCGCGGCGGTAAAGCGCGGCTGGAACATCCACACGCCAAGGCTGAAGCACAGCGCCAGCACGGTGGAAAAGGCGCTGCTGAAGACGCCGATCCTGATCGAGAGCAGGATCGAGTTGATCCAGCGCGGATCCTCGATCAGCGCCCGGTAATGGCGCAGCGACAATTCGCCGGACGGCATCGCCAGCATGCGGGTCGGCGTCAGCGACACCGGAATGACGGCAAGCAGCGGCAACAGCAGGAACAGCGCCACCAAGGCGGCGAGGATCAGCGAGACGGGGCCGGGGCGGTAGGTCGGCATCAGATCAGCTGCCTCGGCCTGACATAACGGAACACCAGCGCCATCAGTGCGCCGACGAACAGCACCAGCACAACGCTGATCGCCGCCCCCAGCCCCCAGTCCGGGCTCTGGAAGATCCTGAGATAGATCAGCTCGGCGACCATCACGCTGCGGCCGCCGCCGAGGATCGCCGGCGTCACGAAGAAGCCGAGCGAAAAGACGAAGACGATCAGCGCCGATCCGATGATGCCGGACCGGGTCATCGGCACGAACACCGACCAAAAGGTGCGCATGCGGCTGGAACCCAGCCCGCGCGCCGCCAGCAGCACGCGGTCGTCAAGGCTGCGCATCGAAGACGCCAGTGGAAACACGGCGAAAGGAATGAGGAAGTGCGTCATGCCGACGATGACGCCGAATTCGTTGCGGACCAGCGTCAGCGGTTCTGAGATGAAGCCGATCGCCTGCAGCCAGGTGTTGAACAGGCCGCGATTGGAAAGCAGCGCCACCCAGCCGAAGGCGCGCGTCAGCACCGAGATCCAGAACGGCACCAGGATGCAGAACTCGGCGATCACGCGCTGGGCCGGCGTGCCGCGCACCCAGACCACGGTGATGGCGTAGGCGGCGGCAACCGAAACAATCGTGACGATCGCGGCGATGCGCAGCGTGCGGACAAACACCGACTGAACCAGCGGGTCACTAAGCAGCGTGCCATACTGCCCGAGCCCCGGCTCGGGCAGGGTGAAGCTCCAGTTGACAACGCCGAAGAATGGCCAGGCGTAGGCGGCGCCAAGGAAGAGGAGCAGCGGCGCCATCAGCAGCGCCGCGCCCATCCTGTCGGAGAGATATGCTTTCATCTCGGCCCCGGTTACCCCGGTCTATCAGGCGGAGATGATCTTCGTGTATTCGTCGAGTGCGGCCCCGTAGTTCTTGGCGTACCACTCCATGTCGAGCGGGATCTGCTTCTTCATGTTTTCGGGGTCGACCGGGTTGATGCGCTTCTTGTCGGCGGGGATCAGCGCGTCGGTGGCCGGATTGGCCGGACCCTGGCCGAGCTTGTCGAACATGATCAGTTGCTTCTCCGGGTCCTGGGCGCTGGCGATGAACTTCATCGCCGCGTCCTTGCCGCCGGGATTGCCCTTGAGCACGGCGAGCGCGCCGGGCGAGATCAGGCCCTGGTCCCAGATGAACTTGATCTTGCCGCCGGAATCCTGCTCGATCAGTGAGGCGCGGGTCGACCAGACGATCGCCATCGAAGCCTCGCCGTCTAGCAGCACGCTCTGGCTTTCGGCGCCGCCGCCCCAATAGGCGACGACGTTTTCCTTGAAGGCGGCGATCTTGTCATGCGCGCGCTTGAGGTCGAGCGGATAGAGCGAGGCCGGCGCGATGCCGTCGGCGAGCAGTGCCGCTTCCCAGCTCGACACGCCCCATTTGTAGAGCGAGCGCTTGCCGGGGAATTTCGTCACGTCGAAGAAGTCGGCCATGCCGGTCGGTGCCTGGCTGCCGAATTTCTCGGAATCATAGGCGATGACATAGGAGAAGAAATAGGTCGAGGCGGCGTGCTCCCAGCCGAAGCCCTCGCGCATCTTCTTCTTGTCGACGATCGAATAGTCGATCGGCTCCAGCATGCCTTGCGCACCGAGCGTGATCGCCGAGAACGGATCGACGTCGACCAGGTCCCAGGTCGGGGCGCCGCTCTTGAACTGCGCCGCGATCGCGCCCTCGGTCGGGCCGGAGCCATCCATCTTGACGGTGATGCCGGTCTCCTTGGTGAAGGCCTGGCCATAGGCCGCGTCATAGGCGGTGATGGCGTCGCCACCCCAGTTGACCAGCACCAGTTCCTTGGCTTGCGCGAAGGCGCCGGTCGAGCGCAGCAGCATCGGCGTCCCGGCCAGCACGAGTGCGGCCAGTTGCGTGAACTGCCGGCGCGAGATCTCGCCGCGCACCGCCCTGGCGGACAGCGTCTCGATCGAGTGTTTCTTGGTTTCGCTCATCTTCGAATTGCTAGTCATGTCAGTTCCCCTTTTTGTCGTTGATATTTCCCGAAAGTCAGCCTGGCGATTTCAGCTTCGCCACACCGATCGTCATTGTCCTCCATCCGGAAGGAGGAAACCTTTTTCCGCCGGCCATGTCAGCCACACGGAATTGCCCTTGCTGAGTGCCGAAGCGGCGACCTCGTTCGGCACCGAGACCGTCACCTTGGCACCCTGGCGCGTCGTGAGATCGAGCCGTGTCGCAGCGCCGAGATAGGTCGAGGCGACCGCAGTCGCGGCGATGCCGTTCTCGCCGGCTGTCGCTTCGGGCGCGATCGACATGTATTCGGGCCGGATCGCCAGGATGGCGTTGCTGCCGACGGCGCTTGCATTGCCGCGCAGCGTGATGGTGCGGTCTTCGCACAGGCCGGTGGCGCCGTTGTCGGCATTGCGCACGTCCTTCAGCGGCAGCATGTTGATCTCGCCGAGGAACTCGGCGACGAAGCGGTTGGCCGGCCGGTCGTAGACCTCGTCAGGCGCGCCGACCTGCAGCAACTTGCCGTGGTTGAAGATGGCGACGCGCGACGACAGCGCCAGCGCCTCGCTCTGGTCATGGGTGACGAAGACGAAGGTGGTGCCGGTTTCCTGGTGCAGCCGCTTCATCTCGGCCTGCATCTGGCCGCGCAGGCCCTTGTCGAGCGCCGAGAACGGCTCGTCGAGCAAAAGCACGCCCGGCTCGAACACCAAGGCACGCGCCAGCGCGACGCGCTGCTGCTGGCCGCCGGACAATTGCGACGGCAGTTTCTTCTCGTGACCCTTCAGCCCGACGCGCTCGATCATCTCACTGATGCGTCGCTTGATGTCGGCCGCCGATTTCTTGCGCACCTTGAGCGGGAAGGCGATGTTGGCCTCGACTGACATATGCGGGAACAGGGCGTAGCCTTGGAAAACCATGCCGGCGGCGCGCTGCTCGGCCGGCCGCTCGGTGATGTCGACGCCGTCGCTGAACAGGCGACCGTCAGTCGGCTGCACGAAACCGGCAAGGATCATCAGGAAGGTAGTCTTGCCCGAACCTGACGGCCCGAGCAGGGTCAGGAACTCGCCGCGGCCGATATCGAGCGTCAGGCCGTCCAGCGCACGGAACGAGCCGAAGCTCTTGCCGATCCCGATTGCCTTGATCTCTGCGGCACGGCCGGGTTGCTGCATCCTGCCTTTGTCCTCAATGCTGATTGAAATCGTAGGCAGGGCGGCGGCTCACCGCAACCGAATAGTTTTCGCCTGACCGGCAAATTTGATTCATCTATGGCGCCAATCTCCCCCCTCGAGGGGAAGATGTCGCCGAAGGCGACAGAGGGGTCGTCTCGCGTGGAGTGGCGACTTCCTCTTTCTTTGAAAGCAGACCGGGCCGAGCCCAGCCGAAGCGACCCCCCTCTGGCCGCTTCGCGGCCATCTCCCCCTCAAGGGGAGAGATTAACGCTGGTTCTCCGACAGCTTCGACCGCAACCATCCACTGAAAACATTCAGCACCGGATGCGCCGCCTTGGCATGTTCGGAAACGAGAAAATAGGAGCGCGGCGAACTAATCGCGATGTCGAACGGGCGCACCAGCCGGCCTTCGCTCAGCGCCCGGCGGCTGGTCAGCTCGTCGCCCATGGCGATGCCTTGGCCGGCGATCGCCGCCGAAAAGACCAGGTTCATGTCGGAAAAGAAGATGCCGCCCTCGATGTCGGGATTCTCGACCTTCGACAGCGCCAGCCAGCGCGCCCAGTCCTCGGTGTCGCCGAGATGCAGGAGATTGGCGCGCAGCACGTCGGCGGGCTTGGAAAACCCGCCGATCTTGTTGAGCAGGGTCGGGCTGCACAGCGGCGTGAACGAGATTTCGCACAACAGCTCGACCGCGCGGTTCGGCCAATTGCCGACGCCGAAGGCGATGAAGGCGTCGGCGTCGGCATTGCTGACATCGTCCAGCCGCCGCGGCGTCAGGATACGCAGCGCGACATCGGGGTACATCTGCCGGAATTCGCCAATGTGAGTACACAGGAACAGCGAGGCGAACCCCGGCGTGCAGCTGACGCTGAACGAGCCGCCGACGCCGGTGCCGGCATGGCCCGTTACCGCATCGCCCAGCACCGTCAGCGCCTTGCGCACGTCACTGGCATAGCGTTGGCCGCGCGGCGTCAGCGCCACGCCCTTGCCGATGCGCTCGAGCAGATCGAAGCCGAGATCGCGTTCGAGCAGGCGAAGCTGATGGCTGACGGCGCTGCGGGTCAGATGCAGTTCGTCCGCGGCGCGCCAGACGCTGCCGTGGCGGGCAAAACTGTCGAGGGCGCGCAGCGCCTGCGTCGATGGAATTCTCAAGAGGTGAACCGAATTTGCATGAGCCGGGAAAACATATCACTTTTTGGCGAGGCGCTTCACTGCTTTCTTTCACCCATGGAGGAACCGGTGACCACCTCGGCCCAAGCAACCGCGCTTGCCTGTCTCGACGATATCCAGCCGTCGCTGTCGGCGTGGACGCGGACGATCTTCGATTTCGGCGAGACCGCCTGGCGCGAATACCAGTCGGCCGCCTGGTATGTCGAGCATCTGAAGCACGAGGGCTTTTCGGTCGAGGAAGGCTCCGGCGGGATGCCCACCGCCTTCTGCGCCCACTGGACCAACGGCGCCGGGCCGACCATCGGCATGTATGCCGAGTATGACGCGGTACCCGGCAATTGCCAGGATGCGGCGACCGTCAAGCGACCGCGTCCGGGTCTAGGCGCTGAGGCCGGCGGCCACACCGATCCGCATTCGGGGCTGGGCATTGCCAGCCTCGGTGGTCTGCTGGCGGCCAAGGCGGCGATGCAGCGCCACGGCATATCGGGCACCCTGCATTTTACCGGCGAGCCGGCGGAGAAAGTGCGAGGATCGAAGCCGATCCATGCGGCAAAGGGCTACTATGATGGCCTCGCCGGCATGATCTCCTTCCATCCCTTTTACATGCTGCCGCTCTGCAACACGGCGCGCTGGGACACACATTGCGGAGCGGCCTACGCGATGATCTACCGCTTTGTGTGCGACGAACCCGAAAATTGGGTTCGCGCAAGCGATGGCGCGCCGATCCCGCAGGCGCATTCCGCGGTGCGGGCGCCGGGTGCCAACGACGCGCTTGTGATGATGTACATGGCGTCCAAGGCGCTGCGCGATTCCATGCTGCCGCATCAGGGCGGTTGGTCGATCAGCGAAGCGATCCTGACGGCAGGGCAGGCGACCGCCGACAACCTGCCGGCGGGTCTGGCCGAGATCCAGTACATGATCCGCGTGCCGACGCTTGAGATGGCCGAGCAGGTGACCGCCGTGCTCGACCGCAATGCGGAAGCCGCCGCAAAAATGAGCGGCTGCCGCTACGAGCGGCACTGGGTGTCGAAGTCGCGGCCGGGGCTGGCTAACCACGCCATGGCAATGATTGCCTACGAGGCGCTGTCGACGGTCGGGCCGCCGCGCTGGGACGAGACGGCCAAGGCGATCGCGCGCGAAATCCAGGTCAATGCCGGCGGCACGGCGACCGACGAGCCGTTTATCGCCGAGTTGGAGCAACTGATCGCGCCGCAGGAAGCGGAGGCGTTGCTGCGCCGCGACCTGCCGCCATCGCAGCTCAATTCGACCTCAGACGATTATACCGACATGTCGTGGCACGCGCCGACGGCGCGGTTCTATGTCGCCCGGCCGGCGCTGCGGTCCGAGAACGGCCAGGCGTATCCGTCCTGGGCGATGAACGCGCTGGGCGGCATTTCCGCCACCATCGATCCGATGGTCATCTGCGCCGCGAAGACGATCGCCCTGGCGGCACTTCGCCTGCTGGAAGACAAGGCCGCCCGCGATGCCGCGATGGACGAATTCGTCAGCCGCACCGGCGGTGGCATTGGTGGCAGTAATTGGCTGGCGCCGCTCTGCGACTACGAACCGCCGATCCATTTCCGCTGGCCGGAATATGTCACCACCCCGCGCGGACGGGACTGGTGGATACCAAGCAATCAAGCCGCGTGATCATTCAAGCCAGGAGAACCCCATGACCGTCCATGATCGCATCGTCACCGAACCGTTTTCACTGCAGCGCCGCAATCCGGCCGGCGACACCAAGCCGCTGACCGCCTGGGGCTTCGCCAACGAGACCGACGCCCTGACCGACGTGCTGCTCGGCTCGCCGAATTTCCTGCGCCACCTCTCGACCAGCTCGCTGTCGCGCAAGCATCTGCGCGAGGCGCCGTGCAACGTCCAGATCGCGCAGGCGCAGCACAAGGACCTGGTCGCAGCCTACGAGCATTTCGGTGTCAACATCCACTGGCACGAGCCGACCCCGGAACTGCCGATGCAGGTCTACTCGCGCGATTCCAGCGTCATGACGCCGTATGGCGCCATCATCACCGCCATGTCCCAATGGTGGCGGCGCGGCGAGAACTATGCGGCGATCCGAACCTATGAGAAGCTCGGCATCCCGATCTACGACATGGTCACCGCAGGCACCTTCGAGGGCGGCGATTTCAACGTCATCGAGGACGGCGTGGTGCTGATCGGCTGCGGCGGCGCCCGCACGCAGGAGGAGGGCGCGCGCCAGGTCCAGGCCTGGTTCGACAAGGAGGGCTGGGAGACCCGCATCGCCTTCATCGACGAATATTATGTCCATATCGACCTGATGGTGGTGCCGATCGCCGAGAAGCTCACCGCCGTCTGCCTCGCCTGCACGGAGCCTGGCATCGTCGACTGGCTGAAGGGCAAGGGCCACGAGATCATCGACGTGCCGTTCCAGGACACGATGGCGCTCGGCTGCAATTTCATGTCGCTGGGCAAGGACAGGGTGATCGCGCCGACATCCAGCCAGACGCTGATCGGTCAGCTCAAGGCGCGCGGCTTCGAAGTGGCGGCCGTCGACATGAGCGAGATCTCGAAGACCGGCGGCGGCATCCACTGCATGGCGCAGGCGCTGAAGCGCGAGCCGGCCTGAGGGGTCGGCCTTTAGCCCGACCGCCTCCGCGAAAGCGCCATTGTCTGCAACGTCGATCCCAGCCTGGCTCGCGGCACGCGCCTACAGCACGACGAGCTTTCCCTTGCGCACACGCCGGGCGCAACGATAGGCGAGATCGGCGGCGACCATGTCTTCCATCGCAATGCCCATCGCCTTGTAGGTGGTGATCTGTTGATCCGAAACGCGGCCTGGCGCGCGATCGAGCAGCATGGCGCCAAGCTCGGTGCCGAAATCAGGGTCGATGCCGGCAAGCTCGCAAGAACCGACCGGGGTCGGTTTGAATGCATCCTTGGTCTCGACAAAAAGACTGGATTTGCCGATGAGCTCGATCGGCATTTCACCGCCGGGCGGCGCCACCCCGACCGACGAGACATGCGTGCCCGGCTGGACCCAGCCTGCGTCGATCACCGGTTGATAGGAGTGGGTCGCCAGGCACACCACATCGGAACTGCGCACTGCCGCCTCGAGGTCGGCGACCGCCACCACCGACGGATGCAGCCGGGCAAGCGCCGCCGCGTCGTCGAAGCTCTTCGAGGTGACGCGGATTTCGGCAAAGTCGCGCACCAGCGGCAACAGATGCAGGTGCTGGTTGGCCTGCACGCCGGCGCCGACCACTGTCGCTATCCTGGCCTCCCGGCGCGCAAGCGCGCGCACCGACAACACGGCGGAGCCGGAGGTTCGCACCGCGGTTATGAAAGTGCCGTCCATGATGCAGACTGGCAGGCCGGACAGCGGATCGAACAGGCTGATGGTGGCGAGGTGGCTGGGCAGGCCGACTGTCAGGTTGCCTTCGAAGACGTTCACGATCTTGACGGTCAGGTTCATGCCCTCCATCCAGGCCGGCATGGCGAGGCTGTAGCCGGCCCCGGGGATGTCGAGTTGTGGTCGGGGTGGATTGACGACCTTGCCTTGTGACAGCGCCTTGAAGCCGTCTTCCAGAACATCGAGAAGCTGGCTGAGGTCGATGCACGCCATCACGTCGGCTTCGCTCAGCACCAGGATCTCGGTCGCTCCCTTGCTGATCTCCGCCGCACTCTTGCCGGCTGGGCTGAACGCTTCCTTGGTCATCCTGCACTCCTGTGTTCGTCGAAATCGGCTCGCCACGTTTGTCCTGAATGGGTGAGGGAAGCGCAGGGTATTGCGAGGTTTTATGTGATGAAATACGTTGATTTTGGCGTCTCTGCGTGAAATCAGCACACAGATCCCTTAGATAGCGTGGATTGTGAAATGGGCGACCTCGACCAGATAGACCGCAGCCTGCTCCGGCTGCTGCAGGAGGACGGGCGCCGGACGACGCTTGATCTTGCCGGGCGTGTCGGGCTGTCGCCGACCGGAACCAGCCAGCGGGTGAAGCGCCTGTTCCGCGACGGGTTCATCACCGCGGTCCGGGCCATGCTCGATCCGCGCAAGGTCGGCCGGGGAACGCTGGTGTTCATCGAGGTCCGGCTTGATCACACGGCGCCGCACGTCTTTGACCGCTTCGCCGAAGCCGTGGCGAAAGCTCCGGAGGTTCTGGAGTGCCACATGGTGGTTGGCGGTTTCGATTATCTGGTCAAGGCGCGGATCGCCGATATGGCGGTGTTCCAGGATTTCCTGCAGCGGGTCATCCTGCCACTGCCCGGCGTGCGCGAAACGCACACTTTCGCCTCCATCGCCGATGTCAAGCCGAACGCCCTCTTGCCGGTGTGATCAGGTGGAGGAGGGGAATGCTGTTCAGACGACCTGCGTCGCATCTTTGCCATCTTATCGCTCCCCATGGCGCGCCTTCCGGTGCAGAGATGCCGGAGACCGGCTCTAGCTTTGCTGGGTCAGCAGGTTTGCATCGCGCGCGAGCCGCCACGCACCATCAGCCTCCTTGCGCAGGAGCGTCAGCGTATATCCCGATTGACGCACCGGCTTCCCGTTCGGCGGCGTCGCGGTCATATCGATACGACCGCGCATGAAGGCCCAGTCGCCGAGAAGCTGTAGTTCAACGATCTCGTTCGTGCCGTCGACATGAACGCCGGCCATCTCCTGCGCGGCCGCCGCGAAGATCACCTTGTCGAAGGGCTCCCGGCCGGGAACCATGAAGATCGCGTCGTCCGTCATCAGGCTGAGGACGGTCGCGGTGTCTCCACGCCTGCTCGCATCCATCCAGGTCTCGACCAGCTTTCGGATTGCTCTTTCGTCGTCCGTCATCCGTTATCTCCCTGGCTTCTCGCCGTGATCGATATCGCACGGCGCTCCTCCCTCGCCGCAACATAGGGCTTAGATCGCTCCCGTCATCGCGCTGCGTAGGGCATGGTCCGTGAAACGGCAGGTCCTCGCCCTCTATGCCTACCGCCAACCGCCCGAGGCGGTGATGCGCTCGCCGGTCAGCCAGGACGCGTCGTCGGAGGCCAGGAACACCGCGATGCGGGCAATGTCGTCGGGCTGGCCGAAGCGGCCGAGCGGGGTCATGGTGATGACCTGCTTCTCGAACTCGCTGCCGACGATACCGATACGTTTCAGGCCTTCAGTGTCGACGCCACCCGGGGCAATGGCGTTGACGCGGATGTTGCGGGCGCCGAGCTCCCGCGACATGGACAGCGTGATCGAATCCACCGCGGCCTTGGTGGCGGCGTAGACCAGCGAGTTCGGCTGCGGGTTGAGGCTGGCGACCGAGCTGATGTTGATCACGCTGCCGCCTCTGGTGCCGAAATGGTTCACCGCTTCCCGGATGGCCAGGATGGTGCCCAATACATTGGTGTCGAACTCGCGGTGGAACTCGGCCTCGGTCACGGCTTCCAGCGGTTCGAACGCGAACACGCCGGCATTGTTGACCAATATGTCGACCGCGCCGAACGACGATTTGGCCGCCTCGAACAGGCGGCGCACGTCAGCCGCTTGCGACACATCACCTTGGACGGCAACGGCTCGGCCGCCTCCGTCCTTGATCGCGGTAACGACGCGGTCCGCACCTTCCCGCGACGAAGCATAGTTGACGACCACGGCGGCACCGGCCGCCGCAAGACCCTTGGCGATGCCGGCGCCGATACCCTTGGAGGCGCCGGTGACGATGGCGACCTTGCCGTTCAGCTTGCTCATCAAATTTCTCCTTTGTTGATGATGGGCGGTATTTAATAGTGATCGGATAGCGTATTAGGATCATCTCGATCGGTTCTTTCGTGCCTGGAACTCTTGAATGACCACAATCCTCGAAAAGACCGCCGGTCTCGTCGCCTTCGTGCGTACAGTCGACGCCGGCTCGTTCCATGCCGCCAGCCGGCTGGTCGGCTCCAGCCCGTCGGCGGTGTCGAAAAGCGTGGCGCGGCTCGAGCGGCGGCTGGGCGTGCGGCTGATCCAGCGCTCGACGCGCCGGCTCGGGCTGACCAGCGAAGGCCTCGCCTATTACGAGCGGGTCGCGCCTTTGCTCAGAGCGCTCGATGATGCCGAGGACATCGTCCATATGGCCGATACGGCGCGCGGCCTGCTGCGCGTCACGGCAGCCGTCGAACTCGGGCGCGGCCTGATCGCCTCATGGGCGCAAGCGTTCCTGGCTCAGCACGGCGAGGTGAAACTGGAGCTTAGCGTCACCGACCGCCACGCCGACCTGATCCGCGAAGGCTATGACGTCGCGGTGCGCATGGGGGCGCTGTCCGACACCGGGCTCATCGCGCGCAAGATCGCCAATCTGCCGATCGTGCTGGTGGCCTCGCCGGCCTATGTCGAACAGCGTGGCCGGCCGGCCTCGATCGAGGCGTTGCAGAGCCACGACTTCGTCCGCTACCAGATGGCCGGCCGTCCCTATCCGGTCACCTTGGCCGACGGCACGGAAGTCGTGCCGAACGGGCGGCTCGATACCGATGACGGCGGCGCCATCCGGCAAGCGGCGCTTGCCGGAGCCGGCATCGCGCATCTGATGCAGTTTGCCGTGCAGGACGATCTCGACGCCGGCCGCCTAGTCCGCATCTTGCCCGAGGTGGCGATGCCGACCATGCCGGTGCACATCGTCCATGCGTATGGGCGACAGCTACCGGTCCGCGGCCGGCTGTTCGTCGACTTCCTGGCGAGCCAGATGGCGGTGCTGACGCGATAGGGCGGGCGGGATAGCCGTCGCAAGCAAGACCTTGTCCTCGTCACCTAGGTCATCAAAACGCAATCTTCACCGAAGCGGCGCTGCGGTTGGCTGGCCCGTGAAAGACGGCCTCGATGTTGTTGCCGTCGGGATCGAGCAGGAAGGCGGCATAGTAGCCGGGATGGTAGGGCCGCTCGCCCGGTGCGCCGTTGTCCGTGCCGCCGCCGTCAAGGCCGGCCTTATAGAAGGCGTCGACCATCGCGCGGTCCCTTGCCTGGAAGGCAAGGTGGTGGCGCCCCGTCAGTTGCCCGCTGGCCGCCCGGCTGTCGATGCTGGAGACGAACAGCTCGTCGGCCCAGAAATAATCCTCGGCGCTTCCGCCGATGGGAACATCGAGCACCTTGAAAACCGCCTCGTAGAAGCGGCGGCTGGCCTTGAGATCCCTGACCACCAGCTGGACGTGGTCGATGAGACGGCCGCGATGAAGTTCCATGCCTGTTAGCTCCTGATCGCCAGGTTGGAAATCTAGCTCAGGGCGGTGCACGGTCAATGCAATGGAGCAATTGAGTGGCGCGATTTCCTGACTGGATAAAAAATGCAACCGGATTGTAGGATTCGAAATGTCGCCATCGTCCTTCGGACGCAAGCGGTGTGGCGAAGCTCGAAAGAAGTCGCGCCGTGTCCAAACGATCTCGGGAGAAAAATATGCGCATTTCCTATCGTTGGGTCATCGTCGCGGCTGGCGCCCTGATGACCTGCGTCGCCCTCGGGGCGATGTTCTCGCTGGCGATCTTCCTCGAACCGATGGCGCTCGACACAGATTGGTCGCGCGCCGGCATATCGAGCGCGATGACGCTGAACTTCCTGGTAATGGGCCTCGGCGGCTTCGCCTGGGGCGCCATTTACGATCGCTACGGCGCTCGCATTGTCGTGATGATAGGTGCGGTGCTGCTCGGGCTGGCGTTGGTACTGGCCAGCCGCACCGGCTCGCTGCTTGTCTTCCAGATCACCTATGGCGTGCTCGTCGGCCTCGCGGCAAGCGCCTTCTTTGCGCCGATGATCGCGCTGACCACGGCCTGGTTCGACAAGAACCGCAGCCTTGCCGTTTCGCTGGTTTCGGCCGGCATGGGCGTGGCACCCATGACGATCTCGCCCTTCGCGCGCTGGCTGATCTCGGCCTATGACTGGCGCACAGCCATGTTCGTCATCGGCGTCGCGGCGTGGGCGCTGCTGGTGCCGGCCGCATTGCTGGTGCGTCAGCCGCCCAAGCCTGCCGCTGACGGCGCCGCCTCCGCTCTTGCCGCCGACGATACCGGCATGTCGGTTCCGCAGGCTCTGCGCTCGCCGCAATTCATCGTTCTGGCACTGACCTTCTTTGCCTGCTGTGCGGCGCATTCCGGGCCAATCTTCCACATGGTGAGCTATGCGATGCTGTGCGGCATAGCGCCGATGGCGGCGGTCAGCATCTACAGCATCGAGGGCCTGGCGGGGCTGGGCGGCAGGCTTTTATACGGCGTGCTTGCCGACCGGCTGGGCGTCAAGCCGGTGCTGATTACCGGTCTGGCGATACAGTCGGTGGTGATCGCAGCCTACCTTGCCGTCAGTGAGCTTGGTCAGTTCTATACGCTCGCCGTCATCTTTGGCGCCACCTATGGCGGCGTGATGCCGCTCTATGCGGTGCTGGCGCGCGAATATTTCGGCCAGCGCATCCTCGGCACGGTGTTTGGTGCTGTAACCATGCTGTCCAGCATCGGCATGGCCTTCGGCCCGCTCGCCGGCGGCATGGTGTTCGATGCCTATGCCAGCTATTCCTGGCTGTTCATCGGCTCGGCCCTGGTCGGGCTCGGCGCGTTGGCGGTGGCGATCGCCTTCCCGCGGCTGCCGCGCAGGGAGTTGCAACCGGCGTAGCACGGCGGAGAGAGGATGCAGGGGGTCGAAAGTGGACATCGCATATGTCAGCTTTTGACCCCCAGTCGCGAGGCGTTCATCGGCGGTGATAGGAGCCGGGTCAAGACTGTGCAGGACCCATCTCCCTTAATTAGCAATCGATCATGATGCAGCGCAGCGCCCAAATGTCGATTGCCGGTAGGCTGAGGTTCGGACGAAAACCGTCAAAGAATGGCAAATTAAGGGCTTTTTCATGGATTGTGCGCCGCGCACTCACGCGACCATTTCAAGTGCGTTAACATTTTGTGTTTGCTGCGCAGCATTTTTTTCCTATCCTCGCCTCAGGGCTTTGCGCATTCGATTGCGTGAAGAACTGGCGTGAGGATCCCTAAAATGCAGCAGGCAAAGCGAGTCTTGGTGACGGGGGGCGCAGGTTTTCTGGGATCGTTCTTATGCGAGCGGTTGCTTGCTGAAGGCCACGAGGTTGTATGCGTCGACAATTTCTTCACAGGAAGTCGGAGAAACGTCTCGCATTTGCTCGACAACAGATCCTTTGAGATCATTCGCCACGACGTGACATTTCCGCTCTACATAGAAGTTGATGAAATATACAACCTTGCTTGCCCGGCAAGCCCGGTTCACTATCAGTTCGATCCGGTCCAGACGACAAAGACCAACGTCCATGGGGCGATCAATATGCTGGGGCTCGCCAAGCGGGTTCGCGCAAAGATCCTTCAGGCGTCCACGTCTGAAGTCTACGGAGATCCCGAGATTCACCCGCAGACCGAGGACTATTGGGGCAGGGTAAACCCGATAGGTCCCCGTTCCTGTTACGACGAAGGCAAGCGGTGTGCCGAAACCCTGTTTTTCGACTATTGGCGGCAGCACAGGCTGCGGATCAAGGTAGCGCGCATCTTCAACACTTACGGTCCGAGAATGCGTCCGGACGACGGCCGCGTCATTTCCAACTTCATCATGCAGGCACTGCGAAACAAGCCGATAACCGTGTACGGCACCGGCCAGCAGACACGCTCATTTTGCTACGTCAATGATCTCATCGACGGTCTGGTTCGCCTGATGCACACGGCCGACGATGTTACCGGCCCAATCAATCTCGGCAACCCGGTCGAATTCACGATGCTCGAACTTGCCAATCTCGTGATCGAACTTACCGGAAGCCGATCCAAGATCAGGTTTTTACCTTTGCCCGTCGATGACCCAAGGCAGCGACAGCCTGATATCGGGTGTGCCTTGCGCGAGCTCAATTGGAAGCCAAGAATCGCGTTGCGCGATGGTCTCGTCACGACCATTGCCTATTTCGAAACCCTGGTTTCATCGGGGAATGTTCCCGCCGCTGCCGAATGAAGACAGTCCTGGTCACCGGCGGGGCCGGCTATATCGGGTCGCACTGCTGCAAGGCATTCGCGGAGTCCGGTTGGTCGGTCATATCTTATGACAATCTCTCGCGCGGCTGGCGCGACGCGGTCAAATGGGGACCGCTTGTCGAGGGCGATATTTGCGACGTCGCAGCGGTGGCGGCAGCGCTGCATCAATATCGGCCAGATGTGGTGGCGCATTTCGCCGCTTACGCCTATGTCGGCGAGTCCGTCGAGCGCCCGGAACTCTACTACCGAAATAACAGTTTTGGGACGCTGGTCTTGCTCGAGGAAATGCTGAAGATCGGCGTCGACAAGCTGATCTTGTCGAGCACTTGCGCATCCTACGGCGTTCCCGTTCGTTCTCCGATTGACGAAACGCACCCGCAGTCGCCCATCAATCCCTATGGATGGTCGAAATTCATCGTAGAACGAATGGTGGACGATCTCTCCTCTGCCCATGGCCTGAACGCGGTCGTGCTGCGGTATTTCAACGCGGCCGGATGTGATCCCGACGGCGAGATCGGTGAGCGGCATGAACCGGAAACGCATGTCATTCCGCTCGCTATCGAGGCGGCGATTAGGTCGGGCCGGATTTTTACCATTAATGGCACCGACTTCGACACAAGGGACGGAACCGCGGTGCGGGACTATGTCCACGTCACCGATCTCGCCCGTGCGCACGTTCTGGCAGGGGAGAAGCTTCTGCGCGATCCGGGAGTCCACGTCTACAATCTCGGCACCGGAACCGGAACGACGGTGAACGAATTGGTCGATGCGGTGAGCCGGGCTTCGGGAACGCGCCTTCCTGTGGCCTACGGTCCGCGCAGGGCAGGCGACCCGCCTGCGCTTGTAGCCGCGGCCAGCAAGGCGACCCGGGAACTCGGCTGGGTACCCGGGCAATCCGGAATCGACCGGATCGTCGAAACGGCGCTGGCCTGGTATCGCCGCCGGTTGTGACGATCTTTTTTGCGGAAGAGCCCTACCGCTTGCTCAACAAGCAATCGAGAGCGGCGGCAACTGCGGCAAGCGAGAAATTTTCCTCTATCCGCTTTCGCGCCGCCCGACCCAGGCGTTCCCGCAAGCCCGGATTGTCCTTCAGTTTGCAGGGCGCGCGATTTCAGCGTTGCGGTCGCGCGGTCGACGGATTGAACTACATCGAAGATTTATTCGCCAGGACGTCTCTCCACGCGCCTTCAATCCACCTCAAGCAATTGGGCAGAATGCGACAGTCGCACAATCCCGTGCTCTTTCAGATATGGCCAATAGGAGTCATTGACTGTTGCCGCAACAACGTCGAACGTTAGCAAGTTCTCGCTTGCGAGGTCCGGGTCATCCTCTCCCCACGCATAGAGAGCCGCTCCAGCGCTATAAGTGCCAGGCAACAATCCCAACGATCGCACGCTGAATACGACCTTTGCCTGCCCAACTATGTCAAATTGACCAACACCTTCCGCGAGGCTTTCGAGCACAGAGATCAAGTTGCCTTCCTGATCAAAAATCTGGATATGAACTACGCTTCGGTGAAACGAATTCCTCGCGCCCAGCTTCAGCACAAAATCGTAATCGCCGCCAAACTTGAGCTGGCTGCAGCGCTCGCGCGTACCCGGATACACAATAGCCACTTGCATCCAGAGGTCATCATCGCCAACGCGCTCGGTTCCGTTGCTGCTCGGGGCGGTGTTCGACAGGTACGCATCGATGATCGATGATGCCTCGCCAAAATCCTTCAGAAGGCCGCGGTCCAAATAAATCGCTTTTGTGCAATGCTGCCGAACCATGGCCATGTTGTGGCTCACGAACAGCACGGTCCGACCTTCACCCGCGACGTTCTTCATCGTGCCGAGACATTTCCTTTGAAATTCAGCATCGCCGACAGCAAGCACCTCGTCGACGACGAGAATCTCCGGCTCCAGATGAGCAGCGATCGCGAAGGCGAGCCGAACATACATGCCGGACGAATAACGCTTGACCGGCGTTTCGAGAAAGCTGCCGATATCGGCAAATTTGATGATCCGGTCTAGCTTACGCGTGATCTCGGCCTTACTCATGCCGAGGATCGCGCCGTTGAGGTAGATGTTCTCGATCCCGTCGAGATCCGGATGGAATCCGGCCCCTACCTCCAGCAAGCTTCCGATCCGGCCTCGCATTACTGCCTCGCCCTCATCCGGAGCCGTGATCGAGGTCAAAACCTTGAGCAGCGTGGTCTTTCCCGAGCCGTTGCGTCCGATGATGCCGCACACGGTGCCAGTCGGAACGGAAAAAGTGATGTTCTTGATGGCGAAGAATTCGTTGAGGGAAGCTTTGGCTTCCCGCGAGCGCAAACGCGCGACAAGTTGTTCGACCTCCTCACGCAATGAGCGCACGCCGATCGCGCCGCGCCGGTAGCGCTTGGAAAGTCCTCGGACCTCAACGGCTGGCAATTCTGTCATCGATCTCAAGCCGTAACATTTGCGGTTCGACTGCCGGGTTGATCCGCGGTCAGCCCGTCCTTCACGACGCGCGCCGTGACAACGATAGGATAGGCGGTGTCCCGGACGTCGAGCTTCTGGTCAGAAACTTCTTCCTTGGCGAGTCCCTGGAGAAAACAGACTGCCGCAAAGACGTTGCCGTGGGTTTCGAGCGCCATATTCGCCGTGCTGAAGGATTTCGCAAGCAACTTCGCCAACGCCGCCTGCGTCAATGACCAGAACCACGTGCTGCCCCACTCGCCGCGATCGACCGGGGTGATGCCAGGAACAGTTAGCAGCAGCACGCCCCCGGGCTTGAGCGCTTCGGCCAGTGCAGCGACCGCGGCCGACATGTCGAAGATCAGATGAAGTGTTTGCGTGAGGATGATGCAGTCGAAGGCGTTTGACGGCAGGACTCCGGGCTGCGACAGGTCGCCTATGATGGTCGCGTTTGGATTATCGGGATCAACATGCAGCACGTCGCTCTTGACGACATGAGCACCGCCAAAATGCATCGTGTAGCTGTTGTCGCCGATTTCCAGCACACGGCCATGTATGTCGGCCGCATTCAATTGTAGGAAATTCTCAATATAATACCGATCTATTGGCTTGCCGCGATCATATCCAAATGAGTGGCTCATCGGCATCGTGCGTGCGAAATCCCCAAACCGCACCGAACCGACGAGCGGAGCCCGCCAATCGGCGCCGGAAGCTCCGAGCAGCCGTCGCACATGCCTGCCGACCTTGCGCTTTATCCTAAATGCCGCCGTTTGCAGCGTAGTCGGCGGCGACATCTGCAAAGCCTGCCGCAGCATGCGAATCGCTTTGGCGGGTTCGGCGCGGATCGCGCGCAAGGCCTCAGTAGTCAACTCCTCGGTATAGTAGGTCTTCCACAACCGCCTACCATCGCGGACTGCAAGACGCACATCGTCGTCAACCGGGCCTGCCAACTGCTTGTCAAGCACCGACAATGCTGCAGCGAGCATCATCGATCGATTCTTCGACATGTTGTCGCCGTGCATGCGATATTCGGCGACGACATCGTCGTGCGTTACGATCGAACCGCGCCGGGCGATTCGCAAGAATAGCTCATAGTCTTCGCAGGACCGCATTGAAACGTCGAACCCGCCCATGGCTGCGAGCCTCTCCCGCCGATAAACCACGGTCGCATGCATCGCAATGAAGTTTCCCGTCCGCAGTAACTGAAGATAAGGATCTTCAATAAGCGCGATGTGATGCTTGTCTGAGTCGATCGCACCGCTTCCATTGATGAAGCGATGAGCTCCGTAAGCGAGAACCGCATCTGGATGCGCAA
The DNA here is from genome assembly GCF_002284575.1 of Mesorhizobium temperatum. Taxonomy (GTDB): domain Bacteria; phylum Pseudomonadota; class Alphaproteobacteria; order Rhizobiales; family Rhizobiaceae; genus Mesorhizobium; species Mesorhizobium temperatum. Next base: position 320,788 of record NZ_NPKJ01000075.1, read on the forward strand.
CCAGCATTCGCACGCCCGTCTCCATGGCATTCGGAAGGAGACGATCATCCGCGTCCAGAAAGGTGATGTAATCGGATCTGGAAGCTGCCAGTCCGGTGTTTCGGGCGGCCGCGAGCCCGCAATTGTCCTGCCTGATCAGGCGCACGCCTGGATGACGCTCGACAACCGATGCCGGATTGTCGGTGGATCCGTCGTCGACGACAATAATTTCATCCATCGGCCGACTTTGACGAAGACAGCTCTGAATGGCTTCCTCGAGAAAGCGAGTGTGGTTGTAAGTTGTTATGACGACTGCGATCATGAAACAGCCAAATTCTCCTTAGCTTCGCAGAGAGGCAACGGGCGGGTGTTCGTTGCCAGAAATCGAACGCGACCGTAGGCCTCACAAACAGAATTTTGGCACAGAAATGATGGACACTCGTCAGTTTTAGCACGTCGCCCCCAGCGAGGCGATGCGACTTGTCATTCACGTAAAACGGTATCGTTAATATCAGACATCTCAGGCTTGGTCGCGATCCAATCCGCGCCACCGGTCCCGCCCACTACTTCCGGGCTCTCGTCAGCAGCCTGAACACCTTCGACAGGATGCGGCGTGGCGTCAGCCGCCGAGCGAACCGGCGTCCGGCTTCGATGGCGAGGTCAAACCTATCGCGAAGTGTCAGGGGCCGACGCTGGGCCGGATAGCGCGCAAATGCAAAGCGGAGCGCCCGCTGCAACTTCGGCGTCATCAATCCCGAGGCCGACGCATGCATCTCAACCCATTCGAGGAAGCCAATGCGAGCAGCATGCGGGCGCAGTCGATCGTAGATGCCGGAAGCAGTCGCCTTGGCCGATGTCGAATCGAGGTGCTGCCTGTATCGGCCGGTGGGCGTGGATGTCACGAATACCGGATAGCGCAACAGCAGCTTTACTAGAAGGGTCTGGTCTTCGTAGAGCTCGAACGCCTCATCGAAGCCGCCCACCGCTACCAAAGCTTCGCGGTGAACCATGATCGAGCAGATGCACGGCACATGAGCCCGCTGGCGCACGATGACCTGGTCGAGCAGGTCGGGCGGCATGTGCAGACGGTCCGATTGGCGTGGCATCGAGTCGGTCCAGTTCCTGTGCGGCTCATCGGGGAACCACCACAGGGTCGGTCCGTAAAGGACCTTAGCGCGAGGATGCGCATCAAAGATCGCAAGTTCCGTCTCGAATTTTTCCGGCTCAAATATATCGTCGCCATCCAGGAACGTGAAGAACATGCCCGACGCGGCCGCGATTCCGGCATTGCGCGCCGCGGCGGCACCGCGACGCTGGCCGTTCGATCGAATGAAACGGATTCGCGGATCGCCGGTTGCTGCAGCCACCGCGATTGCAACGCTCCCGTCGAATGATCCGTCGTCAATGAGAAGCATTTCCCAGTCGGTGAAGGTTTGCGCGCGCACGCTTTCGATCGCAGCCGGAAGAAACCGCTCGACGTTGAGGAAAGGCGTGATGACGGAGATCAATGGCATCGGCGTCGTGCCCATTGTTCAGAATGCGCGGCGGCCGACGAAAGGCGACCTTCACTCTCTACGGGGCCGCAAGGGTTGTCTTTTCCCTTCACAGCATGTCCATGGCCGTTCGTTCGACGCGTTGAAAGATCACGACGCCGATGAACAGCACGACCGAGGTCGTGACAAGCGCTGCAGCGATTTGTGGCGCACCGACTGCCGAAGTGCCGAAGAAGCACCAGCGCCCTTCATCAATTATGACAGCGAGCGGATTCAGAAAGCCGGTCAGCGTCCGGTACTGCTCGGGAATAGCCGAAAAAGGAAAGATGATCGGCGTCACGAACAGCCAGATCTGAATCAAGAACGGAGTCATATGAGCTGTGTCGCGGTACTTCGCGGTTGACGCTCCTAGACAAAGCCCAACAGCCAACGAGAATGCCGCGATCTGGATGATCACCAGCGGAAAGAACGCGAGGCGCCACGACAACCCGTCCACTTTTCCTGTCAGCTGGTACCAGAGCAAGAAGGCCAATGCGACGCCAAGCTGGATCACCAGAGCCACACTGTTCGACAGCAGCGACGACACGGGAACGACGAGTCGCGGGAAGTAGATCTTGCTGAAAAGATGACCGTTAGCAATGAAGACCTGGCTCGCGGTGGAGACGACTTGGGAAAAATACGACCACAGCACCAGCGCTGTCAGATAAAAGATTGGCGCGGGATGGCCACCGGTTGAAATGCCCGCGATACCGCTGATGACGGTGGTCAAGGCTGCGGTAAGCGCCAGGGGCTGCAGGATCAGCCAAGCCGGACCAAGCAAGGTCTGCTTGTAGCGGACTTTGATGTCGCGCATCGCGAACAGGAGCAGCAGATCGCGATAGCGCCACAGGTGCCAGAAATCGAGGTCAAACCAGCCGCGTCGAGGAGTGATAATGGTAATCTGCTGTGCGTTCATCAGAACAGATGATCCTCGATTTTTCGCAAGAATTCGTCCCCTGACCAGTTGCCGACATACAATCGAGGTAAACGCAGCACGTCTGCCTCGGGCGCAACGCACCCGGCGCGCGTCGTGCATGCGAACTCAAATCCCGCTTCCCTGACGGCAGATACCGACAGAGCGTCATGGTCTCCGAATGGATATGCAAAAGAGAGGACGCGTTTTCCGGTCATTTGCTCACAGGCCGAACGGCCGTCGACGATCTCGCGAAGCTGGGTCGCGAAGGAATGGGCAGGAAGCGTGGGATGACTGACAGTATGACCGCCGATCGTGATCAGGTCGTCACTGATGTCACCAACCTCCGCGGGAGTCATAATACAGTGCTCTGGCCGGGCGTCGAGACCAACGCCCGCCCATTTCGCAATGTCTTCGACGTGTGCGTTCTGTCGCTCATACGGCAGCGTTCGGAGCGCCGACCACACCTCCCGGTAGACTTTGTCACGGCCGGCCTGATCCACCATCTTCGGGATAAGCCAGTGATGCCTGCCTCCCTCGATCGTGATGTCGAGTTGGTCAGGCAATTCAGGCGTCTCAAGACAGATGCGCGTGAGCGCATCCCACCAGAATTCTCTGCCGCTTCCGATTGCTCCCGTCGCAACAAACAGCGTCATCGGGCAGTCGTGACGCTGCAGGATCGGGCGAGCGTTGCTGTAGACGTCGTGATAGCCGTCGTCAAACGTGACAACCGCAAGCGGTTTGCCTGGCTTTCCCCGTGCGATGACATCAAACAGCTCATGCAAATGCACCACCCGCCGGCTCCGCGTCAGCGCTTCGATTTGTTCGTCGAACCTCGCCGGATGGACGGCTAGGCTCCACGGATCGACGGCGATATCTGCAACGCGATGGTACATCAGTATGATGGGAGCACGGCGCAGGCGTCGACGCCGCACCAGCCGACCAAGCTGCAGGAGAACGCGCGGGATCACCATCGGTCTCCCGCCGCAGGAACCGTAAAAACCACGGTCACGTCCGATCGCGGATGCCATCCCGATCGGCAGGAACGCGATACATGTGAGTGTTCAAGCATATAGCTGATGGCAATAAGACCACGAGGCCACGGGCACGGATGTGAGCGAAATGAGGAAGCATGAAGGCATCCACGAGTTTCGGCGGATTGAAACCAGCATATTAGCACATGTCGCCGCCGTAAGTGCGAATACCGGGCGAATTCTCAGATGTTGAAGTAGCCGGTAGGGACAGGCGGCTTGATACTATCCCGCTCGAGCATGCTAGTATTTGGGCCGGTGGCGCTCCCGTCTTCCTTTCATCCTTCATCAAAAGCAGGCTTTTTTTCGATATGCAACCCGCAGTTTCCGTCATCATTCCTGCCTACAATGCGGAAAAGACCATCCGACACACCCTTCAGTCGGCCGCCTCGCAAACTTTCAAACAGCTAGAGATCATAGTGGTCGATGACGGGTCGACCGACCGGACCGCTGAGATCGTCGAGGCATTTGCAACCAGTGATCCGCGTATTTCCCTTCTGAGACAGCAGAACCAAGGGGTTGCTGTCGCCAGAAACCTGGCAATTCATGCGGCGAAGGGTGAATTTATAGCGCCACTTGATGCGGATGATGTGTGGCACCCGACAAAGCTGGAAAAGCAGCACAGCCACTTTCAGTCGCGGCCGTCTCTCGGCCTTGTCTACGCATGGTATCGGGTCATCGATGATGATGATTGGGTGATCGAATGCTCCCCGCCAACTCTCGCTCGCGGGGACGTCCACAACTGGCTGCTGGTTGAGAATTTTATCGGCAACGCAAGTTCACCGCTAATCAGGCGATCAGTTCTTACGGCAACCGGGGGATACGACCCCTCGCTCAGAGCCGCAGGCGCCCAAGGAGCCGAAGACTTGCAGATGCAGCTCAACATTGCCGCGATCTGCGATTATGATGTCGTTCCCGAGTATCTGATTGGTTACCGGCGATCACTATCTTCTATGTCGACCAGGTATGTCGTCATGCTGACATCGCACCGGATCGTCCTTGAAACAGTCCGCACGCGACATCCCAAGCTAGCGTCTTTCTTGTTTCGTTGGTCCGATGGCGTGGCCTCAGCGTATTATGGCAGCGAAGCCGCCCGCACGTCGCCAGGCGCGGCCATTGCTCCGCTTGTCCACGCAACACGGATCGATCCGGCCGCGCTGTTTCATGTCTTCGCAAAGCCGTCCGCACAAGACCTGTGGCGGCGGCTGTGTCGCTTTGTGCCAAGACTGCTTGCCGTTAAACAGCGCATGGTTCCGACCTCACCGCATTCCATCTGTACCTCCGGGCGTTTTTTCGACGCCGATCCGACCTTCATCTGCCAGCCATTTCCTCCGGAGTGGCTTCGAAGGCGAGTCCAGGTGGCCCTCAAGACGCCGACGCCGCGCCAGCTTCGCGAGTCAGGTCCGAGGAGTATTGATCCGTCCGCTCTCGTCGAAGACGGCGCTTAAGGTCTCAGATCACGAGGTGCACCTAGACCCCCGTGGCGGAAGAGCCGCTGCAAGCGCGCGAACAGGAATACGCTCGCATTCACCAGATAGTCTCTTCATAAAGGCGCCGAAACTCGGCGTTCTCGTTTCGCATCCGCTTCACTCGAATTTTGACCCAGCGGGGAACCAGCCTGGCCCGGCAGTACATGGCGATCATGTTGGGCAGGCGGGAAATTGCCGTGCGCGGTTCCAGGACGAAGTATCTCTTCAGCAGGTCGCCGGCTGCGAACAGCCGCCCGCCGACCAAGGCTCTGATGGCAAGCCAATGGATCATGTCGACCAGATGCGCATCGAGATCGCTGCCGAACTGCGGATATTTTTCGCGATACTCGGCAAGGACGATTTCACATGAACGAAGCATCTGCATGACATCGCTCGACATGTTGACGTTCGTCATCCGATAGCCCACCAGGTGCTGAGGCACGACACGGAATTCGTAACTTTCCGCTATCCTGAGGCACATGAGAAGGTCCTCGCAGCCTTGTGCATTCCTGGCCCTCAGGGAGGGATCGAATTGTCCCGCCTGCTCGAATGCGGAGCGACGCATCAGCATCGAACTTCCGTTGCCGACAAAATTCATTCTGCACATCCGTTGCAGAACGCGGCCATCGGCATCGGGTCGGTATAGTGAGAATACCCGGCCGTCCTCGTCGATTTGGGCAAACCAGCAATATGCCAGGCCCGCAGAAGAGCCGCCTTCCTGCAGGGCGCGCAGTTGCAGTGCGATCTTGGATGGGGCCCAGAGATCATCCGCGTCGACAAACGCCAGAAACTCCGCATCGGTAGAGGCCGCACCGCTGTTGCGGGCCTGCGCAACACCGGCGTTCGACTGCCTCATTAGGCGTATACGCCGGTCTCTCTCAGCACAGGAGGCCACAATCGAAGCGGACTGGTCCGTCGACCCGTCGTCCACCACGATAATGTCCAGCGCCTGATGGTCCTGCTGGCAGATGCTGCTCAAGGTGGCGCGAATGGTTCGCTCGGCATTGAACATCGGCACCACGACGCCTACCCTGGCATTGTCCTGGATCATTGGAGCCTTCGTTTTGTCTGCAAGAGTTGGTAAACGGATGGCGCCAGCATTGCAATCAGCACCGCTCTTCAGTGATTGGGGCGAATTCGAGGCAAATGAGGTCGGTCATTCAGCCTCCTATCGTAGCTGGCGGATTCGGAGCGTGACGGAGCAACGCCAAATCCGAAAAACAAAACACAAGGTTCTGTCGCGTAACGCTGCCTCATTAGCCTTTACTGAATAAGCCGGTCAACCGGCGCCGCACGACGCGAATTGGTGGCGGCCCGCAACGCCGGCCTGGCGCGTGCGAGAGCCGTGCTGGTCTTTGTTGTTGATGATTGCGAGTTCCTGGGCGACTATCTCAGTGATTGGCAGCGACACTATGCCACTGGGAACGGGTCACCTGGGGAGGCCGCGTCGAGATTGGCGATGCCAGGGATCTGCCGTTCACGATCAAACGGTCGCCGGTCCGCGAGCGACTGACCCCTGATGTCCGTCCCGGCGGCTTTGTCCTGGGCTGCAACATGACGATGTACGGCGATCTTGCAGCCCGTATCGGGCTCTTGGACGAGCGGTTCGGACCCGGGGACCACGTCGGGACGGGGAAGGTCATCACTCGGCCCGGCGCGAGAAGTTTGTAGCCGCAGCCTTGCCTCGTCGTGTCGGTCGCTTCCCCGATTCCGGTTCGGATGCCTCCGGTGCCGAGGCGTCTCCGATGAGCGATGCGAGTTCAGCCTCGCTGAGCGTCTCGATTTCGAGCAGCTTGCGCGCCGTCTTTTCCAGCAGATCCCGTCGCTCAGTGAGGAGGCCGACGGTTCGCGCGAAAGCTGTGTCGACGATGCTGCGAACTTCCGCGTCGATAGCTTCGGCGGTGGCCTCGCCGTAATCGTGCTCGCGCGGACCGCCGGCGAGTGGGTTGGGGCTCAGGAAGGAGCGCTGGTCCTTTTCCAGCGCCACATGGCCGAGCTTTTCCGACATGCCGTAACGCGTAACCATGGCGCGGGCGATATCGGTCACTTTGGCAAGGTCATCGGCGGCCCCCGTCGACAGATGCCCGAACACGATCTGCTCGGCCGCTCTGCCGCCGAGCAGCACCGCCATCTTGTTCTCCAGTTCCTCGCGCGTCATGAGGAATCGGTCCTCGGTCGGCCGCTGGATCGTGTAGCCCAACGCGCCGACGCCGCGGGGGATGATCGATACTTTGTGCACCGGGTCGACGCCGGGCAGCGCCATGGCTACCAGAGCATGGCCCATTTCGTGATAGGCGACGACCTCACGTTCCCTAGGGTTCAACAGCCGGTTGCGCTTCTCGAGCCCCGCCACGATGCGCTCGACCGCATTGTTGAAATCGTCCATCGTCACGACATCTGCCTTCCGGCGCGTGGCAAGCAGGGTCGCCTCGTTGACCAGATTGGCGAGGTCGGCGCCGGTAAAGCCCGGCGTCAGCGCGGCAACTTTCTCGGCCTCGACATCCGCTGCCAGCTTCGCCTTCTTCATGTGGACCTGGAGTATCTGGACGCGGCCTTGCTTGTCCGGCCGGTCGACCAGCACCTGCCTATCGAAACGGCCGGCGCGAAGAAGTGCCGGGTCAAGGATTTCCGGACGGTTCGTCGCGGCGAGCAGCACGACGCCGATTTTCGGATCGAAACCGTCGAGCTCGACCAGGAGCTGATTGAGTGTCTGCTCCTTCTCGTCGTGGCCGCCCATCATCGGGCCCGCACCCCGGGCGCGGCCCAGCGCGTCGAGCTCGTCGATGAAGATGATTGCGGGGGCTCTGGCGCGTGCCTGCTCGAACAGGTCACGCACACGGGCGGCGCCGACGCCCACGAACATCTCGACGAATTCAGAGCCTGAGATCGAGAAGAACGGAACTTTCGCCTCGCCTGCAACGGCCTTCGCGAGCAGCGTCTTGCCGGTGCCTGGCGGTCCGACCAGCAGCACGCCCTTGGGCATGCGCCCTCCAAGACGGCCATATTCCTGCGGGCTTTTCAAAAAATCCACGATCTCCTGCAGCTCGGCCTTGGCCTCATCGACACCCGCCACGTCGTCGAACCTCACGCCGGTATTGGCCTCGACGTAGACCCTGGCCTTGCTCCTGCCGATTTGCATCAAGCCGCCCATGCCACCGCCCATGCGTCTCATCAGCAGCATCCACAAGCCGAAGAAGACGAGGATCGGGACGACCCAGGAGAGCAGGTCGCTCAGGAATGTGCTTTCGATCTGGCCAGTGACGGTGACGCCGTGTTCCTGCAGCTGCCGCGCGAGATTCGGCTCGACGCGCGTGGTTATGAATAGCGGCTTCCCGTCCTGCGGCTGCTTGAAGCGGCCCTGGATGAAGCGATCGGAAACCTGCACGTCGGCGATCTTGCCGTCGCGTAGCAGGGTCTCAAACTGGCTGTAGGGAATCTGCGCGACGTGCTGCGTGGCAGTGTAGACATATTGGAAGATCATCAGCCCGACGAAGGCGGCGATCCAGTACCAGATATTGAACTGTGTCTTCCTGTTGCCCATGTCCATGGCGTCTCCTCCAGCGTCACATCGATGCAGGTGCCAAACCGCAACTTCGGAGCGTGCCTTGGGAGAACGTCGAGGAGCGCAAAGTGTTGCAAAGGAGGGCTGCGAGGGAAAGCTTGGGATGCCGAGCCTGCTACAAGCCAAGCATCGCGCTTGGTGATCCGCTCAAGAGGTGGCGGCTTCGGGCACGCCCTCCAAGCAAAGCCATTTATGCTTTCTCTCGGGCCAATGGAGCATTATCGGGGGTGGGAATTCCGGGTCCTCCAGGCAGCCGACCGATACCGACAGCGCATCCTTCAGCCCTTCTGCCCGCATCAAGACGACCGACCCGCATGTGGTGCAGAATGTCTGCTCCAGCCATTGTCCCGACGAGCCGGTTCTGCGCCAGGATCTGGTCTCGCCTTTCTGGCCGACTAGGGCGGAACCGGCGTAGATGGCCCGGTATGAGAACGCCGTTCCGGTGCAGCGCTGGCACTCCATGCAACTGCACGCATAGACGCGTCGCGGCTCTCCGGCGAGGACAAGTTCCACGCTCCGGCATGAGCAGGTCGCGGTTCGTTTCGTGTTGCTGCTATGCATTCGATGGCTCCCCGCTCTGGCGCGGCGAACCATTTCGAAACAGGGGCGCGAGAGATGCAAAATCATCTTCCATGCGCCCGAGCGAAAGCGCCTGTCGAAAGATCATATCCATGGCGCGCGGCATAGCCGCGTCGAGCCCTCGCTCCTCGCATGCCTCAAGCAGATGCTGGAAGGCGCTGTAGTGGGCGCCCAATGACGCCAGCGTCGCGTCGTCGCCGGCAAAACGGCGTGCATTCGTTCTATCCACCAGGTCCAACAGAGCGGCATCGACAACAGGCTTGAATCCGGAAAGATGGCTCCTGAACGTCGCCAGGTCGAGACCTTCGGCCTCGGCGACGGCCATGCCCTGGAGTGCTCCGAAGAGCCCGCCCCACATCTGGGTGAGCAGAGCGGTATCAAGCGCAGAGGCTTGACCCGGCAGCTCCCCGACATAGCTCGTTCCGCCGCCGAGTGCGAAAAGCAGGGGCTTGTGCTTCTTATAAACGTCGCGGGAACCCCAATAAAGCAGTGCGGTTTCGGGTTTCCCGATAAAATCCGGAGTGGCCATGATCGCCCCGTCCAGATATCCGGCACCATGTGCCTCCACCCAGCGCGCTTCTTCCCGCGCCAGACGCGGCGATCCGGAGGTGAGTTGTACGACGGCTTTGCCGGCCAATGCCGAAGCGATGCCATCCCGCTTTAGCAAAGCGTCGCTGGCGGCATAGTCGAGAACATTGATGATCACGACGTCGGCCGCTCGGATTCCATCCTCCACTGACGGGGCGACCTTCGCGCCAAGGGCCGCCAATGGGTCGCACTTTGCCACGGTTCGATTCCAGACCCATGTTGGATAGCCGCGGTCGAGCAGCGTTCGAGCAATGGACGAGCCCATTCGGCCCGCGCCAAGCACGCAGACATTCGATGCCATAGTAACTTCTCCGATAGACTGATGGCCCTCTCGCCGAGGGTCCGTTTTGTGTTTGGCGCGCTCGATCCGAAGATATAAATTCTTGCTGCGTTGAGAAGTACGCACCTTGAGGTAAGCTATCGCCATCATGACAGGAGCTGCCAAATGAGGCGCAAGGAACCAGACAGCTGCGGTTTTGCTGCCGCGCTGCAGGCCATCGGCGGAAAGTGGAAAACCTCGCTGCTATGGGAACTGCACCTGCGGCCATACCGCTTTGCCGAACTGCGCCGGTTGCTGCCTGGCGTCAGCGAAAAGGTGCTCACGCAACAATTGCGGCAGATGGAAGCCGACGGGCTGATCCGCCGGCGCGCCTATGACGAGGTGCCGCCTCGCGTGGAATACTCGATCACGCCGCTCGGCTTTAGCCTGAACGATGCGGTGACAGTCATGTCGGCGTGGGGCAAGCACCACGAGACATGGAAATCGCAGCGCAAAGCGGCCTGACGCGGGCAGCACGCCGGCCCGGGAACGGGCTCCGAGGCCTGCGGTGGTAATGGGTTCGTCGCTCTGCCGCGCACGCCCACGGATGCTTTGGATAGGCGTTCGGCCTCTTCTGTCCCCCAACTGACGCCAGCCTGCGCGCCAATTGCGGATGCCGGCTTCGACCCGAAGCATTCAAGCAAAAACCCGCCCCGGTCTCCGGAGCGGGTCTGTTGCCTGAGGCGGAACTCAACACATGTCCGCAGCAGCAAGGTCGCCTCGCGATGCTGAAGATCTGGTTAATCGGCCAAAATTGATTCAAATCCAGCTGTGGATATTCGCCTTTGGGTAAATCGAAATGGGCCATCCTTGTCGGAGGCGGGCAAAAGGAGAATCCATGACCAGCGACTTTGCCGCCGCCCACCTCCATCTTGAACGAGCCTGCCACTATTTGCGCGGCGATGACGAGACGAGCAGCGCTGCTCGCGCGGCTCTGGATATTCTGATCGATGCAATTGCCGCAGCCCAGTACAAGCGCCCGCCGGCGGACGTAGTGGAATTTCCCAAAACGGCAAGACAGCGATAGTCGGCGAACTCTTAAAGCGCGTCGCATCCGAAGGGCTCCGTGCGTGGCTTTAAGTTTGGCGTCGCAGAAATACAGCTAAACAATAGATAGAGCGGGATGGCCAGTTCAATTTGAACGCATCCCGCTCTACACCGTGCCTGCTAGCAGTCTCTCAATGGCTGATGCCCAGTAGGAGGAGCTACCGACGACACCGAATTGACTCTTATCTAAACCCGTGCTGATGTTGCAGTGCAACATAGAGCAAAGGTTCCGAAGGCGGCAAGCCGTCCCCAGTTGGACGTCGAAAGAACCGCCAAAAGGATCCTTGAGGGGGCCTAACTAGTGTCTATAGGGCAGCAGCAGTCCTCAGGCGCCATACCGTCATGGAACATTGGTCGCGGCAAAATCGCGAACGTCAGCGGTCGGGACGACACATTTGACGGGTTGACCGCATTTACCCCTTTCTGGGCAATGGCGGCGATCTTCAGTATCGCCGGTGATATCTACGCCATGCTTGGCTACAAGGGGCCGCTTTTTGCCGCTCTGAGCTGGTCGGTCGTCCTGTTCAGCTTGCTACTCCTGCTGTACCCACGGCGGACCGAGTTTTTGATCGGGCTCGTGATGGTATCGCTTGTGCTATACGCGCTGCGCATGCCGGTCGCTTCGAATAACAAGACGATCACGGCGGTGATGAACGGGGCTATCCTGCTCAGCGCAGCGGTGCTCTATCTGCGGGCCGCCGGCCGTGGCGCCGCCCTGGCCCGGATGGGCCTTTATCAACAGATCCGGATCGTCGCCCGGTCGCTGCTCGCCATCATGTATTTCTACGGCATCTTCCACAAGATCAACACCGACTTCCTCGACCCTTCCGTGAGTTGCGCGGTGGGCCTATACGCTCCGCTGGCTCGTCCGTTCGGCCTCGAGGACAATCTCTTTGGCCGGTATCTTGCCATCTTCGCCACCTTCGTCATTGAGGCGATCGCGATCGTGTCTCTCACTGGAAGCGCTATTTCGCCGTGGGGTTCATCCTCGCACTCGTCTTCCATTACGTGATCCCGATCTCGGCCTATTCCTGGTACATGGACTTTTCCGGCCTGGTGTTCGCGCTGTATGTGCTGAGCATCCCCACGCCCGCTAGCGAGGCGCTCTATCGCACCTCGTTGGAGTTTACCAATCCGCTGCGCGAACGTTCGGCCGGATCGGTATCTTGCTGCCGGGCGCGGCCGTGATGCTATTCGCGGTCACTCTCGTCATTCTGCTCACCTATACTTTTCCCGGGCGGTCCTTCGACATGATGGTCCACTCTGTCTGGATCCTCATTTGGGCGGTAGTGGGCGGCGCGGCGATGGTCGTGCTGGCCTATGTGGCTCTGCAGAACCTGCCTTGCCGGACCGTTTCCTCGCCGCGCCAGCCGCTCTGGGTCTATTTGGTGCCGGGCTTGTTCTTCCTCTCCTGCCTGTCACCCTATGTCGGGCTCAAGACGGAAAGTTCTATCAACATGTTCAGCAATCTGCACACGGAAGGCGGCCAGACCAACCATCTGCTCTTTCCCAAACCACCATACCTGTTCAACTATCAGAGCGAGGTGGTGAAGATCATTGATTCCTCGGAGCCCCATCTCGTCCGGCAGTCGCGGGCGGGCAACTACCACGTCCTCGTCGATCTGAAGAAACAACTGCGCCGGAAGCCCGAGGCTTGGGTGACTTACGTGAAGGATGGCGAGACGATTACCCGCGCCAACACATCGACCTTCGCGGACGAAATGCCCAACCTCCTCGAACGCAAGTTTCTTATGTTCAAGTTCGTGGATTTCTCGCGGCCGAAGGTCTGCACGCACTGAGCGCCCTGGGAGAACCATCGCCGGGCAGTCGGCTTAAGCCATACATTTCGCCCGGAAATGTCTAGCGCCGGTCAAGGTCGGCAGGGATGAGCGAGCGGCCGCGCAGCCTCAGGGTGGCCCGGCGTCCGAGCTTGAGCGCCGGATAGATCAGCCGCGCGGCCGTCCTGTTTGAGAGAATCCTGCGGTTGAGCCAGCCGAAAAGCGTCGAAGAGGAGCTGAGGATCGCCAGGAGATTGATGGCTTCCTCGCCGTGATAGACGCGGTCCTCGAAAACGAAGAGCATGCCCTCGTTCAGGTCGAAGCCTTGGCGCTGAAACCCGACAACACGCGGGTCGCCGGAGCGCGCGTCGAGCAACTCGACAGGACCGACCGCGTCGCGCAGCCGGGCAAAGCGGACATAGCTCTGGCAGAAGATGCAGTCGCCGTCATAGACGATAAGCGCCGTCTTCCCAGGTGGCTTCATTGCTCTGTCGGATCCAGACTGAGCTCGATCGGTGCTTCGGCGATCGCGCAATTGCCGTAGAACGCACAGCCGGAAACGACCGGCAGGTTGCTGAAGGCATCGAGGACAGCGACGAACAGCAGCCCGATAATGCCGAGCATCATCATTTTCTTGTAGGCGGACAAGTCGCGAAGCATCCTGGTATGGTAATCCCTTGCTGCTTAAAATCGGCCTGGCCGATCCGACGTCAAAGCGCGATCGATTTCAACAGACTGGAGCCGGCTGCCTTTCGCGAGAACGGTAGGCACGACCCCGATATTGTGCAGCGCAACAATGCGTGAAGATCGGCGGAAAATCAAGCGGAATGCTGGATTTCGCCGACTGTGCGTGACATTGGGTGGGCTGCAATTTCGACCGGCAATCCGGGCATTCCGAGCCAATTCGCGCTGCCACAAGGAGGCGCGCGCCGCTCGCTCTGACAAACGTGCCGATCGCCATCGGCGCCTTCTGGTTCGGATATTTCCTGCGCGAAACTCGGCATGAGCGCGCTCTGGTCGGCGGTGTTTGTCGTGGCGGTTGACGGGGTCGTGCTCGCGGCGGTGCGGACGGAAGCCGCTTAGCGGACCGATGACCAATCAGTCGCCTGCGGCCACCATCCGCAGGCGATTTCCTTCCGGATCGGAGACGTCCAGCGTCCGTTCCGTCTGCCTTGCGGGCACGTTGGCATGGCGCAGCCGCTGCGCGACGGCTGTCATATCCTCCCGGGAAGAAAGCATGACTGTGAAATGCTCGAGGCCCGCCGAGCCAGGCGGAGGTTCCTTCAGTTCGGCGCCGGCCCAGATGTTGAATGCGACCATGTGCCGGCGTTCGTCGGTCCCGCAGTCAAACAATCCGAACGATCTGGACTGGATGTGCGGCTTGAAACCAAGCACGCCCAGATAGAACGCCATCAGCGTTTCGGGCGAGCGTGCGCGCATATGGATGTGGCCGATGAAGGCATCCGCCGCCAGCGGGACTTTGAAATCGTCCGCAGTGTCGAGCTCGAGCAGCAACCGGTCGAGGTCCAGCGGCTCGAGGCCGGAATGCGCGGTGCCGTCCCTGGCGAGAAGCGAGACGCTGCCGTCCGCCGTCACCGCGCTGGATGCGAAGCGGTCGGGCGTATCGAAACAGATCTCGATGCCGTTGCCGGAAAGATCGGAGACGTACAGGGATTCGGATACCAGGTGATCCTGGGCGCCATGCCTGACGCCGGATGCCCGAAGCCGCGCGGCAACGCGGGCCAATTCCTTGCGCGTCGTCACGTGGACGGCGACATGAAAAAGATCGCGCGACTTTGGCGGCAGGGCGGTCGTCGCTCCGGCATGCAGCACAATCAGAGACTTGCCATTGACGCCGAGATCGGCGATCCCGCCATCATTGGCGAGGACGGCGAGACCGACCACGTCACGCCAGAGCGGCAAGGCAGCTGGAATATCGATGACGCGCAGATGAACCGGGCCGAGACGGGTGGTGTTGGCCAGCAGATCTTCGCTCTTCATCGAACACCGCCCGGATTGCAGCCTGAGAAGATTAACCGCGAACGGTATAGCTGTCTTGCGCAAAGTTCGGGTCGACCGCTTCTGGTGGGCGGAGAACCAGTCGAGGCATCCGAGTATGACCCGGGTTACACTTTCCTGGCCCTCTGTTCCTGCGAGAGAGGCGAGCGTATTCTCGCTGCGGTCCAATGGTGAAATTGTCCCGGGGAGGAGATTGCGATGACTGAGGCAACGCGTCACGACGCTTGGCAGGCCGGAGATAGCTACGACCTCTATATGGGGCGATGGAGCGGTCAGATCGCTCCATTGTTCCTGGATTGGCTCGATCCGGCAGAAGGGCTGGACTGGCTGGAGGTAGGTTGCGGAACCGGGGCGCTCTCGGCAGCCATCCTGGCCCGTTGCAATCCCAGGAGCCTGGTGTCCATAGACCCGTCGGAGGGTTTTCTCGCCAAGGCGCGGGCAAACGTGCCGGACAAGCGTGTCGCGTTTCTCGCAGGCGATGCGCAGGCCCTGGCTGGCGAATCGGGCAGCAAGGACATGGTCGTTTCGGCGCTCGTTCTCAACTTCATCCCCGACAAGCAAAAGGCGCTCGCCGAGATGCGGCGGGTGGCCCGCCGCGGAGCGACGATCGGGTTCTACGTGTGGGATTATCCTGGCGGCGGGGTGGAATTCATGCGGGCCTTCTGGACCGCTGCGACGGCGCTTGACCCCGGTGCCATCGACCTCACCGAGGACAGGCGTTTTCCATTTTGCACACAAGATGGACTGACCGATTTCGCGGAGAAGGCCGGCCTCATTTCCATCGAGTCCACGAGGATTGAGATGCCCGCTGTGTTCAAGGACTTTGAAGACTACTGGCACCCCTTCACCCTGGGTGCGGGGCCGGCGCCCGGCTATTGCATGAGTCTCGAACCCGCAGCTCGCCAGAGATTGATGGAGCGGCTCCGCGATAGTCTGCCGCGCGGCGAGGACGGGTCAATTCCCCTGAAAACCAGAGCCTGGGCGGTCAAGGCCAAGGTTTGACCGCGAGCCCCGTCGCGCCAGGCCGGCAGGCCGCCAACTATAGACTGTCCTGCGCAAAGTTCGGGTTGACCGGCCTTGTACGCGAAGCGACTATTCGTCTGGACAGACGAGATGCAGGCTGCAGGAGGAAATGCGATGGACGAGCCCGATCGGTGGCGTCACATGTCGAGCGCGCCAAGGGATGGCAGCCGAATTCTTGTCACGGTTCGGCCCTCCGAACAGGGGCCGGCGGAAGTCGACCTGGCTTATTGGTCTCGAGCCGACCAGTTCGGCAGCGAAGGATGGCGCGCTTCCGACTCGTCTCCAGGACGCGTGGTTGAATACGCCGAACCCGAGCTGAAATGCTGGATGCCGCTGCCAACAGCCAATCTGAGCAAGGGCTCAATGCCGAGCCCCTGGGACGAAGAAGATGTCCCGCTGCTGGATGGTTCGGGAATATGAGGTGAGCGGAAATAAGGGCTAAATTCAAAAAAGCCGGCGGGACAGCGCCCCCTCTGTCCTGCCCTCTCCGCCAAAACTTGGCATCTCCCCCAAAAGGGGGAGATTGGCAGCTTCGCCGTTGGCTCTTCTCACGCCCGCTCAGAACAGGAACGCTGCCGTGACGGGGTTCGGCCCGGTGCGGCCGTCGGATGAATCCATGCCTCGAATGAGCTTTAGGTCTGCCGCGTCCAGCTCGAAATCGAAGACGTCGAAATTGGCGGCGATTCGGTCCTGGTGGATCGACTTTGGAATGACGATCAGTCCTTCCTGAAGGTGCCATCTGATGATTACTTGCGCGACGGACTTGCGGTGTTTTCCGGCGATGTTTTCTAGGGTAGGGTCGCTCAACAGCCGGCCGCTGCCCAGCGGGCTCCAGCTTTCGATGCGGATGTTGTGCGTGCCATGAAATTCCTTGATGTGGCGCTGTTGAAACCGGGGATGGAGTTCGATCTGGTTGACTGAGGGCGTGACTCCGGTCTCGCCGATGATCCGCTCCAGATGGTCCTGGTTGAAATTCGAAACCCCGATCGACCTGATCCGGCCGCCATTCCTGAGCTCGATCAGGGTCTTCCACGCCTCGACATATTTGCCCTGGCTGATCCACTGGCCAGTGGATCAGGAACAGGTCGATCTGATCGATGCCGAGCTTGTTCATCGTCTCGTCGAAAGCCCGAAGGGCGGCGTCACGCTGGTGCGCGCCGTTGCGCAGTTTCGAGGTGATGAACAACTCGCTTCTCGGCACGCCAGCCGTGCGGATCGCCTGCCCGACGCCTTCCTCGTTCCGGTAGCCTTCGGCGGTGTCGATCAATCTGTAGCCGGCCTCGATCCCCCAACTCACCACCTGGCTGGTGATGGCTGGGTCGACCTGCCACACACCAAGGCCGATCTGGGGAATGGCTGAGCCATCATTCAATGTGATCTGTTCAGGCTTATTCAGGGTAATCTGTTCAGGCATGCTCAGGTCCTTCTGCATCGCTTCGCCCCAGCGCAGTGCTTATCTAGGCTCGGTGTCCGCCAAGGCGAGTCGACAGGTGGAGAAAGTAGCAGTGCGCCGTGAAGCCGGGATGAGATCCGGTTCGAACCGCCCAGCGTTTCCAAACACGATTCCAGAGATCAATAAATTGGACCGGGGGATGGCACGCCAATCCGGATCGATCTCGAAAAATCTGGCGAAAGGCCTGCCTCCCGCGCACGGCCGTCAATGTGGGCTGCCTCCCTCAAAACCGACATCGGCAAGCTGACATCGAGCGCACCCCGTGCATACGCATATTCGGGAAGATAGCCGTTAACGATGAGGCGCCAGTCAAGGGGGACCACGTCACCGACGGCTCGCATCATCTTGACGATCGTGGTCGTGCAGTTCGTCGTGATGGAATTATAGAATTCTGGAGTCGTGGAAAGTGCATTTGCGTCCAGGACGTATTCCAGCAAGAGCGCCCGGGCCGCTTCCGGTGACACTTTTAGCCGATAGATTTGGACATCCTCTCCGCGAACGTTTGACCTGACGCCGACGACGTCTCGCTCGTCAGCCGCAATAATGACCAGGGGATTGCTCTTGAACAGGTCTGCCATGGGAGAAAACTTGCCGCCTCCATGGCGTCGCACCTCAATCGACCAGGCAAGATAGTCACCTCCTGCAAAGCCGAAGCTTATGATGACATGGGCGATTTTGGTCCCGGACCAATAAGACATGAAGAGGTCGACCGTCTGAACGTTGGAGAGGTCGTAGGTCCGCGTTGTCCAGCGTTCGGTGAAATCAGTAGCGCTACGCCATTCGAAGTCGCGCACATCAGTCAGCGTCAACAGGTTCCCGTCGCGGGTGCCGGTCACCTGACGGGCGACGTCGGGCGCCCAGTCCGCGTGATCGAAAGGCCTGATGGTGCTCCACCAAACCAGAACCACAGCAAACGCAGCTGCAAACAGGACAAGCGCCCTGATGCGAAACCGGCTGAAGAGCGCGATGATAGTGGCGAGGCCGAACAAGATGAAAAGGACGCTGGCCAGAGCCCGTCCAAGCTCAGCCACAGGCAGACGATACCACATGGCAAGCCCGGCCCAGGCAGTCAGAATTGCGACGGCTAGCGAAAGGATGATGGCAAGCGAGATCCGAGCGATGCGACGCATCTATTCCCCCTCTGGCGGTCTGCTGTCTAGCGGCCTCTCATTGCTTGGATGCCATTTTTCACCGGACGTTCGAAGGCAACTCTACTTGTCCATATTGGAGCACATTCGGTCTGTTACTCCAACTCCACGCCCGCCCGGTCAGCCGATAACAGGGCTGGTTGAAAGCCCCGGCCTAGCTTCTCCCTCAAGCCAATCGAGGCGCGGCCAGCTTGCCGTTCATCATTGGTAGCCGGCGGGCCAACATGCTATGATGTGGCGGCAACCAACTGCAGTCCCAAGTGACTGTCAGGGGGCTTGAGCAATCTACGCTTTCGGTCGTTAGGTCCGACCGGCAGATTATGCTTGGCGCTGGAATCTCGCACGAAAGCAACGGCCCGCTACGTTGTATCTGGCTGCCACAGATGCCGCAAAGCTGGCCACGTGGGAGGATATCGTGATCAAGAAACTCGCTTTCGTTTTGTCATGCGCTGCCGCCTTTTGCGCAACGTCCGCCTTTGCGCAGAACGCCAATCTCGAGAAACTTCGCGACTTCAAGACAACCGGCACACCGATGATGGAGCCGATACCGCAGACTGGGGAACACGCCGAAGCGCTCAAAGCCATTGCAGCGAAAATCAAGGTCCCGGATGGCTTTAAGGTCAACCTCTATGCCATCGTTCCCGACGCGCGTCACATGGCCGTGGGACCACAAGGTGTGGTGACGTTCGTCGGAACCCGCAAAGAGCGGGTCTATTCCATGACCGACCGCAACAAGGATCGCGTCGCCGATGATGTGAAGGTCTTCGCGCCTTCAATCAAAATGACAGTCCCGAACGGCGTTTGCTTCTCCAGAGATGGCCACCTCTACGTCGTCGAACAGAACCGCGTATTGTGGTTCGCGGGCGCCGAGTTTTTCTATGAAGGTCCCGATGTCGCGGCTTTCGATATCGTGAAGCAAGGCGAGCTGATACCCGCATCTAACGAGAGCTTCAATCACACGGCCCGAACCTGCCGCGTCGGGCCCGATAACCGCATCTATATTACCATCGGCCAGCCCTTTAATGTGCCAGCGCCCGAATTGCTCCCGGAATTCGAGAAACTGGGCATCGGCGGCATCATAAGCATGAAGCAGGACGGTACCGACCGCAAAATTTATGCGCGCGGAATGCGCAATCCTCTCGGCCTGGATTTTAATCCAAAGGACAAGACACTTTGGGTGAACGACAATCAGGTCGACGGCATGGGTGATACCATCCCTCCGGGTGAAATGAACCGTGTTACCGCACCGGGCCAGAATTTTGGCTTCCCCTGGTATGGCGGCGGCAAGATCCGTACGATTGAGTACAAGGACGCCACAGTGCCCGAAGGCGTGATCTTTCCAGAGGTCGAGCAAGAGGCTCACGCGGCCGATCTTGGGCTGTCGTTCTATACCGGCAGGCAGTTCCCCGAAAAATACCGGGGCGGCATCTTCTCGACCCAGCACGGCTCCTGGAACCGCGTGGACCCCGTGGGCGCTCGGGTAATGTTCACCTCGCTCAAGGCGGACGGCAAGGTGGACAAAACTGAAGTGTTCGCTGACCGCTGGCTGAACGAGCATGGCGAGTATCTCGGCCGCCCTGTCGATGTTCAGATGCTCAAGGACGGTTCGCTGCTGGTGTCCGACGATTTAGCTGGGGCCGTCTGGCGGATTTCCTACGGCGATTAAGCGACTTAGCCAGGCGGCGGACTTTTGCTGCTGCCTGGCTCATTTCCCTATGGATATAGGAGTTCGGGGTGCGGGGTTTGATCGTAAGTCTGGCTGCGCTCTTTGCCTGTTCGTCTCTCGCGGAGGCCGGAGGTGATGCCGCTGCGGGCAAAAGGGTCATGCTGAAGTGCCAAGTCTGCCATGGCAAGGATGGCATCGCCAAGCTGCCCGAGGCGCCGAACATAGCCGGGCAAAAGGAGGATTATCTTGTCAAGGCGCTGATGGCCTTCAAGGCAGGCGAACGCAAGAACGAGCAGATGACTGTCGTCACCAAGGGCTTGAGCGATGAGGATATAGCGAATGTCGCCGCCTATTATTCATCGATCAAGATCACCGTTCAGGTTCCGCCATGAGACCAGCTCGCAGAGCGTCCGCCGCCTGGCGACGTCACCGAGCGATCACGGGTTCCATCCGCCGCTGCCGTACTGACGGGTAATGATTTCGAGAAGATGACCGTTCGGGTCCTCGAAATAAACGCCGCGGCCGCCGTCGTGGTGATTGATCTCGCCCAGCTGCGTCCGGCCAGGGTCAGCCCAGTACGGGAGATCCCGTTCACGAATCCTACCGAAGATCTCGTCGAACTCGGCTTCGCTGACCAGGAAGGCGTAATGCTGCGGCCTGATTTCGCCGCCGGTATCCATGTAGTCGAGGTTGGCACCGTTTTCGGTCGTGACCATCTGGAAAGGCCCCCAGCGCCTCGGGGCTGGAAGGCCAAGCATTTCCGCCAGGAACTTTGCCGACTCCTCGCTGTTGCGGGCCGGCAGTATTGTATGGTTGAAATCGATAGCCATGCCATCACTCCCTTTGATCTCTCCTCGCACGTCGTCGTTCCACGACTGAAGCGATGCTGCACGAGATGGGGTCGAAGGCCATGATGCTCAAGCCGGCGTGGCAACATGCCCGATGACCTGCACGGGGTCAGCCTGATGAATACGGGCGATGATCATTTCGCCGCTATCCGGCACTCGCCGGTCAAGCCGGTGATGTTGACCTGATGCGTGACAAGCACGGCTGGTCCACCGAAACGCTGCCCGCGAAGCCAGGCCGAAAGAGCGGCGGTGCGCTGCTCGCCGGCCGAACTGTCGCCAAAGAATGAATTGAGCAGCTCGAGAGGCACAACTTCGCCGATCCCTAGCAGGCGAGCGGTGTCGAGGCAACGACACCACTGGCTCGAATAGACGGCTGCCGACGAGATGCCATTCGCACGGAACAGGTCGCCGATTGCGCGGGACTGCGCACGACCTTCTTCCGACAGATTCCGCTGGGTGCTGCAATCACCGAGCCTGAAGCCAGGCGGATCGCCGGAGCCTGGGGCCGCGGCATGGCGCAGCAAGGCAATGGCTTCTCCGGATCGCAGGGCTGACCAGAGCGGCTCGGTGGCGCGTGCCTTGCCGAAGGCAGCCGCTCCGAGCGACAGGACAAGAAATCGCCGACGTCCAATTCGCATCTTGCTTCTCACCTTATCCGATAGCAGCCTACTGCAGGTAGTGAGCCTCGTTGAGCAATGCCGGGTCGCAGTGCTCAACGGCCTTGCCGTCTACGATCCGCAGCATGTCGAACCAGGTGGTGGTTTCGGGGTGCTTAGGACCCGACGCGGACCAGCACTTTCATTCCATATGGCCCAACATAAATGTTAGTGCCGACGATTTCAGGGCCGATCAGGAGCTGGAAACATTCCAGCCGACAGACAAGCCCCTCATCAGCCGCCGCGATACCCTCCACATCAGGACGGCGGCGGCAAGACTGTAGATGCCCATCAAGGCCAGTTGCAGCGCGTAGTCGACGCCGGCGTCGATCAGGTATCCGGTGATGCCGGGACCCATCGCCGACGCGAGAACCATCACGGCCACCACAACCGAGCGGATCGCGCCGAGATGCGCGGTGCCGTAGATCACCGGCCACATGGCGCCCTCCAAGGTCGAGGAGAAGCCGTAGCTGATGCCAAGCAGCGCCATGAAGACGAAGATGGCGAAAGGCGCCGTCAGATAGGCAGCCGCGAAGCATGCCAGTGCCAGCGGCAGAAGGAATAGAGGCAGCAGCTGGACCGCCGAGAAGCGGTCGACCAGCCACCCGGCCAGAAGCGCAAAGGCCATCGTCGTGGCGGATAGGACGGCGAAGCCGCTCGCGAAGAGTTGCAGCGGCCAGCTTCGAAGCTCGGTTAGGTAGACCTGGTGAAAGAAGATAGTCGTGCCGACGAAGGCGGGAGCCAGGACACCCAGGCAGATGGCGTAGAACGTCGGATCGCGCAGGACTTCCGCCCGCGTCCAGTGCTTCACTGCGCGTTGCGCCCTCGGCTGGATCTCGCTCTGCGGATTGCGTTCCTTCCAGACCAGCGCACAAACCAGAGGCAACGCCACGACCAGGATGAAGGCTGCGCAGACGAACCAGCTTCCCCTCCAGCCGACGAGGCCGGCCACGAGGACGAACAAGAAAGGCAGCAGTGCGCCGCCAACATGAAAGCCAAGCGTGACGACCGAGACGGCGCGGCCCCGGTTCGCGGCGAACCAGCGGCCTGTTGCCGTCAAAGCGGTCTGGGTCATCATGCCCTGCCCGAAAAGGCGCAGCAGATAGAGCGCTAGGAGCAGGGTTGGCAGCGAACCGGCGAGCCCCATCGCGATGCTGGCGCAGGCGAGCATGAGCATCGTCGCGATCGCCATGGTCACTGTCGAATACCGGTCCAGCGGCCGACCCAAGAACGGCAGAGTCGCCGCGCTGAGGACCGTTGCCAGCATGTAAAGCCCGCCGAACTCGCCATGACTCAACCCGAACGTCTCGCGGATACCCCCGTTCGACAAGGCGATGAAGAAGGTCTGCCCGAAGGACGAGACGAGGGTCAGCAAAAAGGCGCCCGAGAGCCAGCGGACATTGTTGACGACGAACGTACTGAAGGACTGCATGATCTTGTTATGTCTCGATAGAGTGCGCGCTTACGGTTCGTTCTCTATCGGCCTCCGCTGCCGGAGGATATCGGCCAGTTCCGCTTTGATCAGAGGTCTGGCTTCAGTCCGAGCGGTCCAACTTCCATGCCGATACCAACGAGCCAGTCCGACTTCGGTGTCCTCGCCACTTTGCTTGCGAGTGAATCGGACGCCGTCGCGCTCTTAAGTCAGGCACTCAAAGGCATCATGCCTCTCGCTTAAGCTCAGGTCCTCCTTCCCCTCTCGGATTGTATTTGCCGGACGCTGTCGAATGTGAAAGGCTTTTCGGCGGAAGCCGGTCATCCGGTGGATGTCGGCCGAACCGGAACAATGGTATCCTGCGGGGAGCATTCGGGGAGGCGACTGCATTGACCGAGAGCTTGGAAGCCGAAGAGGCGAGAGGTTGGTCGAATCTGCTGCTCGCGGCAGAAAGCGGCGATGCGGAGGCCGTTCAAGCGGAATTGGCGGCCGGCGCCAATATCAACGAGGCGGACGGCGGCGGCTGGTCAGCCCTTCATCTCGCAGCGCTCAATGCCCGTACCGCGGCGGTCGAGGCGCTGATCGAACACCCAGCAATCGATGTGAATTCCAGAAACAAATGGAAGAGCACGCCTTTGAGCCTTGCTTCGGCCAAGGGCCACTACGCCTCTATTTTAGCCCTCGTGAAGCATCCGGAAATAGAGATCGATGCAAGAGCCGACTATTACAGCAGGACGGCCCTTATTGAAGCAGCAAAGAACGGGCATCTGGATGTCGTCAAGTTGCTTGTCGAGAATGGCGCCGACGTGAATCTTACTGACAAGACCGGAAGAAACAACGCGCTTATCGAGGCTATCAAGGGACGGCACTACGAGGTCGCGGGATACCTGCTTGATTCTCGGAAAATGAACTTTCTCAACAAGGATATGAGACTGAACGCCCTGATCTGGGCTGGAAGCTGCCATAACCCTCAACTCATCGAAAAGCTGGAAGTCTCGATCCATACTTTCTTCGAAGGCAAGTGAAGGTCCCGCTTCGGCCGCAGGGACCATGTCCGTGGTCTTGCACTGGCCGAATGTCCTCGATCGCCGCAGGCCGCCTGTGGAGTTCCCTTCCAAGATCATTCAACCAATCGGTTGACAATTCGAAAGCGTGTCTCTATATTCAACTACATGGTTGAATTAGAGACACCCCAGATCGACGCGGTTTTTCACGCCCTTGGCGACGCCACCCGCCGGAGGATGCTTCGCGACCTCGCCGGCGGCGAGCGAACGGTAAGCCAGCTGGCGGAACCCTTCGCCATGTCGCTGGCGGCCGCCTCCAAGCACATCAAGGCGCTGGAGAATGCAGGGCTTATTCGTCGAGAGGTGAGGGGCCGCACGCATCTTTGCCGCCTCGAACCGGGACCGCTGGCCAGCGCCCACCAATGGCTGGGCTTCTACGAGCGCTTCTGGACCAACCGTCTCGACATTCTCGAACGTCTCCTTCGTGAGGAGGACGCACGCAAAGCCCAGGATCATTCCAGGAAATCGCCCACTTCAAAAGAAGGAAACGACCAATGAACCAGATGAAAACCATCGAAGCCTATGGCGAGCTGACCGAGCCCGCCACGTTCACCATCCAGCGGCTTTTGCCTGGCCCCATCGAGCGGGTCTGGGCCTATCTCACCGAGAGTGACCTGCGTCGGCAGTGGATGGCCGCGGGCCAGATGGAAATGAAGGCCGGCACCTCGTTCGAATTCGTCTGGCGTAACGACGAGCTGACCGACCCGCCCGGCCAGCGCCCTGCGGGCTTCCCCGAAGAGCATCGGATGGAGGGCCGGATCACCGAGCTCGATCCGCCTTACAATCTCGCCATCACCTGGGGAAACACCGGCGGCGTTTCCTTCTTGCTGGAGCCGAAAGGCAACGATGTGCTGCTCACCGTCGTCCATCGCCGGCTGCCGGAACGCGCAATCCAGCTCAACGTCACCGCCGGCTGGCACATGCACCTCGACATGCTGGCTGCCCGCCTCGCGGGCAAGACGCCGACCTCTTTCTGGGAGGGCTGGAGCCGCCTGCGGGAAGAATACGACCGCCGCCTGCCGGCCTGACACGATCGCGTCGGCCACCCTGAAGTCACCGCCCAGCCTCCACCGGCATCGGCCCTTGGAGGCTCGCACACCAGCAACGAACCCGACGATGAAACGTGCTTGCATTTCGCAAGCGCGATGGAGGAAGTCATGCGCAAATTGATCACCGGAATGAAGGTTTCCGTCGACGGCAAGATGGAGGGACCCGAGGGTTACGCCGATTGGGTCGACGCGTGGTCGGAGGAGTATGGGCTGACGCCGCAAATCGATGCCTGCCTGCTCGGGAGCGTCATGTACGCCGGCTACGAGCGCTACTGGAGCGCGATCCAGAATGAGCCGGACAAGCCGCTGCCGATGACCGGCAAATTGCCGACGCCAGCGGAGCTCGAATGGGCCCGCTTTGCCGAACAGACCCCGCATTATGTGCTGTCGAACACAATAACCTCGGCGGCCTGGCCAAAGACGCGCTTCATGCGGAGCCTCGAAGACATCGCTGCCCTCAAGCAGCAGCCGGGCAAGGATATCTATCTCATGGGCGGCGCGCGAATGACCGCGAGCCTTATCGATGCCGGGCTGGTGGATGAACTGCGGCTGATCGTCTATCCGCTGCTCGTCGGCGAAGGGAAGGCGTTGTTTGGAGCAACGCAAAAGCGTCGCGGGCTCGAACTGCGGAAGGTTCAGCAGCTCACGGATGGGCGCGTCAGCCTGGTCTATCGAATTGGCTAAATCAGCCGGTTTTCGCAGATTTCGCAGCGCTGCCCGGCTGAAATTTATTCCTGAAGGCCACGTCGCCGGTCAGAGGGAAACCGATAGCCCACCGTCAACCGCCGGTACATGGCCGTTGACGTAGGCGGCAGCGTCGGAGGCGAGAAACACCACGGCTCCGCCGAGCTCCTCAGGCTGAGCCCAGCGGCCCGCGGGGGTTCGTGTCTCGACCCATTTGGTGAAGGCCTCGTCGCTCATAAGTGCGGTATTGAGCTCGGTGGCGAAATAGCCGGGGGCGATCGCGTTGACGGTGATGCCTTGACGGCCCAGCTCAGCGGCAGTGGAGCGTGTCAGCCCGTGCAGCCACGCCTTTGCCGCCACATAGGCGTGAATGGTGGGACGGCCAGAAGACATCGAAATTGGCGACGATCCAGTCCCAGTGGATCGACTTTGGAATGACGATCAGCCCTTCCTGAAGGTGCCATCTGATGATCACCTGCGCCACGGACTTGCGGTGCTTTCCGGCGATGTTTGGCTAAGCCCGCTCTCGGTCAGCGAGGTTCTGCTTTCGCGTTGAACTTCAGTTGCTGGGATGGGTTACATGAATGCAGCATTATACCGCTGCCAGGTTGGTGACACGTTTGCACACACCCCTACAGCGATAGTTCCGATGTGCTCGAGAATCTTGCGCGGCCGAGACTTGTGGGTCGAGGGAAACTGCTCCGATCGCTGAAGATACGAACCGGCGCGTGCTGACTTTCGCATTATTATTTGCCCCGGAACATTCATCATCACAATGAAGGGCGAAAAGAGTCGCTGGGGTCGAGTATAAGCAGAACCAGCGGACACGTCAGAATTTTCGCGACATCAAATAGATGTGTTGGCTGGGAGAGCAAAAATGGTGGGTCCGCGAAAGTGGTTTCGGAGGCTGAGTGCGCCGAACGCGCCGCCAAGACAGGTTAGGTTGAAATAACTTCGTGCGACTACATCGATGCGGCAACTAATCCATATGCTGCCTGGGGGCATCACTATCAGAAAATTGGTGCGCTGGTCTGACTGATGGCCGGCGTTTGGCAACAGCAGTACGAGCGTTTGTTCCGCGGATCAAATGTAAGTAGCTGTTCCTTTTGTGCAACACGCATTCTCCACGATGCTTTAAAGTTAATTAAAATCATCGCGGTCCGTTAACAACGTTTCTCATTGACAGTTGAATGAAATCATATTCAACATTACTAACAAAAGGTAAATTTGGGGCGTTGGGGAGGAAGTGTTATGGGCGCGAATGGCGACGACAATTATGTTGGCACGGCCACTGACTACAACGACAAATTGATCGGGGGTTCTGGGGCCGACGCGCTTTCAGGGGAGGGAGGAAACGACGTTCTCAATGGTGGTTCCGGTGCAGATATCCTGGATGGCGGCAGCGGTATTGACAGCTTGCTAGGCGGTTCGGGCGCTGACACCCTTGTTTTCGTATCGTACGAGAATCAGTACAAACTCCAGGGAACCATATATGACAATGGTATCGCGCAAATCGGCGTAACGACATTCAGCGGGTACGATAGTTACGATGGTGGAAATGGTACTGTAAAAGGTGGTGCCACCGAAATTGACACGCTAAAAATTGTAATCAGCGTACAGCAGTCTAACGATGTTGCCTTTATGGCAGCCCTAAATGCCGAGATTAACTATTTTAACAATGTTTGGCTACCGGCCCATGTCAACCAAAGCACTGGGCAGGCAGATCAATCGATTTATGAATTCAAGAGCATAAATCTGAAAATTTCTGCCATCGAAAAACTCTCGCCCGTCGTGATCGATCTCAGCACCAATCATGCACCGGTGAACACCGTACCGTCCGGGGTACAATTGACCGATGAGGACGTATCAAAGGCAATTCCAGGGGTTTCGGTTTCAGATCCTGATGGTGGTATGTTAACGACTACTGTTTCAGTTCTGCACGGTACTCTAAACGTCTCGAGCAGCCCGCTCGTGACCGGCAACGGCACCAATTCGGTGACCATTGTTGGCTCCGCAGCGGACATCAATTTAATTCTATCCGGTCTGACTTACACGGGAAATGGAGATTTTAACGGTTCAGATACGCTAACAATCACAACCGGTGATGGTCTAGCCACTGACACGGACTTGCTGGCAATCACCGTCAACGCGGTCGCCGACATCGCCGACGACACCGCTTCGGGCGACGAGGACACGGCGATCACCACCACGGTGCTGG
>NZ_NPKJ01000057.1 GCF_002284575.1 Mesorhizobium temperatum
TCGCTACAGCGCTATCGAGGGCGCGCTCGCGAGCGGCTTCGCTACCGCCGAGCTACACCACCTGTAGGGACGCGACCAAGGCCGCCAAGGCCGGGCCACCGGTTAGCAGGCAAACGATGTAGCGCAAACGGAGCGCCAATCCGGCACGCAAATTGCTTCGACTATCTTGTCAGTGGGACGTCAGCAATGCGTCGCGGAGCTCAGCGGCGCCGTGACGACACATGATGCAGGATCGCATTGATCTTCCGCTCAACTCAACTCGCAATAGGATGTTGCTATGACCGATATCGTTCCCTTTGCCTGGCAGGCACTGTGTCGGCATTTCAAAAACGATGATTTGACGGGTCTCGCTAGCTCGCGCAGAAAGTTTGCTCCATATCTCCTGCCGGATCTTCAAACCCTGATTGAATATCAGATTGCACCTCTGTCTCCCAAGCTCGTCGGCGTCCACCAGCGGCACGAGTTCGACGCCATGAAGCTGTCGGACATGGTCATTCGCGAGGGAGAAGCCGTCCTTGCGCTGACACCCTTGCAATATCAGGACATCGATATCGGCGAAGATGTGCCTTATGCGTCTCTGCACAATGGCCTATGGTTATTCCATATCGGCGAAGAGCCTGTCGCGATCTTGCTATCGCAGTTTTTTGACTACTTTGGCGGGCGAACGATTCAAGTGGAAATCGCTTATCTGCCTGGCGAGCAGGCATCCGCTTTCTCGCGCGAATTTCTTAGCAAGATCCAGGCGGCAGGCGAAAGTTCACGATACTACCGCAACAAGGTTCTCTCTTTCGAACCCGATGCACGAAACTCCGGGATGCCGGGTTCGATGCGGGTTCATCGCCTTCCTGCCGTACCCCGGAATGACGTGGTGCTTTCCGAGGCAACTATGGCGTGTCTTGATGCTCACATCTTCGATTTTGATCGACACCGAGAGGGGTTGAAGCGTCTCTGCCAATCGACGCAAAAAGGTGTTCTACTTTACGGGCCACCTGGCACAGGCAAGACGCACGTCATCCGTTATGTCTCTGCCAACCTACCCGGACGCACTACCGTTCTGGTTACGGCTGAGCAGACAATTGCGATTGGGTTCTACATCGCGCTTGCCCGCACCCTGCAGCCGAGCATCGTCGTGCTTGAGGACGTTGACCTGGTGGGCCGGTCGCGAGAAAATACTTATGGCCAAAAAGCCGAACGCCTCCTCAACCGTCTGTTGAACGAGATGGATGGTCTTGAACCAGATGCAGATATCCTCTTCATCCTGACGACGAACCGGCCGGAGGACATTGAGGACGCGCTCGCCTCGCGCCCCGGCCGCGTGGACGAAGCAATTGAGATCCCGCTTCCCGACGCCGGTTGCCGCGAGCGGCTGATCGCGCTGTATGGTCGTGCGCTCGTCTTCGAGGACGGAGCAGTAACGGATGCCGTCGCGCGCTCGGAGGACAGCAGCGCGGCTTATGTCAAGGAGATGGTCCGTCGTCTGGCTCAACGGAGCCTCGCGCGCGATGGCGGTGATGTCGTCTCGCGCGAGGATGTGGAGATGGTCTTCGGCGACACCCGAGCATTGTCCAGCCGTCTCAACAGACGCCTTGTCGGCCTCAGCGAGAAAGCCTCAAGAAGACAAAATCCCGAAGAGGATGAATGTGACTGCTGCGACTAAAGTTCTGCGGTCCGAGTTCGCGTTGCGCTGATTTTATGCTGCGCTCTAATCAGCGCGCATGTAGCACCAAGGGCGTCCCTCTGCCATGCCTGGTCCGCTCGATGCGGGCCAGGAACGCATGATGTGTGGACGAAAGTGCGCCTGGCCGTTTGGATGGCGCGAGCACTCCCGCACCACTCCGATCCGCCGCACCCATTCTTCCGATCAGCGGGTTTGAGCCGCCATGTCGTTTTTGGATGTCATCTTTCGTCCCTTCGAGACGCTTATCTGCCCACTGGAAACTACGCGCCGTTGCCGGCGACAGGCCCCTTTGCGCTGCTTCCGCATTTCGCACGCATGTTCCGCGGCGTGCTGGCGGCCATCGCCGTCTTCATAATGGCGGTCGAAGGAATCAACCTCGCGGTAATCTCTCGGGTCATCGTGGACGGGGTGAGCGCGAAGGTGCGGGGGGCCTGGAGGAACGCAATCGAAGGCGTTCTCTTCAGTGCCAAGACGTCGTCCTATCTGGGGAATCCCGAACCGAAGCATCGGGCGGATCTGCCATACTCCGTTGAAGCTGAAGCGTCGACCCGTCACAACGCGGTTACTGGCGACGTCAGCCAAAACCGGGGCCTTTGCCGACTTCCAGAACGAGATCTGGGAGGCGGTCAGCGTGATGCGTCAACTGCGCGTCGAGTTCCTTGATGGCGGCTGTGGCGTTGCGCTTGAGCCGCGCGTCGGTAAGGGCGATGCGCCGAGCATCCGCTTCGAAATACGCGCGAATTGCGCCTCGACCCAACAGAGGTTCGAGTGGGAGTGAGGGACCGGCGCAAGTACCCGGCTCGTCGAACGCACCTTCGCTATGTGCTTCCTTGTCCGGTGCTTCTCAATCTCATTTGCCTACCGCGATTGATGTGAACTCCGTTTAGAAAGGGTTGTAAGGGCACCTCAGGGATTCTGGAAGGCCACTCGCCGGGATTGAGCACCCGGCACAAGTCCAGCCGAGCCTTCGACGCGGTCGCCGGATCGGTGATCTGCTGCAGCGCCCGGAGGCCGGAACGGCGCACGGCGTTTTCCTCGCGCACCGTCGTCAGCGCCTCGATGATCGGCGACACGCCATAAAGGTCGCCCTCGTAGCGCCGCCAGTTGAAGGTGTCGCTTTGCTCGAAGCCCGGATGTCATTGACGGGCAGGTCGAATTCGCTATTCAAGCCAGGCGCGGCGGGCCGTTAAGGAGATCGATGTGACAATGACGGAAAGCCTACCCGGTGCCTTGAAGAGACGAAGCAAACAGGCTGCAAAGCGGCTGCTCGGCTACGACTCCCGTAACTGGCTGCGCATCAGGCAGATCGAGGCGTTCACCGCGTTTCTTGAGGCGGACGGCCGCAAATCCTCCCCTGTGATCGAGGTTTCGCCCGGCTGGAACCGCTATTGGAAGACGATGTGCTCCGACTACACGTCAGTCGATTTCCCCGAATTCGACATCTGCAAGGACCGCACCGAGAGGCAATATTCCGTCGTCATCGCCGACCAGGTGCTGGAGCATGTGCAGCGGCCGCTGGCCGCGGCCGAGCACATCCATGCGATGACCGCGCCCGGAGGCTGGGCGATGGTGGCGACGCCGTTCCTGTTCAGGGTGCATGCCAGGCCGCACGATTACAACCGCTGGACCCCCGCCGGCCTGAAGCAGCTGCTGGCCGAAGGCGGCTTTCCGGACGCTGGCATTGAGGTGTTCAGCTGGGGCAACAAAGCCTGCGCAAAAGCCCATATCGGCGGGCCGGTGCGCTCCTATGGCATGTGGCGCGACCTCAGCAACGACGAGGAATACCCGCTGATGGTCTGGGCGTTCGCGCGCAAGCCGGGGTGACAGCCAATCTCCCCCCTTGAGGGGAGATGTCGCCGAACGCGACAGAGGGGGGCCGTGCGACCTGGCGCGACCTCCTTATCACCGACAGGAAGGCTGGCGCTCCACGCGAGACGACCCCCCTCTGGCCTGCCGGCCATCTCCCCCTCAAAGAGGTCTTTGCACAGAAGCCGAACGGTGATTCTGTGGTGATGGTGGCAGCAGGGAGATCGGGGATGGCGGATCGTGTTCTGGGTCAGTTGAGTCTTGCGGACGGTCTTGCGGCGTCGGATGAGACGATTCGAACATTGCTGGGTCATCTCAGCGGTCCCGGCTCCGGCAACACCAGTTATCCGGCGGAGCCACTGGTGCGCTGTCTTTTGCTGGGCATGTGGCATGGGCTGAGCGATCCAGCGATTGAGGCGCAGATCCGTGACCGGTTGTCGTTCCGCCGCTTGCCGGTTTCAGCCTTTCGGATCGCACGCCCGACCATTCGACACTGTGGCGCTTCCGCGAGGAGCTGACGCGCGAACGGCTGATCGACAAGGTGTTCGAGGAGATCAACCGTCAGCTGGAAGAGAAGGGCCTGATCGTCAAGCNTTCCGCGAGGAGCTGACGCGCGAACGGCTGATCGACAAGGTGTTCGAGGAGATCAACCGTCAGCTGGAAGAGAAGGGCCTGATCGTCAAGCTCGGCACGCTGGTCGATGCCACGTTCCTGCAGGCGGGCAGCCAAGGCCCGGTCAAGCCGGCGGCCGACAAAGATGCGCGCTGGGGCAAGAAGGGCAAGAAGAGCACCTTCGGCTACAAGATGCACATCGGCGTCGACCAGGAACACACCTTGATCCGGCGTGTCGAGGTGAGCGACGCCTCGGTCACCGACACCGAGCCAGCCGACGCACTGATCAGCGGCGATGAAAAGGCGGTCTATGCGATCAGGCCTACCACACACATGCCCGCCATGCCCGGCTCGCCAAGGCCAACATCAAGGATCGGCTGATGCGGCGGCCCAACAAGCATCACCCCGAGTTGCCGCCGCGCCACAAGCTGCGCAACCGGCTGATTGCCAAGGTGCGGGCGGCGGTCGAGCGGCCTTTCGCCGTGTTCAAGGAATGCTACGGCATGCGGCGCATGCGCTTCTTCAGTCTCGCCGCCAATCGTACGCAGTGCACGCTGGCCGCCTTTTGGCAACCCGGCGTGCAACAGGTCAATATCACTTGGCATTGTCCGACGCCCGACGAATGTCGGACATGCGACATAGCCGGTCCGATCGATTGCCTTGTATCTAAACGGGTTTTTCCTTTGGCGCGCATATTGCAAGGTGTCATCCGCAAACGCGTCACGGACCGACGATAGTCATGCGGAGAATGTCGAAATGTTAGCCCAATGCTTTCTGCCGGGGCATATGTCCAGGACCTTCCAGATGCAGAAGAAGGAAGAGGCCGTGATCGGCAAGTGTCATCGGGCGTTGAATATTCCCTGATTGTGGGCATCGAAAATTCCCTGGTTGGCGCGGATACCAACTCTGCAATCGGTCCACCCGGCTAGTTCCTGGATCTCCGCGTAGGGCGCACGGTCATAGTGACTGGGGTCTCGGCTGCACCCGCGTGGAGGGCTCCTACAGAGGAAACGCTCAACGCTGCTGCACACCGTCATTGAGAAGGCAAACCCAAGATGCGGCACTCAATAGCCAAACGAGGCAAACAGCCATGTACAAGATCGGCGCTTTAATGCTCGCGCTATTCGTTCAGGGGGGATCGCAATCGGCAACTGCTCAGGCGCTGGCGAACGGTTCGATTGTTTCGCATCCGCCGGTAGCGCCGGCCGATTTCGAGCGGGCACTCACGATCAACGATCGCT
The DNA here is from genome assembly GCF_002284575.1 of Mesorhizobium temperatum. Lineage (GTDB taxonomy): Bacteria > Pseudomonadota > Alphaproteobacteria > Rhizobiales > Rhizobiaceae > Mesorhizobium > Mesorhizobium temperatum. The sequence goes on from NZ_NPKJ01000057.1 coordinate 5,338, forward strand.
ATGGCGGGCTAACTGTCAATGTCCCCGAAGTGCCGTTCTGGCTGACCGGGGCCGACGCGTTCGTCTACCGCCGGACTACCCACGGCGAGCACCAGGTCATGCTGGTCGATGCTGCCACGGGTGTGAAGCGGCCCGCCTTCGATCAGGCCCGCCTAGCGGCGGCGCTAAACAGGGCGAGCCATAAGAGCTATCAGGCCGACGATCTTCCCTTCGACCGTTTCGAACTGACCGACGATGGTCGCAGGCTCGATTTCCTGATTGAGCATGTCCGGTGGAGCTGCGACCTTGCAAGCTATGCCTGCACCAGCACCACATTGGATGTGGACGCCCCGGACTTTCAGCAGCTCAGCCACTACTACACGCCACTGGCGGAGAATAACCCCGACCAGAGGAGCGTGTCGCCCGACGGCAAATGGATCGCCTATATCAAGAACTACAATGTTTTCCTGCGCAGCAAGGACGGATTGCAGGATGTCCCGCTGAGCTGGGACGGATCGGAAGCCAATTACTACGTCTTTTCGACGCTGAGCTGGTCCCCAGACTCGCGCCACCTCGCGGCCTACCGCATTCGCCCCGGCTACAAGCGGGAGATCCACTATGTCAATTCGTCGACGACGGACCAGCTTCAACCTGAATATCCCACAATGGTCTATCTCAAGCCGGGTGATGTCCTTCCGCTACCCCAGCCGGCGCTGTTCGACATTGCCGGCCGGCGCCAGATCGTGATCGACAATGCCCTGTTTTCGAATCCCTTCGAACTTTCCTCTCTCCAATGGTGGGAGGACGGCCGCGGCTTCACCTTCGAATATAACCAGCGCGGGCATCAGCTCTATCGTCTGGTCGAGGTAGACGCCGCCACGGGCCGCGCGCGCTCGCTGATCGATGAGATCAGTAAGACCTTCGTTGATTACCAGCCGCTGGTGATGAACCAGCGCGGTACCGGGAAAACCTTTCGTTACGATGTCGATGACGGGAAGGAGATCATCTGGGCGTCCGAGCGCGACGGGTACGAGCATTTGTATCTTTTCAACGGCCGGACGGGCGCGCTCGAGAACCAGATCACCCGAGGTGAGTGGGTGGTCCGGGGGGTCAACTATATCGATCCGGTCAAGCGCCAGATCTGGTTCGAGGCGAGCGGGATGAACCCGGAGGAGGACCCCTATTTCGTCCATGCCTACCGCATCGGCTTCGACGGCAAGGGGCTGACTGCACTCACGCCCGAACCGGCCAACCACCATATCGAGTTCTCGCCCGACGGCCGCTATTATGTCGATCTCTGGTCACGCATCGATCTGCCGCCGCGCATGGTGCTCTACCGGGCCAGCGACAACGCCAAACTCATGCAGGTCGAGACCGCCGACATGTCCGAGCTCGTCGCCGCCGGCTGGCAGCCGCCGCTCAGCTTCCATGCCAAGGGGCGCGACGGCAAGACTGATATCTGGGGCGTGATCCACCTGCCAGCCAACTTCGATCCGACGAAGAAATACCCGGTGGTGGAGAATATCTATGCCGGGCCACAGGGCTCCTTCGTCCCAAAATCCTTCTCAACGAGGATGGAGCCGCTCACGCAGTTAGGTTTCGTCGTCGCGCAGATCGACGGCATGGGTACTAACAACCGCTCGCGCGCTTTCCATGATTCTGCCTGGAAAAATCTGAAGGACGCAGGGTTTCCCGATCGCATCCTGTGGCACAAGGCGGCGGCCGCGAGGTATCCGTGGTACGATATCTCCAACGTCGGCATTTTCGGCACGTCCGCCGGCGGTCAAAGCGCGGTGAGCGCGCTGCTCTTCCATCCCGATTTATACAAGGTCGCGGTCGCCAACAGCGGCTGCTACGACAACCGGATAGACAAGATATGGTGGAACGAACAGTGGATGGGGTGGCCAGTCGGCATTGAATATTCGCAATCCTCCGCCGTCGACAATGCTCACAGGCTGCAGGGCAAGCTGATGATCGTGGTCGGCGAATTGGACCACAATGTCGATCCGTCCTCCTCGTTCCAGCTTGCCGATCGGCTCATCAAGGCAGGAAAAGATTTCGACATGATCTATGTGCCTGGTGCCGATCACGGTGCGCCAGGCACCTATACCCAGCGCAAACTCCTGGACTTCTTCGTTCGGAACATCCTCGGTCAGACCCCACCCAACTGGAACGCCACATGAATCGAGCTGCAAAAGGACAAATCGTTACGATGATGGCGCCTGTCTCTCCGAGTCGAGGGACGCGCCGCCCCAGATCCAGTCCTCCCGTCGCTAGCGGCGAAGGCGTCCAAGGGATCGGTCACGGCGGTCGCTGAAGCCGATCCGCATCCGGCAGAGCCAATACCTTAACAACCGGATCGAGCAGGATCACCGGCGCATCAAGCGCCGCATCCGATCCATGCTTGGCTTCAAGTCGGTGGCAACCGCCACAACCATTTTATCCGGCCTCGAGATGATCCACATGATGCGCCAACGACAGGCGAGGTACGCCTACAACCCAAACCCTTCGATCGCCGAGCAGTTCGAAATCCTCGCTGCCTCATAGACAGGCAAAACTCCCTGTTCACGGCCTACCTCAGAGTTTGCGACAGAACCCGTCATAGACGTGCTCATTCACCACTTGTAGCGCCTTGAGTTCGTCGTGGTCGATCCAGTGAATGTCTTCCGGAAAGGTCTGAGACATGACCGAGAACAGCGAGGGGTCGGCACGAATATCACTGAGATACGCGGTCACGTCGGCAGCGAGTAGCTGTGTGATCGAAGTTGCCTTAGAAGGGCTCAGGGTGCTTGCGTCGCGGAAGGAAAATTGGTGGACGCCGATGCGGCTCCCAGGATCAAGGAAGCGATAGGTCGCACCTAAGTAAATGAGGATGCAGGCGCTGGCGCAATCTGCCGGCGTCGCCGTCGGCTCCCGCTTGATCCCGACACTTGAGGTTATCGTGATTGGGAACCTCGTTGGCAAGCGGCCAATATCCAGAGCTTCGGTGACAGAGCCGCCTGGGAACTGATGGTCACGTCGAGACGAGCAGCAGGGCTTTTGAGGTCGAGGACGCGGATCGCGTTCCAAACCTTCTCCGCGTCACCACTCTCTAGAGACCCAGACAGATAGACGCTGGTGACCAGGTGAGCGCGGACTGACAGCTTCCTTATTTGAGCTTTACCATAATGACTTTTGGGTTCTCTCCGACGCGTTCGACATCGACAATGCTGGAGGCCTCGACGAGATCACTGAGACGCGGAAAGCCGTAGTTGCGTGCGTCAAAGTCTGGGGCCTGTTTCGCCAAGTGTGCCCCGACGCGAGCAAGGTTGGCCCGCCCATCTTCATCGGCCGAGGCTGCGACCGCTTTTGACAGCATATCGAGCGTTGCCTTATCGAGCTTGCTCTGCGCAGCAGCCGGTTTGGTGGCTGCTGTCTTCGGCAGGGGGGCGGCTGCCGACTGTTCGGATGTGTTGAGGACATCGAAATAAACGAACTTGTCGCAAGCCGTAATGAAAGGACGGGGCGTCTTGCGCTCACCGAAGCCATAGACTGTGACGCCTTGCTCGCGAATCCTTGCCGCCAACCTTGCAAAATCGCTATCGCTCGAGACGATGCAGAAGCCGGAGAATCGGCCAGTGTACAGCAGGTCCATGCCGTCGATAATCATCGCGCCATCGGTCGCGTTCTTTCCCGTCGTATAAGCGAATTGCTGGACCGGCTGGATCGAGTGCTCGAGCAAGCATTCTTTCCACCCTTTGAGATTTGGGCCGGTCCAATCTCCGTAGACGCGTTTGACACTGGCAGTGCCATAATTAGCGATCTCGGCCAGGAGGCCGACGATGATCTTTGGCGACGCATTGTCGCCGTCGATCAACAGGGCAAGAGTGGACGTCGTATCGGTTGCCATCGTCACTCTTTGTGCCAGTTGCTCGCGAAAGCCGCAACGCCCATGTAAATAGAACCCGCGCCGCGAGAAGGCGTCTCGTAAGCAGCCACCGTTGACTATCATACGGAATGAGAACATTTAGGAACATATTCATATTTGAAGCAACGGCGTGAGACGATGAGCGATGAAGTAGGCTCGACTACGCGCAAGGAAACGACACTCTACGAGCTGAGGTCGTGAAACCGATTCATCCCAAGGCCATGCCGGTCATTCTGACGGAGCCAGCCGAAATCGAGTTATGTCTTACAGCGGAGTGGACGGACGCGAAGCGACTGCAGAGGCAATTCCCGTCTGAGGCCATGATGCTGCTGCCGCTCGAGGGTGCAGAGCAAGAACTGCTCAAGGCAGGAAGTCGTGTCATGCGCTGCGAAGGCGGAGGGAGGAGCAGAAGCCGGATTCGCCGGCAAATTCAGCTTCTTCGAGACGACTTCAGCCCAGGCCAGCAACGAGACGCTGCTCAGCACACTCGAGGCAGAACTGGCGCGGCGCGCGTTTCCTTTCGAGCGCAAGAGCTATGCCGAGATCACCGAGGCGATCGAGCCTGTGGTGATCAAGCACTATAATCGGCCCGAAGCTGCGATTTTGGCCAACTCGCGGAACAATCAGAGAACTTCACGGCTTGTTCTCCTTGGCTTGCAGGAGCATGGCGACATTTTCGGCGGCAAATTCGAACCCTCTGCGGTCGGGAATTCGCTCAGCGGAGATCGGGTAGCGTGGCCGCTTTGGATCGATGCCGGTGGTCCGGAACTGTTCGCTTCCGGTGCGGAACTCGCGTCCGAAGTCCGAAGGGGCCAATCCGAAGTGCTCTGCCAGAAACTCGAACCTGTCTTTTTCGAGATTGAATGCCGTGCCGTCGGAAGCGGGAATGCTGACCGGAACACGGGCTCGAAGGAGAAGCCGGTATCCGTGCCGCGCCATCCGGCGCCCTCGATGACCAGGCCGTGGTCCTCAGCGATCTTCTAGCAGACCTCGAGCATGCGGGTCTGGATCTCTTCGCATGTCGCTGGCGTCAGACGGGTTATGAGCCTGCCCTTCATCATTTGCCCTTCCTCACCTGATAGACAGTACCGCGTGAGACGCCGAGATCGCGGGCGATTTGTGTTGGGCCCTGACCCTGTTTAAGCCTTTGCTGGATCGCGTCGCGGTCGATTTTCGGCGGCCGGCCCTTGTATGTGCCGCGCTTCTTGGCGGCAGCGATTCCCTCCGCCTGGCGCTCGCGCCGCAGATTGGTCTCGAACTCGGCAAAGACACCAAGCATGTCAAAGAAGGCCTTACCGGCGGCGGTCGACGTATCGACAGGTTGTTCTGTCGCGGAGAGATGCGCGCCCTTCGTCTTGAGCTTGTCCACGATCACCTGCAGGTCGCGCAGCGATCTGAGCCCGGCGGTCGATCCGAGTGACGACAAGCGTCTCGCCAGCATGAATGAAGTCGAGAATGGTGTTGAGTTGCGGACGGCCTTCCAGGGTAGAGCCGCTCTTCTGCTCCTCGCGAATGACCTCGCAGCCGGCGGCCTTGAGCGCGGCGATCTGCGCGGCGAGGTTCTGGTCAGTGGTGGAGGTGCGGGCGTATCCGATGCGGGTCATGCAAACTGTTCGCCGGCGCGATGCTCTGTTCATTAACGCAGATCGAGCCCAAAATATACAGACTTTCCGGTCGCGACGTGTTCATGGCGGATGCCATCGGTTCCGGGCGGTCAGTTACGTCTTCGTGGTTTCAGCTTTCTGGTCACCTCCGCCAGCCACGCGACTGCACCGGGCGTGGCCTGCCAGGCCTGGCCGTTTTCCTCGACGTGGTCAGCTGCCTCATCCTCGCCCCCCAAGGTGATATAGCCGTCGATGGAAGCAACCAAAGGCTGCTTGCCGGAAAGGACGCCAGGCACATGGCTGTTCGCGAGCCAGGCCTCCTCGGCAAGCTTGCCGGCGCCCGGATCGTTTTCACGAAAGGCAAGAAGTGCCCGCGTGTAGAGCCATGCAGCAGCGCCATCGTCTTCGTGCTGTTTGAGAAGCTTCCTCAGGGCCTTGATATCGTCGCGCGCCAGCAAATGCCCGGCCAGCACGTAGCGGATGCCCTGATTGTCATTCGGATTGAGCTTGCGCATTGCCTGATAATGGTCGATGGCCTTCTGATGCTGACCAAGCCGCCAGAGTACGGCGGCAAGACCTGCCCGCGCCCGCATGTAGGGGCGCGTCTCGAGAAAACCCCAGAAGCGACCGGCATATTCCTCAAACCCGTCAGGGCCCAGCGCCTCTTCACCCGCCGCGACGCCCTTCTGGTAGTAGTCCAGCACTTCCTCGACAGACCCCGCCTCTTCTTCGGCCAACAGCGGCAACCAGCGAAGCTGGCGCCAAGCCGGTTGATGCCAAAGTTATCGATTCCAGCGGCCATCGTGTTGCCAACGCAGCCCAGGCACCGCCGATGACCGTCCCAGCTCCCAATGCGTGGTACGAGCAGTGCACGCAATATACTGTTGCGGCGCTCGAACTCGCGTTGCGCTACGACATGACCCAACAGGCCGACATCGCCCGGCTGGTTTTTGGGGTCGCCTATGTCCAACCCGACGCCGAACTGCGCATGCGGGCAAGAGCGATTCTGGCGCGTTCGCAAGCCAGGACCGCAACAGCTGTGTCCGGTCTTGCGATGGCGGAACGGATTCCGGATGCGACCTGGAGCCTGCGGGCGCTGGATGACATACTTTCCGACAGAGGGATCGTCCGCTAACTCTAAAATAGAACTCATGACACGGCGATACGCGTACGGATCGGGTTCGGGCGGAAAAACATCGCCGAGGGCCTGGCAGCCTTCAGGGCCTATCTACAATCGAACCGGTGAGCAGCGACGTCGTTTCAACAGAAGAGTCCGTTGAGGAAATGGGCGTGCCATCTTCGATGTAATAGTGCGCAAATTTCTTGTGGTTGCGCAGAGCCTGAGGTCGGTAGGGGAAGAGCCCGGCACACTGCGGCACGTCGGTGAACTCAAAGCGAGCATCGACAAAGGGGTGGACGACAGCTTCCGGATTGATTTCCCGGATCTTGACTTTGTACCCCAGTTTGGCGGTCAACCCCGATGGCCAGGTGGGGGCCCGGCTTGCAATCGCATCTTTCATACCCGCCACCTCACAATGCTGGAGGCCATCCGCGGACGGAAAGAGATGCAGTGCCGTACCGCTTTCCATGGACCGTTCGAATCTCGCACCCTTGACAACGACCGGGCCGATAACAAGTCCATCCGGGATGGCGGTCGCTTCTTGGATCATCCAAAGAAGCGCAATGTCGGACAAACGCGACTCATTCTCGGGATAACTTCCGCCAATATCCGAGTGATTGCCGGCAAACCACCACTGCTTGAGGACATCATGGCCGTCAATTGTTGTGGGCGCGGTTGCGGTTTGCCCCCACCCGGCCCTCGCGAAATCCTCACGCGTTTCATCAATGGCATTTGCCGATCGAGCAAAGTTGACGAACCGGCTTAGAAGACGGTCAAAGTTGTCCCCCTTCCACTCAGCGACGTGGCTGCGGACATCACCCGGGTTCGGAAAGTCTCGGATGGTCTTGCGCACGGATCGACGCTGCTTTTGGTGGAGCACTACCAAGCCTGCAGCCGCTCCGGCCGCTACAATCGTCCCGAATACCCACCAGAATGAAAGCCAGAAACTGGCGAGCGCCGCAATGATCAGAGCGGGCACCAGCGCCAGTACCGCACTAAGGCCAAACACACTGGCATACAGGGCGGTTTGGATTATGGCGCGCCGCAGTCCCTTTGCGCCCAGCGCCGCCACCGTATCGAATACGCCGATGAAATGAGGCGCCGCATTTGAGCGGTTCACTTCTCCGGTCTCGTGATGCGAGCTGTACTTTTCACGAAATCGGCGCGCAAGTTCAAGGCGCTCATCCTCATAGTCTTTGCGCGGATGCCCAGCGCCATGCTCAAGCACGGTGCGTACCGCTTCCTCAGCAATATCACGCGTCGCCTTTCGAAATCGAGGAAGAGGAGCATCCCCCATGCAGCTCGGTACGCCGCAAAGCATGAGAAGGTTGGCAACCGCTCTGACGGTGTATGCGCCTCTGCTAAAGCCAAAAAGGAAGATACGATCTCCCGGTCGATAGTGATTGATGATGAACTCGTAGCAATCCGCAATGTTGGTGGTGATACCGGTGCCCGAAACGGACGCAAGCAGCTTCTGGACCCGCCGGACGACATCTGTCATCCCTGTTGCGGTCGTTTCCGTGCCCAGTCCTGGGTCATAGAAGGAAACTTGATGGGCTGGGTCGACCGGACTCTCCGGACCGACACGACAGGCCCGATAGAGCTTGTAAACATTGCTCATCCGCTGTTCTGCTCGAACACCACCGTCCTGGCCAGTCCCGTCTGAGAACACTGCGATATTCTTGCTCAAGCTGAAATGCCTCCCAGAATCAGTACCTAGCGTAAAACCAGCTTCCCAGTTATCCCAGATCGTCGCGAACAAACCCACTGGCTTCATTGAGCCCTTGGAGAACCTCGACCACCTGGTTCAGGTGAACACATGTAGCGAGACCGACCCACTGTCAGATCGAAGTGCCGTGAGTCAGCTAATCTCTTGAATAGAGGTCGATGGCACTTGGGTCGACCTGGAGCCGGAACTCATATGCGCGGCCAACTTCTTGGGATCCGTGAACCGGCTGTGATTCCACAGCAAGGCCATGAAGCTTACGGTCATGCGCTCCCAGGCAAGCGCCGCTAGCGCGGTGAGCAGGAAACCGGCCGCCGTGGCGCCTACCGCCGTGGTTTGATCGTCCGAGAACACGATCGCAGCAGCGGCTGCCAGGAGATGCAACCCAAACCAGGCGGTCACGGCGCTAGCAAGCCATGATGCACGGCTTGGCACAGTAGCCGCGGGTGTCGAGGTGCGTGGCGCTTTCAGCCACCAGCGGGCGATCACGACCGCTGAGATGAGCGCCACGAGTTCGAACAGCGGAAACAACACGGCAGCCTCTGCGTTAGCCATTTGCTTACGGGTATCCGGCGGCCAGCCGCCGATGATTGCCGACACAGTGAGCACCGGCGTCAGAACGACCATATTGCGGGCGACGCGAATGCGAGTGCGCAGCGCCTCCATGGCGCGCACTGCCGCTTCGCTTCCGTTGACGAGTATCTGGATCCGAAGCCAGTCCTCCGGGAAGACGTCTTGAACCAAGCCGCTCCCGACGAGCGCGTTGCGCTCTGCCGTCACCTTCTCCGCGAATTTGAGCCTGACCAGACCGAGCCACCCTTCGAGGATGGTGTCGGTCGAGCGGTCGATGATGACGCCGAGCGCGAAGCCAAGCGCGATGGCGACGGCGAGCGCATCGGTCGAAAGCCCGAAACCGAGCAGCCCCATGCTGTAAGCCGGGAAGAAGAGCGCCGCCAGCGTGATCAGGCCGGCCAGGACCAGCTCGACTAAAAGCTCGCCGATGTTCATGCGAGCCCTTCTCCAGCGGAACCTTCGCCGCGGTACCTCACACCAATGCGCCGCGGCGTGACGTTCATGCTAGCGCGCCTTCTCCAGTAGGCCGGCTGCCCGGGCAATCAGCTCGCGCGATTCCGCAAAGGTGATGCGGCTGAGCGCTTCCTCTAGCCCGAACCAGCCAAAGCGGCGCCCTTCGCGGTCTTCTCCATCTCCCGCCGCCAACATCAGGAAGAAGGCAATGCGCTGGGGCTGGCCGTAGACGACCAGCTCGAGATCGCCCAGCGGCCGGACGACGCGCGTGCGCACGCCGGCCTCTTCCTCAACCTCGCGCACCGCCGCCTGATCGGGCTGCTCGCCCTCCTCGATGTGACCCTTAGGCAGCACCCACTCGCCCGGCTGACGGCGCGCAGTGACCAGCAGGAACTCGACCGAGCCGTCGCGGGAGCGGTAGACTACGCCGCCGGCATGTGTAAGGGTTTCTGAAGGAGAACGGTCGGTCACTAAGGCGGCCTCGAGCATTTCAGTCCGATCTTATCCGAGCTTTAGAAAGCGGCAAGGGGATGCGGGGAGTATCGTCATTTGGGCTCGCACCTCAGGATGGAGATCTGTGCCGGGCTTGCGGGAGTAGTCCAAAAGGCTAGTGGGTCGAACGCGACGGTGCGACAGAGCCGGCCGAAGCACAAATCCGTCCTTCGACCGAGACGTCTTCGGCCATTGCGCTCACCAACCTGCGTATCTCCACAGCCGAACGCACTGAAGGAGGTGACCGATATGGCCCCTGAACAAAGGAGCATGGATTCCCCCAGCCTCAACAATAACAGTGTTGGGGCGAGAGACGAAGTGTGAAGATCGGCGATATTTGTGTGTATAAGACTATTGCTAACAGGTCAGATTTTGACGTTTGTTTATGCTGGCGTTTTGGCATCGATCGATGCACATTGTCGTATTAAATAGGTCTGCCGAGAGTTTGCGCGGCACAGCGGCGCTTCAGGACTGTCACAAAACAGAAATAATGTCGCGGCTAGTTTGATTACGGGGGGAGGTTTGCGGATGCGGGTCTTTCTGATTGCAAAATACCGCAAGTCGAGGCTCGGCATGCTCGACCGTCAGCTCGGCAGGGCGGGATAACATTGGCTGCGCTTCTCAATGAGGCATTTCAGGTTCGCGGGTGCCCATAGACAAGAACCTAAAACGGAAAAGGCAGGGTCATTTCGGGAGGGGAATATGGCAGGTGAATTCCAGGTCAGTGGCAAGAACAGTGCCGCACTCTTTTCGCTCAAATTGCACAGGGGCGACGGGATGGCCCTAATCGCGATGAACTGGAAAGAGGGTAAGCCCCCAAAGGAATTTGTGGGCTTTGCTATTGAGTATAAGGAACCGGGGGGTGACCGGTTCTACGCGCTCAAAAATCGCATCGCGTTTCCAGGCCTTGGCGGAAAGGTCGACCCAAACCGCATGTCCACTCTAAGGTCACCTATTCAGAAGTTCCGCTGGGTTCATTTCCCACGCGATGCCGAACTCAAGGGCGAATTTGTTTATCGCGTCTCGCCTGTCTTTATGAACAAGCAGGATGAATTGAGTTATGGGGAGCAGCAACACGCGGCAATTGAGTTGCGACGAGAAACCTATCCAGGGCAGTTGAATATCACCTACACGCGGGGCTTCGTGTCCTCCCAAGCGTTTGTCGATCGCTATGAATCTGCTGGAAAAATCTCCACGCTGCTTCCTAAATCAGCCGCGAAGGGGCTGAGTTTTGTTCCTACCCACCCGAAGGCGATCGCTGCCTTAGCATGGATGGGATTTGAGGCGCGTCACGCGATTCTCGAGGCGCTCGATCAGGCGATTGCCGCAGGAGCAGAGGTTCGGGTCGTGGCGTACGATCTGAGCGAACCAGACGTGGTCTCGCGGCTTGAAAAGCTTGGCAACAAACTCATGATCATTATTGACGACAGCCCCGAACATAAAAAGTCTGGGTCAGGCGAAAACCAGGCAGCAGAGCGACTCGCGCAAACGGCTGGTGCTAACAATGTCAAGCGGCAGCACATGGGCAGCCTGCAGCACAACAAGACGATCGTCATCAATGGTCCCAACCTTCAGAAGGTCGTCTGCGGCTCGACAAATTTCACGTGGCGGGGCTTCTTCGTCCAGTCCAACAACGCGCTGGTGGTCGATGGAGCCACCGCGGTCCAGTCCTATCTCCTTGCCTTCGACGGCTATTGGGCATCCGATGATCGCGAAGTTTTCGGCGGTTTGGCATCTGCGGAATGGGCGGACCTCGGTTTGGCTGGAATTGATGCAAAGGTAACATTCTCTCCGCACTCCAGTGACAATGCGCTACTCGACAACGTCGCCGCCGACATAGGCGAGACCAAGTCATCTCTATTCTTCTCCCTTGCCTTCTTGCACCAGACGCCCGGGTCGGTAACCGAGGCGATCAAGAGGGTTGTCAAGGACAAGGAAATCTTCGTCTACGGCATTTCCGACAAGGAAGTTGGAGGCATCGACGTACAATTGCCCGACGGTAAGGTCGCGCCTGTTTTTCCGGCTGAACTGGCGGAGAATCTACCGGAGCCCTTCAAGAAAGAGCCCACCGCCGGCAACGTGGGGACTCGGATGCATCATAAGTTCATCGTGATCGATTTCGACAAGCCCACTGCTCGTGTCTACACCGGCTCATACAACTTCTCTGACCCCGCTGATCGCAAGAACGGAGAAAACCTGGTCCTCTTCAAAGACCGTCGGGTTGCTGTATCCTACATGATAGAGGCGATCCGCATCTTCGATCACTATCATTTCAGAATCGCGCAAAAGAAGGCGGCGACGGCTAAGACAAAACTTCAACTTGCCAAACCGCCGCGGACCAAGGGCGAGAAGCCATGGTGGGCGGAAGACTATGAGGTGACGCGGAAGATCAAAGATCGGCTGCTGTTCGCATAGAGTGGCCGGTATGCTCCGACGAATGGCCTGCTGCGATCTCGGATTGAGGAGAAGGTCCAGCTGGTTCCGATAACGAAATGTGCGAGGCTAAGACCTTTTGAAGCGATGAGTTTCAGAGCAGCATGTGAGTCATGAAACTGACTAATCCGCGCCCGTACGTGGGACGCATTCAACTGATGGGGCACCAATGGCATCGTTCGCGGTGGTTATAACAACGCAGATATACAAGCTTCAAAACGGGGGCAGGGTCGAGCTGTCGAGTTTTAACACGACGACTATGGGAGGATTTTCGTCCGCGGCCCACGCGGGCCAAGCTGCGCAGTCACTCGAATTTCACAATCCAGCGTGTGACCGCGATGCTTGGGTTGTTCAATTGACCGACTGAGGGTCCGCGGCCCAGCTCCGGAGCGCTTCGACCCAAAACCTACGATCAGGAGTGGCGTACCCGGTGCTGCGAGCCGGCTGGCCCCGCGTCTTTTGACATACGCTCATCATACAGGCCGCGTACCTTCTCTCTGAAGGAAGAAAGTCATGGATCACTCCGAGCTGACTTTGACCAATGTATTGCGCGATCCCCTCATCAGGCAGGTACTGCGGGCGGATCGGATTTCCCTACCGCAATTCGCGGTACTCCTCCAGGAGGCAGCCCGCAAACATCAGAAGTCTACAGTTGGCGCATGCCTCGATGCGACGAGGGTCAACGCGCAGGACCTGATTGCGCCCGTGACCGCACAGCCGGCTATGGAACTCGCCCCAGTTTCTCATAGCGTTTGATCAGTCGTTCCCGCTTCAGGCGCGAGAGCTTTTGAATCCAAAAGATTCCATCGAGTTGATCAATCTCATGCTGGTGGCAGACCGCCAGCAGACCGTTGGCGTCCTCGATCTGCTCGGTGCCTTCGAGATCCTGATAGCTTACGCGGACGCGGGCATGTCGTTCGAGATCCTCGGTGACGCCCGGCATCGAGACGCTGCCTTCCGTGTGCCTGATCATTCCGGGAGGCCCAAACGATTGCGGGATTAACGTAGGTCCGGAGCCCTCCTATGGGCGAAAGTTCGATCACGACCAGTCGCTTCAAGATGCCGATATGTGGGGCGGTGATCCCGAAGCCCGGCGCAGCGCGCATCGTATCCGCCAGATCGGCAGCGAGGCAGCGTAGCTCCTCATCAAAGACCGATACCGGCTCGGCGACTGCGCGAAGACGAGGGTCGGGAAATCTCACGATCGACCGAACCGTCACATGTCACTCCTTCGCTCAGCGATCATCGCCGCGCAGATGAGATACCCGCGACCAGCGACCGTCTCGGAATTCAGGTGATCTTCAGCCCAATCTTGCGGCGCTTGGCCGGCGCCGACGGAGCCACTGGCTCAGGCGCTGCCGCCTTTCTTCCCAGGCCACTCGCCTTCGCCAGCTGAGAACGCGCTGCCGCATAGTTCGGCGCAACCATCGGATAGTCGGGAGGCAGACCCCATTTTGCGCGGCAGTTGCGTGTTTCAGAAATTCGCGGACACCCATTCCGCTAATTCGCGGACAGCGATTTCAGTAATTACGGGACAGTGATTCCGCTAATTCCCGGACAGTTTTCGGGGCGGATATAACGGTCGGTTCTCGGGAGCGCCGTTCTGGCATTTTGCCCTCTCATCATCGGGTTGAGAGGGGCCATGCCAAGACGGAAGCAAGCGAGACGAACGACAGTGAAAGACATACGATCAATCCTGCGGCTGACGCATGAGCAGGGCCTCTCGGTGCGTGCGGTGTCGGAACGGCTGAAGATCAGCAAGACTTCGGTTTCGACCTATCTGTTGCGGGCACGTGAGGCTGGCGTCTCGGACTGGCCGCTGCCGCCGGATTGTGACGATGACCCATCGCTTGAGCGGCTTCTGTTTCGCCGGGTTGGCCGGCCACCGCAGGATCTGGACGAGCCCGATTGGGCGATGATCTCGCGCGAGCTGAAGCGCAAGGGCGTGACGCTGACGCTGTTGTGGCAGGAATACCGCGCGGCGCACCCCGATGGTTATGGCTACACCTGGTTTTGTGACCGGTTCGGCGCTTTCCAGCGCCGGTCCAGCGCAACGTTCCGCAACCGCCACGAGGCGGGCGCGGTGATGCAGACCGACTATGCGGGCCACACCGTGCCCGTCGTCGATCCCGATACTGGCGTCATCTGCCCAGGCTCAGATCTTCGTTGCGGTGCTGGGCGCGTCGTCCTTCACCTTCGCCCATGCCAGCTTCAGCCAGAAACTGCCGGACTGGATCGAGGGTCAGTGCCGGGCACTCACCTTCTTCGGCGGGGTAACTAAGGCGATCGTCTGCGACAATCTGAAGGCCGGCGTCGCCAAGGCGCTGTGGTTCGAGCCGACGCTCGTCCACATATCAATGTTTGTGACCGTTACCACGTTCCCATCCTGCTTGAGGGAAGCTTCCTGGCCAATGGGCGCCTCTACGCCACCGCAGTGTATACCGGATCTTGAACAAATCAAGAACGCAGCCATCCGACAAGCAGCCACCCTTCCCGGGTCCAGGTCAGTTGGTTGCCTCTCGATTATGTTTGTTTCCCCTCGATTAGCTGCGTGGTACGTGTCGAATTGGCGTTCGCGGTCGCAGTCGCGTCCTCTACTGTGCGCGGTTTTCTGATGCGCGGCGATGGGGTCGCGTGAACAGGCTTAACGGCAGCTATCTTCGTCGGACTAATCCATACCGGACCGCGCGCTCTCGGCCCCTAGTCAGTGGTAACCGGCGTGGTGTGGCCAGTTGCAAGTCCCCGCGGTCGCCGCGCAGCGAGGCGAACATGTCCCGAACGCTATCCTCGGATGCGCGGGATTCGCGGTAGCGATCCTTATACTCATCCATCATCTGGTCGGCCCGCTGCTCTTCGTAGTCATTGTACTCGGAGTAGGACTCGTGCAGCCGCTCCATCTCCCAGCTGACGTCAACGCCAAGGCTTGATGCGAAAAGCTCGAAGTCCTCCTCTAGGCCCTTGAACTAGTCATCCTTGCGGCAGTCGCCGATCTCAGATGCGATGGATGCCCTTGAAGCTTCGAATGCGGCTCGCAAGGAGGTTAGGGCTGCCGCGTTCTGGGTCCCTCAAGGTCGAGTACGCTCACGATCTCTCGAAGCTCATCCGACCGGCAGCCAAGCTGCGCCTGAGCGCCTGCAAACTGCTCTTCGTATCCAAACCTCGAGTCGCGACAGAACCCAGTGGATGTCGGCGGGTTTTCCCCAGAATGGCGAATAGGGTTCCTCCGCAGGCGACGGCGACTTCCCGCGTTTGTCAACGCATTTCTCATTGTCGCATGTCCGACCAAGTCGGACATGCGAATAGCAGTACTAGGGCTACCATATTGTTTTAAAAAGATTGTCTCCTTTGGCACGGTTCATGCTCCGCTATCCGCAAATGCGTCACCGACCGGGGAGAATCGTCCATGACCGCGCTCACCGCCTATGCTGTTGCCGCCGTTAAGTCGGAGGTCCTCGCGAAAAGCTGCCGATTGCCGGCGGCGCCACTCACAAGGTCAGCATTTTTCCTCTTTTCAGCTCAGGCGAAGTTCCGATGAGCCGTATTGCGCATGAGATGAGACACGAGTTCGCTGACGCTGCATGGCAAGAGCGTCATGCTGTTACTCGCGTTGACCAGTTGCGCGAATGGATGGGAGTCGACACCGACGGCAGCCTGATGCGAGACATTCAGCTCGGCCTCGCGCGTGCGCCAATGGCGATGCGGATCACGCCTTATCTGCTGAACTTGATTGACTGGTCGAACTTCCTTCAAGACCCAATCCGCAAGCAATTCATTCCCGTTGGAAGCGAAATTCTTCCATCTCACCCGTTACTAAAAATGGATTCGTTACACGAACGAGAAAGTTCACCTGTAGATGGACTGGTGCATCGCTATCAGGACAAGGCACTTTTACTCGCAACGGATCGCTGCCCGGTCTATTGTCGTTTTTGCACCCGCAGTTACAGCGTGGGTCTAGACACGCAATCGGTCTCGAAGAAAAGGGCGTCGCCATTCCAGATGCGCTGGGATACTATCCTGGCATATCTTCGTGCGACCCCAGTCATCGTTGACGTAGTAGTGTCGGGAGGAGATTGCTTTCGGCTCAAACCTTCCCGACTTTTGGCGGTCGGCATGGGCCTTCTGTCCATCCCCTCAATTCGCCGCATCCGATTCGCGACGAAAGGCCTTGCTGTACTGCCTATGAAAGTCACAAGCGATCATGAATGGACTGATGCTCTTGTCAACATTAGCGATGCTGGCCGGAATCAGGGCGTAGAGATTTCATTTCACACCCACTTCAACCATCCTGGAGAAATCACCGACTACACGATTGCCGCTGCAGAGCTTCTTTTCAAGCGGGGAATAAGGATGCGCAATCAGTCGGTTCTGCTGGCTGGTGTCAATGACGATCCCGAGGTTATGAAACAGCTCGTCAAAAAACTCTCAGACCTAGATGTCCAGCCGTACTACGTGTATACTTGTGATCTTGTCGACGGAATCGAGCACATGCGGTGCTCGGTAAGGCTAGCATGTCAGATAGAAAAGGCCTTACGCGGGATCACGGCTGGGTATAACACTCCGTTGTTCGTTGTCGACACGCCGGGAGGCGGTGGAAAGCGTGACGTCCACAGCTTCGAGCATTATGACAGACAAACAGGGCTTGCTGTGTACCAGGCTCCATCTGTCCGGCCGGACCAGCTGTTCACATATCCGGATCCTTTGCAGTCTCTCTCACCAGATGCGCAGGCGGCATGGTTAGATCCCCAGCGCGCCAAACGCATACTGAGCGATGCGGTTGAGGCCGCTCGAGTAAAATCGATGGCGGTTTGAATGAGCGAACCCTGCGGCATGTATAGAGCTAATTCGAGCCAGATCGGCGCGGTGATCGGCCAGAGTGCGTGCGAACTCCTCCAAGGGTCCGTCATTGGCGGTGCGCTCAGGGCTGCGCGACGATGCGGTGCTGTTTGGCCAATGTCCTTCCACCTCTTCGACGGGCCGACTCGCCATCCCCGCCAGGGAGCAACTCCTTTGCCTTTGGCGACCAGCGGTTTCCTGTCAGACTGAGTTGGAAGCTACGATCATGTGCGGGACTGCGGTTCGCCGGGCTCGGGTGCAGGATCCTACCCAGAGTTGGGCGCCGCCGGGCGCAGTCGCGGGTGCCCCCGTTGGGCGGCAGCTGGTCGCTCCCGTGAGCAGGCGAGCGCTTCATTTTCGTTCTGGTGCAGGACGCCTAGGCAGGCTCCCAGCTCGCTGGCGTCGGGCCAATCCTCGCGGCCGCCGAGTTTGTAAAGAACCAGGGAAACCTTCCAGGGGCTTCCATGCGGTAAGCGCGCCGGATGTACGATCCAATCGCTCTTGGGAGTTCGGTTCGACAAAGACCGCCATGCTCTGCAGTTCGGCTTCGGCCCTGCGTGCTGGATGCTCCACTTTCCCGACGAGAGCTCCGTTGGCGACCTTCTTGCCTTCGAAATGCGGCTCAAGCGCCTCCCGGATGTCCTT
The DNA here is from genome assembly GCF_002284575.1 of Mesorhizobium temperatum. GTDB lineage: Bacteria > Pseudomonadota > Alphaproteobacteria > Rhizobiales > Rhizobiaceae > Mesorhizobium > Mesorhizobium temperatum. Next base: position 23,103 of record NZ_NPKJ01000057.1, read on the forward strand.
GAGGATGCCCCAAAGCCGCTCAACGAGGATCGGAGCCGTGTCTTGGATCTTCTCGGGCGCCAACGCTCTCAGTCTCTCGGCTCCGGCGATCTCGGCAGGCTCTGGTTTCGGGCTTTGGGTTTCACCGGAAACGAGGGGCTTGATCTTGCGAACGGTTGGCCGCTTGCCTCGCATCGAGGTCTGCGACCACCGAAGCAACGAGTCCCTGCTCGGCGGTCGCCAAGGTGTACATTGCCGCCGCAGGGATAGGACCTTCCGATGCGCACGCAGGTTGTTGTCAACCGCGAAGTAGTTGCCCGCCTCCTGCTTCGTCAGGCGTTTCGACCATCACTCGAACACTTCCTGGCTGGGCGTCCGCTCGGCAAGGCGTAAGGTAGCTCGAATCAGTTTCAGTTATCGAACGGAGAAGGGGTGGCAATGAAAGCTGCTGGTCTTGGGAGCATGGCCGTTATCGGCAACGGGGTGATCGGACACGGAATCGCGGAGGTGTTCGCGAAGGCGGGCTGGGACGTCTGTCTCATTGGTCGCAGCCAGGAGAGCCTCAAGGGCGCGCTCCAGCGGATTGGCGCGAGCCTCAACGAATTTGTTCAGGCTGAATTGCTGAGCGCTTCATCCGCGAAAGCAGCGGTCGCGAGGATCCGAACTTCAACCGAGTTACAAGCAGCGGCAGCGGCGGAATTCGTAATCGAAGCCGTTCCTGAGGACATGGAACTCAAGCTCGACATATTCTCCAAACTCGACGGGATCTGTCGTTCCGATACCGTACTCGCGACTTCCAGCGGCCATCCGGCCAGTGCCGTCGATAAATGCGTCGAGCACAAGAAGCGGGTCATCGCCGCGCATTTTTGGTATCCGCCCCAACTGCTTCCGCTCGTTGAGGTTTGTGGCAGCCGTGCCACGACCAAGGCCGTGATCGCGCGTACATGCGCGATTCTTGGCGGTGTTGGAAAGAAGCCCGTCGTCATCGATTGCGAAGTGCCTGGATTCATCGGCAATCGCATCCAGTTTGCAGCACTTCGTGAGGCTTGGGCGCTTTGGGCCGCGGGTGTTGCTTCGGCCAAAGCAATCGACTCGGTGATCCGGCATTCGATCGGACGACGGCTTGCTGTGACCGGACCAATCGAATCAGCGGATCTGGGCGGTCTTGACACAATGTATCATTTTGCTCGTTTCCTGCTGCCGTCGCTCGACACTTCGTCTGAACCACCCGAACAGGTTGCGGCTTTGGTCCGGGGTGGGCATTGCGGAGTCCCCAGCGGCAAGGGTGTTTACGATTGGATCGAAAGAGACGGCTCTGCGCTGCTGTCAGCACGGCGCCGTGAACTGATGCGATGGCTGCAAGTGGACCAGCAAGGGTCATGACTCCGATAAAGCGCTCGCGCTCGCGCAGCAACCATACGCCAAATGAGTGCAAGGCGGCACCCGTCCTTGCGGCTCAGGGTGCCACCCCCCGGTGTCCGCTCCCGCCGTTAGAAACGCGATCAGCGGATCGCGCGTCAGGGCTTCAGCGAAATCGGCGTCGGTGACGGGATCAACGGTCTCGAACGTTTCCGTCATCATCTACATGATGTACACGATGTCGGCGGTCTCGACGCCGATGCCGATGACGCTGGCATCAGACGCACCATCGCATGTGGCCCCGTCACCGGCGCCTGTTCCAGACGCGCGAGGCGGGTGGCAGCGGCACACCATGCGTTGTCACGCAGCGCGTCAAGGCATTCCACCGCTCTGCGCAATTTGGGGTTGAAGCCGCGGATCCCGAGCCACGCCAGGACCGCCTTGATGCGGTTGATGATCCGCGTGCGCTCGCCCACCAGGCTTTCCCGCTCACGGCTTGGACGTCTGGCATCTTCTTCCTCGAGCGTGGGGATCGCAACCGCAATGCCCGCGCTCGCTGCGCGGCCAGCCCAGGAATACGCGCATGAGCATCGCCGTGTCCAACCGGTCGGTCTTCGCACGGCGATGCTCACGCGATACCCGCAACGCTAGTCGAATGGATGACGTGCACCTCGATGTCGAGAACCCGTCGGGTTCTCGTGCGCTTTGTCCTGTTGCCGGGCCAGCGCTTCGATACCGTTGGTGTCGAGCCGCTCATCAAGGGCCTCTCCTACCGCCGAAGCCGGTCAGGAAAGCGGTGAGGTTGTCACCGAGCGCATCGCAAAGATAGCCGCCTTCCTGCACGATCACCGTAGGCAGGCTGAGCCCGGCAATAGCCTCGCCGATACGCGAGAAGCCAAGCGTCGTCACCGCCAGGCCGCCGAAAGGATCGCCCTCGAAGGCATCAAGACCGAGCGCCACTACCAGCGCTTCGGGTGCGAAGGCGCGAATGCGCCGGAGGGCTGTTGCGAGCGCTTCCAAAAATGCCGCATCGCCGGATTTGCGTGGCAGCGGCAGGTTGAGGTTGTAGCCGAGGCCGGCGCCTTCGCCGCGCTCGCCGGCGTAGCCCCAGAAAAAGGGATAAAAGCACACCGGATCGGCATGCAGCGAGACGGTGAGCACGTCGGGCCTTGCGTAGAAGATGCCTTGCGTGCCGTTGCCGTGATGTAGGTCGACGTCGAGGATCGCGACGCGCGCAGCACTCCTGCGCAGCGCCAGCGCCGCGACCGCCGAATTGTTGATGAAGCAGAAGCCGCCAGCGACGTCGGCGAAGGCATGGTGGCCGGGCGGTCTGCAAAGCGCGTAGGCCGAAGGCGCCCCCGCTTTCACGGCTTCGGCGGCTTCGACTGCGCTCCAGGCGCTCCAGAGCGCGCTGTTCCAGGTCTCGGTCGAGATCGGGCACACGGTGTCGACCATATGATAGCCGGCCTGGCCGACCGCCGAACCGGGGTAAGAGCCGTTGCGGGTGATCGGATGGATATTCGGGATAACTTCTGCCGAGGCGCCTTCGATGCGCTGCCAGCGCGCGAAAATGTGTTCGAGGAAGTCGAGATATTCGGGTGTGTGCACGGCAGTGATCGGGCCAAGGCCATGATTCTTGGGCCGTTCAACGGTCAAACCGGCTGATGATGCGCCGGCTAACAATCTCTCGACCCGTTCCGGTTTTTCAGGGTGGGGCCGGGCTGTGCCGCTGGAGAGGTAGGCTTTGGGCTCGTGGCGTTTTTGTTCATTGGCGTAGAAGGCTTTCATCGTCACTCCTCTGGCGCATCGGCAAAGGCGAAGAAGGCCTTGCTGATGATCTTCTGGACCTGCTCGTAACTCGACCAGCCGATGCCGAGCTTTCATAAAAAGCCTTGGCCGTCTCATTGTCCGTGTCGACGGATAGCCTGAGATAGACGCTGCCCGCTGCCTGGCACTCCCTGGCCACGCGCCGCGCCGCTCTTCCGCCGGCTCGTTCTCAAATGGAGCCGGAAGGCGAAGGTCGTCTTGTGCATTTGCCGCTTCATGGCGTCGAGGACGTTGCAGTTGGAGTGGCCGATATTGGCGACCATCGGCCCGCTCGATCCGTCGATGAAACGCCGGTCGTCCCTGGTCCAGAAATAGATGCCTTCCGCGCGGTCGACGAGCGGACGGCGGAGGCCGGAGAGATAGAACAGATGCGACGGCGGCCGCGCTTCGGCGTGGGTCGAGGGCTGCATTTTCAGTTTCGGCATGTCAGGACTTTCCGAGATAGCGTGCCGTTCCAGGCAGTGGTGATGATGGTTCTCTTGATGCTGATGCGCTCGGGGATCGCCTTGCCGATTGGTCATTGACGAAGTTGAAGCGCGGATTCTGGCTGCTCATCGAATCTTCGACTCACCCGCCGACCTGAACCTAGAGAAGATCGGCAGTCCATTGCGCAGCAAGCACTATCCCATTCGGGTGGTAACCGTTTCGCACCTTCCCGTCGAACTCGCACACCTCCTTTGGCTCCGATAACGCCGACCGCTCTTGATCGCGGCCCACTCTGTGCAGGATATACGGACACGGCCTGTCAGTTTGCGAAATTCTTAGAAAGATTCGTTGCAAGATGCAGGATAATCTCCGAGAAATATTTCTTGTTATACGAATGCGTGAATTCGAAGTAGAAACAAAATTACATGTTTTTATGTAACTTTAACAATAAGTCGAAAAATGTTGATATATATATTGTTGACGAAGTAGACCAGAGGTGAGCATAGTTGGGTCAACGTGATGCCTCTCTTTCAAAGTAAAGCCGCGTGTCTGCTGGGGAGACCGGAGGGAGCGCCGTGCGCCTCACTTATCGCCATATGTCCGTACACGGAGGAACTGTCATGAGCATTCCCGATCAAACGAGCGCTGCAGAGCAAGCCGCACGACAGCGCATCCAGGCTTGCTATGAACTCGACGGCGACGCCGGCCGCTTGGCCCGGTATTATCGCGCCTGGGCCAGTGACTACGATTTGGATGTAAGCCGCGAGGGGTATTGCGGGCCGAAGATCGTCGCGGAACTGGCGGGCGCTATGCAGACGGCCTATTTGGGCAGGGAGCGAGCAGCCATCTCAATCCTGGACGCCGGCTGCGGAACGGGCCTCGTCGGCGTGCAGCTGGAACGCCTCGGCTTCCGGTTGATCGACGGGTTTGATCTCTCCGAGACGATGGCGAAAAAGGCCCGGCGGACCTGCGTCTATCGACATGTCCGAGGCGATGTCAATCTAAACGGGCCGCTCTCCGACTACCCCAATGCAAGCTATGACATCACAGTAAGCTGCGGAGTCTTCACGCAAGGGCACGTCCGGCCAGATGGGCTGCGCGAATTGGCCCGCGTCACGCGTCCGAGCGGGTTCGTCATCGCAAGCACTCGCAAGATCTATGCAGAGGCAACTGCCTTTGAAGACGAGGTGCGGCATCTGCAGGATGCGGGCGTTTTTGCGCTGGAACACTGTCTCAAAGACGGCATACTCATCAAGGAGGACAGGGCTCACTACTGGATTTTCCGCATGACCCATTGTGCCTGCATGCCAATAGAGGAGCGACGGTGACGACGCCACGGCCAATCTCCGGCCCCGATCCAAACGAAATGTTCGACTTCGGTATTGAGAGCGAAACCGGTCGGCTGTAGCGTCCTGTCCGGCTCGAAGACGCGAATAAGCTTCTATCACAACCACATGGACCTTCCGCTCCCGCATATTCTCCTCGCCCCCACTTCCCGCGGGGTATTTGGGAAGCTATTCCGTCTTTTGTGAAGGAGCCCTACATCTTGTCAATTGCGGACGAAGTCATCACGGGCTTTGGCCGCGGCCGGCTCCGAGGGCGCGCTATGGTGAGCTCTTATGTTCGTTTGCGAGCTCTTTAGTCATGATTTGTGCTTTCCGGCTCTGACGACGAAAGCACATGCGTAAGCTGTTCAACAAAGATGGACACAGGGCATTTACACGGCTGGCATACTTGTGGTCTGGCGTGCAATTTTGGCTCTGACTCACATTTGATGATTTTGCGTAGCGACGTGGGTCTGTTTTCTGCGGGGCGAGCAATCTGCGTTTGTCGTCACTGATCCGGCTGGATTGATCGTCGAGAGTACCGCCGAGGACGAGGGAGTGATCTTGGTTTCGGCGCGTTCCGCAGCCGGGCGGGGTTGCCCGCTATGTGGCGATCGTCGAGCCGCGTCCACAGCCGATACGTGAGGATGGTTGCCGACTTGCGAGCAAGAAGATCGCGCTTCAGATGACGCCCAACGTTTTGTCCAGTGTATCGTTCATCATCTTGGGTTGGCACTGGGTGGCAGGCCGGCCGCCGGCTTCGGCAGGCGGCTGATGATGGTGTCGTTGCTGATTGGCAAGACCAAGACGAGATTGGCGGTTTCGCGGTGGCGGAATAGTGTCACGATCCGCCGCCTCTCCATATCACAAATGATGCTCCCCTAGAGATGATTTCTACGCCACGCCCAATCATCGATGCCGATTACATTCAGCTGATCGTCAGGTCGCTTCGCTTGTCGTCGTACGACCAGAAAGTATCTTCCGCCACAACGATATAGGCACGCCGGTCTCGATAGCGGCAATTGTCATGGTGTCGGCCTTGCCCAGATGGTCGCGGGCCGTCGTCATCAACCGACTGTTCTTCCCGCCCGGGGAAGCGATATGTCCAAGCGCCTTCTATGGGCATTCCTGGCCCTTGTGTTGCCCGCCTTGGTGATCCCGCCGCGCTTGACCCGTTCGCCCGTTGAGCTTTTTCGACGGCACGAGACCGAGATACGCCATCAACTGACGGGGATTATCAAAGCGCCTGACATCGCCGATTTCGACGACAAAGGTGATCGCTGTCATGAACGCAACGCCGCGCATCGCTTGGTAGGCGGCCACAACCGGGCCATTGACCAAGATGCCGCAGTCTTCTCCACATAGCGCCGGAAGGCGCCCAGACCCTTTCCAGCGTCACACTGGAGAGAAAGCGCGAGGACATTCGGACCTATCAGGTCTATCTGACCAACGAGAAGAAGCTGGCGTCGGTTCGATCCACGCCGCCATCGCGGCGCTGCGCCCGAGTAGGTCCGGCGACTTCCCGGAATAGCGGCGGAACAGCGACACCTGTTGCAGATACGAGCGCTGGGTGTTGAGCGCGATCTTGCGCACCTATGTCCTCGCTTGACCGAACGACAAGAATTGGAGCTTGCCGGTTCGCCAGTTTTTCAACTGCGCTAAGCACTCCCCGTGGCATGAAGGAAATTCATGAAGTGCTTGAGCTGGGCGGCAAGCGACAAGTCGGAGAAGTTTAGCCCGTACCGATGAGAGAAGGAACACGTGCGGGCAGCAGCAGTGTGCCCGTCGACATACACAACCTTGCCGGCTCCTACATGTTGCGAGCGTTCATTGGCAAGAGCAAAGAGAATGGCTGATAGCCGAAAAAGTCATGTTCGGCTCCGCCGTGTTCGAAAAGCTTTCGAGCCTGGCAAGCGCGTGAACGGGAGGAGCGCGGCCCTATGCATTATGAGCAAAACTCATGAGCCCATGAAAAGTTTGCTCATATCCGCCCAGGCTGAATCGACCTACCGTAGGCGACCGCACTGAACGATGAACCCTGGAACGAGCCCCATGTCATCCCAACTTAAGGTCGAGATCGACTCTGGCATCATGGTCGTCACGATGAATCGGCCACCTGCAAATGCCATCGACACGGCCTTCTCGTATGAACTCCATCACGCCTTCAAGCAGCTTAACGACGATGACGATCTCCGAGCGGGGATTGTAGTCGGCGAAGAAAACCAGAAGCGGATTTTCAGTGCTGGCTGGGACCTTAAAGCGGTCGCGCGTGGTGACGGGCGCGACGAGGAAAAGGGTTTCGACCTCGGACCTGGCGGCATTGGTGGCTTGCCGGAGTTCTTCGACCTGACCAAGCCAGTGATTGCGGCCGTTAACGGCGCTGCCGTGGGCGGCGGTTTCGAGCTGGCGCTCGGCGCCGACATCATCTTGGCCTCGGAGGAGGCCTATTTCGCGCTGCCTGAGATGCAGCGGGGTTTCCTGCCTGACGGAGGTGCAATCCAAAAGCTGCACCGCAGAGTACCGTACAACGTCGCTATCGATCTCATGCTGACGGGCCGACGCCTCTCCGCCTATGAAGCCAAACATTGGGGCCTGGTTCGTGATGTCGTTCCTCGCGAACGCATTCTGGAGCACGCGATCGAGATCGCGAAGGACATCGCTTCGGGAGCTCCCCTGGTTGCCAAGGCACTGAAAGAGTTCATGCGCGCCACCGCCCATCTGTCAGTCGAAGCAGCCCATGAGATGAGCAGGCTTGCATGGACGGGCAAGAGCGGCCTTCCGCACTATGAGCGCATGCTCAAATCCGAAGACTTCGATGAGGGCGCAGTTGCTTTTGCCGAGAAGCGGCCGGCCAAGTTCAGCGGGAATTGATATGCTTGCCAACTATCCTGCTCAAGGCATGTTGAACGCGGCGCACAGACTTGCGCCAATGCTGGATGCTCGATCGATCGCCGTTGTCGGGGTCTCCGAGCGGGCCAATTCATTCGGGCTGCGGCTCGCCCAAGCGGTCACCAGCGCCAATTTCTCCGGCCGCATCGATTTCATCAACCCCCGCTACGAAAGCGTGCTTGGGCGGCCATGTCGGGCGAGCCTCGGCGATCTCGACGAGGCTCCTGATCTCGCGATCCTTGGGGTGGGTGGGCGCAATCTGGAGCAGTCGTTGGTGGACGCCATCGGAAGCGGAGCCAAATCGGCGGTCATTTTCGACGCCTGCAACGGCAAGGCCACGGACGGAGCACCGCTGCTATCGCGCCTCAAGGACATCGCCCGCGAACACGGGATCGCGGTCTGCGGCGGCGCTGGGATGGGATTGATCAATGTCCCGTCTGGCTGCGTTGCAAGCTTCTACGGCGCGTCACATCTCAAGCCGGGCGGAATAACCCTCATTGCCCACTCCGGATCCGTCTTCACGACGCTAGCGATGAATGACCCCCGATACCGGTTCGATCTGCTGGTATCGCCCGGTCAGGAAATCGGCGCGACAATTGACGAATACATCGATTACGCGGTGACTCGGGAGAGCACGAAGGTCATCGCCATCTTTATGGAGACAGCCCGGAATCCCGCCGGGTTCCAAAGCAGCCTGAAACATGCTCGCCAGCGAGGCATCCCTGTGGTCGTCTGCAAAGTCGGCCGCACCGAGGAAAGTGCACGAATGGCACGGTCGCATACTGGAGCCTTGGCGGGCTCCAAAGCCGCCTACGAGGCCGTGCTCGAAGATTGCGGCGCGATCAGCGTGCAGTCCATCGATGAATTGATGAACGTTGCGTCGCTGTGCTCGACGGGACGCTTGCCTGGACCAGGTGGCGCCGCGCTGGTAACAGATTCCGGCGGTCTGCGCGAACTCGCCATCGATCTGGCGGCCGAGTCGGGTGCGCGGCTTGCCAGGTTCTCGAACCGGACCGTTCACGGCCTACGTCAGGTCTTGCCGCAGCATCTTGAGCCCTCAAATCCCTTGGACTGCGCAGCGGACCTCACTGAGGACTTCAGCAAGCCGTTCGAGGAAGTGCTCACGATTCTTTCCGATGCTGAAGAGGTTTCGATGGTTGGTTTGGAAGCCGATCTCAGGGACGACTACGTCTACGAAGAGAAGCTCCTTGACCTTGCCCTCTGCCTGCCCCTGCGCACAAGCAAGCCGTGCTTTTTTTATTCAAGCTTCGGCCGCGCGAACAACTTCTTGCTTGGGGCCAGGCTCATCGATCGGGGGATTCCCTGCATCAACGGCATCGGCGAGACGTTGAATGCGATATCCAAGCTCCAGGAATGGTCTGAGCGACGGGGCGAGGCCGCTGACCCTTTCCCGAAAGATTCGGAAGGTGTCGTGGCTTCGTGGCAGGCTCGTTTGTCGCTTCCTAAGCCTATCGATGAACATGAGGCGTTAGCGCTTCTGTCTAGCTTTGGCGTTCCTGTTGTCGACAACGAAGTTCACGACACGTTGGACGGGCTTAAGGCGGCTGCGAAACGATTGGGCTATCCAATTGCCCTGAAAACCGCCGCCGAAGGCGTCGAGCACAAGAGTGACGTCGGCGGCGTCCTCCTCAGCATACGGGACGAGAGGGAGCTCGAGCAGTCTTACGGCCGCCTTGGCGCAACCCTTGGGCCGCGCGCAATCATCCAGAATATGGCGCCGCGAGGCATCGAGCTCGCCTTTGGCTGCGTGAAGGATCCCGACTTCGGTCCTCTGGTCATGGTATCAGCCGGAGGTACCCTCGTTGAACATTTCGGCGGGCAACAATTTGCCCTTGCTCCATTCAACGAGAGTCGCGCGCTCGACCTAATTGACCGGCTTCCTATCTCACGCTTGCTAGATGGGATACGTGGAAACGAACCTGTCGATAAAGTCGCTGCCGCCAGGGCTCTCAGCAGTTTCTCGGTCATGTGTGCCGTCCTGGGTGACGCAATGAACGAGGCCGACGTCAATCCGATCGTCGTAACGGCCAAGGGGGCCATGGCAGTCGATGCGCTGATCGTGCCGGCAGCCGATCTCGCACGCAAAGTGGCCTAAGATGAAGGTCGCGATCATTGGTTGTGGGGTCATCGGTGCGGGCTGGGCTGCCCGATTCATGCTGAACGGTCATGACGTCAGCATTTTCGACCCAGCCCCTGATGCAGAACGTTGCATGCGGGAAGTGCTGGCTCATGCTCGTTCCAGTCTGCCCGCCCTATACGATCGCCCTTTGCCTCCGGTCGGTAGGCTCGATTTCGCCCGGAGGATTACCGAGGCTGTGACGGGAGCCGATTGGGTGCAAGAAAGTGTGCCCGAACGGCTGGAGGTCAAGCGCTCCACTTATGCCGCGATCGAACCGTACCTCGGCAACGAGGCCATTCTCGCCTCTTCAACGTCAGCGATCAGGCCAAGCAAGCTTCAGGAGCTGTGTAGCCAGCCCGCACGCCTAATCGTCGCTCATCCCTTCAATCCGGTTTACCTCCTGCCTCTCGTCGAGGTGGTGGGGTCCGACCTGACGCCGCCGGCGCTTAAGGCGCGCACGGCGGGGATACTGCAAGGCATCGGCATGTATCCGCTGGTGCTTGACCGCGAGATTGACGGTTTCATTGGCAATCGGCTGCAGGAGGCAATGTGGCGAGAAGCGCTATGGATGATCAAGGATGGTGTCGCCACCACCGCCCAGATCGATGAGGCAATTCTTTACGGCTTTGGCTTGCGCTGCGCGCAGATGGGCCAGTTCGAGACCTATCGATTGTCTGGCGGAGAGGCCGGGATGCGACACTTCTTCGCGCAATTCGGCCCCTCGCTGGCCGAGCCGCTGAGCCATTTGATGGACGTACCCGATCTCGACACAGCGTTGATCGACCGTATCGCTGATCAATCCGACGCTCAGTCCGCGGGGCGCAGCATTCGAGAAATGGAGCGCACACGCGATGCCAGCCTGGTCGCACTGATCCGGGCGCTCAAGCCCCGGCGGGTGGGGGCGGGGGGCACGGTACGCGCCCACGAGGCGCAGCTGCACCTTCAACAGGACGGTTCCCTTCCCGTTACTGCCAGGCGCGTCATTCCGTCCAGCTGGACGGAAGCGAATGGCCATATAAATGAGACGCACTATATCGAGATTGCCTCGAATGCGGCGGATGCACTGACGGAAAGCTGCGGCGTCACCGCCGAATACATCGCGGCCGGCCGAAGCCATTTTACCGCGGAGACGCATGTCCGCTATTTGGTCGAGCTGCACGAGGGTGATGAGATCACCGTCCGCACGCAGGTACTCTACGGTACCGGAAAGAAAACCCATCTGTTCCACCGTTTCTATGGGCCGGACGAGAAACTCGCCGCGACGGTCGAGATGATGATCCTGCATGTCGATCTCACCACCCGCGCGGTCCGGGAGCCACTCCCCCATGTGGCTGGCGCGCTGAAGAGCCTTGAGGAAGCCCATGCGCATCTGCCGCGGCCCGAGGAGGCCGGGACGGCCATCCGCGATCTGCGCAAGGCGAAGGCCGAACGAGCGCGATCGAGCCAGGGCTAGTCGCGAAAGCAGGACGCGTCCTTTCTCAGGGCAGGGGAAGAAGCTTCTGCCCGAAGGCCGCAACGGGGCGGAGATCAGTGTGCGAAGCGCAGGCATGGCCTTTCGCGCAGTTGTGACGTTGGAGGAGTTACGCCAGATGCCGTTGGACATGAGCCGAGAAGTCTTCGTTACCTGCGCAGTCACCGGTTCGGGAAATACGCAGGACAAGTCGCGCCACGTGCCGCGCAGTCCGAAGGAGATCGCCGACGACGCGATCGCCGCCGCACGCAAGGGAGCCGCGATCGTGCATTGTCACGTCCGCGATCCTGAGAGCGGCAAGCCGTCACGCGACCTGTCGCTGTACCGGGAAGTGACGGACCGCATCCGCAGCGCCGATGTCGACCTTATATTGAATCTCACCTGCGGCATGGGCGGGGATCTGTTTCTGGGGCCGAATGAAGAACCCTTGCCGATCGAGGTTGAGGGCACCGACCTGATCGGCGTCAGCGCGAGGCTCGCGCATATCGTCGAATGCCGCCCGGAAATCTGCACCATCGATTGCGGCTCAATGAACTTTGGCGATGCCGGACTGATCATGGTCAATACCCCTGGGATCCTGAGGGATATGGGGGCTGTCATTTCTGAGCACGGGGTGCAGGCCGAGATTGAGGTCTTCGACACTGGCCATCTGTGGTTTGCAAAGCAGATTCTGGCCGAGGGCGTGCTGAAATCGCCCGCACTTATCCAGTTCTGCATGGGGGTGCCCTGGGGGGCGCCCAATGACCTTAACACGCTGATGGCGATGGTGAACAACGCCCCGCGTGACTGCACCTGGTCCGCGTTCTCGCTCGGCCGCGACCAGATGGCCTATGTGGCGGCAGCGATCCTTGCCGGCGGCAATGTCCGGGTCGGGCTTGAGGACAATCTTTACCTTGAAAAGGGGCGGCTTGCGACCAACGCCGAACTTGTCGCTCGTGCGGTGGAACTGATCACGGCCATGGGCGTCCGCCTGCTGGGGCCCGGCGAAGTGAGAAGCAGACTAAAACTCGTCAAGCAGAACCCCAAGTCAGCAGGCTGAAAAAGGGAGCGGCAGGGAAGTGCCGAACGATAGGAATGAGAACAGGGTGGGAGTTGCTTCCGTCATTGCATTCCCGCTTTTCGAGGATGCCAACCGTGTCGTCTGCCGGCTGTCGGATGAACGCCGGCTCAATCATCTGAAATCCACTTCGCTCGCCCGGCGTACCCGCGGGCAGGGCAGCAATCTCAAAGGCACTGGATATGAACATACCCTCGAAGGCTGATGTCCTTATCGTCGGCGGCGGTGTAGCGGGCTGCTCGATCGCCTATCACCTGGTCAAAGTAGGCATCACAGACGTAGTGCTCTGCGAACGCCGCCAGCTTACGTGCGGAACGACCTGGCACGCCGCTGGGTTAGTCACGCAGCTACGGGCGACGCAGCGCATGACCGAGCTGGCGAAGTACACGGGTGAACTCTTCACTCACCTCGAAGACGAAACTGGCCAGGCCACCGGCTTCAAACGAAACGGGTCGCTCCGGATCGCGACCACGCCCGCGCGGTACGAGGAACTGGCCAGGGGCGCTTCCATGGGGCGCAACTTCGGCCTTCCGGTCGAGGCGGTTACGTCAGGTGAAATCAAAGAGCGATGGGCTCCCGTCAACATGGAGGGCATTGTCGGAGGATTCTGGTTCCCTCACGATGGTCAGGTCAATCCGGCCGACGTCACAATGGCTTATGCGAAAGGCGCTCGAACGGGCGGGGTTCGGGTAATAGAGAACCTGCCGGTGACTCGTATCCTTGTCGAGAACGGCCGGGCTGCCGGCGTCATGACAGAGCAAGGCAAGATCGAAGCTCGCACTGTCGTGATCTGTGGCGGTATGTGGTCGCGCGATCTGGCCGCCGAGATCGGCGTAACGGTCCCGCTCCACGCCGCCGAGCATTTCTATGTCGTCACCGAGGCCATTCCTGACCTGCCACGCAATCTTCCAGTGATGTTCCTCGGCGACGAGTGGACCTACTACAAGGAGGACGCCGGCAAGCTTCTCGTCGGGTTTTTCGAACCTGTGGCGAAGCCCTGGGGGCAACAGGGGATCTCAAGGGACTTTAACTTTGACGCCCTTCCGGAGGACATCGATCATATCTCGCCACACCTGGAGGCCGCGACCAATCGCGTGCCGCTGCTGGCGAATACTGGCATGCAACTATTTTTCAACGGCCCCGAAAGCTTTACGACCGACGGCCGCTATTTGCTCGGCGAGACAGCTGAAGTCTCCGGACTGTACTGCGCTACCGGCTTCAATTCGCTTGGTATCCTGTCTTCCGGCGGCGTAGGCAAATCGCTGGCATCCTGGATACGCGACGGCAGGCCGCCAGTGGAGTTGATCGACGTCGACGTGCGGCGCACACAGAGCTTCCAGCGAAATCGGAAATATCTGGAGGACCGCACGGTCGAGACCCTCGGTCTCAACTTCGACATGCACTGGCCGAGCCGGCAGTTCGTGTCCGCACGGGGCGTGCGGCGGTCGCCCTTCCATGATCGCCTGGTCGCGGCCGGTGCCTTCATGACCGAAGCGGCGGGCTGGGAGCGGCCTGGCTTCTTCGGTACCGCCCAGGAAGTCGCGAACATCGAATATTCCTACTATCGCCCGAGCTGGTTCGCGAATGTTCGCGCGGAGTGCCAGAGCACTGCTGAGAGCGTGACGATTTTCGACCATAGCTGCTTCGTCAAATACCGTGTCGAAGGTCCGGACGCGCTCAAGACGATGAACTGGATTTGCGCCGCCGAGTGCGACGTCGAGGTCGGCCGCGTGGTCTACACGCAGTGGCTCAACGAGATCGGCGGCATCGAAGCGGACGTCACGGTAACGCGTCTGGCGGACGACGCGTTCCTGGTCGTCACCGTGGCAGTCTCGCAGCGTCGGGACCTCGCCTGGTTCAAACGGCACCTGCCGAACGGCGCGCGCGTCCACATCGTCGACATTACCTCCGGCCTTCCGATGCTTGCCGTCATGGGCCCGAAGGCGCGGAAGTTGATGGCGCGCGTCTCGCCTGACGATTTCAGCAACGAAGGCTTTCCTTTCGGCACGAGCCGCGAGATCGACCTTGGCTATGCTCGCGTGCGCGCAAGCCGGCTGACATTCGTGGGCGAGCTCGGCTACGAGCTCTATCCGGAAACGGAGTTCGCTGCCCATGTCTATGAAAAGATTGTCGAGGCTGGAAATGACTTCGGTCTTAGGCCCGGCGGCTTCTTCGCCTTGAACTCCTTGCGGATGGAAAAAGGCTACCGCCATTGGGGACACGACATCGGCGAGGAGGACACACCTTACAACGGCGGCCTTGGCTTTGCCGTGGCCTTGGACAAGCCCAGCGGCTTCTTGGGCCGTGACGCGCTGGTGAAGCAACGAGCTGAAGGCACGATCAGACGTCGGCTGGTGCAAGTGAAACTGGCGGGCGGGCCTGACATGCCGATGCTGTATCACAACGAGCCGCTAGTCCGCGACGGCGCCATCATCGGGTCGGTGACGTCCGGAGCCTACGGTCACCGCGTCGGCGCGTCGCTTGGCCTTGGTTACGTGAGAAATGCTGATGGAGTGACCAGGGACTGGCTCGCCAACGGCAAATGGGAGGTCGAGATTGCAATGAAGCGCTACCCGATCGAACTTCAGTTTGGGCCTTGGTACGATCCGCAAAATGCGAGAGTGCGGGGCTAGCCGTCGAGCACTCATGCGGCGCCGGCAATGGCGGCGTCAGTAATGGGCAAATATCGGGCGCGACTGCGAGGTTTCCGCGGGTAAGCCGGAACAGCCGCAGCACGTAGTAAAAGGTACAAAGATATTTAATGAGGATGTTTTCGCGCAGAGCGGACGCGATATCGCGTGGCGTTGGAATGACGACGCAGGTCTACGCCGCCGACGCTGAAAACGCTGAAATCTGGGATGTTGGGGGGCGACGATGTATCGACTTCGCCGCCGGCATCGCCGTGGTCAACACCGGCCATCCCAACGTGATCGCTGCGGTCAAAGACCGACTGGATCGCTTCACTCACACGTGCCATCAGATCGTGCCCTATGAGAACAATGTCGGCCGGGTAGAACGCCTCAACAGTTCGGTTCCAGGCGATTTCAAGAAGAAGTCGATCGTTGTGACCATGGGGCCGAGGCGTCGAGAACACGGTCAAGATCGTGTGCGGCCACGAACCGCCGTGATCGCTTTTACCGTCGCGTTCGACGGTCGCACCTTCATGGCATGACGCTGACCGGGAAGGTTGTCCCCTACAAGGCTGGCTTCGGCGCTGATGCCGGATGTATTTCTCGTTCCTTTCCCGATCGGGCTTCATGGCACGACCGTTGAGGACTCGCTTTCAATCCTCGACAATCTGTTCAAGGTGGATGTCGATCCAAAGCGTGTGGCTGCGTTCATTGCGCGATATTGCCGACCAACACGGTATTCTTTGGATCGCCGACGAAGTGCAGATCGGCTTTGCTCGCACGGGCAAGCTCTTCGCGATGGAGCACCATCGCGTCCGACTGACATCACTACGACGGCCAATGGCTTGGGGACTGGCTTCTCTATTGCGGCGGTTACCGGAAGAGCCGAGATCATGGATGGCCCCCAATCCCGGTGGACTCGGCGGGACCTACGGCGGCAACCCGATCGGGATCGCGGGAATCCGTCGAGAGCTCGCTGCAGGACGTGGGAAGCCTAAAAACGAGGGCGTAACCTCTATTGATCACGTCCCTCAATCGACTGCGGTTGTAGGGCTGTGACCCTTTAGGTCACGTAAGCTGGCATCTCGCGAAGCAAGCATCCATCTGGCGAAAGTCTTGGCCGCGGCCGACAGCGGAACGTTCTTGCGCCAGACCAGATAGATCCCGCCGTCGGCTTGAATCTTGTCATTGAACAGCTCAAACAGTTGGCCGGCCCGAACAAACTCGGTTGCAGTGCCAATCCATCCAAGCGCGATGCCTTCGCCTGCGAGTGCGGCCTGCATCATGGTCAAATGATTGTCAAAATGCGGCCCAGGCAGCGGGTGGGTCTTGACGCCATAGTGGGCAAACCATTGCTCCCAGTCGAACCATGTCTTGTCGTCCGCCCTTGCGTGCAACAAACGGTGGTGAGTCAGATCGCGCGGAGTCTCGATGGTGGCCGAGCGTGCCAGATAGACCGGGCTTGCGACCGGAGTGATCAACTCCGACAGCAGCAATTCGGCGTCGCAATCGGGCCAGTTTCCCCTCCCGAACCGGACTGAAATGTCGATCCTTTCAGAGAGTTCGGGCAACCCCTGATACGCCGTCACCATGTTCACCGTGATCTCAGGGTGGCTCTCGTGGAATTCCTTCAGGCGAGGCAGCAGCCAGAAGTTCGCATAGGCGAGGTTACATGAGACGGTAAGACTATCCGCATTGTGACCCCGCTGAAGCGTCTCGCCCTCGAGGGAGATGATATCAAGACCGGCTACAAGGGCATTTACATAGCGCCTCCCCTCAATCGTGACGCGTACGGGCCTGCTTTGTCTATCAAACAACCTGACTGACAAAAATTCTTCCGCCTGCGTGATGAGGTGGCTAATGGCTGACTGGGTCACGTTGAGCTCATTTGCCGCCTTGGAGAGGCTCTCCAGACGGGCTGTTGCCTCTACGGCGAGCATCACGCGCAACGGGGGGACATGTCGCCAATACTTCATGAGCTGCTCTCATGTGCCATGAATGGGATGCGCATATCGCTCGGCCTCAATAGCGCATATTTTGGGGCCTGACTTCACCGAGGTAACTTCATCACATGAAGGCCCGTTATATCAGGTGTCAAGGTCGTCGCATGTCGCCATGTCCACTCGTCCCGAAGTCAAATCTAATCCGGCATCATGGGGTCATGACCCTGAACAACCCTGCCGCGACGCCGATCGACACGGAGCGTGAAGCAGTCCTGCGCGCGAACCTAGCCCAAGCCCCAAGCGAGACTTGAATGTCAGAGACTTACGACGCGATCGTCATTGGAGGCGGGCACAACGGACTGGTCTGCGGCGCCTACCTGGCCCGTAACGGACTGAAGGTTAAAGTCCTCGAGCGACGCTCTGTGGTGGGCGGAGCAGCCGTAACCGAGGAGTTCCATCCAGGTTATCGGGCCTCGACTTTCTCCTACCTGATGAGCCTATTGCACCCGAGGATCATCCGCGACCTCGAGCTCGCCAAGCATGGGCTCCAAGTGCTGCCTTGCTCGGATATGTACTCGCCGCTGGACAATGACTACATCGTCTTCTCCGACAACGTGAGGAAGACGCAGGGACAGTTCGGTCGTTTCAACCGCCACGACGCAGAGATCTATCCGGAATTTGACCGCTACATAAGCGAAGCCGCCAACGTGGTGCGCAAGCTTCTGTTCGACGTTCCGCCAGACCCGTCGCGGGCTGACTTTAAGTCGCTCAAGAACTTGGCCTCGTTCGCCTGGAAGTACCGCAAGATCGGCGATCGCTTCTATCGTCTCGTCGACTTGCTCACCATGAGTGCGGACGACTTCCTGCGGGAATGGTTCGACGACAGTCGCATCCGGGCGGTCCTCGCGTACTATGCCTCGATTGGAACGTTCGTCAGCCCGCGTACACCCGGGTCGGCCTACGTGATCATTCACCACATCATGGGCGAGCACGAAGGCGCTGGTGGCTGGGGATTCATCAAGGGAGGGATGGGTACGATTACCCATTCCATCGCTTCCTATGGCCGTACGAAGGGTCTCCAGATCGAGACTGAGGCCGATGTAGAGCGGATCATCGTCGAGAATGGCAGAAGCGTCGGCGTTGCCCTGCGCAACGGTCGTGAATACCGGTCGAAGATTGTCGTCTCGAATGCCGCGGCCCCGGTCACGTTCCTGAAGCTGGTGGACTCAAAAGAGCTGCCGTCGGAATTCGTGCGCGACATACGCAATTATCGGACGCGCTCCTCCGCTTTCAAAATCAACATCGCGTGCGAACGCCTCCCGCAGTACCGGGCCCTCGACAAGGCGATCGCGGACGGGGCTCTCGGCAGCTTCACCTACCCGACATACGTGCACATCGCGCCCGACGTCGAATATTTGGACCGCTCGTACACAGATGCCAAGGACGGCTGGTATTCCACCGAGCCGTTCCTGACGCCTGTTGCCCCCACGGTGGTCGACGACACCCTTGCTCCTGCAGGGAAGCACGTTCTCAACGTCTTCGGTGGGCACGCCGCATGCGACCTGAAGTCGTCCAACTGGGAAGCTGAGAGGCCGAACCTCGTCAAGAACGTGATGGCCACCATGGACCGCTTTGCGCCAGGCTTCTCGGACGACGTCATCGCCATGGATGTGCTCACGCCCGACGAGATCGAACGCCGGGTCAACCTACCCTCCGGCCACATCTTCCATGGCGAACTCGCACCTGACCAACTCTTCTTCAAGCGGCCGGCCGCTCACTACTCCGACTACAGGTCGCCGATCCGCGGACTCTATCAGTGCGGCTCGAGCACTCATCCAGGAGGCGGCGTATCCGGCATTCCTGGCCACAACGCAGCGCGGGAAATTCTTAAGGACCAAGGGAAGCGGATGCGATGAGCGCGCGCCCACCAACATTTAGAAGGACAGACCAGATGGCGATGATCCGCCGCACGCCCTATTATCACAAGCACGCGGCCCTTGGCGCGGAGTTCGTGGACCGCATCGGCTTCGCAGCCGCCTTGCACTTCGGGTCCATTGAAGCAGAGCACATAGCCGCTCGAGAAAACGTCGGTCTCTTCGACGTCTACTCGCAGTACTTCCTGGAAGTGACCGGACCGGACGCACTCAACGTGATGCAGAAGCTGTGCGTCAACGACATCGGGCGCGTCGGACCGTCAGGCGTTGTCTACACCTCGCTCTGCAACGCCGAGGGCGGGATGATCGACGACCTGTTGGTCTACCGTATGGCAGACGACACATTCAGGGTTTGTCCCACGCCGTCGCGGTTCGTGTCGGTCGAAGCTTGGATACGCGAGGTGGCTGGCGAACTTCGGGTCGAGGTCATCAATTATGGCGCTCGCTTTGCGTACATGTCGGTGCAGGGCCCGAAATCCCGGGCGCTTCTTTCAAGGCTCACCGACGCCGATCTCTCAGCGTCCAAGGTGAAGTACTTCAGGTTCGTCATGGGCGACCTGGCGGGTGTACCCGACGTGATGATCTCCCGCACCGGCTACTCGGGCGAGCTCGGCTACGAGTTGTTCTATCCCTCTGAGTACGCCGAGCACCTCTGGGACCGCCTTATCGAGGACGGAGCCGACCTGGGCGTGAAGCCTTGCGGACTGGGCTCGCTCGCTACCCTCAGGATGGAAAAGAAGTTTCCCCTGTATGGTCTTGATCTTTCGACGGGCAATACCCCTGTCGAAGCGGGCCTCGAATGGACTGTCCGCCTTGACAAGCCCGATTTCATCGGCCGCCACGTCATCGCGCGCCAGATGGAGCAGGGGCCGCCCAGACGCCTCATGCTGGTCGAGACCGCCGACCTTGATGTGCCGCTGGAAGTTGGTGCCGACATCACGGTCGATGGCAGGAAAGCCGGCACGGTCACATCGGTCGCCAAAGGCTTCACCGTCAGGAAGGCCTTGGCGCAAGGATACGTCATTTCGGAACTGGCCAATGACGGGCAGCAGGTGGTTGTCGAAGCCAAGGCGGGCGCCAGCAAAGCTGTCCTTCGCAGCGAGGCGCTCTACGACCCGAATAGGACTCGGGCCAGATCCTAAGAAATCAGTGAGGCGACAACCTCGCCTCACGGAGCCTACGTTTTGGACTGTGAATGGGAACAAGAACAGGAGGAGTGCATGAAATACTTTACGTCGAATGGCGGGCGCGTTCCTGCGTCCGTCGAAGAAATGGCCAAGGACGCTCGCGAGGGCCGGATGGACCGGCGCGAGTTCCTTGCAATCGCGAGCGTGTTCGGCGCATCGGCCGGCATGGCCTACGGCATGGCGGGCCTTGCTTTGCCGCAGCCGGCCTTCGCTGGAGAGCCGAAGAAGGGCGGAACCCTGCGCGTGGCTATGTCCGTCAAGGGGCAGAAGGACCCGCGCACGTACGATTGGGGAGAGATGGCGAACGTCTCCCGCTGTTGGCTGGAGCCTCTCGTCCGCTATACGCGTCAGTTCACCTTCGAGCCGGTTCTGCTCGAGAGCTGGGACGTGAACCACGATGCCACCGAGTACGTGCTGCACGTACGCAAGGGAGTGACCTGGAACAACGGCGATGCCTTCAACGCCGCCGACGTCGTCTTCAACATCACCCGGTGGTGCGAAAAGGGGGTTGCCGGCAACTCCATGGCAGCGCGCATGGGCTCTCTGATCGACGACAAGACGGGCAGGGCGAAGGATGGCGCGATCACGAAGGTCGATGATCACACGGTCAAGCTGAAGCTGAACGAGCCAGACATCGCAATCATCCCTGGCTTCACGGACTACCCGGCTCTCGTCGTGCATCGCAACTTCGACAAGGACGGCGCCGATCCGGTCAAGAAGCCGATCGGTACGGGACCATTCGAACTTGTTTCCTACGATGTCGGCCAGAAAGCGGTCGTCAAGCGACGCGAGAATGGCAAATGGTGGGGTGGAGAAGCGCCGCTCGACGGCGTACAGTTCATCGACTACGGCCAGGATTTCACCGCAACGATCTCGGCGTTCGACTCCGGCGAAATCGATTTGGATTACGAGACCCCGTCCGACTATATCGATGCACTCGACAAGATGGGCTTGGTCAAGTCCGAGGTGGCGACGGCGACCACTGTTGTTGCGCGCACTAACGTCGCGCACAAACCGTATGACGACAAAAGAGTGCGCAACGCCCTGCAGATGGCGGTCGACAATAACGCCGTGCTGCAGCTCGGCTACAACGGTCGCGGCACGGTCGGGGAGAATCACCACGTCAGTCCGATTCAGCCCGAGTATTTCCCGCTTCCAAAAAAGGCACGTGACGCCGCCGGCGCCAAGAAGCTGATGGCGAAAGCCGGACAGGCCGATTACGAGCACGAACTGATCACCATCGAGGACGACTGGCAGAAGGCCACAGGGGATGCGATTGCCGGTCAGCTACGGGAAGCCGGCATCAAGGTGAAGCGAACGGTATTGCCTGGCTCGACGTTCTGGAACGACTGGTCGAAATATCCTTATTCGCTCACGATTTGGTACATGCGTCCGCTGGCAGTCCAGACGCTCGCTCTGGCTTATCGCTCGGGCGAAGCCTGGAACGAGACCGGGTACGCCAATCCCGAGTTCGACGCCAAGTTGAAAGAGGCTCTTTCGATCAGCGACCCCGGCAAGCGTAAGGAGGTCATGAAGGACGTCGAGCAGATCCTGCAGGATTCCGGTATCATAATCCAGCCGTACTGGCAGAAGCTTTACTGCCATATGAGCAAGAAGCTGAAGAACTACGGCATGCACCAGACCTACGAGATCGATCTTCAAAACGTCTGGCTGGACGCATAGGCAAGCTCATACGGCAGCCGATCCCTTCTGGCATCGGCATAGCGTTCGGAGCGGGCATACCGCGGCTTCGCAATTGCCGCGTCTTGCGTCCGACAACTAGAGGAGGTTCCTGGGGATGCGACATCCTCCAGGTTCGATACAAGCAGGCATTCACCAAGATTGTCGGGCGCAAGGCCAGCCCGTCGCCGGATCAACTCCCAAGGCTCACCGGAAGCCTAGTCTAGTCGGTACCCGCCACGCGGCGGTACCGACCTTTCGTCAAGTTGTGCGGCACGACCCCATCATGTCCGGCGAAAACGTCATCCTTTCTAAGCTTTCCGACGACGAACTCGTGCAGCAGATGCACGACGACCTTTATGACGGTCTGAAGGAAGAGATCGAGGAAGGCACCCGGATCCTTCTCGATCGCGGCTGGCAGCCCTACACGGTGCTGACCGAAGCGCTGGTCGAAGGCATGCGCATCGTCGGCGAGGGTTTCGGAGACGGCATTCTCTTCGTGCCGGAAGTGCTGCTGTCGGCCAACGCCATGAAGGCCGGCATCGGGATCCTGCGCCCGCTGCTTGCCGCCACCGTCGCGCCGAAGCAGGGCAAGATGGTGATCGGCACCGTCAAGGGCGACATCCACGACATCGGCAAGAACCTCGTCGGGATGATGATGGAAGGTGCCGGCTTCGACGTCATCGACCTCGGCATCAACAATGCGGTCGAAAAATACCTCAACGCCATCGAAAAGCACCAGCCCGACATCATCGGCATGTCGGCGCTTTTGATCACCACCATGCCCTATATGAAGGTCGTCATCGACACGATGAAGGAAAAGGGCATCCGCGACTACTATGTCGTGCTGGTTGGCGGCGCGCCGCTCAACGAGGAGTTCGGCAAGGCAGTCGGCGCCGACGCCTATTGCCGCGACGCTGCCGTGGCGGTCGAAACCGCCAAGGACTTCATGAAGCGCAAGCATGACACTGCCAACTGACGGCTGCGCCGCCAGTCTCGGCCGCGCAAGCCGATAGATCGGCCAGCGCATGTCGAGGACCCGTTAGGGAGGATATGACCGAATGAATGCACCATTTTTGGCGGTGGATCGAGCTCGCGACGTTCGTCGGGACCCTGGGCGAGTGCCAAGGGGGCGGATGTGGAGGCGTATCGACTGGTCATCCTGGCGCTTCCCGGATTCTCGCAACTCACCCTTTCATCTTTTGTAGATCCCCTCCGGCTTGCGGACTCAGTCTCCGGCCGGGCCTCCTTCGAGTGGGCCATCGCGAGCCTGGATGGCAATCCAGTCGAGTGCGCCAGTGGCCTCTCCCTGTCGGCCAGCACGGACTTCGCGAGCACGGGGCAAAGCCTGCACGCCGGCAAGCGCCCAAACATGGTGATCGTTTGCGCCGGCGATCGAGTGGAGAAGCAGACGTCGGCTTCTCTGCTCCGTGTTCTTCGCCTGTGCGGAAGACACGGCGTTCCAATAGCCGCGCTAGGCACCGCGACTTGGCTATTGGCGGAAAGCGGCATGCTCGACGATACGGCGTGCACGATCCATTGGGACAAGCGCGCCGCCCTCTCTGAAACGTTTAGTCACGTTCAGGTGACTGACCGACTCTTTGTTCGAAATGCTCGTCTCGCTACCTGTGCAGGGAGTTCGCGTCCTTCGACTTCGTGATGGAGTTGATCGGCGAACATCTCGGCGAAGAGGCCGCATTGGCGGTTTGTAGACATACGATCGCCTCGCACTGGCGCTCGGCTTCAGACAGACAATGGACCTTAAGCGCTGATGCGACCGGCATCGGCAAAGCACTGGCGGAAGTGATCTGTATCATGGAGGAGCACGTTGAAAATCCGCTCCCTCTCCGCGACATCGCTAAGCGCGTTGGCCGCTCACAGCGCCAGATTGAATGACTTTTCAAGCACTCAGTGTCGTCCTCTCCGAGGCGCTATTATCTCCATGTGAGGCTCGCCCGCGCCAAGCGCCTAATCGAGCAAACTGAGTTGCCGATGGTGGAGATCGCGATCGCGTGCGGCTTCGTTTCGGCATCACATTTTTCGAAGTGCTTCCGCGCTGTATTCGACATCAACCCCAGCGCCTACAGAAACTGATCGCGGTCTATCAGTGAAGGTCTCGATCGGGCCCGTCCGCTTTTGGGCGAAATGTTTCCAATCTCCCCTGAGCAAATTCTATCGTGAGGTCGAGGACTACGCAGCCATCCGGTGAACTCTTCGCCGGCTTTCGATTAGATAGGGTTGTCTAATCGCAATGCTGACGTCAAGTATCTTGCACGTCTTAAGACGCGTGTGCCGGATGCAGGGTTGTCTTCGCGGTCAACATCGGTTGCCGCATGATGGAGCTTCGCGGGGGAGCCTTCAATGTATTCGACGCACTCAGCTGAGCCAGCGGTGCGACCCATCTAGCGGAATGGCTCTGCCCACGTCCCGGCAGGGACGTCTCAGCTCGCCCAGAGACTGAACGCTATCGCAAGTTGTCATGCTGTCGCTCCGGCGGTCCGGTCGAAGAGCTCTCCGGTCTTGAGCATCGCATGCATTGTCACCGCCAGTTTGCGGGCTACGGCAACGGCGGCTCGTTTGAAGCCGATCCTCTCCCGGAGTTTTAGACCCCATGTTGGCAGGCTGCTGTCGGCGCAGCTGCGGGTCAGGATGACCGTCGCAGCTTCGTAGAGAAGCCCTCGCAAATGACAATCACCCCGTCGGGATATGTGGCCATCATAGTCGACCTCTCCCGATTGGTGTCGTCGGGTCGTCAGGCCAAGCCAGGCGCCGACGGAGCGGGATTTCTTGAAGTTGTCCGGCTCCTCAATGGCAGTCACGAACGAAGTCGCGGTGATCGCGCCGACACCGGGGATCGACATGAGAATCTGACACGCTCGGCTTTGACGCGCACCAGCGACAAGCTGACGCCCGAGTTCAGCGGCCCGAACGCGCATGCTGCGCCAAGCTTCCAGCATCGGCAATACGATAGGAGCGAGCCCGTCCTGGTCGACAAGGAGATTGCGGACATTCTTCTCGAACGTGCTTCCTTTGCCGGCGGGAACAAGCAGTCCGAATGTCTTCATGAGCCCCCGGATCTGGTTTGAGAGTTCGGTCGTGATCCTGACCAGCCTGGTGCGCGCCGCAACGAGCGTGCGCGTCAGCATGCTGTCGAAGCCTTTCACCCGCACTTCACGAAAGAACCCCACCTCCCCAAGATGCGCTAAACCGTCCGCATCATTCGCGTCGGTTTTGTTCGCAGCCACGTCGAGCGCTGCTTTTGCATGGCGCGCATCGATGCAGATCGCAGGCAATCCCTCTGCGCGGAGCGCATGATAGAACCACACGGATAAGGGGCCGGTTTCGAACACGACGCGCTTTGCGGCCGGCGCCCGCTTGCGGACAAGCTCGGCAATGACCTTTGGATCAGAGGCGCACCTCCCACGCCGGACGCGCTTGCCGTAACGTCGAATGGAAACCGCTGTCTCTTCATCGAAACATCGAGGCCGATATAGTCTTCCATGGCTGTTCTCCCTGAGATGCCTGGGCCCGGTGCGAATCGTGAGCCCGTATTTCCATCCTGTCGGGGAACAGCCACCCACTTCCATAGCTAAGACTTGGGCAACTCGCTCCCGCGATTACCCCATGTAATCGGGGGGAACACCGGCGCAGTTGTGATGCGTAGGAAGGGTGGCTGCCCCGCCATTAGGATGAAATACGAGCTCACGACCACATAGCCGGGCCCAGCATCAAAGGGCGAGGCTGCGCACAACTAAGCGCCCGGTGTTCTTCCACGAGGGCGGTGAAATCCGTGACCGGCGCGATAGCGGCGCATTCAGGCTTTGCGAGATCTGGCTGCGGTATGCGCATTCGTGGCTTCGCGCGGCCTTAGCACGCTGTTCGATCTCCCCTTCGGACCGTTCTTCGTGGCTGTTGGCCGTCGTAGGCTTCTCAGATTTCGCGCGGCTTCGACCATATTGATCAACGCAGGGCGAACCTCCTCCCACTGACGTGTCTTCAACCCGCAATCCGGATTGACCCAAATCTGATGGTCGGAAAGGCGCTCTCGAGCGAGCGAAAGCAAGCTCGCCATTTCGTCGGATCCTGGCACGCGCGGCGAGTGGACGTCATATATTCCCGGCCCGATCTCGTTGGGATAGTCGAAGCCCTGAAAGGCGTCGAGCAGTTCCATCTGCGATCGGGAAGCCTCGATAGAGATCACGTCGGCATCCATATCCACGATCGCATTTATGATCTCATTGAACTCGGAATAGCACATATGGGTGTGGATCTGCGTCGCATCGTCCACAGCCGTCGAAGCGAGACGGAAGCACTGGACGGCCCAATCCAGATAGGATTCCCAGTTGGATTTGCGCAGCGGCAACCGCTCGCGCAGTGCAGCTTCGTCGATCTGGATTATTTGGGCGCCCGCCTTTTCAAGGTCGAGCACCTCCTCGCGTATTGCCAAAGCAATCTGACGGCAGACTACGGAGCGCGGAAGGTCGTCGCGCACGAAAGACCAGTTGAGGATGGTCACCGGTCCGGTGAGCATCCCCTTCACCGGTCTCTTCGTCAACGATTGGGCGAATTCCCACCACTTCACCGTCATCGGATTGGGCCGCGACACGTCGCCGAATATGATCGGCGGCCTCACATAGCGCGACCCGTAACTCTGCACCCATGCGTGCTGGGTGAACACGAAACCAGAAAGCTGCTCCGCAAAATATTGCACCATGTCGTTGCGTTCAAATTCGCCATGGACCAGCACGTCGAGACCGATTTCCTCTTGCCATCCTATTGCCTCTTCAATCTCCTTCCTCAGGAACAATTCATAGGCGAGGTAGCTAAGTCGTCCCTTGGCGTGAGCCGCCCGCGCATCGCGCACCTCTTGAGTTTGCGGGAAGGAGCCGATGGTCGTCGTCGGGAAAGGTGGCAGGCGAAGCTTTTCGATTTGAAACCGGGTGCGTTCGGCAAAAGCGCTCTTTCGCTGCTTCATGCAGTCGGCGATGCCGGCAAGCTTTCTCTCGACCAGAGGATCATGCACCTTCGGTGAGGTCGCGCGGGCCACAGCTGCGTCGTCCACGGACCTCAGCTCCGCCGCAACCATATCTCGACCTTCGGACAACGCGCTGGCGAGTACGGTCAGTTCTTCCATCTTTTGCGTCGCGAATGCGAGCCAGGACTTTATGTCCTGATCAAGTGCGGTTTCCAGCTCGAGGTCGACCGGAACATGCAAAAGGGAGCAAGACGGAGCGACCTCCACTCGGTCCAGCGGCCAATCCGCGACGATAGGCTTAACCCGGCCGAGAATGGCAGAGAGGTTCGCGCGCCAGACGTTACGGCCGTCAATCACACCGAGCGACAGCACCAGGCCCTTCGGCGCAAGTCGGTCGACCAGCTCCAGTTGCTCGGGAGCGCACGCAAGATCGATGTGCAATCCCGCTATCGGCAGCGAAAGGGCGGTCCCGAGATTGTCGCCCAATGCACCGAAATAAGTAGCCAGCATGATCTTGAGATCGGGCGCAGCTTTGGAGAGCCGATCATAGGCAAATTCGAAGGCGGCCTGCTCATTTGGAAGCAGGTCAACAACGAGCGCTGGTTCATCGATTTGGACCCAGTCGGCACCTGCGAGCTTCAGGCGCCGCAGAAGTTTCTCGTAGACCGACAGCAACTTCGGAAGCAGAGCAATAGGGTTGAAGCCTCGGGCTGACGACTTGGAAAGCTTGAGGAAGGTAATTGGGCCAAGAATCACCGGGCGCGTACGGATGCCCAGCGCCCTAGCTTCGAGAAAATGGTCCACCGGCTTCGCCGAGGAAAGGGCAAAGGCCTGGTCATCAGCGAGCTCTGGAACGATGTAGTGATAGTTGGTGTCGAACCACTTCGTCATCTCCATCGCTCTCACCGCATGATCCACGCCTGCCGTCGCGCTATCCGCAGCTTCGCCTTGGTGGCCTCGCGCCATAGCGAAATAAGTATCGAGGGGGATGGGAACATCCCCCTCGCTCCAGCCATAATGTTCCGGCACGGCACCGACCATTACCGCTGTGTCCAGCACATGATCGTAGAGGGAAAAGTCGTTTGAGGGAATTATGGTTACGCCACGGTCGCATTGCTCGATCCAGTTCGCTTCCCGCAGCGCCCGCGCCGTTTCGAAAAGGTCATCAGCGGCAGATTTTTGCGACCAGTAGCTTTCGAGCGCGCGCTTCAATTCTCGACGACGGCCGATACGCGGCATGCCGAGCGTTGCAACAGGAACTTTCTGCAAGATAGACATACCATACCCCGATGATTAAGGCGTGGATGCAAGGCAGACGTGGCAAGCAGGCACAACGCCAGTTGCCGCGGCCGCCGCCTGTGGACCTTGTCGCCATGGCAGGTCTCCTGGCTCACGGATCGTCACCTGTGCCCGTCTTCCCAAGGCTATTTACCTCAGTGACTGCGGTACGACACGCGGCTCCGAACGGCTCCACTCGCTACCCTGAGAAGCGGGAACAACGAACCTACTGAGGCCGGCGGTCTGCCCTGCGGATTGTCCTTGAATTGCCGTCAAGCAGGTTAAGCGTTTTTATTGCCAATGCTGCTACCCTCCGTTGCATGCTGTGTGCGGCGGTCTGAGCGTAAATGGTGTAAATTGGTGTAAGCTCTTAGCCGTGCCTGACCTCAGACTTTGCCGATGAGCGTATCATTGTCAGCATTTTCCTGTGGCAAAGATTTGTGAATTTATTTGAAAGTTCTGTTGCATCGCGCTCACGTGGCTTTGCAATCAATTTCCCGCTCTAGGCTATTTGCTCCTTAGTCTTTGGTACTCATGAACAGCATCGCATCCTCTGCGATCGCTCTCGTGATCGGTGACCGCATAGGAGTCCACGGGACCCATGCAGTAACTTCGCCTGCGCCTCGAAACTCTGCTGGCTCAGCGTTGTGCGTTTGTGGAAAGTGGTAATCCGCCCAGTGTCACAAACCTGCATTCGGTGTTCCGTATAGCATGGCGATGATCATACGCTGTCTCGTCATCATCGACCTGCTCAATGACCATCTTGACCGCTGGGATACGGACAAAGTCAGCCGACTGGTTCAGAATACCAATAGGCTAGTAAGTGCCTTCAGAAGGTCACATCTCCCAGTGATCTGGATACGACAGGCGTTCCGCCCCGATCTCAGCGACGCATTTCTTGAAATGCGCGATAAACGCGTCGCTATTGCCATTGAGGGCACGAGAGGTGCCCAGCTTCACGCCGGGCTTGATTGGCATCCAAAGGACGCGACAATCATCAAAAAACGCTACAGCGCGTTCTTCAAGACAGAACTTGAGGAGCTCCTAGCGGAATTTGGTGTTGGTGAATTGGTTCTGTGCGGCGTCAACACTCACGCCTGTATCCGAATGGCCGCGATAGACGCCTATCAACGGGACTTCCGCGTCGTCTTGGCAGAGGAATGCATCGGCTCCTACGACGAAGAGCACGCGCGCGTCTCACTGGATTACATGAATGGAAAAATTGCCACGGTGGCGACTGTTCCTAAGATCATTGAGGCTCTCAGTCCGAATGGGCAGTGAGATCGCCGAAACGACGCTTGTCCGCCGCACGCTTGCCGGCCCGATGTCGACCCTGGAGGAATACAAGGCATGAGGGCGCTTGTCATAGGGGGGGTCTGGCTTCGTCGGACACGCGGTGGTGCGCGCCTTGCTGTCCGAGGGGCAGGCGGTTAGCGTGCTTAATCGTGGTAACCGCCCGCTGGACATGTCGAACAGCTGACCGCCGACCGCAACGACGCCAAAGCTGTCGCTACCGCTGTGGACGGCAAGTGCTTCGACTGTCTGGTCGACACCAACGCCTATACCAGTGAGCAGGCCGGCATTATGGTGTCGGCCCTGGCGGGCCGGGTCAAGCAGGCGGCAGTGATCTCGAGCGCCGCGGTTTATGCCGACGGCGCGGCGACCCCGGCTCGGGAAATCGACGCGATAGGTGGCGGCTCGGCATGGGCCGAATACGGGCGCGGCAAGGTCGAGGTTGAAGAGATATCAACTGCGGGCTTTCACGTCTGCGCGGCATTCTGCCCACCTTACATATGCGGCCCCAACAACGATCTCGATCGCGAAAGCTGGTTTTTCCGACGCATATGGCACGGGCGCCCGGTTCTGGTGCCCGGCTCCGGCAGTGCGCTGTATCAGTTCCTGCACGAAGACGATCTGGGCACGGCCATCACGACGTGGCTGGCTAGGCCCAGGACGCGGCAACGCCGGCCTTCGCCGCCTACAATCTCGCCGATCCTGAATTGGTGACATCGGCCGAACTGACCGCGCTTCTGGCGCGCGTCGCGGCCCGAAAGGTCGAGATGCACTGCGTCGGCACGGCGGCTGGCGACAGAAAACCAAGGGAGTGGTTTCCCTCCGGGATGTCGACTGCGCGGTCGACCCGAGTCAGTTCATGAATGCCTATGGCTGGTCTCCGGGTGCGCCGCTGGAGCAGCGTTTCGCCGAGGCTCTGCGCTCGCTCGAAAGCCGCGGTGCTCTGGCGGAAGACGACTGGACCCCGCTTGAGGCGAACTCGCTGGAAAAACTGTCTTGAGCCCGGCGTGTCTTCGCGGCCGTCGCGCCTCCACCGAACTCCTTTATGGCCTAATCGGCCCGCAGCTGCGATTTTGGCCAAATTGTGGAACGTTGCCGGAACGGATTGACCGGTATGGCGTCGGCGCTTGAGAATTCACTCTTGGAAGAGGGAGTGACCTTAAGTTGGCCTAGTCGTGACTAGTCGCTAGAAGCCAACCTGTTGATATCGCTGGTTTTTGCTTAACCACAGCTATTCAACTGATCTGTCGGACGGCTTCTAACGGTTAGTATGGCCATCGCCCATCTAATCAAAGGACCGCTCCGCAAATGGCACGCAAAATAGACGATCTTAACCGCGAACTCCGCAACCGCATTAGGGTGGGCAAACCCAATCTCTGGTCGCACGGCAACGGCTTGTGCTTTGCGCTGGCAAAGAACGGAAAGGCGTCATGGGTTATCCGCTACACCGTCAACGCGAAGCGCCGCGTTATGACCGTGGAAGCCCATGCGGTCCCTATCGGCGAACGCAAGCTGAAAGAGCTAGAGATGGTCGCGCTCGAATATCGCGACAAAGTGAAAGCCGGGATCGATCCGCTCGCAATGCGCGAGGCACCCGCGAACCGCTCGAAAGGCACAGCAGGCGACACTTTTGAAACCGGGGCTCGCGACTACATCGCAACCCATAGCGCCAACTGGCGCAATGCCAAACACTCGGCGCAGTGGACGGCGACACTTGAAACTTACGTGTTTCCGAAGATCGGGCAGTCATTGCCCTCATGAAATCAGCGTTGACGATATGCTGTCGGTTTTGCAGCAGCCGCACATTCGACGCGGATGGGCGCTTCAACGAAGAAAACGCCGGATGATTTGTTCAAAGGAAGCATGGAACAAATCCAAGCTCGTATCAATTTGATTCAATGCGGAAGCCGAAGCGCAACGCGGGCTTAACCCGGCGATCAGTGATTATGGATTTGCGGTAGAAAAAGCCCGGATCGAACAACAGCTTTTGAACGATGCGAAACGGGCGGGTGTCGAAGTTACTCCCGAACTCGCCGCACAAATCGACGTGCTTGCGGGCAACTATGCCAAGGCGTCCGCAGCGGCGAATGAGTTGGAAGCCAGCCAAAAGAAGGCGGCGGATGCAGCGCGAGAATTCGGCGCGTTTAGCCGGGAAATAATGGGCGGCTTTGTCTCCGATCTTCGCAACGGATTGAAAAGCGGTGAAGGCTTTTGGGAAAGCTTCAAAAACGCTGCAATGAACGCGTTGGATAGCATCGTTGATAAGCTGCTAAACAACGTTCTGGACGCGCTGTTTCAAGTCAACTCGGCTAGTGGCGGTGGTGGTGGCATTCTCGGAAGTATTCTCGGCTTGTTCGGCGGCGGTGGCGGTGCAAGCGCCTTCACGTTCGCGGCTGGCGCTGGTCTATGGGCCAAGGGCGGCGCGTTCGCCGATGGTATCAGCGGCCATTCTAATTCGATTGTATCAAGCCCGACGATGTTCGCCTTCGCGAACGGCGCGGGTATCATGGGCGAAGCCGGGCCGGAGGCGATCATGCCGCTTCAACGCGGCCCAGACGGCTCGCTAGGCGTCCAGATGCACGGCGGGAAGGTTCCGCAGCCTGTAAACAACAACAATGTTGACGTGACGAACGTTTATCAAATCAGCGGTGCAATAAGCGTGAAGACATCGTTGCGGAAATTAGAAATGCGGCAGAACAAACCGTTGAAACGACCAAGAAATCAATGATCGGTTGGTTGAACCAATACTCGCAAGATGGGTCGTTCGCATGACAATTGATGTAGCATAGAGCTTCGTTTTGAGCCACGCCGTGGACCTATTTATGGCTCAACGCCGCACCAGTCAAGGCGATAATGCCGCTTGACGAATACAATACAAAGAATAGTATCAAAAAGCCGAAAGCCTTTTTTAGCGCCGAGCTATCCCCAAATTGAACCCTCGGAAAATAGATATCAACAATCCTATTTACTACAACAATAATTCGTATGAACAGGAACACCGAAAAAACTATCAGCCCAACCAGTGGCAGCATACGTATGATCGCATCGAATGCTGATTGGCTCGTTGTGACCACATACTTTGCACCGACAAACGATGCGATGGCAAATCCCAGTGCCGTCAGAGCCATTCGTGCCAAATCGAACCATGGCTTTTCACGGTCAAGTACATCTTGAATTTCTTTAGCAGACATCGCGCGACTCACGTTGAAGCGACCGCAGCATAAGGCTTTTCAAAGTCGCTGAAATGGACGATCAGCGCCGCCACGTCCGTTTGGTCAAACGCTCAACACCGACATAGTGGGAGCGGTTGACCAACGCCAATGCAAGCCCGACCGCTGCGGACGAGAACAGACCAAAAGCATTCACTTCAACATTGCCATACGGCTTAGCGGAGTGATGCAAATTGTTGCATAGGTCCGCAACTTTACGGTCATCGAATGAGACACGATGACTGTGAGCGAATTCGTTGCGAATTTTGCGCAGCGTGTCGCAATCGTTCCTTTCCACGTCCGAAAGCAGACCTAGGCAATGCGCGGCTTTGATCCGTGCGGAGAACGACCCAAGCGGCGCATTGAAGCCGTCCAGCAGAAGGGCTTTGTCGGAATCTTCGATCAAATATGCGTCGATGATGCCCCGCAATTGCTCATCCAGATATGCACACGCGACCATCACCGCGCCTCTTGGACTTTCGGCATTGTGCGTATCGAGGAAGGGCAAAAACTCTTTCAGATGAGGATGCGATTTTAGCAGTTCATCGTTCAGCACAGTGTCCCATGGCATCGCTGTCGCCCCTACTGGTTAGCAGATTGGTTAGTACCCTTCTAACCTATCGCTGCCAAAAGCCCGGAAAATAAAGGGATTTCAGGGATTGACTGGCGGAGGGAGTGGTATGGGTTTGCGTGTTTCGCTCGAGGCGTTGACCGGGGAGTGGAGCCTCTCTTTTGCCGACATCGACTTTTTGAACGTCAAGGCGGCCGGGTCGAGGCTTGGACTGGCGGTTCAACTGAAGTTCTTCGCCGCGTACGGATATTTCTGCGCGGCGGCTGAGGCTCCCGACGAGGCGGTTTCGTATCTGGCCGAGCAGCTTGGCGTATGATTTTTCGGGGCGTTCAGGGCGGCGCCATTGCGCCGAGATTTTGCGCCTTGCAGTTCGACCGGTTCCTGCAGTTGAACCCGCAACTGGAAACCGAGCCGCTGAGCGTGATGATCGATCAATGGGCTGCGACGAAGGGCACGCGCAACCATGCGTACGAGCGCGAAAACTCGAGCGCGCCTTCGCGAAAATCCTACGGCACCGTGACCCGTCGATTCCCCCGTCCCGACCGGACCCGAGACCTCGGAAGGAAGTGGCCAGGCAATGGCGAAAGCCCCATATCTACTCATCTGCCGACGTGCGGCGGATGCTCGACATTGCCCGTTCCTATCCATCGCCGCGGGCTGCACTTCGTCAGGAGAGCATGTATACCATGTGTTGCTGGCTTATTGCGCGGGTCTACGGCGGGGCGAATTGACCCAACTTGATCTTGGTGACGTTAATCTCGGCGACGGCACCATCACGGTTCGGCAGACAAAGTTCTTCAAGACCCGGATCCTGCCGCTTCCCGACAGTGTAATGGCCGAACTTCGGACCTATATGGCTGCACGGCGTCGGGTCGGCGCATCGCAGGCTCCTCACTCCGCCCTGTTCTGGCACGAGCAAGGCAGTTCCCGCTACACGCCAGAAATGATCACCTGGCTGCTAACGGACGTCATACGTCGTGCTGGGTTGAAGCCATTGCGAGGACAGCGGTGAAAAGCACAACACGCTTACCACACCAGCGACCGTCTCCGGAATTCAGGTGATCTTCAGGCCAATCTTGCGGCGCTTCGCCGGCGCCGGCGGAGCAACTGGCTCAGGCGCTGCCGCCTTTCTTCCCAGGCCGCTCGCCTTCGCCAGCTGAGAACGCGTTGCCGCATAGTTCGGAGCAACCATCGGATAGTCAGCGGGCAGGCCCCACTTTGCGCGGTATTCATCCGGTGTCAGATTATAGTGCGTGCCAATGTGCCGCTTGAGCGATTTGAACTTCTTGCCGTCGTCCAGGCAGATGATGAAATCCGGCGTCACCGATTTCTTGATCGGAACCGCCGGCGCGCGCTTTTCTTCCAGCTGGGGCTCAGGTGCTGCCTGCAGCTTGCTGACTGCGGCAAAGGTATCGGCAATCACGCGGCCGAGTTCAGACACCGGGAGCGGATTGTTGCTGACATAGGCGGCAACGATGTTCGCGGTCAGCTCCAGGAGTTCAGTTTCGGACGCGGCAATCTCTTCAGGCATTTGCGAATTCTCACGATGTTTCGTTCTTTGCGATCCCCAGCGCGATCTCGCTACAGGAAACTTAGCCGGCCGTACAGGACCGGAAGTCGCGGATGACGATCCTCGCTGCCTGCGGAGCGGTGCAGAGCCATGGGCGAGGTCATTCGCACTTGGCTCCCATGGCAGGATCCAACCCCGCTCCTATCGGCTATTTCTTGGTCCAATCCCGACCTCTCCGATCAACCCGCAAGGGGTTCGCTACGCGAGCGTGCGGCCTTGATGCCCGGGCGGGCTTCTTTGCGCTCTGGGAGGATTTGCTCACCATGGTTCATAGTGGCGGCCATGGAGATCGCCTCAGAAGCGGCGCCCAATCGGAAACATTAGCACCTCCGCGTTTTGGTGTGGCTGCTTGAACTCTTCGACGGCAACCGCCTCAATTAACAGGTCCAAGGCTTCGCGCCCCCTCCGGCTCATCGGGTCATCGCCACGAAGGTAGTGATACGCTCGATCTAAATGCACTCGGGCGGCGGAAAAATCGCTTGTCATATGACCCTCTCAGTAGCCGCCCGCATTAGCCGTCTACGAGGTGAGGGTCGCGCAATCGTCAATATCCACAGACGGATTTGATTTAAATCGGGGATGATCGGGGGAGTAGCCAGGACGCCGGCTGCCTTTTGCGAGAAATTGCTTGCATTCGAACAGGATCGCCCGGACGACGGCGAAGGCGCCCGGACCGCTCAGAGCCTTCTTCCTGCGCATTCGCAACAAGTGCGGCCATCAGGTTGCGGCGGTCGCCGTCGCCCCCAAGCTCGCCATGCTGATCTGGTACACGCTGACGAAGCAGGAGGACTATCTTGTGGGTGAGGCTGCGTTGGTGGCAGCGAAGCAGCGACAACTCGCCCTCAAGGCCGGCGCGCCCAACGAACGCGGTGTTGGTCGTCGCGGTTCAGCCTACGCCTACAATGTCAGGAATTGCGCAACCGGGAGAAGGCTGATTCGAGGCGGGCGGTGTGAACCACATCCCCTCGGGAAAGAATGAATCGTGACCACCAGACAAGTGGTACCCTCCGATTCATTACTGCAAGTAAGTCGCACTTGCAAATTAGAAGGATGCTCCTTATAGGTGCAATTGCAATTCATTCTCAATAAGGGGTCATCAATGTTTTACGAGGTAAGGCGGTCGGTTCTGGCCGGAATGGTGGGGGCGGCCTTCGCGGCCGCGCTGACGGTGGTTCCGGCCGCCGCCCAAGAGAAATTCAAGGCGGTGACGACCTTCACCGTCATCGCCGACATGGCGAAGAACGTGGTGGGTGACGCGGCAATCGTGGAATCGATCACTAAACCGGGCGCTGAGATCCACAATTATGCGCCGACGCCAGGTGATATACAGCGGGCGCAGGGCGCGCAGCTCATTCTGTGGAACGGGCTCAACCTCGAACTCTGGTTCGAAAAGTTCTTCCAGAACCTGAACGACGTGCCGGGCGCCGTCGTGTCCGATGGCGTTGAGCCGATGGGGATCGCGGAAGGGCCATATACCGGCAAACCCAACCCGCACGCATGGATGTCGCCGACCAACGCGCTGATCTATGTCGACAACATTCGTGACGCCTTCGTCAAACACGATCCGGCGAACGCCGAAATCTACAAGGCCAATGCTGAGGCCTACAAACGGCAGATCGAGGCGGCCATCGCGCCCATCCGCGAAGAACTCGGCACGATCCCCCAGGACAAGCGATGGCTGGTGTCGAGCGAGGGCGCCTTCAGCTATCTCGCGCGCGATTTCGGTCTGAAGGAGCTCTATCTCTGGCCGATCAACGCCGACCAGCAGGGGACGCCGCAGCAGGTGCGCAAGGTGATCGACGCGGTCAGGGAAAACAAGATCGTCGCAGTCTTCAGCGAAAGCACGGTTTCGGACAAGCCGGCCAGGCAGGTTGCGCGTGAAACCGGCGCGCACTACGGCGGCGTACTCTATGTCGATTCTCTCAGCGAGGCGGACGGTCCGGTGCCGACCTACATCGATCTCTTGCGCGTGACCTCCGACACGATCGAAAGAGGGCTCACCGAAGGGCTCTCGCAATGAATGTTGCTACCCTGGCGAATCGCGCCTCCGCATCGGGCGATGCGGAGGCGGGACTTTCTGTGAAACATGCCACCGTGACCTACCGCAATGGCCACACCGCCCTGCGCGACGCCAGTTTCGAGATCCCGACCGGCACGATCACGGCGCTGGTCGGCGTCAACGGCTCCGGCAAGTCGACGCTGTTCAAGGCGATCATGGGTTTCGTGCGGCTGGCGAGGGGCGGAATCTCTATCCTCGGGCAACCGGCTTCCGTCGCGCTCAAGAAGAATCTGGTCGCCTATGTGCCGCAGGCCGAGGAGGTCGACTGGAACTTTCCGGTGCTGGTCGAAGACGTCGTCATGATGGGCCGCTACGGTCATATGGGTATGATGCGCATCCCAAAGGCAGCCGATCGCGAGGCGGTTACGGCCGCGCTCGCCCGTGTCGGCATGCGTGACTTCCGCAAGCGCCAGATCGGCGAGCTTTCGGGCGGGCAGAAGAAGCGCGTCTTCCTTGCCCGCGCGCTGGCGCAGGATGGCCGTGTCATCCTGCTCGACGAGCCTTTCACCGGCGTCGACGTCAAGACGGAGGACGCCATCGTTGAGCTGCTTCGCTCCTTGCGTGCCGAAGGCCGCGTGATGCTTGTCTCGACGCACAATCTCGGCAGCGTGCCGGAATTCTGTGACCGCACCGTACTACTGAAGAATACCGTGCTGGCCTATGGCCCGACGCCCGAAACCTTCACCCAGGCCAATCTGGAGAAGGCCTTCGGTGGAGTGCTCAGGCACTTCGTGCTCGGCGGAGCAGGGCTGCACGATGACGACGACAAACGCCGCCTCGCCGTCATCACCGACGATGAGCGACCGCTGGTCTTCTATGGCGAGAACGGCGCGATGCAGCACAAGATGCGGGAGCCGGGGGAATGATTGTCCTGCTCGAACCGTTCGGCTACCAATACATGCTCAACGCCATGTGGGTCTCGGCCCTCGTCGGCGGAGTCTGCGCCTTTCTGTCCTGCTACCTGATGCTCAAGGGCTGGTCGCTGATCGGCGACGCGCTCTCGCATGCGATCGTACCAGGCGTGGCCGGCGCCTACATGCTCGGCCTGCCGTTCTCCATCGGAGCCTTCTTTTCCGGCGGACTTGCCGCTGCGGCGATGCTCTTCCTCAGCCAGCGCACGAAGCTCAAGGAGGATGCCATCATCGGCCTCATCTTCTCCTCCTTCTTCGGGCTCGGCCTGTTCATGGTGTCGCTGTCGCCGATGTCCGTGAATATCCAGACCATCGTGCTCGGCAACATCCTTGCCATCACGCCGGAGGATACGTACTTGCCATCATCGGCTTCGTCTCGCTCGCTGTCCTGCTGGTGAAGTGGAAGGATCTGATGGTGGTCTTCTTCGACGAGAGCCATGCGCGCTCGATCGGCCTCAACCCAACCGCGCTCAAGATCATGTTCTTCACACTGCTGTCGGCCTCGACGGTCGCTGCACTGCAGACGGTCGGCGCCTTTCTCGTCATCTGCATGGTGGTGACGCCGGGCGCTACGGCCTATCTGCTCACCGATCGATTTCCGGCTCGTCATCGCGGTCGTAATTGGAGCACTCACCAGCTTCGCCGGCGCCTATGCCAGCTATTTCCTCGATGGCGCGACCGGTGGCATCATCGTCGTGCTGCAGACGCTGATCTTCCTCGTTGCCTTCTTCCTCGCTCCTAAATACGGCATGCTGGCGGCTCGCCGCCGCGCGGCCGAAGCACTGGGGGCTGAGCTATGAGCATCCTCGACACTCTGCTCACGCCCTTCCAATTCGGCTTCATGGTCAATGCGTTGATCATCTCGGTCCTGGTAGCGGTGCCGACGGCGCTGCTGTCCTGCTTGCTCGTGCTCAAGGGCTGGTCGCTGATGGGCGACGCCATCTCCCATGCCGTCTTTCCCGGCGTCGTGGTCGCCTACATCGTCGGCTTCCCATACGCTGTCGGTGCCTTCGTCGCTGGCATGTTCTGCGCGATCGCCACAGGCTTTCTCAAGGACAACAGCCGGATCAAGCAGGACACGGTGATGGGGATTGTGTTCTCCGGCATGTTCGGCCTCGGTCTCGTGCTCTATGTAAAAATCCAGTCGGACGTGCATCTCGACCACATATTGTTCGGCGATATGCTGGGCATCGGGCTCAGCGACATCATCGAGACGGGGGCCATTGCTGCGATCACGGCCGGCGTCATCTTTGTGAAGTGGAGTGACTTCCTGCTACACGCCTTCGATCCGGCTCATGCCCGCGCGGTTGGCCTGCGAGTCTACCTGCTGCATTATGGGCTTCTATGCCTGATCTCGCTTACCGTCGTCGGCGCGCTCAAGGCGGTCGGCATCATCCTCGCTATAGCCATGCTGATCGCGCCAGGCGCGATCGCCTTCTTGCTGACGAGGAAGTTCAGCACCATGCTGATCCTTTCGGTAGCGATGGCGGTCGCCGCCTCGTTCCTCGGCGTCTATCTGTCCTTCTTCATCGACAGTGCGCCGGCGCCGACCATCGTCCTCCTGCTCTCTATCGTCTTCGTGCTGGCGTTCATCCACGCCACGCGCAAGACCGCGAGGGTCGAGGCGCGCGAGGCTGTCTGATCCTGCGTCACCAAACTGCTGGCGGCCAAACCACGGGCCGCTCGCCAGTCTGCACCTTGCGTCTGGGGGAGCAGGCGCGGCCGCCCGGACGGTGCTCAGCGCCGGCTGCGCTTGGCCGCTTTCTTCAGCGGCTTCACATAAATCTCAAGCCTGTGGCTCACGATCTCGAAACCGTGAGCGCGAGCGATCTCTTCCTGCAGCCGTTCGATCTCGTCCGATCTGAATTCGATCACGTCGCCGGTGTCGACACGGACGAGGTGATCGTGGTGTTCATGGTCAGCCGTTTCGTACCGGGCACGTCCATCGGCGAATGTATGACGCTCAAGTACACCCTTGTCCCGGAGCATGTTCACGGTACGGTACACCGTTGCAATCGCAATGCCCGGGTCGATTTTGCGCACGCGTCGATGCAGTTCAACGGCATCGGGATGGTCAGTCGATTTCAATAAAACCTGCATGATGACCTTGCGAGGTGCCGTCAGGCGAAGCCCGTGTTCCTTACAAATCCGAGCAATGTCTATGATCGCGGGAGTATTCATACAATCTGACCCGTGGCTCTCCCGGTGTCGACGCTCGCAATGGGCGTCGAAGTCTATGGGCGCAGCCGTAGCCCAGTTGCGACGCAATTGCAATAATTGCCTAAGAGGTATGGCTTGGTGAACAAGGTCGCGCGACTGGACGCGCCGATGGGATTACGGATGAACGCGCCGATGGCGCTCGGGTCGCGACTTGCCGGTCCGGCGCAAGATATCGCGCTGCAGCAGCTAGATGCCAACCTTGAATGGTTTGAGGCGTGGCGCGACGAGCATCATAAAATACTCCGCCGAATAGCTCAGTGCCCGTACCGAGGCGAGCAGGTCATCGCGGTTCGACGCTAGACACTGCGGTTAATCGAGAGCAGCATATCAACGAAGCCACGCAAGCCCATTGGCCATCAACATGCCCGATGCGCGATGACGTTACGATGTCGTCTCTTTTAACGCCATCCGGGATACCTCCTGTCGGCTTCGCTACACAGGGTTGTTTAGCCAATCTCTTGTTGCGCCTCAGGCTAAATAGCTGAAAAGCAACGCCAAAATTTCTTCTTCGGTTCGATCAGCCAAAATTGGCACGAGTTTTGAAAACCATCGTAGCGAGGCGGCAGGAGCTGCCGACCAATATTCATGTCGGGGGTGATATCGCGATCAATGGAACGAAGGGAGGCAGCATGTCAGGTCTGCGTCGGATCCGCGTACTATCGGAAAAGGGGCATCGCTTGCGGAATCCGGGCGGCAAAGCAAGCGAAGGCGTAACTACCCTTCGTGACCTCATTCGCATCCATGACAGCCCGTCCTTCCTCATGGAAGCCCATGATGCGCTCTCCGCAGCCATTGCCAAAAGGGCCGGTTTCAAGGGGCTTTGGGCCTCGGGCCTGTCGATCTCGTCGAGCCTCGGCTATCGCGATGCCAACGAGGCATCCTGGAGCGAAGTGGCCGATGTGGTGGAACGCATGGCTTACGCCGCCAGGACTCCCATTCTCGTCGACGGCGACAGCGGCTTCGGCAATTTCAACAACGCTCGCCTTGTCGCCGGCCGCCTGCGCAAGCGTGGTGCAAGCGGCATCTGTATCGAGGACAAGGCCTTTCCGAAAATGAATTCCTTCATCGGCGGTCGTCATCCGCTCGCCGACATCGAAGAGTTCTGCGGCCGCTTAAGTGCCGTCAAGGACACCGTCCCCGACCCCGACTTCGTGTTGGTGGCGCGGATCGAAGCCCTGATTGCCGGCCACGGTCAGGACGAGGCACTTGAACGCGCGCATGCCTATGCCGAAGCTGGCGCCGACGCGATTCTCATCCATTCGCGCAAATCCGATCCGACCGAGATCCTGGCATTTGCCCGATCCTGGCACAACCGCCTTCCCGTCGTGATCGTGCCAACGAAATACTTCAGCACGCCGGTCGCCGAATATCGCGCTGCAGGCATTTCGACCGTGATTTGGGCAAACCACAATATGCGTGCTGCGATCGCAGCGATGCGCGATATCTGCAACCGCATCATTCGCGAGGGAGGCATAGTCGGCATCGAGCCCGATATCGCCCCGCTGGAGGAACTCTTCGAATTGATGGCTTATGACGAGCTCGCTGCCGCTGAAACACGTTACCTGCGGCCGAAGGCCGGAAACGGCGCCGCATAGCTGACCGGAAACGGTCGGCCGTTTTGAAAGTGCAATTTGCGAACGCAGGAGGCGCCAATGCTGGCGCAACGGACAAGCTTGTTCAAATCCCCGGGAACCGCGGCCGCGCGCACCGCCGCCAAGGTTGCCGCCGATGCCGCACAGCATGCGCTTGGCGCGGTTGTGCCGGACGAGAAGCGAACCGCAGTACCAGCACTTGCCTGGTGGGGTGAGGCTTACGGTTCGTGGCGCAACCAGGACGGCGATGGCAACGCCGAGGGCATCGACCGCAACATAGGCGGACTTGTTTACCGGTATTGACGCCGCACTTGCCGACAATTGGCGGCTGGGCCTGCTGGTCGGTTATGCCAATAGCAGCATCAGTTCTGCGGCAAGTGCCGCCTCGGCTGAGGCTGATAGCTATCAGTTCGGCCTTTACGGCGGCGCACGTTTTGATGCCCTGGGTCCCAGCTTTGGTGCGATCTATGCCCATCACGTGATCGAAACCAGCCGCACGACGCCTCTTGCCGGCGCGAACGAGATCTCGCATAGCACACCGGTTCACGCGCCATCCCCTGGAAAACCGTCCGACGTCCGACAACCCTGTCGGTTTTGTGAAATCCGCGACACGGCGCTGTGGCTGCCACTTTCATTGAAGCCATTGCATAACCCGCAGAATATTTTTTCTGACGCAATTTCTGCGCCCTTGGCACGCCTTTTGCAGTTTCTTCGTCGCGAGAGCAGGAGGGAACCTGAAATGATCAAGCATGCTGTAGTCCTCGAAGACACTACTCTCCGTGACGGTGAGCAAACACCGGGTAGCGCATTTTCCAAGCAACAGAAACTTGAAATCTTTTCAATGCTGCTGCGGCTGGGCGTTAAATTTATCGAGCCTGGGATACCGGCAATGGGCGGTGACGAAGTTGCCACATTGATGGAGATGCTTGAGCGGAAGGATGAAGCTCTCCTGGTCGGTTGGAATCGTGGCGTTCGCGAAGACATCGAAAGGACTATCGATCTCGGTTTCGCAGCGGTTCATATCGGACTTCCGACATCAAACAAGCATCTCGCCGGCTGTCTCGGCCGCGATCGCCAATGGCTGATCCAGCAGGCGACGGACCTGATCAAGTTTGCAAAGGACAAAGGCGTCTTCGTTTCAATCAGCGCCGAAGATGTCGGCCGAACGGAGCTTCCGTTCCTCCAGGAATACGCTGTGGCGGTCACGGAGGCCGGCGCCAACCGCCTCCGGTTGTCTGATACGATCGGGATAATGACTCCGGAAAAGTATGCGGCGAGAGTTCGTGCCGTCCGGAAAGTCAGCCCGATACCGACCCAATGCCATTGCCACAACGATTTCGGCCTCTCGATTGCCAACACCCTCGCTGGGCTCGAGGCGGGAGCAACATACTTTCACGTCTGCATAAACGGGATAGGCGAGCGCGCCGGTATGCCCGACTTGGCGCAGATGACGATGGCCCTGAAGAAGCTCTATGACATCGATCTCGGCCTCGACACGACGATGCTGACCGAGGTTGCACACCTTGTCAGCACGGCGACAAAGCAGCCTCTGCCCGTCTGGCAGCCAATTGTGGGCAACAATGTCTTCGCCCATGAATCCGGCATTCACGCGAAGGGCATGCTCAAGGACGCGGAAACGTTTGAGCCGTTACAGCCTGAAGAAGTTGGCGGCACTCGGCGTTATGTCGTCGGAAAGCATTCCGGGCGCTCCGTGATCAAGCATGTCCTCGAAGCGGAAGGCGTTCACGTCGTCAACGCCGCTTTGGCGCCCTGTCTTGAAATGGTGCGGGCGGAGTCAGTGAAAATCGGCGGTGAGATACGGTCAGGTCGACTGAAGGAAATTTACAAAAAAGCAGTCCATGATGTTGGGCCACAAGCGGCAGCCTAGCGC
This sequence comes from Mesorhizobium temperatum, assembly GCF_002284575.1. Classification (GTDB taxonomy): domain Bacteria; phylum Pseudomonadota; class Alphaproteobacteria; order Rhizobiales; family Rhizobiaceae; genus Mesorhizobium; species Mesorhizobium temperatum. The sequence goes on from NZ_NPKJ01000057.1 coordinate 66,519, forward strand.
GATCACGCGCGAAACCGAGCACGCTTTCGAGAAAGGAGGAAGTTCATGACGGGGACGATCATATCGCTCGCCGACCGCGCAGAGCATGAAAGCGCCGCTCCCTATGATGTTGTTGCCCGCGGATATGATTCTACGAGATGCGCGGATGGGCGGCTCGTCGACAGCTTTTTGCACCATCTCCGACCAGCGCCTCAGGGCCGCTACGTCGATGTTGGTTGCGGGACAGGAAACTATCTCGCCGCCTTCTCGAAGCGCGGACTGAGGATGACTGGTTTCGACCTCTCTCGGGCGATGCTAGAGGTCGCAAGGACGAAAGCTCCTGACGCGGACTTTGTTCTGGGAACTGCTGAGGCAATGCCCTTTGAAGATGAAGAATTCGCAGGCGGTATTTCCTGCCTAGCGGTACATCACTTCCGCGATCTCGATGCCGCGGCGAAGGAGATGTTTCGGGTGCTTCAGCCGGAAGGAACGTTCGTGATCTTCACCACGGAACGATCTCAAACCGATACTTTCTGGCTCAACGGATACTTCCCGGAATTGATGCGCGCAAACGAGAGTCTGATGCCGCCGATTACCAGGATCGTTCATGCTCTCAGGCAAGCCGGGTTCAGCCGCGTCGAGGTAGATACTTGGCTCATTCCCGAAGACATGATCGACTACTTTCTCTACGGCGGGAAACATCAACCGGAGGTCTATCTAAGCCCCGACGTTCGCCACGGCATTACACGCTTTCGTAACGCAGCCCCCCGCGACGGTGTTGCGGAGGGGTGCCGACGCCTCGAGAACGACATCGCCACAGGAAAAATTGCGAAGGTCATCGAAAATTATCCCTCTCGCTGCGGCGACTACACTTTCATCGTGGCAACGAAAGAACCGTAGCGCCGAGCGAGAAACTCAGATGACACCGACAAATTCTCTCACAGCCGTCAGCTACACCACTTAGCGTAATCGCGGGTGGTGCCTCTCGCATTCCGGGCGGCAGTGCCCCAACCGGATCATGTCGATGAAATCGGTCAGCGCCGCAGCGCAAGAAGGAGAACTGCCATGACGGAGTATGCAGCCCTGGATGTCTCAATGGAACAGACCGCCGTCTGCGTGGTTGATGGGCGTAGGAGACGATCTCGGCCGAACGTCTTTCGTCTCCCCCTTCGAGGGTGGTCCGATTGAGTTCGGACAGATAGAGCTTGATCTGTTCGTTCAGGCGATCGACCTCGTCGTCCATCGCAGCAATATCGGAGCAGAGCTTGGTATCGTTCCGGCGCAGCGCTTCCAAATTCATTTGCAGCATGCTGGTCACGCTGTCGCCGATGTGCAGCGTCTCTCGGACTGCACCGGCAAGCGCCATTGCCGGATTGCCGAGACTTGCCTGATCGAGATGGCGAGGACCGTCGCCCTGAATCGGCGCTTCCGGCAACAGCCGGCGCATCGCCCAAGAAAAGGCATCGAGCAGCGGCAGCATGATCGCAGCGAGCAGCAAGTTGAACGCGATGTGCGCGTCGACAACGAGTTGCGCCGGGTTGTAGGCGAAGCCGCACAGTGCTGAAGCCGCCTGATCGGAGAAGGGCAATACGATCGCGCAGCCGAACAGCCGGACGGCGAGATTGCCGACGGTCACACGCCGGCCCATCACCAAGCGTTGCCAACAGCGGAGGAATGGCGCCGCCGCTATTGGCGCCGAGAACCAGAACGACGCCGAGACTGGGCTCGATAGTCCCCCTCGCGGCCAGCGACATGACGAGAATGACAAATGCAAGACTCGACAATGACGCGATCGCCAGCACGGCAGCGACAATGGCGCCCAACACTGGCACCGCATCAAGCGATGCCATCAGGGCGCGCAGCACTTCCGACATTTCCATCGGTTCGGTCGATTGTCCGAGAAGGTGGAGGGACAGGAGCATCAGGCCAAGACCAAGCACGGCCCGCGCGATCCCCTTTTGCGGCTTGGCTTCGCTGACGGTGAACATACCGACACCGGCGGCGATCAGCAGAGGCGCCAGCCCGTGAATGTCGAAGGCTAGAATCCGCATGACCAAGCTGGTACCAATATTGGCGCCCAGCATGATGGCCTGGGCCATGGCCGAGTTCATAAAGCCACTGCCGGCAAACGACGCCGTCATCAGTGCAGTGGCGGTGCTGCTCTGCAGGGCCATAGTGGCAAAGCCGACGCCACAAGCCATCAGCCGGTTGCGTGTGCCGACCGCGATCCGGCGGCGCAGACGGGCGCCAAACGCCCGACTCATGCCGGTATCTTCACCATCCGAAGGCCCCACAGAAGCAGTGCGACAGCGCCAATCAGGTCAAGCATCGTTACGATCCTAAGATGGAGCCGAGTTGACGACCGCCTGGCTCGGCGCCATCAACGGGAACAGCGATTGCAGGGTTCTCGAAGACTTCAGCTCGGCGCAAACAGTGTCAGGCCAGGAAGCGCTTCTCGTCGGCCTTGACCTGATCCATCTTCTGCAGGCGGAACACCTCCTCTACCGAGACGATGTCCCGGTTGACGTTGTGGATACCGCGATCCTTCAGGATGCGGGCAAATGCGTCCTTCATTGCCGTGATCGACGCACGGATAGCGTGATTGCCGTAGATCACGATGGCGATCTTACCGAGTGCCTTGATGCGTTCCTCGTTCATCTCCGGATAGGCTGTCGGCACGATTACGATCGGCGCCTTCCCACTCCAGGCGCGGACGAAGCTCTCCATTTCGTCCGGCGTCTTCTGCTTGGAGTGAACAAGGATCATATCAGCGCCTGCCGCCTCATAAGCCGCGGCGCGCTTTAGTGCCTCTTCCTCGCCAAGTCCTGCGATCAGCGCCTCAGTGCGAGCGATGACCAGAAAGTCAGGATCAGACCGAGTTGCGAGCGCTGCGCGAATCTTGCCCTGGAATTCCTCTAGCCTTAGCAAATCTTGGCGACCGTCGGCTACGAGACTAGTCACTTTCGGAAAGGTCTTGTCCTCGATGACGACGGCGGCAGCACCGGCACGTTCATACTGCTGGATGGCATAGATCACGTTGATGGCGTTGCCAAAGCCGGTATCGATATCGGCGATAATCGGCAGCGACGATTGCTCACCCATCGCCCGCACCATGGCGAGGTGCTGCGTCATCGATATCAGGCTGACATCGGCCAAGCCGTAGAGCGCAGAGAGCTCGAAGCCGGAGGCCCAAAGTGCATCGAAGCCAGCCTCCTCTGCCAGCACAGCGGACAGCGGTGAGTGGGCTGCCATTGTTCTTACGAGGGACTTTTGCTCGAGCGCATCACGCAAAGCGGAAAGTTTTGCCATTTGCGGTTCACCACCTATTACTGAGGGCCGTCATAGGAGAAGTCGAAGCGGAAGCGCATCGGCTTTTCTCGTGCAAGTTCTTCAAGGACGTGCGACGCAATGCCCGCAGCTCTTCCAAGAATAAAAGCCATGCGTCCAATTGGAGGGTCGAAACCCAGGTCTACAAGGGCAGCCGCAATTGCCCCGTCCACGTTTACGGGCATATCGCGACCGACCGAGGCTGAGAGCGCCAGTTGTATTTCAGCCATCATGGCGGTTCCCCCGCTCGCTACGCCGCACTGTTGGGCAAGGTCCCAAAGACGCTTGGTTCGAGGGTCCACGGCGTGAAATCGATGTCCCATGCCAGGCAGACGTCGCCCGGCCTCCCGGTATCGATTTACGATTTTCTCGGCGGCCGCAGTGCTAGATAGACCTTCGATCGTTTTGACCGCCAACGCCTCGCGAATGTAGGTCATGGCCTCCTCACCAGCCCCGCCATGAGCATCACCGATAGCGAGAATTCCGGCGGCGACGCCAGCCTCCGGTGCTCGGCGGTTACCGCTTGCAACGACCCTTGCCGCGAAAGTCGATGGCGAGGTTGGTCCGTGATCACACGACGCGATCATCACCGCGTTCCAGACCATTGACTCGGCGGAAGACGGCATTCGGCCGCTCAGAAGCAGGAAGGCAATGTCACCGAAACTGCCATGTCCCATTAAGTCTTCGACCTTTTTACCACGGATGAAGATGTCATCATGGTCGAAAGTCGTGATCGCAGTTGGCCAAAGCTCAGGGGATGCAAAGGGAGATCGGCTCATGATCCGATAACTCCGGCTGTTTGCAATTCGTGGATATCAGCCTCCTCCAGACTCAGTAGGGAAGACAATATCTCTTGATTGTGCTCGCCGAGCCGAGCACCGGGGAAGCGAATTGCGCCGGGGGAACTGCTGAAGCGAGGCAGTGGAGCATGCATCCTATATGATCCCAGTTCCGGATCATCCACCTCGATTAAGATACCGCGCTCCTTAACATGCGGATCCTCCACGAATTGCGGAACTTCGTAAATTGGTGCTCCGGCAACTCCAGTTTCGTCGAAGAGCGCCATCAGATCGGACAAAGTGAACTTTCGCAGCGCATCAGCCACGATCGCGTCGGTCTCATCCCCATTTCGGACTCGCGCCTCATTCGTGCTAAAGCGTTCGTCCTGCAGCACATCCTCCAACCCGACGGATTTGAACAGTTTCTCAGTCATCAGCGGCGTAGAAGCCGAAAGAGCAATCCATTTGTCGTCGGATGTCTTGTAGCTGTTGCGCGGCGCGGAATTTGGCGAACGGTTTCCATTCCTTTTGGGATACTTGCCTGTTCTCTCGTACTCTGCCGCGACCGGCCCCAACACAGAATACATTGCTTCTAACAGCGACAGGTCGATGACCTGCCCCGCGCCTGTCGCATCCCGGTGGCGAAGGGCAGTCATGCAAGCCAACGCCCCATAAAGGCCGGTGATCATGTCGGCGATTGGAATGGGTGGAAGGGTTGGTGGGCGGTCTGGAAAGCCGAGCATGGAAGCAAAACCGCTCATCGCCTCGACGAGAGTACCGAACCCAGGCTTATCCCGGTACGGGCCATTGTGTCCCCAGGCGGTTATGCTGAGGATCACGAGCTTGGGATTGGTCTCAAGAAGAATATCGTACGAGAGCCCGATCCCTTTAAGCTTTCCGGGAATGAAGTTCTCGACGAGCACATCCGACTGCGCGACGAGCTTGAGCAGAAGCGTCCGGCCACGCGGTGACTTCAGATTCAAAGACAGGCTGCGCTTGTTTCGACCATATTCCCGCCACCACAGGTCAAGATTGCTTTTCCGCCACTGGCGAAGTGGATCGCCAGTTCCAGGCTGCTCAACTTTAATGACATCTGCGCCAAAGTCGGCGAGTTGCAGGGTTGCCATGTTCCCCGCAACAAGTCTCGATAAATCGAGAACTCTTATTCCTGATAGTGCTGCTTTTTGCACGCGTTCCTCCTATTTCATGGCAGGAACAATGGCGGAGCAGGGTGACGAAATCTAACACATCGTCTTTGTGGCCAGTCTAGTAAATTGTGGGAAAGTCGATCCGTGCATGGCAACCAAGTGCGCGCCAACTGCGCTTCACCGCATGATTGGACCGCGCTTAGTGGCCCGGGGAACGAAACGAATTGCTCGTGCGCAATGCTCTAACGAAGTGATCAAGAACACGGCGCAAGTAGCTATCGCGCAGCCGTACGATGTAGAAACTGCGAAAAAAGGGACCGGTATCGACGTCCAATATCGTCAAATCCTCGTTTCCTGGACCCCCGAGAGATAGCTTGGAAACCATGGCGATGCCGTCTGAAGACGCCACGGACGCTTTGACAGCGTCCGTGCTGCCCATCATCGTCGACACGGAAAGTGCCGATACATCAATGCCACGATCGCGAAAATATCCTTCCATGAGGTTTCTGGTACCTGAGCCTTTTTCGCGGATGATAAATTGGGAAGCCAAGAGTTCATGCAACGACAACGATTTTCTTGACGTTAAGGGATTTTTACTCGCGGCCACAAAAACTAGCTCATCCTCGAAGAATGGTTCAACTATGAAGCGATTGAGTTCTACTGAGCCGCCGCTGATGATTCCTAAGTCAATTGCCTCCTGAGACAAAAGCTTGGCGACCCGCTCCGAGTTGGCCACCGAGACCGCGACAGTCACCGATTGATGAGACTTGCGGAACTCTCCAATCGCTTTTGGCAGACAATATTTGGCGATACTTCCGGTCGCCCCGATGCTCAATGATCCTCCGATCGATCCGGTTTTCCTGGCCAAGGCGTCTTCGGCGGCCGAATATAGATCGAGAATCTGTTTGGCGTAGCGAAACAATATCTCCCCGGTCTCGGTTAGGCCGATGTTCTTCCCCTGCCTTTGCAGTAGCCGCGTTCCAAGTTCGTCCTCGAGGGATTTGACTTGGAACGACACTGCCTGCTGACTCAGCGAAAGTGCGTCCGCTGCTCTTGTAAAGCTGCCGAGCGTAACAACGGTATGAAATGCTCTCAGCCGCGCGTCCTTCTTCGGCATTCAGGATCCCGATTCTCCGACGACCGGCTGCTGCTTCATCCAATTAATTAGAGACATGATACCGATCAGAATAGGAATAATCAGAGCAATTAGCAGCAAAGTGCAAGCGATCGGACGAGAAAGGAACACCCCTGGATCACCTTGGCCAATCGCGATTGATTGTCTGAATGATTGCTCCAGCAATGGCCCCAGAACCAAACCTATAATGACGGGTGCAGGTGGAAATCCATATCGGCGCATGACAAGACCGATTCCGCCGATAAGATAGAGAAGCGCAACGTCGAATATCGAACCGCTGATGCCGTAAACGCCGATCGTGACGAAGATCAAGACACCGGCAAGGAAGTGATGCGGGGGGATACGCAGAATTCGCACCCATAAGCCAATCAGTGGCAGATTTAGCACCAGCAAAATAACGTTGGCGATATAGAGACTCGCAATCAAGGTCCAGATTAGCGGTCCTTGAGTAGCAAATAAGAATGGTCCAGGCTGAATCCCATAGTTCTGAAAGGCCGTCAGCAACAGCGCCGCCGTTGTTGAGGTCGGCAGACCCAGAGTTAGCATCGGCACCAATACACCTGCGCCGGCTGCATTGTTGGCGGCTTCAGGCCCAGCTACGCCTTCGATGGCCCCGCGACCAAATTTGTCTGGCCGCTTGGACAAGCGCTTCTCCAGAGCATAGGATACAAAGGTGGGAATTTCTCCGCCGCCCAGCGGTAGTGCGCCTAGCGGGAAGCCAACCGCTGCTCCGCGCAACCAAGGCTTCCAACTCCGCTGCCAGTCCCGACGAGTTAGCCACATTGCCCCCTGAGGCTTGATCACGGTCACTCCGTCCGGTCGCCACAGCAACGCTGTGTGTAGTGTTTCGGCAACTGCAAACAGGGCGACAGCAACCATGATTACGTCAATTCCGTCGAGAAGCTCTGGGACGCCGAAGGTTAGGCGGGATTGCCCTGTCTGCAAATCGACCCCCACGATGCCCAAACTTAAGCCAATGCCGAGCGATCCGAGACCCCGGAGCATCGAATTGCCGAGAACCGCAGCCGATGTCATGAATGCCAAAATCATGATCGCAAACATTTCGGTCGGCCCGAACTTAAGGCCGATTTGGGCCACGAGCGGACCAAACAAAGTGAGGGCAATTGTTCCTATCGTACCGGCAACGAAGCTCCCTATTGCCGCAGTGGCCAAAGCAGGCCCAGCGCGCCCGTTGAGAGCCATCTTGTGACCCTCAATTGCTGTTATGACCGTTGAGCTTTCGCCCGGAATGTTCAGCAGAATCGATGTTGTCGAGCCGCCATAGCCAGCACCGTAGTAAATGCCGGCAAAAAAAATGAACGCGGCGCTAGCCGGAACCTGCGATGTAATGGGCAATAGAACCGCTATCGTTAATGCGGGCCCGATGCCGGGGAGCACCCCGATCGCTGTACCCACGAAACAACCCAGGAACGCCCACGCGATGTTGATGGGCGTCATAGCTTGGCTGAAGCCATATGCGAGCGAAACTAGATTATCCATTATGTATCAGCTCCAGTAAGGGACCAGCAGGTATGTTTACCTTGAGGACCTCCGAGAACAGGAAGTAAGCACAAGAAGCGAGCGCGAGCCCACAGACCGCGTCGAGCCTCCATCTGCGACTTCCAAAACCACGAGCGGTCATGACGTATTGGATGATCGCCGCAAACACGAATCCGAGCAAAGCAAGTCCAACCAGATTGGCGATCAGACCACCAACAACCCACGCCATGGTTGGGCCTGGCTTTTCAGTAGACGTGTCGGGAACAGCAGGAGAATCGCTCCCGGCTATGCCAAGAAATGCCGATATCGCGAGACCCGCGCCCACTAAGCCAACGAACAAGGCTACCGCGAACGGAAACACCTTGGGCCCAACGTAGGCATATCCCGGGGACGTCCTAATCGTCGTGATCGCCATTGCCATGGCCACTGAGAGCAGCACCATGGCAAGGCCGATGATGACGTCAGGTAATGCCCCTGAACGTCGTAGCCGCGCAAATTTCGTGAGCATCTCAGGCTAGACCGATTGCCTTCAGCGCCGTTTGTATAGCCGCACGATCATTGGCGATGGCTGATTTGAGATCGGAGCCCGTAGCAAATGCATCGTCCCATTGCCGGTCTTTGAGTATTTGCTTCCAATCCGGTTGGTTGTGAATCGCCGTGATGAGCCCCACCAACCTAGCAACTTGTTCTTCTGAAACGTCCGGGGGAGCAAAAACCCCGCGCCAACTTGACAGTGCAACGTCAATACCGATCTGTTTGAGCGTGGGAACACCGGCCCCTTCCAACGGAAGCTCTCCAGTTGTCGCCAGCGCGCGCAGATTGCCGGCCCTGATTTGTTCGGCATACTCGGAGTAACCGCTCAAGGCAGCATGAACCTGGTTCCCCATCATCGAGGCAATAGCTTGGGCTTTTTCGGAGAACGCGACGTAGTTGGCCTTGGTCACGTCGGCGCCGATCGCCTTCAGAGTCAAGCCAAGGATAATGTGGTCGATTCCACCAGCGGACCCTCCCCCAATAGGCAGACCCGGGTTCTTTTTGAGCGCGGCAATCAGGTCGTCGATTGTCTGGTAGGGGCTGGAAGCACCGACGGCAATTACATCGGCTTCCTGCGTTAACTTGGCGACAGGAGTAACATCCTGCAATCCGTAGAGTGTCTTGTTCGTGATGATGGCTCCCATCATTACGTTGCCTGCAATCATCAGGGAGTTATCGCGGCCCCGATGTTGATTTATGAACAGTGGCAGGCCGACCGTACCGCCTGCACCCGGAACATTGTCGATGGTGATTTGCGAGAGCAGTCCCGCCTTACGCCCAACTTGGTCGATTGCCCGAGCCACACCGTCCCAGCCGCCACCGACACCGGACGGCACGAACAGGCTGAACCGGTCAAACGCCGAATCCTGAGCGAAAGTTTGGCGAGGTGCATTCAGTAGCGCCGTTCCAAAAACAGCGGCAGTCGCCAAAAGCATATTGCGTCGATTGATCATGTCTTCTCTCCCTTGCTGATCTGTCAAGCGCACCCTCCTTGCGCGATCTGCTTGACAGTCCCATGACAATCTCAATGCTGCCGGTCGCAAGGCCCATGAAAATAAACTTGTTGTTCGACAAGTGGTGCATGTGAAGCGGTTAGTCTGTCGGCTTCTCTGATGACGGGACAAGGAAATTTTGATCGACTACTTTGTCGCTGCATCTGTAGGGATGTTGGCCGAGGCGATACCGCCGCCGAAACGGGCATTGAAGCCAAATGACCGACGACAGACAGGCAGAATGGAAACTCGACCAGAAGTGGCACGACCGTGTTACAGGCGCAGCGTGTGAACTATGCACTCTGCTTGAGGCCGACACGGCCGTAAGTTTGGAAGGGCACAAGGTCGCCGACCTCAGGGTGTCACGGTGGATACTCGGCCAAAATCAGTATATCAGAGGCTATAGCATTCTTGTCCTGAGCAGCCATGCGGTCGAACTGTTCGAGTTGGAGAAGGAAGTCCGCGGCCAATTCGTCGATGATATCGCTGATGCAAGCCAGGCGCTTCAACGCGTTCTCTCGCCCATCAAAATCAATCTCGAAATCCAGGGCAATGTCGTCCCGCATTTGCACTGCCATATAAAGCCGCGTTTTTTGGTGGACCGACCGGGGCACGCACGGATTTTCCAGAACGCTGGTAAAATCGTGCTACCCGACGAAGACTACCAATCAATGGTCAGCCAATTGCGGGATCATATTGGTTAGCTGCATATTCCTTGACTGCGATCGAGCAGCAATAGCTTCGTCTAGACGCTTTCCGTCATGGACGATGTGATGTTGCGGTCGCCCTAGCTCAGCCTACATCAGTTCGTTGCAATGTGGTTGAGCATACGTGGAGATTATCCCGTCTGATCAACTGAACATCCTCATCGGGATTCGTCCGATAGAAAACGGCGACCAAACCGCCTCGTTCTCTTCAGAAGTTGCCGCGCTAGGACCCCCTGTTACCAAAGTCCGTCGCCAAAGCGGTGCTGCTAGAATAATTGCTCGAACACTCCTTGGCCAAATGGGATTTCCACCGACGCCTATCGCTAAGACACGATCTGGTGTTCCGACCTGGCCAGCCGGCATTGTTGGCTCATTGGCTCACCACAATACAGTAGCAGCAGCCGCCATTGTAGAGAAAAAAAGGATCGCAACGCTTGGCATTGACATTGAACCTAACGACCCTTTGCCGAAGGACTTAATCGAATTGATTGCTACTCCGCGCGAGCGGATGTACGACTTGCGTCTGCTTCAGAAGCGGAATCTCATTGTTTTGAAGGAAGCGGTATATAAAGCTTATTTTCAGATATATAATAAATTTCTCGAATTTCAGGATGTTGAAATTGATATGTACGCTCGCTTAGGCCACGTGACGAAGTCAAATTGTACCTTTCCGCTGGAGATACATAATTCTAAGAATGTGATCGGCTTGGCGTACTTAGAGTCGTGTGTGGATGTATGAACACCGCCCGATTGCAACGGCCGGCTGGAATCAGGATCGATGGTCACAACTGCTGACGTATATCCGGCTTCCTAGTCTAATACGGCTCGTCGCTGCGAGCCTCGCTGAGTTTTCGCCCGTTTCCACCTCGGTTCTGTCGCAAACTATTCGATAAGCTGATGCAGGCATGACGGCACTTCAGTTTCTGAGGAGCCCGTCTTGTTCAAAGGCCGTCATTTCGATCAATCTGTCATCCTACTGTGCGTGCGCTGGTACCTTGCCTACAATCTCAGCCTTCGCGACCGGGAAGAGATGATGGCCGAACGCGGCCTGAGCGTCGATCATTCCACCGTGCATCGCTGGGTCGTGCACTTTTCGCCGCAACTGCTGGAGCGGTTCAACCGGCGCAAGCGATCCGTCACTGGCAGGTGGCATATGGATGAGACTTACAGCAAGATCCGCGGACGATGGATGTATCTCTATCGCGCCATCGACACGGTGGAGTTCTTCCTCAGCGAAAACCGTGACCTATCGGCGGCGAAGCGCTTCTTTCGTCAGGCTCTTGCGCGCCATGGCCTGCTCGTGGTGCGAATGAAGGTCTACCGCACCGCCCGGCACCACCTTGGAATTTCATTAACGCAATGAGTTAGCGGATTTGCCATCCTGTTGGAAATCTGACATCGTCGGAAATCCGACATTGATCGGATAGGAGCCGCCTCGCGGCGGTGCCCCTCCCACCACCGGGCATACGGGTCACGTACCACGACGGTTCGACCGAATTAAGCTTGGGCGGAGACATAGAGGCGGGGAAAACCGAGCTCGTCGAAGTAGTGGTCGCGCAGAGCCTGTTAGGCCGCCGGGTGTCCAGACATGCGCCAGAACCCCGTTGGCGAACCGGCGGCAACCGCAGCACTCGCGACGGCGGACCTCGGCAAGCCGGCGACTGAAGGCGGCGGGCTCCGTCAGATCGGCGATCTCGCCGAAGAAGTTCAGTCTGCCCGCTGATAAGCGGCCTGTAGTTCTTCCAGGAAGAGGCGTCTAAACAGGCGCGACAGGACGCGCACCGGCAGGAAGAAGCCGGGCCGGCAGGAAATCCAGCGCCTGCCGTCAGGGTGAGAGACCTCCGCCAGGCACAATGCGATGGAGGTGGGATGATAGTTGACGTTCTGGCCCCAGCGGTGCAGCACCGCGATGAGCCGATCTCGGCGCCGAGATGCTTGCCACTTGGAATTTCTCGCCGCGCGACGCGGCGGGTGTTCCGGGGCCGCTCGAAGCGGCGCTTGCCGGTCTCGATACCGGTGGACTGGGCGCGAAGTCCGCGGTGCTGCAGCATATGATCCGCTCCTTCGATCCCTGTATGGACTGCACCGCGCATTGAGATGCAGTTGGCGCCGCGCGGCGGCGGTAAGACAGTTTTCGGCGGTGAAAGCCGACTTTCCGGCCCACTTTTCGCCATGCCGACCGCCCACCGAGCGGCCGTTTAAAAAATACGCCATACATTTCAAATGTGTAGCAAGAGAATGGTCGAAATGATGTAAATTGGTCCGCTTCTTGCAGCAAGCATTTCTGACAGAGCCCGGCGTCCATCCGGGCGATGCGATGGGGGATGAAATTGCTGGAGGAGCAACATGGCAGCTGCCGAAACCTTATATGACGTCATTCGTCGCCAGGGGATCACCCGGCGCAGTTTCACCAAGTTCTGCAGCCTGACGGCCGCGAGCCTCGGTTTCGGCCCGGGTGCCGCGACAGCGATGGCTGAGGCACTCGAGACCAAGGAACGCGTTCCCGTCATCTGGATGCATGGGCTCGAATGCACCTGCTGTTCGGAGAGCTTCATCCGCTCGGCCCATCCGCTCGTCAAAGACGTCGTGCTGTCGATGATCTCGCTCGACTACGACGATACGATCATGGCGGCCGCCGGCCATCAAGCGGAGGCGATCCTCAAAGAGACGAAGGAGAAATACAAGGGCAAGTACATCCTCGCCGTCGAGGGCAATCCGCCGCTCAACGAGGACGGCATGTTCTGCATCGACGGCGGCAAACCCTTCGTTAAGAAGCTGAAGTGGATGGCCGAGGATGCCATGGCGATTATCGCCTGGGGCGCCTGCGCCTCTTGGGGCTGCGTCCAGGCGGCCAAGCCGAACCCGACCCAGGCGACACCGATCGACAAGGTCATCCTCGACAAGCCGATCATTAAGGTACCAGGCTGTCCCCCGATCGCGGAGGTGATGACCGGGGTCGTCACCTTCATCACGACCTTCGGCAAGCTGCCGGAACTCGACCGGCAGGGCCGGCCCAAGATGTTCTATTCGCAGCGCATCCACGACAAGTGCTACCGCCGACCGCATTTCGATGCCGGCCAGTTTGTCGAGGAGTGGGACGATGAGGGCGCACGCAAGGGCTCCTGTCTCTACAAGATGGGCTGTAAGGGCCCGACCACCTACAATGCCTGCTCTACCGTGCGCTGGAACGGTGGCGTTTCCTTCCCGATCCAGTCAGGCCACGGCTGCATCGGCTGCTCGGAAGACGGCTTCTGGGACAACGGCAGCTTCTATGACCGGCTGACGAACCTCCACCAGTTCGGCGTCGAGGCCAACGCCGACAAGGTCGGCATGACCGCCGCCGGCATCGTGGGTGGCGCAATCGCCGCCCATGCCGCGGTGACCGCCTTCAAGCGCGTGACCACCAAGCGCGAAAAAGCCGACGCATCATAATCACTCTCGGGGAGGAACAGCATCGTGACAATTCAAACACCAAACGGTTTCACACTGGACAATTCGGGCAAGCGCATCGTCGTCGATCCCGTCACCCGCATCGAGGGACATATGCGGGTGGAGGTCAATGTCGACGAGAACAACATCATCCGGAATGCGGTCTCGACCGGCACCATGTGGCGCGGCATCGAAGTCATCCTAAAGAACCGCGACCCCCGCGACGCATGGGCCTTCACGGAGCGCATCTGCGGCGTCTGCACCGGCACGCATGCGCTAACCTCTGTACGCGCGGTCGAGAATGCGCTCGGCATCACCATCCCGGACAATGCCAATTCGATCCGCAACCTGATGCAGCTGGCGCTGCAGGTCCATGACCATGTCGTGCACTTCTACCATCTTCATGCGCTCGACTGGGTGGACGTGGTCTCTTCGATCTCGGCCGATCCGAAGGCGACCTCGGCGCTCGCGCAGTCCGTGTCCGACTGGCCGCTTTCCTCTCCAGGCTATTTCAAAGACATCCAGACCCGGCTCAAGAAATTCGTAGAGTCAGGCCAGCTCGGACCCTTCAAGAACGGCTATTGGGGCAATGCATCCTACAAGCTGCCGCCGGAGGCCAATCTCATGGCGGTGACGCATTATCTGGAGGCGCTCGACTTCCAGAAGGAGATCGTCAAGATCCACACGATCTTCGGCGGCAAGAACCCGCATCCAAACTGGCTGGTCGGCGGGGTACACTGTCCGATCTATATCGACGGTACTGGTGCGGTCGGCGCGATCAACATGGAACGGCTTAACATGGTCACCTCGATCATCGACCAGATTATCGAGTTCAACGACAAGGTATACGTTCCCGACATCATGGCCATCGGCTCCTTCTACAAGGACTGGCTCTATGGAGGGGGTCTGTCGGGCAAGAACGTGCTAGCCTATGGCGACGTACCCGAGCACGTCAACGACTACTCCGAGGCAAGCCTGAAGCTGCCGCGCGGCGCGATCATCAATGGCAATCTCGCCGAAGTGCTGCCGGTCGACCATGAGGATCCCGAGCAGATCCAGGAATTCGTCACCCATTCCTGGTACAAATATCCCGACGAGACAAAGGGCCTGCATCCCTGGGACGGAGTTACCGAGCCACATTACGAACTCGGCCCCAACGCCAAGGGGACGAAGACCAATATCGAGCAGCTCGACGAGGCCGCTAAATATTCCTGGATCAAGGCGCCGCGCTGGCGCGGCCATGCCATGGAGGTCGGGCCGCTCGCCCGCTGGGTCGTCGGCTACGCCCAGAACAAGGCGGAGTTCAAGGACCCGGTCGAAAAGGTGCTCAAGGATCTCGGCCTTCCGGTTTCAGCCCTCTTCTCGACACTCGGCCGCACGGCAGCCCGTGCGCTCGAATCGAGCTGGGCCGGCCACCAGATGCGCTATTTCCGGAACAAGCTGATCGCCAATATTAAGGCCGGCGACTTCTCTACGGCCCATGTCGACAAGTGGAAGCCGGAAACCTGGCCCAAGGAGGTCAAGGGCGTCGGCTTTACCGAGGCCCCGCGCGGCGCGCTCGCGCACTGGATCAAAATCAAGGACGGCAAGATCGACAACTACCAGTGCGTCGTGCCCACCACATGGAACGGCAGCCCCCGCGATCCGGCAGGAAATATTGGCGCCTTCGAGGCTTCGTTGATGGATACGCCGATGTCAGACCCCACCCAACCGCTCGAAATCCTCAGGACCATCCATTCCTTCGATCCGTGCCTAGCATGCTCGACGCATGTCATGAGCCCGGACGGTCAGGAAATGGCCAAGGTCCAGGTCCGGTGAGGAGGATAAGTCATGACTATCCATGAAACTCTCGCCGCCGCCGACGCCCACGGCGAAAAGGCCGTCGAGCGCCAGAGCATCTATGTTTACGAAGCCCCGGTGCGCATCTGGCACTGGGTCAACGCCGTCTCGATTCTGACGCTCGCGCTAACCGGCTATTTCATCGGCTCGCCGCTGCCTTCCGTGCCGGGCGAGGCCAGCGCCAATTTCCTGATGGGGTATATCCGCTTCATCCACTTCGCGGCGGGGCAGGTCCTTGCCGTGTTCCTGATCCTCAGGGTCTACTGGGCCTTTGTCGGCAATATCTATGCCCGCCAGATCTTCCATGTGCCCTTCTGGAGCGGCCGCTTCTGGAAGGAATGGCTGCATGAGGTGCGGTGCTACACGTTCTTGGCCCGGCAGCCGAAGAAATATGTCGGCCACAATCCTCTTGCCCAGTTCACCATGTTCCTGATGCTCACCCTGCCGCTCTTCTTCATGGTGATCACCGGCTTTGCGCTCTATAGCGAGGGTGCCGGCCGCGACAGCTGGGAATATGCGCTCTTCGGCTGGGTGTTCTCGATCTGGCCCAACAGCCAGGACATCCACACATTCCACCATCTCGGCATGTGGGTAATCCTCGTCTTCGTGATGGTTCACATCTATGTGGCGATCCGCGAGGACATTATGAGCCGCCAGAGCATCATCTCGTCGATGATTTCCGGCGAACGGCTCTTCAAGGACAGGGAGGACTAGATGGTCGCCCCAAATCCCTTGGCATCTTCGCCTTCCCCGCGGATTCTCGTGCTTGGCATCGGCAATATCCTCTGGGCCGATGAAGGCTTCGGCGTGCGCGCGGTGGAAGCCTTCCACAAGGCGTATTGGGTGCCTGACAACGTCACCATCCTCGATGGCGGCACGCAGGGGCTCTATCTCGTGCAGTTCGTCAATGAACACGATCGTTTGATCGTGTTCGACGCCATCGACTACGGCCTCGAGCCGGGCACGATGAAGATCGTGGAAGGCGACGAGGTGCCGAAATTTACTGGCGCCAAGAAGATGAGCCTGCATCAGACCGGCTTCCAGGAGGTGCTGAGCGCCGCTGACCTCATGGGGCACTATCCCGATCGGCTGGTTCTTATCGGGTGCCAGCCGCTAGATCTCCAGGACTGGGGCGGCCCGCTGACGACGCCGGTCAAGGCAGTCATACCGCGCGCAATCGAAGCGGCAGTAGGAATATTGCGGCACTGGGGCGTCGCCGTCACTGCGCGACCGGAAGGAGCAGCGGTTCCGCCACTACTTGAAAACGACATCGATTTCGAACGTTACGAGCGCCGAGCCGAATCGGCCGCATTGCGCTATTGAGGAGGATATCATGAATTTCCGTAGGTTTGCGGCGACGCTCGTCGCGATGGCGCTACCGGGCATCGCCCACGCGCATGTCGGCCTTCACACCGACGGCGCGCTTGCCGGCTTCAGCCATCCGTTCAGCGGTCTCGATCATATCCTGGCGATGGTCGCGGTCGGCTTCTGGGCCTTGACGCTGGGCGGTAATGCCCGATGGATCGTTCCCTTGGCCTTCGTGACGGTCATGGCGGTCGGGGGCGCCCTGGGCATTTATGGCCTCGCTTTGCCGACTGTGGAAACCGGGATCGCGCTGACCGTCGCGCTGCTAGGTCTGCTGGTGGCTTTCGAAGTGAAGGTTTCAACGTCAGTCGCCGCGACGGTGGTTGGAACATGCGCGCTCTTCCATGGCCATGCCCATGGCACCGAACTTCCGGCGATGGCGCATGCGGGCGGCTATGTGGCGGGCTTCATGGCTGCCACGGTCATCCTGCATCTCACCGGGCTGGCCTTGTTGAGGTTCGGCAGCGCCCAGCGCGTTGCCGCGCGGACCGCCGGCGTGGCCCTTACCCTTGCCGGTGCAGTCCTGCTGGCCGGCTGAACTTCTCCCAAGGCTGAGGCCGGTCGGGAGTCGTGTGGGCACCCTGCGCCCCGCGGCTCCCGATTTCATAAGATCTGGACGACGGAGGAGGAGCATCATGTGCATCGGCATTCCCATGCGGGCCGTCGCCGGCAATGAGTTCGTCGCGCACTGCGAGCGACATGGCCGGATATCCTCGATCTCCCTCATGCTGGTCGGCCCACAACCGCCGGGAACCTACCTACTCACCCATCTCGGCTCCGCCATCCGGGTGCTGGACGCCGACGAGGCCCGCGCCATCGACAACGCACTCGCGGGTCTTGCTGAAGCTGTCGAGGGGAGGGCTTTCGACGCCCTCTTTGCCGATCTCACCTCGCGCGAGCCGGAACTGCCGCCGCACCTGCGTAGCGAGTGAAAGAAAATTTCCAAAGTGGAAGGACTTTCCATCCAGATGCCCGCGATACTTTGTGAAGGCGGAAATTTGTCTTCAGATCAACGGAATCTAACTGTCCCAAGTCTGGCACGCCGCTTGCTTATCATTTCCTTGGAATGTTTTGCATCGTGATTTGTGGAGGAGACTATGCCATCTGTTCTGGTCCGTGCCCTGAGCGGGCGGGCGCGCCTGCCCCTCATCGACGAGACGAATATCGATGCCTTCCTCGCTCCGGCGGCGGGTGAACCCGATAATGCCGTGCTGTTCTTCACCGGCGATCCGTCGCAGCGGCCGGAAGCCGATGACGTCGCCGTCGTCCTCCCGCATATCCTCCAGGCCTTCCAAGGCCGCTTGCGCGGCGCCGTGGTCCTCCGCACGGCCGAAGACAAGCTAAAGGCCCGCTTTAACGTCGTTGTGATGCCGAGCCTCGCCGTGACTCGTCGAGACCAACCGGTCGGCGTGCTGGGCAAGATCCGCGACTGGTCCGACTATGTCGAGAAGATCAGCGCTTGGCTCGCGCCCGACGCGCCGGTCATGGTGCCCTCGCGCCGACCGAAGGTCGAGATCACCCATGCCGGCAAGGAGATCGTGCGATGAAGGCCGGCTTCTGGGTCGCCCCCGAGGGCGAGGATGCGGCGATGACGGTGATGCCGATCGGCGCCGAGCCGCCGCTGCGTGCCCGCAAGCTCAATTTCCTCGCCACCAGCAGCGCCGAGGAAATGATCCGCCGATGTCGGCGGACGGCGATGCTCCTGCCGGAACTCGCTGACGCGCTCGCCGTTCAGAAGGCCGACCGGCCGGGCCGGCTATTCGACATCACCGATTTTCCCGACGACGACAAGGAACTGATCGCCCAGACTCTCGGCGAGGGCGAGGTCGCCGGCGTCGCGGCATTGGCGAACGGCATCACGGCCCAGATGCAGGAGGCGGTGATGGCTGGCGTCTGGCGCGTCCGTTTCACCGACGGTGAGGGCCGGCTCATTGCCGACTATGTCGAGGTCGCGAGCATTCCCGCCGCTGTCAAACAGGCGTGCTCGGCGCTGCCGGAGTCGATCAGCCACGGGCCGGCGCCGACCGGCGCCATGAACGTCATGCCCGTGCTGACCGAGGTCGGTGATCGCATCGCCCGTTACAGCGACGGTGATCCGGGCCATATCATCACCTTCTCGCTCTTCCCGATGAGCCCGGAAGACATGGCCTTCCTGCAGGAAACGCTGGGTGCCGGGCCGGTGCAGCTCACCTCGCGGGGCTATGGCACCTGCCGCATCGTGGTGACCGGCGCGCGCAATGTCTGGTCGGTTCAGTTCTACAACGCCATGGACACGATCATCCTCGATACGTTGGAGATCTGCGACATTCCCTCGGTCGCGATCGCCGCCGAGGATGATTTCCGCGACTCCGAGGCGAGGCTGCGTGAGATCGAGGAGGCCTATTTCAAATGAGCGCCTTCGAGAATTTCGGCAAGCGCGAGACCGTGTCGGACGACGACCAGATGGAATGCGGTATCTGCTGGCATGTCTATGATCCCGCTGAGGGTGACCCGGTCTGGCAGATTGCTCCGGGGACGTCGTTTGCAGACCTGCCGGAAGACTGGCGCTGCCCAAATTGCGATGCGCTGCAATCGAAGTTCATGAGGCTAGGTGATGGACGCTGACGTCGCCGAGAGGGCCGAGATCGATCCCGCGCAGGCGCTCGGCCGGCGGCTCGAGGCCTGCTACCGGCGCATTTACGCGACCGCCATGGCCGATGTGCCGATCTGCAATCCCGCGCTTGGCATTGCCTCGACCGGTTTTCGGACTCACGGCGGTCGTGCGTTCGGCATCGTGACTACACCATGGTTCATGAATCTCGTGGCAGCGGACCTGCCGCAGGGCCCTTCCTCCGCCCCAGCTGCCGCCGGTACGACCCTCCGTGTCGGCCTGCCCGCGGTTGAGGTCGGGTTCATTGCCGGTGAACTCGATGCGATTGGCCGTGTCGATTCCTGCTCGCTGTTTTCGCCGGTCTTCGAGTTCGCGACGATGGAGGCTGCCCTCGAAACAGCGGAGGAAGCGGCCCGGGCCTTCTTTGATCCTGCCAGGCTCGAACCGTCGCCCGCCCCGCCCGCAGCGGTCAACCGGCGTGACCTGTTGCGCGGGCATTTCCGCAGGTGCGAGGAGGCGTCGGAATGACATCCCTTCTCGGGGCAGGCACGATAAGGATCGACGTAACCGTGTCGCGCGCGCTTGCCTGTTCCGTCGCGGTGAAGGCGAACCGCCCGCAGGGGCTGACGCGCATGTTCGTCGGCCGCAGGCCCGAAGAGGCGCCCCCTCTCGCCGGCCAAGTCTATTCGCTCTGCGGTTTTGCGCAATCCGTAGCGGCGCGGCTCGCCGTCCTGAATGCAGCGGATATGGCGATGAAAGTGGACGAACGGATCGGCTCCGGCGCCGGATTGCTCGCCGAGCGGATTTTCGAAACATTGCGGGCGCTCATCCTCCATTGGCCATCCCCCTTGCCGGCATCGCTCGGCGCAACCGCCGGTAGACATCTCCGCGAAGCGCTGGCCGCTTCGCAAGAGATCATCGCCGCGGCCAAGGCCGGGCAAATCGACAGGGCGCATTTGGCGGCCGCCGCTGCGCGGCTGTCTGCGGCGGCCAGCGCGCTCGGCATCCCGAGCCAGGGCGACACACCTTTGCCAGCATCAGCCTGCGCCGCGATGTTGCAGGATATAGGCGACGATCGGGTCTTCAATGGCCGGCGGCCCGATCCATTGACCATCAATGACGATCCGGAAGTCATCGCCCGGCTTTGCCATGAGCCCGGCTATGCAAGCCTGCCTCATCTCCAAGGCCGCGTCGCGGAGACGGGCGCGTATGCCCGGCTCGCCGCCGATGACGTGGAGGCTTCCCATCTGGTCCAACGACTGCTAGCCCGCATCAACGACGTGAGCCTCTGCCTCAAACAACTGACGGCTCTCGCAGCAACCGGCAAGTACGACGAAGCATCACTTGCCTGCGGCGGGGCCACGCCGGGCGCCGGTGGCTACGGTGCTGTGGAATGCGCGCGTGGCCGGCTCTATCATCAGGCCGAGATCGGCGGCGACGGCAGGCTTTCGTCCTATCGCATCCTCGCCCCGACCGAATGGAATTTTCATCCCGCCGGCCCCTTCGTCGAGACACTGCTGTCGTCACCCGTCGGGACCGATGAGGCCGCCGTGAGATCGGTGTCGCGGCTCGCGGTCCTGTTCGATCCCTGCGTGGCCTTGGAGGTTAATGTTCGCGAGGCCGCACATGCATGAAATGTCGCTGATGGAGAGTGTGATCGAGATCGTCTGCGACACGGCGCGGCAGAACGGCGCGACACGCGTCAAGTCGGTCCGGCTCGATGTCGGCGTGCTGAGCAACGTCGAGCCGGACGCGCTGATGTTCTGTTATGAGGCCGTGCGACACGGCACGATTGCGGACGAGGCGACGCTCGAGATCAACCGCATTGCCGGCGAGGGCTGGTGTCTCGACTGCGGCAAGACGGTCGCCTTGGAGGAGCGGTTCGGCGCCTGCCCGGACTGCGGACGGCATCGGGTCCAGATGACGGCAGGCGACGAATTGAAGATCAGGGATATGGAGGTGAGCTGATGTGCACGGTATGCGGTTGCGGGACTTCTTCCATCGAGGGTCACAAGCACGAGGAGGGCGGGCACCGTCACAGCCATGACCATCATCACGATCATGACCACGACCATGACCACGACCACCACCACCACCACCATGGCGATGGCGGGCATGATCATCACCATGCCGCGGACTGCAGCGTCCATTATGGCAAGGGGATCGCCGGCGTCAATGTGCCAGGCATGAGCCAGGAGCGGATCATCCAGGTGGAGAGAGACATCCTCTCCAAGAACGACGCCTATGCGGAAGAGAACCGGCGATATCTTGAGCGCCAGGGCATCTTTGCGCTCAACTTCGTCTCCAGCCCCGGCTCGGGCAAGACCAGCCTGCTGGTCCGCACGATCAGTGACCTAAAGGACCGCCTCACGATCTCGGTTATCGAAGGTGACCAGCAGACCTCGAACGACGCGGCTCGGATCCGCGAGACCGGCGCCCGCGCCATCCAGATCAACACGGGCAAGGGCTGCCACCTCGACGCCCACATGGTGGGCCACGCGGCTGAGGATCTCGCGCTCGAACCAGGCTCTGCGCTCTTCATCGAGAATGTCGGCAACCTCGTCTGTCCCGCCGCCTTCGATCTCGGCGAGGCCCACAAGGTTGTGGTGCTGTCAGTCACCGAAGGTGAGGACAAGCCGCTCAAATATCCCAACATGTTCGCCGCCGCCGACCTGATGATCCTCAACAAGGCCGACCTGCTGCCGCATCTCGATTTCAATGTCGGCCTCTGCATCGCCAACGCCCTGCGCGTCAATCCGCGCCTCCAGACGCTGACGGTCTCCGCCCGCACGGGAGAGGGCATGGAAGCCTTCTATACCTGGCTCGAGGCATCCGCCGCCCACCGGTCCGCGTGACCGAAGGTGGCATGAATCATGGCGAGGGCGCTCGCACGACCGATCGAAATCCCGATCCGGCGGCTCAGGCTCCGGGTGCGCGGCGCCGTGCAGGGCGTCGGGTTCCGGCCCTTCGCCTACAGGATCGCGCGGACTATGCGGCTTTCTGGCTTCGTGCTGAACGACAGTGCCGGCGTGCTGATAGAGATCGAGGGTCCGGATGCGGGCCGCTTTCCCGACGCGATCCGGACCCAGGCGCCGCCGCTAGCCCGCATCGACTCGATCCACGTGCTCGAACTCTCGCCAGCCGGTGGCGAGCGGTTCGAGATCCTCGAGAGCCTTGGCGGCAAGAGCGCGACCCGGATCGGCGCGGATGCCGCGACCTGCGCCGAATGCCGGTGTGAGCTGACCGATCCCGCGAGCCGCTTCTTCGGTTATCCCTTCGTCAACTGCACCCATTGCGGCCCGCGCTTCACCATCACTCGCGCGCTGCCCTATGACCGGACGCAGACCTCGATGGCATCGTTTCCGATGTGCCGGGCCTGTGCCTCGGACTATATCGATCCGGAGAACCGGCGCTTCCATGCCGAGCCGGTCGCCTGCCCCGATTGCGGCCCGAGTCTCAGCCATTCGATCGCGGAGATTGCGGCGCGGCTCGAAGGCGGCGCCATCGTCGCGCTCAAGGGCATTGGCGGTTTCCACCTGCTCTGCGACGCCCGCAACGATACAGCGATCGATTTCCTCCGGCTGCGCAAGGCTCGTGACCAGAAGCCGTTTGCCGTCATGGTCGCCGGCATCGAGGCGGCGCGGCAGTTCGCACGACTGAGCGAAGCCGAAGAAGCCTTGCTGGCCTCGCCCGCGAGCCCGATCGTGTTGGTCGAGGCACGTGCCGGTGCGCTCTCCAACCTCATCGCGCCCGGCCTCGCGCGGATTGGGCTGATGCTCGCCTATGCTCCACTGCATCATGTGCTGCTCGACGAACTCGCCTGCGATTCGCCGCACCGACCTGCAGCGCTGGTCGCGACCAGCGCCAATCCCGGCGGTGAGCCCCTTGTGGCCGACAACGCCGACGCCGAGCGCCGCCTTGCCGCGATTGCAGATCTGATCGTCACCCATGATCGGGACATCACCGTCCGCGCCGACGACTCCGTCATGCAGGTCATCGATGGCGCCCCCGCGTTCATCCGTCGCGCCCGCGGCTTCGTGCCCGAGCCCGTCGATCTCGGCGAGGATGGACCTGCGGTGATCGCCACCGGCGCCGACCTCAAGAACACTATCTGCGTCACACGCGGGCGCGAGGCCTTTCTCTCGCAGCATATAGGCGGCCTCAACAATGCCGAGGCGATCCGTTTCCAGCGCGAGGCGATCACCCATCTCTGTTCGATCCTGGACGTGAAGCCGGAATTCGCGGCCTCGGACCTGCATCCGGATTTCCGTTCGGTGCGGATGGCAGAGAGCCTGGGCCTGCCGGTCGTGGCAGTCCAGCATCATGTCGCCCATGTCGCGGCCGTGGTGGCAGAGCATCGGCTTTCCGGCCCGGTTCTCGGGCTTGCGCTCGATGGCCATGGTTTCGGCGCCGATGGCACGAGTTGGGGGGGCGAAATGCTCATCGTCGATGGGGGTCATTGGCGCCGAGCGGGAGCGCTTGCATCGCTGCCGCTGCCCGGTGGCGACCGCGCGGCGCGTGAGCCTTGGCGCATGGGGGTCGCAGCCCTGCAGGAGGCCGGATGCATTGATTTCGCGTCGCAGCTCTGGCCAGGTCATCGGGGTGTTGCGCAGCTCACGGCGATGTTCGAACGCGGTCTGCAGCCGTCCCGGACAACCAGCCTCGGCAGGCTCTTCGATGCCGCGGCGGCGATAGCAGCCATTCGTCTCGTCCAGAGCTATGAAGGGCAGGCGGCGATGGAGCTCGAGGCCCTGGTCCGGGCGCCGCGCTGCCTCTGCGACGGCTATGCAATCCGGGACGGGGTGCTCGATTTCCGGCCGCTCATCCTGCATCTTGCGCGGGAAGGACCGAGCGGCGCTGACGCGGCCGATCTCTTTCACGGTACGCTGATCGCGGGACTTGCGGAATGGGCTGCGAGGGAAGCGGCACCCCTCGGCATCCCGCAGGTCGCGCTCGGCGGCGGATGCTTGATGAATCGGGTCCTTGCGGCCGGACTTGCGCAAGCGCTTCGGGACCGCGGTCTCAAGCCTTATTTGCCACGTCTCGCGCCGGCCAATGACGGCGGCATCGCGCTCGGCCAGGCCGCCCATGCGCGGCAGGTCATCATGAACGAGAATGCATCAGCGCAGGAGAGCCGGACATGTGCCTAGCGATACCGGTCCAGGTCAAGGAAGTACTGCCCGACAACATTGCGAAGGTCACGCTCGACGGCGTCTCGAAGATCGTTTCGACCGCGCTGATCGACGATGTCCGGCCGGGCGACTATCTCGTCCTTCATGTCGGCTATGCGCTCGCGAAGATCGATCCGGAGGAGGCGGAAAGGACGCTCGCCCTCATCCGCCAAGCTGCTGCCATGGGAGATGCGGCATGAAATATATCGACGAATATCGCGACGGCAGGCTTGCCAAGGACATCGCCCGGCAGATTGCCGCGCTCGCCGATCCGGCGCAGTCCTACCATTTCATGGAGTTTTGCGGCGGGCATACGTATGCCATTTCCCGCTACGGCCTCGAGGATCTGCTGCCCGCCAATGTGCGGATGATCCACGGACCGGGCTGTCCCGTCTGCGTGCTGCCGATCGGTCGCATCGACGCGGCGATCGCGCTCGCCATGCGGCCGGAAATCACGCTCTGCACCTATGGCGACCTAATGCGGGTGCCGGGCTCGAACGGATCGAGCCTCTTGAAGGCCAAGGCGGCCGGCGCCGATATCCGCATGGTCTATTCGACGCTCGATGCGCTCAGGATCGCCGAGGCCGAACCCGACCGCGAAGTGGTGTTCTTCGCCATCGGCTTCGAGACCACGACGCCGCCGACCGCGCTTGCGCTCAAGGCGGCGATCGCCAAGGGGCTCGGCAATTTCTCGATCTTCTGCAACCACGTGCTGACGCCGGCGGCGATCCAGAACATCCTGGAAAGCCCGGATGTGCGCAAGCTCGGCACGATCAAGATCGATGGCTTCATCGGCCCGGCCCATGTCTCGACCGTGATCGGCACCGAACCCTACGAGTTCTTCGCCGAGGAATTCAAGAAGCCGGTGGTGGTGGCTGGCTTCGAGCCGCTCGACGTCATCCAGGCGATCCTGATGCTGGTGCGCCAGGTCAATGACGGCAAGCATGAGGTGGAGAACCAGTATATCCGCGCGGTAACAACGTTCGGCAACGAGAAGGCCCAGGCGGAAGTCGCGGATTTCTTCGAATTCCGCGAGAGCTTCGAGTGGCGAGGCCTTGGCGAAGTGCCCTATGGCGCGCTGCGGCTCCGGCCGCAATATGTGGCCTACGACGCCGAGAAGCGCTTTTCGATGGTGACGCCCGCCGCGAAGGACAACCCGGCCTGCGAATGCGGCGCGATCCTGCGCGGCGTCAAGAAGCCGGCCGACTGCAAGCTGTTCGGCACGGTCTGCACGCCCGATACGCCGATGGGCTCCTGCATGGTGTCATCGGAGGGCGCCTGCGCCGCGCACTGGACCTATGGCCGCTTCCGCGAGCAGGCGCGGCAGGTGGATGTGGGGAGGGCGGTCGCATGAACATGATGATCAAGGCCTACAGGCGCAAGCTCGATGTCGCGAACGGCCGTGTCGACCTCTCGCACGGGGCCGGCGGGCGCGCCATGGGCCAGTTGATCGAGGGCATTTTCCACAAGGCTTTCGACAATGACTGGCTGAGGGCCGGCAACGACCAGTCGGCCTTTTCGGTGCCTGGCGGGCGGATGGTGATGACCACGGACGGCTACGTCGTTTCGCCGCTTTTCTTCCCCGGCGGCAATATCGGCACCCTCGCCGTGCACGGCACGATCAACGACATCGCCATGGCGGGCGCGGTACCGCTCTATCTGTCGGCGAGCTTCATCATCGAGGAAGGTTTTCCGTTCGCCTATCTCGAGCGCATCGCCCAGAGCATGGGCGCCGCCTCGCGCGAGGCCGGCGTGCCGATCATCACCGGCGACACCAAGGTCGTCGAGCGCGGCAAGGCCGACGGCGTCTTCATCTCGACCGCCGGCGTCGGCATGGTTCCGGACGGGCTCGATCTCCGGTCGGACGCCGCCCGGCCCGGCGATGCGGTGATCATTTCCGGCTCGATCGGAGACCATGGCGTCGCCGTGATGTCGAAACGCGAGAACCTGGAATTCGACACCGACATCGTCTCCGACAGCGCGGCCCTGCACGGGCTGGTAGCAGACATGGTCGCGGCTGGCGGGGCGCATATCCGGCTAATGCGCGATCCGACGCGCGGCGGCATCGCCGCGACGCTGAACGAGATCGCCAGCCAGTCTCGGGTCGGCTTCCGCATCGACGAAGACAAGATCCCGCTCAAACCGGAAGTGGCTGCAGCCTGCGAGTTCCTCGGCCTCGATCCGCTCAATGTCGCCAATGAGGGGAAACTGGTGGCAGTCGTGGCGCCGGAGGGCGCTGACGCCGTGCTCGCGACGATGCGCGCCCATCCGCTTGGCAGTGAGGCGGCGCTGGTCGGCCACGTCGTGGCCGACGACAACTGCTTTGTCCAGATGACGACCTCGTGCGGCGGCCGGATTGTCGACTGGCTGTCGGGCGAACAACTGCCCCGGATCTGCTAAGAGAGGCCGATGCGCATCCTGCTTCTCTGCCACAATTTCAACTCGCTCTCCCAGCGCTTGCATGTTGAACTGAGACGGGCTGGTCACGAAGTGACGGTCGAGCTCGACGTCCATGACGACTTCACTCGCGAGGCGGTCGCTCTCTTTTCGCCCGACCTCGTGATCGCGCCCTTCCTCAAGCGGCCGATCCCGGCCGATGTCTGGCGCGGAACGCTCTGCCTGATCGTCCATCCGGGCATCCGTGGCGATCGCGGCCCGAGCGCCCTCGACTGGGCGATCCTCGACGGCGAAGCGACCTGGGGCGTCACACTGATCGAGGCTCGGGAGGAGATGGATGCGGGGCCTGTCTGGGCTTGGGCGGAATTTCCGATGCGCCCCACTCGGAAGTCGAGCCTCTACCGACATGAAGTGACCCAGGCTGCCGTAGCCTGCGTCTTCGAAGCGATCGGCCGCATCGAGCGCAGGGAAGGGGCGGCGCTGCCGGCGAACTGGGGCAGGGGGTGGGAGCGACCCGCCTGCCGGAGGTCCGACCGTATTCTCGACCCGACCCGACACTCGGCCGAGGAAGCGCTACGCATCATCCGGGCGTCGGACGGAGATCCCGGCGCTCCGCTGACGATCGCCGGACAGACTTTCCTGGTGTTTGACGCCGAGCGTGCGGAAGGAGTTCCGGGGCCTGCCGGCGCGCTCATCGGCCGTTCGCAGCACGCTCTCGCCATGGCCTTCCGTGAGGGGGCGCTGTGGATCGGCCATCTCCGGCGACCGGATTTCCGCTCGCTGAAACTGCCGGCGCTCCGGCTGCTCGGTGCCGAAGCAAGCGATCTGCCCATCATCGAAGGACCCAAACCTTGCCGTTACCGGGAGGAGAACGGCGTCGGACTTCTCGAATTCCGCTTCCACAACGGCGCGATGTCGTCGGAAGATTGCGATACCTTGCGCGAGGCGATCACGAGGGCCAAGGCACGCTCGCTTCCGGTTCTTGTGCTGCGGGGCGACGCGGATTGCTGGTCGAACGGCATCCATCTCGGCATCATCGAGGGCGCCGACAGCGCCGCCGACGAATCCTGGCGCAATATAAACGCGATGAACGACTTGGTGTGCGAGATCATCGAGACCGATGACCGTCTGGTTATTGCCGCGGTGCTCGGCAATGCCGGGGCTGGCGGCGTCTTCCTGTCGCTTGCCGCCGACGAAGTCTGGATGCGCGAGGGCGTCATCCTCAATCCGCACTACAAGGACATGGGCAATCTCTACGGCTCGGAATACTGGACCTATCTGCTGCCGGCTCGGGTCGGCGAGGACCGAGCCCGCCGCGTGACCCAGGCAAGGCTGCCCATGGGGGTCGACGAGGCGCTTGAACTGGGGCTCGCCACCCGGCGCCTGCCGGGAAATGTAGAATCCGCCGATTGGCAACTGCTCCGCGCTGCCGCCGAACTCGCGGCCTCTCCCGATCTTGCCCGGCGGATTGCTGCCAAACGGGCGCGCCGCGCTGGCGACGAGGCCGAGAAACCGCTTGCCGCCTATCGGGAAGAGGAACTGCGGCGGATGCGGCGCAATTTCTACGGCTTCGACCCGAGCTATCACGTGGCGCGCTACAATTTTATCCGCAAGACGCCCAAGTCCCGTACGCCCGTCACGCTCGCTGTCCACCGCGCGAACGCCGACCATTCGGACCGTAGGAGCACCATGCGATGACGAACCCGCTGCTGCGCCTTCTCGCCAACGTGCTTCCGGCGGTGCTCGATCACATGGCCAAGGGTGACATGCCCGACGAGCGCCAACTGCGCACCATCGCAGCAGCTTCGCTCGAGGAGCAGAAGGAGGTCTGGAAGAAGCACAAGCCGTCGAAGGGCGATCCGCAAGTCTCGTGGTGGAGTGTAGCCCAGAGCCTGCAGAAGACCCGCATGTATGCGCGCCACGACAGATTCGGCGATCTCGCGCAGGCCAAACGGATCGAGTGGGTCGAGGACCTGTTCGCGCCGGCCGACGAGGACAGCCGCTACACCACCAATGTCGAGGCCTATCTCGGCGCACAGCAGGAGTGGATGGCGGACAACCTGCCGAAGAAGGGCATCATCGCCGAGACCACCAACTGGGGCGAGATAAAGCTGCCGCCAAAGGCCGAACGGGTCTACGGCAAGCCGTCGAAATCCGATTACACGGCGATCTATCTCGATCGCGAGGGGCGCGTGCAGACAGTCGCCTATCGGATGCCGAGGCCAAGAAGCTAAAGCCAAGGGCGCCGCAGCCGGGGACGCAGCCGAACCAATCGTCGTGGCGAAGCCCCGTCCAGATGTGACGCGCGCCGGTCAGGCGATGATCGGCGATTTTCGCACTGACACCCTGCACGATGCACTCGCGCGTGCCCCGATCGAGGACGACATCTTGCTGGCGCTGCTGGTGCTAGCCTTCGCCGGACGCCACGTCACCATCGCTTCGGGATCCTCGGATGACGTCTATGGCTTTGCCCGGATGGAACGTCATGCCGTGCGGCTGATCGGCGAGGACGGCAAGCTCGGCTTCGATCGCGAGACGCTGCAGCAGGCGGCGCGCTCGGTTCTGATCGACGTGCTGTCGTGCCGCGAGAACCCTTCCGACTCCGGCATCGTCGCCCGGATCGCCGGCGACAGTATCGGCGCCGATGGGTTCGTCCCGAACATGGGCACGGAGGAGGACCTCGCGTGCCTGACGCGTCCGGCGCGGGAGTCCTCTTGCAAGGATACGCCGGTCTTGCCCGCCAGAAGGTGAAGGACACGGCGCGGCAATGCGCATGCCAACTTTATGTCTGGAACGCGACAACATCTGGGATTCTTCGGCGCATTTGGTGCAGGTTGCGGGGTTCGCCGACGGTGCGAATAAGTTCATGGAGTCGGAATCGCAATCGACGCCGTGATTTGCCCGTGCTCTGTGCCACCGCTCGCTGATTTCGCCCGAGCTTGCGATTGGCCAAATTCTCCCACGGGCCACAGGGTTGTGCTTGTGGCCCCGCCGAAGGCGATGGACTTGTGTGTCCATGTTGCGGCCGCCGAACCGCGCAGGATCAATAGCAGCCTAGAACGATACACAGGTACGCATGGACCGAGGTCTCTGCAGCAGGTCTCTCGACGAAAGTCGCCTTAGACTCGCTGTCCCAACTTGCTCCGGTTACCGAGGTCAAGCTGTAGCTTCTCGAGCAGCGCCATCCGACACTTTCTGTTGCCTTTGTCGCGTCCGCTACACGGGCTTGTTCCGACAATCACTTGTTTGCTCTCAGGCTAAATAGCTGAAAAACAATAACAAAATTTTTCTTCGACCCGATCAGCCAAGTTGGCATGAGTCTTGAAACCCTTTGGTGTGAGGCGGCGAGAGCTGCCGACCGGCATTCATGTCGCGGGCAGCCGCGATCGATGGAACGAAGGAAGGAAAGCTACATGTCAGGTCTGCGTCAGATCGCCTTTTACGGCAAGGGCGGCATCGGCAAGTCCACCACCTCCCAAAATACGCTCGCCGCCCTTGTCGACCTCGGGCAGAGGATCCTCATCGTCGGCTGCGATCCCAAAGCCGACTCCACCCGCCTGATCCTGAACTCGAAAGCGCAGGATACGGTCCTGCACCTCGCGGCACAGGAAGGTTCGGTCGAAGACCTCGAACTCCAGGACGTGCTCAAGGTCGGCTATAAAGGCATCAAGTGCGTGGAATCCGGCGGCCCCGAGCCGGGTGTCGGCTGCGCCGGCCGCGGCGTCATCACCTCGATCAACTTCCTCGAAGAGAACGGCGCCTATGACGATGTCGACTATGTCTCCTACGACGTGCTCGGGGACGTGGTGTGCGGCGGCTTCGCGATGCCGATCCGCGAGGGCAAGGCCCAGGAAATCTACATTGTCATGTCCGGCGAGATGATGGCGCTCTATGCCGCCAACAACATCGCCAAGGGCATCCTGAAGTATGCCCATTCGGGCGGCGTGCGGCTCGGCGGCCTGATCTGCAACGAGCGCCAAACCGACCGCGAGCTCGACCTCGCCGAAGCGCTAGCTTCCAGGCTCAATTCCAAGCTCATCCACTTCGTGCCGCGCGACAACATCGTCCAGCACGCCGAACTCAGGAAGATGTCAGTGATCCAGTATGCGCCGGACTCCAAGCAAGCCGGGGAATACCGGGCGCTGGCCGAGAAGATCCATGCCAATTCGGGCCAGGGCACCATCCCGACCCCGATCACCATGGAGGAGCTGGAGGACATGCTGCTCGACTTCGGCATCATGAAGACCGACGAGCAGATGCTTGCCGAGCTTCAGGCCAAGGAAGCGGCGAAGGCGGCCGCACAGTAACGAGCGCTGCCGACATGAGGCGTGGCCTTGACTTGGCGCGCCTTTCAAAGAACGGCGCCTCGTCGGTGAGGCGTCACCCGAACCTTGAAAGGGGTCCCATGAGCCTGGAATACGAGAATGACGGTGCTCTCCATGCGAAGCTTATCGAGGAGGTGCTGTCGCAATATCCCGACAAGGCGGCGAAGCGCCGCAAAAAGCACCTCAGCGTCGCAAAGAGCGAGGACGAGGCTGGCGAAGAAGGCGAGGTCCTTTCCGAATGCGACGTCAAATCGAACATCAAGTCCATTCCCGGCGTGATGACGATTCGCGGCTGCGCCTATGCCGGCTCAAAGGGCGTGGTGTGGGGCCCGGTCAAGGATATGGTCCATATCTCGCACGGCCCGGTCGGCTGCGGACAATATTCCTGGTCGCAGCGCCGCAACTACTACGTCGGCACGACGGGCATCGACACGTTCGGGACAATGCAGTTCACCTCCGATTTCCAGGAGAAGGACATTGTTTTCGGCGGCGACAAGAAGCTGGAACAGATCATCGACGAGATTGAGGAACTGTTTCCGCTGAACAATGGCATCACCGTGCAATCCGAATGCCCGATCGGCCTGATTGGCGACGACACCGAAGCAGTTTCCCGTAACAAGGCCAAGGAGCACGAAAAGACGATCGTGCCAGTGCGCTGCGAGGGTTTCCGCGGCGTCTCGCAATCACTCGGCCATCACATCGCCAACGACTCGATCCGCGACTGGGTCTTCGAGAAGAAGGACGTGGAGTTCGAGGCCGGCCCGTACGACGTCAACGTGATCGGTGACTACAATATCGGCGGCGACGCCTGGGCCTCGCGCATCCTGCTCGAGGAGATAGGGCTGCGCGTGGTCGGCAACTGGTCGGGCGACGCGACACTCGCCGAGATAGAGCGCGCGCCGAAGGCCAAGCTCAACCTCATCCATTGCTACAGGTCGATGAACTACATCTGCCGGCACATGGAGGAAAAGTATGGCGTCGCCTGGATGGAGTACAATTTCTTCGGCCCCTCCCAGATCGAAGCCTCTCTGCGCAAGATAGCCAAGCATTTTGGGCCCGAAATCGAGGAGAAGACCGAGAAGGTCATCGCCAAGTACAGACCGCTTGTTGATGCGGTCATTGCCAAGTACCGGCCGCGCCTCGAAGGCAATACCGTCATGCTTTACGTTGGCGGCCTGCGCCCCCGCCACGTCATCACCGCCTACGAGGACCTCGGCATGGTGATCGTCGGCACCGGCTATGAGTTCGCCCACAACGATGATTATCAGCGCACGGGCCATTACGTGAAGAATGGCACGCTGATCTATGATGACGTGACCGGTTACGAGTTGGAGAAGTTCATCGAGGGGGTTCGCCCTAACCTCGTCGGCTCGGGCATCAAGGAAAAATACCCGGTGCAGAAGATGGGCATACCGTTCCGTCAGATGCATTCCTGGGATTATTCAGGACCGTACCACGGCTATGACGGCTTCGCCATTTTCGCCCGCGACGTGGACCTTGCCATCAACAATCCGGTCTGGGGTCTATATCAGGCCCCCTGGAAAACAAGCCCGAGCCGTGGGCGAGCGATGGCTGCCGAATAGACACCGCCATAGCCCGTCTCCCCAGGGAGACGACGAACGAAGGCCCGCGGCCGCGTGATCCGCGGGAGACTTGAAAACGTCTCGACGTCCCTGAGCTGCCGTATGGCGCGGCCAGATGAAAGAGGTAACCACCATGCCGCAGTCGGCTGACAAAGTTCTCGACCACGCCCCCCTGTTCCGTGAGCCGGAATACAGGCAGATGCTTGCCGAAAAGAAGCTGAATTTCGAATGTCCGCACCCGGATGAGATCGTTACCGATCAACGCGAATTCACCAAGACGTGGGAATACCGCGAAAAGAACCTCGCCCGCGAAGCGCTTGTCGTGAACCCCGCCAAGGCCTGCCAGCCGCTCGGTGCGGTGTTCGCGGCCGCAGGCTTCGAGCGAACCATGTCCTTCGTCCACGGCAGCCAGGGCTGCGTGGCCTATTACCGCTCGCACCTGTCGCGCCATTTCAAGGAGCCTGCTTCGGCGGTTTCCTCCTCGATGACCGAGGATGCGGCAGTATTTGGCGGCCTGAAGAACATGGTCGATGGGCTCGCCAACACGTACCAACTCTACGACCCGAAGATGATCGCTGTCTCGACCACTTGTATGGCGGAGGTCATTGGCGACGACCTGCACAGCTTCATCGAGAACGCCAAGGACGAAAACTCGGTCCCGCGCGACTTCGACGTGCCCTTTGCCCACACGCCGGCCTTCGTCGGCAGCCACGTCGACGGATATGACGGCATGGTCAAAGGTATTTTGGAGCATTTCTGGAAAGGCCAGGAGCGCACGCAAGCCGGGGGAACCATCAACATCATTCCGGGTTTCGACGGCTTCTGCGTCGGCAACAACCGGGAGCTCAAACGCCTCCTTGACCTGATGGGCGTATCCTACACTTTCATCCAGGACGCCTCAGACCAGTTCGACACCCCGTCGGACGGCGAATACCGCATGTACGATGGCGGCACGAAGATCGAAGACGTGAAGAAGGCACTCAACGCCGAGGCGACACTTTCGCTGCAGTACTACAACACCCGCAAAACGCTGGAATATTGCGAGCAAGTCGGGCAGGCGACGGCCTCGTTCCATTACCCGCTCGGCGTCCAGGCGACCGACGAATTCCTGATGGAGCTCTCGGCGATCTCCGGCAAGGAAATCCCCGAGACAATCCGCCTGGAGCGCGGCCGACTGATTGACGCCATGGCGGACAGCCAGTCCTGGCTGCATGGCAAGAAATACGCGATCTACGGCGATCCGGACTTCGTCTACGCCATGGCCCGCTTCGTCATGGAGACCGGCGGCGAGCCGACCCATTGCCTCGCCACCAACGGCACCGCCGCGTGGGAAGCCGAGTTGAAGGAACTGCTTGCATCCTCGCCCTTCGGCAAGGACGCTCAAGTCTGGGCGGGCAAGGACCTGTGGGCGATGCGTTCGCTGCTCTTCACCGAGCCGGTGGACCTGCTGATCGGCAATTCCTATGGCAAGTATCTGGAGCGCGACACCGGCACGCCACTGATCCGGCTGATGTTTCCGATCTTCGACCGGCACCATCACCATCGCTTTGCGCTCATGGGCTACCAAGGCGGGCTGCGCGTGCTGACGACGATCCTCGACAAGATCTTCGACAAGCTCGATCGCGAGACAAGCGAGACGGGCGTGACGGACTATTCTTATGACCTCACCCGCTAACAGCGGCGGCCGGCTTTTCGCCGACGCCATCCGTCCCCCAATGGTCTTTGGAGACCGACGTAATGTCCTCGCCCAGCGCCAAAATCCAGGATGTCTTCAACGAGCCCGCCTGCGATAAGAACCGCGGCAAGGATGCCAAGGCGCGCAAAGAGGGCTGTTCGAAGCCGCTGACGCCGGGGGCGGCAGCCGGCGGCTGCGCCTTCGACGGCGCCAAGATCGTGCTGCAGCCGATCACCGACGTTGCACACCTGGTCCATGCGCCGCTCGCCTGCGAGGGCAATTCCTGGGACAACCGCGGCGCCGCATCCTCCAGAGCAACGCTGTGGCGCACGAGCTTCACGACCGACCTCACCGAACTCGACGTGGTGATGGGGCAGGGGGAGCGGAAGCTCTTCAAGGCGATCCGCGAGATCAAGGAAACATATGCCCCGCCGGCGGTCTTCGTCTATTCGACCTGCGTGACAGCCCTGATCGGCGACGACATCGAGGCCGTCTGCAAACGCGCGGAGGAAAAATTCGGCTTGGCCGTGGTGCCGATCAACGCGCCGGGCTTGGTCGGCTCCAAGAACCTCGGCAACAAGCTCGCCGGCGAGGCGTTGCTCGACCATGTCATCGGTACCGTCGACCCCGACGATGCCGGGCCGTACGACATCAACATCCTTGGCGAATTCAACCTCTCCGGCGAATTCTGGCTGGTGAAGCCGCTCCTTGATCGGCTCGGGATCCGGGTGCGCGCCTGCATTCCGGGCGACGCGCGTTACCTCGACGTTGCTTCCGCGCACCGCGCCCGGGCGGCTATGATGGTGTGCTCGACCGCGCTTATCAATCTAGCCCGCAAGATGGAGGAGCGCTGGGACATCCCGTTCTTCGAAGGCTCCTTCTACGGCATCACCGACACCTCGGAAGCACTCCGGAATATCGCTGAGCTGCTCGTGAGGAAGGGCGCCGATCCGGAGATCCTCGACCGCACAGAGACGCTGATCGTAGAGGAAGAGGCGATTGCATGGAACAAGCTCCAGGTTTACCGGCGGCGGCTTCAAGGCAAGCGCGTGCTGCTCAATACAGGCGGTGTGAAGTCCTGGTCGGTCGTCCATGCTCTGATGGAGATCGGCATGGAGATCGTCGGCACCTCGGTCAAGAAATCCACAGTCGAAGACAAGGAGCGCATCAAGCAGATCCTGAAGGACGACAACCACATGTTCGAGCAGATGGCAGCGCGCGACCTTTACGCCATGCTCTCAGAACACAAGGCCGATATCATGCTGTCGGGCGGGCGCACGCAATTCATCGCGCTGAAGGCCAAGACACCCTGGCTCGACATCAACCAGGAACGCCAACATCCTTATGCCGGCTATGACGGCATGGTGGAACTCGTACGCCAGATCGACCTCGCCCTTCACAACCCGATCTGGCGCCAGGTGCGCGAGCCGGCACCGTGGGATTGCCAGCCTGCCGTGAAGGACGAACCGCCGAGCACAACGAGCGAGACGGCGACCGTGCACACTTTGAAGAAATTCGCCGGCAAGACGGCCGACGACTTCGGCGAGTGTTGAGGAAAGCCGATGGCGCGCATCCTTCCCCAGACCAAATCGGCGGCGGTCAATCCGCTGAAAACCTCGCAACCGCTGGGCGCTGCCTTCGCCTTTCTTGGGGTCGACGGTGCGATGCCGCTGTTCCACGGCAGCCAGGGCTGCACCAGCTTCGCGCTCGTGCTCTTCGTGCGGCATTTCAAGGAAGCGATCCCCCTGCAGACAACGGCGATGGACGAGCTTTCGACGATCCTCGGCGGGGCCGACAATCTGGAAGAGGCGATCCTCAACCTCAAGACCCGCACGAAGCCAAAGCTGATTGGGGTCTGCACGACGGCGCTCGTGGAAACCCGTGGCGAAGATTCCGCAGGAGACATCGCCGACATCAAGCTGAAGCGCGTAGAAGAAATCGCGGGTACGGAGATCGTGCTGGCCAACACGCCGGATTTCGACGGCGCGATCGAAGAGGGCTGGGCCAAGGCTGTCACCGCGATGATCGAAGGCATTACACGGCCCGGCGAGCAGGTGCGGCAGTCGAAGAAGATCGCAATCCTGCCCGGCTGGAACCTCACTGTGGCTGACATCGAGCATTTGCGTGAGATGGTTGAAAGCTTTGGGCTCAAGCCGGTGATTTTGCCGGACGTCTCCGGCTCGCTCGACGGTACGGTGCCCGACCGCTGGGTCACGACCACCTATGGCGGCACCAGCGTCGAGGACATCCGCGAGCTTGGCACGGCCGAGCACTGCATCGCCATCGGCGAGCATATGCGCCGCCCGGCCGAGGTGCTGCAGAAGGTGACCGGCGTGCCTTACGTCCTGTTCCAGTCGCTGACCGGATTGAAGGACGCTGACAGTTTCGTCTCGCTGCTGTCCGCGATTTCGGGTGCGTCGGTGCCGGCCGGGGTGCGCCGTCGCCGGGCGCAATTGCAGGATGCGTTGCTCGACGGACATTTTCATTTCGGAGGCAAGAAAATTGCGATTGCTGCTGAACCAGACCAACTTTACCAACTCGCGACCTTCTTCACCGGCATGGGCTCCGAAATCGCGGCGGCAGTCGCCACGACCGATATGTCGAAAATTCTGGAAAAAGTACCGGCGGAGTCGGTTCAGATCGGTGATCTCGGCGATCTGGAGACTCTTGCGGCGAGCGCCGATCTTCTCGTCACTCATTCCCACGGCCGCCAAGCGGCGCAGCGCCTTGGCATTCCGCTCATGCGCGTCGGCTTCCCGATCTTCGACCGGCTTGGCAGCCAGCACAAGCTCACAATCCTCTATCAGGGCACCCGCGACCTGGTCTTCGAGGTTGCCAACATTTTCCAGGCTTACCGGCAGGCGCCGACACCTGAAGAACTTGATCCCCTCCGCAAGCGAGAAACGCCAGATGGGCCCCGTTCGTCGCCTCTCACTCGTCACTGACGAGGTTCACGCACCGATGCCAGAACGACGAGCAGGCGCATTGCGCGTGGCGATCGCTACCCAAGACATGAAGGACCTCAATGCCCATTTCGGGTCGGCCAGACGCTTTGCTGTCTACGACGTGACGCGCGAGGAATGGAATCTCGTGGAAGCCGTGGCCTTCGACGACGTTTCCGACGAGCGCGGGAAGCATCGCACTGAGGGCGATGACCGCATCACGCCGAAGGTGGAGGCGCTGAAGGGCTGCCATCTGCTGTTTTGTCTGGCGATCGGCGGACCTTCGGCAGCCAAGGTTGTTTCGGCGAAAATCCATCCGATCAAGGTGCCGCAGCCCCAAAGCATCCAAGAGGTGCTGTTGCGCACGCAGATGATGCTCAGGACGTGTCCTCCCCCCTGGCTGCGCAAGGTGCTGGCGGAGGCAGGCGTCGCCGAGAAGAAACCGTCCTTCGAGGACGAGGACTGAAATGAGGAGAAGGCCAAATGTCTGACGCCGCGGCTAGCCCTGCTGTCGCCGAGGACGAGGCGGCCCTTGCCACCCCGTTCGTCAAATGCCTCGTGCGGCTGATCCGTGCTCAGGATTCCTACGGATCATGGGAAGGCAAACCGGATGCCGAGCTTCTGGCTGACTTCATCATCACCAGGCAACAGCGCCGTGCAATCCCGATCATCGGCGATCCCGATCCGGACGTGCTGTGGAGGCTCGACATGTTTTACACCGCCGTCGGGCTTGCGATCGAGGAGCGCTCCGGCCTCATGGCATCGCCGATGATGGAGATGAGCCATGAGGGCTTCGGGCGGGTGCTGTTCACGTCCGGGCGGTTGGTGGTTCTGTCGAAGACCCTGCGCGATGTCCACCGCTTCGGCTTCGAGACGTACCGGAAACTCGCCGAGGCCGGTACCAAACTGGTCGACGATGCGCTCGCGGCTATCGAAGCCTACCCCGACTTGGCACGGGCGTGATGAAACCGATTTTCCGGCAAGGGGATCATGTCAGGACTTGAGGAGCTGCGATGGCCAGCCCACTCAACCGAGGCGGTCGAGGCCGATCTGGTTCTTGGGGTAGCGCTGATGAAGCCACTGATCCTGATCTGTTCGCAAGATGCCGAGTTCTATCTGTTCCTTAGTCACATTCTGGAGGTGGACGGCTTCACGAGTGAGCCGGCAGGCGGCGCCAAGGAAGCACTTGCAATGGCCGACGAACGGGACTTCCGGGCCGTTGTGCTGGACTGCGGGCCAACGAGCATAACCGGGTCCGCAATCTGCGCCCGGCTCAAGCGGGAGCCCCGGACCGGCGGACTGCCCATTATTGCCCTGATCGCGCCCGGCGCCGAGAACCAGCACCTCGATCTCTTGAAGGCAGGCATCGACGAGAGCTTTGTGCGGCCGATCGCGCCGGCCAAGCTGCTTGACTGTCTACGGACGAAGCTGGCGCTGCCGAAGCCGGGTTCAAACGAGATCGCAGACGGCGGCTGGCTCCGCTGCGGCAGCCTTGAGATGAAGCCCGATGCCCACCGAGTTCGCGGTAATGGCCACGACATTCATCTCGGACCGATCGAGTTCAACATACTGCGGCATTTTCTTGAGGCGCCCGGCAAGGTCTTCAGCCGAGACGAGCTGATCGCCGCTGCCTGGCCGGACAATATCCATATCGGTGCACGCACCGTCGACGTCCATATCAGCCGGATCAGAAAGGCGCTGAAGACGGCCTCGCCCGGCAGCGTCATTCGGACCGTCAGGTCCGCCGGCTATTCGCTCGAGAAGCCGGACGGCTGAATAGCGAACCGGTGGCCCTGAGCACGACGGAGATGAGGAGTGGCACAACTCTTGCGGCTTCGAAACGCGCCTCCAGGCACGACATACTCAGAGAGAAGCAGTCAGATGGGTTTTAAAAGCGTACTCTGTGTCACGGGTTCTGACCACTCCGATCAGGACGTCAGGACAGCTGCCGGCTTGTGTGCCGAGGTCGGCGCGTATCTTTCCGTATTGATTATGTCGCCTCCGCCGCTCGTTATGTCGTCTCCGTCGCTCGGCGATGGCATCCCCGAGTGGCCTGGACAACGCGCACAGGCCATTGCCAGGCTGGACAAACGTTTTAGGCAGATCGAGAGATTTTCGCAGGACATGGCCCGTCTGGAAAAAACATCCAGGGAAATCCAGAAACTGCTGAGAGCCACGTCGCTTTGCTATGACGTCGATACCGATTACTGCGATCAGGCCAACGTTGGTGACGCGGTGCGACAGCGGGCGCACTGCACCGACCTGACGATCGTCGGCACCGCACTTCTCAACGACAATAATCTCGGACCTCTTGTTATCAACGGCAGCTTGTTCGACACGGGAAAGCCGGTGCTTGTCGTACCAAAGGGCGCTGAGGCGACACTGTCG
Source organism: Mesorhizobium temperatum (assembly GCF_002284575.1). GTDB lineage: Bacteria > Pseudomonadota > Alphaproteobacteria > Rhizobiales > Rhizobiaceae > Mesorhizobium > Mesorhizobium temperatum. The sequence goes on from NZ_NPKJ01000057.1 coordinate 106,324, forward strand.
CCGCGGCGCGTGCTGGTCGGCTGGGATTCGCGAGTCGAGGCGTCCCGTGCGGTTCGGGAAGCGCTGGATCTGCTATCCGGTGCTGACGAAGTTCGTGTCGCACTAGTCGATCCGGAGGCGACCTGCAACGGATACGGCGCCGAGCCGGGAGCCGACATCGCTGCCTATCTCACTCGGCACGGTGCTCGGGTGTCGGTTGACCGGCTGCCGAGCGCTGGCAAACCGGTGGCCACGGTGCTCGCGCAGCACGCAATCGACACGTCCGCAGACATGATCGTCATGGGCGCTTATGGCAGCCGCCGGCTGCGTGAGCGGCTCTTCGGCGGTGTCACGAGATGGATAGTTGGGAAGCCGCCATTGCCGCTGTTTTTGGCTCGCTGACTGGTTCCAGGGAAGCACCGAGCTGTCCGAAGCTCTACTCCCCTGGGTCACCGATCCTGATGCCAATTGGGGAAATGTCGCGGCGAACGCGGGAAATTTCGCGAAGCTCTTCGGAGCCAATGTGCACGCGCCGTCGCCGAGACCATCCCGGACCTGTCTAGCGCGCTCTCGGGGGCTGCTCGCCCGAGATGATCCGCAACGCGAAGACCGGCCGCGCAGAGCTAGAGGCGCTCCTCAATAAAACCAAAACCATGGCTTCGCAGGACGGCGTCAGGTCGAGAAGGACAGTCGTTCAGCGCGGCAGGCCGAGTTCGGATCCGTCGCGGCATCGTATGCGCGCTATCACGATCTCTCCCGACTACTGGCCGGCAGCTGAACAACGCAATGACCGTGCCGCGGCCGACGCCCTCAACTTCGAGTCGGGACGGTCGTGCTCTTGCCGGCGTCCGGGAATCGATGGCATCAATCACGTTGTCATCGCCTGGGATGGTAGCCGGGTAGCGGCGAGAACGGCCGCATCTTCAGCGTTTTTCAGTCGGTCCGGCCCGACCCGCGTGGCGACCGGGCGGTTTTCGGGCTGGTCAATTCCGACAACGCTCACATTCGCATCAGGCGGTCCCTGTAGCGCCTGTGCACAGGGGACACAGAAGATAACGACACACAGCAGGAATGCCGGAGTTCGCCGGCCGGTACATGCCGGCACTCATCCTGGCCTTTTTCGCCACGATCATCGTCAATCTGAGGATGGCGGTATTCGCGAGCCGCAGCTGGACCGGCTTCGTCATGAAGAACTCCTGTGTCGCCAGCTAGGAATTCAATCGCAAGGGAAGAGGGCAGGGCACAGGCGGCGCTCGGACGGAGCGGCCCCTTGCAATCGCAAATGGCGAGATCCGCTACCGCCTGAGGGACCAGAACGGCAAGAAGCTCAAGCCAGGTGGCGTGAAGCGGACGATGATGACGAGCCTGGCGGCAGCCAACGCAGTCATGATGTCCATCTGCTCGTTCCTCGACCCGAATACCTGCCGGGTCGTCCCTGGCCATGCTTTTTGGCGGCGCGAAGGCGTGATGCGTGTCCAAAACCTGACAGCGGCAGAAAACATGTCGGGTTCAATACAACCGTCCATCTTGGGCAGATGGAGGTTTTTCAAAGCGCAATCATGCGCTTATTGCGCGATGAGGGCGCTGGCACGGCCTTTGCGTGAGATACGGCAACACTGAGTGAAGGCTGACCGCACGCTGACGCGCGAGACGAGCGATGCTCTCCTTTCCTTGAACCCTCGTGCCCCGTCTCTAAGGGGAAACAAGCTCGCGCATAAAGCCGTTTGGCAATAGCTTTGGAGAGCAACATGGTATTGCAGATGGAGTCCCCGGCTCCTTCGATTAAAGTGGAGGACTGGCTGCGTGGCGAGCCCCTCACGAACTTCCAGCCCGGCAAAGTGTACATCGTCGAATTTTGGGCAACCTGGTGCGGACCATGTGTGGCGGCGATGCCCCATCTGGTGCAGCTGCAGGAGACATACAAGGACAGCGGACTTGAGGTCGTCGGCGTCGCGGCTGATGAAAACGCTCCAACGGCCGATGATGCCCGAAGCAAGTTGGATGCGTGGTTGACCGAAAAGTGCTCGAATCTGAACTATCGGATCGCGTTCGACCACACAGGCGAAATGAACAAGCTTTGGAGGGAACCCAGCTTTTCTATCGGGATTCCGGCCTCGTTCGTGGTCGACCGAGACGGCCACATCGCCTTTGTCGGTCATCCGATGCAACTCGATGAGGTTTTGCCGAAAGTGCTTAACGGCAGCTGGCGCACTAGCGATGAAGCGAAAGCCGCCGATATGGAGCGGATTGCCAGTCACCAACGCAAAGCGCGCGAACTAACGCTGACCAACCCGATATACGCCAAACTTCGGCCGGCGATGCAGGCCGAGGATTGGACGGCGGCGCTCTCGGCTGTCGAAGAGGGCGTCGCCTTGATGCCTGACATTTTGGACTTCCGGGAGGTTCATGCGAATCTACTGCTTCACAAAATACGCGACATGCAGACCGGCTTGCCGGTTATGGGCCAATTAGTTCGGGACGCGATCCGCAAAAAGTTCGAGGCCGAGCATTGGTTGGTTATGGCCCTGAACCAACTCTTCGATCCCGGAATGGACAACTCCCATCTCCCGCGTTCTGAGCGCTTTGCGATGGGCAAGGAGCTCTCCGAACACATCCTGGCACTGAATCCCCCGCAAGGCGACGGCCCTAAGTTCTGGTCTTATCCGGCAGTTGCTCGGTACTATCATGAGAGTGGCAACAAAGATCGCGCAATCGAGTTGGTCGAGCTGGCACTGAAGTCGCTGGACGGTCCGACCATCTCGGACGGACTGAAACAGCGCCGTCTACCGGATTTGCTGCAGGCCCTGGCCAACTACAAGGGTGAGAAGGTCTGTTACGACGCTCTGTGTGCGGCTCCGCAAAACAATTTCCCGACGGGGCCAAAGCGTAGACGGCCGAGAAGGAAACTTAAGAAGGTGATTGTCGGAATTGTTTAATGGCCATTTCGTCCATTTCCCCATGCGTGGCCGCAGCAAGCAGGGTCCATGCCGCACCTGGTGGATCGTTTGCAGCGGCTTCGAGGCTCGAATTTTGCGATGACCTCCGGCCGCATCGCGGCAGACGTGATGTTCGACGCGAATTCTGGCCGCGGTGGAAGACCTCGCAGTCGAGGACGCGCTCAAGGTCGGCCACAGGGACATCAATTGCGTGGAATCGGCCGCCCCGAGCCGGACGTCGGCTGCGCAAGTGTGCCCGAAGTAGGCGCACCCGAAAACAGAAATCGTCCTTCGAGGAAGAGGACCGATGAGGAGAAGGCGAAATGTCTGAAGCCGCGGTTGGCCCTGCTGTCAACGAGGACGAGGCGGCCCTTGCCACCCCGTTCGTCAAATGCCTCGTGCGGCTGATCCGTGCTCAGGATTCCTACGGGTCGTGGGAGGTCAAATCGGACGCCGAGCTGCTGGCCGATTTCATCATCACGAAGGAACAGCGCCGTGCGATCCCGGTCATCGGCGATCCCGATCCGGACGTGCTGTGGAGGCTTGACATGTTTTACACCGCCGTCGGGCTCGCGATCGAGGAGCGCACCGGCCTGATGACCTCGCCAGTGAAACCCATGAGGCCTTCGGGCGCATGCTTTTCGCGGTCGGGCGGTTGGTCGTTCTGTCGAGACGTCCACCGGTTCGGCTTCGAGACGTTCCGGAAACTCGCGGAGGCCGGTACGAAACTGGTCGACGATGCGGCTGCGGCCTTGCGGCCTATCCCGACGTGGCGCGGGCGTGATGAAACCATTCGAGGAAGGATTCATGTCAAACCTAGATGAGATGGGGAAGAAAGTCCGAAAGCTTCAGCTGCGCGCGGCAGTTGCCAAGATGAAATTGCGCGACCTTGCAGAGGATCTCCCGGTCCAATGGACTGAGTTAGAGGAAGTTGCCGAGAAAGCGTACGCCGTTTTTGCCGAGTTGGATGGTGCCAAGAGAGAGCTCGCTGCAATGAAGAATTTACGATGAGGAGCACATTCACCACCCGCGACGGCTCCATATGGATGCCGGAATATCTGACCGCTATAGATGCCAGGACTTGTATCGGCTGCGGGCGCTGTTTCAAGGTCTGCTCGCGCGAGGTCATGCACCTTCACGGCGTCGATGATGCGGGTGAAATCCTCGGCGCCTGCGACGGCGAAGACGACGATTTCGACGGCGAGCTCAATCGCATGATCATGGTCGTCGATCATGCCGGCCGCTGCATTGGCTGCGGAGCCTGCGCCCGCGTCTGCCCCAAGAACTGCCAAACCCATGTTGCGGCCGACCATGTCGCAGCATGATCTGATGGGACAAACCAGGAGAACGGCATTGCCCTTTAGACTCTTTCATCGCGTCCTGTGGTTGGCCCTGTGCAGCAACGCGCTGACTGTCTACTTCGCTTCTCATTCCATTCGTCTAGTAGTGGTCACGACGCTGGCTTGTTCGCTGCTCCTTCAGTTGGCCTATTTCGCAAGCGTGCTCTTTCTGATCTGGCGGTCGAGCAGAGCGGGGCAATACTGTGCTTGATATGGTCGGTGGGCGACCGCATTCCGGTCGTTCTAATCCGGGAGATACAGTTTTCGATTCCATGGGCGTTGGTTGCCTATTGCAGCACGCCGGCATGCGGGTTGCTTGGTCTCGACGACAAGGCGCTTGATATAATGATTGGGTTCTTCTGCAGCGTCCGAGCACGCAGCTCGCTTCAACTCAAACACGCCCTTGGAATGACCGGTGCGTAGCTGGTTTCAACTCGATCACGTGTTGTCGGAGAGAACATGCTGGAAAAGTTCGAACGCTATCCGCTCACCTTTGGACCCACGCCTATCGAGAAGCTCGACCGCCTCGGCAAGCACTTAGGAGGAAAGGTGGAAATCTACGCCAAACGCGAGGACTGCAACTCCGGTCTCGCGTTTGGCGGAAACAAGCTCCGCAAGCTCGAGTACATCATCCCCGACGCGACCAGCCGGCTTCGGCAGCCTGCCGGGCTATGTGTTGACCAAAATTCTCGGAATCCCCGCCTTCGTCACGCCCTATGCAAACCACGACGAAGCAAACCACGCACCAAACGAAAATTTGGAACTCAGCTGTTTCTATAGCGGAATTCGTACTGGTGCTGCATTGCTCCATGAGCTTGATTCGACTTAGTGAGACCTGGATCAATACAGCCTGCCCGTCTCAAAGATAAGCATGCAGTCCAGCCTGTGATGATGAGTTTTCCGGACATTTCAGCGCTGAACTGTCTAGTGGCTCGTCTGCCTAATAACAACACTATCAGCATATGGAGAATGTTATGGAAAGTAATTCACACGTAGCCGACGATGATCCAGCCAGGCAGGGTGGCTTTGATAAGGTCGGTTCGATTGCGACGAACGTTGCAGAGGGCTTCACGATGGTTGCAGTCGGCGACCTCATTGTGTCGCGGTCACTGACCAAAGGCCATCATCCCGGCTTCAGCGACATCGTCGCGATCCTCCATGAGGCTGATGTCACGTTCGGCAACATGGAAACCAACATCTTCGATATCCGATCGTTCAAGGGAAGTCCGCAGGCCGAGTACGGCGGTGCATATCTTGCCAGCCCACCAGAGATCGGACCAGACCTGAAGGCGATGGGATTCAACATTGTCAGTCGCGCGAACAATCATACCCTTGACTGGGGCCTTGAAGGCATGCGCGAGACGAGCCGACTGCTCGATGAGAACGGTATCGTTCATGCAGGTGCAGGCGAGAATCTCGCACAAGCCGGCGCCGCCCGCTTTCTGGAGACCGCACGCGGTCGCGTGGCGTTGGTGTCATTTGCTGCAAGGTACACCCCTATGTCTCGTGCGTGCGATCCCGCTGGGGAAGCGCCAGGCAGACCAGGACTCAACGCCCTTCGTTTAGCTGTTAGCATCGTGGTCTCGCCGGAGATGCTCGAGAGCTTGAAGCAGCTACGCAACGCGGTGCCCGCTCCGGATCCAAGCCGCCAGGATCCAAAACGCGTCGAATTCACTCCGGATCCCTACCATGGAGGTGTGACATATGAAACGGGCGACAAGGTCGGTTACAGCTATGAGCCCAACCCGCGCGATGTCACCGACATTCTACGAAACATTCGCCGGGGTAAGCAGTTCTCCGATTTCTGCATCGCAGCTAGCCATTGTCACCAGCCCGGGAATTGGAGCCAGGAGCCAGCTAACTACGAACAGTCGTTTGCGTATCAGCTCATCGATTCTGGAGCAGACGCATATGTCGGGCACGGACCGCATCAGTTGCGCGGCATCGAGATCTACAAGGGCCGGCCGATCTTTTATAGCTTGGGGAATTTCTTTTTGGACGACCTGCGGTCGCCCGTGGGGGCTGACATGTTCGAGGTCTACGGTAAGGACCCACGAGTCGACACGGATGCCGAGGTGACAATCGCCTCAAACGGCGACTCGGTCGACACGCTCTTCTTCGAGAGCGTTGTCACCGTCAGCCGATTTGAGCAGAACCAGCTTGCTGAATTGCGGCTCTATCCGATCGAGCTCGGTTTCTCAAAGAGGTTTGCCAATCGGGGTGTCCCGCGGCTTGCTTCGGCGGCTCAGGGAAGAACTATTCTGGAGCGTCTTCAGAAGCTCTCGAAGCCATTTGGGACCGAAATTACCATCGACAACGGCGTTGGAGTGATCAGATTGCAGCCTATCTCGCCACAGTAATCTGGTTCGGCTCGGAGTAATTGCCGCACGTTCGCGATCAACGGGTTGAGAAAGCGGCAGGCACCGTATCCAAATGGTACATCGCGCTTCATCACCTCCGTTGCGCAACGGAGGTGCCCATCGCGGCGGCTTGGGCGTGCGGCCAAACGGTTCGGATCAAGCAATCGATCCTGAACCACTGACCGGCAAATAATTGGGGTATCTGTTTTGTGAAACCTGACGTTCGCGTGACTGCCATGGAACATGGCAGCATGCGGCGCGTTGCGCCAGCGCTGAGCGTGCAGGAGTTGAGGGTCAGCCGGAACTGCGGGGTTGGAGCGGTACCTCGATATCCACGTTTTCGACTGTCACAACACCGGTGTGCGACGCACATACAAAGGGGAGAGTCGACTTAATATTGTCAAGGGCACTACGACGGTCTTGAAGAGGTCCTGCTCCAGACCGCGCACCGCAATAAAGACGGCGAACAGTTGCGCATCGGTCTCTGTGCACCCGTGGGCCGGGAGTATCTGTTGATCGATAGATTTCGGATGAAATATTCGCAGCCGTCCGCTGCCGGCACCATGGTCGGTCCGGTGCTTTCGGCAATGTTCCTTCGCCGGCCGACCACCCGCTCGCGATAGAGCGCATAAAGACCGGAGCCGACGACGATGGTGGCGCTGGCGATCATCGGCATGTCGGGCATGTCGCCGAAGACGATCAAGCCGAGCAGGATGGACCAGAGGAGCGCCGTATAGCGGAGTGGCGCGACGCTTTGAGGGTGTTGAGCGCTTCATCTTTGCGGAGGCCGAACTACGGGCAAAATAGGCAATCTCCTTGCCGATGCCGCTCGCGGCTCCGGTGATCACCGCCACCTTGTCGAGAAGCCCGCCAGCGGCTCCGTCGTCGCGCTGGTTCGATGGGATATCATTCTGAAGTTCATGAATTCTTCCTTTCCGATAGCGAGGATCGAGTTCCGCGAGGTAGTTGTGGACGACCGTCCCGAGCGCCAGCGTGAGATCTGCGACGAGATGTACGGCCGAGACCACTTCAAGCACCGGCAGTTCGGCGACGGGGGCAAGCGCATGCGACCAGAGGTTCAGGGCTGCCGGGCCGGTCCAGGCGCCCTTCAAATCAATGCCCTCCAGGTGATATGCCACGAGCTCACAGTGCGCGGCGTGCCGTCGATATGCGGGATGATTTTGAGGAGGAAGTTCGGTTCGGCGAGCGAGGCCTTCACGCTCGCAAGATCGGCGGCTCGGTGCTTGTAGCCCATGGTACCCGTCGCGACGCGCACAGGGCCGTAGTCCAGCGTGCCAACAAGGGTATCCGTCTCCGTTCGGAGCGTTGGGCTGGCGAGCTTCTTGGGAAAGCCCCACAATTCGCGTCCGCCGGCTATCGGCGGATGGTCATCGAGAAACATGCAGTGGGTGTAGCTGCCCCTGCGGCCAAGGAAGGCGACATGGATGACCTGTCCGCCTTCCGTGTAGTCGCCGAAGCCCGTAGAGTCCGGGATGCGAATGAACTCGAATTTGACGAGAGGCTCGCACACCTCAAGCGGCTCCGGCACCAGGTCGCGGAGTTTCTGTGGATCGGTGCGATATGTGATGATCAGATACTCCCGGTCTCGGAAGCGATATGGGCCGGCCGGGTAGCCGGGCTGGTCAGCGGCATGGCGAAAGCTCTCGCCCGGACGGTGTCTTGGTGCATGTCTGAATTTCCTTTGTGCTGATCAAGCGGCGCTCAGATCCGTCTGCGTGATGGCGGCGAGGCTCTGCTTGGCGCCTTCGTTCGGCCTCGAATAAGGATGCGTGCCGTAGATCGCGCGCAGCCCTTTGCGCTGGGCGATTGCCTTTGAGGTCGCGCTCATTGGCGATGATGCCGGACAAGATCTGGGCGCGGACGCGGTCGATCGCCTCCTGGCCGAAGAGCGGCTTGTTCACCGCTCACGAAAAGTCTGCCGCGCAGCCACTCAGACCGAAGTTTCATCGATGGCTCCGGTTGTGGTCGCGGGACGAGAGGCAAGGTTCGAGGCAAAGTGATTTTGTTCCTCAGTTTGAGGGCGCTGCTTCCCGTCTGCCCTCGTTGTAGGAGAAGGTGGATCGGCGGGCAGCGCCGAGCCGGATGAGCAACCGTCTTCATGTTGCCAGGCCTTGGTCGAGCGTCATCTTTGGATGCGTCCTGGGAGACCCGCGGCGGCGGTATATTTCAGGAGGCGATCATGGGACGATTTCTCCTCATGACGGGGTTTGCGGACGAGCACGCATGTACCAGGCCAAATGAGAGTTTCGTTTCGAGGCAAAGCGATAGATATTGGCTCAGCTACGTTGCGTATCCGACATTGTCGGACATCGGACAGCGTCGAACGCGAACCGCTTGCGAGTTGGGAGGATAAGCGTCGCACAGCATCACTCCCGCGATCTTGGCGATCGCGTACCACTGATTCGTCGGCTCGAGCGGCCCGGTCATCAGCGTGCTTTCCCAGATCGGTTGTGCCGCAAATTTGGGGTAAATGCAGGACCAGCCGAGCAGCATGAACTTCTCGACGCCCGCCTCGAATGCGGCCGTGATCGTAGAGAGATCGACAGTGAGATTGTCCTAGGAGGAAGTCGACCGGATCTTCGTTGTTGGCCGGGATTCCCCTGGGGGCCGGCAGCCATGAAAACCAGGTCTGGACGTTGTGCCCGGGCCTAGGCGGTCGTCACTGCGCGATCGGTCAGGTTGAGATCACGACTGTCCACCGTGAGGATCTTCAGCTCGAGCAAGCCGGACAGCCGGCGCACCGGTGCGGACCCACCAATGCCGCGGTTGCCGGCGACCCAAATGCGGTTGCCCTCTTGCGAAATCATTATCTTTCCACGTCAAGCGAGCGCGATTCCGTAGGCGCGGCAGTCCGCCTCGACCATTTCCGAGACGAGCTCATCGAAAGTGGTCTTGGGCTTCCAATCGAGCTTGGTGGCCGCCTTGGCGGCATCACCGATCAGCAGGTCAACCTCGGTCGGACGGAAATAACGTTTGTCTATTCGGATCAGCGCCTGGTTGCTCCTGCGTTCGCGGCCCACTTCATCAACGCCTTCGCCTTCCCAGACGATCTCCTTCCCGACCCGCCTGAAGGCAGCCTCGACAAAGCTGCGGACCGAATGCGTCTCGCCGGTCGCGAGCACAAAATCGTCAGGCTCATGGTGCTGCAGGATGCGCCACATGCCCTCGACATAGTCGCGGGCCGAGCCCCAGTCGCGCTTTGCCTCCAGGTTGCCGAGATAGAGGCAGTCCTGCTTGCCGGCCATAATCGCAGCTACTGCACGGGTCACCTTGCGCGTGATGAAAGTTTCGCCGCGCGTCGGCCCCTCGTGATTGAACAGTATCCCGTTACTTGCATAGAGCCCGTATGCCTCGCGGTAGTTCACGGTGATCCAGTAGGCGTAGAGCTTAGCCACTGCATAGGGCGAGCGTGGATAAAACGGGGTAGTCTCCTTCTGCGGGGCATCCTGGACTAAACCGTAGAGTTCGGATGTGGAGGCCTGGTAAAACCGCGTTTTTTCCTCAAGGCGAAGAATGCGGATCGCTTCCAGCAGCCGCAGCGTGCCGAGCGCATCGGCATTGGCGGTATATTCGGGGGTCTCGAATGAGACTTGCACATGGCTTTGCGCAGCCAGATTGTAGATTTCGTCGGGCTGCGTTTCCTGCAGGAGACGGATCAGGTTTGTCGCATCCGTCATGTCCCCGTAATGCAGGACCATGTCGGGATGGTCATCATGAGGATCTTGATAGAGGTGGTCGATGCGCTGGGTATTCCCGATCAGCGAGGCTCGCCGCTTCAGGCCATGCACCATGTAGCCCTTCGAAAGCAGCAGTTCGGCAAGCAACGCGCCGTCCTGGCCGGTGATACCTGTAATGAATGCTGTACGCCGAGGTGAACTCATTTCTGATATTTCCGTGAATGAAGCGTGTGGGCAGGAATAGTCAACGGCGCGTAGGAAGACTAACTGCGCGCTACAATCGCGGTGCAATCAACGCTGTATGACCGTTTAGCTAGGGTCTGAGCTTGGGTGATGTTAAGAGTGTGCGGATTACATCGAGTGCGGTGTGCCCTCGGCATCAGACCCAGAAGGACTTCGCCTCCATCTTCCGCACGACGGGAGAAACCTCCTTGTAGGCGTCGCCTTCCGAAGCGGCGTCTTTTCATGTCCGTTACTCGTCGTAAAATCGATTGTTTCGATGCAATGCATCCACAAGACGGATGTATTCTTATCGATTAGATGGAGAGTTCAGAGCCTTTGAACGCAGATCAGCTCAGCGAGATCCGTGCCGCGAGGAGATGGCAAGAGCCGTTTTCCGCGCCACAGTCCGCAAATACTGGGTGCTAGAGCGTTTCGCATTTAGGTTGACTTGTAGCCTGCGCTTTCGATGTAGTTGTTGCATTCGTTTGGGTTGACGTCGTCAAGGGTGTTGGCGATGGCGTCGTGCACGGCCTCGACGCTTCGTTTAGCGGCCCGTCGCATGCAGTGCTTGAGCTTGGCGAACAGTTTCTCGATTGATGGTGTGGATGGCTCCTGCTCTCGGCGTCGCATTGCGCCATAGTCGGGCTGTCATTGTCCCGTTTGGAGGGAGCCATCCATGTCAGAGCTTGCCACAGTCGGTATCGACCTCGCAAAGAGCGTCTTCCAGATTCATGGTGTAGACGAGAACGGTTGGGTTCTCGTGCGCCGCCAGCTTCGCCGCAGCCAGTTGCTCGCGTTTTTCCAGAAGCTTCCGCGATGCCTGATCGGCATGGAGGCTTGCGCAGGCTCTCACGACTGGGGACGCAGACTTCAGCAGATGGGACATGACGTCCGTCTGATGCCGCCGTCCTATGTGAAGCCATACGTAAAGCGTGGGAAGACGGATGCCGCTGTCAATGCCGCTCGAATTTTCCCCAAAAGTGCCGAAGTAAAATTCCCCAGTTTCGCCGCTCAGGGTATCGCGGAGGGGTGTCCATTTTTCGGTGGCCGGCCGCGCGGCCGCGATGGTGGATTTAGTGTCGGCGGCGTGATGGAGGCTTTTGATCGCAGGTGTTCGGGCATGAGCTCGGCGTGCTGGCGGAGCCGATAGCTCGATCCTTCGATCTGGACGACAACCGCGTGGTGAAGCAGGCGATCGAGAAGTGCGGTTGCGACGACAGGGTCGCCGAAGACCTCGCCCCATTCGGCAAAGCCGCGATTTGAAGTGAGGATCATGGCGCCCTTCTCATAGCGGGCGTTGACGAGTTGGAAGAACAGATTGCCGCCACCGTGGACGACGGGCAGGTAGCCGATCTCGTCGACGACGAGCAGAGCAGGCCGGCAGAAGAAGCGGATGCGTTCCTGCAGGCGGCCTTCGCGTTCGGCCCTTGCCAGCGCGGCGATGAGTTCGGCGAGCGTGCAGAAATAGACGCTCTTTCCGGCCTTCACGGCTTCGACGGCAAGGGCGATGGCCAGATGGCTCTTGCCTGTGCCGGGCGGCCCGAGGAGATGGACGACCTCGCAGCGGGCGACGAAGCCGAGTTGGGCAAGCGTGAAGATTCGATCGCGGTCGAGCGAGGGCTGGAAAGAGAAGTCGAAGCCGGCGAGCGTCTTGATCGTGGCCAGGCGCCCCATGCGCAGTGCCGTCTTGATCCGGCTGTTCTCGCGCAGGGTCAACTCTTCCGAGAGGAGGATGTCCATGGCTTCGAGGGCGGCGATCTCGCCTTGCTCGAGCCGGCGCACGATATGATCGAGCGCTTCGAGCGCCCGCGGCATCTTCAGGCCGACGAGGTCGTGGCGGATACGATCGATCGTGGATGGCGTGGTATCGAGCGCGTTCGTCATGGACGCCGCTCCTTCGCCATCACCCGGGCGACGGCATCGTAGAAGGCCAACGGGCGCTGAGCGACCCTGTCACCGGAGCCGTGAAGGGTGACGTCGTCGTTCTTCGGTCTCTGTCGGCGCTTGTGGACTTGGATGTTGCGATGACCGGGCTCGACATGACGCTGATGCCGGTCTTCGAGAATGGGATGGGTGGCAATCAGCGCGCCGTCCTCGAAGATGCGCACCTCTTCGGCCAGCGTGTGCACCTCGACGACACGGCGCCTGGTGGCGTCGGGCACGCTGTAGAAATTGCCGCCGACGCTGACCATGCCCTCCCGGCTGATGCGTCGCTCGAGCTTCAGGACCGATCTGAACGGAGCCAATGGCAGCGGCCGCAGCGCTGCCCGCTCCTCGGCGAAAGCTTCGTTGACGACACGCCTTGTGGTGGCGTGAACTCTCGGGTTTGCGACCGTGTCCAGCCAGTGACGCAACTGGGCGTTCAGGTCTTCGAGATTGCGAAAGGACCGGGCCAGGAAGAAGTCCTCGCGAATGTAGCGGAACGGTCGCTCGACCTTGCCTTTCGTTTTGGCGCGATAAGGCCGACAGGCCTTGGGATGGAAACCATAGTGCCGGGCAAGATCGACGAGGGCACGGTTGTAGACGATGCCGCCGGCCTCACCTTCGCCGATCACAGCCGTCTTCATACGATCGTAAAGCACTTCGCGAGGAGCGCCGCCCAGCGCCTCGAAGGCGGCGGCATGACAACGTAGAAGCGTCGGTAGATCCTGGTGGACGACGAAGCGTGCCCAGATCAAGCGGCTGAAGCCGAGCACCAGAGAGAATAGCCAGACGATCCTCGGTGTCGTTGGTTCGTCGGTAAAGACGACATTGAACTGGGCGAAGTCGACCTGCGCCTGCTCGCCGGGCGGGGTCTCGAAGCGAACCTCGTAGCCCCGCTCCGCTGCCGCAGGACGGACGTCGCGCAGGAAGTCGGTGACGGTCGTGTATCCGCTCACTGCACTGCGAGGTTTGTGACGGAAAAGCTGGTTTCCTTCGGTATAATCGCATCGAAGCGCATTGGCTGAAACCGGTATCGTCGCATCGATTGAGGGGAAGCCGAAGTCGGTCCGCCGATCGGATTGAAAGCGTATATGGGCGCATTGCCGATGAATGAGGCGTCAAGCAGACCCTTGCCAGCCCTCTGAAACCTCAGATGAGATGGCATGCGGCTATAACGGCCACACGGCCATGCTGCTGGGTGCGCCGCCAATTCCTCGCGATACGCGAAAGTTCATGCGCTCGTTACCTTGATCTTGCTGCGGAAGGAGTGCTGGGCGGCCAAGGGAGGCTCCGGCACGGATCGTGGACACCGTTTCGGCCCAGGCTGAGGAGTTGTTCGCCAAGCAATGGGGGCATGCAGTCTCCCCACATATCAGAGCACGCAAAGCGGGATCACTCCCTGCGCAAAATGGCGACGTCACAGCCACCGAAATTCGCTGAGACGCTCCATGCAACGCCGCCGGTAATCAAACGGTGCAACAGATTCTACAAGTAATTTCACAGAACCTTTGCGACCTAAAATCCCTAACAATGCTACGTTCACCCCACGTCTGAATCAGACACCTAGCGCCCTAGGTACTTGAAAGTACCCCAACTGAAACGCGAGCCCTGTTCGGATGATCGGGTCTCGTCTCGTACCAGCAAATCCCACTTCGATGTACCTGACGGGGAAGTGATATGGCGGTCCAAAATTCTATACATCCTATCGGCCCTCTGGGAAGCGGTGCGAGCATGTCGACTAGAGAACTTCTCGAGGCGGCCGCCGATGAAGTTTGGAGCCCATACGTGTATCACCAGACGTTCGATGGCTCGGATGCAACGCAGATTATCGCCGAGGATGCGCAGCAGCCAAGGGTTCATTCTAGCGACGCTCTTTGTTGCGGCACATTCGGCGAGTTGCTGCAAGGTCAGCTGCCGGTCGGCTCGGTTCCCCGGGACCCTCACTTCTTGGTCACGATGCCCATCGCGCTCTTTGCGCGAGCTCACTTCATGCCGATTGCAGGCACACGATCCGTAACCGTTTATCCGTCACATAAAGTCAAAGCAAAACGACTGGCTGAGAATTTCGTGATTGCGCTCGGCGTCTCAGGAGGAATCCTCCTTTTGCAATCTGAACTCCCAGAAGGCAAAGGGCTGGCGAGTTCGTCTGCGGACCTTGTTGCGACTGCACGGTCAATCGCCGGGTGCTTCAAGCGTAGAGTCCCGACATCGTTGATTGAGAAGCTAATGGCGGAGATCGAGCCATCCGACGGGGTGATGTACCCTGGCGTGGTCGCATATCAACAGCGAGCATGTAGCCTTCTCTCCTTCCTTGGGCAAATGCCGCCGCTTGCAATCGTTGGTATCGATGAAGGAGGGACGGTCGAAACCGTCGACTATGATCAACGGCGGGGTGAAAACTCCGCCAGTCAAAGAGCAGAGTATCACGAATTACTCGACCGCGCACGGATAGCAATTTCGCAGGGTGACACGGCCACGATAGGCAGAATAGCTACAGCCAGCGCCCTCCTGCATCAGGAGCGGGCTCCAAAGGAGCATCTGAACTCGATGCTGAAAGTATCCGAGGCCACTGACGCTCTTGGGGTCATAGTCGCGCACAGCGGCACAATGATTGGAATCCTACTTGATCGAATGGCGGCCGACTTCTCACAAAAGCTTCGGTCCGTGCTCTCCTATGTATCGCCGTTCGACAACTCGCCAAGAATATATCTGACCATGACTGGCTGCCGGTGAGGTAAGTAATATGAACTCCGCCCGCAAACGCCTGCCATTCACCAGCTATTCTGATGCCTATGCTCTCCCCAGCATTATTAGGTGTGGGACAAACCTATATCTCGCGCAGTTCGCCTTCATGAAGCTTCTCCCTGCGAAGTACATCGTCGAGCAAGCGCTGGCTCGAGGGACTTTGACTCACGGCATGAAGGTTCTCGAGACATCGAGCGGAACCTTCGCACTGGGTTTGGCGGTAGTTTGTCGGGAACGTGGATTCCAGCTCGAAATCTTCACAGACCCAGTGATGGACAAAGGCCTGGAAAACAGGTTGACCTCCTTGGGAGCCGACGTCTTCATCATAACTGAAAAGGCGAAGCAGGGTGGCTATCAAAGAAGCCGCCTCGACGCATTACACGCTAGGATGAGACAGTTGGGCCAGTCCTGTTTCTGGCCCCGGCAATACGAAACACCGGACAACCCCGCGGCCTATAAGCTCTTCGCCGATCAGATATCGGGGATGTTGGACGCCGACGTAACTTTGGTCGGTTCTGTGGGGTCTGGCGGCTCTACTTGCGGAACGATAGAGCGCCTCCGCCAAAAAGCCCCTGGCGCGCGCCTGATTGGAGTGGACACATTTAACAGCGTCATTTTTGGCCAACAGGATGGCGAACGGAAACTGCGGGGGCTGGGGAACAGTCTTGTCCCCAAGAACGTGAAGCATGAACTGTATGACGAGGTGCATTTCATCTCGGCTCCGCTCGCATTTGCTGCAACGCGAACCCTCCACGAGCGGCACGCCGTTTTCGCCGGTCCGACCTCCGGAGCGAGCTACATCGTCGGGCGTTGGCGCGCTCGACAGTATTCAGGAGAGACCGTAGTCGTCATATGTCCTGATGAAGGCCACCGCTACGTTGAAGCCGTTTACGACCACGAGTGGCTCAAGCAGAACGGATGTCTACATGAAGGTGTTCTGCTGGAAGCGCCGGCAACCGAAAATCACCCTTCGACCGCTCTCCCGCCATGGAACCGATATCTTTGGAAGCGGAAAAGCCGGGAAGCTGTCTTGAGCCTTTTGGAGGAAATTTGATGAACAGAGGTAGCTTCCTTTTCGTGGAAAGCAACACGACTGGCACTGGCGAATTATTGATGAAGCGGGCCCGACTCCTGGGCTTTGAGACCTACCTCGTTACCCGCAATCCTGCGCGCTATCCGTTCCTTAAGGACTCGGTCGCTCAAGTGATCGAAGCTGAAACCCGTAGCCCGGATGAACTCATCGGGGTCGCCGCCAAATTAAGGAGGCTTGCAGGAATATATTCGTCGTCGGATTATTTTGTGGAAGCAGCGTCACGTGTCGCGACGGCAATGGGCTTACCAGCACCTAATCCGGAGGCTATAGCCACATGCCGAAACAAATGGAAGCAAGCGGCCGAGTTACAACGACAATCAATCGCGATCCCTGAAACTCGGCTGGCCACATCCATCAGAGACGTCGAGAATATTCTTGCCCAAGCTACTCTGCCGGTGGTCGTCAAGCCGGTGTCCGGCAGTGGAAGTAGCGGCGTGCGGTTGTGCGATAGTGCCGCAGCCGCCATCAAGGCGTTTGAGAATGCAAAGGGCGCACTGCTCGATCAAGTGGATCTGCCCAGTCCCGACATCCTCATCCAGAAATATATAGAGGGTAAAGAATACTCTGCAGAGATAATTGCGTACGATGGGACGCTGCATTGCCTTGGAATTCTTGCCAAGCACAAAGGGCCGGCCCCCTGCTTCGTCGAGGTAGGGCACGATTTCCCGGCCCCGCTTACGGAGCCGTCCCTCAAGGAACTGGCTCCTTTTGCTGCGCGAGCGGTTTCGGCGCTGGGCCTGAAGTTCGGACCGGCTCATGTGGAGTTCGTGATAGCGGAGTCGGGGCCCGTCATCATTGAGGTCAATCCCAGGTTGGCTGGAGGAATGATTCCAGTCATGCTCTCGCACACGTCGGGTACCTCAATCCTGGACATGGTGATCGAACTTTACGCGGGAGAAGCGTTCACGCCTCCACGGGCGAGCGCAAAGGCGGGAGCCATCCGTTTCCGACTTGTTCACAAGTCCGGCAAGCTCAAACGCCTAGGCTTCTCTCGAAATAGAGAGCCGACCGTGCCTGAAGCGGGTCTTCTGAAATCTGAGGGGGAGGAAGTTCAAATCAATGGCGACTTTAGAGACCGGGTTGCCTACGCCATTGGCGTCGCTGATGAACTCAATGCCGCCGCCGCGGCAGCTGAACGGATGATCGATTCCATTGTGATGGATATTGAGGCGGCTACCGGAGAGCCGGACGACAAGCAAGTTGCTGGGTCAAGCCAGGGCAGCTGGAACCTACATCCCGAAGCGATGAAGTTGCTCGCTCCACCTATCGAACTCTCGCGCGATGGCCGCCTTCTGCAGCACCAGGCGACCATCGACGAAGCACACCTGGTGATGCTCGCGGACCAGGGTCTGATCAGCCAGGCAGTCGCTGCCGATCTCCTCAAGCACATCTTGGACCTCCAGGATGATGGCTTTCAATCGTTGGAGGGCCGCGATGCTCCGCGTGGCCTCTACCTTGCCTATGAGGCCGAACTTGCCGCCAGAGCTGGCCCGGAAAAGGCCGGCTGGCTGCACCTCGCGAGGTCCCGCAACGACTTGAACGCGACTATTTCTCTCCTGGCCCTTCGGGAAGCTGCGTGTTCCATCTCGCAAGGAATAGGAACTGCCCAAGATGCCCTGCTTCAGCGAGTGGAGGAAGCATCGAGACTTGTGGCTCCGTTGTACAGTCAGTACCAGATCGCACTCCCTGGGTCGCCAGGGCACTACCTGCTCGGTGTCTTTTTCGCTCTGGGACGCGAGCGCCAGCGCCTCCATTGCCTGCTGGAAGACATCAGGAACTGCCCTATGGGAGCTGGTGCTGGCGGAGGCACCAGTATGCCTATAGATCCCTTGAAGACCGCAAATCTTCTGGGATTCGAATTACCGTCATTCAACTCACTTGATGCGGTTGCAAGCCGCGATCATCACCTGCAAGGGCTTTCAGTCTTCGCTGGCGTTTCAATTTTGCTCAGTCGTGTGGCCCAGGACCTGCAGGTTTGGACGACGCGGGAGTTCGCGCTCATCGACGTTCCTCACAGTCTTGCCGGCGGCTCTTCCATGCTCCCCCAAAAGAAGAACCCGTTTTTGCTTGAACACATTAAGGGGTCGGCAAGCACCGTGGTTGGAGCCTACGTTTCCGCGGCAACAGCCACCTGCAAATCGCCTTTCAGCAACTCGATCGAAACGAGCAACTACGGCTGCTCTTCATTGGGCCTAGCAGAAGATGCCCTGAAGCGGGCCATTATCCTCACGTCGCTAATCGTGAGGTTCATGTCGTTCAACGAGAGGTCGATGCGTGAAAATCTGGAAGACGGCTCATCGATGACGGCTGTCGCCGCCGAACGGATGGCGTCGCGAGGCGTTCCTTTCAGGAAGGCCCACACAATAATTGGCCAGATCGCCAGGCGTCTGTCTCAGGATAGCTGCGCCGCGGAGCGCCGAAGCGAGTTGGCCAGCCACCTCGCTGGCGTATTACCGGAAAGTCTCGAAGAGTGCAGGGATGCTCTGCAGTTCGGGGGAGGACCTGGAAAACGATCAACCGACGACCAGCTTTCCGTAGCAAAAGCGCTCCTTCGGGACATGCAGCTGAAAAGCGCGGATATATCGGAACGCTGGGCTCACGCTGAGGTGCACCGCAAAAGGAGGGTAAAAGAACTCATTGATCGGCACCCAGCCACCTAAGGAGTGGATATATGGACAACGTCCAATGGTACTGGCGCCTTGCCTTGGCAATGGGTGGTGTCCCGGCGAGTAGATGCTATGGGGCGAGCGGCGAGGGTGCGGCGTTTCTTCGGCTCTGATAGATCGACCATCACAAGGAGGTCGCATGTCGCAGCTTTTTGACGCGAGCTGGTTACCGCTCTCGAACAGGATAATACGATCGTCGCGGTCATCGAAATGTGGGCGTGCGACGTCGAGGCTTTGCCATCCCCAGCGTTGCCGGCTCACGTCAGCACCGGCGCGCCAAGACCGATCGTCTCAACGAGTTTTTTGATGCCCGCCTTTTTCGGCTGGCTGCGCGGTGAGAGTTGTAGTATGGCGGCGATCCGACGTTCGAAGAGGGGGGACGAGCGGCAGCCGGACCGCGAACGACAACCCTTGGCCGGTGAGCAGTCGCGGCTGGTCAACCGCGTCAAGGCGATTCTCGCCCGTTTCGCCATTCGGAGCTTCCATTTAGGCCTGTGGAACGGGCCGCCAAGCTCATGGCCTTCCGCACCGCGGAGGAAACGTGGCTGCCGGACAAGATCCGCGCCGAGCTCTACCGCTTTGCTTAAGCGGCTCGATCTCGTATGTGCGCAGATCCATAGCATCGAGGCGACCGCCTTCTCGTCGCGCCCAGTGGCGTTAAGCGGGCAATGACCCGATCGTTATGCCGCAGACGTTGGCACTGGGCAGGGACCTTCTCATAATCGGCGCCGCGAGCAAGCTTGGATCCGCTTGCGCGGGCTAGCGCGTGGCGCACGCCGTCTAGGCAATCCTCAATTCGCTTGAGGCCAGGCCCCTGGCCTCACCGTCATGAAGATCGTCCCAAGCGCGGGAACGAAGGACCGACAAAGTAGAACGGATTTGGTCTTGGAAGTCAGCCCATGGAGCAAAACTATGGATAGAGATTCGCACGAGAACAGTCGCCCTCAGATCCCGCAGGACGGGGGCTTTGACATCGTTGGTTCAATTGCCACAAACGTCGATGACGGCTTTACCATGGCGGCAGTTGGCGACATTCTTTATGCGCGGCCAGTAGTAAAAGGTCACTATCCCGGCCTGACCGATGTCCTCCGGATTTTTGATGGGGCCGACGTCACCTTTGGCAACTTGGAAACCAACATCTTGGAGGTTCAGTCCAAAGGTTACCCGGAGGCTGACTTCGGCGGGGCCTTTTGCATCAGCGACCCCGAGTTGGGGCCTGACTTAAAGGCCATGGGTTTCGATATGTTAAGTCGCGCGAACAACCACACGCTCGACTGGGGCGTTGAAGGCATGCGCGAGACTAGCCGCATCCTTGATAAGAACGGGATCGTCCACGCCGGGGCGGGAGAGAACCTTGCTCAGGCCGGAGCTGCTCGCTTCCTTGAGACTCCGCGCGGAAGGGTGGCGCTGGTCTCCTTTGCGACGACGTTCGCAGCAATGGCTCGCGCCGGCGGTCCTGCGGGCGAGGCGCCAGGCAGACCGGGGCTCAATCCTCTCCGATTGACAAAGCGTATCGTGGTTCCGCCGACGATGCTAGAGAACCTCAGGCAGGTGCGCGAAGTGCTGCCAGGCTACAACCCGGCTGGAAAAGATCCCAGCCAGGTCGTTCTCGACGGGGTCATCTTCAAAGCGGGCGACAAAGTAGGTTACAGCTTCGAACCTAACTCGTTTGACATCGCCGATATTCAGCGCAATCTTCGCCGGGGCAAGCAGATGTCCGACTTCTGCATCGTTACGAACCACGAGCACGAGCCAGGGGTGTGGAGCCAAGAACCGTCTGATTACGAACAATCGTTTGCCCGCAAGCTCATTGATGCAGGGGCAGACGCATACATCGTGCATGGACCGCACCAGTTACGAGGCATCGAGATCTACAAAGGTCGACCTATTTTTTTTAGCTTGGGAAATTTCTTCTGTCAGGACCTTCGGACACCACTAGGTGCAGACGCGTACGCTATCTACGGCATGGACCCGCGGGTCGATACAGATGCCGAGTGACTGTCAACGAGGTAGCAAAAGGGTATCCAACGGCGGAGGGACTTGCAGGCCCCCAATCTGACACGATTTTCTATGAGAGTGTTGTCGCCATCAGCTGCTTTGAGCAGAACCAGCTCGTTCAATTGTTGCTCCACCCAATAGAACTCAGGCGTTCAAATAGATTTGCCAACCGGGGAGTGCCGCGGCTCGCACCAGCACCACAAGCAGCAGCTATTCTGGAGCGTCTCCAGAAACTCTCGAAGCCATTTGGCACGCGAATCGCAATAGAGAATGGCATAGGAGTGATCCAACTGCAGCCTAACTCGGCCCAACGCGGCCCCCCGATGGACTAAGGCTTGTTGAGATCAAGCGTGAGTTAATGACGGCGGCTGCGAGATTGATGATGGCTGCAAAGCTCTGATAGGTTTTGTCGGCTCGCATGGCGATACGCTTGAACTCCTTGAGTTTGCAGAAGAAGTTCTCGATCAGGTGGCGCTATTTGTAGAGTTCCTTTGTCAAGCGGCATGGGAGAAGCGCGGGCGTGAGTGCTGTGAGATAACGATCTTGGCGCCGCGCTGGTTCAGGTGTAAGCGATGCGCCGAGGCACCTTTCCAGAAATCGTTTAGTAGTGCTCTATAGTAAGGCAGCCGTTGGTCCTCGCGTCGCCGCCGATCACTCCGGATCGTCATAACGGGTGATCGCTGACGGCGGGGATGACGAGGGCGATGTCTTTGTACGCCTCGTGCTCGATGAAGTGCGCGGTCTCGGGCCCCGGCCTGGGCTTGCCGAGGACGGGCTTCCGCTTTTTGTCGACGCAGTAGATCAGGATCGGCAGCAGCAGGCCGTGGTTGGGGTTGTCGAGGTCGAGTAGCCGTCTCCAGCTTTTGATGTTGAGATTCATGGCCGCGTAGAACCGCGGGCACCACGGCCGGGGGTCGATGCCGCCGCTGGGTTGGTTGCGAATCGGGGCGCATAATCCTGCGGTCTGTCGAAGAGCGTCTCGTTGATCCGGTTGTGGATCCTGGCGACGCTGGCAAACACGGCGTGATCGGTTGCATACCCTTTGGCCAAGACGTCGCGCCGTAACCCCATGAACGGGCACATCCGAAGACGTTAAGTCGGGTTTTCATTGACGCCCCCGCGGCTGATCTTTCCGCAGGAACAGAGAGAGCGTCTGGAATGTCGTAGGAGTCGACCGCCGCGTCGATGCTCCAGTAGGCGACATCCCGTTGCCGATGATTGGCCATCCCGAACAATATGCGCGGTGACCTGAGACCCCGAAGCTCCTCCAGTTTTTGGTAGAGTCCGTTCCGACCAAGGAGACGGACGAATGAAGCGTTCACGGTTCACGGAAGAACAAGTCATCGCGATCTTGAAGGAGCAGGAGGCGGGAATGAAGACCGCCGATGTCTGCCGCAAGCACGGGATCTCGGAAGCGACTTTCTACAAATACAAGGCCAAGTTCGGCGGTATGGACGTTTCCGACGCCCGCAGGCACGCCGTCGCTTCCAAGGCCGACAACGTGGAATATGTTCTTACCGATATCAATTCCGTAGACCGCGGCAGGGCGCGGCACATTGCGTTTTGGCATTGCAACCTCCTTCGGTTTGACAGCCTCATGATGCGGCAGGAGGACGAGGCGGACCATCCCATTAATGGTGACGCCCGATGCCAAGCGATGCGCTGTGGCCCACGCCTGCGAGCAGCATGGGGCGAGCCAGCGTCGGGCGTGCAAGGCTCTTTTCGTCGATCGCTCGAGCGTTCGCTACATAAGCATCCGGCCGGATGATGCCGTCTCTCGAGCTGCGATGAAGACGGTGGCAGCCGAACGACGCCGCTTCGGCTACCGGCGCATCCACATTCATGCTTGAACGGCAAGGGATCGTGATGAACCAGAAGAAGCTGCGGCGGCTTTACCGGGAGGAGAAGCTCCAGGTCCGCAAGCGTGGCGCCGCAAGCGGGCCTTGGGAACAAGAAGGCCGATGATCGCGCCGGGCCGGATGAACGAGCGCTGGAGCCTGGACTTCGTCAGCGACGCCTTCACAGATGGTCGGCGGTTCCGGGTTCTGGCCGTCGTCGACGACTTCACGCGGGAATGCCTGGCTCTGGTCGCGGATACGTCGCTGTCGGGCGCCCGCGTCGTCTGGGAGCTGGATGCCGTCATCGCCCGCCGCGGCAGGTCTCGCACGATCGTCTCGGACAACGTCCTAAGCGGAAGGAAATGGAGAAGACAGTCAAAGTCTCTCTGTTCGCCAGCATGCTCTCGCTGCGTGACGCTGGTCAAGTCGTATCATCGAACCAGGCGGCTTCCACCGGCAAGGGAAAAGGTCTCGTCCATAGCAAACACAGGGTACGCGTGATGGCGGCCCTCACCGTCCTCAACACGAGCTTCTCATCCAGGTGGAAGACCCGAACATTATCTACAGGGTCATCGAAGCGATGGCATCGAATGGCATTACATCGCACCCGGCAAGCCGATGCAGAACGGATACGTGGAGAGCTTCAACGGCCGGTTTCGCGACGAATGCTTGAACGAAACGCTGTTCTCCACCCTCACGCAAGCGCGGGTAGCAATCGATCTATGGAAGGAGGATTACAACCGGAACAGACCACACTCACCGCTGCGCGCCGCCCCAGCCGCTCGCCGTCGCGATTCAGCGCATAGACGGCATCCTCCATGCCGTAGTCGGCCTGGGCGATGGAGGTCGAGGAGAAGGTATTGGTCTCGAGAATGTCGGCGCCTGATATGGCGTATGGATAGTGGATCTCCTCGATCGCCTTCGGCTGCGTCAGGATCAAAAGGTCGTTGTTGCCCTGCTGGTGTCAGGCGCAGCCGGCGAAGGGTTCGCCGCGAAAATGGCCCTCGTCGAAGCCGAGGCCCTGGATCTGCGTGCCCATGGCGCCGTCGAGGATGAGGTGCTCCCGCGCCGCGGCCCTCAGCGCTGCAAGGACTTCCGAACCGTCGGGTTTTGCCACGACGGGACCGAACAGGTCGTCCAGCGATGAAAGAACTTTGCGACATTTTCCATCCTCAAGGCGACAGTCGCGTCTAATTCACATAAACACATCTTTATGTCAACATACGCCCTTCCAGCGTGGGTGTTGCGCACCTGAGACGGCGTTCTATGTCAAAATCGGTCTCAAAGCGGACATAATCGGGACGGCCACTCGCTATACAAAAGAGACCTCTCCTCCAGCGGCGCAATCCATCAAGTGTGCCGGAGCGCAGATGAGAGAAGAGACAGATCGAACTGGAAGGATTGCCCGATCATCCAGAGATCGTAGAAATCCTTAATGCGGCTGTTAGCGACGTCGAGCGTCACAAGGGCCTCGAACTTTTCAGCGACGGCGGTCTCTGGATCGGCGTGCAGGCGAGGCGCGGAGGCGTCCAGCAACACACGATTCTGGCTTTCGATCGGCTCCGGCGTGATAGCTGGCTCATGTGGGGCCTGCGCACGGCGCGGCCGAGAACCACATCAAGTCGTGGAAGACGCATCTTGCCGCCGGCCGCACATCCTACACAAGACCGACGGCCAACCAGTTCCGGCTGTTCCTGCATGCCGGCGCCTACCCGTTTCATAGTCACCAACCTTGCCAGCGGGCAGGCCAAGGCGCTCTATGAGGATGTCTACTGCTGGCGCTTGGCCGGCCAAAGAACCGCACTGACGAACCGGCCATCGCCATCGTACACCACGATCGGCTGAAAGCCGTATTCGTCGTAATGGGCGCTGAACAGGCGCAATTTGCTGGTCGCCATGCACGGCATCAAAGGTGTCGTCAATGTCGAGCACGTTCCGCTTCGACACCTGCCGGAAGGAGGCACAGTGAAGGTCGACTATCGCCCGGCCCATGGCGACCAGCTCGCGCACGCCGGGCAGGTTCTCCAGCCGGCACATCGTCGACTGGAAGGCCAGATCCCGACGATAGAGCAGTGCATCCTGGGTCATCTTGAAGACCGGATCGGAGCGCAGCCGGTTGGTCGCTGCCCCGACCAGGTCATCCACAGCTTTGCAGATATGATCGGCTTCCGCGCCAAGATGATCGCCGCCGGCTACGAGGATGGCAATGACGATCGTCGATGCAGCGCGCCAGACGCTCGGCGACCCGCAGCCGCTTTCTACCTCGGCCAGAACCAGAACGCCGCTTATGCCGCCGTCGAAACGGGCGAGGACGGACTTGCCGCAGGAGAAGGCAGTCGCCTTCGAGAACGACATCCGCGGTTTGCGCAACTTTGGGCTCAAGGTCGGCACCGTCGGTGCAGTCAAGTCTGAAGAGCGAATTCGCGAACTCGTCGAGGACGTGCCTGAGATCGGCGACATCATCGACCCGTTGCTGGCCGCCAGGCGGAAACTGCGCGAAGAGTTCGCGAAACTCCATCGGAAGCTGCTGTCGATCGTCCGAGGTGACGAGGTTTGGAGGCGCTTGATGACGACCCCCGGCGTCGGACCTGTCGTCTCTCTGGCCTTCAGTTCCACAATCGATGTTCCGGCCCGCTTCAGCAACTCGAAGGCCGTTGGTCCAGCGTTGGGTCTGACGCCGGTACTCAATCAGTCCGGCGAAAGTCGTCGCGTCGGCCGCGTCTCGCTATGCGGCGACGGCATGATGCGCACGCTCCTCTATGACCCCAATGCCTGCCGACGCGTGTGACGAAACGGTCCTGGTTGAAAGAAATGTCGCGAAACGACGGGGTCGTCAGAAGGCCGTCGTCGCGTTGGCGCGGCGAGTGGCAGTGACGCCCACCAAGCACGGCTGGAGGTTGGCCATATACTGATTCAGTCGTCCACGCGGCAGTTTCTGTCGCATGATCACTTTCCCGCGTGCATCCATTCCGATGAGATGAAAGCTAATCTTGCCAAGATCGATACCGTTCGTGGCGACACTGTCTTCATACCCAGCGATGTCAGTCATGGTGATTCCTTTCGCCATTGACCCGGCGGGCCAGCCGCGAGACCTTGCGGGAAGCTGAGAATGAGCAGGTGTCATGCGCAAATGACCTTTCCGAAAGGTTTGCGACAGAACCGGCAATTTCGCTATTTCGTAGGACAAGCTCTCGATTGCGAAGCGGGTCTTCCGGAAATGTTATGTGACAGGTATGAAATAAAATAATAATTCAACATATATTTAATATATATTGCATTGTTTTTAACAAAAATTGGGTTTTTATTCCGACTAAAGTGTTGATATTTGGAATTTCACCGGGAAAAACCCAATCGTAACTTTACTTGTAAAGGACGTCCCATGTCTGCTGTAGAGGCTATAAGGGCCGTGCGCCGCTCGTTTCCGCCAACGGCCAAAAAATCGCATTCATTGGTACTGGCAGCATGGGGCGATCCCGCGATTGCGACATTGTGATCACCTGCCTGCCGATGCCACACGACGTTTTTGACAACATGAGTCGCGAGCAAGGGGCTTTGGCCGGAATGCCACCGGTCAGCGTATGGGTCGGCACCTTCACCACTGCTTACCACAATACGATCAAGATCGCCCGTCGGGCGGAAGCAATGGGCGTGTATTCGCCAATCGAGCAGTTCGCCCCTGGATGGCAGCTATGATCGCTCTTGCACTCTGGAGATCACGGTGAAGGATATGGGCCTGACCGTCCAGCTGGCCGACGAGCGCGGCGTGGGACTGCCGATCGGGCGCGCGGTCGAAAGCGCTATAGCGAGGCGGTACGGAAGTTCGACCGGTACGACAGCCATCTGCGCGTCGTCGAACTGGCGCTCAGCGAAATCCAGATACGCTTGCGCGAGTGTCGGCCCAGGGAGTTCACCGAAAGCAACTGCCTGATCCTTGACGAGGCGTTTGATCTCGGACGCCGCATGGATCTGAGCAATGGCCTAATATACGACCGGATCACCTGGAGCGTAAGCGCCTCCGCTTGGTCGGACAGCCATACTGCGCAGTACGATAACGAACAGCTTGTAGATTCAACCGCGGCCATTGCGCCGCCGACGATTATACCGCATCTCATCTGCCCCCGTACGGAGGAACTGTCATGAAGAAGCAGACGAAACTGGAGCAAGTTGTTCGAAAGCGCCTCAAGGCTCTCCACGCCCTCGACAGCGACGCCGATCGCTTGGCCCACTTCTATCGCGGATGGGCTAGTTCCTACGAGTTGGATATCGTCCGCAGTGGGTATTGGGGGCCGATGATCGTGGCGGAACTGGCGGGTGCCGTGCAGACAGCCTATTTGGACGGGCAGCGAGCAGCCATCGCAATCCTCGATGCCGGCTGCGGAACAGGCCTCGTCGGCGTGGAACTGGAACGCCTCGGCTTCCGGTTGATCGACGGGATCGACCTCTCCGAGGAGATGGCCGAACAGGCCAGGCAAACCGGCATCTACCGCCACGTGAGAGGCGCCGTTGACCTTAACGCTCCGCTCTCCGACTACTCCAGCGCGAGCTATGACCTCACCGTCTGCTGTGGCGTCTTCACGCTAGGACATGTCCGCCCGGACGCGCTGCGCGAACTGGCTCGCGTCACGCGCCCAAACGGATTCATCGTTGCAAGCACCCGCAAGAGCTATGCGGAGACCGCGTGCTTCGAAGACGAGGCGCGGCGTCTCCAGGATGCGGGCGTGCTTGTGACGGCACAGTGTCTAAACGACGGCAAATACATCAAGGAAGACGTCGCACACTATTGGGTTTTCCAGGTGACCCATAAAGCCAACGCTCCAACGGAGAAGCGACTATAACCCACGCCGCCGCAAATCTCACTGGCGAAACCGTCAGCCGATGCGACGCGACACGAAGAGCGCGAGCGCCTACGCCGGTTCTGTCGCAAACCGTTCGGAGGGGTCAATTGCGCATGACACCTGCTCGTTCTTTCCGGGAGTTTGTCATGTTCAAAAGCCGCCATTTGATCGATCCGTGATCTGCTGTGCGTGCGCTGGTATCTAGCCTACAATCTGATCCTGCGCGATCTGGAAGAGATGATGGCCGAACGCGGCCTGAACGTCGATCACTCCACCGTGTGCATCGCTGGGTCGTCTACTTCTCGTCTCGGCTGCTGGGAGTGTTTCAACCGGCGAAGCGTGCCGTCACCGGCAAGTGGCATATGGACCAAACGTCAAGGTTCGCGGCCAATGGATGTACCTCTATCGCGCCATCGACAGCGTCGGCGACACGGTCGAATTCTTCTTCAGCGAAAACCGTGACCTGCCGGCCAGCAAAACGCTTCCATCGTCGCATTGTTATCGACGGCAGCCAGACAAATCACGAGGCGATTATTTCCTGCGATGCTGAAAACCGTTTGCGGGATCGATCGCGGCGCTCACTGAAACCAATCCGTGTCCGCAAGAGCAAGTACCTCAATAATCGGATCGAGCAGGACCATCGACGCGTCAAGCGCCGCATCCGCTCCATGCTCGGAATAAGGCTGAACTTGACACCATAGGCCTGGCGCAAACTTTCGGCCTCTGCGACTGCCGCCTCAAGAGCCGACTGTCGGCGGTATAAAATCCGAAAGCCGTCACGGCGAATCAAATGGCGCGCGTTAGATTGCCGGATAAAAACCTCATGCTCGCGAGCCGCGCAGCCAATAATTTGCGCGTATGCCTGTGAAGCGCGCGTGTGTCGCACAGGAAATGAATGCCACCAGTAGCCCAACAGTGGGCCAAGGTGACGCGGTAGCGCTGCAAGATGATAGCGCACCTTATTGCTGCGACCGAGCGCAATATTAGCGATTTCGCGCCAGTCATGCGACATTGCATATGGCCGCACGGCTTCACTCTGGATAATCCCCGCACTGGCGTAACTAGTCTCACGGCCTGGTTCCTTGCGATCGAGGAGCACAACTGACCAACCCCGCTGCTGCAGATGTACGGCTGTGGCTACGCCGATCATACCGGCACCTAGAACAATTGCACTTTTCATATCCTTTGCTTCCCCTAGGCATGTTGACACGGATTGCCTCATTCACCTCCGCCTCCAGATAGCCGCACTGACTTGGATCTGCCGACAAGGTAATTGGGTCAAGCCAAGGCGCCGGGCAGCTTGCACGTACCTCAGACCATTATCCCTTACATGGCCTTCAACCGAGATGAGCGCTCTTTTTGCCATCAAATTGCCCCTCTTTTGCAGGCGTGCCGGATCTAAGGCGAACAGGCATCAGCTCTGTATCCCTGCCCGACCTGACGCTAGCGCCAAAGGTATCATTGTCCGTGACCTGCGACCGCAAAGAATATGTGAATTTCTTTGACGGTTTTGTTACGAGACTGCCGAAACTATAGGTGTCAGAGTTTAGTCTATAATATTTTATGCAAAATAGCGCATCCTCCGCCTCAGCATTCCCGCTCCGACGGCACGGCATTCAATCTTGAAACAGACAGGTTCGAGTTCTTGGCAGCGCACTACGGATTTGCGCCTTCGGACTTCGAACGCGAGTTCCGCACTGGAAGCGAATGGTTCCGGATCACCGGCATCGATCCCAAGCGGCCACGCTACCCGATCTTCGCTGAGCGACAGGCGCCATTGGACCGCTTCAGCGTGGGACCGCCGACGTGGGCGTGTCTTGTTGCCGCGCTCGCCTAACCCGCATCTTGGGCGACTTTAATGCCGGCTTGACGCAACGTTCCAGAAGATGAGCACAAAACGCCTATACCTCGATAATGCCGAATTTTATTGCCTTTATAGATGCGAGCGCTCTGCTAGATGTATCCAATTTTTGCTTTGCTTTTTTCAAATGAAAATTGACAGTATTCACTGATATTCCTAATATCTTTCCTATCTCCCATGACGATTTCCCTCTCGCCGTCCACAGAATACACTCTTTCTCTCTTGGGGAAAGATGGGGAGCTTCCTCGCTGCCACTTGAACTCGCGAAGTCCGCGACCCTCACATGGAAATGAACCGCGGCAAGTTGCAGGTAGGTGATTGTTTTAGTTTGGAATTCGCGGTCCCAGGATTGAGCAAAGCTCATGATGGCAAAGCTGCCATCAGGGCCATGCAATGGAACGCTAATGCCTGACCTTATGCCGAACGTCGCAGCCTCGTCGAACACGCGCCGTTCGTCTTCAGTCGTGCTTGTGTCATTGTAGACTTCGCTCCATCGAAAGGCGCCTGCCCGCTTTCGACTCGTCTTGATGATTGGGTCTATCTTATCATAGCCCATTTCGATATAGCGCTCCTGCCATGCATCAGGATAATTCAGCATGACTGCCGGATAGCGTCGGACCGGCTTAAAAAATTTCTGGTCGGATGCAGGAAGGCCATAGGCGGTCCACGGGCAATCAAAGTTCAAGGCAAAAGCAGACAACAGCTTGAACAACTGCTCAGATTGCGCAGCACCATTAGTCTGGTCGAGAAATCGGCCGAACTCGACCGCAAACGCCTCCCCGGCTGCCTTCGGGAGATGCACCGACGGGACCAAGGCAAACTGGTCGGACACCCTGGTTGCCAGCCCTCGAAGTTGAGTGACCGCAGTTATCGGCAGGCGTTCCATAGTCTCAGCTCCGCAGCTATTTGCGCTGGATGTTGTCAGTGGTGCACAGGTGCACAAAGCTGTCGGTTGCTAGGCTCTGGGCGCCGTCATTCGCCCGCTTCACCGAGGCTGGCAGCCCGAAACTCTATCACTATCAACGCACACGTATTGTTAAGTTGAGTTAAGTGTAAGTGTATCTTGCGTTTCGACCGGCGGAGCGCTCGGCGGCAGCAGATGATCCGACGTCGAGGTCGCAAGCAGCAACAAGCCGACCGTGGTGCGGACGATGCCACCAATCTCCAAGGCCATGTCTCCCGCCCCAGCCGGGTGGTAGGCCGAGCGTGGCCTCGATCTCGCCGTTGGGCGCGTTTCGCGGCGGGCACGTGATGGCCGAGCCGTGCGGATCCAGCGGCAGCCTCTCCTAGAGCCGCCTCGTCGATCACGGTTATAAAGCCGTAAAGCCCGGCCGCCGTCACGTAATAGGGCGGTAGCAGGTAGCAAAGCGCTCCGCTTTCATACGCCTTCACGCACTGAATTAAAGAATGATTGCAACGCCAAGTCGGTCGAGTCCTAGCTTCGCGCAGCGGCCGCTTCTGACCCGACGAACGTGTCGCGTCGACGATCTTTAAATCACGAAGTAGCCGAGGGCAGCCACATCGCCGGCGAGAATCCAGTAGTCGAGTTCGACCAATTGTCGAGAAACAAGCAAAAAGCGGGCAGGGGGGTGCGAAGTTTGCGCCAGAGGGTGTCAGCGGCTGAAGCCGGCGGCACAAAACGGTGGGAGTTGAAATATTCGCAGCTTTTGCGAGCCCCAGCGAAGCGCCCCGCGCACTAGCGGGAGGTCTGGCAGTCGCAATACCTCGCATACACCAAAGATCGTATTGTACCTGGTCGGTGGCTCCGCCTGCAGGATCGATCGAATGGCTTTTGCCGCCGCATCGACATCGTTGTCGCTGACGAGATAGTGGACGACCGCGCGAACGACGCCCTCGCGGAGAGTGCCCATGCGCACCCCCCGATCCGACAGCTAGCCAGGAATCCCGGGGTTGACAGGCCGTCCTGTTCGAGCCGGAAGAACACCATGTTAGTATCTATGACCCGAAGCTCCAGGCGAATGCCGGGAACGTCCCGAATCTTCTCCGCCAGCAGCTGCGCGCGTCGGTGGTCTTCGATCAGCCGGTCCACCATAGTTTGAAGCGTCACGATACCCGCGCTGGGCATGAACCCAGCTTGGCGGAGGCCGCCTCCCCAGAAGCTTCCGGTAACGTCGCACCCGCTCGACGAAGTGCCGTGGCCCGCACACCATCGAGCCGAACGGCGCGGCGAGTCCTTTCGACAGGCTAAATATGATCGAGTTGACATCCTCTGCGATCTTCGCCGCCGTCCAGTTCGAGGCAATCGCTGCGTTGAAGACGCAGGCGCCATCGAGGTGCAGCGGCAGGGCGTGCTCGTCGGCAAGCTCGCGCACCTCCTTAATATAAGACGCTGGCAGGAATGGGCCCGCCACGTTGGCAATGTGGGTCTCACTATCGTAGACGATGTGCGCGGAATTGGGCTGCTATACGCGGTTGAATTGGTAGCAGACAAGGAATCGAAAGCTCAATTTCCGTACGATTT
>NZ_NPKJ01000073.1 GCF_002284575.1 Mesorhizobium temperatum
CCGCTGAAAACCGCTCCGCAGGCCTTCAAAAAGGCCCCATTAACCCACCAAACGCGACTTCGCTCCCCGTGCAAAGCCCTCACAAGGGGAGAAGGGAGAGCCCACGAGACAAGCGGCTCGCCCCGGAATGGGCAAGAATGAGGGCAGTTCAAAACCTGAAGCAATCGCGCCGATTGAAATGCCTGGGCAGGCTTGACTATTTTCCGGCGGCGGCTACAAGGCACGCGCGGCAACATCGCCGCCCTGCCCGCGCGGCCTTCGCAGCCGCGTCTGCTGGGGAATAGGTTAACGGTAGACCCACGGACTCTGACTCCGTTAGTCCTGGTTCGAATCCAGGTTCCCCAGCCAAAGCAATTTCAAGCACTTAGCTACCAAAATTGCCCAAAACCATGTTGCTAGGCCCTGAAATGCGTAGCAACATAACGTCTTGATTTGTAAGGCTTCGTAATGAGCGGAGGCTACGAATAGCAACATGGATAGCAACATAGCCACAACAAAAACCCCGCCGAAGCGGGGCTTTGTCGTTGCGATGCCTAGCGTCAGGCGGTGCGGTACGCCCAGGTGCCAGCTACGTAGCCCGGTCCCATGCACTCGGCAGCATAAACTGCCATCTCAATATCTGGCGCCCTTCCAATCCATTCCACCGGCAAGCCACGCTCATTCACTCGCGCCACGTAGGCGCCGCTGTCCACGTATCGCGATCTCTTTCCATCGTTAACTGTCTGCCCGCTCATTCCGCCGCTCCTTGTTGCCTTTGTTCTGAATTCATGACACTGTACCGATAGCAAACGTTTGTCGGTGCGTCAACACGAAATCGGTACACAGTCATGGTGAGTGCAGTTCAGAGTAAGATGGCGAGAGCGGCGGTCGGATGGGGTGTTCGCGATCTGGCAAAAGCTGCCGGCGTGTCTGTGGACACGATTTCACGCCTGGAACGCGGCGAAGAACTGT
Source organism: Mesorhizobium temperatum (assembly GCF_002284575.1). Lineage (GTDB taxonomy): Bacteria > Pseudomonadota > Alphaproteobacteria > Rhizobiales > Rhizobiaceae > Mesorhizobium > Mesorhizobium temperatum. The sequence continues at coordinate 952 of NZ_NPKJ01000073.1, forward strand.
TACCCCGCACAATAGCTGCCATCCACGCTGCTCTAGAAAATTCTGGTGTCATCTTCCTCGCCGACGGCCAATCCGTCGACGGCGGCCCTGGCGTCCGGCTGAAATAAAAGCGCGCCCCTATCGCTAAATTCAGGGCGCGCCCTGACTGCGAAGCGTCGCAGTCGGTTCTCGCGTACCAGCGCATCCGATCCGATGCGCCAGCTGCAGAATATATCGTCGAGATACTGAACGCAACCAGCACAGTTAAGATCTTCAAGGCGCTTTCGCATAATTTGTCAATGGTGATTATGCGAAAGCGGCTATCTATACTTCGTGACATATTGCGGCTGGACTCCAGCGCTATTTTATGGAATCCATGATCATAGAACATATAGAGGGGCTTGGTCCATGAGAGACGCGCTTATCTTCGATGACATCTCCAAAATCATCGCCCAACCTCGCGGGGACTGGCGCAGGCTAGCCCACGCCGCGGCATTGGATCTTGGCGGTAAGCTAGCCACTGGATTGGCGATAGGTTTAGGAATAGCGGTCGGCCTATCGCTCGCCGGCTAGCTATTGGAAGCACAATAGTTCCGTGCGGCGGCGCCGGGCGTGAGACTGCGCGCCCCTCTGTAGACTTCCTCCCTCTCACATGCGCATGGTGCTGGTGGGAACGGGAGGGGATGATGGGAACATTGATAGCGATCGTGGGCGTATTAGAGATATTGGCAGGATTATCATTTTTCGGCGCGTCTAAATCGGCAATCCACGAAATTCTAGCCACAGCAGCCTTCGGCTTTGGAACGGTCACGTTCGCGCTTGGCGTCATTGTCGAAAAACTCGGTGCGCTCGCCCGCGCCACCAAAGGATGACCGACGGTCTGACCCGCATCACGCTGGGCGAAGCAGCAGAAAGCCCGCTAGCCGAAGCCAGCGGGCAATGGAAGATAGTCCAGGTTGGGGTCAAGCCCCGACAGATTCAATATTGATGTGCCATGAAGACAGCGCATCGTTCGAACAGATGAAAAGCCGGCGACATCGGGATCAAGCAGCGGCTTGAGCATGGCAGCGGACCAACCTGATGAAGACACCACACGGTAGCAAAGCGCGAGGCAACAAAGAAGGCCCGCGCCTCCGGCGGAGAGTGCGGGCCCGATCAGGTTAGGGTCCCCGATCTGCAGCGGGGCAGCGGGTGGCGTGCCCGCTGGTCACAGATAATTATTAGAAAACCCTAATGTTCCGCTTGACGCACCGCAACCGGAGCGGAATCCCGGTCATTCTTCGTCCCAGAAATCCTGCAGCGAGGCGTGCCGAAGGTCGTCCTCGCCCCTGAGGTGCTTCACGCGGGCCTTGATGCCCGGCTTGACCCACTGCGTTGCCGGCCGCTTTGGCATGTCCTTGGGCGGTGGCCCGGCATGTTCCTTGGACGCGCTTCCACAGCCGCTCCCGCATCTCGCGATTGACGCTGACGAAAGCACTGCCGACATATTTGCGGGTCCCGGCTCGGCCATCAGAGCGAAGGCCGGCTTGCCCCGCTCTCGTTCAACTCCGAGAAGTTCAAACTCGCTTTCGGTGAAGGATTTTGTTTTCAGCCAATTGGTAGTCGGGCCGCTGCGATATTTGCTGTCTCGACGCTTCGATACCATCCCTTCCAGGCCGGCCGCGTCGATCAGATGATAGATCGCGGCGCCAGTGCCCGGCAGCGCCTGGCTGAATTGGATGCGACCGCCATCCGGGATCATCTCGGCCAGGATCTCGCGGCGGTCCTCTAGCACCATGTCGCGCAAGTCGTGGCCGTTGAGATGCAGCAGATCGAACGCCACGAAATAGAGCTCGTGCTGGCGCCTGGTGATTCCCTTGCGCCGCGCGGCAAAATCCGAAAGGCCAGCCTCATTTAAGACGACGACTTCGCCGTCGATGATGGCGTTCTGTACGTTGAGACCTTTGGCTGCCTCGGCTAGATCGCGGTACTTGGCAGTCCAATCGAGACCGCGGCGGGTGAAAATCCGCGCGCCGCCGGCGTCTATGATGATCTGGGAGCGGTAGCCGTCGAATTTTGCTTCATGCATCCAGTCATCGCCTTGGGGCGGCTTGGCGACCAAGGTAGGCATCATCGGAGGAATGAACTCAAGCCGGCCGGGTCCGGCACGCACTAGTTTACGCACGGAATCGAGTCTAGGCCCGTCCCATCTGGTGGCTAGGGGAACGGATCATGATCATTTACTAAATTAGCAATTCTGCATGAAATGGCTTATTATTCTTCCCAGCCGGCGGACACGCCCAAACCCCGCCGGTTAGGCCCGGCGGTCGGTTGCCTACTCCGCAGCGGCTGTCGGGCCGACCATCTCAGCGAGGATGCAGCGGAAGCGCCAGAGACGATCCAAAACGCCTAGGCCGGCCTTAATCTGGTTCGCATGGCCATTGAACAGACCTGCCCGGCTGGCGTGTTGCCGAGCGAGGAAGCTGTCCTGCTGCTCTATGGTCCTGAGCCGGTCCATGAGGGCGAAGCGCTGGCCAAAGCGATAATTGAAACGGTTGAAAGACTTAGCCGATGAACGTCAAACGGCTCGCCCATGCCCGGCACCTTGCGACTAGCGTTTCCGAACCAGAAACCGGGCCTCTCGCATAAGCGAAGACCAGTCGTACCCCAGAAGAGCGATAAGGTCGCGAGCCTGCTCTTCGGTTATATTCGCTTCTTTGACCAAAGCGCTGAACGATCAAGTTGTCAGGCCCGCTGGGTGTTTTGTGCTGCTCGCCGGCCATTTGCATAATCGAGCGGCGCCGGCTATTTTCCTCCGTTGAAATCGTCAAGCACCGCTGCGAGAGCAACGCTTGCGCGTACTCGTATCGGCGCGCATCCTGTCGATATGAGGAACATGGGTCGGGAGGCGCAATTCTCGATTCAATGGGAGCCGCATGGGCATGCCCGCATTTCGCACGGACTTGTCGGCGGCGAACAGGTTGCGGTCATTGTTAAGCACAAGAACCACACCTACACCAATTCAGGCATCTATTCGGTTCATGTGCTGGGCGCTGAGCTTCGCGATCGGTTCCGAGGAATAAAAGAGGCTCGCGATGCAGGTGACGCCGAGTATGAGCGAAAGCGGCCCGGATGATGCGCTTGAGAGCCGCGGCCGGGCTTGGGTCGAGGCTCAAAAGAGCTGCCGGCGGAATAGAAAGTGGCGGCTAGGTAGGCCCCAGGCCGGGGCGCAAATGAAGCCGCCTTAAAGGGAGCGTCGCAGCGGTGGGCTTCACGGTGATTTGGTACGGGAAACAGGGCATCGTTGAAAAGACGCCCTTCGATGCCGAGAAGGCCGCAAGAGATCACGCGCTGGCGACATTCCCCGGAAAGCAGGATCACGGTATCGTAGCAGTGGAAGTACGCAAAGACGACGGCACGGTTGTATTCAGTCAAGCAGGAGGCAGTTAAGTCATTGGGCATTTGCGTTTAGAGGATGCCACTGAATGCGTCGGGTCCGCTGTCGGGGAGACAGCGGACTCAAACTGGGGCCAAGAGGGGACAAGGCCCTTTATGATCCCTATGCGGGGATCATGGTGATAACACCCGGCGGGCACTAACGTTCCGTCGGCTGAAAGATATATCCGGCGGCCGATGTCCTTAACTGGGCAAGCGCCTCGCGCCGTTGGGGGTGCCTAGCTTTATGCAGCCTTGAGGTTAATCACCCGCATCACTGCGACGACTGTTCCGTTGTTTGTAGCAGCCTCCTTCGTGCTACCCTTGCCGCAGCTCCACACGTCGCCTTCCTTGGCCGTGAATTCCATTTCCCCGGCAGTGACCTGCAGCTCGCCTTCGCTTACGCATCGGAACTCCCCGCAACTCGAATTTGAATCAATATCGCAGAGCTGTTTCCGTTCCGTTAGCTGTTACTGAAATGCCAAGCGGAACATTCGTTCGTACTCGCTGTTCTGTCGGCAGGAGGAACGAACTCTCTGGCAGCCAAGCCCCGTCCGCGGTAACATGGGACAGAGGGGACATTCTCCAACCCCAGCAAGGGAGGTCCGCCATGAAAGTCAAAGACGCAATGCATAAGGGTGTCGACTGGGTCAGCCCCGAAACCGCTGTAACCGAACTGGCGAAAATGATGCGAGCCCAGGATATCGGGTCGATTCCCATCGGAGAGAACGACCGACTGATCGGAATGGTGACCGACCGCGATATTGTCTGCAAAGGACTGGCGGAGGATGGTTTCGACAGCCGCACCGCAACGGCGCGCGATGTCATGACGGCCGGCATTCACTGCTGCCGCGAAGACGACGATCTGGACAAGGCCGTACGGCATATGGAAGAACTGAAAATCCGCAGGTTGCCGGTGATCAACAAGAATATGCGGATGGTCGGCATCCTTAGCGTCGGCGATGTCAGTCAGTCGGCACCGAGGGAGCTGGTATCCGAATACGTCAAGAGCGTTTCCGCCCATCACCACTGAAGGGCGGCTCGCCCGTGCTCTCGAGCGAAGGCCTCAGTCTGCCGCCGCGCTGGCCACAGCGCGCCGGCACTTCATGCTACAACTCTACACAGCACTGGCCGAGAAGGAGCGCCGTTGCCTGCGGGGGATAGCAGTTAGCACTATATTAGCACATGCTTGTATTTCTCCTGAAGCAGGATCATCATGCAAGCCGTTTAAGCTGGGTTTGAAGGGGTAAAGCGCCATGGAATTCGCAAGTTGCTATGACCACAGCGTGACCATTCTTGCGTCGTCAATATTCCTTAGCATCACAGCGGTTTTCATAGTTTTGGCCGCATTCGCCGCTGTACGGTTGATAGCAAATTCTGGATACGATGAGCGCGCTCTCAAAGTCTCCTAGCTCCTCGGGAACGCAGCGATAGGCACTGTAAAGCCGGCGTCTGAATTGTAGCGCGCCACTCCCTTGGTAATGCGAAGCTCTTTCAGATGGCCGTTGAAGCCATTGGTGGTTGACGTGGATCTCATACCAATGGCCAGGACGGCGGATGAGTTGAAAAGCGCATTCGCTCCGATCGTGGTCGAACTCGTCTCCATCACTCCATCGGCATAGAGGCGAAGCTTAGAGCCCGACCGTTCAAAGCATAGATGCTTCCAGCTCGTGAGAGGCACGCCGCCGCTTGCTCCAACCAAGTTGAATGTACTGGTGCCGTTTGTCGACCACACGACATCCTGCTGGTTGGCGGCATTGCACCGCCATATGTAAGAGATGTTGGGGGACGAGCCTGCATGCACGAGCAGATAGTTGCTGTTCGCGGTCGCGGCAGTGCGGGCGAACATTTCAATTGTGAAGTCGCCGGTCCCGAAATTGAAGTCCTCGCTGTCGGGAGTGGTAAGGTAATCACCTGCCCCATCGAGCAATAGCGATGACGTTCCGAACGGAGGCGCAACGCCGGTATCGAGTTGAGCGTTGCCGTTGAACGTCAGCGTGTGGCCCGACGGACTTTCGTCCGTCGCGGCGGTCGCGCCATCGGTGCCGTCGAAGCCGACGAGCAGGACGACGTTGCCGAAATACAGGTCGCTGTAGACTGTGAGATCAAACGACGCGAGATCGGCAGTTGCCGACACGTTGTCAGTAACCCGGATCACTATGCCCGTTGAAGTTCCCGGGGTGGTCGGGGTTCCTGAAACAACACCGGTTGAACTATTCAGCGTGATGCCGGTCGGCAACGTTCCGGCATGAACCGAAAACGTATAGGGCGCGGTGCCGCCCGTCGCCGAGACCGTGAATCCCGCATAGGGCACGTCTTCTTGGGGTCGATAGAACCGGAGTGCCAGAGATCGCGAGCGCCCCGCCGACTCCGCTCTGCTCGCCTGCTCCGAAACCTACAAGTTGGGTCAACATGAACATGGGTCAGGCGTCCGTCGCTGCATTGGTGGTCAGATAGATGTGGATGCCATGCAGGCGCGCGTCGACCGCCATGGTGTCGCCAGCATCACTCACGTCGCGGTAGATCTGAAACACGACAAGGTCGCCCTCGGCCGGCGTGCCACCTATAGTGATCGCCGAGCTTTCCGGGCCGATATAAATGTCATTGGTGGTGCCGCCAGTGTCGACGCTCGACTGAGCTGTACCGAAGCCCGCATCGGCCGCGTCGTCGTTAGACAAGGCAAGCCCCTGGCAGAACCAGGCAACGCCGAAATTCGTAGTCGTTGCGGCATGGCTCCAGACCGGCTTGAACGTAATGGTGCCTTCAGGATCGAAAATTGAACGTTCTCGTCTGCAGACGCGTCGAAGTCGAACGTCTTGAGCATGATCTTGTTGGTCGTCGTCTCGACCGTGCCGGCCGCAGCGCAATCAGTTGTGCGCGCCGTCATCGCGCCTGCCGGTATCCACAATGTGTGCTTACCGATCGGGCTTACTGAACCGCCGCCGGAGGTAAGCACAGCGCCGCCAAGGCTGTTCGTCGTGCCGTCCGTGTTGAACACACCTATCTCGCTGGGTCCTACCGCAATCGTCGTGGATCCCTTCGTGACGGTGATTGTATCGGCCGCATCGGTGTTGTGGACGAAGAAGAGCGCGCGTTTCACAGACGGAATCGTCAAGACACGAGTCGCAGAAAGATTGCTGGGAACGAATGTCATCGCAGACCGAAACTGTGCAGCCGTCAGCGTGACGTTGCCCGCCGTGAAATCGACCGTGTAGATATCTGCCAGGGCATTGCCGAGCGCTGCATCACCGTCATTCGACGTCTGCCATTGGCCATCCGCCTGACCATCGGCGATGGTCGGGATGTTCAGATCATTTGCCATCAACCATGTCCTTTTCGGCCAGCGCCTTTGCCAGTTTCAGAATCTCAGAGCGTTCGAAGCCGAGCGCTCTGCAGCGTGATTCAAACAGCATGAATTCGAGCGTTACCGGAAAGAGCCGGCTCGGCTTCCGGTAGTCGTCGTTGATCGCAATCTCCTCTAGAGGCTTGCGAGCACGGCAGTGCGTTCGCGCCGCGGCGCGTTGGGTGGTTCTGGTCATTGTGAATCCTTAATAGAAAAGGCCGCCTCGGAGGGCGGCATGTATCCATCCGGCGTATCGCGCCTTGTCTGGGATTTGGGCGCTGGACGTGGTAGCTTTGGCTATGTCCGAGACCGCCGCCGCGATCGCTTTCTCCGTGCCCGACTGGCCGCCCCCGAGGTCCGCTCCCGAACGGCGGAGGTCGAGTTGGCCGAGGCTCGCGGATGTGCTAGCCCGCATGCCGAACCTGCCCGTCTCGCGCCTGCTGGAGTTGCTTCCGTGGAACTGGGCGCGCGGGACCGGCGACACCTCGGCTGTGCTCGTTGAGGCGGTGGCTGCGGCATGACCACGGACGCCGTGGTTAGCTGATGCTCAACCTGATTGGTTCGATAGCACATGGTGGCGAGATGACCCAACCTACGAAAGTTGGCCCCAGGCGCATCCTATCGGCCCTTCAAGGCCGTGGTGCACGAGTGGCAACGAAATTACATCTTACTCTTCTCTCCACGTTCTATGTCGCGCGCCAGACGTTATCAAGAAATGCCGATGCAAAGGCGAGACTGGGCAACAAGGCTAAGTGGACTATCGGCCTCCTCAACGAGCGTGATTGGCACGAGTCGTACCATTCCAGTGAGCCGGAGGCTGCTCAATTCCAAGCCGAGGCTCAGAACCTAGAGTGTCCCATACGGGATCCGATGATTACAAAATATTTATCGACAGTATCTCGTACCGACATTGCCATCATCGATGTCGGGGCCGGGGCAATCACCCAAGTTGGGTATATGCATCCAGGTAAGAACATATCCATCACGCCTGTCGACCCCCTGGCAGATCACTATGCTAACGTGCTGCGCAAGAGGGGTGTCAAGCTGCCGTTCCCGACGGTTAAGGGTGACGGCGAGACGCTACTGAGCCAGTTTTCGCGGGCTAGCTTTGACATTGCATATGCGAGAAATTCTCTCGACCACACCTATGACCCAATAGCCACGATCGCGAATATGCTCGAACTTGTCAGAGACGATGGCGTGGTTTTGCTCCGCCACTACCGAGATGAAGCCGAGGGCGGCGAATACGAAGGGCTGCACCAGTGGAACTTCGATTGCAAAGATGACCGGTTCGTCATCTGGAACAAGGACACGCATGTGCTTGTTGACAAAGTTCTCGGCCCGAATGCCAAAGTCTCATGTTCCGTTCATCTTGCACGGAAGGGAGAGTGGCGTGACGAAATCCTAGTAATGATAACAAAGGCTGCTTGAACCGCCATGGGTGAGAGGGAGGGCTTGTTGGTTTGAGTCCTACGCGGCCATTTTGATGGTCTCAAGGGCTGCGTAGTAGTCGTTCTCCGCCTCGGCATGTCTTCGTCGCTCGTGCCTTCTAGAGCAGCTTCAGCTTGGCGAACAGCTTGCGCAGGGACTGCATCACCCGCTCGCCCGAGCGCCATCCGAGATCGAGATTCCAGAGCGTATCGTGATCCGGCTCGACGTTGCGTCGTTTGTATTTCTTACGTCTTACCGGCACGTCGGCGCCTCGCGTTAGGTGGACCGAATTCCCGCTCCGCCCAGATGGGGCGCTCCGGCGGCCGGAAGCCAATATGGAATTCATCCATATAAGCCAGCACGTCGTTGCCGATGCGGCGCCAGGTTTGTTCCGCAAGGTCGCGAGGCACCTCGTGGCGGTCTTCGACAACGCCAGCGTCAACCAATTCGCTAAAGAAGTCGTACCCTGACATCGTAAACATGAGCCACGCCTTGGCTTCATCGGGGCGAGCTTTATTACGTCTACGTCGTACAGGCATTGTTTTGCTCTCTATGGTTGGCGGCTGCACCACGCGAGAAGCGGGTCATAGCCAGCCGCTACGCATCGGCGTTCAAGATATTTAGTTCGTTCTCCTCCGCCGCAGTCAGAGCCGGCCGCTGCCACAGTTCCCAAACACGACGGAGCGAGTTGACCGGCATCCCGTCACGGCGGCGGTCTGTCCTTTTTCTGACAGGCATCACGCACGGCTCCCATAGTCGCGCGTCCGCGGTGCGCGGGGGGCGTCTGCCGTGTCGATATCCAGGCCCAATTCACGCACACCGCGCATGAAGGCCACGCGCGCATCACGTTCGATAGCAACGGCCGGGTGCGCCTTCTTTGTTCCGAAACGGTCAGTGATGACGATGCCGTCCGTTTTAAGAATCTTGCGAGCCTCTTCGCCGCGGTCGTGCGCCTCTGCGGCCTTTACTAGGATCTTGAAGTGGTAAGTTTCGAGATCAAAGTCCTCGACAATTCCGGCCACCCATTTGCGCGTTGCCGCTTCCAAATGGGCCGGAATCTTATGTTCCGACATTGGTCTGTCTCGCTGGTTTGATGAAAAAATCAGAACGATTCGGGGTAAGGCGCATACACACAAAGGTTTGCGGCCGGTCGCCGTGAGTAGAGGCCGTGAAGAAATGACCTCCCCCTTGGGGGCTACCTGATACCACGCAGCCGCATTGCGGCCTCGGCCCTGCGCGCCGCCTCGGCTCGACGTCTGACAGCCGCGGTAGCGTTGTCCGAGGCGCGCAAACTGGCAGATGTAGTTTCGTATGCTGGGAAAGCAGTCAGCGTGATTTCATAGAGGTCAATCTCGGTTACTGTCCGCAGCGGCAGCCGATCTCCGCCGTCTTGCCACTCCTCCGCCAACCATTGTCCGGCGAACGAGCAAACCTTTGACATCCTGGCGGCCAACCGTGCCTATGGCGGTCTGCCCTTCTGGTGTAGACGGATCTACGTCAAGACTAAAATAGAGGCCAATTTGGTCCTGCTTGAGCGTGAGCGATTTAGCGCTAGTGCGACCCAAAACCCTACCGGTGTCGTGGTCCAGCAGAGCGACGATATCGTTTCGCTTCAGGGAGGCTGTAAATGCAGCGGGAGCAATCTTTTCCCTAAAACTCCCTCCAATGGTCGCAATGTCGTGAAAGCGCACGCAGTATCCGCTTATGACGTTATCGGCCATTCAGTTTTCGCTCCGCTTCCCTAAGTCTCGCCTCGCGTCGTCCTAGCTTTGATTTGGCCCGAAGCTCTGCCGCGATCTCCTTTGGGTCCGTGGACGCAAATTGGACTTTGCCATCAGGCAACGCAATTTTTGCGGGTGTACGTTGTGCTCTTTGAGCGCGCGGCGTTTGCCTTCTCAACCATGGTAGCCGGCCTCCTTTGCCGCACGGAGACAGCGGTCAAGATGTCCGTCATGACGATCGCCGCAGAAGTTTGGCTGAAGCGGAACAAGCTCCGTCCACTCGACGTCCTCGGCGCTGAACTGATCAAGCAGCGAGTCATAGTCGGCACGCGCCACCTTCAGCGCTTCGATCGCTTTTTGCCATCGCCTGGACGCGCCGGCCGTACTCAGGCTTAACCGCGGCGCGAACCTTTGTGGAGGCAGCGCCTTTAGCAGCTTGAAGACGCGCCGCGAGCACTGCCAACGCTGCAGCAATGTCTGCGGTTTCGGTAGCTATTTCCCTGACGCGGCGGCGTGGCGCGTTGTCGGTATCAACAGCCTCGCCGAGCAGTGCCGCTACGCTTGCGCTGTACTCTTTACGTGGTGCGGTACGGATATCTTTTTCGAGCCGCTTCGTCTCCGCGGCGAGTTCGGACTGACGTGCCGAAAGGGCCGCCTGCTTGCCGAGTAGATCTGCATATTCAGGCGAAGCGTCGGCCAGCGACGGCACGGCGAATTCTTGCTTCTTCATTTCGAGGCTCCAAACAGGTCGCGGACGCAGTCGCGGTAGGCGCTGCCATTGATGGTCGTACTCTTCAGATATCCTGAGTGTTGCCACCGTGAAGCGTCGGAACCAGGCTTTACAAAGCGACGGACGGTACCATCGGCATAGTGAATGGTGACGCCCGGCCACGTCGACACGAACTCAATTTGCATATGGCTCGAGTTTTCAGGGGCGTCTGTGAGTACGTCCAAGAAATTGCCTGCGGAGAACTGAAGGCTGGCAGGCAGCACATCGATTGGCGTGCCTGCTGGCGTTAGTTCGCGGTAAGTTGCGACGGCATCAGCAACGCGCGAGAGAGGCGCGTCAGACGCGAGTCCGATCAGGAGCGTGACGAAGTCAGCACGATCGAGTTCAGGCGCCTTGCCTGGCGCGCCCGCAGGCAGCAGGCCATGTTCGGTGAGGCGGCGAGAAACGGTAACGCCGCGAGATTTCGGAATGCCAATTCGCCGCTCGATAGCGGCGATGGCGTCATTGGTTGTGGTCACGATTGTTCCTTTGGAATTTTGCGCAAATTTCAGATGTTCCGGTCAAAAAAAAGAGCCGCGCACCCGAGGGCGGCGGCTCGATTGGTCCCGTCTGATGAAATGCACCAATGACGGGTTGCACTCGACGGTGACGATGCGTCGGGCGCAAAGAAATTCGTGGGGATACTTCGATCCCTACAAGCTAAAGCCGGATTTGTGGCAAGTTGTGTTACGCGGCTAGCAACATAGCCACCTTCCCCAACGCGTCATTTGCAGCGCGCACGTATCTCTGCCTCGTCATGACAAGGTCTGCGCCGGCTTCGGCTGCTGTGACTCTACTGGTTGCGAGCGACAGGATGCGCATGTCATCGCAATCCAGGTTCTCCGCAAGCCACTTCTGCACAATGATGCGAACCGCCGCGTCGGCCGCTCGCTTCGCGTGTCCGTCGTGGCTGGAGCCGCCACCGTGGAGCCGAGACACGCCGCCTATGAACCCATCAGGGTCGCCATAGCCTGTAGGAAGGTAGGTTATCGGTGGGGGCAAAGAAGTGTTGGCGTATGCCGCGGCTAGCACAGCGGACCTGGCCGCAGCGCCATCTTTCACGCCCGAGAAGAACGGCGTACGCACTGCTCCTAACGGCTCTATTGGCGCTCGCCGGAACGGCTCAGGCTCCCACGCACCGGCAAGCTCAAGATACGATCGGACGCGCCCTGCCTTTCTTGCTGAGACCGCGCCCGATCATGGCGCCGGCCGGGATCCTGATATCGCCCGTCACGACCTTTCCCAAGACAAGAACCGGCCCGCGTTCACTACGCACGGACATCGTGAACGTCAAAGCGCCAATGTGCCAAGTGCGATGTCGCCACCGCTCGCTGTGTGTCCGCCCATGGCCGGTACGCACAGCCACGCGGCCAAACATGCTGCGCCTGATCTCCTGTATATCGGGTCGCATGCGCCACCCCGCGCCTACGGCTTCCTTGTCCAGCGTCTCGAAAGGATCTGGCAGGCAATCCGGCACGTGCGGTGCCAAAAGCGCGTCCACAGCCTCAAGGGCGGCAAGCCGCATGTTGTCGTTCGATGCCTTAAGACGCTTCTGTGTTGGCGTGGTGGTGATGCGAACGCGATCGTCTGGCAAGTCGTCCAACCAGGTGCGGCGGGAGGCCAAGCTCGTGAAGTCTTCAGCGTTTTTTGGGTTGGTCATGGGTGGTCATCCCATTCGAGGGAACCGGCCAGGCCGGGCAGTCCCGCCAGCAATGCGCCGACGGGTATTTACTGAATGAAAATGGGATGCTCGGGCACCCAAGGCGCGGTTCCGGCCAGGCCGGTCTTCATCACTCGCCAAAGCGGCGGCGGTCGTTCTGTCATCCCAAACTACTGTGGGTGCCCATAGTAGTTTTACCAGCTATATACGGGTGAGAGGCAAAAAAAGCAGGTTTTGATTTTCCGAAAAATCAAAATTAATCAAAAAAGCCTGCGTGAGATGGCAGCGGGTGCGGCGGAATCGCCCCGGCCGGAGATCGAAAGGCCCCCCTTAGTCGTCTTTCTTCAAGTCCTCGGCTTCGTCTTTGATCTTCGCCCAATCGTTGCCATGCTTGCGAAGCAGCGCCCGCGCCTGATTGGGCGACAAGTCAGTGACTTCCGTCAGGTGTTCAACCTCTAGCTCTGCACCCTTCTTAACTCGACTAATGTCGCTCGTCTTTTTGACTGCCATTTGTCGTCTCCTTTGCCCACGGTCAGTGGCAACGAGTGTCGAACATTGAGGTTCCACCCATGTGGAACAAACTGCCTGCCGCGTGGTTTCTACCGCCGAAGGAGACCCACACCATGCTTCGATTCCTCATCCGCCTCGGCGCGCTGTACGCGGCATTCGCAATTGGTCGCGAGTTCGGCCGGCGCGAAACCGAAGTCATGCTATTGCCTCCTGCGGACGACGATCGCCGCCCGTCGGAAGGAAACGAGGCGGAATTCGGAGAGCCGACTTAGGTGCTATGCCGCCCGCCTCATTCTCGATCTGCTCGTTGTCATTCGCCGGCCGCAAGTCTGGCCGTAGCTTCCATAGTGCTTCCCATGAAATGCGGCGAACCTGGACCGTTCCGACATCGTTGGTGGTGGCGACGCTTGTTGAGCGAGTTGCGATGGTGGTCATCCTGCTTTCCCATTGGTGCGCCAGACGCTGCTTTCAATGATTGGATATGTCTCGCCATCGCGCTCTACGATGACGATGAAGCTCAAGTTTTCATTGTCGTCTTCCGTTCCGGTTATTCCGACAACATCCAGTTCGCGGTCTTCGGAGTCCGTTGCTTTGAACGCTTTAATCGGAAGCACGAAGCGTGGCCCGGTTCCGGGTTCGGCTTCCCTAGGTTCGGCTAGGACTTCGCGGACAATCTCTTCGAATTGCTCCGGTTCCATCATGCGGCGTCCTGCCGAGGCACAAAGAGCTTATCGTACGTGACCTCGCAAACCTTGCTGATGTTACACCGCAGTTCCCGACCGTGGAGTTCTTCCGTGTCCTCGATTTCACGCCCGAGGTCGAGACACCTGGCTATGCGAGCAAGGAACGCTTGGCCGCGCTTTTGCTTCTCCTCATCGGATGATTGAGCAAGAAACGTATGGTCCACCTCAACGGCCGGCTGTGATCGCAGGAAGCGTATCGAAAGGTGCAGAACCACTTGCTGGTTATATTCATCCAGCCACGAAACGGTGCTGCCTGTGATTTCAGCAATGAAGCTTCCGGTTGGCGAGAACGGCCCGACGTCACCAATCCAGACGGCCGGCTCTTCCTCCACTTCGTTATCGTTATCGGGTTCGGCCGGCTTGGCGGGTTTGACAGGCTTGGCTTTGGCCTTGGACTTCGCGGCCGGCTTGGGCTTCCGTTCTCTTGGTTTCCTCTCGCCCTTTGGATCCTCGAGATATCGCTGCTCTGTTGTCCAGCGCCGCAGATGCATTCGCTCAATGCTTTCACCAGCCGCTTCCCGCCATGCGCGCGCAGAATCCATCATCGCTGCATGCAATTCTGCTTCTGGCGCAAGCTCGTCATACGCGCGCCTTGCGGCTCCAATCTCTGCGCGGACTCCGTACTCGCGATAGAGTTCTTCGAATGACTTTTTCTCTTTACCTTGCGCCGTCTCCGCGTCGGTGGCCACAAGGCCAACCGAAAGCGGCGCCGAAGGCGCGGCGCATTCATTGTCCTCCTTACATGTAACCCCGTCTGTCGACGGGTTAATGTATGAGGGTCTTTGTCCCAGCAGGTGGGACGCTGCGTCGCTTAGTGTCCCGGTAGAGTGGGACACCTCTGTCCCGGTAGAGTGGGACGCTACAGATTCCTCGTTTGCGTCCCGGTAGAGTGGGACGCTATCGATTTCTACCGATGGCAAGCTGCCCTGCGCGGCAAGCTCCAACACGTTGAGAACGGGTACATAGCGCGAGCCGCTGCGCCCCTTGCCGGTGAAGCGGCGCACCAACCAGCCGGCTTCTATGAGGAGAATAATCGCCCGCTGCACAGCTGAGCGGGAAAGATGCCTGGCGCCATCGGGGGCACGTGATCTCATGGTAGTGACTATGTGCCGGACAGATGCAAGCGCATCGCCATTGCTGCGCATGTACCAGCCAATCAAGAAGCGATAGACGATACGCGCCGGGTCGGTCAGCCGCAGGTCGTAGTCGATAAGCTGCGACATCCTAAACTGCGCAACCGGGCCGGCCGGCTCGCCTACGTTGTGTGTCCAATATTCGCGGGTGAGCGATGGCTTAGGCTGCGTTTCGGTCATCGGCGTTCAGGCCTCCCAAGGCTACGCCAGCGGCGCGCGAAATTTCTTCGACAAGTGATGGTGCAAAGGTCGCGACGCGCAGGCCGCCTGATTGCGGCCCGTACGTCATGCGTCGGCCATCCGGCTTTTCAACGAGCTTAAGCCCGTACAAACGGCACTCGTCGGTGAGCGCGATGTCGAAGCGCGCGATCGTGCTGCCGAAGCCTGGAGGCTCCGGTCGGATACTGAGGATTTTCAAGGGATGTTCCCGGTATTTGAAGTTGCCGCGGCTGTTTCCGCGGTGGTTTTTATGCTGGTGGGTCAGGCAGGCTTGCGTACCCGCTGGCTTTTGCGCCAGGCAAGAGCCGCTTGGACTGCAGCCATCTCGGCGTCGAGTTCGGCTAGCGTCATCTCTGAAAGGGGCTTGGTCATGCCGCCCTCTCCTGCTCAGATATCCAGTTCGCCAACGTGCTCTTCCGCGCCCACACGGTTTCACCCAGCCGAAAATGCGGCAGGCCGCCTTTTGAGACTAAGTGATAAATGGCCCGCCGCGGGAAGCCTAGGTGTTTGGCGATTGCGTCGGCGCCGCGCAAGATATCCGCGGCCAGGTTGTCGTTCGAATGGTCCATGATTTCCCCTGTTCCAGCACCATAAGGCGCAGAAATTGCACACGCCTAAGCGCGCTCCAAAAAGCAAAAGTTTGATGAGGGGTTCGGGCCGCCGTTCGATTGGGCGGGAGACGCTAGTCGCCGGTGCAAGCCCGGACTTACACACTATCTAAGAATCTCACCAAATTTGAGCAAGTGTTACAAATTTAGATCGCATGTTGCTATTAGTCCGTTAGTCATGCTATCGGTTGCCATCCTTTCTGGAGGCTTCCCGATGTCATTGCGCGAACGGACCTGGACCACCAAAAGTGGCGAGGTAAAGTCGGCCTATATCATTGATTATTATACGCAGACCGGAAAGCGTCACATCAAGACGTTTGCCAAGAAGAAAGACGCGCAAGCTTTCGAGGCCAAGACTCGGATCGAGGTCAACGACCATGTTCATGTTGCCGACCGCGAGACGGTGACGATCGCAGAAGCCGGCAAGCTCTGGCTGAAAAGCTGCGATGGCTTCGAGCGGTCCACGGTCGCGCAATACACTCAGCACCTAGATATCCACATCGTGCCGTTCATCGGCAAGCGAAAGCTCACCGAGGTTACGGTCCCCTTCGTGCGGCAGTTCATGGACACGCTTCGCGAACAGGATCGATCCGACGCGATGTTGCGGAACGTGCGCATAAGCCTTGGCGCCATCTTGAGCGATGCGCAGGAGCGCGGACTTGTCGTGCTGAACGCCGTTAAGGAAATGAGCCGCAACAAGAAGGGCCGCGCGAAGGCCAAGGAGCGCCACAAGGGACAACTTCAGGTTGGCGTGGACATTCCAACGCCGCAGGAGGTGCGGGCCATCCTAGACCACGCGCATGGCCGCGTGCGCGTGTTCCTCATGACTGCGGTCCTCACAGGCATGCGCGCCAGTGAACTTCGGGGCTTGCGCTGGTCTGATGTCGATCTCACCAAGGCCGAAATCACAGTTCGCCAGCGTGCCGATGCATATCAGGAAATCGGATCCCCGAAATCCAAAAAGGGACGGCGTACGATTCCTCTGATCACAGCCTTGGTGAAGGCTCTGCGCGAATGGCAAGTCGAATGTCCGAAGGGTGATCTCGGGCTCGTGTTCCCGAACACGGAGGGAAACATCGAGTGGCACGCCAATATCGTCAAGCGCTGGCTGCATCCTACCCTTGAGGCGGCAGGC
Source organism: Mesorhizobium temperatum (assembly GCF_002284575.1). Classification (GTDB taxonomy): domain Bacteria; phylum Pseudomonadota; class Alphaproteobacteria; order Rhizobiales; family Rhizobiaceae; genus Mesorhizobium; species Mesorhizobium temperatum. The sequence continues at coordinate 17,617 of NZ_NPKJ01000073.1, forward strand.
GTGGTCACAGATACTGGCGATATAGATAAGGACGGCAAGCCGATCATGGTGGCGAAGTACACTGGCCTTCATGCCCTACGGCACTTCTATGCCTCATGGTGTATCAATCGTCCGGAGGATGGTGGCCTCGGTCTGCCTGCAAAGGTCGTGCAGGACCGCATGGGCCATTCGTCAATCGTGGTGACGCTGGACACGTATGGCCATTTGTTCCCGAAGGGCGACGACACAACCGCCATGGACGCCGCGGCCTCTTCTCTTTTCGGCTTATAGCGACACAGCAGCGACATGCGGCAACAAATCGTAATGATTTCAATGTCTGCGGACGGACTCTGACTCCGTTAGTCCTGGTTCGAATCCAGGTTCCCCAGCCATCTTTCTTTTTCCGACAAAAACAATAGCTCTCGCGCGGTGAGCGGCGGGCTTATGATCGCGAGGATCGGCGGCTAAGCTAAACCCCCGCGCGAGAGCTATTGTTCTTCGCAGGTGGTGCAGGCGGAGGAACAATCGCCTTGCTGCTTTCGCCAGGCGCGTCAGCTGGAATCAACGTTATGAGTGCAGGATTTGGAGAATGATCGAGTGTCGCACCCGTCATTGCATCTACGCCCACTCCTATCACTCCGCCGAGTAGAATATTGCCGGCAAGACCGGCAGCGCCTTTTCCGCTCATTTTCGTGCCAATATAAATGCTGCCCGGTTTATATCCCTCTTTCTCGGCAAAGGCGGTGAAGCCCTCTTTCCGACTTACTTCGACAGTACAAGGCGACATTGGGCATGAATGACCAAGTGAAGTTCTGATCGTAGCGTCTGGTGGTTCGGAGTTGATGGAGACTTTGTCGCTCGTACCGCGCACAACCGACGCGCAGCCCGACATAGCAACCGTTGCCGCCATGGCAGCACAAAGATGGATTTTCATTAAGATTCCCCCCAGGTGCATTAGTGGCGCAACGCCGAGGTCTGCGCAAGCAGAGTTACTGGAAGGGTTGGGTAGCTAGCAAAAAAGCAACGCTAGTTGCACAGCGGTTGCGTCTGACATGCGTGTCAGCACAAATTGCTGAGGCGCCGGCTTCCCGCCAAAGCAGTCTCGCAACATGATTTCACGCATCCCGCCTCACGCAGCCGCATCAAGCCCCTGCGCCGGCACATAGTTGAGTATAGGGCCGAGCCAGCGCTCGACCTCGGCAAGCGGCATGGCCTTGCGCCTCGCGTAGTCCTCGACCTGGTCGCGTTCGACCTTGGCCACGCCGAAATAATAGCTTTCGGGATGCGACAGGTAGATACCGGAGACGGAGGAGCCCGGCCACATCGCAAAACTTTCGGTCAGGCTCACGCCGGCATTGCGCTCGCCGTCGAGCAGGCGGAAAAGCGTCGCTTTCTCGGTGTGATCGGGCTGCGCCGGATAGCCGGGCGCCGGGCGGATGCCGCGATAGGGTTCGCCGATCAGCTCGTCCGGCGCCAGATCCTCGTCCGGCGCATAGGCCCAGAACTCCTTGCGCACGCGTTCGTGCAGGCGCTCGGCGAAGGCCTCGGCGAAACGGTCGGCCAGCGCCTTGACCATGATGGACGAGTAATCATCGTTCGCCCGCTCGAAGCGCTCGGCGATCACCGCTTCCTCGATGCCGGCGGTAACGATGAAGCCGCCGAGATAATCGGCCCTGCCGCTGTCCAAGGGCGCGACGAAATCCGAGAGGGCGACGTTCGCCTTACCGTCGCGCTTGGTCAGCTGCTGACGCAGCGTGAAGAAGGTCGCCAGTTCCTGCGATCGCGCGTCGTCCGTAAATAGCTTGATATCGTCGCCGACGGCGTTGGCCGGCCAGAAGCCGATGACGCCCTTCGGGGCGAACCATTTTTCCGCGATGATCTTGGCCAGCATCGCCTGGGCGTCCTCGAAGAGCTGGCGTGCCGCCGGCCCCTGGGCCTCGTCGTCGAGGATTTTGGGATAGCGGCCTTTCAGCTCCCAGGTCTGGAAGAACGGCGTCCAATCGATATAGCGCGCCAGCTCGGCCAGATCCCAGCCTTCGAAGATTTTTAGGCCGAGGAAGGAGGGCTTCGGCGGCGCGTAGGCCGACCAGTCGATCCGGTGGGCGTTGGCCCGCGCCTTGGCGAGCGGCAGGCGCTGCTTGTCGGCTTCGCTGCGCGCATGCGCATCGGCAACCTTCTTGTATTCGGCACGAACCTTGTCGACATAGCCGTCTTTGGTCTCGTTCGACAGGAGTGCCGACACCACGCCGACCGCGCGGCTGGCATCGGTGACGTAGACCGTCTGGCCCCTGATATAGCGCGGATGGATCTTTACCGCCGTATGCACGCGGCTGGTCGTCGCGCCGCCGATCAACAGCGGAATGTCAAAACCTTCGCGCTCCATCTCGGCGGCCATGTGCACCATCTCGTCGAGCGAGGGCGTGATCAGGCCGGACAGGCCGATAATGTCGACCTGCTGCTCGCGCGCCGTCTGCAGGATCTTCGCCGCCGGCACCATGACGCCGAGGTCGATGATCTCGTAATTGTTGCAGGCGAGAACCACGCCGACGATGTTCTTGCCGATATCGTGGACATCGCCCTTCACCGTCGCCATCAGGATCTTTCCGGCGGTCTGGCGCTCGCCGGTGTCGACGCCATTGGCGGCGTTCGCCAGCTTCTCCGCCTCCATGTGCGGAAGCAGGCCGGCAACGGCCTGCTTCATGACGCGGGCGGACTTCACCACTTGCGGCAGGAACATTTTTCCCGCGCCGAACAGATCGCCGACGACATTCATTCCTGCCATCAAAGGACCTTCGATGACATGCAGCGGGCGCTCGGCGGCACGTCGCGCTTCGTCCGTGTCCGCGTCGATGAATTCGGTGATGCCGTTGACCAGTGCGTGCGAAATGCGCTGCTCGACGGGCCAGTCACGCCAGGCGAGATCGCGCTCCTGCGCTTCCTTGCCCGCCGTGCCTTTGAAGCGTTCGGCTAGTTCCAGCATGCGTTCGGTCGCCGTGCCGCCGCCCTTCGGCTGGCGGTTGTTGACGACATCCTCGCAGGCTTCGCGCAGTTCGGGATCGATGGTGTCGTAAACGGCTAGCTGCCCGGCATTGACGATGCCCATGTCCATGCCGGCCTGGATGGCGTGGTAGAGGAACACGGCATGCATGGCCTCGCGCACCGGCTCGTTGCCGCGAAACGAGAAGGAGAGGTTCGAGACGCCGCCCGATATGTGGACATGGGGAAGCGTCGCGGTGATCTGCCTGGCGGCTTCGATGAAGTCGACGCCGTAATTGTTGTGCTCGTCGATGCCGGTGGCGATGGCAAAGATGTTCGGGTCGAAAACGATGTCCTCGGGCGGGAATCCGGCCTGCTCGGTCAGCAGCTTGTAGGCGCGGGTGCAGATTTCGACCTTGCGCGCCTGCGTGTCGGCCTGGCCGTCCTCGTCGAAGGCCATGACGACCACCGCCGCGCCATACGCGCGGACGAGCTTCGCATGGTGCAGAAAAGCCTCCTCGCCCTCCTTCATGGAAATGGAGTTGACCAATGGCCTGCCCTGCACGCATTTCAGCCCGGCTTCGATGATCTCCCATTTGGAACTGTCGATCATCACGGGAACGCGGGCGATGTCAGGCTCGGCGGCGATCAGGTTGAGATATTCAACCATCGCCTTCTTCGAATCGATCAGGCCTTCGTCCATGTTGATGTCGATGATCTGCGCGCCGTTGGCGACCTGGTCGCGGGCGACGTCGAGCGCGGCGGCATAGTCGCCCGCCGTGATCAGCTTCCTGAATTTCGCCGAGCCGGTGACGTTGGTGCGCTCACCGACATTGACGAACGGAATCTCGTCGGTCAGCGTGAACGGCTCGAGCCCCGACAGGCGCATCTTCGGTTCGATGTCGGGAACAGCGCGCGGCGGATATTTCTTCACCGCCGCTGCGATGGCGCGGATGTGATCCGGCGTCGAGCCGCAGCAGCCGCCGACGATATTGACCAATCCGTCGCGCGCGAAATCCTCGATCTGCGCTGCCATGAATTCCGGGCTTTCGTCATAACGGCCGAATTCATTGGGCAGGCCGGCATTCGGATAGGCACAGACAAATGTGTCGGCGACGCCTGATATTTCGTCCAGATGCGCGCGCATGGCCTTGGCGCCCAGCGCGCAATTGAGGCCTATCGTGAACGGGTTGGCGTGGCGGACGGAATGCCAGAAAGCCGTCGGCGTCTGGCCGGACAGCGTGCGGCCGGACAGGTCGGTGATCGTGCCGGAGATCATGACCGGCAGATGCACGTCCTTCTCGATGAAGATCTCATTGCAGGCGAATATCGCCGCCTTGGCGTTCAGCGTATCAAAAATGGTCTCGATCAGGATGACGTCGGCGCCGCCGTCGATGAGACCGCGCAGCTGCTCGCCATAGGCAAGGTGCAACTCGTCGAATGTCACGGCGCGGTAGCCGGGATTGTTGACGTCCGGCGACATCGAGGCGGTGCGGTTGGTCGGCCCCAGCGCACCGGCCACGAAACGACGCTTGCCGTCCTGCTGCTCAGCCCTCACCGCTGCCCTGCGCACCAGCCGCGCACCGTCGCGGTTCAGCGCGTAGACCGCATCCTCCATGCCGTAATCGGCCTGGGCGATGGAGGTCGAGGAGAAGGTGTTGGTTTCAAGGATGTCCGCCCCGGCGATGGCGTATTGATAGTGAATCTCCTCGATCGCCTTGGGCTGCGTCAGGATCAGCAGGTCGTTGTTGCCCTGCTGATGGCAGGCGCAATCCGCGAATCTGTCGCCACGGAAGTGGTTCTCGTCGAAGCCCAGCCCCTGGATCTGCGTGCCCATGGCGCCGTCGAGGATGAGGATGCGTTCGCGCGCCGCCGCCGTCAGCGCGGCAAGCACTTCCGAGCCGTCGGGCTTAGCCGCGACAGGGCCGAACAGGTCGTCGAGCGATGAAGGGTTTTGCGACACTTTCAATCCTCAAGGCGACAGTCGCGCTTAAGCGACATAAAGACATCTTTATGTCAGTATACGAGATTTGTGTGCCGCTGTCACCCCTGCCGCCGGGAATGCTACCCGCCGGCGCTACAACGCCGGCTGCGCAGTCTTCGCCGATGCCGCCCTGAGCAGCATCTCGAACAGGTCGCGCGGCTCGTCGGGGTCATTTCCGACAGCAGCACCGGGTAACCGTTGTGGACATCCGCGAGAGAGGGCGCGGCCATCGTCGATCAGGCGATCGCCGACGTGATGGCAGGCAAGGTCTCCGACGCGGACGTCGTTTCGTTCATGATGTGGTAGGGCGGGAGCGACCTCTCGCGTCAGGAGAAGATCTCCGCCAGTTCGTCGACGCTGGTGCCTTCCCTAACTTGCCGCAACTCGACATAGCAGACCGCGGTGGCGATCGACATTACCATTGATGTTACACTCGTCACCAATGCATCCACCACAGCACCCATCACCCCCCATCCAAACAGGGCGGTTGCGGTGCCGAGCGCCAACTGGATGGCAATCACGATAATGATCAGGATAACGAACAGGCCGAACAGCGCCCAGCGGCTTCCCTTGGTCAGATCGCGGCTGCGCGCCATCGAGCCGAACACGCCGAGCCGCTCCTGCACCAGCGCCGGCACCGCGACCGACCAACGCAGCGCCAGCATGATGCCAGGCACAATAAGAAGCATAAGACCGAGGACCACGCCTAAACCAACCAACAGGGCAATGGCGAACGTCGGCAAGAGAAAGGAAACTGCTTTCGCGACGCAGTCACCGAACGACGGCTGCTTGCCATTCAAGTCCTCGATGGTGGCACGCACCAGCGATGCCTGGAGCAACAGCGACAGGATGTAGGAGACCAGCCCGAAGCCTATCGTGATCGCGGAATAGCTCACCATCAAATTCGGTTCGCCGAGAGTGCTCGGGTCGAAGGAGGCAGCTGGGTCCGCGGCGGTAAAGGGTGCCAGCCGGCTCAACGCCCAAAGTTGAAAAACAAGAGTCGGCAAGCCTGAAAACAGCACTGCCAGGCCGAGGCAAAGACCGATATTGCGGCTGATGACAGCAAAGCTGTCGTTGAAAACCCTGCCGATGCGAAACTTGTCCGGCCGTTCCAATGTCGTTGAAACCATGATGCGTCCCCCGCTTGATCACCGCATATCGGCTGGTGATCCCCGCATTAAATGTGCCAACATTGGAGGTCGGCGTCTAGTCCACTTGCAATTGCCGTTGTGCATTGTCAGTGTCGGCTGGGGAACCATAGGTTGCAGGGGAGCGGTTGGCAGTGGCACAGCCAGGCACAGCGGAAGCCGAACGGCTGGCAAAAGCGCATGAGCAGTTGATCTCGGACAAGTCGATCCAGTTCGACCTGCCGGCCTATGTGCCGCCGCAGCCACCCGACTGGCTGAAGCCGCTGCTGGACCTGTTGTCCTCGCTCGGTCCCTACATGATCTATCTGTTCTGGGGGGCAGTGATATCAGGTGCCGCGATCATCCTGCTCCTGGTCTTCCTCGAGATGAAAGGTATCGCCTGGCGCCTGCCGTGGCAGCGCGCGCGTCGCGAAGCCGAGGCGGAGGAAGCATGGCGTCCCGACGCCGGCGCCGCGCAGATCCTGCTGTCGGAAGCCGACGCGCTGGCCGCGCGAGGCGACTATGACGAAGCGGTTCATCTCCTGCTTCGCCGCAGCGTCGCAGATATTGCCGGCCGGCTGCCGGACTTTCTGCGCCCGTCGCTTACGGCGCGCGACATCGCCGCTGCTGCTTCGGTTCCCGCCAAGGCCCGCGCGGCGTTTACCGAGATCGCACGCATCGTCGAAGCCGCATTGTTCGCACGCCGGCCGGTCGGCGCCGAAGGCTGGCGGCAAGCACGCGGCGCCTATGAGCGTTTCGCCTTCCGGGATGCCTGGACATGAGCGCGACGGCCGAACCAGCGGCACAGGAACCGTTCAATCGAAGAACGCTATTCTGGGGCATTTTCGCCAGCCTTCTGGCGGCGGCGGGTTTCTTCCTGCTGTCCACCTATGCGCCCGATTTCCGGCAACCCGGCAATGGCGGCGCCACACCGCTGTCGAAAAGCGGCGTCGGCTATGCGGGCTTGGCGAAATGGCTGCGGCTCACTGGCGAGACGCCAGCCATGGCGCGGACCGAGGATGATCTCGGCACCGACATGTTGCTGATCGTCACCATTTCGCCCGAGAGCGATCCCGCGGCGCTCGACCACATCCTCGAACTTCGGCAGGACCTGGATACCCTCTTCGTGCTGCCAAAATGGCAGACATTGCCGCTGGAGAAACACGAAGGATGGAAGATGAAATTCGGGCGATTGCCCGATGCGGTGGTGAACCAATGGCTCGGCCGGATCGCCAATGCAAAGATCGGCGTCGGCCAAAGCACGGTGCAGCAACTCGACATCGAGGGCCGGCTTGTTGCCGCCCCCGATGAATTGCAGTGGGTGGCGGACGAGCATCCAATCATAGCAGCCGGCAACGACAAGGCTGTGCTCACCGAAGTGGATGGCAAGCCTTTTTATATCCTGACCGACCCCGACCTGATCAACAACGCCGCGCTTGGCAATCCCGACAAGGCGGCAGCCGCGCTCGATCTGATCAGCCGGCTTCAATCCGGAATCAGTCCGTCCCGGTCCAATTTCAAACTGCCCGACCCTGACCAACTCGGCGACGCCGCATCCGAAAATCCAGATAAGAGAGGCCGCGCACAGCCGGTCATGTTCGATCTCACGCTGCATGGCGCGGGGCGAAAATATGATCTTGCCAAGCTCTTGGTCGAACCGCCGTTTCTGGCGCTGACACTGACGATCCTGGCTGCGGCGGCGCTGGCTTTCCTGCACGGCCTCGGCCGTTTCGGCCCACCGCGCGCCGAATTGCGCGCTATTGCCTTTGGCAAGCGCGCGCTGGTGGATACGACGGCGATGCTGTTGCGGCGCGCCGGGCGGCTCGAGGAACTGGGAGGCCGTTATGCGGCCTTGATGCGGGTACGCGCCGGCGCATTGCTGGGAGCGCCGCATGGGCTGCAGGGAGAAGCGCTCGACCACTGGCTCGATTCTCGCGATAAGGACGAGGTCGACGGATTCACCGCGCGTGCGCAAGCCGTCGGCGAGGCGAAAAATCTGACGCAAATGCATGAGGCAGCGGAACAGCTGCACGATTGGACGGCAAGGAGGCTCGGTGAACGTCGATGATGTGAAGGCCCTGGCGACACGGATCAGGGAAGAAGTGGCCAAGGCGATCACCGGGCAGCACGACACGGTCGACCTGATGCTGATCGCCTTGTTCGCCGGCGGGCATATCCTGCTGGAAGGCCCTCCGGGCACGGCCAAGACAATGACCGCGCGCTGCTTCGCCCAGGCCCTGGGTGTCGCCTACGGACGCATCCAGTTCACGCCGGACCTGATGCCTGGCGATATCGTCGGATCGAACATCTACAATTTCCAGACCGGACAGTTCACGCTGACGCGCGGTCCGATCTTCTGCGACCTTTTGCTTGCCGACGAGATCAACCGCACGCCGCCCAAAACACAGGCAGCACTTCTGGAGGCGATGCAGGAGCATGCGGTCACCTTCGACGGCACCACGCATTCGCTGGGCCGCAACTTCATGGTGGTCGCGACCCAGAACCCGATCGAGCATCAGGGCGTCTATCCCCTGCCCGAGGCGCAACTCGACCGCTTCCTGTTCAAGCACCGGGTCAGCTATCCCGGCCCCGAGGAGGAACGGGCCATCATCATCCACCATGGCGGCGGCTCCGCCTCGCACGACATCGGGCAATACGGCATCAAGGCCCAGGCGGACCGCAAGACACTGGAGAAGGCGCTCGAAACCGTCGGCTCCGTCACACTTGTCGACGACGTCGTCGGCTACATCGCGGCGCTGGTGCGCGCCACACGCGACACCGCCGATTTGGAGGTTGGCGCCAGTCCACGCGCGGGCGCCATGCTGGCCAGGGCGGCACGGGCGCGGGCGACGCTGGACGGGCGCGCCTATGTGATCCCCGACGACGTCAAGGCGCTGGCGGTGCCGGCGCTGCGCCATCGCGTCATCCTGTCCCCGGCCGCGCAGATCGATGGCCGGCTGGTCGAGCAGATCGTCTCCGACCTGGTCGATCAGACGGAAGCGCCGCGTTGATCTATCCGAGCGGCCGAGCAGTGTGGACGGCAGCGGCGGGCGCGGTGCCGGCCTTCCTGGTCGCGCTGGTGCTGCCGTCGCTCTGGTATCTCGGATTGCTGTGGATCTGCGTGCTCCTCGCCTTCCTGGCGGTGGACGCCGCGGCAGGACGCGGGCGGGCATCGCTGGACGCCAGCCTCCACACGCCGCCGCAGGTCGGCGTCGGCGGCCAATTCATCGTCCATGTCGCCGCCAATTTTGCGAGCCGGACGCGGACCCTGGAGGCGCGCGTCGGCCATGATGCGCGCCTGGCGCCGATGGGCGGAACCGGCGGAGCCCTGGTCCCCACCAGCGACGGCGGATCGCTCGACCTTCGGTTTCAGGCGCTACGGCGCGGCATCGCCAGCTTCGATCGTCTGTGGGTGCGCTGGCGCGGGCCGTTCGGACTGGTCTGGAACCAGGCCGTCCTGCCGATGGAAAGCAAGGTGGCAGTGTTGCCCGACGTCCGCAGCGCCCGCGACCAGGCGATCACGCTGCTGCAGCGTGACGCCCTGCCCGACGGGCATGCGCAGCGCCGGGCCGGACAGGGCCGGGAGTTCGAGGCGCTCAAGGACTACCAGCCCGGCATGGGCCGGCGGATGATCGACTGGAAGCGCAGCGCCCGCCACGGCAGGCTTCTGGCACGCGAGTTCCGCATCGAGGAGAACAACAACATCGTGCTGGCGATCGACAGCGGACGCCTGATGTGCGAGCCGGTCGACGGCGTGCCGAAGGTGGACCGGGCGGTGGCGGCCGCCATGCTGTCGGCGTTCGTTGCGCTCAAGGGCGGCGACATGGTCAGCCTGTTCGGCTTCGATGCGCGGCCGCGCGTCGCCAGCGGCGCGGTGCGCGGCTCGGCCAGCTTCGCGATGATCCAGAAGCGGGCGGCAGAGATCGACTATTCCAACGAGGAGACCAATTTCACCCTGGCGCTGACCACGCTTGCGGCACGGCTCGACCGACGCTCGCTGGTGATCATCTTCACCGACTTCGTCGATCCGATCAGCGCGGAATTGATGCTGCGCACCGTCGGTCGGCTCACCGAGCGGCATCTGGTGCTGTTCATGATGATCAGGGATGTCGAGCTGGAGAGCTTGGCCGACATGCCGCCTTTGTCCGGCGAGGATGTCGCCCGCGCCGTCGTCGCCGGCGGGCTTTTGCGCGAAAGGCAGGTCGTCATCGGCCGGTTGCGGCTGCTTGGTGCGCATGTGATCGAAGCCGACCATCAAAGGCTGGGGCCGGCGCTGGTCGAGCGCTACCTGCAGCTCAAGCGGGAGGATCTGTTGTGAGCGCGCCAGTACCCGGCGATGCGGTACGCGGTGATGCCGTACGCCAGTCGCTGGCCAGCTTCCGCCGGGAGCGCGAGGCCGACTGGAAGGCGTTCGAGACGCTTCTCGCCCGCGTCGAGAAACGCGCGCCGCGGGCGCTGTCGGAAGAAGAACTGCTGTCGCTGCCGCTGCTCTACCGTTCGGCATTGTCTTCCCTTTCGGTGGCGAGAGCGACATCCCTCGACAGCGCGCTGATAGCCTATCTCGAATCCCTGTCCCTGCGAGGATATTTCTATCTCTACGGGGCACGCCGCGGACTACGGCAGCGTGTTGGCGATTTCTTCCTGCACGACTGGCCCGGCGCCATCCGCGACTTGTGGCGCGAGACGCTGGTGTCGGTGGCGCTGATGTTTGTCGGCATCGGCGCCGGCGCCTGGCTGGTAGCGTCCGACAAGGGCTGGTTCGACGCGATCATCCCGTCGGGGCTGGCCGCCGGCCGTGGCCCAGACGCTTCTGCCGAGCTGCTCCGCACGATGCTCTATGATGGCGACAACGGCTTTCTCTCAGGCTTTGCCGCTTATCTTTTCACCCACAACGTCCAGGTCGCAATCCTGGCCTTCGCCCTTGGATTTGCCTTCGCCGCGCCGACGGTGCTGCTGATGCTGTTCAACGGCTGCATGCTGGGTGCGCTGTTCCAAGTCTATTGGGCAAAGGGGCTTGGCATGGAACTTGGCGGCTGGCTGGCCATTCACGGCACCACCGAATTGTTCGCCATCGCGCTGGCCGGCGCTGCCGGCATGCGCATCGGCACGCGCATCGCCTTTCCCGGCGAGTTGACCCGCATGACGGCAGCGGCCCATGCCGGACGCGTCGCGGCGACCGCGATGGTCGGCGTTTCGGTCATGCTGCTGTTTGCCGGACTGCTCGAGGGTATTGGCAGGCAGACAATCACCAGCGATGCCACCCGCTATGCCATTGGCGGCGGCATGCTCGCACTGTGGATCGGCTATTTCTACCTGTTCCAGATGGTGCGCAATGGCGACCGCTAGACGCTCCGCGCTGGCGACAATGCGATCGCTGATCACGCCTGAAGGTGTCGATCTCCAGATAAAGCTGGCCGACGCCGGCACACGGGCTGCCGCTTTCCTGCTCGATGTCGTGTTTATCGCCACGGCTGCAATCGCGGTCACGATTGTTGCGCTGTTCGGGGTGAGAGGTCTTGGCAGCGATGAGATGCAGCCGCTTTTCATCGTCTGGATCATCGCGATCTTTTTCCTGCGCAACGTCTATTTCATCGCCTTCGAGGCGGGTCGGCGCGCGTCGACGCCCGGCAAACGGATCGTCGGCATCAGGGTGGCGTCACGCAACGGAGCCGGCCTCTCGGTCGATCAGGTCATCGCCCGCAATCTAATGCGCGAGATCGAAGTCTTTCTGCCGCTGTCGATTATCGCCGGACGGAGTGGGATGGGCGTCGCCGATACGCTGACGACAGTTTTCGGACTGGTGTGGGCACTGCTGTTCGCCCTGTTCCCGCTTTTCAATCGCGACCGCATGCGGATTGGCGATCTCCTGGCGGGAACCTGGGTCGTCGAAGCGCCGAAGCGCACGCTGATGGAGGATCTGTCGGCAAGACAGGATCCGGTCGCCAAGACTTTTCAGTTCAGCCACGCCCAGCTCGATGCCTATGGCATCGCCGAGCTGCACAAGCTGGAGGAAGTGCTGCGCCGCGACGACTATTTCGCGCTGCGGGCGGTGGCTGAAACGATCGGGCGCAAGATCGGCTCAACGCCGCAGGCGCATGACGCCCGCCCGTTCCTAACGGCGTATTACGGCGAGCTGCGAGCCCATCTCGAGCGAAAGCTGCTGCTCGGCAACCGTAAGGCGGACAAGTACCAGCGGTAGCCAACGCCCCACCAACGAGACTGCTATGAACACATCTCTATCCGAGCTTGAACTTCAAGAGATGGAAGCCCGAGTTTCCGCGGCCCAAGCAGGCCCGTGGAAATCATGGGTCGAGGGCCGAGATTTTCTCGGAGGATCGAATTTCATCCAAACCGGCCAAGGGCGGGATCGAGGCGAAGACATCGAAATGACTGGCGGGACGGCTGCGGATCAGGATTTCATGGCCGCCGCGCGTCAGGATGTTCCTCGCCTGATCGCCGAAGTGCGCAGAGTCCGCGCGCTCCTCGATCGAGCAAATTAGAAGGCAGCAAGGCTGCCTCCTACTAACCCACCCATTTCTCGTAGTCGGACACGAGCAGGTGCAGCGGCGCGACGTCCTCGTCGATGTCCGCGAAACGGCCAATCGGTTCGCGGAAGACATTGTCGGTGAGATCGTCGTTGACGGTCGACACCTCGCCGATCAGCACATCCTTGCCTTCGGCCCAGAACGCATGCCAGACGCCTGGCAAAAGCGTGACGCTCTCGCCCGGATCGAGCTTCAGCAGCCCGCCCGCTGGCAGCCTGTGGATGGTTCCGTCGACAGGCACCGATACCTCGGCCTTCGGATCGATGCCGCCATCGCGATCGTGCATGAACAGTTCCAGCACCAGTCTGCCGCCACCACGGTTGATGATGTCTTCGGCCTTGATGTTGTGGCGATGCATTGGCGACAGCTGGTCCTTGCGCGAGATCATGATCTTTTCGGCATAGAGCATGCCCATGCCCTTCTTCATGTCCTCGTAGCGACCGTTGCGAACGGTGAACAGGAAGAGGCCGAGCTCGTCGAACTTGCCCTGGCCGTAGTCGGTGATGTCCCAGCCGAGCCGGGAGGAGAAGATGGCCGACGAATCCTGCCGGCGCGCCTTCATTTGTTCCGGGGTCCAGTAGGCGAAGGGCGGCATGATGTAGCCGAACGAATGGATGAAGGCATCGGCGTCGCGGATGATATCATTGATGGTGGAGCGTTTCATGGTCGTGGTTTCCTTCCCGTCGGCCTAGGCGATCTCCAAACCGAATAGCCGAACGCCGATCCGGTGTCGACGTAAACTGCATGGGCTGGCCTCATGACATCCGGTCCGATCAAGGCCATAACGGCAACCAGTTTTCCTGATGGTGGCATTCCATGCTGAGCATAGACGACCTCGACACGCCGGCGATCCTGATCGATGTCGACCGCGCCGAAGCCAACATCGCGCGGGCGCAGGCCCATGCCAACCGCCATGGGCTGAAGCTCAGGCCGCACATCAAGACCCACAAACTGCCTTACTGGGCAAAGAAGCAGATCGCGGCGGGTGCCGTCGGAATCACCTGCCAGAAGATCGGTGAAGCCGAGGTGATGGCCGATGCCGGCCTCACCGACATTTTTCTGCCTTACAACATTCTGGGCAGGGCCAAGCTGGAGCGCCTCAAGGCGCTGCACGGCCGTGTGACGCTGTCGGTGACATCAGACAGCATGGATACGCTTAACGGGCTCGACGCCACCTTCACCGATCCCGGCCAGCCGCTACAGGTGCTGGTGGAATGTGATACCGGCATGGGCCGCTGCGGCGTCCAGTCGGCCAGCGAGGCGGTCGCATTGGCCAGAGAGATCGACAAGGCCAAGGGGCTCGCCTTCGGCGGGCTGATGACCTATCCGGCGGCAGGCCGCGCTGCCGAGGCCGAGACGCGGCTCGCCGATGCGCGCCAGGCGCTCGCCGCATCCGGCCTTGCCTGCCAACGCATATCCAGCGGCGGCACGCCGGATATGTGGCGCTCAAGCGAGGTTTCGGTCGTCACCGAGTACCGCCCCGGCACCTACATCTATCTCGACCGCTACCAGGTCGCCAAGGGCGTCGGAAGCCTCGACGATTGCGCGCTGACGGTGCTGTCGACGGTGGTCAGCCATCCGACGCCGACACGGGCCATCCTCGATGCCGGCAGCAAGGCCTTGTCCAGCGACACGCTGGGGCTGGCCGATTTCGGCGAATTGCTGGGCGTTCCGGGTGCCACCGTCACCAGCCTCAGCGAGGAGCACGGCAACGTCACGCTTTACGGCGACGCCAGGCTGCGTATCGGCGAGCGCGTGCGCGTCGTGCCCGACCATTGCTGCGTCGTCACCAATCTGTTCGATGAGGTGCATCTGATCGCCGGAGAACGGGTGCTGGAGACGCTGCCGGTGGCGGCGCGCGGCCGCATGGGGTGAGAAGCGGTCTGCGGAGCGGACGGAAAGCCAATTGCTTGGCTTTTCGAGCTTCGAACCCCTGAGCCTGCGAAGGGCCGGGCAAATCTGAAATTAGTCAGACTGATTGCCGTTCTGCCTGCCTCGCCGCAACACGGCGCATGGAAATGACCCGGCGACGTCGGATTTCCGTGCGCATCGCCATCAGATGCAGCGCGAAAAACAGCAAGGTAAAGCCCAGAGCCATTACCAGCAACGGCCGCAACAGGCTGGGATCGATGGTCGGCCCGCCGAGCCGGAACACCGAAGCCGGTTGATGCAGCGTGTTCCACCAGTCGACCGAGAATTTGATGATCGGGATGTTGATGAAGCCGACCAAGGTGATGATTGCGGCGGCCCAGGCGGCGCGCGCCGCATCGTCGAGTGCCCGCGTCAGCGCGATGATGCCGAGATACATCAGAAACAGCACGAACACCGACGTCAGCCGCGCGTCCCACACCCACCAGGTGCCCCACATCGGCTTGCCCCAGATCGAACCGGTGATCAGCGCGAGCGCTGTAAAGACGGCGCCGATGGGTGCCGCCGATTTCAGCGCGACGTCGGCCAGCGGATGGCGCCATACCAGTGTGCCCAACGCGAAAACCGCCATCAGCGTGAAACACATCATGGCCAGCCAGGCGAAGGGCACATGGATATACATGATGCGCACGGTGATGCCTTGCTGGAAATCCTCCGGCGCAGTGAAGCTCATATAGAGCCCAGCGGCCAGGATGAGTGTGGCGATGGTCGCAAGCCACGGCACCACCTTGTCGGCCAAACCGACAAACCGCGTCGGGTTGGCGAAATCCATCCAGCCGCTGAGGCGTGAAGTCAGGTCACTCATGCGGCTTTACATAAACCGGCGATGGGTTTGGAGCAACTACAGCGCCGTGTCGCAGGCGGGCCTTCCCTTCTCCCCCTGTGGGAGAAGGTGGATCGGCGCGTTAGCGCCGAGCCGGATGAGGGGTGCTGGAAGGAGTGAGGCGCGAATGATCCTATCTGCCGTGCGCCTGAATTTCGATTCTGGATGGAGGGTTGCGCTAAGCTGGAGCACCCCTTGTGTCCGACCGAGCTTCGCTCGGCCACCTTCTCCCACAGGGGGAGAAGGGAGAGCCTGGCCGCTCAGGCGGCCTCGTCCGTGATGGTGCGGCTGAGGCGGCGGACTTCCTCGTCGTTGAGCAAGCCGCCGGCGCGCAGCAGGCTGGCGAAGCGGCCATTGCGCATCGACAATTCGGCGAACCCGCCCATTTCGACCACCTTGCCCTTGTCCATGAACACGACCAGATCAGCATCGCGAACGGTGGTCAGGCGGTGGGCGATGATGAAGGTAGTGCGGCCGCGCCGCAATTCGTCTATCGCTTCCTTGACGCGGTCTTCCGTCTCGACGTCGAGCGCGCTGGTCGCTTCGTCGAGCACCAGGATGGGCGAATCCTTCAGCACGGCGCGCGCGATCGCGATACGCTGGCGCTCGCCGCCCGAAAGCTGTCCGCCGCGTTCGCCGACGACCGTATCGTAGCCGTTGCTCTTCGACAGGATGAAATCCTGTGCGGCAGCGGCATTGGCGGCGGCGTGGACCTCATCATAGGTCGCCTCGGCGCGCCCGACGCGAATATTGTCCTCGATCGAGCGGTTGAGCAGGCCAGCATCCTGGAACACGGTGGCGATCGAGTGGCGCAGCGACTTGCGGGTCACCGTGCGGGTATCGATGCCATCGATCAGGATGCGGCCGCTGGACGGCGCAAAGACGCGCTGCAAAAGATTGATGAGCGTGGTCTTGCCTGCGCCCGTCGGACCGACGATGGCGACGGTCTGGCCGGCGTGGACCTCGAACGACACGTCGTTCACGCCCTGCCCCGAATTGGCGAATTCGAAGCTGACGTTTTCAAAACGCACATGACCAGTGATGTTGCCGAGCTCACGCAAACCGTCCGGCTCGGCGGCGTCGGCCGCGGAGTCCTCGAGGCGGTAAAATTCCTCGAGCTTGGCCCTGGCTTCCGAAATCTGGTTGGCGAAGGCCGACATCTGGTCGAGCCGGGCAATCAGCAGCGTCGCAAAGCCGGTAAAGGCGATGACGTCACCGATACGCAATTGGCCATGCATGACCAGGTAGGAGCCGATCAAAAGCACGACCATCATAGAAATGGTCGACGACAGGCGGTGCAGAGCGTTGGCCAAGGCCCACCAGTCGAGCACCGGATACTGGGCATCAAGCAGGTTCTTGACATAGCGCTTCAAGGCGTCGGTCTCATGGCCGATGCGATTGTAGCTCTGCAGCACGGCGACATTGCTGACCGAGTCGCTCACATGCGCGAACACTTTGTGAAAGTGCCGCTCCACGGACGCTTGGCCTTCCCTCGTACGCCGCATCACCAGCCGCCCGATTGCGACATAGAGCGCGCCCAGCGCCAGCAGGACCATCGACATGCGAATATCCATGCTGAGCGCAGTCGGCACCAGCAGAACCAGTGCGACAACGGTGGACAAATGCTGCCTCATGAACTCGAGCCAGAGACTGAACAAGGTCTCGACTGCGCGCAGAAGCGTATGCAGGGAATTGGAGGTGCCGCGCTGATGATGCCAAGCAAGCGGCATGGTGATCACGCGCTCGAATGACTGGCAGAGAACCTCGCTGCGCCGTGCATGGGCAAAGCGGTCGGCGCCGCGCGCCACCAGAACGAAGGCGACGACGTTGAAGACGCCGATACCGGCCCATACGGCGAGCGTCGAAAAGACCGAGCCGCCGTCCGAAATAGCATCGATCACCCGTCCGAACATGATCGGCTCAAGGATGGCGATAATGGCAAGCGCGACATTCGCTCCGCAGATAAACGCTACGCGTTTCCTGTCGGCGGCGAGATAACCAAGCGCTCTCCAGTAGATCTGCAGAAGGGACACTTCAGCTACTCCGGCAAATTGTTATTGTGCACTGCATCATTTTCTGACTCGTACCTGTTGACGTGTCGCGAAACAATGCTCGTGTACCCCTTCAGTTCCCAATTCGCGAACAAAAGATGGCGACGCTGCGAAATCTGTCGTGATCACCTAACGGTTTGAGAAAAAAGGTAAAATGTCAGCCTTGCGGCAGAATCGTGGCAGGCTGCAAGCACTGCCGCAATTTTAATCAGCAACTGGTTATGTACGGATCACAAAAGCCTGCATCGGCTTTTTGGAGAGCTAATGCGCAATAGATTTTCTAGAGCACGCTTAAACAACGCGCGCCCCCAAGACGTGCAAAGACGCTCCAAATCCTTGAAACTACGCCGGTATCCTGACGACCACCTCAGCCTTGTCGCCGGCTTTCGGTTCGAAAGACGAAGCCCTCGTCTTTTTACCATCTACCTCAAGCGAGATGGCTTTGACCTTGGCGTCGCGGACAACGCGAACCCTGAGTTCGGCCCCCAGCACCTTGAGCGTTGCTGTATAACCATCCCAATGGCTGGGGAGTTTCGGCCTGAACTGGATGCGCTCGCCCCTGCGTTCAATGCCGAGGATGCCCTCGACCGCCGCGCGGTAAAGCCAGCCGGCCGAGCCGGTATACCAGGTCCAGCCGCCGCGGCCGCCCTTGCCTTGTCCGGCGTAGACGTCGGCCGCGACGACATAAGGCTCGACGCGGTAGTGCTCGGCAGCGGCTTCGTCGAGCGCGTGGTTGACCGGGTTGAGCATCGAGAGACAGCGGTAGGCGTCGTCGGTGCGCCCCATTTCGGCGAGCGCAATGACGAACCATGTCGCCGCGTGGGTGTACTGGCCGCCGTTTTCACGGACACCCGGCGGGTAGCTCTTGATGTAGCCTGGGTTCTGTTCCGTCCTGGAGAAGGGCGGGGTGAAAAGCTTGACGATCTTGAGCTCGTCGTCGACGAGCATTTTCAATGCCTGCTGCATCGCCGTCGTCGACCGCGCCGGATCGCCCTCGCCCGACAACACGCTCCACGACTGGGCAATCGAGTCGATCTTGCACTCCTGCGAGCCGCGCGACCCCAGCGGCGTGCCGTCGTCGAAACTGCCGCGACGATACCATTCACCATCCCAGGCGGTGCTTTCCAACGCCCGCTTCAGCACGTCGGCGTGTTTTGTCCAGGCTTGCGCGCGCTTGGTATCGCCTTCCGCCTTGGCGACAGGTGCAAAGTCGCCCAGCGTCTTCAGCAGGAACCAGCCCAGCCAGACGCTCTCGCCCTTTCCGTGCTCGCCGACACGGTTCATGCCGTCGTTCCAGTCGCCACCGAGGATCAGCGGCAGTCCGGCGGAGCTGCTGCGCTTGATAGCAAGGTCAAGTGCGCGTGCGCAATGATCATAGAGTGAAGCGGTCTTCTTCGATATCTCCGGGGTGAAGAAGGCGTCGTGCTCGCCTTCTTCCAGAGGCGGCCCGTCGATGAAGGGCAGTTGTTCCCTGAGGATCGCGGTATCGCCGGTCACCTGCAAGTAGTGTGCCGTGGCATGGGCGAGCCAGACCACGTCGTCGGAAATCATGGTGCGGACGCCTGCCTCGGTGCGCGGCAGCCACCAGTGCTGCACGTCGCCTTCGGGGAATTGCCGCCGTGCCGCGTTGAGGATCTGGTCGCGCGCCAATTTCGGATCATGGACAAGCAGGGCCAGCGTGTCCTGCAACTGATCGCGGAAGCCAAAGGCGCCGCTCGCCTGGTAAAACGCCGAGCGAGCGCGGATGCGGCAGGCGAGGCTCTGATAGGGCAGCCAGTGGTTGACCATGGCGTTGAGCGCCTTGTCCGGCGTCTCGACCTGGATGGTGTCGAGAAACCCTCGCCAGGTGCGTTCATTGTCAGCCAGCCGCTGATCGAAATCCTTGCTGCAATGATGCTGTACCAGCGCGCTGGCTTCCTCGGCAGAGGCTGCATCGCCGAGCAGCCAGAGCAGCGTCACGTCGCCGCCGGCAGGGATGTCGACGTCGCGTGCAATTGCAGCACAAGGATCGTCGCCGGCCTCGACGCGGCCCGACAGGCTGGCGCCGCTGAGCACGGCATGCGGAAGTTCACTGGTGCCGTTTCGGCCGATGAACTCGCCGCGGTCGGCCGTCACCGAATGTGCCGCGCTGTCGGTGGCCATGAAGGCGACCCGCTCGCTGAAGTCGAGCCCGTAGGGATTTTGCGCCAGCAACGCGCCCGTCGCAGCATCCCTGGACGGAACGATGGTCGCCGCCGTGCGCGAACGATGGCTGCCAAGAACCCATTCCGCATAGGCGTAAACGCGCAGGCGCGCCGGCACCGAACCCGAATTCTGGATGCGCAATCGGGAGATTTTCACCGGATCGACAGGATCCACCACATGGGTCAGGTCCATCGACAGCGGTCCGCGCTTCGAACGGAAGGTCGAAAAACCCTGTCCGTGCCATGTTTCGTAGGTCATGGCGGGATCGCGCACCACTGCGGCCAGCGGCGAGAACGCCCGGCCGTTGGCATGATCATAAATATAGATGCCCTCGCCGGGCCGGTTGGTGACCGGGTCGTTTGCCCACGGCGTCAGTTGATAGTCGCGGCTGTTTCGGCTCCAGGTGAAGGCAGCGCCTTCAGCCGAAACATGGAAACCGAACGAGGCGTTGGAGACGACGTTGATCCAGGGCTGCGGCGTCGTGCGCCGGCCAGCAAGGCGCACGACATAGTGGCGTCCGTCGCCCTCGAAGCCGCCAAAACCGTTCCACTGGTTGAGCCCGCTGCCGTCGGCGCTGCCTTCGACCGAGGCCTGGGCAGCCCATGTCTGTGGCGCCGGCGGAGACGGTTCACGAAGCGCTGCTGCACCTGCCGGCTGCAAAGCGTCCCGCGCTTGCAGCGCAGCGGCCTCGGCGCGCTCGATCTGATCGAAGATGGTGCCGTTTCGCGTGTGCAGGGCGACGCGGGCGACGGCGAGCAGCGTTTTGTAGGTCGTCTCGTCCATCAGGTCGCGGCGCACCGCGAAGATGTGCTGGCGGGGTCCGAGTTCCTTGCCGCGCAGGCGGCTGTTCTCGCACAGCGTCTCGACCGCCCGTTGCAGATCCTGCACATAGGATGAAGCCTGCTCGTTGACGACGACAAAGTCGATCATCATGCCGCGGGCGCGCATATATTCCTGGAAGCGGAGCGCCTGGGCAACGATTTCGAGATCGGCGACATCGCCGATCCTGACCAGGAAAATCGGAAAGTCGCCGGATATGCTGGTCGGCCACAGGCCCGACTGCTTGCCGAGCCCGGAAGCGATCGATTCGGCCGGAAGGCGCAGGAACGGATCAGGATAGATCAGATAGCGCGCCAGGTTCTGCACATTGGCGGCATCGGCAAGGCTGAGGCCGAGATGACGGGTCTGCACCTGTGAGCGGGTCCAGGCGAGCATCGCCTGGCGGGCGAAGGCTTCCGGATGATCGAGCCGCGCAATGGCATCTTCGAGTTCGGCACGGTTGGCGCCGACGGCAGTCCAGAAGGTCAGCGATATCTTTTTGTTGGCCGGCACGCGCACCTGTCGGCGAAGTGCTGCTACCGGATCCAGCGTGAAGCCGGAATGGCCGCCAAGCTTGGCGCCGGGATCGAATGCCGCGGCCTCGACAATCGTGCGGCCGCGGCCGATGAAGGCGCGTCGGTCGGTTTCGGCCTCGGCGTCGCGCGTCGACCCAGACGGGTCGGTGACGAAATGCACCATGGTGACATCAGGCTCGTCCGTTTCCCGCTTGCGTCTTGTGGCAAAGATCGCCCCGTTATTCGCAGCGATTTCGGTTTCCACGAACATTTTCGAGAAGGCCGGATGCGCGTTGTCGGATGCCTCGGAGCCCAGCACCAGTTCGGCAAAGGAGGTCACCTCGATATGCCGGTCGACCGGGCCGTCATTGTAGAGCGTCACCCGCCGGCCTTCGCCGTTTCCTTCCGAGATGACGATGCATTCGACCTCCGAACGCAGTGATCCCACCGACTTGATGAAGCTCGCCTTGTCGTCGGAGAACAGCGTCTGCACCTCTTCGTGGGTGGCACGCTTCGGCTCGGCGGTGGCCGACCACCAGTCGCCGGTGCCGGCGTCGCGCAGGAAGATATAGGAGCCAAGCCGATCCTCGGTTGGATCCGGCTGCCAGCGCGTGACGGCAAGCTCGCCCCAGCGGCTATAGCCGGAGCCGGTCGCGGTGACCATGACCGAATAGCGGCCATTGGACATGACGCTGGTTGAACGCAGCGCTCTTAGCGGGTCGAGCACGATACGCGTATCGGGGCTCTCGATTTCCGTTTCGTCCTTCGACCGTTCGTCGGCCTCGGTCCTGACCGTGGCGGTCGGGATGTCGCGCGGCGCCCTTTCCTGCAGCAGCAACTCGGCCGACTCGATCACCGGATCGCTGTGGAAGCGGTCGCGCAGGCGTCCTTCGAAGATGGCGTCGGCAACGGCGGCGATCGACATGCCGGAATGGTGGGCCATATAGTTCAGCACGACGACATGGTCGGTGCCCTCCGGCACGCGCTGCGGCGTGAAATCGACCGCATCGTAGAAGCCGTGCCGGCCAAGGGCGCCGATCTGCCTCAGCCTAGCCAGGTTCTGCACCGATTCACGCGGGGTGAACTGCGCCGCCAGAACGGTCGCATAAGGCGCAATCACCGTGTTCTGGCCAAGACCTCGCTTCAGGCCCAACCCGGGCACTCCGAAATTGGTGTACTGGTAGGTCAGTTCGCGGTCGCGGGCGTTGTAGGCTGCTTCCGAAATCCCCCAAGGCACATTCTTCGAGCGGCCATACTGTATCTGGCGCTTGATGATGAGCTTGCTGGTCTGGTTGAGGATGCTGCCTTGCGGCTCCTTCATCACCAGCGGCGGCATCAGATACTCGAACATCGAGCCGGACCAGGACATCAGCGCGCCCTTGAATCCGATCTCGACGATCGGCCGGCCGAGGTGGAACCAGTGCTCCGTCGGCAGATCGCCCTTGGCGATGGCGAACAGGCTGGTCAGCCGCGCCTCGGAAGCCAGGAGGTCGTAGCAGCTTTCGTCGAGCTGATGTTCCTCGACCCGGTAGCCGATCGACAGAAGCTTGCGTTCCTTCCGCATAAGGAAGGAGAAAT
Organism: Mesorhizobium temperatum; assembly: GCF_002284575.1. Taxonomy (GTDB): domain Bacteria; phylum Pseudomonadota; class Alphaproteobacteria; order Rhizobiales; family Rhizobiaceae; genus Mesorhizobium; species Mesorhizobium temperatum. Next base: position 40,127 of record NZ_NPKJ01000073.1, read on the forward strand.
CCATCTCGAAGGCGAAGCGGCGCGTGCGCTCGCGCAACGAAAGAAGCTTGGCCCGCAAGGCTTCGACGGCATTGTCGTCGCTATGCGCGTCATGGACATGCGCTTCGCAGGTGGCTTCAAGTCTCGCCGCCCAATCGGCGATGGTGTCGCTCTGTGTCGATGCAGCCTCGGTATGGATGGCGGTGGCGAGCTTGCGGATCTCGCCGGCCAGAACGGCCAGGTTGATGGTGCGGATCGATGCCATCTCGGGTTGTGCCTTGATCGATTCGACCGCCCGCTGCATGCCGTCGAGGCGATCGGCGAGCCGCTGGCGCAACGGCCGCAACTGGCGACGGTCGTCAGGCAACTCCGCCAGGCTTTCGTCGAGGATCGTCACCGTATCGAGGATACCCTCGAAGTCGCCCTGAAGGTGGACTGCAGGCGCTTCTGCCCATTCGGCGCAGGCTGCCGCCACCGCCACCAGATGGCCGGCAAGATTGCCGCTATCGACGGCGGAAATGTAGAGCGGATAGAGCGGCTTCAGCGTCGTCGTGTCGTACCAGTTGAAGAGATGGCCGCGCTCACGCGGCATGCTCTCGATGGTCGACATCGTCGCGTCGATGCGGGTGGTGGCGTCGGACAGGCTGATCCAGCCGAAATCGCGCGCCGAAATCACCGACAGGAGATAGACGCCGATATTGGTCGGCGAGGTGCGGGGCGCCACGACAGGCGCCGGACTTTCCTGGAAATTGTCGGGCGGCAGATTGTGATGCTCGGCCGTCACGAAGGTCTCGAAATAATGCCATGTGCGCCGCGCAACCGTGCGCAGCGCATGGATGTCAGCCGCCGATATGCGCAAACGGTCCTCGGTTTCGGCCGAGCGGCTGATCCAGCAGGCGAAGGCCGGCGAACCGATCCAGAACAGCGCGAAGAAAAAGGCAACAAAAGCTCCGGTGGAATCGGCCAGAACCGGGATGGCGAGGCCGACGACGCCGACAATCACCGCGCCATACATCATGCCGTAATAGGAGCCGAGATCGTTGTCGCCGTTCTTGTGCGCCTGCGAGGCAGTGCGCCATTCGAGCAGGTTCTGCCGAGTGACGAACAAACGGTAAAGCGTGCGAATGATGGCATCGCCCATCATCCAGGCCAGATGCGCCATCAGCACGATCTTCAGCGCTACCAGGGCGGTGCCGAAGACAACGTCGCGCGCCAGCGCCGAGAAATGGCCGCGCGGCGTCTGGTCGCCGCTTTTCGGCAGGATGGCGTGGACGATGTCGAATGTCGGCGCCATGAACAGTGTGAAGATCAACAGCGCCTGCCATTGCGCGGCCTGCGTGAAAGGCAGCAACGTCCAGCCGGCGATCGCCGCCATCACCCAGAAGATCGGCGTCAGCGAGCGGCGCAGATTGTCGACCATCTTCCAGCGCGAAAGCGCCGGCACGCCGGAGCGTGGATCGAGAATGAAGCCCAGAAGCTGCCAGTCGCCGCGTGCCCAGCGATGGTGGCGCGACGCGTCGACCGAATAGCGGGTCGGATAGTCCTCGACCAGTTCGACGTCCGTGACCAGCGCCGCGCGTGCCAAGGCGCCTTCGAGCAGATCGTGGCTGAGGATGGTGTTTTCTTCGATGCGGCCCTTCAGCGCCGCTTCGAAGGCGTCGACGTGATAGAGGCCCTTGCCGGTGAAGGAGCCGTCGCCGAAGACGTCCTGGTAGATATCCGAGACGGCAAATACGTAGGGATCGAGGCCGCGATTGGCGGAAAAGACCCGCTGGAAGAAGGATGCGTCGTCGCCGCTGGTCAGCGAGGCGGTGATGCGCGGCTGCAGGATGGTGTAGCCGGCGGTGACAACGCGCTTTGCCGCATCGTAATGCGGGCGGTTGAGCGGATGGCAAAGCTTGCCAACCAAACTGGCGACGGCATCGCGGGTGGTGCGCGTGTCGGCGTCCAGCGTCATCACATGGACGACGTTTTCAGGCAACGGCACATCCAGCGGCAGGAAGGTGGTGTCGCTGTCACCGCGCAGCAGAAGGTTCAGTTCGTGCAACTTGCCGCGCTTGCGTTCCCAGCCCATCCAGGCGCCCTGGGATTCATTGTAGAGCCGCCGGCGATGCAGGACGTAGAAACGCGGCGCGCCTTCGCTGGGATAGCGGGCGTTCAGCCGTGCGATCTCGTCGCGAGCATATTGGAGGATCTCAATATCCGCCGCATCGATTTCGGTTTTGCTGTCCGGCCAGTCCGAAAGCAGAGCGAAATGGATTTCGTCCGCGGTGTTGGCCAGGTGATGCACTTCGATGTTGCGGATGTTCTCCTCGACGTCGTCGCGCGAGCCGATCAGCGACGGCACCACCACCAGCGTGCGTGCCTCGGGCGGCATGCCGCGTCTGTAGTCGTAGCCGACGAGGCGGGTGGGCTTCAGGAACAACGATACGACGGTGTTGAAGAAGGCAAGCGCACCTTCGCTGGCCGGCACGGCAAACAGCGCCAGCATCAAGACGATCGACGGTATGGCCAGGCCGAGATTGGCAAGGGCGTTGCCGGAGAGGACCAGAAGCAGGACCGTCAGCGCGAACACCGGCACGACAATGCCCAGCCATCCGGTCTTGCCGAACGCCCGTTTGATCGTGACGCTGACGGTCGGCCGATAGCCGATCGCTTTTTCCAGTTCCAGCCGGCGCGGGCCGACCAGAAAGAACCCGACGTCGGTGTGAGCGGTCGGACCGGTGCCGGTGGTATCGGCGACCGCGGCATGGCCGGCGAGTTGGATCGCCTTTTCGGCAACGCGGAATTCGGAACGATCGGAGCGGCGCGCCATTTCCTCGATCGCGGTCCGGTACTGGTCGCGCGAGAAGAAATCGAGCGCGGCGAAATCGGTGCGCTCACGCAGCAAGGTGTCGATGCGGCTGACACCTTCGAACCAAACCGTCCAGTCGATATCGTTGATAAGCCTGAGGCCGCGGATGATGTTGCCGGTGGTTACATTGCCGCCGGACAGCGTGCGATGTTCGCTGATGATGATTTCCTCGGCATCGGAGCCGGACTTTTCAAGCTCGCCCTCCAGCCATTCCAGCGCCCTGCCGGCATTTTGCGACCCGTCGCGCAGGCGGTAGAGCAATTGGGTGGCGAAGGTGGTGTCCTGTGCATGGGCGACGTAGTTCGACAGGATCGCCTGACGGTCGGCGCTGTCGTCGATCGCCAGCACGCGGTCGGCAACCTCGTTGGCAATCTGGCGCATCTGCCGGGTACGATTGACCCGGACCGCGATCCGGCGAAGATTTTCGATCAGAACGAAGCGCAGCAGCGATGGCAGCGCCCAGAGTTCGCCGATCTTCAGCGGCTCCACGGACTGAAAGCCTTCGACGATCGCCTTGAACATGGTCGCCGAGACGGAACTGTCCGAATGGGCGACATAGGTCCAGGCCAACGCAAGCGCGCGCGGCACGCTGGCGCCGTCGGAAAGCTTCAGCGTCGGTAACTGCCGATAGAAACGGCGCGGCAGGTCGCGCTTGACCTGGAAGATGGTTTCCTCAACCAGATAGTTGTTGTCGAGCAGCCATTGCGCCGCCGGCGTGATTGTCTCGCCCCTCGCCTGCGCGGCATTGGTCGAGCGGTAGACTTCGAGGATCTTGCTGGCGCTGTCGCGGACGCGTGGCTGGAAATCGAACGGGTCCAGGCCGAACAGATCCTTGACGTCGCCCTTGGCGAGGCTTGTACCCAGCGTGCGCAGGCGCTCTTCCGGCAGGAAATTGGAGCGTATCGGCTCTTCGGTGATGGCCGGGAAGCCCGCGCTCGTCTTTTCCATTTGGGTGGGGGCCGTCTGAATATTCATTGAAAATTCCGCATAGGGGACGCATAGCGGCGTCACCGCCACGGCAATGTCCCTAAAACCGATTCAAATGCAATTGGTTGCATCGAAACACAGGTCGAAAGTTTGTTTTCGCACCACAACTTTCAGACGATCACCCCTTCGCTCCCGCCGAGACTTGATCGAAGGAAGGATTCGGGCTTTTTCGTGATGTGGACTTGAGCTTACGGCATATTTCGCCGGTGTTGCGATCATGTTTCGAAACAGGCGTTAATCGTTTGCAGCAAGCCGTTCGATCCTGATCACGAACAGCGTCGCCGTTCGGGCAGGATCCAGGCGCCATTTTAGGGCGTCCGGCCCGAGCAACAGCGTGTCGCGCGGCCCGATGCGGACAGGCGTCGCGCCGGCCACCGTGATCTCGCCGTCAAAACACAGGATGAGGGTCGCGTCGGCCACCGACTGGATATCTGTCGGGGCCGAAATCACCACGCGCTCGACGGCGTGAGTCATCCGTCCGCGCCGCGTCATGACGTTGAGATCGGTGATCGGACCGGCGATCAGCGCCGCTTGCGTCGACACATCGGCCGGAAAGGAAAGTGGGGCGGAAGCTTTGGTCACCGTAGCCGCCGGGCGGCCGGCGATATCAAGGACGATCCCCTCGCCTTCCAGCACGGCCAAGGTTCGGTCTACTCCGGCAAACCCCGAGAATGGCCCGCCGCTCTCGACGCGCGCCATCGAGACGCGCCAGTCGAAATCATCGAGCGCAGCACCTGTGGGCGAGACGGCGATTTCCGTCGTCACCCCGCCGCCGTTCTTCCACGGCATAGACCGGTATTCGACTGCCCGCAGGATACGCAAGGCGCGGCTCAGCCGAGGATACCTGGCAGGTTGAGTTGGTGCTCCCTGGCGCAGTCGATGGCGATGTCATAGCCGGCATCGGCGTGGCGCATGACGCCGGTTGCGGGGTCGTTCCACAGCACCCGCTCCAGGCGTTTGGCCGCTTCGCGTGTGCCGTCGGCGACGATGACCATGCCGGCATGCTGCGAAAAACCCATGCCGACGCCGCCGCCATGATGAAGCGATACCCAGGTTGCGCCGGATGCGGTGTTGAGCAGCGCATTGAGCAACGGCCAGTCGGACACGGCGTCGGAGCCGTCCTTCATCGATTCGGTCTCGCGGTTCGGCGAGGCAACCGAGCCGGAATCAAGATGATCGCGGCCGATGACCACCGGCGCCTTGAGCTCGCCCTTCGCCACCATCTCGTTGAAGGCGAGGCCGAGCCGGTGGCGGTCGCCGAGACCGACCCAGCAGATGCGCGCCGGCAGACCCTGGAACGCGATGCGCTCACGCGCCATGTCGAGCCAGTTGTGCAGGTGGGTGTTGCCGGGCGTCAATTCGCGGACCTTGGCGTCGGTCTTGTAGATGTCCTCGGGATCGCCTGAGAGGGCTGCCCAGCGAAACGGGCCGATGCCGCGGCAAAACAGCGGTCGGATGTAGGCCGGCACGAAACCAGGGAAGGCAAAGGCGTTCGCGAACCCTTCCTCCTTCGCCACCTGACGGATGTTGTTGCCATAGTCGAGTGTCGGCACGCCGGCGTTCCAGAACGCCACCATCGCCTCGACATGCTCGCGCATCGACGCGCGCGCCGCCTTTTCGACCGCCTTTGGGTCGCTGGTGCGCTTCTCGCGCCATTCGGCGAGCGACCAGCCCTTGGGCAGATAGCCGTTGAGCGGATCATGCGCCGACGTCTGGTCGGTGACCAAGTCGGGGCGCACGCCGCGCCGCACCAGTTCCGGCACGATGTCGGCGGTGTTGCCGACCAGACCGACCGATTTCACCTCACCGGCCCTGGTCCAGCGCTCGATCTTTTCCAGCGCCTCGTCGAGCGTGTCGGCGCGTTCGTCGACATAACGGGTGCGCAGCCTGAAATCGATGCGGTCGGGATCGCATTCGACCGCCAGGCAGCAGGCGCCGGCCATCACCGCGGCCAGCGGCTGGGCGCCGCCCATGCCGCCGAGGCCGCCGGTCAGGATCCATTTGCCTCTGAGATTGCCGCCGTAATGCTGGCGGCCGGCCTCGACGAAGGTCTCGTAGGTGCCCTGCAAGATGCCTTGCGTACCAATGTAGATCCACGAGCCGGCCGTCATCTGGCCGTACATCATCAGGCCCTTCTTATCGAGATCGTTGAACTTCTCCCATGTCGCCCAGTGCGGCACGAGGTTGGAATTGGCGATCAGCACGCGCGGCGCATCAGTGTGCGTTCGGAACACGCCGACCGGCTTGCCGGACTGCACCAGCAGCGTCTCGTCATCTCCAAGCGTCTTCAGAGAGGCGACGATGCGATCAAAGTCGTTCCAGGTGCGCGCCGCCCGGCCGATGCCGCCATAGACGACCAGTTCGTTGGGGTTTTCGGCGACGTCGGGATCGAGATTGTTCATCAGCATGCGCAACGGCGCTTCCGTCAGCCATGTGCGGGCGTTGAGCTCGCTGCCGCGCGGACTGCGGACTTCGCGGATGTTATGACGAGGATCGGTCATGGCGTCACTTTTCCTTTCCAATGAGCTTGCGCGGCGGAGCGTCAGCGCCCGGCCCAGGCAATCGCGCTTTCCAGGATCCGCTTCAGCGTAGCGCGGATCGGCGCAGCGAATGCGGGGTCGTAAGGCACCGGCCAATTGTCGGGCGTCCCCTTGCCCTCGGGCTCGCGCATATAGCCGCGGTTGGAGAGTTCCATCTGCAGCGCATGGACGCCGTTTTGCGGCTGGCCGAAATTGCGCGTAATCCAGCCGCCCTTGAAGCGGCCATTCACCACGTATGTCTCGCGGGTTCCGGCGAGGATCTCGTCGACCATCGCCTGCAAGGCCGGATCGGCGCTCTTGCCGTCGTTGGTGCCGAGATTGAACACCGGCAACGTGCCCTCGAACAGCCGCGGCAGCACCGAGCGGATCGAGTGGCAGTCATAGACGACGATCTTCTGGTGCAGGGCGCGTAGCCTGTCGATCTCGGCCTGCAAGGCGGCATGGTAGGGCACAAAGTATTTTTCGCGGCGCTCGTCGACCTCCGACGGCCCAGGCTCTTCCCCGGCGCGATAGAGTGGATCACCATCGAAGGTCTCGGTCGGGCAGAGCCCGGTCGTCGCCTGGCCGGGATAGAGCGAGGCGCCGGACGGGTCACGATTGACGTCGATGACGGTGCGCGAGATCGCCGTATGCACCACCGTCGCGCCGAGGTCTTCGGCAAAGTCATAGAGCTTGTCGATCCACCAGTCGGCGTCGCGGCGGCCGAGCCAGGGCGACACCAGCCGGTCCTCAAGACCGGCGAGATCGATGCCGGTGTGCGGGATCGAGACCAGCAGGGGTGCCGTGCCTTGGGTGATGGTGAGCCAGGAGGGTAAAGTCATGAGAAATCCGCCCGCGCTGGCGTTCTACGGCGCCCCGAAGGATCGCGACCTATCGAGGTGTGCGCTCTCACGACGCAATTCCCGGCAGCGCCACCGCGCCCGCCGCTTTCACCGCAGCGCCATTGCGCACCATGGCGATGGCCTTTTCCATGTCGGGGTGGAAATGCCGGTCATTGTCGAGATGCGGCACTTCGGCCCTGACCAGCCTGCGCACCGCTTCGAGCGGCGCACTCGACGCCAGCGGCGCATGGAAGTCGCAGCCTTGTGCGGCGGCCAGCAATTCGATGCCGATGACGGCCGTCGCATTCTCGATCATGCCGATCAGCCGGCGCGCGCCATGTGCCGCCATCGAGACGTGGTCTTCCTGATTGGCCGAGGTCGGGATCGAATCGACGCTGGCCGGATAGGCCTTCTGCTTGTTTTCCGAGACGAGTGCTGCCGCTGTCACTTGCGGGATCATGAAGCCTGAATTCAGCCCGGGCTTCGGCGTCAGGAAGGCCGGCATGCCCGACAGCGCCGGGTCGACCAGCATGGCGATGCGCCGCTCCGACAGCGAGCCGATCTCGCAGACGGCGAGTGCGATCATGTCGGCGGCGAAGGCCACCGGCTCGGCGTGGAAATTGCCGCCGGAAAGCGCGGTGTCGTCCTCGGCGAAGATCAGCGGATTGTCGGTGACGCCGTTGGCCTCGGTGCCCAGCGTGTCGGCGGCCTGGCGCAGCACACTGAGCGCCGCCCCCATCACCTGCGGCTGGCAGCGCAAGCAGTATGGGTCCTGCACGCGCTCGTCGCCGACCCGGTGCGATTCACGGATGGCGCTGCCGGCCATCAGGTTGCGCAGCGCCTCTGCCGTCTCGATCTGGCCAGGATGCTTCCTGAGCAGATGGATGCGCGGATCGAAGGGGGCGTCGGAGCCCTTGGCGGCATCGGTCGAAAGCGCACCGGCGACGAGCGCCGACTGGTAGAGCACTTCGGCGTCGAACAGGGCGGCCAACGCGTAGGCGGTAGAGAACTGCGTGCCGTTGAGCAGCGCCAACCCTTCCTTGGCGCCAAGCGTGACCGGCTCCAGCCCGTGCGAGACAAAGGCGACCTTGGCCGGGAACCGGCCATGCGGGGTAAAACATTCGCCGACGCCGATCATTACCGCCGTCATATGCGACAGCGGAGCAAGGTCGCCGGAGGCGCCAACCGAGCCTTGCGCGGGCACCACCGGAATGACGTCATTGGCCAGCATCGCTTCCAGCAATTCGATCGTCTGCGGCCGCACGCCGGAGGCGCCCTGCGCCAGACTGGCCAGCTTCAGCGCCATCATGAGCCGGCAAACAGCGACCGGCATCGGTTCGCCGACGCCGGCGGCATGCGACAGCACGATGTTGCGTTGAAGGGTCGCGAGGTCGGCGGCGGGGATGCGGACGCTGGCCAATTTGCCGAAGCCGGTGTTGATGCCATAGACCGGCTCACCCCGGGCGACGATCCGCGCAACCGCCTCGGCGCTGGCCTTGATTTTTGGTCGGCAGGCGGCGTCCAGCTTCGGCACGGCGCCACGATAGATTTCGCGCCAGTCGGCCAGCGTTGTGTTGCCCGGCTTGAGTTTGAGTTCGCTCATCGTCCTCTCCAGATGCGGGCATGCAGCGGGTTGAAGCCCATGCGGTAGACGAGTTCGGCCGGGCGCTCGATGTCCCAGATCGCCATGTCGGCTGATTTTCCAACCTCCAGCGTGCCGGTTTTTCCGAACAGTCCGAGCGCGCGTGCGGCCTCGCGGGTGACACCGGCAAGGCATTCCTCCACGGTCAAGCCAAACAAAGTCGCCGCCATGTTCATGGTCAGCAGTAGCGAGGTCAGCGGCGAAGTGCCGGGATTGCAGTCGGTGGCGACCGCCATTCTGACGCCCTGCTGGCGAAACAGGCCGATCGGCGGCTTCTTGGTCTCGCGGATGAAATAATAGGCGCCGGGCAGGATCGTCGCCACGGTTCCTGCCTTCGCCATCGCCGCCGCACCCGCTTCGTCAGTGTATTCGAGATGGTCTGCCGATAGCGCGCCATAGCGTGCGGCGAGTTCCGCGCCATGCAGATTGGACAGCTGGTCGGCATGGAGCTTGACCGGCAGGCCTGCTGCTTTCGCCGCGTCGAACACGCGAGAAATCTGCTCGGGCGAAAAGGCGATGCCTTCGCAAAAGCCGTCGACGGCATCGGCCAGGCCCTCGGCAGCGACGGCCGGCAAAATCTCTTTTGCGACCAAGTCGATAAAAGCGTCCTTGTCGCCTTTCGCCTCGGGCGGCAGCGCGTGAGCCCCGAGGAAGCTCGTTCTCACCGTTACCGGACGGTTTTCGCCCAGGAGCCGTGCGGCATGCAGCGATTTCTTCTCGTTTTCGAGATCGAGCCCGTAGCCCGACTTGATCTCGATGGTAGTGAGGCCTTCAGCGATCAGCGCATCAAGGCGCGGCAGCGACTGCGCAACCAGTTCGTGCTCGCTGGCAGCGCGCAGCGCCTTGACCGACGAGACGATGCCGCCGCCGGCCTTGGTGACCTCTTCATAGGTGGCGCCGGCCAGCCGCATCTCGAATTCGTTGGCACGGTTGCCGGCATGGACCAGATGGGTGTGGCAGTCGATCAGGCCGGGCGTGATCCAGCGGCCCTTGCAATCGACAATCTCCGCGTCTTGCAAAAGTGCTGCCGTCATGTCGGCTTCCGGGCCGGCATAGACGATCACGCCATCGCGTGCGGCGATCGCACCGTGTTCGACGATGCCAAGTCCGGCAGCGCTTTCGGCCATGGTCGCCAGGCGCGCATTGCGCCAGAGGCGAACCTCCCCTGCCCGGCTTTTGCTCTCTCCAGCCATTATCTTTTCCGTTTCAATCGGCGGCGATTATGTATATACATATTGAAACACACTGCAAGTGATATCATTGCACGGGACACAGGGAATAGGAGAGAAAAACGTGACGGCGATCTTTGCGGAACAGGCGCTTCTGCCCGACGGCTGGCATTCCAATGCCCGGATCGTCGTCAGTGATGGCCGCATCGCCACGGTCGAGCCGAACACTGCATCCCAGCCCGGCGACGAACGCCATGCCATCCTCCTGCCAGGCATGCCGAACCTGCACAGCCACGCCTTCCAGCGCGGCATGGCCGGCCTTGCCGAGCTGCGCGGCCCTTCCGCCGACAGTTTCTGGAGCTGGCGCGAGGTGATGTACCGCTTCGCGCTGTCGATGACGCCTGACCAGGTCGAGGCGGTTGCCGCGCAGCTCTACGTCGAGATGCTGGAGGCTGGGTTCTCACGCGTCGGCGAGTTTCACTATCTGCATCACGACCGCGACGGCCAGCCCTACGCCAACATCGCCGAAATGGCCGAACGCATCACTGCCGCGGCTGCCGACACCGGCATTGGGATGACGCTGCTGCCGGTCTTCTATGCGCATTCCTCTTTCGGCGGCGCCGCGCCGAACGAAGGCCAGCGGCGATTCATCAACGATGTGAATCGGTTCTCGCGGCTTGTTGAGAAATGCCGCGAATCCGTTCGCACCTTGAATCAAGGTGTCGTTGGCGCCGCCCCACACAGTCTGCGCGCGGTGACACCGGAGGAGTTGGAAAACATCGCGACAATGGTACCGGGCGGACCGGTCCACATCCATATCGCCGAGCAAGTGAAGGAGGTCGAGGACTGCCTTGCCTGGTCCGGGGCGCGGCCGGTCGAATGGCTGCTCGCCAATGCCAATGTCGATAGGCGCTGGTGCCTGATCCACGCCACCCACATGACCGAGACCGAGACCGCGACCATGGCGAAAAGCGGAGCAATCGCCGGCCTCTGCCCGATCACCGAGGCCAATCTCGGCGACGGCACCTTTGCCGCACCTTTGTTCAAACAACATGGCGGTCGCTTCGGCGTCGGCTCCGATTCCAACGTGTTGATCGGCCTGCCGGACGAATTGCGTCAGCTCGAATATTCGCAGCGCCTCGCCCACGGTGCCCGCAATATACTGGCGGTGGCGGGCGGCTCGACCGGCCGCGCGCTGTTCGATGCTGCGCTCGACGGCGGCAGTGCGGCGCTTGGCGCCGGTCCGTCGCAGATCGCCGCCGGTGCCTCGGCCGATTTCGTCTCACTGGAAGGCAATTCCCCTTCGCTGGCCGGCAAGACGGGCGATGCGGTGCTCGATGCCTGGATCTTCGCCAACGGCACCAATATCGATTGCGTCTGGGTGCATGGCAAGAAACTGGTCGGCGGCGGCAGGCATGCAAGGCGCGATGCCATTGCCGAGCGTTTTCGCAGCGTGATGACGGCGCTTTCAGCATGAGCATGATCGGAACAATGGACGTCGGCGAGCCTCTCTCGCTGCATCAGCGCATCCTGTCCGACATCAGCGAGCGGATCCTGTCCGGCACCTGGGCGCCCGGCCACCGCATCCCGTTCGAGCACGAACTGACGGCCGAGTACAAATGTTCGCGCATGACGGTGAACAAGGCGCTGTCGCAGCTTGCCAAGGCCGGGCTGATCGAGCGCCGTCGCCGAACTGGCAGCTTTGTCCGGCGGCCGCAGTCGCAAGCCGCGGTGCTGGAAATCCATGACATCAGGATTGAGGTCGAGGCGCTCGGCCTGCCCTATCGCTACGAGCGTGTGGCGCGACACAAAAGGCGCAGCGGTGCCGAGGATCGCGCATTGTTGGAACTCGACTCCAACGGACCGGTGCTGGCGCTGGAATGCCGGCATTTCGCCGGCCAGCGGCCGTTCGCCCACGAACGGCGGCTGATCAACCTGGCCGCCGTGGCCGAGGCCGCCAGCGAGGAATTTTTTGCCGTAGCGCCCGGCCCGTGGCTGATCGCCCGGGTGCCGTGGAGTGCCGCCGAGCACCGCATCCGCGCTGTTGCCGCCGACAGAAACATCGCGGCCGCACTCGATATCGAGGCCGGCGCACCGTGCCTGGTGGTCGAGCGGCGGACATGGAGCGCCGAGCACCCCGTCACCCATGTCCGTTTCACCTATGCGGCCGAGAGCCACACGCTGGTCGCGCGGTTCACGCCGTCGCAGGGGTAACCCTCTCTCGTCGAGGGAGGGTCGCGGAGGAAATGCCGCATGGCGGCATTTTGTGACGCGGGGTGGGGTCGGTGCAACCTCGCCGACCCCGCCCCGTCTCGCAATCTCCGCTTCGCTCCGACTACTCGCCGACCCTCCCCCTAAGGGGACCCCAACGGGGAGGGTAAAGCGCTCTGCCTCAGATGGCAGCGGTAACGATGATCTCGACCAGATATTCCGGCCCGGCAAGCTTGGCCTCGCCGGTGGCGCGGGCCGGGGTATGGCCCTGCGGCACCCACTTGTCCCACTCCGCGTTCATCTCTGCAAAGGTGCTCATGTCGGCCAGCCAGATGATCGCTTGCAGGATTTTGGTCTTGTCCGTTCCGGCCTTGGCCAGCAATTCGTCGATGGCCGCCAGAATGTCCCTCGTCTGGGCGCCGACGTTTCCGCCCGGCTCGCCGACCTGACCGGCCAGATAGACGGTATTGCCGTGGATGACGATCTGGCTCATGCGCGGGCCAACATCGATGCGACGAATGCTCATGGGATGTTTCCTTCTCTTGTTGGTTGCGCCTCTTTAGAGTCGCCGTCTGCCGGGGGCAAGGTCGACTGAGTGAATCCTCTTGAGCCAGCAGGGCATGGGGCCAAACAGGACACGCCAAATGGTTTAGTCGCCGCAATTCCGCCCGATTGACTTGTTGACTAATGTAATAACATCACATATCCATCGCCGCCGCCGTACCAGTCGTGCCCCGGATCGTCACATGACCAAAACCTGCCTGACCTTCAGCGACCTGACGCTGGGCTACAACAGCCATCCGGCAATCCATCATCTCGACGGCACGATCCACCGGGGATCGCTGACCGCCGTCGTCGGCGCCAACGGCTCGGGCAAGTCGACCCTGATGAAGGGTATCGTCGGCGTGTTGAAGCCGATGGCCGGTACAGTTGTTCGGGCGCCCGGCGTGCGCGCCGCCTATCTGCCGCAACAGTCGGAGCTCGACCGCTCCTTTCCGGCCAGGGTCGTTGATCTGGTTTCGCTCGGGCTGTGGCCACGGCGCGGGCTGCTCGGCCGCTACACCAGGGAAGATCGCGATTCGGTCAGCCAGGCGCTGATGGCCGTCGGCCTCGGCGGCTTCGAGAAGCGCCCGATCGACACGCTGTCGGGCGGCCAGCTACAGCGTACGCTGTTTGCCCGCGTGCTGCTGCAGGATGCCGATCTCATCCTGCTCGACGAGCCGTTCAACGCCGTCGACACCAAGACCGTCGGCGACCTGATCGCACTTATCAAGCGCTGGCATGGTGAGGAGCGCACCATCATGGTGGTCGTTCATGACCTGGATCTGGTGCGCCAGAATTTCCCCGAAACGCTGCTGCTGGCGCGCCAGCCGATCGCCTGGGGCGAGACAAAGGAAACGCTGCGGCCGGAAAACCTGTTGCGCGCGCGCCGCTTCCACGAAGCCTGGGAGGAGAACGCGCCCTGGTGCGAGCCCGACGACCACAAGCATGGTGGTCACGCTCACGACCATGGGCACGACCATCATCACGGCTCCGGGCCGCGGGCAGCATGATGGAAACGCTCTACGGTCTTCTCATCGCTCCGTTCGCCGATTTCGCCTTCATGCAACGGGCGCTTGCCGGGTCGCTGATGCTGTCGCTGGGCGCCTGCCCCGTCGGCGTCTTCCTGATGCTGCGGCGCATGAGCCTTTCCGGCGACGCCATGGCCCACGCCATCCTGCCGGGTGCTGCCGCCGGTTTCCTGTTCTATGGGCTGGAGATCCTGCCGATGACCATCGGCGGGTTGATTGCCGGCATCATCGTGGCGCTTGGCGCCGGTGCCGTCTCGCGCTTCACCATCCAGCGCGAGGACGCCTCGATGGCGGCCTTCTACCTGATTTCGCTGGCCATCGGTGTGCTGATGGTATCGATCCGCGGCTCCAGCGTCGATCTCATGCATGTGCTGTTCGGCACCGTGCTGGCACTCAACAATGAAGCTCTGACGCTGATCGGCGGCATCGTGCTGGTCACGCTGGTCAGCCTCGCCATCTTCTGGCGGGCGCTGGTCGCCGAATGTCTCGACCCGCTGTTCCTGCGTTCGGTCAGCCGGCTGGGCAGCCCGGTGCATTTCATCTTCCTCGGCCTCGTCGTGCTCAACCTAGTCGGCGGCTTCCAGGCACTCGGCACTTTGCTGTCGGTCGGCTTGATGATGCTGCCTGCGGCCGCCGCCCGCTTCTGGACCATGCGCGTCGAGCCGATGTGCGTGCTGGCGGTGCTGATCGGCTTTGCCTCCTGCATCGCCGGGCTGCTGTTGTCCTACCACGTGTCGCTGCCTTCCGGCCCGGCGATCATCCTGTCTGCGGGCGTCGTCTATTTTGCCTCGATCCTGTTCGGCACGCGCGGCATCCTGCGCGCCCGTATTATCCATCACCGCCACAGAACCGCCTGATCCCAACAGAGGTGACCTTTCCATGCTGAAATCGATCCGCACCGCCTTGGCAATGGGCGTTATAACATTAACGGCCCTTGGCGCGTCATCGGCCCTCGCGGAGCCGTTGAAAGTGGTCGCCAGCTTCACGGTCATTGCCGATTTTGCCAAAAATGTCGGCGGCGACCGGATCAATCTGACCACCATCGTCGGGCCGGACGGCGATGCCCACGTCTACGAGCCGAGTCCGGCCGACGCGGTGGCCATGGCGGGTGCGGATGTGGTGCTGGTCAACGGCCTGCATTTCGAAGGCTTTCTGCAGCGCCTGGTCGACGCCAGCGCCACCAACGCGACAATCGCCGTTCTGACCAAGGGCGTCACGCCGATCAACTTCAAACCCGAATTCGCCGATGCCGACGCCGCTGAAGGCGAAGATACCGATCCGCATGCCTTCCAGTCGGTCGCCAATGCCAAGATCTATGTGAAGAACATCGCCGACGCCTTCTGCACCGCCGACGCCGAGGGTTGCGACAGCTACAAGGCCAATGCCGCCGCATACACCGAGAAGCTCGACGCGCTCGAGGGTGACGTGCAGACGGCGATCCAGTCGATCCCGCAAGAGAAACGCGTCGTCATCACCTCGCATGACGCGTTCGGCTATTTCGAGAAGGCCTATGGCCTCACCTTCCTGGCCCCCGAAGGGGTGTCGACCGAGTCGGAGCCGTCCGCTGCGGACGTCGCCAAGCTGGTCAGCCAAGTTAAGCAGGACAAGGCGGCGGCGGTCTTCGTCGAGAACATCGCCAACGCGCGGCTGATCGAGCAGATCGCCAGCGAGACCGGGGTCAACGTGGGCGGCACGCTCTATTCAGACGCACTGTCGCAGCCCGACGGCCCGGCCTCGACCTATATCGACCTGATGCACAACAACATCGCCCAGATCAAAGGCGCGATACTCGGAGGCTGAGACGCCGTCCACTTGGTCGGCTTGCGCACGTGTAGGCAACAACGTGCTACAGCGTCCTTTGTGGATCCAAGGACGCGCGGTGCTGTAGTAGCCCGGCTGGATTTCCCGCATGAGAATGTCTATCTGCGCAGCGGGATTTCTTTTTGCGCGGATTGCCGCCCAGGCCTGGGAGTGGCAAGACTCCGCCCTTGGCCAGCAGGCATCGAACATTGCGAGGACGCCATCATGGAATATCGTCAGATCACCGAGGGCTACTCGGTCTCGGGTCAGATCCAGCCCGATGAGGTCGCCGCCATCAAGGCCGCCGGCTTCAAGAGCGTCATCTGCAACAGGCCGGATGACGAGCAGCCCGGCCAGCCATCAGCGGACAGCGTCAAGGCAGCGGTCGAAGCTGCCGGGCTCGCCTTCCGCTACATCCCTGTCATCAGCGGCCAGATCACGGCCGAGAATGTCGAGGACCAGGCCGAGGCGCTCGATGAACTCGAAGGTCCGATCTTCGCCTATTGCCGTTCCGGCGCGCGCTGCACCAATCTTTACGGATTGATCCAGCAGTCGAAGGGCTAAATCGGCAGCGCCCCGGTTTCCTTCAGCGTTTCGAGCACGATCGCCGTCTTCACATGCTGCACGGATTCGTGCGGCAGAAGCACGCCGTTGACGAATTCCGACAGCGACTTCAGGTCCGGCGTAACCACCTTCAGGATATAGTCCATCTCGCCGGTTAGCGCGTGCGCCTCCTGCACTTCCGGCAGCCGCGCCACCAGTTCTCCGAAGCGCTGCGCATTGTCGCGGTTGTGGGTGGCCAGCGTCACCGAGATGACGTTGACCAGCGAGAAGCCGAGCTTGTCGCGGTCGAGCACCGCGCGATAACCCCTGATGTAGCCGTCCTCCTCCAGCCTCTGGCGGCGGCGCGAACATTGCGACGCCGACAGGTTCACCCGTTCCGACAAATCGTTGTTGGTCAGCCGTGCGTCCCCCTGCAATAGAGCCATTATCTTGCGGTCAAACTGGTCGATGCGCGCATCATCCATGGATTCGTCTCCATACGTGCACAGTTCGCGCATCACTCGATCATTTAAAGCGTTTGAATGCAAGCACCATGCGCCCGTTCCGCGCTATGATTACGCGGAATGGCCCTTTCCGGCCACAGAGCTTTTTGGAGGACAACACCATGGGTCCCTTCCCGCACGACGCACCGCCCGCAAAGATCAGCAAGGCCAATCCCGCCGGCACCGACGGCTTCGAATTCGTCGAGTTCGCGCATCCCGAACCGGAAAAGCTCGCCAAGCTTTTTACCCGCATGGGCTATGTGCCGGTAGCCAAGCACCGCACCAAGGACATCACCGTCTGGCGGCAGGGCGACATCAACTATGTCGTCAATGCCGAACCCGGCTCGCATGCGATGAAATTCGTCGACAAGCACGGCCCCTGCGCTTCCTCCATGGCCTGGCGGGTCGTCGATGCCAAGCATGCGTTCGACCATGCCGTCGCCAAGGGTGCGACGCCCTATGAAGGCAACGATAAAACGCTCGACGTGCCGGCGATATCAGGCATCGGCGGCTCGCTGCTTTATTTCATCGAGGTCTACGGCGACAAGGGCTCGGCCTACGATGCCGAGTTCGAATGGCTTGGCGCACGCGACCCGAAGCCGGAAGGCGTCGGCTTCTATTATCTCGACCACCTCACCCACAATGTCTATCGCGGCAACATGGACAAATGGTGGGATTTCTATCGCGACCTGTTTGGCTTCAAGCAGATCCATTTCTTCGACATCGACGGCAAGATCACCGGACTGGTCAGCCGCGCCATCACTTCGCCCTGCGGCAAGATCCGCATCCCGCTGAACGAGTCCAAGGACGAGACCAGCCAGATCGCCGAATATCTGAAGAAGTATAATGGCGAAGGCATCCAGCACATCGCCGTCGGCACGGACGAGATCTACGGCGCCACCGACAGGCTGGCCGCCAACGGGCTGAAGTTCATGCCCGGCCCACCCGAAACCTATTATGACATGTCCCATAACAGAGTGCACGGCCATGACGAGCCGATCGAGCGCATGAAAAAGCACGGCATCCTGATCGATGGCGAAGGCGTGGTTGACGGCGGCACAACCAAGATCCTGCTGCAGATCTTCTCGAAAACCGTGATCGGCCCGATCTTCTTCGAATTCATCCAGAGGAAGGGCGACGAAGGTTTTGGCGAGGGCAATTTCCGTGCGCTGTTCGAATCGATCGAGCAGGACCAGATCAAGCGTGGCGTGCTGAAGGTGCAGGCGGCGGAGTGAGGCGACCGCGCCAATAAATTCCTTGCGGTTCGATCAATTATGACCTAAATTCTGGTCATAAAGGATTCAACCATGAATATCTCGATCGCTGAAGCCAAAGCGAAATTGTCGGAACTTGTCAGCCGGGCGGAAGCTGGCGAAGAGATCGTGCTCACCCGGCATGGCAAGGTCGCTGCTCGCCTCGTACCGCCAGCATCGCCCGACCTCCTGCCTCGCATCGGCGCCCTAAAGGGTAAAATCCGGATCGCTGACGATTTTGACGAACTCGGTCCCGAATGGGACGAGTACGTTAAATGACGATTGGCCCGTTTCTCGCCGACACGCAAATCATCCTTTGGTCGATTGCGGACAATCCTCGTCTTCGCGAACCGCATCGTGCCATTCTAGCGTCAGATGCGGTCGTCTTTGCCAGCGCCGCCAGCGTTTGGGAGATCGCCATCAAGCGCGCTATCGGAAAGCTTGAAGCTCCCGACGATCTGGCAACGCTACTTCCGAAGATGCGCTTTCTTCCCCTCACCATTACGTTTCAACATGCGCAAAGGGCTGGGGGCCTGCCTCATCACCACGGTGATCCATTCGACAGGCTTCTCATCGCACAGGCGCAAGTGGAGAACCTAACCATTCTGACGGCTGACCCGCATTTCGCCCGTTACGATGTCGCCTTGGCCTGATCGCCTAAGTCCAGCCGCTCGACCTCGGCTTTCCTGAGTTTCAGATCATAGTCGAGGAAGAACTCGTCGAGCTGCGGCGGCTTGACCGAGGTGCCGGACAGCATGGCGTGCACCTGCCCGCGATGATGGATGTCATGGATGAAAAGGTGGGCGAGCAGATCGCCGATGCGCTCCGGTATTTTTCCGTCCTCGCGCCGGTCGGTGACGACGCGGCGATCGAGATCGTCGGCCGACAGGCGGTCGCAAAAGGCGATCAGCCGCCGGTCGGCCGCGACCTGGGCGGCAAACAGCGCTGATGGTTCATCGAACGGCACGAAATCGTCATGGGCCGCGGCGCCAACGCCGCCCTGCTCGAGAAAATCGAGATAGAGATGATCGACAGCCAGGATGTGATTGAGCGTTGCCTTGATCGAGGGAAAGAAGCTGGTTCGCTCGGCTTCGAATTCACCAGGCTTAAGCTCCAGCACGGCGCGATAGAGCCGGTCGTTCGACCAAAGATTGTTGCGCGCCATGCGGCGATTATGGTCCAGCAAGTCCACGTGACATACTCGCCCAACCAGCCCAGGCAATCAAGTTCACAGCAATACCGATAGCACCTATGGCTAGCAGACGAGCGATCATGCCACACCGCAGCGCTTGCGTTTCAACATCGCTTGCAACGTCCCGGTTCAAAGCGACGTAAATAAGCTTCGCCCGACGCGCAACGCTGCTGAAGTTGCGGAGTCTTTCAGATCGGTCCTCAACCTGATGGCAAAATCGGATTGCCGAAATTAGAAGCCAGGCAGTAGCGATGCCACAAATTCCCACAAACCAGAGATAAGTAGCAGTGTACGGCATCCTGATCCTGCCAGCGCTTCGGAACGACCGCTAGATATAGGATTGCTTCAAATTGCGTAGTTCTCGACCTTCTGCTCAATCGCACCAAAAATCGAATGTCCGGTCCTGTCCTTCATCTCGATGCGCACAGTGTCGCCAAGGCGCAGGAATGGCGTTGTGGGTTCACCAGCCTCGATGGTCTCGATCATGCGCAACTCGGCAATGCAGGAATAGCCGGCGCCGCCCGCCGAGATAGGCTTGCCCGGGCCATCGTCGAGCTTGTTGGAGACCGTCCCCGAACCGATGATCGTGCCGGCCGCCAGCGGCCGGGTTTTTGCGGCATGCGCGATCAGCGCCGGAAAATCGAAGGTCATGTCCACGCCGGCGTTAGCCCGGCCGAATGGCTTGCCGTTGAGGTCGACCAGCAGCGGCAGGCTGACCTTGCCGCCATCCCAGGCATCGCCGAGTTCATCCGGCGTTACCGCGACCGGCGAAAAGGCCGAGGACGGTTTCGACTGGAAGAAGCCAAAACCCTTGGCAAGCTCTGGCGCGGTAAGGGAACGCAGCGTGACGTCATTGACCAGCATGACCAGCCGGATCGCGGCCCGCGTCTCATCTAGGCTTGCTCCCATCGGGACATCATCGACAATGACGGCGACCTCCCCTTCCATGTCTATGCCGAAAGCCTCGTCGGCCGCCCGGATCGGATCACGTGGCGCGATGAAACTGTCCGAACCACCCTGATAAATCAGCGGATCGGTCCAGAAGCTTGCCGGCATCTCGGCGCCGCGCGCCTTCCGCACCAGTTCGACATGGTTCACATAGGCCGAGCCATCCGCCCATTGATAGGCGCGCGGCAACGGCGAATGGGCGTTATGCTCATGAAAGCGCGCTGACGGCACCGCATTGTTCTCCAGCGATTCCGTCATGGCGGCGAGATGCGGCGCTATCCGGCTCCAGTCGTCGAGCGCCGCCTGCAGCGTCGGCACCAGAAACGAGGCATCGGTGAACCGCGTCAGGTCGCGCGAGACGACGACCAACTTTCCGTCGCGCGTCCCGTCCTTCAATGTAGCAAGCTTCATGTGGTTTC
This sequence comes from Mesorhizobium temperatum, assembly GCF_002284575.1. Taxonomy (GTDB): domain Bacteria; phylum Pseudomonadota; class Alphaproteobacteria; order Rhizobiales; family Rhizobiaceae; genus Mesorhizobium; species Mesorhizobium temperatum. The sequence continues at coordinate 60,559 of NZ_NPKJ01000073.1, forward strand.
CTCTCCTGATGCGGCTTTGTTGCCGCTTTGAATTTTTGTTTTACGCACGATCTCTTCCGAAAACTGGTTCCCATTTTTCGCTAACGCGGTCCTTCGGTTCGGGATCATCCTCCAGCCCCACAACAAGGCCGTCGCGAGCGATCGTCAAGTCACCGGCCCATGTTTTCCTGACGGCGGCAATCCAGTCGGCCTCGCCGATCTCGGGATCGTCGGCCGGGATGAGGTGGTTGAGCACCAGTCGCCCGACCCCGGCGTCGGTGGCAATGCGACCCGCCTCCCCGGCGAAACTGTGGCTGGCGAGCAGATGTTCTCTGAGCCGCGCGCCGTTGCCGGTTTTCGCAACGAGTCGCTCGATGCCTTCTTCCAGCATGGCTTCATGGATGAGGATGTCGGCGCCTTTGGCAAAATCGGCCAATGGCGGAAAGAATGCCGTATCGGCGGAGAACACGACGCATTGTCCGGCATGCTCGAAGCGCAGCGCAAAGCAGTCGGTCACCGGCGGATGGTCGACGCGCAGCGCTGAAACCTTCAGGCCGCGCTCCTCCATCACCCGGCCTTGGCCGAATTCGATGATCGAAACCATGTCGAGAATATCCGGCCGGCCTTCGTCGGCGATGCGTATCTCGATGTCGAATTCCATCGCCTGGCAAAAGCGCTGCCAGTAATGGCCAGTGCCGGGCGGGCCGAACACAGTGACCGGTGTCGCCAGACCCGCCGTCCATGCTGTGTGGATCAGCGGACCGAGTTCCAGCACATGGTCGGAATGCAGATGGGTGATGAAGACCAGGTCGAGCGCCTTCAGGCTGATGCCGGCGTCGGCCAGCCCGCGCGTCACGCCAAGCCCGCAATCGACGACGATGTTGCGGCCGCCGATCTCCAGCAGCGACGAACTTGGCCACGGCCCGCTCGGCCGGAGCGCCGGGCCGCCCTTCGAGCCCAGCAGCACCAGCCGATCCCGCGTAGGATCAGCGCTCAAGACCAGTCGCCCTCGGGCGTGCCGTTGAAGCGCTTCTTCAGATCGGCCCAGCAGTCGATGTAATTCTCCTGCCGGGTTTCAACTTCGGCGGCGTAGCGGGTCAGCATCTGCGGGAATCGCGTCTCGAACATGAAGGCCATGGTGTTGTCGAGCTTGACTGGTTTCAGCTCGGCGCGCGAGGCCTTTTCGAAGCCAGACGCGTCAGGCCCGTGGGCCAGCATCAGATTGTGCAGGCTGATGCCGCCCGGAATGAAGCCCTCCTCCTTGGCGTCGTATTGGCCATGGATCAGGCCCATGAACTCGCTCATGATGTTGCGGTGGTACCAGGGCGGACGGAACGTGTTTTCGGCCACCAGCCAGCGCGGCGGGAAGATGACGAAGTCGATGTTGGCGGTGCCCTCCTCGCCGCTCGGCGCGGTCAGCACCGTGAAGATCGACGGATCGGGATGGTCGAACAGGATCGCGCCAACCGGCGAAAACGTCGCGAGATCATATTTATAGGGCGAATAATTGCCGTGCCACGCCACCACGTCCAGCGGCGAATGATCGAGTTCGGCGACATGAAACTGGCCGCACCATTTCACGATCAGCCGGCACGGCGTCTCCTTGTCCTCGAACCAGGCGCAAGGCGTCTTGAAATCGCGCGGATTGGCCAGGCAATTGGCGCCGATCGGGCCACGATCCGGCAGCGTCAGCTTGGCGCCGTAATTCTCGCAGACATAGCCGCGCACTGTTTCATCGACCAGTTCGACCTTGAACACGAGGCCGCGCGGCAGCACCGCGATCTCGCCGGGTCGCAATTCGATGACGCCCATTTCGGTAACGAAGCGCAGCGCCCCCACCTGCGGCACGACCAGCAACTCGCCGTCGGCGTTGAAGAAATGGTCGTCGACCATCGAGCGGTTGGCGACATAGACATGCGCCGCCATGCCGGTCTGGCCAAGCACGTCGCCGGCGGTGGTGATCGAGCGCATGCCGGCAATGAAGTCGGTCGGCTCCTTCGGCATCGGCACCGGCTTCCAGCGATATTGGCCGAGCGCCAGTTCGTGATCGCCGATATTCGGCGCGCTCTTCCACAGCGGATAGGTCGCCGCCTTGAAGCGGCCGGTGTGCCTGACGCTCGGCCTGATGCGATAGAGCCAGGAACGCTCGTTGGTGCCGCGCGGCGCGGTGAAGGGCGAACCCGAAAGCTGCTCGGCATAGAGACCGTAGGCCGGCCGCTGCGGCGAATTCCGCCCTTGCGGCAGCGAACCGGGCAAGGTTTCAGTTTCGAAGTCGTTGCCGAACCCCGGCATGTAGGAAAAGGCCATGATTTCCTCCCGGATTCACACTGCCAGAGCGTCTTTTGTGCGCCCACGAGGACGCGCGGCGCTCCGGAATTGACCAAACTGGTTTCATTTGTAACCATCGAAAATGTAACTATCAACCAGCAATGCATGCTGCGCGGACGCGGAACATGGAACCGGAAATCCTCGAACTCGAAAGCTTCCTGCCCTACAGGCTCTACCGGCTCGCTGACGCTGTCAGCCGCGAATTCTCCAGAATTTACAAAGATCGCCACGGCCTGACGCGGCCCGAATGGCGCACGCTGGCCGGGCTCGGACAGCACGGCAGTATGACCGCGACAGCGCTCGGCGAACAATCGGCCATGCACAAAACCAAAGTTTCGCGCGCCGTCGCCGAACTCGAACAGCGTCGCTGGCTCACACGAAAACCGGATGAAAAAGACCGCCGCATCGAGCATCTGACGCTGACCAGAGCGGGCCTTGCCGCCTATCGCGAAATGGTGCCCTTGGCGAAGGCGTTTGAGCGGGAATTGCTGGCAAAACTCAGCGCTGGCGAGCGCGCAGCGGTCACGGAAGGGATGGCGGCACTTAAGGGGGCATTTGGATAGATCAACGACGAAACTATGAAACTGCTACGCAGCGATCCTTCCCACCCCCTCTGGCCTGCCCGGCCATCTCCCCCGCAAGGGGGGAGATCGGATGTCACTAATGCTTTCGCCAATCATCAATGTTGCAGAGATGGGCGCAGCGGCGAAGCTGCCAATCTCCCTCCTTGCGGGGGAGATGGCCGGCAGGCCAGAGGGGGGTGCTGTCCCTCCAACGTATCCGGAACGGCACCCGGCCAACACCTACCAGTCCATCACCACCTTGCCCGAATTGCCGCTGCGCATTGCGTCGAACCCAGTCTGAAAGTCGTCAATGCCGATGCGGTGGGTGATTAGGCCGCTGACATCGAGCGGGCCCTGCACCAGTGCGATCATCTTGTACCAAGTCTCGAACATCTCGCGGCCATAAATGCCCTTGAGATGCAGCATCTTGAAGATGACCTTGTTCCAGTCGATCTCGAAGCCGGTCGGCGCGATGCCCAGAATGGCAATCTTGCCGCCATTGTTCATGGCCTCGATCATGTCGCGGAAGGCGGGTGCAGCGCCCGACATTTCGAGGCCGACGTCAAAACCTTCGGTCATGCCGAGCGCCGGCATGATGTCGCGCAGCTTTTCCTTCGACGCGTCGACCACATGCTGGACGCCGAGCTTTTTCGCCAGTGCCAGTCGTACCGGGTTGATGTCGGTTATAACCACTTTTCGTGCGCCGACGCACTGCGCCACGAGCGCACCCATGATGCCGATCGGCCCGGCGCCGGTGACCAGCACGTCCTCGCCGACGAGATCAAAGGACAATGCGGTGTGAACCGCATTGCCCAAGGGATCGAAGATTGCGGCGATCTCGTCGGGCACGTCATCGGGGATCGGCACGACATTGTGCTGCGGGATCGCCAGATATTCGCCGAAGGCACCCGGCCGGTTGACGCCGACACCGAGCGTGTTGCGGCACAGATGCCCCCTGCCCGCCCGGCAGTTGCGGCAGTGGCCGCAGACGATGTGGCCTTCGCCCGAAACACGCTGGCCGATCTTGTATTCGGTCACCGCCGCACCGAAGTCGGCGACCGTGCCGACGAACTCGTGGCCGGTCACCATCGGCACCGGCACGGTCTTTTGCGCCCACTGGTCCCAATTGTAGATGTGGACGTCGGTGCCGCAGATCGCCGTCTTCTTGATCTTGATCAGAACGTCGTTCGGGCCGATTTCCGGTACCGGCACTTCTTCCATCCAGATGCCCGGCTCGGCCTTGGCCTTGACCAGCGCCTTCATCATGTTCGACATTCTTTTGTCCCTTGAATCTCTTGATCCGGAATCGCTTTTCGGTTCCGGCCGTTCAGGAAATCACTCCGAGTTCGCGCCCGACTGCGCCGAACGCCTCGACCGCACGGTCGATGTCGGCGCTGGAATGGGCGGCCGACATTTGCGTGCGGATGCGAGCCTGGCCCTTCGGCACCACCGGAAACGAGAAGCCGATGACATAGATGCCGCGCTTCAGCATGCGCGCCGCCATCTCCTGCGCCAGTGTCGCATCGCCCAGCATGACCGGGATGATCGGATGATCGGCGCCGGCAAGCGTAAAGCCGAGCTTACCCATTTCAGACCGGAAGTGCGCCGCATTGGCATAGAGGCGCTGACGCAGCGCATCGCCATTGCCGATCAGTTCGAAAACCCGGATCGAGGCGCCGGCGATCGCCGGCATCAGCGTGTTGGAAAACAGATAGGGACGCGAGCGCTGGCGCAACCAGTCGACCACCTGGCTCTTGGCTGATGTGTAGCCGCCCGATGCGCCGCCCAATGCCTTGCCGAGCGTGCCGGTGATGATGTCCACCCTGCCCTCGACGACACAATGCTCGGCCGAGCCGCGGCCGTTCTTGCCAACGAAGCCGACTGCATGGCTGTCATCCACCATCACCATTGCATCGTACTTCTCGGCGAGATCGCAGACGCCCTTCAGATTGGCTATGATGCCGTCCATGGAAAATACACCATCGGTGGCGATCAGCCGAAAACGGCAATCCCTTGCCTCCTTCAGCCGCGCCTCCAGGTCAGCCATGTCGTTGTTGGCATAGCGGAAGCGCTTCGCCTTCGACAGGCGCACGCCGTCGATGATCGAGGCGTGGTTCAGCGCGTCGGAGATGACCGCATCCTCCTCGCCGAGCAGCGTCTCGAACAGGCCGCCATTGGCATCGAAGCACGAGCCGTAGAGGATCGTATCCTCCATGCCGAGAAAGCCAGAAATCGTCGCCTCGAGCTGCTTGTGCTCTTCCTGCGTGCCGCAGATGAAACGCACCGACGCCATGCCATAACCATAGCGGTCGAGCGCCTGCTTGGCCGCGTCGCGCAATTCGGCGCTGTCTGCGAGCCCGAGATAGTTGTTGGCGCAGAAATTCAGCACCTTTTCGCCGCCCACCTCGATCTCTGCCGACTGCGTGGAGGTGATCACCCGCTCGGATTTGTAGAGGCCGGCCAATTTCAGCCCTTGAAGCTCGCTGTCGATATGGGAGAGGAATGCCGCGCTCATGATCAGGCCCTGTTGAGATTGAATGGACTGTCGCCCCGCGCGGGCGAAAAATCCACCGCAAAAGCGACCGCTTCGGTGATGCGACGGCCAGTGACCAGAATGCCGCCCCAGAATGCCGCCAATGACGGATGCTCAAATGCAGGCGCGGCGCGAAAGAACGCGATAACCATTTCACGAGCTTTCCACCGCTGGCGCTGTCGTAGCTCTGTCGACTTCCAGAGCTGTTAACACTTTCAAGCCAATGGTTCTCACACCCAACAATCTGTCGGCGAGAGGGACCGCCCCAGAAAATGTCGCAGCAACCGGCGCAAACCATTTCGAGCAGGCTCATACTGTTGATCAAGGCCGGCTATTGGCTGGCGCTGCTGATCATTGCAGCCATGGTGATGGCCTCCTTCATCCTTCTCCAGCAGATGATGGCTGCCCAGCGGCACGACGATACGCTGCTCGATATTGTCGGCACGCAAAAGGCGCTGTCGCAACGCATTGTCTTCCTTGCCAACGCGGCCGGTGCTGCTTCGCGCAACCAACAACCGGCTCTGGTCACCGCATTCAAACAGGCCACGGCGGAGTTCGAGAGGAACTACGACCTTCTGCTCGAGCGGGTCGTCGCCGACCTGGCGTCACCGGCAAGGTTCGATCCAAAATCAGTCGAGAGCGTGCTTTTCGCCAAGCCGTTTCATCTCGATTACTTCTCGGTCGGGCTTATCGCCAACGGCGAACGCCTGGTTTCGGCGTTTGAATCGCAATTCGGTATGGCCGATAATGGTGGCTACAAGGGCGGCGGCGAACGCGTCAACCTCGACGCTTCCATCGCCAATGCGACCCTGTCGGGCTATGCGGCACTCGGCCAGCGCATCAGCGCCCATGCCGATGCACGATCGGAAACACTTCTCGATCTCCATCGAACGCTGTTCTACACCACCATCGGCGTCATCGTGCTGGTGGCACTTTTCATCTTCAGGCCGATGTCGAACGCCATTCTGCGCAAGACGCATGAACTGATCGATGCCCGCAATTCCATGGCCTTCATCGCCGTGCATGACGGCCTTACCGGCCTGCACAACCGCACCTTCCTGACCGACCATTTTGATACGCTGATCAAGGGAGCACAGCGCCGGCGAGAGCGGCTTGCGGCGGTCCACCTCGACCTCGACCGGTTCAAGCAGATCAACGACACGCTTGGCCACGCCGCCGGCGACTATGTGCTGGTGGCGACGGCGCAGCGCATGCGCGATTCCTGCCGGGCGTCGGATCTCTGCGTGCGTCTCGGCAGCGATGAGTTCGTAATGATCCTCAATGGTGCCGGCGGCACCGAGGACATCAACATGGTCGCCAGGCGCGTCCTGACGCAGATCAACGAACCGATCGTCTTTCGGGGCACGACCATCCTTCCGGGCGCCAGCGCCGGCGTCGCCGTCTATCCGGTCGACGCCGACAATGCGCAAGATCTGCTCGTCCATGCCGACCTCGCGCTCCACTCCGCCAAGAAGCAGAGTGGCGGCAGCCTCTCATTCTTCTCCGAGGAGTTGCGGCATGAACTCGATTTCCGCAAGCAGCTCGAGCATGACATTAGGATCGCGATCGCGGAGAAGGCGTTCCAGGTTTATTTCCAGCCGCAGGTTTCGTTGTCGAACGGTACGATCAGCGGCATCGAGGCGCTGGTTCGCTGGAAACATGCCGAGCGCGGCATGATCGCACCGGGCGAATTCATTCCCGTCGCCGAAAAATGCGGACTCATGCCAGCGATCGGCCGCATCGTCATCGCCAAAGCAATCAGCGAGGCGGCCGAGTGGAACCGCGCCGGTGTTGCCTTTGGACGGCTCGCCGTCAACGTGTCCGGCTCCGAACTGCGTGAGCCCGATTTCGACGCCTTCCTCTTCGGCGTGATGGAAAAAACTGGCCTGCCGCCACAAAAACTTTCGCTGGAAATCGTCGAATCCGTCATTCTCGACGACGAGAAGACCGGCATAGCGGCAAAGCTGCGGCACATCCGCGCCGCCGGTGTTCATCTCGAACTCGACGATTTCGGCACCGGCTACGCGTCGCTCAGCCACGTCAACCCGAACGAGATCGACCGGCTGAAGATCGATCGCCGCTTCGTCCAGAACATCAATGAGAATGACGACAACACCAAGATCGTGCGGGCCATCACCGAACTCGCCCGCGGCCTCGGCATCTCGATCGTCGCCGAGGGCGCCGAAACCGAGGCCGAGCTCGATTCGCTGATGGCGATCGGCTGCGACCAGGTGCAGGGCTATTCCATCGCCTTCCCGATGCCGCAGGACACGGCACGCGAATGGCTGGTCGCGCGGGCGCCGAAGAAAGCCAGGCTAACGCTGCTGCGGGGAAGCCGGGCGTAAGGCGCCAACCTTGACATGCCGCTTCGGAAGTGGCGGCCTGACGGGTGAGTCCGGCTAAGGTGCCGCCGACTGTCCCAATGGTGGCAAATTCTTCAGCGGATTGAGCATCGGCACCCCAAGCGGTGCAAAATGACGCTCGTTGTCCGTCAGTATCGTCAAACCGTGGACCTCGGCCGTCGCGGCGATCGCTATGTCTTCGAACCCTGGCCGATGCGCCCTTGCCCGATCAAGGATGACCCCGGCGGCATGTGCGGCGCGCAAATCGAAGGGAAGAACCCTCTCTCCATAAAGGTGCTCGACCGCTTGCCACCAGTTGCGTAGCAAATCCGCCTTTGTCGTCGCACCCTCGCGCTCGGCCTTCGCTATCCCTGCAGCGATTTCGGATACAGTGACAACGGACAGGAACAGGTATTCGCTGGCTTTGTCGAGCCATGTTGCCAGCGCTGCCCGATCAGCCTTCTTGGCCGGAGCGATTGCCGAGATGATGTTGGTGTCCAACAGAAACATCAGGACCAATCGACCGCGTTACAACGCAACCTTGCGAACCTGTTTGCGGGAACGGGGAGGAATATCGCCTTTGTCACCGGGAAAAGTCGCTAGCAATTGTCCGAAGCTAGGCACCCGCGACAGCCGTTCGTAGTCTTCGAACGACAGGATCACGGCCTGCTTGCGCCCGTGACGCGTGATGACGGCAGGTTCTCCCGCGACGGCCTGATCGACCACCGCCGAAAGCGTAGCCTTGGCATCCTTCAACTGAATTTCGCGCATGCTGTTGCTCCAGTTTATGACCACTGTGGTCATAAATAGCATCGCGAGCCCACTGAAACAATACGTCCGACAGTTGGGATCAATCGACATTCGCCCGCAGCGCCGCCAGGACTTCCGCGAACTCCGCCAGCCTGTCGTCGGACAACCCGGTCCGCAGCCGCTTGTCGAAGGCAAGAGCCGCCGTGCGCAATTTCAGGAACAGCGCCTCTCCGGCTTCAGTCAGTTCGACCTGGTGAACCCGGCGGTTTTCCGGATCGCGGCGTCGGGTCAGCAGGCCTTGCGTCTCCATCGCGTTCAGATGGTGGGTCAGCGTCGCGCCTTGGATTCCGATCATGCCGGCGAGCTCGCGCTGGTTGGCCAGCTCGCGCGACTTGATCGACAACAGAGTGACCCAGACCGGCAGCGTGCCGCCCGCCTCGACCAAGGCAGCGTCGAAGGCCTGTGCGACAAGCTTTGCGGTGCGGGCGAGATTCATCCCGACTGGCGGGCGGTCAAAGGGCGTCATGATCCGACACTAGAGCAAGGGAAAGACCGATGGAACTGGCCCATGACGTTATATTGACATCTAATCATTTGATATCTAACTTTATGGTACGCGGTGGGAAAAGGAGGAAATGCGGTCATGCAATATGTCTACATCATCGTCCTCGGCCTCCACGTCATGGCCGGTGTGTTCTGGGCCGGAACGACCATCGCTGTCGCCCGCGATCCGGAGATCCGGATCGAACGGTTTTTCCGGCCGCAAATGGGTGCGGCCGGGATGGTTTTCCTGACCGGCGCTCTGCTCTGGTATTTCTTCCACGGCGGCTACTTCGGTTCGATGGAAATGGTTCTGGCGCTGGGTATCGCGACAGCCTTGATTGCCGGCGGCGTCCAGGGCGCGCTCGTCGGCTCGGCAAGCAGGCAGCTTGCCGGCACTGACGCAGCGACGGAAACCCAGCTGCGCGCGAAGATGACACGAGGCGAACGCATCGCCGGCGGGCTGCTGGTCATCACAGTGCTCTGCATGGCCACCGCCAGGTTGTTTTGAGCGGGGCCTGCCGCAATCTCAGCTTAAAGATCGTACGGTGTCTGGCGGCAAGCCGGCGGCGTGCGCGGCGCGCAGATCGGACCAACGTGCCTGGTGGCTCTCCGTGCGGAGGTTGGGCTGCGCGCCACCAATCAACAGTCCTCAGATCCGCAATCCGAACCTGATGCCGTCATAGATTGCGGCGTGGATATTGCGCGAGGCGACCGCATCGCCGATGCGGAAGAGCACGAAACCACCTTGAGGATTGCGCGCCGGAAAAATGTCGCCACCACTGACCAGCCGCTCGTAATCGACCGCGCCGCCGTTCTTCGACAGCGGTTTCAGTGCCAGATAGAGATCATCGAGCGGCAGCGTGCCGTGCTCGACCACCACCTGATCGACCCGCCGTTCGCCACGCCAGCCGTCGGCAAAGTCTGAGCCGAGCTCCGCAACCAGCTGATTGCCCTCGCGCCGAACCGAACGCAGCCGGGTGTTGATGGTGATGGTGACGCCTTTTTCCTGGAAGGCGCGCATATAGGGCACGTGGTTCATGCCGCCCATTTCCGGGGCGAAGAAGCGTTCGGGCGAAACCAGCTCAAGCTTTGCACCGCTATTGGCGATCAATTCGGCGGCACCCATGCCCTGATGGCCGCCATTGTCGTCGTAGAGCAGCACGTTCTCGGCCGGTTTGATGCTACCGGCCATGATATCCCAGCTCGAAGTGACGAGGTTGTCGCCCGCAGCCAGCGGCGGGTTCTGCGGCAGGCCGCCGGTGGCGACCACCACCACGTCCGGCGACAGCGCCAGAACATCGTCCTTCTCCGCCCAGGTGTCGTAGCGGATCTCGACGCCGAGCCGGCCGAGTTCGGCCAACCGCCAGTCGATGATGCCGATCAGCTCCTTGCGGCGCGGGTTTTGCGTCGCCAGCCGAACCTGGCCGCCGGCTTGGCTCGATGCTTCCAGCACCGTCACCTGGTGACCGCGCTCGGCCGCGACACGCGCCGCCTCCAGACCGCCGGCCCCAGCGCCGACAACGACCACGTTTCGCTTCGGTCCCTCGGTCCTCGGGATGATGTGCGGAATATCAGCCTCGCGGCCGGTTGCGGCATTGTGGATGCACAGCGCCTCGCCGCCCTCATAGATGCGGTCGAGGCAGTAAGTGGCGCCGACGCAAGGGCGGATTTCGTGCTCGCGGCCCTCCATCACCTTCCGAACGATATGCGGATCGGCCATGTGGGCGCGGGTCATGCCGACCATGTCGAGCTTGCCGGTGGCGATGGCGTGACGCGCGGTGGCGACATCGGCAATCCGCGCCGCATGGAAGGTCGGGAATTTCGTCGCCGCCCTCACCTCGCCGGCGAAGTCGAGATGCGGCGACGACCGCATGCCGGTCACCGGGATGACTTTGGTCAGCGCGGCATCGGTTTCGATCGAGCCGCGGATGATGTTGAGGAAGTCGACCTTGCCGGACCCCGCCAGCCGTCTGGCGATCTCGACGCCTTCCTGTTTCGAAAGGCCCTTCTCAAAATCCTCGTCGGCGACCATGCGGATGCCGACGACAAATTTGTCGCCGACCGCTGCCCGCACGGCGTCAAGCACCATGCCGGTGAAGCGCAAGCGGTTGTCGAGCGAACCGCCGAAATCGTCGTCGCGCTGGTTGGTGGCGGGCGACCAGAAGCCGTCCATCAGGTGGCCATAGGCCTCGAACTCGATCCCGTCGAGGCCGGCGGCCTGGCAGCGCTGCGCAGCGGCGGCGTAGTCGGCGACGATGCGCTCGATATCCCAGTCCTCGATGGTCTTGGGGAAGGCGCGGTGCGCCGGCTCGCGTACAGGCGAGGCGGATAGCACCGGCAGCCAGTCGGCCTTGTTCCAGCCGGTGCGGCGGCCGAGATGGGTGATCTGGATCATCACCTTGCAGTCATGCTCGTGGCAGGCATCGGCGAGCTCGGTGAGCCAGGGCACGATGTGGTCGTCATAGGCATGCAGATTGCCAAAGGCGGCAGGGCTGTCGCGCGAGACGATCGCCGAACCGGCAGTCATGGTCAGCGCCATGCCGCCTTTGGCCTTTTCGGCATGGTAGAGCCGGTAGCGCTCTTTCGGCATGCCGTCCTCGGAATAGGCCGGCTCATGACTGGTCGACATGACCCGGTTCTTCAGCGTCAGGTGTTTTAGCTTATAAGGCTGGAGAAGCGGATCGTTGGTGGTCATCGTCTTCCTGCTGTTTCAAATTGTGCTAAAGAGCGGCAAATTTTTGTTTTTACGCTCGTTGTCCCAACACCGCTGCGCAGTTTGGGCGACGTGCAGCAAGGAATCCGCCCATGACCGATACGAAAAACCTTACCCAGCTCGGTACCAACGTCGAGGCGCCACAGAGCCCTGAAGCGGCAGTGCTGGAAACCGTGCCGTTTTCGCGCGGCGACGGGCCGCCGGCCATCGTTCGCTTCACCTGCCCGGAATTCACCTCGCTCTGTCCGGTCACCGGCCAGCCGGACTTCGCCCATATCGTCATCGACTATGCGCCCGATGCAGTGCTGGTGGAGTCGAAGTCGCTCAAGCTGTTCATGACCTCGTTTCGTAACCATGGCGCCTTCCATGAAGAGTGCACCGTCATGATCGGCCGCCGCATTGTCGCCGCGACCAAGCCGCTGTGGTTGCGCATTGGCGGCTATTGGTATCCGCGCGGCGGCATTCCGATCGACGTGTTCTGGCAAACCGGCGCGCCGCCGGAAGGCGCCTGGCTGCCCGACACCGGCGTGGCGCCCTATCGTGGCCGGGGTTGAACCGGATCCGTCGCGCAAGTCCATAGCATCAATTCAGCGGCAGCCGCCGGTAACGGCCAGGATTGTTCGGGTCGCTGAAATGGTGCATCGGCCCGTGTTCGGCGAAGTGCGCTGACCAGCGTTTCATTGCGGCTGGATCGAGCTCGACGCCCAGCCCGTCACCTTCCGGCACGCGCACTGTGTTGCCGGTCTGCCGGAACGGTCCGTCCTTGATCACGTCGCCTATCTGCCAGCGAAACAGCGACTGCGATGCTTCCGTGATCCACGGCGTCGCCGCCACGACGTGCAGATAGGCCGATGTCATGATGCCGAGATCGTTCGAGTAGCACCAGAACCCCTTGCCCATCGCCTCGCAGGCGGCGATGAATTTCAGGGTTTTCGACAGTCCGCCGAGTGCTGCGAAATTGCAGACGAAGTAATCCGGAGCGCCAAGCGCGACCGCCCGTCTGAGATCCGGGACATGCGTGGAGAAAGGAATGCGCGAGTGCTGGCGCAGCGCCGCCATCTCCTCGAAGGTTGCGACCGGATCTTCGTAATTGCGGATGTTGAACGGCTCGATCTCGCGCAGCACCCAGCGCGCCGTGGTCAGCGACCACTGCATGTTGGAATCGAGTTTGATCTGCGCCTTATGGCCAAGCGCCTCGCGCAACATCCGCACCGTCCGGATCTCGAGTTCGGGATCGCCCATGATCAGCTTGCCTTCGAAGATCGTCGAGCCATGCTGCTCGCGCATCCTCAGGCAGTAGTTGACGATCGCTTCGGGGGTCATCTCGCCGCCCGCTCCATCCTGGGCGGAGCGAAAAGAGAAATATTCCGAAAACGGAATGTCCTTGCGCACCGCGCCGCCAAGCAGCTTGTAGAGCGGCATGCCGAAAACCTTGCCTCTGATATCCCACAGCGCCAGCTCGACGGCGCCGAACGCCACCGAGGCTGCATTCTCGCCGGTGTTGGCGGTAATCTGCCAGGGCGGCACGCAGCGCGCCTCGCAGTCGGCGATGTCGAGCGGATCGGCGCCGATCAGCGCCGGCACGATCTCGGCCTTGATCACCTCGCCGAAATGCCACCACGGCGCCTCGCCCAGTCCGACCACGCCTTCGTCCGTCTCGACCTCGATGATCGATTTCGAGGCGCCGCCATAAAGCCCGGCCGTCCACCAGAACGGAGCGTCGAGCGGAACGTTGACATGGGTGACGCGGATGTTGGTGATCTTCATCGGTTTCCTTCTCACTCGCACTGGTATTGGCTGAGCGCCCATTCGCCGGTCACCGACAGAAGGTCTGATATCTTCCAGTCACCGTCGACTTTCATGAATTTCCATTCCAGCCGGTGCGGATTGCCGGCGACGACGAAGGCGACGACCACCTTGGCCTCGTCGCCATTGACCGCTTCGATGGTCTTCAGGCTCTTGTCGATCTCGGCCTTGTCGTACGCCGCATTGTCGAGCGCCATGTTGGGATCGAGACACTCGCCCTGCCCTGATTTGCGCAGCGCATCGCTCTTGTCGAGCACCGACTTCGCGGGATCGGCGAAGTGGCTGCGCTCTGCCGGATCGAGCTCAACCCCGACATGCTCGTAGAACGGTTTCACCACCGCCGTTGGCGAGCCCGGCTGCACCGGGGCGGCCGGGGGCCCATCAGTCGGCAGGGACGCGGCCGGCGCATTTGCGGGCGGCGCGCCGAACAGGCCTTGAGCGGCGGTGCTGCTCAACCCCGCCGCCAGCAGGCACACAGTCGCCAGGGCCAGGGCGCGGACCATGGCATCACTACGGAGTCTGGCCAGCCAGGCATTCGAGCGCACTCAGCGTCCAGCCGCTGGTCTTCGAGGTGATGTCGGCGATCTTCCATTTGCCGTCGATCTTCTTCAGCGACCAGACCATTTCGCGTTTGGAGTCATCGCCTTCCGGGAAAAGGTTGAAGGTCACCGTCACGTTGGCGCTGTCGCCATCCACCGCTTCCGACAGCTTCAGCGTCTTGGCGACTGTCTTCTCGTCATAGTCCTGCGCGTCGAGACCGGGGGCGAAATCGATGCAAGGCACCTCATCCGGCTTGTTCTTCTGCGCCAGATCGTTGAGGTCGAACAGGTTGGTCACCGGCTCGGTGAAACGGTCGCGGTATTTCGCGTCGGCCTCGAACTTGACCTCGGGCATGTAGAAGAACTTCACCGCGTTGGATGCCGGCCCGGCCAGGGCGGCCGCAGGCGCTGCGATCGAGAGAGCGGCGGCAAGCACAGTCAGTCTCATCCGATAATCTCCAGGCTTTCGTGGTGGGAACCGTTCAATACCACGAATCCTGCATCCCGGCTTTTTTGCGGCCCATGAAATCCCCTTGGGCGTTAACTCAGGCGTCCAGCCAGACGTTCTGGAGATCCATCTCGAAAGTCTGGTGAACAGCGTAATTCTTCACCTTCTTGCTCATGTGGCAGTACAGTTTCTGCCAGAACGGCTGAATGATGACGCCCGAATCCTGCAGGATCTGCTCGACGTCCTTCATGACCTCGCGGCGCTTCTCCACGTCGACGAGGGAGAGAGCCTGCTTGAGCTTGGCGTCGAAATCAGCATTCGAGAACGCCGTTTCATTCCAGGCCTCGCCCGTGCGATAGCCGAGCGCCAGCACCTGGACGCCAAGCGGGCGCATGTACCAGATGGTCAGGGAATAGGGATATTTCGTCCAGTCATTCCAGAAGGTCGAACCCGGCAGCACCGTGCGTTTCACCTTGATGCCGGCCTCACGCAGCTGGCCGGCGATCGCGTCGCCGGTGTTCTTTTGCCAATCGTCCTCGACGGTGATCAGTTCATGCTCGAAGTCGGCCTGTCCGGCCTCGGCCATCAGCTTCTTGGCACCCGCGGCGTCGCGCGTCTTCTTGGGCAACGGGTAGTATTCCGGATGGATCGGGCTGACGTGATGGTTTTCACCGGGGGTCCCTCGCCCGGCATAGCCAAGTTCCAGTACGGCATTGTTATCGACGGCCATTTGCAGGGCGTTGCGCACCCGTTGGTCGTCATAGGGCTTGTGCGTAATGTTGGTCCGGGCAACGAGCGTCGTCGCTGTCGCGACCTCCGTTTTCACCAGATCCATCTTGTCGAGGATGTCGATGAAGTCGGCGGGCGTCTCAGCGTTGAGGTCAATTTCGCCGGAGTCGAATGCATTCACCGAGGCATTGAAGTCGGTGCCGTAGTCGACAAATTCGACGCTGTCGAGCGGCGATTCACCGCCCCACCACTTGCCATTCTCACGACGCTTGACGACCGCATTCTGGCCGACCGAATAAGACACCAGTTCGAAAGGCCCGGTCCCGATAGGCTTTTTGATAGGATCGGCGCCGTCGGCATCGAATTTGCGATGGACCACGAGCGCTGGATAGTCGGTGAAGTTCGGGATCAGCGAGATATCAGGTTCGTTCAGCTTCAGCTTGACCGTGTTGTCGTCGACCTTGGTGATCGCGCCGTCCCTGGCCTTGCCGGTTTTTGCGTCGATCAGTGCGCCGACGCGCGCGGCCATGGAATTGCCGGCGGCACCTTTCTCGCACCAGCGCGTCAGGTTGTAGACCACATCATCGGCGTTGAAAGCATCGCCATTGTTCCAGGTGACGCCCTTGCGCACGTGCAGCACGTATTCGGTGGCGTCGTCGTTGATGTCCCAGCTTTCGAGCAAGACCGGCTCGAATGTGAATTCGTGCGTGTAGCGGACAAGCGGTTCGAGCCAGGTGCGGGTGATGTTTGCCATCTCCACCCAGTCGTAGGTGCGCGGATCCTTTTGCCCCTTCACCGACATCGACACGTGCAGCGTTCCGCCTTTCTTCGGCTCCTCGGCCAAGGCCCGTTCCGGCACGGCGAGACCGATCATGCCGTAGGCCAAAGCCGTGGATGCGCCAAAGGTGCTTGCCAGCGCCAGAAACTCGCGCCGGTCCACACGACCTGAGCGGGCTTCTTCCGCCATCGCCTCGATAGCATTCGGCACGCGATCACCGTTGCTTCTGAAGAGTGCCATTTTTTCCTCCCTTATGTTTCCGTCAGGTCTTCGCCTGTTGCATTAACTAACGCTGTCCGGCAGCTTTTCCTCGCGCAGCGCGATCAACTCTTCGAGACCATCGGCGATGCCCTCATCGAGCTTCGGCTCCTCATAATCCGCGAGCATGTTGCGCGCTTTCTCGCGGCCGCGGGTGTCGTGGTCCTTTGCGCCTTCAGCCTTCCACTGTTCATACGAATTGAAGTCCATCATGCTGGGCATGAAGAAGGCCGACTCGAAATGTTCGAGCGTGTGTTGGGTGCCGAGGAAATGGCCGGCGGGGCCTACCTCGCGGATCGCCGCCATCGCGTCCTTGAAATCGTCGAAGGAGAGCCCGCCTGCGTATTTGTACCAGGCAACAAGCTGTTCGCAGTCCGTCGCGAATTTTGAATAGCCGCAGGTCAGGCCGGCCTCGAGCCATCCGGCGGAGTGCCAGATGTAGTTGGCGCCGGAAAGGATGGCGGCATGCATCAGCATGTTCGCCTCGTAGCCCGCCTGGGCGTCGTTCAGCTTCGATCCGACATGGAAGCCCGACGTGCGCCACGGCAGCCGGTATTTCCGCGCCAGTGCTCCCATCAGATACATCATCTGGGCGGCCTCTGGCGTGCCGCCCATGGGAGCGCCGGTCTTCATGTCCACCGTAACCATGAACTGTCCGTAGATCTGCGGCGAGCCCGGACGGAGAAGCTGTGTGAACGCGACGCCCGCCAGCGCTT
Organism: Mesorhizobium temperatum; assembly: GCF_002284575.1. Classification (GTDB taxonomy): domain Bacteria; phylum Pseudomonadota; class Alphaproteobacteria; order Rhizobiales; family Rhizobiaceae; genus Mesorhizobium; species Mesorhizobium temperatum. Next base: position 77,584 of record NZ_NPKJ01000073.1, read on the forward strand.
CCGCATTGACCTGCGCGACCGCACCCACGGCAGAGGCCGAAGTCGAGGCGCCGCAGAGGGCGAACGGCGCGAGAATCAGCGGCTGGTTGTGGCGCGCATAGACCTTCATCGCGTCCAGCATGGTGGCATCCCACACCAGCGGCGAATTGCAGTTGGTGATCGCCACCAGGACCGGGTTGTCACGGACATAGTCCTCGCCGAACACGATGCCCGCCATCGCCATCGTGTCTTCCGCTCGCTCCTTGGACGTCACGATGCCCATGAACGGCTTGTCGGAGTGCTTCAGCGCTGAATGGATGATATGGAGGTGACGCTTCGGCACCGCAATTTCCATCGGCTCGCAGATGATCGAGCTCGACGAGTGCAGCGCTGGCGCCATGTAAGCGAGCTTATGGAAATTCTGAAGGTCGGCGAGCGTGCCATAGCGCCTGACGTTGTCGAGGTCGCGCACGTAAGGCGCGCCATACATCGGCACGAAGATGGAGTTGTTTCCGCCCACGCGCACCGAACGCTGCGGATTCCTCGCATTGAGCGTGAACTCCGAAGGGACCTTCGATACGAGCTCCATCAGGAGGGCGCGGTCGATCCGGACTCTTGTGTCCGAGACATCGGCTCCCGCCGCCTTCCACATTGCGATGGCCTCGTCGTCGCGGAACTCGCATCCCACCTCTTCGAGGATGCTGAGCGACTCCTGGTGGATGAGTTCCACCGCCTCGTCCGGGACCATCTGATATACCGGAATCTTACGGACCAGGGTCGGAAACGACGCTATGGGCGTTCCCCGCAGCGCCTTGCGCCCCAGGCGGCCACCCGCTCGACGATTGGTGTGTTCGGTCACTTCAGCGGCCTGTGTGTTCATGGCAACTCCATCCTCCCAGAGCCAGTCAACTTAGCGAGACGAAATATTGCTGTGACGTTGGAAAATCCTGATCTCCTGTATAAGCTCTGCTTATGCGAAGCCTGCGCCACCTCTTGCCCTCGGCCGGCAGCCTGATCGTCTTCGAGGCGGCCGGGCGGTTGTCGAGCTTCACCGCCGCCGGGCGCGAACTCGGCATGACGCAGGCTGCCGTCTCCTACGCCATCCGCGGGCTCGAGCAGCAGCTCGGCGCCAAGCTGTTCCAGCGCCGCCACCGGCAGGTCAGCCTGACCGAAGCCGGCAATCGCTTTCATGCCGACGTCTCGCTCGGCCTGTCACACATCCGCAAGTCGGCGGAGGATCTGCGCCAGCAGGCGACCGGCGGCCATGTGACGCTGGCCGCGTCGACTGCCTTCGCCTCGTTCTGGATGATGCCGCGCCTGCAACAGTTCCGCGACGAATTGCCGGGCATTGATCTGCGCATCCACACCGCCGACCGCGATCTCGACATCATCGCCGAAGACATCCCGCTCGGGGTCCGCGGCGGCGAACCCAGGGAATGGCCGGACTATCATTCGCTGCCGCTGGCCGATGAGGAAATATTCCCCGTTGCCGGCGCGAGCTATGTGGCGCGGTTCGGGCTGCCGGAGGCCGTCGAGGGTCTCACATCGCACCGGCTCATCCATCTCGAAGAGCCGTTTCGCGAGGCCGCGAGTTGGGACGAGTGGTTCCAGTCGGCCGGGGTCAACATCACCGACGCCGGGCGCGGCTTGCGCATCAACGACTATGCGTTGGTGATCCAGGCGGTCATGGAGGGGCAAGGCATTGCGCTCGGGTGGGGTCACCTCACCGAGCGGCTGCTGGCGTCAGGGCTGCTGGTGCGCGTCACCGGCCACACGATGACGACCGGCAAGGGTTTTCATATCATCTGGTCCAGGAACCGCGAGCTCACCGACAACGCCCGCAAAGTGCGGGACTGGCTGGCCGCGCAAGCGTGAAGCTGCCGCTGCAATCCGGCACATGGCCGGACCGCAGCGCGCAGCGGGCGCAGGTCAGACGGAACCGTCGTTCTTCAGGCCGAGCACGTCGATCTTGTCGATGGTCGGCGGGCCGACAAACAGTGTTTCGGCATTGGCCATCAGCGCCTTGGCGATCTCGCCGGTGAGATGCGCCTGCCGCCCCGTCTCGTCATGAAAGGCATCGAACACACCGAACATGCTGGGGCTTAGCCTGAGCGCAAACCAGATTGGCGTGGTGGCCTCCTGGTTGGCCAGTTGCAGGCCTGTCTTCAGGAACGCGGCGACATCGTCCTCCTTGCCGGGCTTGGCTTCGAAGCGTGCGAACAATGCGAGCTTGATCATCGGTCTTCTCCTCCACGTTGGTCGTTGTTGGGCGGCCGATCGGGCCGTCGGGAGCAATAATCGCAGCAGCGTAACGAAAAGCGTATTGGCAAAAATGACATCTTTGATATCATTTTTGCCATGAATATTTCCGTTCTTGCCCTCGATGGTGTTTTCGATACCGGACTGGCCACAGTGCTCGACGTGTTCGGCACCGCCAACGAATTGGCAGGCATGCTGGCGGCACCGCCCAGCCGCTTCGCCACGACCATTGTCGGAGTGAGCGAAACGGTGCGCACGGCGCAAGGCCTGCAGGTTCCGATCACGGCGATCGGCAGAGAGCCGACCCCCGACTGGCTGGTTATCCCGGCGCTTGGTGAGAAGATGCCCGACCCGCTGCGCGGGGCGCTGCAGCGGGGCGATGTCGCCGAGGCGGTCGCAGCGTTGCGTGCCACAGCAAGCGCCGGCACGCGCATCGGCGCCGCCTGCATCGGCACCTTCGTCTTAGCGGAGTCCGGCCTGCTCGACGGGCGGCCGTCGACGACGACATGGTGGCTGGCACCGATGTTCCGGCAACGTTATCCGCGTGTGCTGCTCGATGCGGGGCGCATGCTCGTCAATGACGGGCAGTTCGTCACCGCCGGGGCCGCACTCGGCCATATCGACCTCGCCTTATTGGTGATCCGGCAGACAAGCCCGGAACTGGCGGCGCTGACCGCAAAGTATCTTATCGTCGACAGTCGGCCGCTGCAGTCTGCCTATGCGATATCAGACCATCTCGCTCATTCGAACCCGCTGGTGGAGCGTTTCGAGCGCTGGGCGCGCGATCATCTCGCCAACGGCTTCAATCTGGATGAGGCGGCGAGTACGCTCGGCGCTAGCAAACGCACCCTGTCGCGGCGGGTCAACGACGTGCTCGGCAAGACGCCGCTGTCCTATTTCCAGGACTTGCGCGTCGAGCACGCGGTGCATCTGTTGAAGACCACGTCCGACAGCGTCGAGCAGATCGCCGCAAAGGTCGGTTATGGCGATGGGGTGACGCTGCGCAATTTGTTGCGTCGGCGGCTGCGCAAGGGCGTGCGCGAAATCCGCGCTGTGGACTGATCTATCCCGCAGGCAATTCTACCCCTCCCGCATGGACCGCGAATCCGCCTATAGTGTCGCCATGCCCATCCGCCAGCTTTCAGAAACGATGATCAACCAGATCGCCGCCGGCGAAGTCATCGAGCGTCCGGCAAGCGTGGTCAAGGAGCTGGTCGAGAACGCACTCGATGCCGGCGCTGCCAGAGTCGAGATCGTCACCGCCGGCGGCGGGCTGAACCTGATCCGCGTCACCGACGACGGCGCGGGCATCCCGGAGAAGGAACTGGCGCTGGCGATCGCACGCCATTGCACCTCGAAGCTTGCCGACAACATCCACGACATCCGCTCGCTCGGCTTTCGCGGCGAGGCGCTGCCATCGATCGGCTCGGTGGCGCGGCTGTCGCTCCGCTCGCGCACGGCCAACGGCGACAGCGCCGCCGAGATCGGCATCGAGGGCGGCCGCGTCTCCGCCGTCAAGCCGGCGGCGGCCAATCGCGGCACCACCGTCGAGGTGCGCGACCTGTTCTTCGCCACGCCGGCGCGGCTCAAATTCATGAAGGGCGAGCGCGCCGAAAGCTCGGCGATAAGCGACGTGGTCAAGCGCATTGCGATTGCCTTCCCCGCCGTGCGCTTCACGTTGGCCGGTTCAGACCGCTCGACGCTGGAATTGCCGGCGGCCGACGACAGCCCCGAAGGCCGGCTGCGCCGCGTCGCGCAAGTGATGGGTGCCGACTTTCCGGACAATGCCATCGCCATCGACGCCGGGCGCGACGGCGTCCGTCTCGCCGGCCACGTCTCGATCCCGTCCTTCAGCCGCGCCAACGCGCTGCAGCAATATGCCTATGTCAACGGCCGGCCGGTGCGCGATAAATTGATCGCCGGCGCCATCCGCGGCGCCTTCGCCGACGTGCTGCCGCGCGACCGCCATGCGGTGACAGTGCTGTTCCTGATGCTCGATCCGGCCATCGTCGACGTCAATGTCCATCCGGCCAAGGCCGACGTCCGCTTCCGCGATCCGGGACTGGTGCGCGGACTGATCGTCGGCGCCATCCGCGAGGCGCTCGCCAATGCCGGCATCCGTGCCGCCACATCAGGGGCGGCCGGCATGATGGCGGCGTTCCGGCCGGGCGCAGCGTCCTATGCGCATGCCGGTCCAGCCAACGGCCATCGCAGCTATGAGGCCGCCTACCGTGCCTCCGGCTTCGCCGGTTTCGATCCGGCCCGCTCGCCGCAGCGGCCGCTGGACATGGGCTTGGAAGGCGGGGGACTTGAGGACACGGAACCAGGAAACGGCGGCTTCGGCGAAAACGATCAGGTGGCGTTCGACGCCGGACCGCTTCACAGCGCCGACGCGCGTGCCCGACAGACTGAGGCGACGGAAACGCTGCTCGGCATGGCGCTGGGTGCCGCACGCGCCCAGGTGCATGAGAACTACATTGTCGCGCAGACCAGGGATTCGCTGGTCATCGTCGACCAGCATGCGGCGCATGAGCGGCTGGTCTACGAGGCGTTGAAGAACGCGCTTCATGCGCGCGCCGTGCCGTCGCAGATGCTGCTTTTGCCCGAGATCATCGATCTGCCGGAAGAGGATGCCGAGCGGCTTGCCTTGCATTCCGAAACGCTGGCTCGCTTCGGCCTCGGCATAGAGCGTTTCGGCCCGGGTGCTGTCGCCGTGCGCGAGACGCCGTCGATGCTCGGCGAAACCAATGTCCAGCAGCTGGTGCGCGACCTTGCCGACGAGATCGCCGACAACGACACGGTCGACACGCTGAAAGAGCGGCTGGACAGGATAGCCGCGACCATGGCCTGCCACGGCTCGGTGCGTTCCGGCCGCCTGCTCAAGGCAGAGGAGATGAACGCACTGCTGCGCCAAATGGAAGCGACACCAGGCTCCGGCACCTGCAACCACGGCCGCCCGACCTATATCGAGCTCAAGCTTGCCGACATCGAGCGGCTGTTCGGGCGGCGGTGAAGGGACTGAGCTTGTCAGTTCTGACGGCGCAGTCCCCCCCTCCGGCCGCTTCGCGGCCACCTCTCCCCCATTAAAATGGGGGCGAGGAAACACCAATCGCCAAGGCCGCGACCCCGGAAAACTTGGGTTCCTCGCCCCACGAAGTGGGGAGAGGTGGTTTGCGAAGCAAACCGGAGAGGGGAAATCATAAAGAGCCGTTCGAAACAGATCTCTATGATTCAAGCAAACATTCGAGCCTCTGCTTCACCGCTTCAAATTCACCACGATGACGCCGCCCAGCGCCAGTGCGCCACCGAGAATGCCGAGCAGCGTCGGTATCTCGCCCAGCCAGAAAAAGCCGATCAGCGTCGCTACCGGCGAAACCAGATAGAGGAAGTTCGAGGCGCGCGCTGCCGGGAGCCGGGAAAGTGCTGTTGCCCAGGCAGCGTAAGCGATCAGGCTCGGCACGATGCCGAGAAAGATGACGGCGCCAAGGCCGGCGGTATCGGCAACTGCCGCCTGCGCCAGGCCGCTCGGCAGGAAAGGCAACAGGCAGAGCGCGCCGAGCACCATGTTCGAGGCCGAAATGGTCAGCGGATGATGGCGGGCAAACAGCGGCTTTTGCACGATGGTGTTGACGGCCGAGCACAGTGCCGAGCCGAGGACAAGCAGCGCACCATTGTCGAAATACAACCCTTGCCCCTCGCCCATCGCGATGATGCCGATGCCGGCGAAGGACAGGAGTGTGCCGGCCCAGGCCAGGCCTGAGAAGCGTTCGCCGAGCAGCGCCATCGCCATGATCGCGGTGAAGATCGGGCTGACGTTGATGATGAAACCGGCAGCACCCGCCGAAACCGTCAGTTCGCCGAAATTGAGCATTGCCGTGTACAGCGCAACGAAGACGGCCCCGCCGAAGGCAAAGCGCCAGAATTCATCGAGCCGGGGCAGCGCCGGCCGCTTGACGGCGAGGAAGATCGCCGCCGGCACCGCGGCGATGGCGAAGCGCAGCGCGCCGAGTTCCAGCGGTCCGAAAGCGACGAGGCCGGCGCGGATCGCCGGGAAGGCGGAGGCCCAGCCGACCACTGTCAGCGCCACCGCAATGGCCGCCGTGGTATCTATCCGCTGTGTCGTATTCAACGTGCCGGTACAGGCGTTCATTTCACTATTCCCGCGTTTCATGTCCTCAAACACACAAAACGCCTTTCCTGATCGGTTGACAAACGACCAAATCGAGGGTCAGCTGTGACTATGGATCACAGCTCGGACGCAATACTGCCGCTCGAAACCCTGCGCGCCTTCGACGCCGCGGCGCGGACGGGCAGCTTTTCGGCGGCTGCCGAAAAACTCAACATCACCCATGGCGCCGTCAGCCGGCAGATCGCCAAGCTCGAGGACTGGCTCGGGCTGAAAGTGTTCGATCGCGGCGCGCGTGGGGTGTCGCTGACGATCGAAGGCAACCGCCTGCATCTGCGCACCACCGAGGCCTTCGCGCTGATATCCAGCAATTCGGACCGCTGGGTCGAACCGCGCGGCACCGCCGTGGTGCGGCTGACCTCGATCCCTTCGGTCAGCGGGCTGTGGCTGATGCCGCGCATGGCGGCGCTGGAAAACAATCCGTCCAGGCTGCGCATCGTGCTCGACGTCGACATCCGCCAGGCTGACCTTGCCGATGACGGCATCGATCTGTCGATCCGCTGCGGCCGCGGCCGCATTCCCGGCCGCGTCTCGGTGCAGCTTTTCGAAGAACATGTGTTTCCGGTCGCCTCGCCGGACCTCGCAAGGGAGATCGGCCGTGGCGACCCTGCCCGGCTGCTCAAATTTCCGTTGATCAATGATTCAGACGCTTCGGCCTGGCGCGCCTGGTTTGCCGCGCAGGACATGGACTATCGCCCGCGTCCGCAGGACCGCCGCTTCGAGGACTACAATCTGGTGCTCGATGCTGCCGCCCATGGTCTCGGCATTGCGCTGGCGCGGCCGCCAATGATCGAGCATCAACTGAAGTCAGGCCGCATCGTCGCTGTGGACGACCGCATCGTTCTCAGCCCGATATCCTACTGGCTCGACCGGCCTACAGGGCGACCGCGCGCCGCCGCAGCCGAGCTTGCCCGGCGCATCGCGGCCCAGGCCGGGCTGGCGGCGGAAAAGATCGAGGAGTTCATCGTAGCCGAGCAGTAGGATGCCGGACATCCACTTTGCCGGCTTGCTCGGCTGGTTGTCGTCTGAAACAGAGCCGACCAAAACCAATCTTGTCTCGCTCCAAGCTTGACCTTGCCAGCATTTTGTGGCGATGACATCGTCATGAACCTCGGCTCCATGTCATGATGAACCGCTTCGAAGGCCCCGGCGGCAAGGAAGCCCGTATCCGCTACCTGGACGGCGACTTCCAGGTGACCAGCCCCGGCGCCTTCGTGCGCTGCGCGGTCACCGGCGAAAGCATCCCGCTCGATGAGCTCAAATACTGGAGCGTCGCCAGGCAGGAGCCCTATGTGAGTGCCGCGGCCTCGCTGCGCCGCGAGATCGAGGCACATCCCGAAATGCGCAGCCGGCGCTAAACCGGTTACGCAGAATGAGACCCGATCTGTAGCGATTCTTCGCCGGCATCTCCGCAAAAGTTCGACCGCCGCGGCGCTCGAAGGTTCTCTGATTCACCCCTGCAGCTTGCGCTGCCGCCAGGCATCCAGCGTCTCGTCGATGATGCGTTCAGGCACGTGGTCGGGATCGAACACCGTGTCGATCTCCAGCACATCGAGCTGTCCGAGGAAATCGGCGGACGCGGCATCATGGCGCAGCCGGGCGGCGTCCTTGGCGGTGGTGATGAGGCCAAGTCCGGCACCTCGCGCTGTCGCTGACAGTTCGGCAAGCTCGTCCTCGCCGTAGAAATGATGGTCCGGAAACGACCGGGTCAGCGCAACCTCGCCGCCGGCCTCACGGACCGTGTCGAAGAATTTGTCGGGATGGCCGATGCCGGCAAAGGCGAGAAATCGCTTGCCGGCCAGCCCCGCCTTGCTGCTTGGCCGTGTACGCGCCTCGAAGATCGGCCGGCCGGCACGCGCCGCCTGGCGGACGACCGCATCGGCAGCAAGGCCCTCGCCCATCTTCAGCAGCGCGCTGGTGAAAACCAGTTGGTCGACGATATCAGCCCTGAGCGGACCGCCAGGAATGACGTGGCCGTTGCCGACGCCGTAGCGTGCATCGACGACGACCAGCGCATAGTCGATATGGATGCGGGCGCTCTGGAAACCGTCATCCATGATCAGGAAATCACAGCCATGCTTTTCCAGCAGAAGGCGCGCGCCGGCGGCACGGTTCGGCGTCACTGCGACCGGCGCGTGCTCGGCCAAAAGCAGCGGCTCGTCGCCGACATGCTTGGCGGCGTCGTGATGCGGATCGACGACATGTGGCTGCGCGAAGGAGCCGCCATGGCCGCGCGACAGGAAACCGGGATTGAGCTGCATGCGCCTGGCCTGCCGGGCCAGGGCGATCGCCACCGGCGTCTTGCCGGTGCCGCCGACGGTGAAGTTGCCGACGCACAGCACCGGCGCCTCGACTTTTTCGCGCGCGGCCGAGCGCATGCGGCGGCCGGCAACGAGCGCATAGATCGCGGACAGCGGCGCCAGCGCCAGCGCCCGCCAGTCCGGTTTTTCCCACCAGAAGGGGGGCGCTTCGCTGGCCATCTTAGCGGCCGTTGGCGCCCTTGAGGCGCGACTTGACGACCAACGGCTGAATGTAGGGTTCGAGCGACTTCAACGTGAGCGCCAGCGCGCCGCGCATCTCGTCGACGGTCGCCGCGCCGGCCGCCATCATCTCATGGCGGGCCACCTCATTGCTCAACAGGAAATTGACGGCGCCGGCCAGCATGTCGCGGTCGCGCACCAGCTTGGCGCCGCCGCTGTCGAGCAGGCGCTGATAGGTCTCGCGAAAGTTCTGGACATTGCGGCCGGCCAGCACCGCCGTGTCGAGCATGGCCGGCTCCAGCGGGTTCTGGCCGCCCTCGGAGGTGAGCGAACGGCCAACGAAGGCGATCTCTGTCAGCCGGAGATAAAGCCCCATCTCGCCCATCGTGTCGCCGAGCAGAATGTCCGTATCGGCGGTGATCCGGTCGCCCTTGCTGCGCCGAGCGACTTTCAGGCCCATGCCGGAAATCTGCGCGGCAAGCGCTTCTGCGCGATCGGGATGGCGCGGCACGACGATCGTCAAAAGACCGTGGTGACGCTTGTGCAGCATCGCGTGAACCTCGGCAGCGACCACCTCCTCGCCGTCATGGGTCGAAATCGCCGCCCAGGTCGGGCGGGCGCCGAGCTGGCGCTTCAGCGTGTACAGCGTCCTTTCATCGGCCGGCGGCGGCGTGGTGTCGACCTTGAGATTGCCGGATACGGTGACCGGCCGGGCGCCGAGCGAGAGGAAGCGCTCGCCGTCGACATCCGACTGGGCGACGACATGAGCGAGATTCTCGAACAGCGCCTCGGCGATGTTGGCGCGCTTCTTCCAGGATTTGAACGAACGGTCGGATAGCCTGCCATTGACCAGCACCTGCGGCACACGGCGCGCGCCGAGCTCCAGGATGGTCATCGGCCAGATCTCCGATTCGGCGATGATCGCCAGGTCCGGCCGCCAATGGTCGAGGAAGCGGCTGACCGCCGGCTTGAGGTCGAGCGGCACATATTGGTGGATGATGCGGTCGCCGAGCCGTTCGTCGGCAACCTGAGCGGAGGTGACAGTCCCCGTCGTCAGCACGATGTTGACGCCGTAGTCGAGAATGCTCTCGACCAGCGGCACGACGGCGATCGTCTCGCCGACGCTCGCCGCATGGATCCAGATCACCGGCCCGTCGGGGCGCTCGCGCCCGGCGATGCCATAGCGCTCGCGCCGGCGAATTCGGTCTTCCTTGCCCCTGGAGGTGCGCCAGGCGACATAGGGCCCGATCAGCGGGTAGGCGGCTGCGCCAGCGAAACGATACGCCGTCAGGAAGGTGCGCGCCCAGCGCTCGCTCATTTCGAGCCATCCACGAGGCGGTAGGCCTCGGCGGTCGCGGCGTTGAGCGCGGCCGTGACTTCCTGGCGCTTGCGTTCCATTTCGGCCTCATCGGCATTGGCCGGAACGAAAACCGGCGTTCCCAGAACGATCGAGGAGCGGCCGAACGGCAGGTTGATCGTGGTCTTGTCCCAGCTGCGCTCCAGCACCTTGCGGCGGCTGGTGGCGATGGCGGCGGGCAGGATCGGGCGGCCCGAAAGCCGCGCCAGGAGAACGATGCCAAGCCCAGCGTCGCGCGGCGTGCCATGCGGAATGTCAGCGATCATGGCGACGTTCTTGCCGGTGGCGAGTGACTTTTTCAGGGCGATCAGCGCTTTGGCGCCGCCCTTGTCGCGACGCTTCGAGCCTTCGCGTCCACCCGAGCCGCGCACCGCCTCGATACCGAATTTCTCGATCATCAGAGCGTTGAGCTCGGCATCGGCACTACGCGACACCATGGCGACCACTGGCCGTCCCCTGGGATAGTAGGCCGGAGTCAGAAGATGCTGGCCGTGCCACAGCGCGATGATGGCGGGTTCGAACTCCGAGTAGGCGCCGCCCGACATCTGCGCCGATCCGTCGACGACACGATTGGTCAGGCGGACGAGGCGAACGAACTGCGCAAACAGGCTGGCGATGGCGTTCTTGACGAATCGCGATTGCGCCAGCGGTTCGCGTATCTTGCGCCAGAATGTCTTCGAGGTGCCACCGCGGCGCCCTCTGACCGCGGACCTCGTGGCCGGCCCTTTCACGGCTTCATGATCCATCAAATGTCAACCGGCGGCCTTGTTGTCGGGGTCGAGCAACCGGTGCAGGTGAACGACGAAATAACGCATGTGGGCGTTGTCCACGCTGGCTTGGGCCTTGGCTTTCCACGCCGTTTGCGCGGATTGATAATCCGGATAGATGCCGACGATGTCGAGCGCGTCGAGATCACGGAATTCTGTCCCGCCCAGCGTCTTCAGTTCGCCGCCGAACACCAGGTGCAAAAGCTGCTTCTTTCCGTCTTCCGCGGTCATGTCGGTCCTTCACATATCGTGAGTTTGTGACAGGTCTAGACCAAAGCCGCCGACTTTGGAACCATTGATGACATGTTCAACCGCCCAGCCCTGCGATGATGCCGGAGAGCACGGCGAGCAGTTCGCCGTTGCCGGCGACCAGCGCGCCGTGGTGGATCACTTCACCGGCATAGCGCGGTGCGCGGCCCTTTTGGTCGAGCAATGCGCCGCCGGCCTCGCGCAGGATGAGATCCGCCGCGGCGATGTCCCAGTCATGTGCATTGGGTTTGACGAACGTCGCGTCGAGCCTGCCATTGGCGACCATCGCCAGCCGGTAGGCGAGCGAGGGAATATAGGGCACGCGGCTCAGCCGGCCCTGCCATTCCGCCGGCATCAAAGCGATCAACGGCTTCGGCCCGCCAATTTCGACCATTGCTGCCGGGCGGCGCACGGCAATGCGACGGCCGTTCAGGAACGCCCCCTCACCGGGCAGCGCCCAGTAGGTCTCCTCCGTGGCCGGACATTCGAGCACACCGGCAAGCGTGCGGCCGTCTTCGACCACCGCGACGCTGACGCACCAGGAGCGCAGGCCTTCGAGGAAGCCGCGCGTGCCGTCTATCGGATCGACGACGAAGGTGCGGCGGGCGGCAAGCCTTGCCGGATCGTCGGCCGTTTCCTCCGACAGCCAGCCATAGTCCGGCCGCGCTGCAAGCAAGGTTTGGCGCAGATAGGCGTCGGCGGCGTGATCGGCCTCGCTTACCGGCGAGGTGCCGCCCTTCATCCACACCTGCGGATTGTTGCCGAAATAGCGCATGGCGATGGCGCCCGCCTCGCGGGCAGCTTCGCGCAGCAGCGGCAGATCCTCGCGAGCCCCGGCAGAGGTGACCTGGTCAAGCTCCGGCAAGGGTCATGCCTTCGATCAGAAGCGTTGGTGCAGCGGTGCCGAAATTGCGATCGAGATCGCTCGCCGGAACCATGTTGAGGAACATGGTCTTCAGGTTCGAGGCGATGGTCACTTCCGCAACCGGATAGGCGAGCTCGCCATTCTCGATCCAGAAGCCGGAAGCGCCGCGGCTGTACTCGCCAGTCACCATGTCGACGCCCTGGCCGAACACTTCGGTGACGTAAAAGCCTGATTTGAGCGACTTGATGAGGTCCTCGGGCGTCCGCTCGCCCGGCTCGATGGCAAGATTGGTCGACGACGGCGAGACGGAGGAGCCGTTGCGCGAACCGCGCCCGTTGGTGGTCAGCCCCAATTCCCGCGCCGCCGAGGTCGACAGGAACCAGTGGTTCAAAACGCCCTTCTCAAGCATGAGCAGCCTTTCGCCCTCGATGCCTTCGCCGTCGAACGGGCGCGATGCCTGGCCACGGAGCCGGAGCGGCTCGTCGGTGACGGTGATCGCCGCCGCCGCTACCTGCTTGCCCATCATGTCGCGCAGAAAGCTGGTCTTGCGCGCGACGGACGCGCCGTTGATGGCGCCGGCGAGATGGCCGGCGATGCCGCGGGCGACGCGCGGGTCGAACACCACGTCGACCGGCCCGGTCGCCGCCTTGCGCGCGCCGATGCGCCGCGCGGCGCGTTCGCCGGCCTTGCGGCCGATGTCCTCGGGCGCGTCCAGGTCGGAGAAATGTTGGCGCGAGGAGAATTCATAATCGCGCTCCATGCCGGTGCCCTCGCCGGCAATGACGCTGGTCGAGCGCGAAAAGCGCGACGCGACATAGTGGCCGACAAAGCCGTGCGAGGTGGCGAGCACCAGCCCGCCAAGCCCGGCGCTGGCGCCGCTGCCGGCCGAATTGGTAACGCCCTTGACGGCAAGGGCTGCCGCTTCCGCGGCCAGCGCTGCTTCCTTCAACTGGTCGGCCGAAACTTCCGTCGGATCGAACAGATCGAGGTCGCGCGGCTTCCTGACCAGCAGGGCCGGATCGGCGAGCCCCTGATAGGGATCTTCCGGCGAGACTTTCGCCATCGCCACGGCGCGTTCGGCTAGCGCCTTCGGGTCGGAGGCAGCGGTTGCCGAGACGCTCGCCACCCGCTTGCCGACGAAGACGCGCAGCGAGACATCCTCGCTCTCGGACGCCTCGGTACCCTCGACCTTGCCAAGCCGCACCGACACGCCGGTCGAACGGCCGCGCACCGCAACCGCGTCGGCGGCGTCGGCGCCGGCCCGTTTGGCAGCCTCGACCAGGGCCGCGACGCGGTCGGTCAATTTCGCTGAGTCCAGCGTATCGGTCATGCACATGTTCCTGTTTTTCCGCCTGACATAAAAGGGCGGCCGTTTCGCACCATCTATTGCTCCGATGTGGCTTGTGCAATGGCAGAAGTCGCAAGCAGATGGATCGGCCAGCAGACACCCGGCTTTAGGCGGCATGATCGAAGCGGGTCCTCAAAGGCTGCTTGGCGCCAGGCTCAGACTGGCCGACAGCCCTTTGATGCCGTGTCTCGATCACATGCGGACGTTCGATTGCGATAACGCCACCTATGTCCGTTCCACGCATGATCGGCACCTGCCCGAAACCGCTAAATTTTAGCGATTTCTTGTGTGTCCTTGGAACTTTGTAGCTTGCGTTCCATTTTCAACGGCATGCGAGACTCTGTGATCCAAGGCATTAGGACTGCGGTGAACGAGTCGCCGCCGCGGTACTCGCTGGTCCTTCCCATTTACAATGAAGAGCAGGTGCTGCCGCGACTGATCGAGCGAATCAACTCGCTGATCTGCAGGTTGGACGGAGAGGCTGAGGCGATCTTCGTCGACGACGGAAGCCTCGATGGAAGCGTCGAATACCTTCGGAAAATGGTCGCCGTCGAGCCGCGCTTCCGCCTGATCGAGCTTTCCCGCAATTTCGGCCACCAGGTCGCGATCACGGCCGGCATGGACGCGGCTGCGGGTGATGCCGTCATCGTCATGGATGCCGACCTGCAAGACCCACCGGAGGTGGTTCTCGATCTGGTGGCGAAGTGGAAGGAAGGTTTCGAGATCGTCTATGCCCGCCGTGTCAAGCGTGAGGGCGAATCCTGGTTCAAGCGCATGACGGCGAGTCTCTTCTACCGCCTGCTGGAGAAGATGACGTCGGTCGACATCCCCCGCGACGTCGGCGATTTTCGCCTGGTCGGGCGCAAGGCTCTGGAAACCTTCAAGCAAATGCCCGAACACGACCGCTTCGTCAGGGGCATGTTCGCCTGGATGGGGTTCAAGCAGACGGCGGTGCCTTTCGAACGTCCCGCGCGGACCCTTGGCCAGACCAAATACCCATTCTGGAAGATGATGCACCTTGCCGTTCACGGCATCGTCAGCTTCTCCGAGAAGCCGCTGCGCATCGCGTTGTGGGGCGGATTGGCCATCTCCGCGCTTGCGGTGGTGTTCGGTGCTTACGCTATCTTCGCCTGGATTTTTGAAACCGGCATCATTGCCGGCTGGACATCCACCGTGGTGATCGTGTCGCTCCTTTGCGGCATCAATCTTTTCATGACCGGCGTGGTCGGGCTCTATGTCGGCGGTATACACGCCGAGGTGAAACGCCGTCCGCTTTACGTGATCGATCGGGTCGCCGGCTTCGACAAGGCAGTGCGTTCCGCCACCCCGGGTGAGAGCCGTCGATCGTTTCGAAAACCCAGGAACGGAGCCGCGGCGGATGGCCGAACTCTTCGACAGCTATAAATCAAATTATGGCGAGGCGGTCGCAGGATCCATCCGGTTTTCCGGCCTCAGGCACGACTTCTTTCTTATCGCCAAAGCCGACCTGCTGCAGCGTCTTGTCGTCGAGCGAAGGCTTCGGCAGGATGGTGCCGGTGTGCGGGCGCTGGATGTCGGCTGCGGCGTCGGATCGCTCCACCCTTATCTCGAAGGCGTCTTCGAGAGCCTGGATGGCTGCGACGTCTCGGAGGAATCGATCCTGCGCGCCGGCCAGGACAATCCACGTGTGAGCTACAGAGCCTGCACCACGCCGAGCCTGCCTTATGAGGACGGCGCATTCGATCTGGCTTTCGCCAGTTGCGTCGTCCATCATGTTCCGCCCGTTTCCTGGCTCGATTTCTTCCGGGAAATGCGGCGCGTTGTGCGGCCGGGCGGCGTCGCCTGCATCATCGAGCACAATCCCTATAATCCGCTGACGCGTCTTGCGGTGTTGCGGTGTCCGTTCGACCAGGATGCGGTCCTGCTCAAGGCTGCCAAGGCAAGGTCCCTCTTTCAGGAGACGGGTTTCCGGGATATCCGATCCGAGCACTTCCTGCTGCTGCCGTCGGCCAGGCCTTTTGCCAGAAAACTCGAACGCCTGCTCGCGCCCCTACCGCTCGGAGCCCAGTACGTGTGCAGCGCGCATGTCTGAGGACCGTTCGACCGCCGGCACAGGGCTGAAGCTGCTGGCGCGCTTCGGCTTGGTCGGCATCGCCGCGACAATCCTGTATGCTGCCTTGGCTATCGCGTTGGTCGAATCGGAATGGATCGGCTTCTCGCCTGTCCAGGCGTCGCTTGCGGCTTACGCCGCGGCTGCCGTGTTTTCGTATTTCGCCCATAAATCAGTAACCTTCATGTCGAGCGGATCGCATCGATCGGAAGCGGCGCGTTTTGTCCTGCTGACGGCGACAGGCTTCGCCGTGGCTTACGCGGCGCCGGCGCTTTTGACGGCGAAACTCGGCCTGCCGCCCATCATCGCCATTCTGGTTACATGCCTGCTTATTCCGGCGGTCAACCTTCTCATGCTCGACCGATGGGTTTTTGCGCAGCGTAGACCCGGCCGGCAAGGCGACCGCTCCACCTAATCCACCTCAAATTGCATCGAGCCGGAACGCCACCAGCTTGATGGAGCGCTTGTAGATGTTGCTGGCGGCCGGAGTTGGCGGAATGCCGTCGAGATAGTCGAAGGCGATTTCGAGTGTATCGGCGTTGCCGAGCGCCGCCGGTGGAATGACGAACGAGACCATTCGTGGTTCTTTGCCAGACAGCGTCACCGCATGCGCCCGAACACCGTTCACCGAGATCACAACCCTCTGCGTGATCTGTGGAGGACGAATGACGGCGGCCATTTGCAGCGTGGCTGTCAGCCCGTTGCGCAGCGGCGGTATCTTAACGCGAAGCCGCGAGGTCTCGCCTAGGGAATGGGTGCCGTCGGCAACGGGTCCCGACCAGCCGCAGACCTTTATGCCGGCTGCCTGTTTGGCGCCGTCGTTCCGGAACGATACCGTCCGGCCAAGTGTGTAGCTGCCGACGGCATCGCGATTGAGGCAGGTCGTCGTCCGATCGATGTAATAGGCGCGATAATCGGCATTGACGTTTGGATTGAGAGCAAGCGCAAGGATGACGATCTCGGACCCGGCCAGAACCGCCGCGAGCGCGTAGCCGCCGAGCGAGGCGGCGCGTCTGTAAGGCCCCAGAGTGTCAGACCAGGGCAAGGTAGCCTCCGATCCACGCCACAGTCGTGAAATAACAGGCGCCAAGGAAGAGAACCAAAGCTGCGAGCCAAATGAGCCTCGACGCCGACAACAGGACGACGAGCATCATTGTCAGAGGCGCAAGCCCAATGACGTATCTGACCATCGAGGCCAGGTTGGTGATCAGTGGCAGGATGATGCAGAGCGCGCAGAACAGTGCCGCGCCATATTGCTTGCGAGCCGCCAGAACGGCCGACAGTGCCAATCCGCTGATCGCGGCCAGCGCGCTCCATTGCGGCGCCGTGGGCAGCCATCCAGTGGTCGGAACGGCGGAGAGCCCGTCCCATAGAAAGACCAGCGGATTACCGGCCACCCGTCCGAACGCGCGCTGGATGTGCAAGAACGCAAAGCCGTCTCCGACGGTGAGGTACAGGAACAGGATGTAAGCGAACAGACCGGCCGGCGAGATGAGGACAGCGACCAGCAGATCCGGTCGGCCAAGTACCCATCGTGGAAAAGACAGCGCCGATCCGCCCTGCTGGCGGTGCTCCCTGAACATTTGAATGACGGTCGCAAATACGACGAAAACCCCGACCAGCCTGGTCGCCGACAGCAGCGCGGATGAGACGCCCGCGGCGAGATAGCTGGAGCGTTTGAGTGCCAGAAAAACGCACGAGGTCAGGAGCACGAAAAGCGGTTCGCTCAGGAAGGTAGTGAAGTGAAAGGAGAACGGGCCACTGAGCAGAAATGCGCAATACAGCACATAGGCCCGCATGTTCTTCTCGAGCAGCGGCCATGCCACCAGACTGGCGGCGTAGCTGCAGACAATGGAAGTGATGGTGGCGACCAGTATCGTAGGGAAAGGGAAAACAGACCGGATCGCCGCCACCAGCATCGGATAGAGCGGGAAGAAGCCCCAGCGACCGACATTGCTGTGGTCTGGAATGGGAAAGCGCTCGTAACCTTGTTCACTGATGTCAATATACCAGGCACAATCCCACCGGCAGAGCGCGCGGGCATAAGCCGCGAAACCTGGTTCCTCCGACACCGAAGCAAATGCCGCATAGCGAATGGCCAGTCCGCTGAGCACGAACAGCAACGGCACCGCTGCGACGGTCAGGACCATGGCGCGAGCGCCAGCGCTCGCACGCGCGACATCTTCGAGCGCCAACTCTGCCTCCACCCATTCGAGTGGCTGGCGCCACTCTCCCCTCTAAATTAGCGCCGCCGGGGCAAATTCAAGACATCCCTCTCGTCGGCGGCATCATCTTCGTCTCCGGATCACGAGTCTCTCAGCCAGACGAGCATCTCTCCGGGATCGCGGTTGTCCCAGGCGAAGTAAGGAACGGCGGTGACTTTTGCTTCCTCAACCGCCGGCGGTTCGGTGCGGTAGAGGCCGTCGTCCCAGCTCTCAAACGCCTCTCTCCTGGCCAGAGCCGAAAGCGTCACGACGCCGCCCAATAGGTTCGGCTGCTTATGCGCCTCGATGTTTGCTGTGCGTGGCAAGGCGATGCGGTGCAGCTGGCCGGCATTGTCGGTCTCCTCGATGCAATAGATCAGCGGGCCGCGCGCGAGCGCGACACGGCCGATGTCCTGGCGCACCTCCGGGTTGGCGTAGAGGCGGTCGACAGCCATTTCAACATCGAGCTCGACCTGGTCGCCCTTGCGCCACTCGCGCCGGATCGCGGCATAGCCGTCGCTGGTGACATCTCCCAGATCGACATCGGCGCCATTCACCTTGAGCGCCGCGTTGCGGCACCAGGCCGGCAGGCGCAGGTGCAAGGTGAACTCGGTCGGCGCCTCGGGTTCGATAGTGATCGAGACCGCGCCGTCCCATGGATAGTTGCTGGTCTGGATCAGCTCTATTTGCGTCCCTGCGATATCGAAACGAGCCGTGCTGTTTCCATAGAGATGGACGGCCAGCGCGTCGTCCGACAATCCGTAGAAATAGCTGCCGATCGAGGCCACCATGCGCCCGATATTGGGCGGGCAGCAGGGGCAGCGATGCCATTTCCAGCGGTTGTGCTTGCCCCGGCTTTCCAGCGGATTTTCATAGAAGAACAGCGAGCCGTCGAGCGACAGGCCCGAAATCGAGCCGTTGTAGAGAGCTCGCTCCATCATGTCGGCATAGCGCGCATTGGGGCCCATGCCGAGCATGCGGCTGGCCCAGAACACCAGTCCGACCGAAGCGCAGGTCTCGGCATAGGCGGTTTCGTTGGGCAGATCGTAGTCGGCGGTAAAACCCTCATTGTGCGACGACGGCCCGAGGCCGCCGGTGATGTAGAGGTTCTTGGTCGTGAGATCGTCCCACAGCCGGTCGAGCGCCACGCGCAGCGTGTCGTCGCCATATTCGGTGGCGATATCGGCCATGCCCGAATAGAGGTACATCGCCCTGACCGCATGGCCGACGACCTTGTCCTGATCGCGCACCGGCTTGTGCGATTGGCTGTATTCGTAGGTCTTGAAATGATAGGCTTTTGGGTCGGCGCCGCGGGCACGTGCCTCCTCGTCGAAATAATGCGGCTCAAGGCCGCGCTGGTCGATGAAGTATTTTGCCAGGTCCATGTACTTTTGCTGGCCGGTCACGCGCGCGAGCTTGACTAACGCCAGCTCGATCTCCTCGTGGCCGCAATAGCCCTGCCTCTTGCCGGGCTCGGGGCCGAACGTCTCGGCGATATGGTCGGCATAGCGGCACATGATGTCGAGCAGCTTGCGCTTTCCCGTCGCCTGGGAGTAGGCGACCGCGCCCTCGATCAGATGGCCGGCGCAATAGAGCTCGTGGCAATCGCGCAGATTGGTCCAGCGCAGGCCGGGCTGGATACGCTGGTACCAGCTCGACAGATAACCGTCCGGCTGCTGCAGCTTGCCGTACATGTCGATGACGGCATCGATCTTCTTCTCCAGCGCGTCATTGCGGCGGCGGTAGAGCGAATAGGCGGCGGTCTCGATGGTCTTGCCCCAGTCGCTGTCCCAGAACATCTGCGTCGTCACCGTCGATCCCGTGAACTCGTTGCCGGCGGTGGCTGCCTCGTCCGGCGAGGGTGAGTGGAATGGAATGACGACGCCCGGCGATGGCCGGTCCGGATCGATCTGCTCGAGCATGCGCGCCTCGACGCAGCGGTCATACAGGATATTGGCGGTCCTGGTGGCGACGGCATCGACACGGTCGCCCCAGAAGCCGCGCACATCGACCTGCGGCACGGGAAGCGGACGGAAGGCGAGTTTCGGCTTGCCCGGCGTGGTGCCCTGAGGGGCCGATTGCGATGCGGTCATGAATTTACTCCGGTTCGATTCGATTGGTCACTTCACGGCCCCTGCCATGAGGCCGCGGATGTAGAAGCGCTGCAGCAACAGGAAGAGCACCAGGCACGGCACCATCATCACGGTGACGCCGGCCTGCACCGCGCCCCAGTCGATGGCGCCGAAGCGGCCGGACTGAAGCGCCGTCATCATGATCGGCAGCGTGAATTTGGACTGATCCGTCATCAGCACCAGCGCTGCCAGAAACTCGTTCCAGGCGCCGAGGAATGCGAACAGCGCGATGGTGACGATGCCCGGCCAGACCAGCGGCAGCATCACCCGCAGCAGCATGGTGACATTGTTGGCGCCGTCCATACGGGCCGCTTCCTCGATCTCGCGCGGAACCGCGTCGAAGGCGTTGCGCATCATGAAGATCGAGAACGGCAGCTGCAGCGTGACATAAACGCAGACCAGCCCGGTCAGCGTGTTGTGCAGGCCGATCTTGGTCAGCACCAGGAAGATCGGCGTCAGGATCGACTGGAACGGGATCATGATCGTCGACAGGATGAGGACGAAGAGCAGGTTCTTCAGCGGAAAGCGGAAGCGCGAAAAACCGTAGCCGGCCAGCACGCTGACGATCACCGACAGCACCACCGTCATGACCGAGACATAGATGCTGTTTTGCGCCGGCAGCCAGAGGCCGTCGCCGAAAGTGTTGAGCGTGGCGTAGTTCTCGACTGAAAAGCCCGTCGTCGGCCAGGGTGGCAGCGGCGGCTGACGCGATTCCTGCGCCGGCTTGAACGCCGAAAGCACGGTCCAGACGATCGGCGCCAGGAACAGCAGCGAGGCGATGATGCCCGTCGAGTGCTCGGCGATCTGCATCCCGATGCGGCGTTTGCGGCTGCGTGCCTGCGCCATCAGTCAACGCCCTCCGGTTGGCGCAGCAGCCGCAGTTGGATGAGGCTGAGCGCGACCAGGATGACCAGCAAGATCATCGACAGTGCGGCGCCATAGCCGAGCTTGAACGACACGAAGGACTGGTTGAAAATCCAGTAGACGGCGGTCAGCGTCTGGTTGCGCGGCCCACCGCGCAGGATGATGTAGAACTGGTCGAAGGCGAGCACCGAGCCGGCAACCGACAGGATCAGCGCCAGCGCCAGAGTGCGGCGCATCAGCGGCAGGGTGATGGCGCGAAACCGCGCCAGCGGCCCTGCCCCGTCGATCATCGCCGCCTCCTGCAGATCCGGCGGGATGGATTGCAGGCCGGTCATCAGGATGATCATGGTGAAGCCCGCCACCTTCCAGACGACCATGGCGATGATCGACCAGAACGCCGGCTGAAAGGTCGCCAGCAGATTGACCTTTTTCTCGGTCAGGCCGAGCTCGAAGGCGGCCGGACTGAACAGGCCGGAATCGACATTGAGCAGCCACGACCAGAGCAGGCTGGCCGAGGCGAAACCGATGACGGCCGGCATGAAGAAGGATGTCCGGTAGAAGCCGGTCAGCGGCCGCGGCCTTTCGATGAACAGCGCCAGCGGAAAGGCGACGGCGAAGATCGCGATCGTCACCACCACCGTGTAGTAGCCGGTGAAACGCAGCGCGTTCCAGAACCTGGTATCGCGCAGGATCGCCCAGTAATTGTCGAGGCCAATGAAGGAGTGCGCGCCCATCAGCGGCCAGTTGTGCAGCGACATCCACGCCGTCATGCAAAGCGGGACGATGAAGAAGACGACGACAAGGGCAACGGCCGGCGCGACATAGAGCAGGCCAATCCACTGCCGGCGGCCGGCGCCGACCAGTTTGCGGCGTGTTGGGGTGGAAAGTGCTGCGATGGAGGTCATGCGCGGTTCTTGCTGTTAAATGGATGCAAATGTCCGGCCGACTGCGCCAAGGCAATCGTTTGGGGTTGGCGCTGCCCCTCATCGCCCTGCCGGGCACTTCTCCCCGTATAGTGACGGGGAGAAGGATGCCTTCGCAAAGGATTTCGCCGACACCCAGCGTTGCAGAAAGGGTACCGAGGTCGCGGCCAGCCTCTTCTCCCCGTCACTATACGGGGAGAAGGTGCCGGCAGGCGGATGAGGGGCAGCGCCGACATTGACAATTGGTCTTCCAACATGAGTAGAGGCGGTCTTTTGCCAGATACAAATGTCCGGCCGCCCGCCAGGAAGACGGGCGAGCGGCCGGATCAGCGCCTACTGCTGCGGCGCCGAATCGATGATCGACTGCATGGTTTCCTGCGCATTGGCGATGGCGCCGTCGACGTCTTCGCCGAAGAAGACCTCGTTGACCATCTGGTTCCACGGACCGTTGGCGGAGTTGATCAGGTCGTTGAACACCACCGAATAGGGTGTGCGGCCCTTGGCCATGGCTTCTGCGGCGACCTTGTAGCGCGGGTCGAGGTCCTTCAGCGCCTCATTGGCGATGTCGCCGCGCACGGGAAGGCTGCCATATTTCGCCAGTATGGTCTGGCCTTCCAGCGAGTAGGCGAAATCGAGGAACTCCTTCACCACCGCGATTTTCGTGGTGCCCTTGGTGACGACGAAGTTGTCGCCGCCGGCAAAGGACGACCAGCCGCCATCCTTGCCGGGCAGGAAGGTGACGCCATAGTCGATGTCTGGGTATTGCGTGTTCAGCGCGCCGATGGCGAAAGCTCCGGACGGCGAGATGCCGATATTGCCGCCGGCGAAGGCGGCAAAGAAGTTGGAGCCGGTGTCGGTCTGCGCGCCTGCCGGCACCAGATCCTTCTTGACCATCGAGCGGTAGAGATCGATGGCGCCGCGCAGCTGCGGGCTATCGAGCGTCGCCTTCGAGCCGTCCTCGGTGAGGATGTCGCCGCCCGAGGCCCAGATCAGCGGCGTGAAGGTGAAGATGTTGCAGCCGCCGCAATTGCCGGAGAAGTAGAATCCCTTGGTGTCGCCGCCGAGCGCGTTGACCTTCTCGGCATAGGCTTCGATCTCGGCCCAGTTGGTCGGACCTTTTTCAGGGTCGAGACCGGCCTGCTTGAACAGCTTCTTGTTCCAGATCAGCACCGAACTATCGGCGGAGAACGGCAGCCCGTAGATGCGGCCCTTGTAGGTGCCGGTTTTGACATGCGCCGGCGACAGGCTATTGAAATAAGGCAGCGATTTCGCCCAGTCGGTGATGTCTTCCAGCTGGCCGGCGGCAGCGAAGGACGGCGTGTAGATCAGATCGAGCGAAAGCGCATCGGGTGCTGTGCCGCCGGCGGCGGCAGCGCCATATTTCGGGATGATCTCGGCATTGGGGATGATGTCCAGCTTGATCTGGTTCTCATGCCCCTTGTTGAAGGCATCGACGATGCGCGGCATGAAGTTCGAGCCGTCGGCGCGCACCCAGATGTTGGCGGTCTCGGCTGCGGCGGACGGCTCGACTGTCGCCAGCGTGGAAAAAACGCTCGCGGCAAAGGCGAGCCCGGTAATGATGGTTTTCATGGTTCTCCTCCTCATGGTTCTGTTTTCCTGCGGCCGCGCTCCCCGCGCGGCGGCCTTTCGCTTTGATGCATGTCGTTATCCCAAAACCGCTGCGCACTTTTGGGCGACATGCATTGGTCTCAGCCGCCCGGCGGACGGCCGCATGACTGACGCACCACGAGCCGGCACGGCAGTTTTCGGATGCCCGGCTCGGCGGGTTCGCCGCCGACGAGCGAAAGAAGCGTAAGACCGGCCTCGCGCCCGAGTGCCGCCAGATTCATGTCGACGGAGGTCAGCGGCGGGCGGGTCGCCTCGGCCACGATCTGCCAATTGTCGAAACCGATGACGCCGACATCGTCCGGCACGCCAAGCCCGCGCTCGCGCAGCGCGTCGATGACGCCGCGCGCGATCTGGTCGTTGCCGCAAAACACGGCATCGGGTTTTTCGCCCCCACTCTTCGACAGCTTACCGTCGAAGAGCTTCTTCACCGCCTCGTGACCCCACGCTTCCGACCACGATCCGAGCAATGGTTCCATGACCGGCAAGCCTTTCTCGGTCAGCACGTCACGATAGGCCTGTGCCCGCGCGTGCACCACCTCAAAACTCGCCGGCCCGGTGACATGGGCGATGCGCCGCCGCCCAAGCCGCCAAAAGTGCTCGACCGCCAGGCGCGCGCCGCCGGCGTCGTCAGACACGAAAGCGATGGCGCCGGGATCGGGCTGGGTGAAGGCGTAAATCACGGGAACGCCGAGATTGGACAGGTCGACCGGCAGATGGCGATCGATGCGCTTGCCGGTGGCGATGATGCCGTCGACGCGCTTGTCGAGCATGGCATCGACATGGAGCTGGCCGAGGCGCTGGTCGTCCTCGACATTGCACAGAAAGACCGAGACGCCCTTGTCGACCAGCGCATCCGAAATGCCCGACATGACCGGCAGCGAAAAGCGGCCATAGGTGTCGTTGGTCAACAGCCCGACGGTGAAGGAGCGCCGCCGCAACAGACTCTGCGCCAGGCTGTTCGGCCGAAAGCCCAGCCGCTGCGCCGTCTCGCGAATGCGCTCGCGCGTCTCGGCCGTCATCCGCCCCTGCCCGTTCAGCGCCTTCGACGCGGTGGCGACGCTGACGCCGGCAAGGGCTGCCACCTCACGGAGGGTGACGGGGGTTTTGGTGGGCGCTGGCGAGGCGTCAGAAACCATGTTGCGGGTGCGGGTCCCTCGAGTTGGGAAAAGCTTTTCTCTTATGGGCCTGCGAAGCGCTGAATGGGGAGGTCAGCGGATGCGAGGCGATTTGAGAAAAGGTTTTCTCTAAGGGAGATTAAGAGAAGGGTGTGGGGATGGCAAGGGGGGAGAACTTTGGTTCGAGATTTCCTGTTGAGTGCGGTAGCCAGGAGCGGTCATTGCCGAGCAGATACTCCAACGTCGCGTTCTGGGCCGCAAGTTGACTGGCAGCTTCTGGCCCCCTAAGCCAATCGATTAGCGGACGTCAACTAGAAGTGGCCCAAGGTCTCAGAATGGCATATTGCCACCTTTCCTGTAGTCACCGCCACTCGGCTGGTGCAGAATTGCAGCTAAGAGGGGGCGACACGTGGGCAAGATCGAGGACTGGGTCGTTGCAACGACCGTGGACGTTAATGGCCACACTGTTGCAACGCTCAAGCCTGATGCTACAAAGTTGAGTGGCGCCATCGATGAGCTTGCGACGGCGCTGCCGTCTCACTATGCCTCGAAAAAGCGCATTGCTTCGATCCTGAAGCGCCTCGGCAAGTCGGCCGCAGCCGCGTATGTCCAGAACAAGCTTCCAACCGGCTCGCGTATAAGGTCTGGCGACCTCGCCGAAATTCTCGCTTCCCGCTATGTCGAGGAATCGACCGACTTCCCGGCCGGTATAAGCAAGCTGCGGTGGAAAGATCACCGCGAGATGGCGATGCGGGGCGATGATCTTATCGGTCTCCAGCCGGTGGACGGGCCGGAGAAGATCCGCTTTCTGAAAGGCGAAGTGAAGAGCCGCGCCAAGCTGACGACGTCGGCAGTAACCGACGCACGAAAGGCGCTTACTGCATTTCAGCAAAAGCCGTCGCCACATGCGTTGGAGTTTATCGCCGACCGGCTTCACGAGGACGGTGAGGACGAGTTGGGAAACCTTATCGACGACGCCCTCCTGGTGGATGGCATTGCGCTGAAACAGGTCTCACATCTGATCTTCACCTTCTCGGGAAACAACCCGTCCGCGATCCTGGCGAAGAACCTCGCAGCATACATGGGGAAGGTGCCGCAATCGGCTGTCGGCCTTCGCGTAGACGGGCATCAAGATTTCATCGCTAGCGTGTTCAAAAAGGTGGGGGAACATGCCGACGGGGAATGAGGCGCTCGAAGCGAGCATCCGGGGCGCCGTTGAGACGGGATTCAGGAGAAACCTTCTCGCGCGTGGGCAGGCAAGATCGCTGATCTGGCGCGACGGACAACTGCCCGATGACGCACCACGGTTCACCTCGAACCTGTCATACGATCTCCTTTCCTACGGCTACGCCCTGCTGGGACAGGGCATTCGCCTGCTTGAGGGCGGCGGCGACGCCAGCGTTGCACGGATTGGTTTCGAGCGGAGTGCCGAAGCGCTTGAAGCCGTCATTGCAAGGGGAGCGGCGGCGGCGTCGCGAGACTTCCATCGCTTGGTTGCGGCCTCAGCATATCATCTGGGTCGGTTTTCGGCGCGGGCTTACTCGCTTCTTGTCGCGGCCGCCGACAACGCCAACTTGAGCCGTCCCGAGCGATGCCTTGCACTGTTCATACTTCGCGATTTAGATGCGCTGGAAGCGATGATCGCGGAATGGCGGGCTTCGGGTCAGTCAGACGACAATACTCTCGCAGCTGCTTTGGCCGCCCATTTCGAAGGCCAGGACGAAAGTGCGGATGACGAGGAAGACGGGGGCGATGGCGATCTCCTTCGTGTTGTCGATCTCGCACTCACGGATCAATATTTCGGAGCAATTTCGGTCGCGCTCCTCGCATTTGAGCGTGGAAGCAGCGAGCTGATAGAGGATGCGATTAAACGTCTAAGCGATGGTCTTGCCAGCTGCGCCGAACTCAGCATGGTTCCGCAATGGTGGTGTTTCCGGCTTACGATTCATGTCCTGCGGGATACATGGGAGGCAAGCTTCCACCAGCGCTTGCCGCTGAAGCCTCTGAACGAAGTGGCCACGGAAGAGTGGCAGCGATGCAGGAGACTTTTCATTGCGGCTCTCTACCGGCGCCGCCGGGCGGAAATCGAACTCTGGCCATCGCAGCTCGACGCGGCTGATCGAGCGATCGTGGGCAGCGGCAACATGGTTGTGTCGCTGCCCACGAGCGCCGGCAAGACCCGTGTCGCAGAGCTTTGCATTCTGGCCTGCCTCGCGGACGGAAAGAAGGTCGTCTTCATTACGCCGCTGCGCGCCCTGTCTGCCCAGACTGAAGCCGTACTGCAGCGTACCTTCGCGCCGCTCGGCAAGACTGTATCGACGCTCTACGGCAGCATCGGCGTGAGCGAGCTTGATTCAGACTTCTTCGAGGACCGCGACATCATCGTTGGCACGCCCGAGAAGCTGGATTTCGCGTTGCGAAACGATCCGTCCATTCTCTATGACGTCGGCCTCATCGTGCTTGATGAGGGGCACATGATTGGCCTGGGCGAACGTGAGATACGCTACGAGGCCCAAATTCAGAGGCTCCTGCAGCGTCACGATGCCAACAAGCGACGGATCGTCTGCCTTTCCGCCGTGTTGCCCGATGGCGATCAGCTCGAAGATTTTACCGCGTGGCTATCGAATGATGACGACGACGCGTTGGTGCGGAAGAACTGGCGACCAACGCGCCTGTGGTACGGCGAGGTTGTCTGGAAGAACGGGCTTGGACGGCTCAACGCTAACGTGGAGGGCGAAACGCCGTGGGTGGAAACATTTGTAGGAGGCTTTGTTCCGCCCAAGCGGAAAAAGGAATTTCCGTCGGACCAGCGTGAGTTATGCCTCGCCTGCGCGTGGCGGCTTGTCGAGGACGGGCAGACCGTCCTGATCTTCTGCCCCGAGCGACGGTCAGTCGAGCCCTATGCGGAGGCAATCGTCAAGCTTCACCGCCAGCTTGGCCTACCGTCCTTGTACATTGGCGATGGATCGGACCTCAGCACCGCAATAGCCATTGGAACGGAGTGGCTGGGCGCGGATCACGTGCTTCTAAAGTGTCTCAAGCTTGGCGTGGCGATTCACCACGGGGCGCTGCCCACACCGTACCGGAAAGAAATCGAGCGGCTGCTGCGCGAAGGTGTTCTGCCAGTGACAGTGTCGTCGCCAACACTGGCGCAAGGTCTCAACCTTTCCGCCTCGGTCGTCATTTTCCACGACTTGAGGAGAAACCAGGAAGTTATCCGCTCCTCGGACTTCCGCAACATCGTTGGACGGGCCGGAAGGGCCTACGTCGATGTAGAGGGCCTCGTCCTGTACCCCATGTTTGATCGCGTTAGGAAACGGCGCGACGACTGGTCTGGACTCATCGCTTCCAAAAAGGGGCATGAGATGGAGAGCGGTCTTTTGCGTCTGGTTCTGGCGTTGCTGCGCCGGCTTGCGCGCAAGATCAAAGCGAAGGATTTCAACACGCTAGTCGAATACGTTATGAATAACGCCGAAGTCTGGGACTTTGGCCATGCGATGGTTCCGGTGGGGCAGGTGACGGAACTTAGCGAAGAACAATGGAATGAGTACCTAACCACCCTAGATACGGCGATCTTGAGCCTTCTTGGCGATAAGGAGATCGCGGATGTCAATCTGGAGAAGACGCTGGACGCCGTGCTTGCATCTTCGCTGTTCGAACGTCGACTGGCGAGACGAAAAGAGGCGCAGCATGCAGCGTTTCGCGGCCTCATTCTTGCGCGCGCCAAACACCTTTGGCGGAACTCTTCAGCCCGTCAGCGACGGGGGTACTTCCTCTCCGGCGTCGGCCTGAAGACCGGACAAATGCTTGACCAGCATGCTGCTGCACTCAATAATCTTCTCGTGCAAGCCAACGGCGGGATATTAAATGACGAGAACGATGCGGCAATAGGAGCCATCACGGCATTTGCCGCAATCGTCTTCACGATCGATCCATTCATTCCAAGGCAGTTGCCAAATGAGTGGCCGGCGATACTCAGGGCGTGGCTGCTCGGCGAGCCCATCGCCTCTTTCACTGCTGACGACCAGGACAGGGTCCTCAACTTCGTGGAACAGGGACTCTCGTTCCGCCTGCCCTGGGCGATGGAGGCAGTGCGCGTACGAGCGCTTGCGAACAATGATCCTGTGAGTAACGGCGCCATTGGCAATCTCACGATGGATGATATGGAACTGGGCCTCGCGGTGGCTGCGGTCGAAACCGGTACACTCAATCGTTCCACCGCACTGCTAATAAGATCGGGCTTTAGCTCGCGGCTGGCAGCAATCAAGATCGTGACCGACCTTGCGGCGACATTCGAGAGTGGCGTTGAACTTCGCAGGTGGCTCCGTAGCCGGGCTGTGCGCGAAGCAGGCAACGATCCTGACTGGCCCATGCCGGAGGCGCATCAGCTTTGGTTGGATTACGTGTCTACCTATTCGCGCTTTGCTGCGCGGAAGTGGGAGGAGATCACCCTCTATTCGGACGTCAGGTGGGAGGTTGATGCTGTGGTAAGCGAAGGGATGGCTGTACGGCTTGAAACGTCAGAAGATGGCTCGACCGAGCTGCTGGCGCCGGACGGTACGCGGCTTGGAGTTCTGAACGAGCGCCTCAATCCTGCACGTTGCGGTCTTACGATCGCAACCCTTGAAGGTGGCAGGATCGCAATTAGCTATCTCGGACCCGACACGCTCGAGGCTACGGCATGAAGCTGGTGTGTCTTGGCTGGGGATCGCTGATATTGCAGCCAGAAGACCTGCCATGCGGCGAGTGGCACGCTGATGGCCCGTTCTTACCAGTGGAATTCTCCCGCGTGTCGGAGGACGGCAGGATAACGTTGGTGATCGATCCCGTTGCGCATGACGTTCCTGTACTCTGGGCTGAGCTTGACGTGGCTTCGCTGGATGCGGCCGTAAAAGCGCTGGCGGCAAGGGAAGGTGTGACTCGGCTCGCGTCAATCGGGCGGTGGCCTCGCGTTCGCAGTATGCGGAACGGATCGGATCGTGGGCGGCCGGCAAAGGGATCGACGGCGTCGTCTGGACGGTCCTAAAGTCAGGTTTCTCGGGTAGTCGAGGCAGATCGCCTAGCCTCTTGAGATGAGGCGCACTGCGGTCATTCGCGAGGCGGACGGTGGAGCTCACCGATGGGTCAGAGGCGACCATCGTGGACAAACAAGCACCGGCCGCTCACACTGCTTCCGCTCGCCCACGCGCTTCTGCTGCCGGTTTGAGTTGGCGCCAAGCCTCAGATCGGCGCTCGCGTCTGACACCGACTAAAAGCAACAATGCGCTGCTCTATTTTATTTTCACGGCGCGGTTCTCGGAAGGCCGCTCGGTCCCCCCGCCAGAAGAGAAAGCGCCATGAGAAAGCTCATCATCACCGAATTCATCAGCATCGATGGCATCGCCGAGGTCGAGAAGCTGCCCGGCGTGACCTGGAACGATGAAATGCAAAGGTTCAAGGAGGACGAGCTTGCCGACAGCGGCGCGATGCTTTTGGGGCGCACGACCTATGAGATCTTTGCCGGCTCATGGCCCAATGAAACCGGAGACTTCGCCGACCGCTTCAACGCACTGCCGAAATATGTCGCCTCGACCAGCCTGAGGGCGCTCGACTGGAAGCCGGCAGAGCTGCTGAAGGGCGCCTTGCCGGATGCGGTCAGGGAACTGAAGCAAGGCAGCGGCGGCAACATCTATGTGCATGGCAGCCTGAGCATCGCCCAGCAGTTGCTGCGCCATGGGCTGGTCGACCGCATCAGGCTGCTCAGTTATCCCGGCGCCGTCGGCCAGGGCAAGCCGCTGTTCCCGCCCGGCGAGCCAGTGCCGCTCGAGTTGATATCGGTCACGCCATTCAGCAACGGCGTGGTGGCGCTTGAGTATGCGCCTGTGACGGGGAAGTCTGATGAGGGCGAGCGCCGATGACAGCCAATCTCCCCACTGTGGGGGAGATGCCCGGCAGGGCAGAGGGGGCGCGAAAGAACGCAAGCATTTGAGTTTTAGCTGCCGTAACGGCGCAGTTGCGATTTAGGTTGGCGGGACAGCGCCCCCCTCTGGCCTGCCGGCCATCTCCCCCACAAGGGCCCGCAAGGGGGGAGATCGGCAGCTTCAGCCTACGACGCGCTACTGGACGGCTCGCTGAAGCCCGACGAGCGCGAGCTTTCGCTGCGGCCAGGCGTGTCGCGACCGCTACTGCGAGAGGCGCTGCGCTCGCTTGCCATGCTCGGCTTTCCTGGACATCCGCTACGGCAGGGGGGCCGCCGCCGTCGGGCTCGCGCGCGCCATCAGGGCCTGCCACAGCCTCGGTAGGCTACCGCGAGACTGTGACAGCGGCTCGGTTGGACAATTCACGACACAGTTTGCAGTACCTATTACCTATAAAGTGCCAAGCCGCATCAGGCGCCGCCCATATAGATGTCCATGATCTGTCGGTCGTTGCGGACATCTCCGGGCGTGCCTTCGAAGCGCTTTTCTCCGGCGGCCAGGATATAGAGCCGGTCGGCGATCGGCATGGCCTCGCGAATGTTCTGCTCGACCATGAGAACGCCGATGCCGCGCGCGGTCAGCACCTTGATGCGCTCCAGCGTCTCGCTCACCATGGCCGGCGAAAGGCCGGCGGACGGTTCGTCGAGCAGGATGAAACGCGGTTCCGACACCAGCGCGCGCGCCAGCGCCAGCATCGCCTGTTCGCCGCCCGAAAGGGCTCCGGCCGTGGTCTTGCGCCGCCGCGCCAGCGATGGATATTGGTCGACCAGAGCCTCGATGCGCCCGTCCACCAGCTTCCGGTCGGCAATGGCGTAGCCGCCCATGCGCAGATTTTCCATCACCGTCAGCCGTGGAAACACGCCGCCGCCCTGCGGCATCAGCACCAGGCCCTGGCGCACGACTTCATGGACCGGCAAATTGCTAATCGTTTCGCCGCCGAGCCCGATTGTGCCGCCCCATACCGGCAGCGCGCCGGCGATCGCTTTCAGCAAGGTTGACTTGCCGCAGCCATTGGGGCCGAAGATGCAGGTGATCTTGCCGGCTTCCGCGACAAGGGAGACGCCATGGACGATCTCCTGCTTGCCGTAGCCCGCAACGACGCTGTCTGCGACCAACGTGCTCATTGCGGACGCCCTAGATAGGTCTGCATGACTTCGGAATTTTGCACGATGTCCTCGAACGCGCCGCTGGTCACCACCCGCCCCGAATCCATGACGATGATGCGGTCGCAGACATTGCGCACCATTTCCATGTCATGCTCGATGACGAAGAAGCTGGTTCCCTGCTCGCGCAGCCTGGCGATCGCTTCCAAGATGATCTTGCGGATGTTGGGGTGGACGCCGGCCGTCACCTCGTCGAGCAGGATGAGGGACGCCTGGCGCATGATCACGCGGCCGAATTCGAGCAGTTTCTGCTGGCCGCCGGACAAGTCGGACGCGCGGTTGTTGGCGACCGGTTCGAGATGCAGCAGCGCCAGCGTCTCGTCCGCCCGCTGTTGCGCGCCATGCCAATGACCCTCGGCAGCCGCGGCCAGAAGGTTCCCGCTGACTGTCATGTTCTCGAACAACGCCGGGATCTGAAAGGTGCGCGCGAGGCCGAGGCGGGCTATCGTATAGGCCTTTTTGCCGCCGATCTCATGGCCGTCGAATAGGATCTGCCCGCGATCGGGCGTCTCCATGCCGGCGACGAGATTGAACAGGGTCGATTTGCCCGAGCCGTTGGGGCCGATGAGGCCGGCGATCTCGCCGCGTCCGACCTCCAGGTCGACGCCGGCGGCTGCCTGGATGCCGCCGAAATGCTTGTGCACGTCGCGAACGAAGAGGATGGGCTGGTCGCCTGGCGCGGGCGCTTGCGCCGTCATGCTCACGAGCGTCCTCCCTGGCGGGAGCCGAGCAGGCGTCCGAGCACCGTGTCGAGCACGCTGCCTGATTTCCCGCTTCGCCGCGCAAACAGGCCGGCGATGCCGTTGGGCAGGAACAGCACCACCAGGATGATGGCGGCGCCGAGAATGGCGATATAGAAGGCGGTATCGCCATAGTACATCCAGATAAGCCGGTTGACGAAGAACAGCGCGACGCCGCCGATGGCCGGCCCCCACAGGCTGCCGAGCCCGCCGAGCAGGACCATGACGACCATCTGATCGGTGATGTCGCCGCCGAACACGCTCTTTGGATTGATGAAGGTCACCCAGTAGGCGAAAATACTGCCGAACACGGAGGCGACGACGGCGCTGAGCACGAAGGTCTGCAACTTGACCAGCGAGGTGTTGATGCCCATGGCTTCGGCCGCCGGTTCGTGATCCCGTAAGGCCTTGACCTTCAAGCCGAAGCGGGAGCGCTCGAACAGCAACCAGGTGAGGAAATAGGTCAGGACGGCGGCCGCGAACATGGCGAAATAGAAGAAGCGCTCGTTGAGGAAGGGAGGCAGGCCGATACCGCCGGTTCCGCCGGTGAAATCGACGACGGTGGCGAACTGCATGAGCACTTCGGCGAAGGCCCAGGTGGCGATGGCGAAATAAGCGCCGCGCAGCCGCAATGTCGGCGCGCCGATAACGACCGCAAACAGTGCTGTGACGATCATGCCGATGGGAATGGTGGCGAGGAACGGCACTGCGAAATCCGCGCCCATCAGGATGGCGGTGGCGTAGGCGCCGATGCCGAAGAAGGCCGAATGGCCGAAATTGATGTAGCCGGCATAGCCGCCTAGCATGTTCCAGGAACAGGCGAGCCCCGCCCACATCAGCGCGCCGGTGGCGACGCGCAGCCAGTAATTGTTGACCAGCACCGGCAGCAACGCCAGCACGACGAGGATGCCGACGAGGAGAAGCAGGCCGGCCCAACGATTTTTCATGGTCTGGGCCATCTCACAGTCCGCGCCGCAGGATGCCGCGCGGGGAAACCAACAGGACAAGGAAGAGCGTTGCGAAGATCGCGAGATGCGAGTAGCTGGCTCCGCCATAAGTCGCGACAAAGGCTTCGATGACACCCAGAAGCAGGGCCGCCACAAGCGCGCCGCCCAGCGAGCCCAGCCCTGCCAGCACGGCGACGAAGAAGGCGAACAGCGTATAGCGCAGGCCGATCTCCGGATTGACCGAATAGATGCCTCCCATCAGAACGCCCGACATCGCCGTGATCCCCGCGTAGAGCCCGTAAACATTGGCGCTGAGACGCCGGATGTTGACCCCCATCAAGGCGGCGTTCTGGCGGTTTTCGGCCGTCGCTCG
Organism: Mesorhizobium temperatum; assembly: GCF_002284575.1. Classification (GTDB taxonomy): domain Bacteria; phylum Pseudomonadota; class Alphaproteobacteria; order Rhizobiales; family Rhizobiaceae; genus Mesorhizobium; species Mesorhizobium temperatum. The sequence continues at coordinate 111,210 of NZ_NPKJ01000073.1, forward strand.
GATCGCCAGCCCGTAGCGCGTGCGAAAGAGAAAGAAAAACAGCCCCCCGGCGATGAGCACCGCGAACGACGCCGCCGCCACCCGGATCAGGGGCACCGTGACCGGGCCGATCATGATGCTGTGACCGCTGAGCGCCGTCGGCACGCTATGCGTATTGAAACCCCAGACGGTCAGCATTCCGCCGCGCAGCAAGGTGAAGATGCCGAAGGTCAGCGCGAGCGCCATCAGTTCGGGTCGCGCCGTGCGGCTGTTTCGAACATTGTAGATCATCGGCCCCATGAGATAGCCGATCGCGCCGAACAGGACGAAGGCCATCGGCATGACGAGGAACCCGTCTATGCCGAGAAAGGCAGCCATGTAGTAGGCGAGGTAGCCGCCGAGCACGACCCACGCGCCGACCGCAAAGTCGATGACATGGAGCACGCCGAAGGTCAGTTGGAAGGCGATCGAAAACGTGGCGATGACGCCGCCTATCAGCAGGCCGTTGAGCAGGGTTTGAAGAAAAAGATCCAATGGCAAACCTGTCCGTCAGTCCAAGAAGTCCGCAACATGCTTTTGGCGCGAGTGCGAATTGACGCCCGCAGTATAAAGCCCAACCTACAGCCGGCCTTTGGAAGAGCCGGCCGTCATCATGCTGCCCGCTGCCGTGGCAGGCGACGGCGAATAGCGCCTCCGCCCGCCTCAAGTCGCGATTATTTCCAGGACGGCAACGGGTAGATGAACTCGGCCGCGGCCGCTTCCTTCGGGCCGACAGCGACGGTCTTTCCATCCTGGATCTGGATCACGACTGGCACCGGCTGGATGTTGTCGTGATAGTGGTCGCCTTCCTTCTCGAACTTGATCGGTCCGTAGAAAGTCGTGATGTCGGTGTCGGCGATGGCATCCTTGAGGGCGACGCGGTCCTCGGGGGTGAGCGAAGGCTTCTTGCCCAGTCGCTTGGCCGCGTCGGCGAAGACGAGGCCGCTGGCCGAGCAGGCGGCTTCCGTGTAGTCGGGCTCATGGCCGAACTTAGCCTGGGCCCGCGCGACATAGTCCTGTGCGGTGCCGAACAGGTCGTCCTTGTAGGGCACCGTAGGCAGCCATACGGCGACACCGGAGGTGCCGTTCGCATCGGCGCCGAGCGCTTCGGCGAAGGCCGGATTGGTCACGCCGTAATGCATGATCAAGGCCTTCGGCCGATAATTCAGCGATTTCGACGTCTTGATCACATTTATCAGCGGCTCTTCATGCCCGCCCACCGCGACGATGTCAGGGTTGAGGGCGGCGATCTTAGACATTACGGGGGTGAGATCGCCGGAAGCCGGAACGAGTTCGTAGGCGACGACTTCGAGCCCCGCTTCCTTGGCGCCGCGCTGGAAGCCTTCGCCGGTCTCCTTCGAAAAGGGTTCGTTGACCCCGATCACCGCGATCGTCTTCGCCTTCGGGTTTGACAGCGCCGCCAGCACGCCCAGCGACTGGCCGGATGTCGTGTCGACGGAAGGGATGATGCCGAAATTGAATTCGGGCTTGGCCAACCAGACATTGGGCGACTCGGCCGAGCCCGAAATCATCGGCACCTGGTATTTCTGGCAGATCGGCTGAACGGCGATTGTCGAGCCACTGGTGTAGGGGCCGAGCAGGAAATCGACCTCGTTCTGCACGATCAGCCGTTCGGCGGCGTCGGCGCCGGTGGCCGGATTGCTCTGGTCGTCGCCATAGAACATCTCGACCATGAAACGCTCGCCGCCGACCTCGACGCCGCCCTTCTCGTTGGCCGCTTCGGCCCAGAGATCGTAACCGTTCTTGGTCAAATTGCCGCCCGAAATATTCTCGCCCGACAGAGACGTGATGACGCCGGCCTTGAAAGTCGCCGCCTGGGCGCGCGCGGTCCGCACGAACGGCATCGAAATCGTGCCGCTGGCAAGCGCCAGGGCGCTGCCGCCGAGAAATGTGCGTCGAGAAAAGCTTACGTCCTTCTTTGGCATGATGGTCCTCCCGCATTCGTTCCTAAAGTTGCAGGATATGTCCGCACACCACACAAATCTACTGGAAACGCTCGCTGCAGCTCTCTGAAAATCCATACTTGCAGCGCACCTCAGCACTTCGTGCTGGTCGTCCATGTAGCGACCCGCGCGACAGAAGCCATGTTCGGTCCTCCCTTTCCAATGCCGCTGAGCTTTTCGCGCGTCCGGTCATGGATTTCCGTGACCTCCGGCGTCAGAGTGTCATTGCAAATCAGCCATCTCGTACAGCGGCCGGATTTCGATCTTGCTCGGTCCCGGCATGGGATTGGGCAGCGCTTCACCCAGGCGACCGCCTCGTCCATGTCCTTAAATTCCCAGAGCCAGAAGCCGGCGACCAACTCGCGGGTCTCGGCGAAAGGCCCGTCGATGACCGTACGGCCTGGGCCATCGAACGCAACACGCTTGCCCTGCGAGGAAGGCTTGAGGCCGTCGGCGGCGAGCAGGATGCCGGCATTGCGAAGCTCGTCATTAAATCTGCCCATCGCCTCCGGCGGGGACAAAGCCCTTTTCACTGTCTTCGGCAGCCTTCACGAACACCATCACACGCATCGTCTGTCTCCTTGTTTGAGTCGCCCTCATCGGCGTGGCATCGAAACGACGAACGAGGTTTTCGGAAATCGACATCGTCCTCCAATTTTTTTTCAACGGTTGAGGCGCAGGGCGCGGACGTTCGCAAACCTATCGAGTCATCTCCGCCGGTCGCCGCCCCTCCCCGCTTGATCCCATCTCCCGCTCAGCCGCGACCAGCATCTCCACAACATCGTCACCTTGGGCGCGCGGAAGCGCGCGGCGGGGTAGACTGTGTAGATGCCTCCGGAGGGCAGCTGCCAGTCCGGCAGGATCTGGACGAGCCGCCCCGCGGCCAGTTCTTCCCGCACCAGGAAATCCGGCAGCACCGACAGCCCGGCGCCGGCGCGGAATGGCGGGGCATTTCCGTTGTGAGCGCTGGGGTTCGGCCTACTATCTTGGTTCACCCTTGGTTCACCGCGCCTCAGCGCGGCGACAACCTAGTTCAGCCTCATTGCTTGAAGCAGTTCTCACGATGCCATTGCAAAAAGCGAGGGTGCGGACGTTCGAACTGTCGGCGAGGCGGAAGTGCGCGGCCGGTCTTGTTTATAAATGCCTGCACGCTGTCGAGGTCATTGACCTGTCGTGAGATTAGGATTGCCAAGTCATCGGATAGGCTGATCAATCCGCGATCGAACATCCAATGCGCTGTACCGGAAAGTGCGATCCCATTGTTGATCACATCAGGCCCGCTCGCCTCGACCGGTCGAATATGCGCGGCGGAAACCTCGGCCCGACCGCCGCCATTTATCAACTTGAGTCCTGTAATCGCGCACCGCTCATCATAGGCGCGCAAGACGATGCGACGGAAAATGCGGTCCCGTACGATTCGCGATCCGATGTAGTTTACGCGATCACGGCTCTGCTCGAATTCGAATGGCGCCTGCTCATCCTGAAAACCAGCAGATGCTTCGACCTCATCAACGCGCGGCAGCAACAACTCATTCGTGTCCAGGCCCAGATCGATGATGCGGTTGAAATCGACTGGGCTGATTGGGCGGACGGCCGATTGGGCGCGACCGGAAATCCGTCCTTGGTCGTTGAGCAAGCCTCGTTCAACGAGACCATCAGGTCCGTTAAATGGAACAGGATTGACGAAATCGAGGTAGGTTCCGGGCTCGATCAGAGCGAGGTACATATCAGGCGCCACAGGATCGGGAATGATCTGTTGGACTTTGGCTACGGCGTAATAGCCACGGGTATCGTTTATCTTGCTGGGCTCGTAATAGATGATCCAGTGGCTGACGCATGCTTCGACGCGGCTTAGATACGAGCGGGGAAACTGGTACTGCACTGCGGGACGGTCATTGTAGATCGAATCTGAGCGGTGAATGAAGATCCCGAATCCCATGATCTTCCTGCAATGCGCTCTTTGGGAATATCTGCCTCAGATGTAACAACAAAATCCGATCTTGGGAGATTCGTCCAGACCGGAGAAGCTTTTCCCCAATGATATCGGTCCTTTGGAGGCGAATAGGGAAAGCCCCCTACAATGCGCCGGTATTTTTCCCAGAGCATGTCACAAAAGGCCAGCGCCATCCGTCCTCTGACAGAAGGAGAACCCCCATGCGAAAGCTCATCGTCACCGAATTCATCAGCGTCGATGGCATCGCCGAGGTCGAGAAGCTGCCCGGTGTGACCTGGAACGATGAAATGCAAAGGTTCAAGGAAGACGAGCTTGCCGACAGCGGCGCCATGCTGTTGGGGCGCACGACCTATGAGATTTTTGCCGGCTCGTGGCCCAACGAAACCGGAGACTTCGCCGACCGGTTCAACGCGCTGCCGAAATATGTCGCGTCAACGAGCTTGAAGGAGCTCGACTGGAAACCGGCCGAGTTGCTGAAGGGCGCGCTGCCTGATGCGGTCAGGGAACTGAAGCAAGGCAGCGGCGGCAACATCTATGTGCATGGCAGCCTAAGCATCGCCCAGCAGCTGCTGAGCCACGGCCTTGTCGACCGCATCAGGCTGCTCAGTTATCCCGGCGCCGTCGGCCAGGGCAAGCCGCTGTTCTCGCCCGGCGAGCAAGTGCCGCTCGAGCTGATCTCGGCCACGCAATTCAGCAACGGCGTGGTGGCGCTTGAGTATGCGCCGGTTGTGGGGAAGTCGTGAGACGCGTAACGGTGCAATGTACGATTTCGTTGATGACTTGACGGGACAGCGCCCCCCTCTGCCCTGCCCCCTTTGCCACCACTTGGCATCTCCCCCACAAGAGGGGAGATCGGCAGTTCGGGCCTTGGCGCTCATCTTGCAACGCTGGTGATTGGCGAAGGCGCCGATGATAGCCAATCTCCCCCCCCCCCGTGAGGGGGAGATACCCGGCAGGGCAGAGGGGTCGGTTCGATCGGGCGCGACCTCCTCTCTTGCGACAGTGGAGGTTGGCGCACTACGCGAGACAACCCCCTCTGGCCTGCCGGCCATCTCCCCCTCAAGGGGGGAGATCGGCAGCTTCGGCCTCGGCGCGTCAAGCTCGCCCGTTTCGGCCATCAGCGCCTCGCCCCAACCTTACCGCTCTCGCCCTCCCCGCCTGACGCCACCTTCTGCTCAGCCGCAACCAGCATCTCAACAAACCTCGTCACCTTGGGCGGCCGGAATCGCGCGGCGGGGTAGACTGTGTAGATGCCTCCGGAGAGCAGCTGCCACTCGGGCAGGATCTGGACGAGCCGCCCTGCGGCCAGCTCATCCCGCACCAAAAAGTCCGGCAGCACCGACAGACCGGCGCCGGCTGCCGCCAGCACGGCCGGGGTCGCGTCGATGGCGATCGTTGCCTGCATGCGCACGGCTTGGTGCTCGGCGTCGCCGCGCGAAAATTGCCATAGCAGCGGTTCGCGCAGCGCCATGTTGGCGACGAAGGGCAGGCCGGCCAGGTCTTGCGGTTCGCCGGCCTTGAAGCGGCCGGCAAACTCGGCGCCGCACACCATGAACTGCCTGAAAGTGCCGATCCGCCGCGCCTGCAGGCTGGAATCGGCTAGCCAGCCAACGCGGATCGCCACGTCCATTCCACCGGAAGCCAGGTCGATCGTCTCGTCGCCCAGCGTCAGTTCGACCCGGCAGGCGGGATAGCGTGCGCTGAAGGCGGTGACCACCGGCACCGTGCCGGTCGGCTCGGCGGCCGCCTGCGCGAGCTCGTCGCTGGAGCGCTTCGCCTCGACCGTTGCCGAGCCAGCCCATGAAGCCGGGAGACCACTTTGCAACGAGGCCTGGGCTCTGGCTTGAAACGAGAACAAGCCGCCCCAATTCCCTCCAGCAAAGTCAGCTTGTATTCGGAGGGCGCCGATGGACGTCTTTTCCCCTAAGGCCGGGTTCCTTTCCGCTAGAATTGGGCTTCTCGCTCTCGTCTCGGTCGCGGCGGCCGCCTCTGGCGTCGCTCTCGCCCTCGGACCCGCGCGGGCTGAGGTTCTCGCCCGCGCTCCCGCCGCGCGAAATGGCGGTCTGCGGCAACGTACTGTTCGTCGGAACCAAACGCTCCTCGGTCTACGCGGTGCCGGTGTCCGGCGGCCGCGCCCGGCGGGTTGCCTCCGGATTCTCCGCTCCGAATGGAGTCGCATGCTCACGCGGTCGTTTGTTCGTAGCTTCGAGGGACCGCGTGACCGCGTTCGACATCGGGCCGGGGGGCGCTCTGAGCGGCAGGCGCGACATTCGCCGAGGGCTGCCGAATTCGGGAGCCCACAGTCTTCGCTATATTGCCGTCGGCCCCGATTCCCGGCTCTATGTCTCGTTCGGATCGCCTTGCAACATTTGTTTGCCGCGTGGACTGCAAAGCACGATCGTCAGCATGAACCAGGACGGGTCCGATCTTCGGCGCGTCGCTTGGGGCGTTCGCAATTCGGTCGGCTTCGACTGGCGCGGCGGCACCATGTTCTTCACTGACAACGGCGCCGACCGAATGGGCGACGATATCCCGCCGGACGAACTGAACGAGCTTCGGCCGGGCGGCTTTTATGGCTTTCCCTACTCCGGGGGCCGAATTCGGCTTAAAGGGTTCCGGGACGCACGGCCGCCCGCGCAGCAGATTCCGCCCGTCTTCGAATTTCAAGCGCATGTCGCAACCCTCGGAATCCATTTCTTCCGCAGCCTCGGCGGCGACGCTCTGGTCGCCGAGCACGGCAGTTGGAACAGGTCAGTTCCAGTGGGGCGTCAGGTCGTGCGCGTGCGCTTCAAGGGCGGCCGGCCGGTCTCGGTGACGACTTTCCTCAGAGGCGTCGGCCGGCCCGTGGATGTCAAGGAAGCGCCGGACGGTTCCGTGCTCGTATCCGACGACGCCGGAGGCGCGATTTACGTCTTCAGGCAATGACGCCCGACGTTTCCTTTCAGGCGAAGCGCTTCAGGTTGGCGGATTGGTTTGGCGGTTGAGCGCTTCGAAGTGGTCGGATTGAAGTTGCCGAGCCTGCGGCGGACTTTAAGAGGCTGCGTAGGGCCTAGCACCGGTCCCGCATCGCGCTTTATGCGACTTTGACAATGGTCCGTCTGACGAACGGTCTTCCGCTTTGCGTTTCGAAAGGCGCAGTTCCGCCCCTTCCAGACCCATCTACAGCAATGAAGTAACGGCCGCGTTGGGTCAGGAGCATTGGTCCCTGCAAACGTAGTCTTCGGGCAAGCGATTGAGAGTCGGTAGGTCCTGAATAGGATCAGTACCGGCGCGGGGAACACCAGGGCGGCGCAGACGGCATCTCAAATCAGCAGTAGCTGGAGCTTCAGCAATAAGCGGTTAGCCCGGCCAATCGAAACTTTGGGCAGCTCGGACCATTGCCGCCGTCGAGGCGAGTCCCTATCGCCCCTCCGACTTGGTCTTGAGCGAAGAACATCCCGCTAAAGACGCGCGCGACCTGTTCTACCGCGCGCCTTCTCGTCCCTCCCCGACCGGCCCCATCGTCTGCTCAGCCGCAACAAGCATCTCAATAAACCTCGTCACCTTGGGCGGGCGGAAGCGCGCGGCGGGGTAGACCGTGTAGATGCCTCCGGAGGGCAGCTGCCACTCGGGCAGGATCTGAACGAGCCGCCCGGCGGCGAGCTCGTCCCGCACCAGGAAATCCGGCAGCACCGACAGGCCGGCGCCGGCGCGGACGGCCGCGAGCACTGCCGGCGTCGCGTCGATGGCGATCGTTGCCTGCATGCGCACGGCGCGGTGCTCGTCGTCGCCGCGCGAAAACTGCCACAGCAGCGGTTCGCGCAGCGCCATGTTGGCGACGAAGGGCAGTCTGGCCAAGTCTTGCGGTTCGGCAGCCGTGAACCGCCCGGCAAACTCGGCGCCGCACACCATGAATTGCCGGAAAGTGCCGATCCGCCGCGCCTGCAGGCTGGAATCGGCCAGCCAGCCGACGCGGATCGCCAGGTCCATCCCCCCGGAAGCCAGGTCGATCGTCTCGTCACCCAGCGTCAGCTCCACCCGGCAGGCGGGATAGCGCGCGCTGAAGGCGGTGACCACCGGCACCACCGCCGACGTGCCGTAGTCGTTGGGCGCCGCGATGCGCAGCGTGCCGGTCGGCTCGGTGGCCGCTTGCGCGAGCTCGTCGAAGGCATCCTCGGCCTGCTGCAGGACTTGCAGGCAGCGGGCATGGAATGTCCGGCCCGCCTCGGTCGGATGGACGCGCCGCGTCGTGCGGATCAGCAGCGTCGTTCCGACATCGCGCTCCAGCCGCGCCACCTGCTGGCTGACGACCGCCTTGGTGATGCCCAGCCGCTCGGCGGCCCGCGTGAACGAGCCGGCGTCGACCACCGCGGCGAAATAGGCCAGCCGGTTCAGGTTCATGCGTGGTCCATGGCAGGTGCGACCTTATTGTCAGTCAATGGCTTACATTACGTCTATTTTGTCGGCCTTCAATACGCATTCCGCTTTTGCCATCTTCCAGACATCGAGGCTGCGCGGGAGATGCGCCGCCCCGAATTCCGCATTCGAGCCCCAGGAGACATCCATGTTCACACGGAGAGCCATCATGAAAACCACCCTCGCCGCCGGCACCGCCGCCGTCTTCGCTCCCGCCGGGTTTGGCCATGCGGCCGCAGGGCTTTCCTGGAAACATTTTCCGGCCGGGGAAAACGGCTTCTTTCGCGCGCCCCGGTGCTGATCACCGGCGCCTCCGAGGCTCTGCTGATCGACGGCGGTTTCACCTACTCCGACGGCCGGGCCGTGGCCGACGCGATCAAGGCGACGGGCAAGACGCTCACCACCATCTATGTCAGCCAGTCCGACCCGGACTATTATTTCGGCCTCAAGCCGATCAAGGAGGCTTTCCCGCAGGCACGGGTGATCGCCGCAGCCGAGACGGTGGCCGCCATCAACGGCAGCGTCGACAAGAAAATCGCGGTTTGGGGGCCGCAGCTCAAGGAGAACGGCCCGCAGGCGCTCGCCGATGTCGTCATCCCCGAGACGTTCGACGGCAAGACGCTCACCGTCGATGGCGAGACCATCGAGATCGTCGACGCGGAAGGCCTCGCCAACCGGCGCTATCTCTCGGTGCCGTCGCTGAATGCGGTGTTCGGCGGGGTGATGATTTTTTCCGGCGTGCATGTCTGGACCGCCGACACGCCAACCAAGGAACAGCGCGCCGCCTGGCTCGCCAATCTCGAAAAGATCGTCGCCGCCAAACCTGAAATCGTCGTGCCCGGCCACATGACGCCGCAGGCCGCCACCGACCTTTCGGGCGTCGAGCACACCAAAACCTACCTTATTGCCTTCGAGGAAGAACTGGCCAAGGCCAAGGACGCGGCCGCGCTCAAGGGCGCCATGGAAGCCCGCTTCCCCGGCCTCGGCATGGGCGTGGCGCTCGACATCGGCTCCAAGGTCGCCACCGGCGAGATGAAGTGGGGCTGAGGGCACGACCTGGGTTCCTCGCCCCCACCGAAAGGTGGGGGAGAGGTGGCCGCGAAGCGGCCGGAGAGGGGGCTTTCGTAAGGCGCAGTCCCCCTCTCCGTCTCGGCTTCGCCGAGCCACCTCTCCCCACTTTCGTGGGGCGAGGAACCCAAGCTGGAATGAAGCCGCGCCGCCCTCACCCAACATCTGCCCGGTAGGGAATCGCTTCAGACAACCATTCCGGAGTAGACCTATCAAGACCTGGGTTCCTCGCCCACCGCGAAGCGGGGGAGAGGTGGCCGCGAAGCGGCCGGAGAGGGGGCTTTCGTAAGGCGCAGTCCCCCTCTCCGTCTCGGCTTCGCCGAGCCACCTCTCCCCCACTTTCGTGGGGGCGAGGAACCCAAGCTGGAATGAAGCCGCGCCGCCCCTCACCCCACATTCTGAATCCGCCCCCAGGTGCTCTTGGTTCCCCAGATGCCGGAGCGCAGCGCTTCGAGCTGCACGATCTGGCTGTGGTCGACGAACAGGTTGACCTCGTTGCCGTAGTTCTTGACGTANCCGCCCCTCACCCCACATTCTGAATCCGCCCCCAGGTGCTCTTGGTTCCCCAGATGCCGGAGCGCAGCGCTTCGAGCTGCACGATCTGGCTGTGGTCGACGAACAGGTTGACCTCGTTGCCGTAGTTCTTGACGTACCATTCGAAGACCGCCGGGTCGGCGGCTTCGAACATCACCGCCTCCAGGCCGAGCTCGTTGATGATGCGGGCCACCACGTCGGTGCGCCAGGACGTCACGTTTTCGGTGATCCCTTCACTTTCGATCATGATGATGTCGGCACCGGCATCGAGGGCACGCCGGGCCTGTGCGACCAGCCAGCCGGCATCCCTGGTGCCTTCGGCTTCGAGCTCCCTGGCCGACGTGTCGCCACCGGCCCCGAACTGGATGCCGAGCTCCGGCTTGGCCTTGAGCCCGGCCTTTTTCACCGTGTCGACCAGGCGCAGCAGCGCCTCCGTCGGCAGGCTGATGAAGCCGGTGGAGATCTCGATCACGTCGAACCCGAGCGCCTTGGCTTCTTCGATGTAGCGGTCGACGGCGTCTGGGCCGAAGCGGAGGACATTCTCGATCCAGCCGCCGGTCGACACATAGGCATCGTGATCATGCGCCAGCCTGTTGATCGATTTCACCGTTTCGGGCGGCATCAGGGCGAATGATCCGCCGGCAAACTTGATGCCGTCGATCCAGTTGCCCATGATTTCCAGGACGTCGGCCAGATGGCGCGGCCCATAGGCGCTGTAGTAGGGCCCGCGAATCTCGGTCAGGCCGGTCTTGCGCGGCTTGGAAGAGCGCGCGGCGCGCGGGATGAAGGAGAAGGCTGTGTCGGTCATTTTTTTGGGGCCTCGGCGGGCGATCTCTCCTGCGTTAACATCGGTTCTCCTGCGTTAACGACTGGGCGCGCGATCCGATCCGCGCAAATTGGGCTGGGAACCCTCAGGCTCACCGGGTGTTGGCACGGAGGAGATCCGAGAGCGATGCCGCAGATTGCAAGCAATGCAACCGAACGGCCCGTCCGAAGCAGCGCAAAACTGTTCCTGTGCGGCGACGTCATGCTCGGGCGCGGCATCGACCAGATCCTCGCCAGTCCGGGCGATCCGCACCTTAGCGAGCGCTATGTCAAATCGGCGACGACCTATGTCGAGCTTGCCGAACGCATCAATGGCCCGATCCCGAGAAAGGTCGACGATGCGTATGTCTGGGGCGATGCGCTCGCCGAACTGGACCGTGAAGCGCCGGACGCGCGGATCATCAATCTCGAGACCAGCATTGCCACCAGCCTGTCGTTGGCGCCCAAGGGGATCAATTACAAAATGAACCCGGCAAACATCGGCTGCCTGGCGGCGGCGCGGGTAGACTGCTGCGTACTCGCCAACAACCATGTGCTCGACTGGGATGAGCCTGGCCTGGTCGAAACCCTCGATACGCTCCGGCTTGCCGGCCTCGCCTATGCCGGGGCCGGGCTTGACGCGGATGAGGCGGCGGCGCCTGCCGTCATTGAACTGGCCGGCGGCGGCCGCGTGCTCGTCTTCGGCTTTGCGCTCGAGACGAGCGGCGTTCCAGCTTCATGGGCAGCCGGGGCTTACAAGCCAGGCGTCAATTTGCTGGCGGATGTCTCGGCCCGGTCGCTCGCGCAGATCGCCCGATCCGTCGAGGCCATAAAACAGCCTGGCGACCTCGCGGTGGCCTCGATCCACTGGGGCGGCAACTGGGGCTACCAAGTCCCGGCGGAAGAACGCGCGCTTGCCCATGCTCTCATCGATGTTGCAGGTTTCGACGTCGTGCATGGGCACTCCTCCCACCATCCCAAGCCGATAGAAGTCCACAACGGCCGGCTGATCCTTTATGGATGCGGCGACTTCCTCACCGACTATGAGGGGATAACAGGGTACGAAACCTTTCGCGGTGAGCTTGCGCTGATGTACCTGCCGCGGCTCGCGATACCGGACGGTACGCTTGTTTCGCTCGACCTCGTGCCGTTCCAGCTCGCCAGGTTCCGGCTAAACCGCGCCCTGCGCGAAGATGCCGCCTGGCTCGCGGCCATGCTTGAGCGCGAGTGCTCGCCTTTCGGCACGCATGTGGCGCTAGGGAATGATCACCGTCTCGCCGTTCTTTGGTGAAGCGCCTGCGGTCAGCAGGCAATGGCACTAATTTTCAAGCCTCTCAGGCCGTCCTCGGCCAAGCGCACCGTCGGCGCGGGCCTGCAGGTAGGCGTAGATGTCGTCGATGTAAGGAGCAACGTTAGGGTCGTCGGCGAAGCCCTGCATCACCGAAGGGCCGCTGCGCACGCCGTCGCGAACATTGCGCCGGAAGACCTCGAGGTCGGGCAGCCGGTCGACAAGGGCCGAGGCGAAGGTCGAGCCCATGCCGTCGGGGCCATGGCAATGATTGCAGCTGCCATGATAGCGGCGGAAGCCGTTGTAGGTTCGCGCATCGACCTTGCCGCCGACAATCTCGTAGAACTTGCCCGCAGCCAGCTCAGCTTGGGAAGACGCGCCGAAGCCGGCGGCAAGGGTAAAGGCGACGACAGACGGGAGGACGAGCCACAGGGACATCGTCTGTCGCCCACGTTGCAGGCTCATCCAGCGCCGCCGCAACGCGCCCGCCCCCGGATCACGCAACCATCGATCACACTACCCTCGCTCACTCGACCCCCCAATCACTCGACTTGGGATCAGTCAACGGCGGCCTTCGGAGAAGAAACCACGATCCCGTCTATCGCCTGCGGGCTGACGACAAGCTTGCCGCCGACACGCGATATCTCGATGATCTGGTCCGACTCTCCCAGCTTGCCCGGCACGGAGACCGCGACTATCTGGTTCTCGGTGAGTGTCGCCACGAAACGCACTGGCAAGCCAGCCTCGCCCTGCGCGATTGTGGTGACCACCCGATAGCCGTCCTCCTGAGGCGTATAATAGACGACCCCAAGGAAGCCGGCGAGATCGATGCTTTCGGCCTTCATGGCTCCAAGCTCGCCGGCATGCGCGGGCATCGCCGCCATGCAAAGTGCTGCAAAAGCAATGTACCTGTACATAATACTGCTCCATCCCGAATTGTCCGAGCCGAGCCCGGCTTAACGTTTCAGCAATAGGCGGTCGCGCGCCGTGATAGTTGGCGCACGCAGGCAGAATTCTTGATTATTCCCCCGGCTGCATCGCAGTGGCTAAGGTCCGCGAGCCGAGAACGCGCTGAACCCCACTGGTTGTCACAGTTAAGTGTGACGTTCTTCTGAAGCGCGAGTATTTCACCGCCCGGCTGCTTGCGCATCCCCTGTTTGGGGGAGATAATCGGAATTTAAGCGATCGCTAAAATTTGGAGGGGCGAGAGCACCTGTGAGAGCGCGCGGCGTTCCGCGTCGGACGCGCTGTCGACATGCGGGGGGCCGTCGATGGCCAAGGCATTGTCGCATCATGATCTGTCGAAGCTGATCGGCTCGATCTACGATTGCGCACTCGACCCGGGGCGATGGGAGCACGCGCTGGCTGGGATCAGGGATGCGCTCAACGCCCAGACTGCGGTCCTGCACCTTGACGACCTCGCCAACGATCGGCTGCTGATCTACAGGACCGTGGGAATAGAGCCATACTGGCTGGAGCAACAGGCGAAATATATCCCCGAGATTCACGCCCGGCTGCTCGAGGATCTCTCGACATGGCCTTCGCTCGATGTGCCGCATGTGGTCTCGCGTCATACCCCTCAAACCTATCAGGAGACCTCCCGATATTTTCAGGAGTGCCTGAAGCCGCAAGGCCTGGTCGACGTCATGTCGTTCTTCCTGATCCACACCCCTACCCGCCTTGCCGGCTTCGCCGTTGCCCGACACAAGCGGCAAGGCATTATCACCGAGCGCGAAATCAAGCTTGGCAGACTGTTGCTGCCGCATGTGCGCCGCTCGGTGATAATCAGCAACATGCTGGACATCGGCACTGTCGAGCGCGCAGGAATGGCCGAGGCGCTCGATGCGCTCACATGCGCCGTGGTCCTCACCAATGAACGTGGCGCCGTCCTGCACGCCAACCGCTCGGCCAAGCACATGCTGCGCAGCGGCGGCCCGATCCAGGATGTCCGGGGCATTCTGCAAGCGAAGATCCCGTCGGCTTCCAAGGAGCTTCACAGCGCCATCATGCTTGCGGCTCAGGATGAGGCCAGCATCGGCAAGACAGGGCTTGCCGTCCTCCTTAGCGAATCCGGCCTGCCACCCGTCTTCGCCCGCGTGCTGCCGATGGCCGGCGGCGACCTGCGCGCCGGCATGGAACCCGCGGCGGTAGCCGCGGTGTTCATCGGCAATGCACCGGACGAGCATGATGCCGCCGGAATGCTGGCGAGAGCCTTTGGGCTTACGATGGCCGAAACCCGCGTGCTCGCCAGCCTGGTGGCCGGGCACACCTTGGCCGAGACCGCCGCCAGCCTTCACATTGCCAACGCGACCGCCAAGACGCATCTCGACAATATCTTCCAGAAGACCGGCGCCTCCCGCCAGGCCGATCTGATGCGCCTTGTCATGCAGATCGTTCCGCCCGCGGGGCAGCCTGGCCCCTGAATCACACTCATTCAGCGTCTTGGATACAGGTATCCCACACCGCGGATCGTCTTGATCAGTTCCGGCTTGGCTGGGTCCCTTTCGAGCCGGCGGCGCAGCCGGGTGATGCGGCTGTCGATGCTGCGGTCGAACGGCTCGTCGCCCCTGGGCGGCGCAAGATCGAGCAATTCGTCGCGACCAATGACCTGGCCGGCCCGGGTGGCGAAGGCTGCCACCAGATCGAGCTCCATCGGCGTCAGCGGAATGGCTACGCCGTCGGCGTCGATGAGGTTTCTCGCGCGAGCGTCGAACACATAGGTTCCGAAGGCGAATTGCCCGGCCGGCAAAGCGTCGGCACCGTTCGACCCCTTCGGCATGCGTCTGCGCAGCACCGCGGCGATCCGCGCTTCCAGCTCGACCGGTGAAAACGGTTTTGCCAGATAGTCGTCGGCGCCGATCTCGAGGCCCGCCACCTTGTCGAACACCGAATCGGCACCGGTGAGCATAAGGATGCCGGTGTCGTGATGTTCACGCAGCCAGCGGGCCAGGCTAAAGCCGTTCTCGCCCGGCATGTTGAGGTCGAGAACGACAAGATTGGCCTTCGCCGCCGCGATCGCCTCGCGCAATTCGGCACCACCGGATGCCGTGCGAATGCGGTAGCCTTTCGCCTGCAAATAGTCGGCGATCATGAACGCTACGTCGGTTTCGTCGTCCACGATAATAATGTCGGCCATGCGTTCCCCCGCGGCGAGCGACGCTCCAAACCTACAGGGCACGTTCACCCCGGGTCAATCGGCCCCGGCTGCTGCCGATTTCGGACTGGTTCGACACAATTGAAACAATAGAAGCCGGGAAATCGGGCGTGCGGCATCATTGTGAAACATCCTTGCGGTTATGTTCAACGACGTCGGATGGCCGGGCAGGCCGGCTTGACAGGCCGCGGGCCGTTCAGTCCACTGGCCCGCACGGGAACAGCAACCGTCGTGACGGCGCATCCGTCTGTGGAGACCTCGCCGTGACGACCTCCTCGAAGCTGTCCAGGCATTACGCGTTGTTAATGGCGGCCAGCGTTTTGCCGCTGCTCGTGCTCGTCGCCGGCATCGGCTTCTATCAGTCCTACGCCCTGCAACAGTCGTTTTTTCCTTACGCGCTCATTTTTGTCGGGTCGCTTGTCTGCGTATTCGCTTTGCACGGAGTGCTTCTGAGGGAGATCGTCGATCCTGCGACCTCGCTCGTCGACCATATCCGCTCCGGCGCCACCGGCGAGCCCACCGACAACCGCGGGGCCGCCATCAAAAGCTCGGCGCTTTGGCAGCCCTGGATCGACATGGCCTCGAGCATCTTTGCCGAAAACCGCACGGCCCTTCGCGAACTGGCCGACAGCGAACAGCGCTACCGCAATGTTGTCGAGGCACAGACGGAATATATCATCCGGGTCGCGCCGGATGGGCGCATGAGCTTCGCCAATGACGCCTATTGCCGCCTTGTCGGCAAGACACGCGAAGAGTTGCTGAGCCCGGACTGGCACTATTTCAACTCGTTTTCCGCCGATTTCGGCAGCTTCGACGAGATCATCGGTCGAGTGACCCCCGAACGGCCTGTCTGCGAAGTGGAAGAGGCCGGCGCCCTGAGCGATGGCCGCGAGGTCCATATCCATTGGACCGATCGCGGCATCTTCGACGAAAGCGGCAAGCTCATCGAAATACAGTCCATCGGACGCGATGTTGCCGAACAGAAACTCGCCCGTCAGGCACTCGAAGCCAGCGAGCAGCGCTACCGCAGCGTGGTCGAGCTGCAGACCGAATTCGTCGTCCGGATGTCGCCGGAGGGTCATTTGAGCTTCGTCAACGACGCCTATTGCCGGGCGTGCCGGATGACGCGCGAAGAGCTTCTCGACCCGTCCTGGTGCGAACTCGATGTGCTGCCGCCCGACGAAAGGCGCAGGTTCCTGGATCACCTTGCCCGCCTGACCCCGCAGGCGCCGGATGCCAGCATGGAACTTCTCAATGCGATGCCGGATGGTGCGCGGCGATGGCTCGCCTGGAACGATCATGGCATTTTCGACAGCGACGGGCGCCTTGTCGAAGTGCAATCCGTCGGCCGCGATATCTCGGACCGCGTCCTGGCCGAGCAAGCCAGACTGGAAGCCGAGAAGCTGTTGGCCGAAAGGGAGGCGCAGTTTCGCGCCATCGCCGAAGGCGTGCCGCTGCCGATCACCATCTCGGCAATCGAAGGCCCCGAGATCCTGTTCGTCAACGAACCGGCGCGCAAGGTGCTCGGCATCGAGGTCGGCCAGATCGGAGCCGAAGCGACGTCGACCTGGGAAGATCTCTCACGGCGAGACGATCTCCTGCAGCTCTTGCTGAGGGATGGAATCGTCGACGCATTCGAAGCCGGCATGACCAATATGCAGGGGTCGAGAATCGATACGCTGGTTTCGGCGCGCCTGATCACGCAGGCTGGCCGTTCGGCCATGCTTGCCGCCGTCACCGACATCACCCGCCAGCGCGAGGCCGAGGCGGAGATCGCTAGCCAGCGCGAGACGCTGTACCAGTCGGAAAAACTCGCCGCTCTCGGTTCGCTGCTGGCCGGCGTGGCGCATGAACTCAACAATCCGCTGTCGGTCGTCATCGGCTACAGTTCGATGCTGAAGGAATTCTCGACGGACGAGGCGACCGTGGGGCGCGCCGACAAGATCCACGCGGCGGCCGAGCGATGCTCGCGCATCGTCCGGACCTTTCTGGCGATGGCCCGCAAGAAACCGCCGACACGGGGCGCCGTCGACATCAATGAAGTCGTCGTCGCTTCGCTGGAACTTGCCGCCTACAGCCTGCGCTCGGCCGGGATCGAGATCCGCACCGAACTGGCGGAACCGCTTCCCAATATCTGGGGCGACAGGGACCAGCTTCATCAGGTGGTCACCAACCTGGTGGTGAACGCGCAGCAGGCTTTGCTGCAGGTCCCGCACCCGCGGCGGCTGACCATTGTCACCACCGGAGAAGACGATGTCGTCGAGATCGTTGTCGCCGACAATGGCCCAGGCATGCCTGAGACGGTCCGCTCGCGTGCTTTTGAGCCTTTCTACACGACCAAAATGGCCGGTGAAGGCAGCGGGGTCGGGCTATCTGTCTGCCAGGGCATCGTGACTGCCCACGACGGCAGCATAGAACTGGATTCGACGGAGGGCGGCGGTGCACGGTTTACGATCCGGCTTCCGAGCGGCCGAGCCGAGACGCTCGCTCCGCCCGAAGCTGCCGGCAGGATGCCGCCTGCGACCTCGGCCGCACGAATTCTGGTGGTCGACGATGATGCCGACATTGCCTCAATGATCGCCGAAATATTGCGCCGCGATGGCCACGACGTCACCATCGCCGACGACGCGAATGCCGCCCTCAAGGCTGTGCGTGAGGAAGGAATCGGCCTTTTGATCAGCGACATACGCATGCCCGGCCTCGACGGCCCCGGCCTTTACCGCGCGCTGGAACAATTGCGCCCCGGGCTCACCCGCCGGCTGCTGTTCGTGACCGGCGACACGCTGGCACCCGAGATCGATCGCTTCATCGGCGAGACGGGCGCGCCGGTGATCGAGAAACCGCTCGATCCGCAAACCTTTCGCAGGCTCGTGCTGGAACGACTGAGCGCAATGGAAGAGGCCGAAGCGTGACAAAACAGAAATTGCTCATCGTCGACGACGAAGCGCCGTTGCGCGAGATGCTGTCGGATTACCTGCTCATGCACGGCTTCGATGTCCGATCCGTTCCGGATGGAGCGGGAATGCTGACCGAACTCGACCGCTTTAGCCCCAACCTGGTCATTCTCGACGTCAATCTCATCGGCGAAAGCGGCTATGACCTCGCCCGCGAAATTGCAAAGCAGAGCCGCGCCGGCATCCTGATGCTGACCGCCGTCGGTGACCTGCCGCATCGGCTCGAAGGTCTTGCCGCCGGCGCCGACGACTATATGGCCAAGCCGTTTGAGCCACGCGAACTTCTGGCGCGTGTCAGGAGCGTCATCCGGCGCCTGGGCGAGGAAGAGCGGACGCCTGAGAACCGCATCCGTTTCGGGGGCTGCGTCCTCGATATGGACGGCCGCACGATGGTCGACCTGGACGGCGCCGACGTGCAGTTGACGTCCATGGAATTCGACCTGTTATGCGTCTTCGCGCGCCATCCCCGGCAGGTATTGTCACGCGACCAGCTGTGCAGGCTGGCCCACAACCGCGATCTCGAGCCGGGCGACCGGAGCATCGACATCCGCATCACGCGACTGCGCAAGAAGTTCGAGACCGAACCCGACACTCCGACCGTCCTGGTGACGGTTCGCGGCGAAGGCTATGTCTACGAACCTGCTTACGATGAGGCACGGCGCCGCTAGATACGGAGCTTCAAAGAGGCTGAGCCGTCCAGCCGGTACGGTTCATGGCTTCGCCTTACGCGACCGGCTTGCGCGCTCGGCGAAATTCCCGTCGCAGGCTTCGAACAGTGTCCCGCACGACAGGAATGGTCCAGCGCGCTGTCATCGTCGCGATCAGCAGCCCGGCAACCGGGTCGATGAAGCGGGCTATCATCGTGCCTTCCCAAATCATGGCTGTTGCGAGCGACGCGGCAATGAGCAGGTTCGACGAGAGCTTGTCCGAGAAGAGGCAGATTTGTGCGCGGGCCAGCGCAGAAGCGGCAAGCCTGTTGCGGGCCTTCCATCGGCGCAGTATCCACAGGTTGATCACCGCGTAGGCCAGGTTCAAGTTCATGGCGAGAACAACGCCTTGGCCTTGGGGTTCGACACCGCCGGCCGCGATCCGCTGGACCGCGATGCTGGCGACGACAGCCATTGAAAGGCACATGCCCAGCGCAGCGAACGCATTGGCGAGCGTCTCAGCCAGGGCCGCCTGACGCTCGCGACCGGTGCCCTCGTTCCTGCGGCTGCCAGTCACGATCGCAACGGTGATCAGCACCAGCATGTCCATCAGTGTCAGTGCGAGATCGGCGCGGATGGTCAGCGACGTGGACGTCGCCGCCGCGTATGCCGTCAGCAGCAGGCCGGGGGTGCCCGCCAGCACCGCCAGACGTGCCGTTCGGGCAGCCGTCGCCTCGCCGTTCGATCGGTCATTGGTTTTTCGCAGAGGTTGCATCGCCAGAAATCTCCTTGTTTCTGGCGTCCCCAATGACGCGGGGATGTTGCGCGGATTTGCCGATTTGCCGGCTGAAGGTTTCCTTTGTGTCGCTGCGCCGGACGCACGCCGCGATTGTCACCATCTCACAGGCTACGCACGCGAGCCGTCATGCCAGCCGCATCACGACAAGGCGGACACGCTTGCATCAAGCCCACCGCCGGGATCGCAACAACTGAAACAATTCGGACGGATTTCGGCATTCGTCCGAAACAGACGGGAGCGAAAAGCCGCCCCATGGAGCGAACCCGAGAGGACGGCTCCGCTGAAAACGAAAAGGAAATCAAGATGAATCGCTTCAAGACTTACCTGGCTGCTGCCTCGGCAATGGCCTGCCTCGTCGCACCGGCCAGCGCCGGGGGCCCGGAAGGCGTGAACGGCAAATCGCTGAACGGCCTGGAGAAGAATTCGCTGACAAGCAATTCACTGACCAGCAACGGCCTCGGCGTCCTTGCGCTCAACGGCGTGCATGCCGATGGCATCGTTCTGGCGAAAAGCCTCGCTCCGGTCGGCAAGTCCATCATTGACCCGAACGACCGCTCCGTCGTTGACCCCAACGACCGCTCAATCGTTGACCCGAACGTCCGCGGTTTGCCGGCTGTCCAGAAGAACAATGTCCGGTCATCGACCGCTGGCAAGAAGAGCAACGGCCTTCCGTCCGGCCAGCACGGCACTGGCAGCGGCGCCGGGACCAACCATGACCGGCCGAGCCCCGCGCCGAGGCGCTGAGGCCCAGACCTCAGGCGTCCGTCGTCAATGGAACGGATGGCGTTGTGCTGTCCGTTCTCTTTGGCCGCGCCTCACTCGCAAGATATGCCGTCAGGAGCCAACAATGTCAGCCTACAGGAACCGCCTCGCCGATATCGGCCGCCGCGCATTGGTGGCCCTCGCTACTGCCATTTCCAGCATGGCCGCGGTGTCTCTTGCGAAGGCCGGGACCGGGCAAGCGATCAGCTCGATCTCCGTCGTCGGTACAAGATTCGAGGTTACGACGGCAGACGGCCGCGTTGTCACTCAAGAGGATCTCGTCGGCGCCGTTCTGACGATTGCTGACGGACAGGAACGGATGCCGTTGCGCATCGATGCGGTCGAGACCGATCCGAGAAATTCGGATGGCGGGATCATGCTCTACACCATGTCGACCCGCGACCCAGCTACCGGCGCATGGCGAAACATCTGCGAACCGGACATCGAGGGCCGGCGCATGGGCTTTCCGCTCGCCGGCACCTGGACGCAGGACGGCCGCCATTTGCCGTCCGACACGGCGTTCAGCATCACCTGCACCGGCGGGGCGCAGGCGAAATGCGTGCGCTTTGGATATCGGCCCTGGGAAAAGTCGCCGGACGGCACGCCGCTCTGGGATCATCATCAGGCATGCACCCGCATGATCCGCGCCGATTATTGCGGCGATGGCGTCGGTCACACCCGCAACGGCACGCCGATCGTCATCTACGATCGCAAGGGCATTCAACAGGACGAGGCCGCGCCTGATATGTCGTTCGAAGCGGCGTGGGATGCCGACGGTGCGCTTTGCGTCAGCCGCACGAGAATACCCGACGTGCTCACGATGGAGGGACTGGCGGCGATCTGCCCGGGCGTGCGGCAACAGCCGCGAACAGCGTGCGAAAGCCGTGCCGGGGCGCTGATCCTCAACCGTTCGATCGACCGGCGAACGGTTCAGGCCGCGACGGAATAGTCATGCCGCGGAAGGTCTGCTGGGCTTATCGGAGTGCGGAATGTTCCAGATGTTCAAACGCATGCGCTGGAGGCCGCCAGGCGTCAGACTTTCCGCGCCAACCCACCCACCTGCTTGGTGCGCTTGCTCGTGTCGACCTTGGCGCGCGCCTCCACCGCCTTCTCGATCTCCCGCTTCAGCTCGTCTTTGATATCAACCGTTTCGGCCATCAAGGCGTCGATCTTCATGAAATCGAGCACGCGGTATTTCGACACCGCCGGCCTGACCAGTATGTCCGGCTGGCATTGCCTCAGCTTGGCGGCGATGATCGACTGCATCATCAATTGCGTGGCGCCGAACATCAGGTCGACGGAGGTCGGGTATTTGCGCCCGCCTTTGGTCGGCGCGCCAACGACGTCGACGGCGATGATGATGTCGGCGTCGTGCTCGATCAAGTCGAACGGCACCGGATTGTAGATGCCGCCGTCGATCAACAGCCTGCCGTCGCGCATCACCGGGCGGAATACCGCGGGAATAGCCGCGGAGGCGGCAAGCGCCGAATGCAGGTCGCCGTCGCTAAGCACGGCGAGCTTATGGCCGAAGAAATCCGTCGCCGTCACCTTCAGCGGTATTTTCAGCTCGGCGAAGCTTTCGGGTATGGCGTCGGGCATGAATGCCTTGAGGATGCGCTCGACATTGAACTGGGTGACACCCAGCCCGCCCTGCAGCGCCTCGGCAAAAGTGCCTGGCCGCGCCCGCCACATGCGCGCCGCCACCTCGGCGCGGCGGCCGAGGATCGAGCGCATGTAGTCGTGAATGTCGCTGCCGGCCATGCCCGAAGCCATGCCGGCGCCCATGATGGCGCCGATCGACGAGCCTGATATCGCGACCGGCCTTATACCCAGCTCGTCCAGCGCCTCGATGACATGGATATGCGCCAGCCCGCGCGCGCCGCCGCCGCCGAAGGCGATGCCGAAGCTCGGGCTCATCCCTTGCCCCCCATTTGGGCTCATTCCTTCTTGGCCTCGCCGTGCTTCGGCCCGACGATCATGATGGCCGGCTCGGCGGAGAGCAGTTTATTTGCCGCCGCCTTGACCTGATCCAGCGTCACCGCGTTGATGAGGGCGGCGCGGCGCTGCATGTAGTCGATGCCGAGTTGGTCGAGTTGCAGTTCGAGCAGCGTCGCGGCGATCGCGCCGGAGGAGTTCAGATTGTTGATGGCATAGGCGCCGATCAAGTATTTCTTGGTCGCCGCCAGTTCCGCTTCGGTCGGCCCCTCCTGCGCCATGCGCTTCACCACCTCGCGCACGACAGCCAACGTCTCGGCCGCCCGGTCCGCGCGGGTCGCCGTGGTGATGGCAAGGGCGTTGGCGTGCTGGTGGTCGACCAGGTCGGAACTGGCGCTGTAGGCCAGGCCGCGTTTTTCGCGCACCTCGTCGAACAGCCGCGAGGTGAAGGCGGTGCCGCCGAGGATCTCGTTCATCAGCACGGCGGCGAAGAAATCCGGCGCACTCCGCTTGACGCCGGGATAGGCCAGTTGCAGCGAAGTCTGGGGCTGGTGGTAATTGACCTCGAGCTGCTGGTTGAGTTTCGGATCGACATCGGCGACGGGCGCGAGCGCCTGATGTTGCGGCAGGCCGCCGAAGACCATATCGAGCTTTTTCTTCAACGTCTCGGCATCGATGGCGCCGACCACCGCCACATGCAGGCCATCGCGGGCGACGTTCGCCCTGTGAAAGGCGATAAGATCGTCCGGCGTGATCGTGGCGATGCTTTGCCTGGTGCCTTCCTCGGGCCGTGCATAGGGATGAGTGCCGTATAGTGCCTCCAACCATTTGCGCTGGGCGAGCGTGTCGGGGTCAAGCTCGTTGGCGATGATGCCGGATAGCACCTGGGCGCGGATGCGGTCGATTGGCGCCTGGTCGAAACGCGGCTCGGTGACCGCCAGCCGCAACAGGTCGAACGCCGCGTCTCGCTGCTCGGCCAGCATGCGCATCGAGCCGTAGGTGCCGTCGCGCGCCGCCTCGAAGCTCAACTCGGCGCCGACGTCGTCCAGCTTTATCTGGAAGGCCTCGCTGTCGAGATTGCCGGCGCCCTCGTCGAACAGGCCGCTCATCAGATTGGCAAGCCCTTCCTTCCCGGCGGGATCCTGCGTCGCGCCGCCGTCGAAGACGAAGCGGATGGCGACCAGCGGCACGGAATAGTCCTCGACCAGCCAGGCGGTGATGCCCTTTGACGACGTCACCTCCTGGATGCTCATGGCCGCACGAGCGGAAAGCGCCGGCAGGACGAGGAAGAGCAAGGAGAGGAGCAGGGTGGCCAAAGGGGTGATGCCACGCTTCAGGACAGTCGCTTCGGACAAATGGTAGCTTCCAACTGATGTTCGAGACGAATAGCTGTCGGAGTCAGCGCCGCCCCTCATCGCCCTGCCGGGCACTTCTCCCCGTATAGTGACGGGGAGAAGGGAGCTGGCCGCACCATTGGCGCCTTTCTTGCAACGCTGGTGATTGGCGAAACCGCCGACGAGAGCGCCCCTCTCCCCGTCACTATACGGGGAGAGGATGCCGGCAGGCAGGTGAGGGGCAGCACCAACGCTCAAGTTCGTCATCGATCAATTCCCTGCCTGTGTCTGCGGCAAGAGATAGCCTGATGTCGAATGGTTGAGATTGAGATAGCGCGCGGCAACGTCCCTGACTTCGTCGGCGGTGACCTTGCGGATGCGGCCCGGCCATTCCTCGACGTCCCTGACGCTGCCGCCGGTGGCGAGCGTCGCGCCGTAAATGTTGGCCATCGAATCCTGCTTGTCACGGGCGAAGATCATCGAGCGGACGAAACGATCCTTGGCCTTCTCCAACTCGCCTGATGTGACGCCGTCCTTGGCGATGCGGGCGACCTCGACCTCGACCGCCGCCTGGACATCGGCCAGCTTGGCGTCGCCGCGCGGCGCGCCATAGACGGTGAAGTTGGTGGCATCGAGCATGGTGCCCTGGAAGAAGGCGCCGGCCTCGGCGGCGATGCCCTGCTTGACGACAAGCTGCTGGTGGAGCCGGCTGCGGCTACCGCCGCCGAGGATCTCCGCCAGCAGGTCCAGCGCTTCGGCTTCGCCCGGCTTTGCAGTGTGATAGGAGGGAACCACCCACTGCGTCGAAAAGTTCGGCACGCTGACACGCGCATCAGTGAGCGTCACCGTGCGCCTGGTGTTCTGCTCGGGTTCGACCGGACGGATGCGCGGCGGCAGGTCTGGACCACGCGCAATCTTGCCATAGGTCTTTTCGGCCAGCGCCTTGACCACCTCCGGGTCGACATCGCCGGCCACCACCAGCACGGCGTTGTTGGGCGTGTAATATTTGTCGTAGAAAGCCTTGGCGTCGGCGCGGTTCAGCATCTCCATCTCCTGCATCCAGCCGATCACCGGAATGCGATAGGGCTGGTTCTGCCAGAGCGTGGCGTCGACCTCCTCGCCGAGCACCGCCTGCGGGTTGCTGTCGATGCGCGAGCGGCGTTCCTCGAGGATCACGTCGCGCTCGGTGGCGATGACGTTGTCGTTGAGGATGAGATTGCGCATGCGATCGGCCTCGAAATCCATCATCTGCTCGAGCGCCTGCGGCACCACCGTCTCGTAAAAGGCGGTGTAGTCATAAGAGGTGAAAGCGTTGTTCGAACCGCCGATGGCGGAGACGGCGTGGTCGAATGCGCCGGCCGCCTGATTGGTCGTCGCCTTGAACATCAGATGCTCGAAGAAATGGGCGATGCCGGACTTGCCTGGCGGCTCATCCGCGCTGCCGATCTTGTACCACACCATATGAGTGACGATCGGCGCCCGGTGATCGGGGATGACGACGACCTCCATGCCGTTGTCGAGCAGGAAATTCGTCACCTTGCCGTCGTCCGGCTTGTTGTCGGCCAGAACCGGGCCGGTCATTACGAGAGCCAGCGCCAAGAGCGTTCCGCGCAGCCATTCAGCCTGAGATGTCATCAATGGCTCCGGTTGTCATGGGGTGGGACGATAAGCGGGGGTGTTGCCACAGGCAAATTGATTTGTTCGTCATTTTCGAGGCGCTCGGTTCCTCGCCCCCGCGAAGCGGGGGAGAGGTGGCTCGGCGCAGCCGAGACGGAGAGGGGGTCTGCGCCGACAAACCGAGGAGGAGCTGACTTGAACGTCTCGAATGGTGGAGGGTCGCACAACCGTCCCCCTCTCCGGCCGCTTCGCGGCCACCTCTCCCCAATGAAGGATTGGGGGCGAGGAAGCGCCAATCGCCGCCGCGCTCACCCAACCTCGATAAACCGGATGACCGTCTCGCCATAGCTGCGCTCGTCGACAACCGAAAAGCCGGGCCCTGGCTCGAACGGCGCCACTGCCGCCTCCTCGACGACGCAGAGCGCGCCGGGGGCGAGCCAGCCGCCGGCCTTGGCCGAGCGCAAGGCACGCTGGCCCAGGCCCTTGCCATAGGGCGGATCGGCGAACACCAGGCCGAACGCGGCCATCGTGCCCGCCTCGCCCAGAGCCGTAGCGTCGCGACGGAATATCTTGGTACGCCCGGTGAGGCCGAAGGCCTCGACATTGGTGCGGATCAGGCCGCGCCCTTCCGCTGATTCTTCGATGAAGACGCCATAAGATGCCCCGCGTGACAGCGCCTCGAGGCCGAGCGCGCCGGTGCCGGCGAACAGGTCGAGCACGCGGGCGCCGACCAGCGTATCGGGAAAGCGATGCGCCAGCACGTTGAAGACAGCCTCGCGGGTGCGGTCGGTGGTCGGGCGGATGGCGCTTGAGCGGGGCGTCGCCAGCGGACGCCCGCGAAACTCACCGCCGACGATCCGCATTGCCTCCCCTTGATCCTCCAGGGCCACTGCGCGGCCGGTCGCTGCCCTTGGCACCGTCACCCTCGGCACCACGCGGCTTGCCGAACGGCTTTGCGCCTCCGGGCCTGGCGGGCTTGCCATAAGACGGCTTGAACGAGGCCTTGCGTTCCTTGGATTCGGCCGCCTTGGCGGCATCAGCGTCCGCCCTGCCCTTGCCGATCGGTCGTGCGCCTGGCGCCATCCAGACATTGGCCTTGCGCTGGCCCGGCGGCTCGATCGGGCGCTGCTCGCGTTCGGACTTTTTCCCGCCGCCCGGTTTGCCGCCAAAGCCGCCCGGCCTGCTACGTTCAGATTTGGGGCCGCGATCGCCAAAGCCGCCGCGTTCGGGGCCGCTGCGTTCAGATTTCGGGCCACGCTCACCAAAGCTCTTTTCCGGCCCAAAGCTTCTGCCGGGACTTGTCGACAGCTTGCCCAGCGCCTCGTCGCGGCTGCCTTCGCGGCGTTTGCGGTTCTTGATCAGCCCGCCTTCGCCGATCGGGCGGCGTTCGCCGTCGCGGGTGAATTTCGGCCGCTCCGGTTCCTCTTCCCGCACCGCTTCGCGCCGCACCGGCCTGTTGGAAAACGGCTTGGTGATCTCAGCATCGAAATTGGCGCCGGACTCCTCGACCAGGCGTTCGCCGAGTTGGTCGCGCAGCACCCGGCCCTTGATCTCCAGCACATGGCCCTCGGGCAGGTCGTCGAGCTGGAACGGTCCGTAGGAAATGCGGATCAGCCGTGTCACCTCGAGGCCAAGCGAACCAAGTATGTTCCTGACCTCGCGGTTCTTGCCCTCGCGCAGGCCGAGCGTCAGCCAGGCGTTGGTGCCTTGCTCGCGGTCGAGCGTCGCCTCGATGGCGCCATAGAAGACGCCGTCGACGGCGATGCCTTCGCGCAGGCCGGCGAGCGCACTTTCCTCGACCTTGCCGTGGACGCGCACGCGGTAGCGCCTGAGCCAGCCGGTCGCCGGCAGTTCGAGCACGCGCGCCAGCCCGCCATCGTTGGTGAGCAGCAGCAGGCCTTCGGTGTTGATGTCGAGCCGGCCGATGGTCATCAGCCGCGGCAGGTCAGCCGGCAGCACGTCGAAGACGGTCTTGCGGCCCTCGGGATCACGGTTGGTGGTGACGACGCCGGCCGGCTTGTGGAACAGGAACAACCGGGTGCGCTCGATCGGCGGGATCTCCATGCCGTCGAGATGGATGATGTCGCCGGGCATCACATTGAAGGCGGGCGAGGACAGCACCCTTCCATTGACCTTGACGCGGCCGGCCGCGATCAGCTCCTCGGCATCGCGGCGCGAAGCAAGGCCGGCGCGGGCCAGCCGCTTGGCGATGCGCTCACCAGCCTCTTCCGTCGCTTCGGCGGGACGCGGGCGCGGCTTGAAGCCGCCGCCCGATGCCCCCTGGGGCCGATCACCGGCAAAATCGCGCTTGGGACGATCACCGAAGTCGCGCTTGGGGCGATCGCTGAAGTCTCCCTTGGGACGGTCGAAGCGCCTTTCGCCGCGCTCGCCTTCGGCAGCCGCCGGCCGGTCGCCGCGCGGCGCGTAGGGCTTGCGCGGAGCTTCGCGTTTCTTGTAAGGCTTGCCTTCCGGACGCGGCCCTTTGCTGAACGGCCTGTCGCCGGCTTTGAAGTCGCGCTTCGGCCGCTCGCCGTCGGCTGCCATCGGCCGGTCGCCGCGTGGCGCATAGGGTTTTCGGGGGCCCTCGCGCTTTTCATAAGGCTTGCCTTCAGGGCGCGGCCCCTTGCTGATCGGCCGGTCGCCACTCTTGAAGTCGCGCGTCGGCCGCTCGCCGTCAGCCGGCATCGGGCGGTCGCCGCGCGGGGCGTATGGCTTGCGCGGCCCCTCACGCTTTTCATAGGGCTTGCCTTCAGGGCGCGGCCCCTTGCTGATCGACCGGTCGCCGCTTTTGAAGTCACGCTTCGGCCGCTCGCCGTCAGCCGCCATCGGGCGGTCGCCGCGCGGCGCGTAAGGTTTTTTCGCGCCGAAGGACGGCTTACCGCCTTTGCCGGCAGCGGCATCACGACCACGCGGGCCCGACGGTTTCGGGCCGCTCTTGCGCGGGAATTTCTTGTTTTTGTCGTCCATGTGGCCTTTGCTCGTTTGGGCGGGTAGATAACAGGATCACGCCTCAGTAGCGAGGAGATAATAGGAATGGAAACCGCTTGAAGCGGCCGGATTTCATGGCGCTGGCGCTGAAGGAGGCCGAATCCGCCGCCCTGCGTGGCGAAGTGCCGGTCGGCGCGGTCATCGCCAGCGGCGATACGGTCGTTGCCAGTGCCGGCAACCGCACCCGCGAGCTTTCCGACCCCACCGCCCATGCCGAGATGCTGGCGATCCGCGAGGCCTGCCGCAAGCTGTCGAGCGAGCGGCTCACCGGCCACGATCTCTATGTGACGCTGGAGCCCTGCGCCATGTGCGCCGGCGCCATTTCCTTCGCCAGGTTGCGCCGGCTCTATTTCGGCGCCGCCGACGAGAAGGGCGGCGCCGTGGTCAACGGCGTGCGCTTTTTCGCCTCACCGACCTGCCACCATGTTCCAGACATCTATCCAGGCATGGCCGAGAGCGACGCGGCGCTGCTTCTGAAGGATTTTTTCAAGGAGCGGCGCGAACTGTAGCGTCGCCAGCTTTCCCTAGCGCCGGCAGCTTACCACGGCAGCCAGTCGAACATGCCGCCGCTCTTGTTCTTGGCGGCCGCTTCCTTCTTGAGGCGGCGTGCTTTCTTGTACTCGTCCTCGCCAAGGTCGTCCACCGGCGCGGTGGTGGCAGCGGCGCGGTATTGCACCGGCGGCTCGCTCAGATATCTGCGGGTGTTCGGGTCGCCCTGCTTGCCTTCGGCGAGGCGGCGCTTGACCTCGGCGGCGCGGCCCTTGTCCGAATCCGCCGGAGTCCAGGCCGGCGGATGACTGGAAGCCGACTGCGCCATCGCAGCCTTGATCGCCGACGGATCCGTCTGGACGTCATCGACGATCTGCGCCTGGTAGGACGGATCGTCCTGATGGAGCGTGGCCTCGGCACGCAGGCGCGCGCGGCGTTGCTCGGGCGATTCCGGCCAATCGGCGCTTGCCGTCGCGATGCTGTCCTGCGGCGGCGGCAGTTCCTTCTGACCCGGCGCCGGCTTCACCAGTTCGGGGCGCGGCTTGTAGTCGATCTTTTCCTTGTTCTTCGGCATGACTGAAAAAGCGCTGGTGAGATCGCCGGCAAGCTGGGCGGAGGCGGTCTTGTCGGTCCCGTAAGTCGGCGAGCCCATGCAGCCGGTCAGGGCCAAGCCGGATACGACAAGCGGCGCCAGCAGCGCAACGCGCGCGCAAGTTCTTTCGGTCATGCCAAAAAGTCCCACTCTAGACAGCCTCTCGATCGCCACCGGCCAAAGGTCCGGTCCCCATCGCCTATGCTCTTCCGACGGAAATCCGGCGACAATTTGTCGTCCGGAGTTTCGCGTGTTTACCTCAACCACTCGTTAAGGGCAACGAGCGGGGGCTGATCAGCCGCCCGCCGTGGCATTTGTGCACCGCCTTATATACGACCAAGCGCCTTCAATTCATGCAGAACCGCCGCGTCCCGCGCCGAAACGTCGGGGAATTCCCTGTCCTGCCCGACATCGGCCGTGTAGCGCCATGAGCGCGCGCATTTGACCAGGCCACGGTCCTCGGCCTTCTCGACCACCACGGCGACGCCCTTGACGTCGTCCAGCGCGAAGGCACCAGAAGGCGCGTCGCCATGCGCAATGACCAGATCGCTGGTGATCGCCATTTCGGCCATGTCGACGTCTGAAATCGCTGCTTCGAGCGCCGCATCATCGAGTGTGACGACCGGCACCGCTTCCAGCGACGAGCCGATGACCTTCTGGGCGCGTGCGATCTCCAGCGCGCCGGTGACGACGCGGCGGACCTGGCGCACCTTGCGCCATTTTTCCGCCAACACCTCATTCTTCCAGTCGACGGGGATTTGCGGGAACTGGTCAAGATGCACCGAGACGGCGTCCGGATGACGGTCGAGCCAGGCCTCCTCCATGGTGAAGGGCAGCATCGGCGCCAGCCATTTCACCAGGCAGTCGAACAGATGGCGCACCACCTGCACGGACGCCTTGCGCTTCACGCTGGAGGGCGCTTCGCAGTAGAGCGCGTCCTTGCGGATGTCGAAATAGAAGGCCGACAGTTCGACCACCATGAAGTCGAGCAGCGTGCGGGTGATGCGCTTGAACTCGAAGGCGTCATAGCCGGCGCGGACGACTTCATCGAGTTCGGAGAGCCGGTGCAGCATCAGCCGCTCCAGCTCCGGCATCTTATCCAGCGGCACTTCCTCGCCGTCGTCATGAGCAAGCGTGCCCAGCATCCAGCGGATGGTGTTGCGCAGCTTGCGGTAGGCGTCGATATTGGTCTGCAGCACGTTCTTGCCGAGCCGCTGGTCTTCCCAATAATCGGTCGTCACCACCCATAGCCGCAGGATATCGGCGCCCGACTGCTTGATGACGTCCTGCGGCACGACTGTATTGCCGAGCGACTTCGACATTTTCCGCCCCTCCTCGTCCATGGTGAAACCATGGGTGACGACGGTGTCGTAAGGCGCCCTGCCCCTGGTGCCGCAGCTTTCGAGCAGCGAGGAGTGGAACCAGCCGCGATGCTGGTCGGAGCCTTCGAGGTAAAGGTCGGCCGGCCATTTCAGGTCCGGGCGATCCTCGAGAGTAAAGACATGGCTCGAGCCGGAATCGAACCAGACGTCGAGGATGTCCATCACCTGCTGCCATTTCGAGGCATCGTGGTTGCCGAGGAAACGCTCCTTGGCGCCGGCCGCGAACCAGGCGTCGGCGCCCTCCTTCTCGAAGGCGTCCATGATGCGCTGGTTGACCGCCTCGTCGTTCAACACATTGCCGTCGGCATCGGCGAAGACCGCGATCGGCACGCCCCAGGCGCGCTGGCGCGACAGCACCCAGTCGGGGCGCTCCTCGATCATGGCGCGGATGCGGTTCTGGCCGGCGGCCGGCACGAAGCGGGTGTCGTCGATCGCCTTCAAGGCACGGCTGCGCAGCGTCGTGCCGTCGCCGAGCTCTTTGTCCATATAGACGAACCATTGCGGCGTGTTGCGGACGATGATCGGCTTCTTCGACCGCCAGGAATGCGGATAGGAATGCTTCCACCGGCCGCGCGCGAACAGCGCGTTGCGCTTGATCAACTCGTCGATGACCGCGTGGTTGGCATTGCCCTTCTTGCCGTTGTCGTCGATGACGCGCGTCGCTCCGCCCTCGCGGTCCGGGCCAAAGCCCGGCGCGTCCTTGGTGAAGAAGCCGGCATCGTCGACGGTGAACGGGATCGCGGTATCGATGCCGCGCTGGCGAAGGTCCGACGCGGCATCCATCCAGGCGTCAAAATCCTCGCGGCCGTGGCCCGGCGCGGTGTGGACGAAACCGGTACCGGCATCGTCGGTGACGTGCTCGCCGGCGAGCATCGGCACGGGAAATTCGTAGCCGCCGTTCAAACCGTTGAAGGGATGAGAAAGCGTAAGGCTTCCAAGCTCTTCGGCCGAAACGTTACGGAGACGATTCATCGTCACTTTGGCTTTGACCGCAGCCTCTTCGGCCAGCGCGTCGGCAAAGATCAGCTTTTCGCCAGGTTGCGGGCCGAAAGCATTCTCTGCTGCCATGACCTCGTAAAGACCATAGTTGATGCGGGGCGAATAGTTCACGGCGCGGTTGCCGGGGATAGTCCACGGAGTGGTCGTCCAGATGACGACGTGGGCCTCCAGCAAGTCCAGTGACGTCTGCGTCAGCTTTGGATCCAAGGCTGGTTGCCCATCTTCGACGCTGGTGACTTGCCGGGCAAGGCTGACAACCGGAAACTTCGCCCAGATCGTGTCGCTCTCATAGTCCTGGTATTCGACTTCGGCTTCAGCCAGCGCGGTGCGCTCGACAACGCTCCACATCACCGGCTTGGAGCCGCGATAGAGCTGGCCCGACATGGCGAATTTCAACAGTTCGCCGGCGATGCGCGCCTCGGCGTGGAACGCCATCGTCGTATAGGGATTGTCGAAGTCGCCAACGACACCCAGCCGCTGGAATTCTGCGCCCTGCACCTTGATCCAGTGCGCGGCGAACTCGCGGCATTCCTTACGGAACTCGTTGACCGGGACCTCGTCCTTGTTCTTGCCTTTGGCGCGGTATTGCTCCTCGATTTTCCATTCGATCGGCAGGCCGTGACAATCCCAGCCGGGCACGTAGTTCGAGTCATAGCCGCGCATCTGGAACGAGCGCGTGATGACGTCCTTGAGGATCTTGTTCAGCGCATGGCCGATATGGATGTTGCCATTGGCGTAGGGCGGGCCGTCATGCAGCACGTATTTTTCGCGGCCAGCGGCGTTGTCGCGCAGCTTGCGGTAGAGGTCCATATCCTGCCAGCGCTTGACCAGCAGCGGCTCTTTCTCGGGCAAGCCGGCGCGCATCGGGAAATCCGTCTGCGGCAGATAGAGCGTTTTGGAATAGTCGATCGTTTCAACAGTGTCGGTCATTGGAGTATCGGTCATTGGTCTGCCATATGCATTGCCCGGCGGCAAAGGAGCCCGGGCGTTGAACTATCATGATCTGGAAAAAGCGCGAGAGGCCGCGCGCAAAATTCCCGGCGGCTCCGGCGGCGCTCAAGCCGCCCGAAACACCGGGCCTGTAATTCGTATCGCAAGCGCGAAAAGGCGCGAAAAGCTCGTCATGGCTGGGCTTTTAACCGAGACGGCCGATATTGAAAAGCCCGAACTCTCGGTGCCTTCCCTGCAGCTTGTGAGGTCACAATGCATCCGGCCGATACGCGATTGCCGGGCCAAGGGCCACTCACATCGAGAAATCGAAGCGATAGGTCGTCGACACGCCGATCATGAACTGATCTCTTGAGCCGCGCTCCTTGACCAGGCTGGAATCGGCCGCCGGGCCCATCAGGCGCGAATATTCGCCGAACAGGCTGGCCGTCATCGGCTCGGTCACTTTCCAGGTCACCGCGCCGCCGAGGCCCGCCGACTTCACGCCGCCGCCCGGACGGTACTGGCTGAGGCCCGAAGCCACGGCTTCCTCGGCGTTGACGCCGTAATAGGCGTCGAAATAGTCCGACGAGGCGAACGAAACGCGCGGCCCGCCCGAAATTCTGACGTCCTGCGTCACATCATAGAAGGCGTCGGCGGCGATATCGGCGACAAAGCCGCTATGGGCGCGAATGCCATGCCGCAGTTCGGCGCGGGCGCGCAACCAGTCAAAAGGATAGAATTCGAAGAAGCCGCCGGCCTCGCCACCCCAGCGCACCGGGTCGAGGCCTTTCAGCTCGTCGGCGTCGTCGCCATCGCGCGAAAACAGCAATTTTCCGGCCAGTCCGGCGCGGAGGCCGCCTTCGTCGATCAACCCCAGCGAGATGTTGTCGTTGCGCGAGGTGAAGCGGGCCGCAGGACCGGCCTTGCCGAGCGAGATGATCGGCGAGGCGCTGAGCAGGTACTTCTTGCCGCCCTCGAAATTCGGCGCGACCATGCCGGTGGCGCCGACCGTCAAATACCAGTCGCCGGACAGCCAGCCCAAGGCGCCCTCACCGGCTTCGGCGGCACCGGGCGCGCCCAGCATGAAGCTGGCCAAGACCGCCTGAAACACCCTGACAGAACGCATCGTCACTCCATACGCACGAAACACCGGCGGGAACAACCAGCCTGGCCAAGAGCCATGGCGCCGGTTCAGTAAACTTTGATTTAAATTCGAAACGCTGCCCCGCTTTTTTGGCGTGCTTCCGGCGCGAGCTGCTCGCTGGACGGGCAAGGCCTTCGGCGCTACCTTCCAAATCGGCAAGTTGCCAGGCGACGATGGAGATGGCGGCAATGACCCTGCAGGGCGATGCTTTAAAGGATGCAATCGGTCAGACGCGGGCGAAATGGGGATGGTTCGTCGGGCTCGGCGTGCTGCTGCTGATCCTCGGCGGCATCGCCTTCGGCAATCTGTTCATCGCCACGGTCGCCTCGGTCTACGTCGTCGGCTGGCTGATGCTGATGGCCGGTGTCATCGAGATCATGCATGCCTTCGGTGTGAAGACATGGAACCGGTTCTTCTTTTGGCTGCTCAGCGGTCTTCTCTATGCCGTCGCCGGGTTCTTTGCCTTCTACAATCCGCTGCTGGCCTCGGCGGTGCTGACCTTCCTGCTGGCGGTCGCCCTTCTCGCTTCAGGCGTGCTCAGGGCCTGGGTCGGGTACAAGCACAGACCGGAAAAAGGCTGGGGCTGGCTGGTGGCGGCCGGCATCATCAGCGCACTGGCAGGCCTGGTCATCGCCATGGGCTGGCCAGTCAACAGCGTATGGGTGCTGGGGCTGTTTCTCGCCGTCGACCTGATCTTCCAGGGCTGGGCCTTCATTGCGGTCGGCCTGGCGCTGAAAAAGTAGGTCCTTGTTTTAGCATGATCTTGTCCGAAAACCGGTTCCCACTTTTCGGGATCATGCTTAGAAAGCAATGGCCGCGTCGAGATCGGAAAGCGGGCTGACGCCGGCAAGCAGCGCCCTCGCCTCGACTTCGTCGCGCTTCATCTGCACGACCAGCGCGTCGAGCCCGTCGAACTTCACCTCGGCGCGCAGGAAACCAAAGAAGGACACCGCGCATATCTCGCCGTAGAGATCGCCGGAAAAATCGAAAACGAAAGTTTCCAGAAGCGGTGCGCCGTTGTCATCGACGGTCGGGCGGCGGCCGAAGCTGGCAACACCATCATGAAGCGTGCCGTCGGCGCGGCGGAAGCGGACGGCGTAAATCCCTTCCTTCAGAGTGGCTTCCGGCGAAAGCCTCATATTGGCGGTTGGAAAGCCGAGCGTCCGGCCAAGCTGCTGGCCGCCGATCACCTCGCTTTCGACCGTGAAGCGGTAGCCGAGCAGGCCGGCTGCCTCGGCCACCGCGCCTTCGCACAGCAGCGCGCGGATCCGGCTCGACGACACCACCTCGGCGCCCTCGTCGCGAAACGCGTCAACCAGGGTGACGCCGAAGCCGTGGCGTTCGCCGGCCGCCATCAGATAGGCCGGGCCGCCTTGCCTGTCCTTGCCGAAGTGGAAGTCGAAGCCGGTCACGGCGTGAATGATGCCGAGATTCCTGTCCAGCACGTCGGTCACGAACGCTTCCGCCGACAGGGCGGCGAAGTCGCGCGTGAACGGCTGTTCGACGAGTGCGGCAAAGCCTAGATACGACAACAGCCGTGCCTTCATCGGTGGTGGCGTCAGCACGAACAGCGGTATCGCAGGCCGGAACACCTTTCTCGGATGCGGCTCGAAGGTCAGCACCAGAGCCGGCACGCCGCGCCGGCGGGCCTCGGCAAGCGCGCGCTCGAGCACCGCCTGGTGGCCGCGGTGCACACCGTCGAAATTGCCGATCGCCACCACGCCACCCCGCAAATGGGCCGGCAGCGGCGAGATTGCAGAAACGCGTTCGAAGGCTTCCGTCATCGAGCGACCCTACTGCAGTCTCGGAATGACCGCGACCGGCCAGTAGCCGTGCCTTTCCAGAAAGGCAATTAGCCTGGCCGGATCCGGTTGTAGCGGATCGCCGTAGTCGCGGGCATGGATGCCGCCCGACACATAGAGCACATCGAAGCCGTTGTCGGCAGCACCCTTGATGTCGGTCATCATGCCGTCGCCGATGGCCAGCACGTCCGAGCGCTCGACCGGATGGCCGAGCAGGTCGGCGATCTCCTTCATCGCGACGTCATAGACCGGGGCATAAGGTTTTCCGGCGATCAGCGTCCGCCCGCCGAGCTGGGCATAGTCGCGGGCCAAGGCCCCGGCGCACCAGATCATCCGCTCGCCGCGCTCGACCACGATGTCGGGATTGGCGCAGATGAAAGGCAGGTTCCTGGCGCGTAGCCGTCGCAGAAGATCGGCGTAGTCCTCCGGCTTCTCGACCTCGTCGTCGAACAGCCCGGTGCAGACCACACCGGATGCCTCGAACTCCTCGACCAACTCGACGTCAAGACCGTCATAGAGCGTGAAATCGCGATCGGCGCCGATATGGAAGATCCTTCGCGGGCCCTCGATGATCAGGTCGCGGGTCACGTCACCGGAGGTGACGACGCGGTCGTAGGCCGCAGAGGGCACGCCGATCGCATTCATCTGCCCCACCACATCGGCGCTGCGGCGTGGCGAATTGGTGATCAGCACCACAGGTATCTTGGCTTCGCGTGCGGTCGCCAGCGCCAGAGCCGCGGCCGGAAAATGCCGTTCGCCATTGTGGACCACGCCCCAGACATCGCACAGAATGGCAGAATAGGCTGCCGACAAATCCGCGAGCGAGCCGATGATATCGGGCGAATCCGCCATTTCGTTTCCCAGGTCATGATGGTTGCGAGCGCCGCCGCCGACGATCCGCAGCGACCGGACCGCATTAACCGAAGCTCTTGACCCTGTCACCAGCTTTCGCCGCGTTCAGCATCGCCGCCCCGAAATGAAGGCATGATCGCACGGCACAAAAATTCTCGTTTTCCAGAGCTTTAGCCGATTCTGGGGGGCTTCGCGGCGGTCCCGATCGCGGGCGGCATTGCCTCCAGCGGCGGCGTGGTTAACGAGCTTTGAAAAAGTGTGTCGGACTTGGACATAGTTTAGCAATCTGAAATTCAAGGATTGGTGGCATCACTCGCCGACAAGGGGTTCTGGCGGGGTGCTGAAGGCAATGATCCGAAAATTCGGTAGGGACCGGCGTGGCAACTATACGCTGATGACGGTCATCACCATGGTGCCGCTCATGGGCGGCCTGGCGCTCAGCGTCGACTACTCGGAACTGCTCCGCCAGAAGAGCGCTACGTTGAATGCCCTGGACGGCGCCGGCCTCGCTACCGCTCATAAGATCGTGTCCGGCGCAACCGACGACGCCGCGAAGGCCTATGCCAAGACTTTCTTTGAAGCCAATCTCGGCCCCGTCGATCCGGCCAATACGTTGCTTACCGTCACCCTGCCCAACAGCAATGCGGGTGGCGGCACGTTGAAGCTCTGCAGCAGCCTGACGTATCGCCCCTATTTTCTGCCGGCTGCCGCCATGCTGACGGGCGGTACAACCTTCACGGCGTGCTCGGAAATCCGCCTCAAGAACACGCTGGAAGTAGCCCTTGTGCTCGACAATTCCGGTTCGATGAACGACCTTGGTTCCGGCACCGGCGCGAAGCGAATAGACCTGCTGAAGACAGCCGCCAAGCAGCTTGTCGATACGCTGGCGCTGCAGGCACAACAGATGAAGCAAGTCAGCAAACCGGTGCAGTTCTCCCTCGTGCCGTTCGCTGCTTCGGTCAATGTCGGTCCCACCCATGACCAAGATAGCTGGATGGACCAGGACGGCATCTCCCCGATCCAGCACGAGGATTTCGACTGGACGATGATGACCCCCGCCAACGATCCGGACAAATACGCCGAAAAGTTCAACGGCGTCTGGTACAAGCGCGGCATCGGCTGGGGCGACACCCAGGATCAACCACTGACCCGCTTCAGCCTCTACGCCGACATCACCGTCGAGTCCGGCCGCGAAGAAGTGCCCAACACCAAGCAATATATCTGCGAAGAATACAGGAGAAACGGCACTTGCCGGACCGGCCACTGGACAACCCCGGAATATATCTACACCACCAGCCGCTATGCGAGCTGGCAGGGTTGCGTGGAGGCGAGGCCGCACCCGTATAACAACGACGACACCACCCCGAACACCGCCACGCCTGCGACGCTGTTCGTGCCGATGTTTGCACCGGACGAGGCTGGCACCCTCTGGCTCGATTTCAACCGCGACGGTGTCAACGACGTCGGCAGCACGTTGTATAATTACGGCAACAACTGGTGGGCTGACTGGCCCTATTACGCCGACAGTCCAACCGCTTCCCAGCGGCAGTCGGACATGCGCAAATATTTCCTGGTCAAGCCCTACGGCTCGACGTCGGCCGCCTCGGGCGATGGCCCGAATGCGTCCTGCACGACCAACCCGATTACGACGCTCAAGGACGTGAGCCAGCTTGCCGAGAAAGAGGAGATCAAGAGCGCCATCGACGCCATGGCGCCGAACGGCAACACCAACGTGCCGGAAGGTCTTGCCTGGGGCTGGCGGACGGTATCGAGCAACGAACCTTTCACCGAGGGCCGGCCGAACACTGAAAGGGGCAACGACAAAGTGGTGATCGTGCTGACTGACGGCGCCAATACCTACAGCGCCGTCAGCGACAGCGGCTATGCCAACAACAGGTCGACCTATGCCGCTTACGGCTACACCGGTCTGACATATCCGGGGTCTGGAAGCGTGACGCGCCTGTTCATGAACACGAGCACCGACATCGGCAAGACCACCTACACCGGCGCCAACTACACCGCCGCGCTGGACGAGCAGATGCAGACCCTTTGCGCCAACGCGAAGAATTCGAACATTCTCGTCATGACCGTCGCGCTCGACCTGTCGACCAGCGATGCCGGTGACAAGAAAGCACTCGACGCGCTGAAGGCATGCTCGTCGGACTCGCGCTTCCGCATGGATCCCACCGATCCGACCAAACCGGCCAAGCTGTTCTGGAACGCGACCGGGGCGACGCTGTCGGACAATTTCAAGGAAATCGCCAATGAATTGTCGAACCTGCGCATCGTCGGCTGAAGGCGATGGGACTGGTGACTTGAGGGAGAGGCTGGCGCCAAGGATCGCTGACCTAATCGTCCTTCCGGCTGACAGCGGCGCTGGCGCAAAGGCTCCTGCCCTCATGCTCTTGCGGTGATGAAAGCATATGGTGAGTGTTCTCACCGCCATCCGGAGATGCACCTGTGCCCGAAGCCACCAACCATCTCGCCTTCGCGCTGGTCTGCCTCGGCATGGTGCTGACGCCTGGCCCGAACATGATCTATTTGATCTCGCGGTCGCTGTCACAGGGACCGAAGGCCGGCCTGATCTCGCTCGGTGGCGTGGCGCTCGGCTTTGTCTTCTACGTGTTGTCGGCGGCATTCGGCATCACCGCGCTGCTGCTTGCCGTGCCTTACGCCTATGATGCGCTGCGCTTTGCCGGCGCGCTCTACCTTTTGTGGCTTGCCTGGCAGGCAGTGAGGCCAGGCGGACGCTCGCCGTTCCAGGTCCGGGAACTGCCGAAGGACAGGCCGCGCAAATTGTTCGCCATGGGCCTGATGACCAATCTGCTCAACCCGAAGGTGGCGGTGCTTTATCTGTCGCTGCTGCCGCAGTTCATCAGCCCCGGCAAGGGTCATGTGCTGGCGCAGCTTCTGGTGCTCGGCACCACGCAGATCGCGATCAGCCTCACCGTCAACGCGATCATCGCGGTTACGGCCGGCTCGATCGCCGTCTTCCTCGCCGGCCGGCCGCTATGGCTGGTGATCCAGCGCTGGATGATGGGCACGGTGCTGACCGCACTGGCCCTGAAGATGGCGACCGACGCGCAGCGTTAGTGCTGCTCGAGCCTACATCGGCCGCCGGTCCTGCTGCGCCCGCTCCGGTTCGACCACCCTGCGATAGAGATGCCACGTCGCATGGCCAAGCACCGGCATGACGACGGCGAGCCCGGCAAACACCGGGATCGAGCCGATGACCAGCAGCACCGCGACGATCAGGCCCCACAGCGCCATCTGCAGCGGGTTTGTCATCACCGCCCTTGCCGATGTCTCGATTGCCGAGACCGCGCCGACATCGCGGTCGAGCAGCAGTGGGAAAGCGACGACGGTGGTCGCCAGCACGATCGCGGCGAAGACGAAACCGGCCGCATTGCCGAGCAGGATCAGCGTCCAGCCTTTGGGCGTCGTCAGCACCTCGCGCACAAAGCCGCCGATCGAGGCGGGCGGCTGATTGCCGAACAGGCCGGTGTAGATCGATTGCGCCGTGTACAGCCAGAGCAGGAACAGGGCCACCAGCATAGCGCCGATGACCGCGATCGCCGGCAGTGCCGGCGAGTGGCGCACGTCGAGCGCGTGCCACCAGGACGTGTCCATGCCGAGCTCGCGGCGGCGGCTGATCTCGTAGAGACCAATCGCGGCGAAGGGTCCAAGCAGAGCGAAGCCGGACATCAGGGGATAGAGGAGCTGGATGGCGTTGGAGCCGGATGTCGTCCACCGCGCCAGGATCAATCCGACCACCGGGTAGATCAGGCACAGGAACACGTAATGCGATGGCTTTGCCCAGAAATCCTCGACGCCGAGCCGCAGCACATCCATCAGGTCCGCCGTGGTGATGCGCCGCACCCTGGGCTGCACGTGCATTCCACGCGCGTCCGACATGACATGAAAGCTGGCCATAACCATTCTCCCGCGGGTCGGGGCGGTCACCGCCAGGATGGCCGCCCATAGCTGCCACTTCTCGTACAAGAACTATGATAGTTGATTTAGGGGTGATTGTCGCCAAGTCGATGGTCGCGATGGTAAATCCGGCTATAGATTTCCGACGCCGCCATCGACGAGCAGTTCCGTGCCGACGACGAAGCTCGACTCATCCGATGCCAGAAACACCGCCGCCTTGGCGAGTTCCCAGGGTTTGCCCATACGGCCAATCGGCACCAGCGCGCGTATCCGATCGCCCAGCGCCTTCTCTTCTGCTTCGGGCAGACCCAGCTTGCCCAGGGCCGGCGTCTCGGTTGGGCCGGGGCTGAGGCCATTGACGCGAATACCGCGCTCGATCATTTCCCCCGAGAGGGTGCGCGCCAATGACAGGAGGCCTGCCTTGCTGGCGGCGTAGGCGCTGCTCTGGGGCAGGCCGATATGGGCACTCACCGAGCCGCACAGGATGATCGACGACGGGTTGGAAAACATCGGCAAGGGCCTGGATCAGAAAGAACGGCCCCTTCAGATTGGTCTGTATCAGGCGGTCGTAGACCGCCTGATCCCAATCCTGCAGCGGCTGGTGCACCACATCGCCGGCATTGATGTTGAGTATATCGAGCCGAGGCCAGCACTGCGCAAGCTCGGCGGCAAGCGCACGCTGATCGGCGAGGTTGCCGGCATCATTCCTGATCACCTGCGCCGATCCGCCCAGTTCGCGCTGCGCAGCTTCTAGCCCGGACGGGCTCCTGCCAGTGATTGCCACGGTAGCGCCCTCGGCCAGAAACTGGCGCGCGGTTTCGAGACCGATGCCACTGGTTGCCCCGGTAATGAGGGCATATTTGCCTTTCAAGCGACCCATGATTTGCCTTCCCAAAGAGATGAGAACGGCATTGTCGACACGATAGTATGCTTTGTATAGTAGGCACCGAATGGGTACTAAAGGAAATAATTTCATGGCACAGGCAAAAGCCATCGAGGCGCCGCCAGTCGAAGGCGGAAATAACGCGACCGATCGTTGCCCGATGATCGATTTCGTCAATCTGGTTTCGGGGAAATGGGCCATTCCCATTCTTTATCGCCTGATCGTCACCGGTTGTCCGATCCGCTTCGGCGAACTCCAGCGGGCCGTCGCGCCGATTACGCAAAAGGAGCTCACGCGGCA
The DNA here is from genome assembly GCF_002284575.1 of Mesorhizobium temperatum. Taxonomy (GTDB): domain Bacteria; phylum Pseudomonadota; class Alphaproteobacteria; order Rhizobiales; family Rhizobiaceae; genus Mesorhizobium; species Mesorhizobium temperatum. The sequence goes on from NZ_NPKJ01000073.1 coordinate 152,731, forward strand.
GCTGCGCCTGTTCGAACATCGCGGTCTGGTCTATCGGAAGGTCTATGCCGAGATGCCGCCTCGCGTGGAGTATGAGATAACGCCGATGGGCAGAACCTTGCGTGGCACGCTGGATTCGCTTGCCGACTGGATGCGTGTCAACGCATCCCACCTGATCACCTGACCGATCGTGGACGGATTGTTTGCCCTGCCCGGCCAAAGCCGCGGGCGGTCACCGCGCGGCGCCACACTGCGGCGCCGCGCAGCTGAGATGCGTGACAAAAACTAGGCCGCGAAGCGATCGATCACCTCGGCCAGCGGGACGTGGCCGAGGCAGGCGCCCGAACCAGCTGGGTTTTCACCATCCTCGATAGCCTGTGCGTAGCGTACGGACGGATCGGCTTCGATCCTGCCGCGCAAGGCGGCCAGTTTGGGGTAAGCCGCCCCGTCGACCGCCTGGTGGAATTCCGCCCAACGTGCCACGCCAATCAGCGTGGTGTCGGCAAGCGTCAGGCGATCGCCGACCAGAAAGGCGGTGTCGACGATCATCGCCTCAAGCCGGTCATGGCGCTCGGTAACGGCCTTGCGGCCAAAGTCACGCAAGGTCGCCAGCAGGACCGGCTCGGCCGATTCCATTTCATATGCAGCCCAGAGCGGGGTGAAAGCGGCGGTGAAACCGGTGTTCACGAAAGCCATCAGCTGATGCATCCGGTCAGCTTCCGGCGAGCGAGGATCGAAGCTGATGCGACGTTGCGTGTCGCGGGCTTCGAGCCAAGCGGCAATCGCCATGGTCTCGGTGAGCACCCTGCCTTCGTCGGTGATCAACACCGGCGTTTCCTGACGGCCGTTGATGCTGGCATAGGCGTCGTTCTTCATTTCGGTGAGCATGTCGACCCGACACAGGCGGTAGGGCTGTCCGGCGCGTTCAAAAGCAGCGACTAGCCCCATCGAACTTCCCGCCGGGACACCGTAGAGGAGGATAGGTTCCATTTCTTTGTCTCTTCCATGTTTAGGGATCACGCTGCGCAGCGAAGCTTGACCCTAAACGCTGGTCGTCCCATGTAAATTACGCACTATTCTGTAACCAGGGACCCGCCATGAAAGATGTCGTCTCACGCTGCCCGATCGAAGAGACCATGCGTGTGCTCAGCGGTCGCTGGCCGACCTTGCTGCTCTACTATCTCAAGGACGGGACCAAGCGCTTCAGCGACCTGAGGCGTGACAACCCGACCGTGTCGCACCGCATTCTGGCGCTGGAACTGCGCAAGCTGGAGGAAGCCGGGATCGTGCGTCGAACGGCGTATGCCGGCTATCCGCTACGCGTGGACTATGATCTCACGGCAGCGGGTCTCAAGCTTGTGCCGCTCATCGACGCCCTGGGCGACTGGTGGGAAGATACCGAGGACGATCGGGCCGGCGGGGTCTCATCGACGGCGGAAACTAAGTTCGTGAAGGCGGCCTAGCCGGTGGTAAAAATCTGACGCTTGCAACCATAGGCTGTGCAACCGCTTGGGTCGGATCTGCCGTCCGGGCCGGATACCGGATGCGCGCGCAGCGCCAGAAGCCATCATTGCCGAGCAGATACTCTAACGTCGCGTTCGGGGCCGGAAGTTGACTGGCAGCTTCTGGCGTCGGAAAGTGGATAGCGGACATCCAGCCCGGTGGGACTAGGGTCTCAGACTGGCCCGAAGCGGACGATGTCCTTAACGTCGAAGGCAGCCCCAAATGCTGCCGCTCGCAGTGTGCTCAGCGTAGAATGAATGTGCAAAAAGCTGGGAATCAGCCGCCGATCCATTGAAGCACGGCCACCTCGTGCGGTGTGAGATCCGGATGCCAGAGGTCGACTATCAGCACCACGCGGCGACGTGCGCTGTCGTTCCAGACGCTATGGATGAAACTGTCGTCGAATACGGCGCAGCGCCCCTCCTGCCAGTGCCCGTCGACTCCCCCAACTGACATGCCGCATTCGGTAGGTACCTCAAGCCCGAGGTGCAAGCGCAAGCGGGTATTAGTGGCCCCTCGATGGGGGGCGATGCGCGTGCCCGGATCCAGGCAGGAGAAGTAGGCCACGCCGGCACCGCCGATTTCTTGGCGATGGGTTTCAAGCACTGCTGCGGTAGTGGGGCAGAGGTTGCATACCTCGTCCCGTCGTACCCCATTCTTTTCCAAGAAAAGCACACTCCAGCGGCCGGTGCGAGCAATGTCCTCGGCCTCGTCGCAAAAGAGTTCGGGGCGAAGTGCCGCGAACTCCAGAGCGATGGCGCGAGCCGAGTTTTCGAGTGCGCAAGCGATGGGAAATCGCTCTGCCGAGTGCCAGGGGCGCGCAGTGAGGCCGGGGTACATGCTGACGCCGACCCGCGTCTCTGAGTCAGAAGCCTGACGCGCGAGGTAGGCTCGGAAGCGCGGGGGAAGCGCGGGCTTGTCCGCTCCGATATTGTACCGCGCAGCAGCGTCAGGCGTGGCCAGGTTGGCCAGCGCCAAAACGAGATCGCGCGGGGACGCCGTCACTGCATCGAGCGCCGTGGCGAGCGTCGGCCCTTCATTGCGTCGCGACGCAAGACACTCGGCGAGACCCACCCATTCCGAGAGTTTCAGACGCTTATCCCAAGGTGTGCCCCATTTTTGCATCAGCATCGCGCCCTCCGCAGCAGCAATCCTTGCCGCCGCGGCTTCGCCGGCAACGAGGTAAAGCGCGCCCAGCCAAATCAGCGGCTCGCCAACCCATGGTAAATACCGCGAGGCGAGTTCAAGCCACTCGACGGCCGCTGCCCGGTCCCGCGCCACGAAGCGCAGCGCGGTGTCGTATGCTTCGAGTCCCACCTCTTCCGCATCGGTCGAAACGGTCGCTCGGCAATGATCGAGGACCGGTGGTACTACCTCGGCCCGGCGCGCCGCCAAGACGGCGAGCTGCGAGGCAGAGGCGAGCCAGTAAGTTGGCCCGGCATCGCTCATGCAGGCCTGATCGGCCACATTGGCGAGGTAGATTACCAGAAGGTCGCCGATGTCGTGCGAACTCAGTTTCAGCGCGGGACCGCCCCGTCGATCGGGGAGGCTAAGGGTCTGGCGTCCGCTGGGCGGACCCGACCCAAGCGTCTGGAAAAGCTCGTCACGCGACAGGCCGCCGAACTGGTGAACCAGCTGCTCGGCTTCTGCCCCGATGAGGCCGCGGACCACATTGCGTTCGGAGGGACGAAACATCGCGCCCGCGAAGGCATCGGTCGAATAGGCGTTGTGGAGAAGACCCGCGAGACATACCCGCTCCGGCTGCCCCCAACCTATCAATACGTCATACGTGCCCGTAAGGTGCCCTAGCACCGTGCCCCGCCCATGGCCTTCGCGGCCGGCTCCGCGTTCCGCCAACACCTGCAGGATCGGCTCTAGCTCGTGGGCTATCGGGCGAAATGCGTTACCGGACTGGAGGGCTGTGGTCATGATCCGGTGCTCCTCTTTCAAAATCAATCTCATTGTGCCGGTTTGCGCTCGCGGGCGGCGGTGGCGTGGATGAATTCGAGCACATCCATCCCCGTCTCAATGGTGTGCAGTCCACTGACCGCGATGATTTTCTCGTGGTGAGGCTTGAGAGGTATCCGGTCGATCAATTCGAAGAGGTCACGCCGGTGGTGTATGTCGAGGACCTCATGGCGCGAGATCGACCGGAACGCCGCTGGGGGGTAGCCCGTCGCCTCGGCCAGTCGGAGGGCAAAACCGGAAGGCGGATGATATGCCTCTATCGCCGCGATATGGCCAAGAAGCGCAACCGGATGGAAGTGACGAATCCAATAATACTGCGCGCCGACCATTGCCGCGACCGCTGGCGGCGGGATCTGATCTAGGGCCTCTGCCGGATCGTGCCCGGTCGCTGCCAAGTCCTCCAGAAGCCAGCCGTCGTGGCCGGCTTCTTCCTTCATGTGGTGAGCGTAGTAGGCAAGCAGCTCGGCGGTAAGCGGGGTCGTCTCGTCGCGTGCCCGCGCCTCGGCAAGCGCCGCTTCCATCAGCGGTACGGCCGATCGCACGACCGCGTGCATCACTCTGAGGTAGACCGGATAGACGTCCCGCACATCCGGGCCGCTCCAGAGTTTGCGCGCATAGGCCACGAAGGCGCCGTGAACGAGATCAAGCTTGGCTGAAAGGTGCGCGCTGGCCGTCCGACTCGTCACGGAACATCCTCCGTCTGAAGCTCGGCCATCGCCGCCACGAGCCGATCGGGCCGGCCGGCGTCAGGCATGCGGGCCAATACCTTCCAGCAAAGCTCGCAATTCGTGCCGAACTTTTCCTCCGCCAGGTCGCGCAGCTGAGGATGCTGGGTCAGGCCTCCAAAGCCGGTCTCGCCGATAACCCGAAGCAGCGGGTCGCCATGGAACGCGCCGACGGCTGCGGCTAGATCGCCAGCAGAGTCCACCCGCCGGCGCAGACGGGCCGGTCCGAACCCCATGATGACGCTTTCATTGCAGCAGGCACTTACAGTGCCGTCGTAGCGCACCATCGGGTTTCGCACGAGCGTGCAGGGTCCAAAGCTAGCGCCGGCGGTCCGCGCTTCGCGACTGAAGGTCAAGGCGCCGCGGCCGTTGGTGAGCGGCGCAATCAAGTTTACCTCGGCCGTGCGGCGCCAGTCAGGGCCAAGGGCCTCGGTTAGCAGTCTGTCGATGCGCGCTGCCGTCTCGGCGTCGTCGAGCCCCTGGATCACCAACCAGGGGCCCGCTGCCACTATTGCCCTTACGGCGCGGACAAACTGAGCGTCGGTGATCTGGCTCCCGTGAAAGGCGTCGGTGCTAAGGTAGACGCAGGCGCAGCGGTCGAGGACTTCCCGGATCCAGCCCGGCCCGGGGGTTTGGCGAGCCCAGACGCCGCTTGTGAACACCACGATCCGCTTGCCCGCTCCGCTCAGACGACGGCAGGCCAGCGTCAACCCCCGGCGCTCCACGAAGGGCTCTCCCCCGGAGATGCCAACAACGTCGAACCCACTGTCTCTCGCGATCCAGCCCACGATCTCCTCGAACAGCGCGAAATCCCGGATCGTTGGGCTGTCCGCGCGCGAGTCGACCGAGCAATGCCGACAGCCGACCGGGCACCGGTCGGTCAGGAAGAGGAGGATCGATCGGCGGCGCGCATGGCGGATGCGCTCGATCTCGAGATGCGTCAGCCGCGCATCAGTGCTCGGTGCCATCACGGTCATGCCGGTTCCCCCAGATGTGCCAATTCGGCATAGCGCGCGATGCCATGGCGACGGATGAATGCGTCCGCGCCTCCGTCGGCCAGCAGGGCTTGAACTTCCGCTTCGAGAATCCTGGTCGTAGGCCGCTGCATCAAGGCCTCAAGCGGTGGACCGGCGGCGTGGTTCTTGGAGAGTGCCATGCAGGTGCCGCAGTATCCGTCGCAACTCGAGGGCGTATTCCCCACCCGGCGCGCCGTCACCTCGGGTCCGTATAGACGGATCGCTCGCAGCACGTTCGATTGGAGCGAGCGCTCGCGTATGGTCTGCCAATCGTCGGTCGCAGCATGGCCTAGGATCAGGTGGCCGGGGCGTTCGTCGAGCGCGTCGTCATTACCGCAGGCGGCGATACAACCGTCGAACCCCACAACCGGCCAGGCGGCCATGGCGCAGGGATTGGCATCTTGGGCGCTCGTCTCCCCGCCGCGCGCTGCCCGGTCGTTCGGCAACCATGCGCGTGCGCGCCCGAAATAAGAAAGTGCGTTCACGAGCATCGGCACCGCCGTACCAAAGCGTGCCCGCACATCGCCGATCAGACGCTCCAGGTAGGGATCGTCGGCGTCGGTGCCAACGAGGTGGAGGCTCACATCCTTCCCCCTGGCGAGCACCTGTTCCAGCATGTCAAAGACTCGAGCCCTAGGCACTTCGCGCTCATGGAAGACATCGAGGCTGACTGAAAAATGATCCACCGCGTCGATTGCTTTCAGAATTGACGGGGGAATGCGAGCGGCACCGGCGAAGAAAAGACCCGAAAGCACACTGGTCCGCGTGCCAACGCGTCGCGCGCGCTCAGCCAGCATGCGCACCAGCTCGGGTCGCAGTAGCGCCTCGCCACCAGAGAGTGCGAGAATTTCCGGTCGGCTATCGGGGCGGAACGTGCTGACGAAACGCTCGAATATCCATTCCGGAGCCTGCTCGCTGTCCATGCTCGATCTTGTGGAGCAATGTGCGCAATGTAGTGGACAGCGACGGGTAATGCCGATCGAGACACCCGCGGCAACAGTGGGTCGAAGATTGAGGATCTCAATAAGATGCACGCTCGTCCCCTGGATCGAGTGACGACTGAAATCTTATCGACGCATTCCTGCTGAATGTTGCGGACGCGCGCCGTAACCGCTGAGGAATCGAGCTGGCTCCCCGGGGCGTGCCCGCAACCTAAGATGGCCTAGATCTTACCAGACAAAGCCGCCCACGGTGTCAGCGGCGTTCTTCAGGTTTTCTGCCAGGCCCCGATTGAGCTTTTCCTTCACCGATTCCAGGACTGCAATCTCGTCGTCGTCGAGAAGCGCCACCTGAGCCTTCAGCTCATCGCTGAGTGCATCGATCTGAAGGCCACTCTTGCGGATGCGGAGGGTGCGTGCACTAGTGAGTTCTTTTGATGCGGGCATGTAACTTCTCCGTTAATTAGAAGTTCACCAACAACTCAGTCCATATTCAAGCCGATCATGTTGCGCATAACTCGAAGTTGACCGCAAGTTATTTGTCGTTACTCGGAGAAAGTGACGGTTAATTTTCTTATTACGACTAACGCGAAGTTGTTATGATCGTCGCAATTTGAAACACTCTTGACATATTCCGGGATAACGCTGGCCGCTACCTCTTCACCGCCAGGCGCGACTTGCGGCGACGGTGCCACTCGACAAGAACTCTATGCGAGGATTTACAGGCGATTGATCTGTGGGGCGTCCACTAAGGGCAATTGGCGACCGCTGGAACATCGCGATGGCCTTGGCGGGAATCCTGTTTGGTGACGTCACCGAAACGATCAATGCATGAACCATACGACGTGATCACGCCATCGGCGTAGCCGGCCGGCATCCGAGGGACTCTTGACTGGAGCTGTCAAGAAGCAGTGGACGAGCTCGCCGCTAGGCGCAGACGGCAAGGCCGCTTATGGCGCAACGGAGACCTACAGCGTGTCCCCCATGATGTCCGCTTCGGGAAGCGGCAAAGACTCTCTCAATGGCCGACATGCGGCGCGAAACAGTCATTCGCGCACACCGGTGGAGGTCACCGATGGGTCAATCTGGTATTCCGTCTCGGTACGACGCGTCAGATTTCCCACTAGGGCGACGAACCGCAAATTTGTGTGAGCGAGATTTTTGAGCGCCTGCCCGGCAAAAGCCATCATCTCCGCCATGTCAGTCGGGCATGACCGTTGCCAAAATCGAAAATTCCGATGCCCGATCAAACTTTAACAGGCGAATGCTATTTAGGGCTGCCGGCCTTGCCGCACTGGTCGGGCTTGCCGCTTGCGCCACCGTGCTGCCCACCGGCGAAGGCGCCGGTGTCTCTGCCTCCGCCGCCGGCACACTGGCGGGCATCCGCGCCTCAGCCGGTCTTGGACCGCTTGTCGCCGACCCTCAGCTCGAACAGGCAGCCCTGCAGCAGTCCGGCTATATGGCGCGCGGCGGCCGCATGACCCACTCCACCGGCTGGGGCAAGGGATTTGCCTCGCGCGTCAAGGGCAACGGCATTAGCGATGCTGCCGCTGAAAACATCGCCGAGGGCCGTTTCGATCAGCAGAAGCTGTTCGACATCTGGATGCATTCGGCCGGCCACCGCCGCAACATGCTCGACCCGCGCTTCACCCGCTTCGGCCTGGCCTATGTCCGCGATGGCCGCGACAGCTCGCTGCGCTACTGGAGCCTTGTTCTGGGCAAGTAGGAGGCGTGACCGGTACGTCGACGAGTCGTCAGTCCATATGCGCGGCGGGCGCCCCGCCGGTGGTCGGACCAGCCTTTGGCTTGCGCAGCAGAAAAACGAACGGGATGGCAATCAGCGTCATCATCATCAGCAGCTTGAAGTCATTGACGTAAGAGATCATCATCGCTTGGATATTGACCATGCCGTCCACTTGGGAAAGCGCCGTCGGATCGCCGCCCGCCGCTGCCGGTGACGCCGCCCAGAGGTTGGAATTGAACGGATTGATGTAGGCCGAGAGCTCGGCATGATTGACCTGCGTGTTGCGTACCAGCAGAACCGTCACCACCGATACGCCGATCGACGAGCCAAGATTGCGCACCAGGCTGAATAACGCCGTGGCATCGGTGCGGAAGCGTGCATCCAGCGTGGCGAAGGCCACGGTCGACAGCGGCACGAACACCATTCCCATTCCAAGGCCCTGGATGACGCCGGAGCTGAGGATGAGCCAGTTGTCCATCTGCGGTGAAAAGCTAGACATGGTGTAGAGCGATTGCGCGGTCAGCAGGAAGCCGATGACGACGAGGATTCGGGCATCGACCTTGTGCATGATGCGGCCGACGACGAGCATGGCAATCATCGTGCCGACGCCGCGTGGTCCTAAGACGATGCCAATGGTGAGGGTCGGATAGCCGAAGATGGTCGACAGCATTGGCGGCAGCAGCGCCATGCTCGCCAGAATGAGCACGCCCATGACAAAGATGAACGCCAGTCCGGTGACAAAATTGCGGTCGAGGAATATCTTCGGGTCGATGAAGGGCTGCTCCGCCTTCAAGGTGTGAATGATGAACACCCAGAAGCCGGTGATGGAAAGACCGAGTTCGATCCATATCTCGACCGAGGAAAACCAGTCGACCTCGCCGCCACGATCAAGCATCAGCTGAAGCGCGCCGACACCAAGCGAGAGCATGGCGAAGCCGAAGAAATCGAAGCTGCGTATCCGCCTTGCAACGGCCGGCAAGTAGGCGGCCATGCCGAGGAAGGCGATGATGCCGACCGGCAGGTTGATGAAGAACACCCAGCGCCAGTTGAAATTCTCGGTCAACCAGCCACCCAGAGTCGGGCCGAGGATCGGTCCCAGCATGATGCCGGCGCCCCAGATAGCCATCGCCTGGCCGTGGCGTTCCCTCGGATTGATGTCGAGCAGGAAGGTCTGCGACAGCGGCACGATCGCCGCGCCGAATACGCCTTGCATGAGACGGAACAGCACCATGGTTTCAAGGCTCCATGCCAGACCGCACAGCATGGAGAAGATGGTAAAACCGACCACCGCCGTCAGGAACAGCTCCTTGCGGCCAAAGCGGTCGGCCAGCCAGCCGGTCACCGGCGTCATGATCGCTGCGGCAACGATGTAGGAGGTCAAAACCCAGTTGATATTGTCGGGGGAGGCGCCGAGGTCGCCGGTCATGGTCGGCAGCGCGACGTTGGCGATCGTGGTGTCGAGCGCCTGCATGATCGTCGCCAGCATCAGTGCCACGGTGATCAGGCCGCGATGCGGCACTTCGCGAAAGGGTTCTGGCGTGCTCATGATGTGGAACTTCCGGCAGGTAACAAGAACGTGTAACCAGAGCGACGTGCGTCCATTTGGACGCAAAAAGTACGCTCTAGTACTTTGAGTCTGCGCATCGTGCTTTCCGAAAATCGATTCCGATTTTCGGGCCGATGCGCCAGGCTTCCGGGCGGCGAGGCCTTCGGTGTGGAGAGACCCTCATCACGGTGGGACGCGAAATCGATGTGGGGGTTATATCGACCGAGCGTCTCGATAACGGCGCCTGCCGCCCGGAAACCTGAGGGCCGAAGGGGCCTGCGTCGGTTGTTCAGGCTTCGATCTGGCCGCGACGCAGCCCGGTCCGAACCCCAACCCTCACCGCATCCCCGATCGGACCAATCCTGTCAGCTGCGTTCCTCTCCCTGCGCGGCCTGCATTCTACTTGTTGCGTCTCAGACCTCATCATCCAATGGAACGAGGTGGTCTATAGCGCCTCACCTGCCGTGGCGTGGCCGAATATGCTCGGAAAGCCGCGGGAAACGCCGGTGTCCACCGTGACCGTCGCGCTCATGCCGGTGCGCAGCACCATCTTGGCGTCGGCATCGGCCAGCTGCAGGCGCACCGGAATGCGCTGGGTGACCTTGACCCAGTTGCCGGTGGCGTTCTGGGCGGGCAACAGCGAGAACTCGGCTCCGGTGCCGGCGCCGATCGCCTCGACCGTGGCTTCGAACGTCTTGCCCGGATAGGTGTCGACGACAATTTCGGCCTTCTGGCCGGGCTTCATATGGGTGAGCTGGGTTTCCTTGAAATTGGCATCGATCCAGGTATCGCCGGTCTCGACCAGCGAAAACAGCGGCGTACCCGAGCCGACATATTGGCCGACCTTGAACGAGGCAGCCTGGCTAATGATGCCGTCGGCCGGCGCCGTGACCGTGGTCTGCGCCAAATCGTAGGCAGCCTTGTCGCGCGCGGCGAGCGCCGCCATCACGGTCGGATGCTTGTCGGTCTCGATATCGGGATTGCCGCCAAGGCCCGCCTTGGCGCTGAGGATGCCCTGCTCGGCCACGGCCAATTGCTGCTTGGCCTTGTCGAGATCGTTCCTGGCCTCGTCCAGCGACGACTCGGCGTTGATGCCCTTGCGGGCAAGGTCGGCGGCCCGGTCGTATTGCGACTGCGCGTAGTCGACCTGGCTGGCGTCGGACTTCTCCTGCGCTACCGCCTGGCTAAAGGCCGCGCGCAGCTGCTCGACATTGAGGCGCGCGCCGGCCACCGCCGCATCGGCCTGGGCAAGTGCGATCCGGTAGGGCTCGGGATCAATGGCGAACAGCACGTCGCCCTGCTTGACAGACTGGTTGTCGAAAATGTCGACCTGAACGATGCGGCCCGCCGTATCGGCGGCTATCGAGACCTTGGCCTGCTGCAGATTGGCGTTCTCGGTTTCCTGATAGCGGCCGCCGGTCACCCAGACGTAGCTGCCGCCGGCGATCAGTGCCACGGGGAGCGCAAACATCAAAAGGAAGCGGCCGGCACGGCGCTTCTTCTTCGGCGCCACCGCCGCCGGTTCTACCTGCGGAGCGACCGTAACCGGAGTTGCCGCCGGCTGCGCGGGAGCTTCCATCTCCAGCTTGGTCGCATTCTCATCTACCTTGGCTACCGCGTTCATGCTGCTGCGCCTTCTGTACTCTCGGCTTTTTCGCCGGACGCCGTCTCGCCGTCCGCCAGGTTTTTGGCCATCGCCTCCAGTGCCTTGATCAGGACACGGCGATCTTGCGGCGACACGCCGGTCAGCGATTCTTCATAGACTTCGCCAGCAAGGCTCTTGATCTCGGCGTAGGCCTCGCTCGCCTTGGCGGTCGGGAAGATCATGCGAACGCGGCGGTCGGCGGCGTCGGCACGGCGCTCGATCCAGCCGCTCTCCTCCATGCGGTCGACCAGGCGCGACACGCTGATCGGCTCGATCTCGAGAAGTTCGGCGAGCCGCGCTTGCGTGATGCCTTCTTCCTTGGCGACGCGGACCATGAGCCGCCATTGCGCCGAGGAAAGCCCGAGCCCGCTGGCCCTCTCCTCGAAGCGCTTGCGCATCAGGCGCTGCACGTCGTGGATCAAAAAGCCCAATCTGTCGATGCCGTCGGAAACCATAAGCGGCACATATTATAAGCGTGCTTATCATTCAAGATGCCGCATTGTGCCAGAAGCCTGCAAGTGTGCATGGCAGCCATGCAGCGGCGATCATGGTTAGCGATTCATGGATGGCAATGAAGCAAACCCCGCGTTCCCTTGACTTCTGTTTTGTACCGACGCCGGACTCATCCAATGGAACCGATAGTCATGCTTGAACCAGTGCTTACACCACCGATCTCATCCAGTTGGAAAAGGCCTCGATGTGCGGCTGCAGGGGGTGATCAGGTACGCATACGAGATAGAAGCCGTAGCCGGGGAGAGAGAGATCGTGTGCCTTGACCAGCGCTCCACTTTTGAGTTCGCGGCTAACGACCACGTCGCTGCAGATAGCGATCCCCTGTCCCGCCGCGACCGCGTCGATGGCATGCAATTCTTCGCGAAAGCTCAGGTCCCATGCTTTGTTGGTATCCGGGATGCCGGGATCGACAGAGCGTGCCATCGCCAGCCATCGCGACCAGGTCGGTGCTTCGCGATCACGGTTCATCCAATCAAAATGGATGAGCGGATATTGCAGCAAATCGGCGGCCCGCTCGATCTGCAGGGGCCCCTTCGCGAGCAATTGCGGGCTGCATACCGGAAAGAACCTGTCCCGAAAGATTTCTTGAGCAGCAAGGTCAGGAGGCATCCTGCGTGCATAACGGATAGCAACATCGGCATTGCCGGCGCGCAGGTCCAGCACCGAGTCGGTTCCGATAATCTCCAGCGGAATTTCCGGATGCTCTTCCCGCCATTTTGGCAGGCGCGGCACCAGCCATCGGCTGGCAAATGCATTCGGGCTCGTCACCCGCAGCGGGCGTTGGCCGACGCCGGCCGAAGCTGATGCAATTGCGGTGGCAAAGGCGTCGAAACCGTTCCGAACTACCGGGAACAGCCGTTCGCCCACGTCCGTAAGCACAAGCGGTCGCGGGCGCCGCCGAAACAAGGGTTGTCCGCAGATGCCCTCAAGCAATCGAATCTGGTGGCTGATAGCCGTGGGCGTCACACCAAGTTCGATTGCAGCCTCCCTGAAACTCATTCGCCTGGCGGCAGCCTCGAAGGCGCGAAGAGATCCGAGCGGCGGAAGTTTTCTCATTCATCCAGTCTAGATGAATCCAGCTCATCTAGCGACTGAGATATTCGACTTTGCGGCGAATGAAGGCCCATGAGATCATGGAGCCTAGCCTGTCCCCGGATCACGAAGGGAGTCCCTCAATGAGCATGCTCAAGCTTGCGGAGAATTCCGGGACCGAGCCAGCTCTGCAGGCATCGGACATCACGCGCCTCAGGCAGACAATTCGCGGGGATTTGATCCTTCCGGATGATCCTGGCTATGACCTGGCACGCAGAGTTTGGAATGGAATGGTCGACAAACGACCGGCAACGGTGATCTATTGCGTCGAACCTCAAGACGTCGTCACAGCCGTCAGCTTTGCCAAGTCGCAAAACCTTCTCGTCGCCGTTCGCGGCGGTGGTCACAACGTCGCCGGCAGTTCGGTATGCGATGGCGGCGTGGTAATTGATGTGTCGCGCATGAAGCGGATCGAGGTCGACCCGGTCCGCCGGGTTGCGCGCGCAGAGGCCGGCTTGAACCTGGGAGAGTTCGACGCCGCCACGCAGGCCCATGGTCTCGCGACGACCATGGGCGTCAACGCCGATACCGGCATAGCCGGACTGACACTCGGTGGCGGGTTCGGCAAGCTTGGCCGCAAACATGGACTGAGCTGCGACAATCTCATAGCAGTCGAAATCGTGACGGCGGACGGACGGCTGCTCAAGGCAAACGCGGCGGAAAACGCGGATCTTTTCTGGGGCATACGGGGCGGCGGCGGCAACTTCGGGGTCGTTACAGCCTTCGAATACAGGCTTCATCCCGTGGGTCCCTTGCTCATCGCCGGCTCCATGCTGCACCGCTACGATCATGCCCGCGAAGCAATGCGGTTCTACCGCACGTTTTCAAGCAAGGCTCCGGATGAACTGAGCCTGGATGCAGCGCTTGTGACTGCGCCCTCAGGCGAACGCTTCTTCAGTATCTCGGCGTGTTACATCGGCCCGCTCGGCGAGGGCGAGCAAATTATCCAACCGTTGAGAGAACACGGCACGCCGGTAGAAGACCGGATTGCTGCGGTCTCGTATCTTCAGATCCAATCGGCTGGGGACAGCATCTTTCCGCGCGGACGGCGCTACTACTGGAAGGCGCAGTTCATGCGCGAAATTACAGATCAGGCGATCGATACGCTGCTCGCGGCTTACGCAACCGCGCCCAGCGAGTCGCTTCTTGTCCTGCAGCAGGTTGGCGGCGCAATCTCGCGTGTGCCGACAGCCGAAACCCCTTACGCAAACAGAGACGCGCTTTACGATTGCTTCCCGATCTCGATCTGGAATGATCCGGCCGATGACGAAGAGCACATCCGGTGGGCGCGTGGCTTATGGGACGCGATGAGACCGTTCTCGACCGGCGGCGTCTATGCCAACAATCTCGGCGAAGAGGGCACGGACCGGGTTCTGGCAGCTTACGGCGAGAATTACCCGAGGTTGGCTGCATTAAAAAACAAGTATGATCCTACCAATTTCTTCCGCTTGAATCAGAACATCAGGCCGACGATCTGAGCGATTTCCGCCGCGGCTTCGGGTCCGAAAGCGGACTTAGTACGTCGACTGGTAACCCGATCGACAAGCGACAAGCCTTGGGTTGGCAACACGCCCGGCTTCATCGACTACAACTCAATTCAATATGAGCATGAGCGTCGGCGGCGCTGACGATCATCATCGTTTCAATTTTGCGCGATGCGCAATTTCGATCAAAAAGACTGTGCAAGCAGACGGCACAATGATCTGGCCAATGCGAAGAGGAGCCATATGAACCCAACCGAAAAAGCGCTGTGGTTCGTCGAAAGCCATCTGCCGGAAGCAGTGTCGCTCGACGATGTCGCCAAGAGCAGCGGCGTGTCTCGCTTTCAGGTGACGCGGGCTTTCGGCGCGGCCACCGGCCGTTCGGTGATGGGCTACCTGCGCTCGCGCCGGCTCACCGAAGCGGCGCGCAGGCTCGCCGCCGGCGCACCCGACATCCTCTCGGTCGCGCTCGACGCCGGCTACGCCTCGCATGAGGCCTTCACCCGCGCCTTCCGCGACCAGTTCGGCACCACGCCGGAACTGGTGCGCGCGCAAGGCTCGCTCGACAATCTCGATCTCGTGGAGCCGATCCTGATGGACCAGTCCTTCCTCGCCAATCTTGAGCCGCCGCGCTTTGAAACCAGCCGGCCGTTTCTCATCGCCGGTCTCGGCGAACGCTACAGCTGCGAAACCAGCGCCGGCATCCCGATGCAGTGGCAGCGGTTCGGCCCTTATATCGGCAACATTCCAGGCGAGATCGGCGACGTCGCCTATGGCGTCTGCGTCAACGGCGACGACGCAGGCAATTTCGACTATATCGCCGGCGTCGAGGTGTCCGATTTTTCGGACTTGCCGAGGGAGTTTTCGCGCGTGCGAGTGCCGGCGCAGAAATACGCCGTGTTCGCCCATCGTGACCACATCTCGACCATCCGCCGCACGGTCAACACGATCTGGAACAAATGGCTGCCGGCCTCCGGGCACGAGGTCGCCGACGCGCCCGAATTCGAGCGCTACGGCCCCGAGTTCTATCCGCGCAGCGGCGATGGCGGGCTGGAAATCTGGATACCGGTCAAGGCATGAGATGCGGCCGGCCGCAGGCCCGACGCCGAAGCGCAGGAAGCGCTGCTACAGCTCCAGGTTCCAGTTCTGGCCGACCAGATCCTTGCCGAAGGCGTGGTGGCGCTCTTCGTCGGCCAGCTTGAAACCGGCCGCCTCATAGATGCGGCGCGCTGAGGTGAGCACGTCATTGGTCCACAGCGTCAACCTCTTGTATCCCTTCGCACGAGCAAAGACGATGCATTCCTCGACCAGCCGCCTGCCGATGCCGAGACCGCGCGCCGAGGGTTCGACATAGAGCAGGCGCAGCTTCGCCACCGCGTCCGACTGGCGCACGACAAAGACCGAGCCGACGACTTCCCCTTCCCGCTCGGCGAACCAGCTGCGTTCCCATTTCGGATCGAAGGATTTGACAAAGGCGCCGAGGATTTCGGCGACCAGCGCCTCGTAGGTTTCGTCCCAGCCATATTCCTGCGCGTAGAGCAGGCCCTGGCGATGGATGACCCAGCCGATATCGCCGACCTGCAAAGGCCGCAGCATGTAGGGAATTTTGGGCTCCGCGCCATCGCCCAGCAGGCTCTGCACCGTCTGCATCGCCTTGACCAGCCTGTCCTGTTCCGGAGCGGGAAGCCGGTCGAGCAAGGCCGCGACCTGGTCGTGCGAACCCTGGTTCAGCGGCGCGAACGCCACCCTTCCCGCCGGCGTCAGCGCGATCGACGAGCGCCGCGCATCGGCTTCCGTCGCCGCGCGCTCGACCAGGCCGCGCTCCTCGAACTTTTTCAACAACCGGCTGAGATAGCCGGGGTCGAGACCGAGATCGCGCACAAGATCGGTGGCGGTCAGGCCATCGCGATGCGCCAGTTCATAGAGTACACGAGCCTCGGTCAGCGAGAAGGCGCTTTTCAGCAGCCCTTCGTCGAGCAGACCGATCTGGCGGGTGTAGAAGCGGTTGAAGCCCCGCACCGCATCGATCCGCTCCTTGCCGGGTTGATGGATCGTCATGGCATCCTCCTACAGCACAAGATCAACCACTTACTTGACTTAGTCAAGTATATCATCGACGAGCCGGGGCAGCTGGTTCGACGAAGTGCGCATCGTGCCGACCGGATCCCATCCGCTGGCGGACGGTGCCGTCTTTTGGTGCTTGCTTCGCCGAGGCGCAGTACTTCATCGCCGGGCGTCGATCGGCTCACTCAGCGCCTTGACTCTCGCCAGCCACCGGCTTATCTCACCGCCACGTTAGCACTCGCCATTGGTGAGTGCTAAGCGTAGGTCCGGCGTCGCCGGACGGAGGAACTGTTCTCACCATTCTCATCGAGGAATAAAAAATGGCAAAGTCGAAGTTCCGCCCGCTTCATGACCGCGTGGTCGTACGCCGGGTTGAATCCGAATCCAAGACTGCCGGCGGGATCATCATCCCCGACACGGCAAAGGAAAAGCCGCAGGAAGGCGAAATCATCGCCGTTGGTTCCGGCGCTCGCGACGAAGCCGGCAAGCTCGTCCCGCTGGACGTCAAGGCCGGCGACCGCATCCTGTTCGGCAAATGGTCGGGCACCGAAGTCAAGCTCAATGGCGAAGACCTTCTGATCATGAAGGAATCCGACATCATGGGCATCATCGGCTGAATATCGGCCTCACCGTCACTTAAATCTTCGGGCTCAATTCAAGCCCCTGCCAGGAGCTAAAAATGGCTGCCAAAGACGTAAAATTTTCTCGCGATGCCCGTGAGCGCATGCTGCGCGGCGTCAACATCCTCGCCGACGCAGTGAAGGTCACGCTCGGCCCCAAGGGCCGCAACGTG
>NZ_NPKJ01000076.1 GCF_002284575.1 Mesorhizobium temperatum
GCGTACTCGGCGACGATCAGATTGGCGACTGAACCGAGCAGCGTGAAATTGCCGGCCAGCGTCGAGCTCATGGCGACGACCAGCCAGGCGCGCTCGGGGTCTTCCAGGCCTGGTATGAACGGCCGCAGCGCCAGCACGGCCGGAACATTGCTCATGATGTTGGACAGCACAGCGGTGAAGCCGGACAGCCGCCAGACGTCGTCCAGCCCGAGGGTTTTTGCCGAGGCGACAATGTCGGGGCTGAGCAGCGTCTTCTCGGCGCCGGCGACGACGATGAACAGGCCGGCGAACATGAACAGCAGCGGCCCGTCAATCTCGCGGTAGATGCGCGCCGGCTTGATGGCGCGGGTCACGAGAAGAATGGCGCCGCCAATGAGCGCCGCCTTGGCAACCGGAACGCCGGCAAAGAAGGCGATCGCCAGTCCGATGCAGACGACCACCGCCTTGAGCACCTGTCCCGGCAGCATGCGGCCGCGATAGACCTCGGGGCTGAGCTCGGCCTTGCGCGCGAATTCGGCGCGATAGACGATCCGCACGATGACAATGACGGCGACGAGGCCAAACACGGCGACCGGCGCCAGGGCCGCCGAGAAGGCCGGATAGGAGATCCCCGACAGCGCGCCGATGACCATATTCTGCGGGTTGCCGGTGATGGTGGCGACACTGCCGCAATTCGACGCCGTGGCGGTAGCGATCAGATAGGGGACAGGGTTGCGGTTGATGACGCGGGTGACGTGGACGACGATCGGCGCCATGACCAGGCAGATCGCGTCATTGACCAGGAACGCTGACAGAACGCCGGTCAGCAGCGTCACCATCACCAGGAGCATTAACGGCGCATGCGCGTGCTCGATGGCAACAGCGCCGAGTGCGTGAAAGGCGCCCGACACTTTCAGATGCGCCACGACGATCATCATGCCGAGCAGCAGCGTGATGGTATCGAAACTGATGGCGCGGTAGGCTTCCTCCAGGCTGAGCGCGCCGATGGCGATCATCGCCGCACCGCCGAGCAGCGCAATGTCTGCCCGGTCAAGGCGCAAGCCGGGGAACCTGCCGACGGCAACGCCGGCATAGGTCAGGATCAGGATCAGCAGTGCCGCCGCGCCCATCAATGTCATTCGTGGAAAAGCCCCGTTCAGATCCGCCCTGCCCCGCCATTGGCGAATCGCCAATGCCCCTTCTCACTGCGGACATGAATGAACGCAAGCACAAGAGATGGCCGCGACGACGGCGAATCCTGTCTACCGAGGCGCCCGGGCGATTGGTGATACCATCGCGCGGCTGGAATCAGTGAAGGCCGAGCCGACATATTTGCGCGTGCCGATCTCGCCCATCAGAGCGAATACCGGCGCCTCGCGCTCGACCCCCGGCAATTCGAGCCACTTGCGGTGAAGGAGTCTGCACATCTGCCGCATCTACCGCGCTCCCGGCGGCGGCATGGCCAAGTGCGCATGCTTCTGGAAGATGGCAATCTTGTCGGGATAGGTAATCCGGATCTCGCGTCCGCATCCCTCGCATCTGTAGTGGGAAACGACCTGGAACCAGCTGCCGTTCTTGATGACGGCGAAATTGCATTGCGGGCATTGGAAAGTCAGGCCAACAGAGAATAGACCGGGAGAGAGGGACATTGCAGCGCTTCGCTTTCTGAAGAGCTAAAGCCGGTTTGGCTAGTCCAGCGTCTCGACGACGAAGGATGCGGCAATTAAATCGTCGGCATCGATTCTGCCCTTGCCGTCCTCCATGACGGCTGCGACCTTTCGAAAGGTCTTCAGTTCACTTTCGGTAATCCGGGCGCCGCGCATCCTCTCATTGAGGTCGGCCACGCGCATTCGCAGCGCCTGGGACGCTTCAATCTCACGGTTCGACATGATGATCATTCCTCCCTTGATGGCTCCCGCCGCACCTTTCGGCACGGCGGGCTGTCCTCCCAGTCGCTTAGGTCACTCGATGATTTTGATGATCTTGCGTGTGCCTGGATCAACGACAACAGTCCGGTTGTCGACCACCACGTAACTGTATTTGGTGTCGGGAACTTCATGAAGCTCGACCGTGTCGGGCAGGGCTGAGCCGATATTGAGCTCTACCCCAGGGATTTTCACCGATGCGAGCGGCTGCTTCTTCACATATTCCCTGATGACGGTCTCCTGTTCAGGCTCGATGACTACTACGTCCTGAGCGGCAGCGGCGCCGATACCTGCCAGCAGCAGAAACCCCGCCGCTGCAGTGGAAAGACGCATTCCCATAAGTGCCTCCTTTATGTGAGCTCCATTGCGCTGAACGGCATCGTCTTCGCGCCAAGCTCATCAAACCTCAAGCAACTGCAAATGTTCCTTCGGCGGGGCTTCGGTCTGATCCGAGGCAGGACCTAAGTCTCACCTGTTTTCGCGCAATAGCCCGGACATCGCGCCACAAGGAACTGCGGCTGCTCGTAGTAGTTGCTCGCTGTGAGTTCGCGGGAGGCGCGCATGGAAAATAGCGTCAACCAAGCCCGTTGGTTGCTCGCTCCGATCTTGGCTGCCTCCATCGCGTTCCTGGCGATTGGAATGGTCGTCAGCTAGGGACAATCGGGCTTTTGACGAATTGGAGCGAAGAACGAAACTGAGATCTGCGCAGCTAAGTCCCTTCCTGCGCTGATAAAGGACCACCCGTCATTCCTCGATTTGGCGGATGGTGCGTGCGAGCGCGACCGAGGCGTCCTCGTCGCTGGAGCCCAGCACCGAGGCGTGGCGCAGCTCTTCCTCGCCACGGAGATGCCTGATGTGGAGCCTCATGCCGCGGGCACAGCGCGGTTTGTCGCTTTTTATGCGTTCGGTGTCGACGGTCGCGCGATATGAGTTTCTGACACCCGATTTTAGAGCACTCGCCCGTCTCTCGAGCTTTCTCGAAGCGTTCTCGCAGCCGTGGATGCCCTAGCCATGGAATCCGCCAAAGCTACAAGCACGGATTCGTCTGCAGGTTTCGCGACAAAAGTACCGGCCTTGAAGGCCTCACCGCGGCCCTCGATGTCCGTGGCACTGTAAATTACAAAAGGGATATTACGGGCCACGAGTTCTTCAGCAACCGAACAGCTGATGCAGTCCTGCAAGAGCACGTCCAGGATGACGACGTCCGGCTCGACAAGGGCCAAAATTGTCGTGCACGGTTGCAACTTGGCTCTGAGGCCACCGCAAAACCAGCCTCTCTGAGTGACGCCTCGATATCGATGACGATCATCGGCTCGTCCTCAAAGATGAGCGCCAGAGACTTTCTCATGTCCTCCTCCTTTGATGGGCAGGAGCACGGTGTGCGCTGACATCCCGACAACGGCGCCCGGATAATTCCTAATCCTGTCAGGGTCAGAGTCCATACTCAATTTTTAACGAGCGAAAACAGTCACGTCGCACCTGGTCTTCCCAAAGCCTTGGAAGCGAGGCGTGCCGAAGATCGTCCTCGCCGCGCAAGTGCTTCACGCAGGCTTTCATGCCCGGTTTCACCCACTGCGTTGCCGGCCGCTTCTTCATGTCCTTGGGTGCCTCGCCGGCATGCTCCTGGACGCGCTTGCAAAGCCGCTCGCGCATCTCGCGATTGACGCTGACGAAGGCACTGCCGACATATTTCCGGGTGCCCGGCTCGCCCACGAGCGCAAACGCGGGCTTGCCTCTCCGCGCTCGACGCCAAGCAGTTCGAACTCGCTTTCCATCAGAGCCTTGACGCAACCGCCTCAGCTAATAGCCCGGACCCTGCCACGCCCAGGAGCAACAGCACGGAAAGCGCCAAGACAGCCAATAGCATGATGGGTGTTGCGTCTGGGAAGATGACGGTGATCGCGCGGGTCGACGGAGCCTCCAAAACCTCACCTCCGCCCTCGATCGACGCTTCTTTCCGCTGGCTTCTCCTCATCCCACGGGACGGGAGCCCAACCTTCTTCATGTTCCAAATTCTGGCCGAGATGTCTCCGGCAATTACCGGATCATCGGACAGATGGCCTGCAATCCATTCAGGGAGGCATTCCTCACCGCGCTCGCCCATGGCACCCCGTAACCTGTCAAACTCAACTTTTAGACTTAGTCATATCAATTTACTACCATCGGTTGCGACAGGCAAGCCTTAGCATTTCCAGAACGGAAAAAATGGTCAACGTCTACGGCTGGGCAGCGCCGGCAGCTCGCATATGAGCGCGGACGGCGGCGGCGCCTCTGGCTTCCATTCGTTTGGGCAAGCTCGCCAAGTAAGGCGATCATTCGCGCCCTCTGATGCGCAAGGCTGGCAGGTAGCGCCCGCGCCAGTTCGATCTCGTTCAATGTGTTGGCAAGGTCGTACGCCGGGCGGGGGATTTCATCGCCCATGTAGGACGGTTTGTTGGCTATCTTCTAACCGGGTTTGTCAACCAGTACCGTTCGAAAAGCCCGCGCCCCCGGGAAAGATCGCGGGCAAAGGTCTGTTGGCATCATAGCAACTGATCCAGCCTTAGTGTAGGCAACTCTCACGACCAGTGCATCGGCCAAATGGCTGAAAGCCCGCGCGCTCTACGAAGGGGAAGGACGCGGGCTGATCGGGAGGCGACACCGCAGCTTGGTTCACAGGAGAAGATGCTGCAGAAGCCGAACGCCCTCCCCGAGCCGGTGTTCCATACGGAAGCAAAAAGCCCGCCGCACCTTTCGGCACAGCGGGCGATCAGTCGTTCACCAGGCACAGGGTGGGCGGGGGTGGGTGTGCCCGGATCGTAGGAAATCCTACGCGCGCCGGCCGCGTCGCGTCTACCAACCGGCGGTTGGAATGCTCAACTCGGTTAGCCTTGCTTTACCCGGTCCTACCGCCCCAGCGCTTGTTTCGAAACCGACAGAAGTTCTTCTTCGTCCACCACTCCGGCCATGTAGTTGGCAATAATTCGGGACGCGAGCGCTTCACGTCGATGCGCAGATTCACTGTCAATCTTCAACCGCTCGAACACCCGCGCCAGTAGGGCCAACTCGGTCGGGTTGAAGACACCCGCATGCTCGGCTTTTCCACGAATCGGCATGACAAACCCCCTTCGCCCAGAGATTTTGTTCGTGCGGCATTATCATACACCAAAAAACCGCACCCCGTTGCAGAATCGCTGACGCGAGATGCGCCCTCGCGGAAGGTCTGCGAGCGGGCGAGGGCGACCTCACATCAGATCTTCAGCAACCCCGTCGAATTTCTTGAGGCCTTCGCTTGGGGGCTTCTGCTTATGAAGTCCCTGTTCCGTTGCAGCCGCCTCGAAGGCGGCGAACGCAGCTTGGTGACTGCAATGCCCGGCCAGGCATTCCTCGATCATTCGGATTGCTTCAATTCGGGACGGTTTGTCCATGGATGGCCATGGTTGCTGAAGCGCTTTCGCAGCGTCGGCTATCGACGCGACCACCATCGGCCTGTGATTCAGGTAGATTGTAATCGGGACAAACGCCGTCATTTTTGTCGCTCACCAGGATTGAAGGCGGTTAAACGCGAAGACACGGCGGTGGTTGCATCATCATCGTGAATTCGGAGCGCCGCTGCCCGACGCGATCGAGGCTGAACACGCCGTGCTTGGTGCCAAACACCCAGGGCTGCACGTCCGACGAGCCTTGATCGTTTCGGTTCCATGAACGAAGAAGCCCGCGCCCCACGGAGGGGAAGGACGCGGGCTGATCGGAGGGGACAATCCGATCTCGCAGCATTCCTATTTGCACAGGGAAAATATTACTGCAGGAGGCGAACGTCTTGCCCGTGCCAGTGTTCCATACGGAGACAAAAAAGCCCGCCGCACCTTTCGCCAAGGCGGTCGATGGAGGCCTGGATATCTATCCCTTATTGGGCCGCACCTAAATTCCAGATGTCCCGATGCAGGCGCCATGTCCCGTCGTCGCCCTTTTTCCAGACGTCGATGTACTTGCCCGCAACGGTGGAGAGGGCGCCGTCTTTGCTCGGCACATCGAGCGTAAATGCGCCAACTTCGTAGGCGAGGTTCTCGCTCTCTTCCACTTCCAGCGCCTTCAGGGTGAAATTCTTCATCCCGCCTTTGATCGCGCCCTGCCAGAATTCTTCCACGCCCTTGCGGCCATCGACGCGCTTGCCGTCGGGCGGCAGGAGGGCGGCGTCCTCGGTATATATTTGAGCCACCGCCGCGGCGTTTCCACTGTTGAAGGCGTCCGTGAATTTCGTCAGCGCCGCTTCGATGTCCTCGCGAGCCGACTGGGCGGACGCAGACAGTGCAGACGAAATAAGCAGCACAGCAGCAAATGCAAATGACTTAACCAGTCTCATCTCGTCCTCCCTTTGCGTGATCGACATATCCACCGGATGAATAGCGCCCATCCTGAGTGCGCCGCCGCGCCGCTCAATGGCCGGATCATGACTTACATTAGACTTATCTTATATTATGGCGCAAGCACCACCAGACGCTCTCGACAACAGGCCAGCAAGCGACTGCCGTGGAACCTTTCAAAGCCAAATGCCTTCACGTCGCGCGTGCCGTAGACAACGCCGACCTCTTGCCGGATTCATCGATACGACGGCCGAGATCGGCGATCTCCTGATCGCGCGCACGGATGCGCTCGCTCCACTCATTGTGCGTGACTGTGCCCGCTCGCAGATCAGCAATGGCAGCGTCGGTTCGATGCCGTCATTCTCCGCATCGAGCGGAACCCATGAGGAAGAAAATCTGTAAACGGCCCTGTAAACGGGTCGGAATGCCATTCTCCCGAAGTCGGAAATATGGCACTATGTCTTTGAAAATACTGGCGATCCCGACAGGATTCGAACCTGTGACCATCGGCTTAGAAGGCCGGTGCTCTATCCAGCTGAGCTACGGGACCGCTGGGCCGACGCTAAGGGCCGGCTGAGTTATGCGCTGGGCGCCCGGCATTTGCCGGTCAATGCGTCCAGGGGGTCCTGCGGTCATAGCGGAAATTCTCCGCATAGGAAATCTGGCGGCGCTTGGATTCCTTCGGCTCCTCGATACGGTAGGCCAGCCCCTCTTTCTCCGCATAGGCCACCGCCTCTTCCCGGGTGTCGAAGGTGAGCCTGATCTGGCTCCGCATGTCACCCGACGTGGTATAGCCCATCAGCGGATCGATTTTCTTGCGCATCTCGGGATCGAATTCCAGCACCCAGTGGCCGGTCTTGGCCTTGCCGGACTGCATCGCGGTTTTGGCTGGGCTGAAAATGCGCGCGGACATGGACACCTCGTTGCTATGTGCAAGCGGCACCGCCGCTGTATTCCCGTCATTACTGCGCAATGCCGCCGGCGGCAAGGCCGATGCCTGCCGTACCCCTTCGGTACGGCGGGCCACCGACGATGATCGCGCGGGAATCACGGCAAAAGAACCCATCCCCTCAATCAGCTTGAGCAGTTTGCTACAACGCAGAAACTAACAAGGAGCGGCTACCGCTGTGGACGTTCGCCGGCCTGACCTTGCTAGCCGGCGGGCCTGCGGTTCTCGGCATGTGGCTCGGCAGCCTGGTCTATGCGCCGCAATGGTCGGCGCTCGCGCTTGCCATCGGCGCCGGGGCGATCCTGCAGGTCATCTCGAGGTCGGCGCCTATCTGATGCGCCGCAGCCAGAAGGGTCTCGATGCCTTCTTCGCGCCGCCGGTCCTGGGTGGGCTGGCGGCCGGCGTCGCCTTCATGTATGCGACGGCCGCCTTGGTGAAGGTCTGACCGGACAGGAACCTGGGCGCCGAGACGGCGCTGCGAAACCGTTGCGCTGGACTTGGCTGGCTGCATTTCCTGCCCGCTCTCGGCCCGGGCCTACCGTTTGTTCCGTTCTCGTCTTTAAGGGGTTGCGCAGCCAAGCCCGCAACCTATAGCCCGCAAGGACTCGGGCCGCGATAATCAGCTCTTAGCGGGAGCTGCTGACGAGCACGTTGTGTCGGGTGCCCAAGGCGCTTGGCCAATCCCGAAGCAAATCGTTCTCGTCTCGCTTTGGGACAATGGGATTGGCATCTGAATTGCTACATCTGAATTGCTAATTGAGACTCGCCAGCCACAGCGCTTGCGAAGGGGACGGAAATGGGCTTAGCCGAAGACTTGTCTGATGTTGCGCTCACATTCGAATGTCCGGATTGCTCGCATCCGGCGGTAAGGAAGGGCTCTGCGCTAAAAACGATCGCGCACTTCAGATGTGACGGGTGCAACGCCAAGGTGCGGATCACTTATCCGCAGAAGCTAGCGATATTCGAAAAGCACAAGCTATTGGCTGCCCGAGGGGTGTTTGCGATTGGCTAGCTAAGCCTTTTCCAGGTTGTCGGTCGCGCGGATTTCGACGAAAACAAGATGCAGAATTCTGAGGATGGTCTCGTTGGTGACGGGCTGAGGATCGCTCAATTCAAGCAGCTTTCTTGCTGGCGAAGCGATTGACGTTCCAAGCACCGCCGCCGGTTGACGCGCCGCCGACTAGTTGAACGCGAGCCGGTAGCGCCGGAGGGCGACAAGGCGCGGCTACTTCATTGTCTATCCATGAGGAGCGCAATGAACAGCCGTGGGACTTTTGGTGGACTTTTCGTGCAACTCCCTGCCACCGTATGGCGTTCGTCCCGTTTTTGTCGTTTCGGGGGTTGCCTTCCCAAGCCCGGAACCCTATAGCCCGCAAGGCATCGGAGTGTAGCGCAGCCTGGTAGCGCATCTGGTTTGGGACCAGAGGGTCGGGAGTTCGAATCTCTCCACTCCGACCATTCATTCACCGCGACAGCCGTGCTGCCGGCGCAGCTGCGCCGGACGGCATCTGCGGCCGCGAAGCACCCAAGCGACCGACGGGCAGCCCGGATTTCCGGGCGTGCCCGCCTGAAGCTTGCGAAGCGTCAGCCTTGGATGAACGCCAGGAGATCCGGATTGATGATCTCCGGGTGGGTGGTGCACATGCCGTGCGGAAGGCCCTTGTAGACCTTGAGCGTGCCGTGTTTCACCAGCTTGGCTGCAAGCAGAGCGGAGTCGGCAATCGGCACGATCTGGTCGTCATCGCCGTGCATGATCAGGACAGGCACTTCGAGCTTCTTCAGGTCCTCGGTAAAGTCGGTCTCGGAAAAAGCCTCGATGCAGTCGTAATGGGCCTTGGCTCCGCCCATCATGCCCTGGCGCCACCAGTTGTCGACAGCCCCTTGCGAGACCTTGGCGCCCTCGCGATTGAAGCCGTAGAACGGGCCGGCCGGCACATCCCTGTAGAACTGGGCGCGGTTGGCGACCAAAGCGGCACGGAAGCCGTCGAAGACCTCGATCGGCAGGCCGCCGGGGTTGCTGTCGGTCTTGAGCATGATCGGCGGCACCGCGCCGATCAGCACCGCCTTGGCGACGCGTCCCTCGCCACCGTAGCGGGCAACGTAACGCGCCACCTCGCCGCCGCCGGTCGAGTGGCCGATATGGACGGCGTTCTTGAGATCAAGGTGAGCGACCAGAGCCGCGACATCGGCGGCATAGGTGTCCATCTCGTTGCCGGTCGCCGTCTGTGTCGAGCGACCGTGCCCGCGCCGGTCATGCGCGATCACGCGATAGCCCTTGTCGAGGAAGAACAGCATCTGGTTGTCCCAGTCGTCGGCGCTGAGCGGCCAGCCGTGATGGAACACGATTGGCTGGCCTGTGCCCCAATCCTTGTAAAAAATCTCGGTGCCGTCCTTGGTGGTGAATGTGCTCATCGTCGTACTCCTTGATGTGGTTGGCTGAATTGGTCGGGGGAAGGTTCGTTCCTTCTGTGGACAAGCTATTGCAACGGAGCCATGGTGAGGATTGGCAAAACAGACATTGTACATGGCAAAACTGACAAATGATTGCGGCGCGTGATCCGGTCGAAATCGGCCTCGTTGTATATCCTGGCGTTCAGGGAGCGGCCGTTCTTGGGCTGACCGATCTCTTCCAGCTGGCCAACCGGCTGGCTGCCGAACGGTCGCCGGACGTGCTGAGGCTTCGTGTCAGCCATTGGCAGTTGCAAGAGGCGAGCCAAACCGTCATCCGCACCTTCGACAGCGAGCCCGGCCCCGGCCATGGACCTGCCATGGTCATCTTGCCTCCGACCCTGGGTGATCCGATTCCGCGCCAGGCGGCCGCGCCCTATGCCGACTGGCTCAGGGCCCGCCATGCGGCGGGCGCGACGCTCGGCTCGGTCTGCGCCGGCGCCTTCGTGCTTGCCGAGACCGGTCTGCTGTCGGGTCGTGCGGCGACCACGCACTGGGCCTATCGCGACGCGCTGGCGATACGCTTCCCCGACATCGTGCTGGATGCCGACAAGCTGGTCATCGACGATGGCGACATCATCACCGCCGGCGGCTACATGGCCTGGACCGATCTCGGCCTGAAGCTCGTCGACAGGGTGCTCGGGCCGACCGTGATGATAGAAACCGCCCGCTTCATGCTGGTGGACCCGCCGGGGCGCGAGCAACGCTTCTATAGCCCCTTTGCTCCCAGGCTGAGCCATGGCGACAAAGCTATCCTCAAAGTGCAGCACTGGCTCCAGGCGAGAGGCGCGCGCGATGTGACGCTTGCCACCATGGCGGAGCATGCGGCCTTGGAGGAGCGGACCTTTCTGCGCCGCTTTCGCAACGCCACCGGCCTCAAGCCCACCGAGTATTGCCAGCACCTGCGCATCGGCAAGGCACGTGAGATGCTGGAAGCGACGACCCGATCCATAGACCAGATCGCCTGGGATGTCGGCTATGACGATCCCGGCTCCTTCCGCAAAGTTTTCGCCAGGATAACCGGCCTGGTGCCCGGCGATTACCGCAGGCGCTTCGGCGTGGAACGGGCGGCGCCGCCGGACGGTGGATCTGAACGTGGCGGCGGTGGCGGCACGACCCGACGGCTGCGCGTGGCGATCGGACTGAAACGGAAGCGCGGGGTGAGCCAATGACTGACCGATCAATCACGAGTTGCGACGAATGCGGCAGCACATATTTCGTCGAAAGCAGCGCAATGACCAGCCTTTGTGCTGAATGCGCGTTTCATCTCTATGGATACCCCGCCTGCGAACATCAGTTCGAAAACGGCCGACGCACAGGCTGCGGGTGGGATGTCTCTCGGTCAAAATCTATCGCCGACATTATCTCGTGGGAGAGCTCATAGCTGGGAGCGTCGACCTCGTAGCATCGTCGCGCGCATCTGGCGCGAGATAACCCATGTTTAAAGAGCGCTTTCGACGAGACGATTTGCCTGTCCCTCAACCTGAGCGCCAAATTCTGCAATGGCAAACGAAATGATGCTGCTTAGGCGTGGCGCCATGCGTCGGTCACGGTGGTAGATGAGAGACATGGGCCGTTCATTCAGGTGCCAATCCGGGAAAAGCCGGACGAGAAGGCCAGCGCGTATATCCGAAGTCAGCAGTATGGATGGTTGCATAATCACGCCCAACCCAGCACGCGCAGCCATGCGGACAGCCTGACCACTATTGACGGTGATCGAGATTTTGGGAGCGACTTCGACCAGATCCTTGCCTTTCGATAGCCTCCAGGGCGACCGGGCTGCAGGGGTAAAGCCGATGGCTTCGTGGACGGAAAGCTCGCGAGGATGATCCGGGGTGCCCCTGCGGGCAAGGTAATCCGGTGCAGCACAAATCATCATTCGATAGGGAGCAAGGTGACGAGCAATAAGGCGGCTATCCGGCAACGCTCCAATGCGAAACGCGATGTCGAAGCCTTCTTCCACGATATCGACATTGCGGTCGGTCAATGTGATGTCCAGCGTCACGTCAGGGGCAATGTCGCGATAACGCTGCAAAGCTGGCATTAAAACCTCCGTCCCAAAAGTCGTCGGCGCTGTGATCCTCAATTGCCCGCGAGGTTTCGTCTGAGATGCCTCTGCGTCCTGATCCGCAACAGCCACACGATCCAGGATGTCCCGGCACTGCTCGACATAGCTCGTGCCAAAATCCGTCAAGCTCTGGCGGCGGGTGGTCCTATTCAGAAGGCGTGTGCCGAGCCGCTCCTCCAGCGCGGCCACATGTTGCCCACCATCGCTGGCGATATGCCGAGTTTTGCCGAAGCAGCGCTCATTGAGCCCCCTTGGACCGTCGCCACAAAAACCTGCATGGAGCGAAAAAGACCCATTCGATATTTCTGCTTTCAAATGAATAAGCGTTTTGCCGAATTATCATGAGATAGCACAGGAATTACAGCTGCCATGTTGCAATTCATCGAAGGAACAAAGACATGGCACAAACCAGATTCATGGGCAAAACGGCTCTAGTTACCGGTGCGGGAACGGGTATGGGGCGGGCCGCTGCCCTTCGGCTGGCCGACGAAAGTGCACAGATTGCCCTTGTCGGACGCCGTTACGATCCGATCAGCCAATTGCAGGCGGACATCGAGGCAGCAGGCGGCGACGCAGTCGCGATTGCTTGCGATATTGCTGACAATGATGCAGTCGCGGCGACTGTAGGGAAGACAATTGAACGCTTCGGGAGACTGGATGCCGTATTCGCCAATGCCGGAATTTTGGGCGACTTCAAACCATTGGCAGTGACCGACGCGGATGATTTCGACGTGTTGATCGGCACCAACATTCGGGGGACGTTCTTTACGATCAAGCATTGCCTGCCGTTTCTGGAAGGCGGCAGCATACTCATCAACGCCTCCTGGACGGCGGGCGCAGTGATGCCGGGGGCCGGGGCTTACGCGAGTACAAAGGGCGCATTGCTTGCCATGATGCGTACGTTCGCGGTCGAGCAAGGCCCTCGGAACATCCGGATCAATGCCATCAATCCGGGTATCATTCTGACCCCGATGGCGGATGATGTCATAAACCCTGTTTTTGCCAAGCGCCTGGCCGACCACACGCCCCTCCGCCGTAACGGCGTATCAGAAGATATCGCAGGTACAGTTGCTTGGTTACTTTCAGACGATGCAAACTTCGTCACGGGGCAAGAGATCACTGTCGATGGTGGGTACACTATCGGGGTCTCCGGCCGTAGCTTGATCCACCGACGCACCAATTCTCTCGGCTGTCCCTTTGCCTCTGTAACGGATACCTGCATCGGCCCCTCTTCTAAGGTCCATATTTACGATGAAAATAGACCATTCAACGGTCCATTATAACGGCCAAAGACGGCGCGGGACTGCGATTATCCGTAAGCGCGGTTGCCAGTGCGGTATACGCGACTGGCGACCCCTCATTGAAGGCAAGCTCGCCGGGAAGAGAACCCCAACCGCCTCATCTCCCGGCGAGCCTACAACCTGATTTGATACGCAATCAGGACCGGGGTTAGCCGGCAAGGCTGACGTTGCAAGATGGATGCCAGTCATCGTTTCCCGAAATGGGACACCGGCCGGAGCTTTTTTCCTTCTCCCCTTGTGGGAGAAGGTGGCCGAGCCCACGGGTCTTGCCTCCGGCAAGCCCGAGGACAGGCTCCGCTCGGTCGGATGAGGGGTGTTCCAGATTGGCGGACACCCCCGTCCAAATCGGGCGCACTGCGACAGGATCGCCAGCGCCTCATTTCTTCCAGCACCCTCATCCGGCTCGGCGCGGCGCGCNATTGGCGGACACCCCCGTCCAAATCGGGCGCACTGCGACAGGATCGCCAGCGCCTCATTTCTTCCAGCACCCTCATCCGGCTCGGCGCGGCGCGCCGATCCACCTTCTCCCACAAGGGGAGAAGGGAAGTTCTCCCACCGCCTAAATCTCGAACTCGCCCTGCCCCTCATCCATGGCGCTGACGGTTTCGGCGGCGAGCGCCCTTGTGATCGGCGTCTTGCGCTCGAGCGCGGTGCGATCCAGCCGCTCCACCACGCGCATCGCGGTTGCCAGCGAGCGTTCGATGCGGCGCACCAGATATTGCACGACATGCGGCTCGACCTCGACCTGGCGGTCGGCGAACAGTTTGGTGATGACGCCGGCCAGCAAGTGATCGTCGGGCTCGTGGATCTCGACCGTCGCCGCCGCCTTCAGCCGCGAAGCGAGGTCCGGAAGCCTGACGCCCCAGGCGGACGGAAAGCGCCGCGCGGTCAGCAGCAAGGTCGAGCCGGCTCCGCGCACCGCGTTGATCAGATGGAACAGCCCCTCTTCATCTACCGGACCGGCATCGACATCGTCGATCAGGGCCGGCCGCGCGCCGAGGCTCGCCATGCAGTCGCCGATCCGCCCGGCGTCGACCTTCACTGCTCCGGCGCGGGCGCGCCAGATCGAGGCCAGGTGGGTTTTTCCAGAGCCCGCCGGACCGGCGAGCACAACCACCGGCGATGGCCAGTCCGGCCAGCGATCGACCAGCGACACCGCTTGGCTGTTGGTGCCGGAGACGACGAGCTCGTCGCGCGAATAGCCGGTGCCGTGGCCGAGATCGAGCGGCAACTGGCGCGGCGGGTCGATCTTGTTGTCCGGCATCTGGCTCAACTGCGCGGCCCACCGCTCCCGCGGCGACGCGCCGGCAGCGGCGGGACAGGTTCGGTGTTGTGGCCCTTGTAGAGCGGCGACTCCAGGTATCGAGCGATGGCAAAACGCACCAGAACGGCAATGGCGGCCGAGGCCGGCACGGCGATCAGCAAGCCGACGAAGCCGAACAGCGCGCCGAAGGCAAACAGCGAAAACATCAGCCACACCGGATGCAGGCCGACGCTTTTGCCGACCAGCCTCGGCTGCAGGATGTTGCCCTCGATGAACTGGCCGACGAAGAACACGCCGGCCACCGCCGCGACCATGGTCCAGTCCGGCCAGAACTGGACGAAGCCGACGCCGACGGCCAGCACCAGCCCGGTCAGCGAGCCGACATAGGGAATAAAGGAGATCAGCCCGGCGAACAGGCCGATGAGGATGCCGAAATTCAGGCCGGTCAAGGTCAGGCCGGTGGCGTACATGGCGCCCAGTACCAGGCACAGCGTGCCCTGGCCGCGCACAAAGCCGGCGGTGGCGGTGTTGATGTCGTTGGCGATTGCCCTGACGGTCTGGACATAGTCGCGCGGCACCCAGCTGTCGACGATCGCCACCATGCGGTCCCAGTCGAGCAGCATGTAGAAGGCAACGACGGGCGTGACGACGAACAGGCTGACCACCGACACCAGCGCCATGCCGGAGCTCCAGATCGAGGTGAACACCGTGGTCAGGAGGCCGAAGCCGGAGGTCAGCAGCGAGTTCAACCCTTCGCGCAGGCCATTGGCGTCGACGCCGAATTGCTCTTCCAGCCATCTCGGATCGAAGCTGGTGATCAGGCTCTGCAGCCGGGTCAGGTATTCCGGCAGCTTGCTGGCGAAATCAGCCATCTGCGAAGCCAGCACCGGAATGAGGATGACGAAGGCCAGCACCAGAACGATGATGAAGGCAAACAGGATGACAATCGTCGCCATCAGCCTGGACAGGCCGAGCCGCTGCAGCCGGTCGGCGACCGGGTCGAGGAAGTAGGCGAGCACCATGCCGGCGACGAACGGCAGCAGGATGCCGCTGAAGACATAGAGGAAGATCGCGAGGATGATGGCGCTGATCAACCAGAAGCGGATTTGACGGCGAAACACGCCAGACGCGGCAGCATCGGCAGCGGCAACCTCGGCTGCCGCGTCGATGTCCTGGTCAGGTGCCCGGTTTGGAGCCTTCGCCATAGCCGCTCATATGCCTCAGCCAAGCCACGAGATAGGCCGCGGCCGAAGCCACGGTCAAGACCCCGGACAGCAATATGAGCATCGGCCTGAGCGGGTCGAGATCGATGGCGAGGGCCAGTTCGCCCAGCACCACCGCCGCCAGCCCGATCTGGATGGCGGTGTTGGCCTTCGATACGAACAGCGGCTTCATCTCGACCGGGTGGGTCATGACGGTGGACAGAACGACGGCGCAGACGATCAGCGCATCGCGCGACACCATGGTGACGACCAGCCACAGCGGCAATTCACCGATGAAGCCCAGCACCACGAACACCGAGACCAGCAGCAATTTGTCGGCCATCGGATCGAGATAAGCGCCAAGCTGCGAAAACTGGTTGAAATGGCGGGCAATGAAGCCGTCGACGCCGTCGGAAATGCCGGCGATCAGGAAACCGGCGAAAGCCCAGTCCCAGCGCGCCTGCAGCATGGCCAGCACCACGCCCGGCACCAGCACGAAACGCATGATCGTGATCATGTTGGGGATGGTCAAACGCATATCCCGTCGCTTCTGTTTTGATGATACATGATGGAGATGGGAGGCTGCGGCAAGTGAGAAGCGACGCAGAAAGCTGCCAATCTCCCCGTTGTGGAGCAGAGATTGGCTGTCTTCAAGGCTTTCGCCAATCGCCAACGTTGGAGATTTGCCTGAAGCCGCTGTCCACGCTTTTGTGATGCCGAAAGTGCCTGAGCCAGCCGTTATCCTTGCGAGGCGCAGCCGTTCATGCGAAGAGCCCCGGAAAGCAGGAAAGAGTGATGAGCAAGCGCAAGAACGGGCTCACCTATGCCGAGGCGGGTGTCGACATCGATGCCGGCAACCTCATGGTCGAGAAGATCAAGCCGCTGGTGCGCGCGACGCGCCGGCCGGGCGCCGATGGCGAGATCGGCGGCTTCGGCGGCCTGTTCGACCTCAAGGCCGCCGGCTTCACCGACCCGGTGCTGGTCGCCGCCAATGACGGCGTCGGCACCAAGCTGAAGATCGCCATCGATGCCGGCAAGCACGACACGATCGGCATCGACCTTGTCGCCATGTGCGTCAACGACATCGTCGTGCAGGGCGCCGAGCCATTGTTCTTCCTCGACTATTTCGCCACCGGCAAGCTCGACCCCGACCAGGGTGCGGCGATCGTCGGCGGCATCGCCGAGGGCTGCCGGCAGGCCGGATGCGCGCTGATCGGCGGCGAGACGGCGGAAATGCCCGGCATGTATCACGGCAACGACTACGACCTCGCCGGCTTTGCCGTGGGCGCGGCCGAACGCGGCCAGCTGCTGCCGACCGACGACATCGTCGAGGGCGACGTGCTGTTGGGGCTGGCCTCGTCGGGCGTGCATTCAAATGGCTTTTCGCTGGTCCGCCGCATCGTCGCCACCAGCGGCCTTGCGTGGACCGATCCAGCGCCCTTCAACGATGAAGCCACGCTGGCCGAGGCGCTGCTCGAGCCGACCCGCATCTACGTCAAGTCGATCCTCAAGGCGATCCGTAACACGCATGGCATCAAAGCGCTGGCCCATATCACCGGCGGCGGTTTCCCGGAAAACATCCCGCGCGTCCTGCCGAAGGATTTTTCGGCCGAGCTCGACCTCGACGCCATCGAGGTGCCGGCGGTGTTCTCATGGCTGGCGAAGACCGGCGGCGTGGCGCCCGAAGAGATGATGCGCACCTTCAACTGCGGCGTCGGCATGATCCTCGTCGTCGCCTCCGGCCAGGCGGCGCAGGTCGCGGCCGTGCTGCAGGAGGTCGGCGAGAGCGTGACGCCGATCGGCCGCATCGTGCCGCGCCGCAACGCCGGCGTGATCTATCGGGGCTCGATCGGCCTATGAGCATGCGCAAACGCATCGTGGTGCTGATTTCGGGACGCGGCTCCAACATGACGGCGCTGATCGCCGCGGCCAGCAACCCGGACTATCCGGCCGAGATCGTCGGCGTCATTTCCGACCGGGCCAATGCCGCCGGTCTCGGTATCGCGGCGGCGCGCGGCATCGCGACCAAGGTGATTTCGCGAGCCGACTATAGCAGCAAGGAAGCGCATGACGGGGCGATCGACGCCGCACTTGTCTCGTTCGGCGCCGAGATCGTGGCACTGGCCGGTTACATGCGCATCCTCGGCGCGCGCTTCGTCGAGAAGTGGTTGGGACGGATGATCAACATCCACCCTGCCCTGTTGCCGGCCTTCAAGGGG
This sequence comes from Mesorhizobium temperatum, assembly GCF_002284575.1. Taxonomy (GTDB): domain Bacteria; phylum Pseudomonadota; class Alphaproteobacteria; order Rhizobiales; family Rhizobiaceae; genus Mesorhizobium; species Mesorhizobium temperatum. The sequence goes on from NZ_NPKJ01000076.1 coordinate 17,699, forward strand.
CTGGATACGCATGCGCGAGCTATCCGCGCGGGCATCCGCATCCATGGCTGCACGGTACATTTCGTCACGCTGGACATGGATGACGGCCCGATCATCGCCCAGGCCGCCGTGCCGGTGATGGTCGGCGACAATGAGGACATGCTCGCCGCGCGTGTGTTGAAGGCCGAGCACCGGCTTTATCCGCTGGCGCTCGGGCTGGTCGCCGAAGGCAAGGCACGGATGGAAGGCGGCCGCACCGTGCTTGCCCACTTCGCCGACGATGCCGACAACAGCACCTCCGTGGTGATGGCGCCCGATCCGCTGCGCGAGGAGACCGACCTCGAGCATCTGGCGCGCATCACGCCCTGAGACCCATCCTTAAAGATGGTGGCAATTTTTGCTACCATCGTGGCAAGGAGACAGGTTGATGGTGGCAATTTTTGCTACCATCGTGGCAAGGAGACAGGTTGATGGCGACAGTCGAAAAAGTCAGCGTGGCGCTTCCCCCGGAACTGCTGGACATCGTCAAGAGCGCGGTGGCCAGCGGGCAATACGGTTCGGCAAGCGAAGTGATCCGCGAGGCTCTCCGCGAATGGCGCCTTCGCCAGCCCTTGCGCGAGGCGGAAGCGCAGCGGCTGCGGAAAGCCTGGACGGAAGGGCCGGAGAGCGGCCCGTTCGCGCCTTTCGACATTGAGGACATCAAGCTAAAGGCGCACAGCCGGTTCAGCGACGCTGCCGAAAAAATACAACGGCGTGGCTGACATCCTCATTGTCCGCAGCCCGGCCGCCGAAGACGATCTGATCGACATCTGGTTTGGCATTGCGGCGGAGCTTGCCGCGGACCGCTTTCTTGACGCGATTGCGGCGCGCATCCTGCAATTTGGAGACATTCCCGCAATCCGGTCGCCAGAGACCCGACATCCGTCCCGAAGTGCGAGCATTGACGATCGGCAATTATCTCGTGCTTTATCGCCTTGCGAACAGCGCGTCGAAGTCGTTCGCGTCGCGCATGGCGCACGCGACGTCTCAACATTATTTTGACAGATGCAGACAGGCAAATGGATCTCTTCGACAGCGCTATGCGGGCAAAAGGTGATCTGGCCGGTGCCTTCGAGTATGATGAGGCAGACAATCCAACGAATGCCACGGCATACTTCTATCTGTATCGAATCGAGGACGGGCGAGTAGGTTCTGTCATCGATGCAATTCACATTCGATCGGGCGATTGGGCCATTACTGAAGCAGACATTTCGGTCAGGTGGGATAAGGATGAACGGCGCGTAGGTTTGTTCATCTTTGGTGCGCTTTGGGCGACCTTTGATACCGCCATGGGCACAAAACATGGCGGCGGATATGGGAAAGACTTTCAGCCCGACATTCCTTGGTCTTAAATTGAACTCATGAAACAACTCCTTCTTCTGCGTCATGCCAAGTCGAGCTGGGACGATCCTGACCTTATTGACTTCGACCGGCCGCTTTCCGGGCGCGGGCTGAAGGCCGCCCCGCTGGTCGGGCGCGAACTGGCCAGGCAGGGCTGGCTTCCCGATCTGGCGCTGGTGTCGCCGGCGCTGCGCAGCCGCGACACGTGGCGGCTGGTCTCGGCGGAATTGCCGGCGAAAACACCGGCCAAATTCGTCCAGGCGCTCTACGAGGCCAGTGCGGCAGACGTTCTCGCCAAGGTACGGCAGGCAAATGCGGCAACAAGCAGCCTTTTGGTGATTGGCCATAATCCCGGCCTGGAGGAATTCGCGCGCCGGCTTGCCGGCGCCGAATCGGATGCCGCGGCACTCAAAAAGCTTGAAGAAAAATTCCCGACGACGGCCCTCGCCCGCTTCGTTTTCGACGGTGACTGGGCACGGCTGGCCCTCGGCGATGCGCGGCTGACACACTGCGTTTGGCCGAAGGATCTGCGCTAAACGAGGGCTGTGACTTGATCTGCAAAAGCAAGAACGGGGAGGATTTCGCGTCGTCCGGACCACCCCGAGGTGGGTTGGCGATGCGGCGGTTTCCAATCACGAAGATGTTCCGCCCGCACCCTGAACCGGGTGCTTGAAATCCGCCAAAAGGCTTCCTTCGCCATAATTTTTCACATCCTCTTCAACATGTTAGGCAAATACGCCTGCCGCGTGGCGCGGCCATCTTGCTGAGCTGGCGTTCACTCGGTCTTGCACGATGCGTCAATAGAAACGAACCGATCGGTTCGATTTTCCCGCTGACGCGCAAATGAAGGCATATAACTGCCGGCTTTCGTTTGCCGCTTAGACGTGGACGTCACCGAAGGAGAGTTCGCCGTCGTCGCCGGCAGTCAGGAACGCCGTGACCAGCAGGCCGGCATAGAAGGCGGCGACCAGCACGACGATGCCCACGCCGGGAATGGGCCCTAGGGCAGCGCCGGCAACGGCCTCGCGCACCGAACCGACGAAGTCGATGCGGACACCTTCGGTTAGAAGACTGGGGGTCGACAGTTTGAGGATCCATGCCAGCAGCAGGATCAGCAGCATGTGGATGTAGTTTCGACGCAGACGGCGCGCCAACGCCGCTCGTTGCGAAATGAGGAATTTTGGAGTGCGCAGGCTTTCGCCGACGACCAACAGCCAATCGGACGCGAAGTCCGGCTGCGGCGAGAATATCTGCGCGAAATAGTGCCGTTCGAACTGACGCACGCGGGCCCGGTAAACGTCGAAGAAGCGATATCGCCGCGCTTCTATCCACAGCAGCAACAGGACAAGCAGCATAGCAAAAAGCAGCACGCCGTGATGCGCGCTGGCTGTCGAAAGCGAGATGGACAACATCGCCGCAACGACCGTTATCGCCCAATTGCTCGTCCGGTCCAGGCGGTCGCGCCACCCCGTCATGCGCAGAATCTCGGCGCGATGAAAGTGCGACATCGTGGTCACGAGTTCGCCGGGCGAAAGCGTTCTTCCAATGGGGTCCGGCGCTGCCAACGCTTCTGCCATTACCATGTCTCCACCCGCCACGCAAAAACGGCTGGATGGATATATCGTTCCGAAGCCTCACTTCGCCGCGCGCAGCCAGACCTTGTTGTCGTGGAACGCAGCACCGCCATAGGGCGCCGGCGCATCGGCGCCGGTCAGGACGTTGATGCCCTCGCCGCGCTCGTGGGCGCTGTTGGGCCAGATGCCTTCGGCGACCACGACGCCGCGCTTGACGCCGTCGAACAATCTTGCGTGCAGCACGACTTCGCCGCGCGCATTGCCGATCTCGACCCGGTCGCCATTGGCCAGCCCATAGGCTGCCGCATCGTCCGGATGCAAAAGCAGTTCCGGCCGGCCCTCCTTGGCCTTCGACACCGGCGTCTCCGAAAAAGTCGAGTTGAGGAAATTGCGCGCCGGCGAGGTGGTCAGCCGGAACGGATGCGCCGCATCCGCCACCTCGATCAGGTCGACGTGGTCGGGAAATTCCGGCAGGCTTGCCACCGGCCCGAACAGGCCCATGCTTCGAGGCGGCCGGTTGGGCGCCGCCTGCCCGGTCCAGTCGGCACGGAAGCGGAATCTTCCGTCCGCGTGGCCGAAGCCGTTGATAAAATGCGCCGCCTCGAAATCCGGCTGCAAGTCGACCCACTTCTCTTCCTTGAGGCTCGAAAAACTACCCAGGCCGCGCTTGCCCAAAATGATGTCGATATGCTGCTGCTCGGTCATGCCGAAGCCGGGCTTGTCGCCAACACCAAGCCTTTTACCGAGTTCCTCGATGACGAAATGGTTGCTGCGCGGCCCTTCCGGCGGGTCGATCAGCTTCGGACCGAGCGTGATGTGCTGGTTGCCGCCGCCCTTGTAGACATCATCATGCTCGAGGAACATTGTCGCCGGCAGCACGACATCGGCGAGTTTTGCGGTGTCGGTCATGAACTGCTCGTGCACGCAGGAAAACAGGTCGTCGCGCAGAAAACCCTGCTTCACCAGCCGCTGCTCCGGCGCGACATTGACCGGATTGGTGTTCTGGATCAGCAGCGCGGTCACCGGCGGGCCGCCATAGAGCGCATCCGCCGCCCCGGTCAGCACCGGGCCGATTCGCGAATGGTCGAGGTGGCGGATCGCGGGGTCGCGCATCCGCGTGCCTTCCAGCAGTTCCTGGTTGAGCTTGAAGATGCCCGAATTGGAATGGAAGGCGCCGCCGCCCTCATATTGCCAGCAGCCGGTGACCGCGGCGATCGAGGCCGCGGCATGCATGTTGACCGAGCCGTTGCGCTGGCGCGAGAAGCCGTAGCCGAGGCGGAAATAGGTTTTCTTGGTCGTGCCGACGAGGCGGGCGAAGGCCTCGATCTCCTCGACCGAAAGCCCGGTGATATCAGCCGCCCATTGCGGCGTCCTCGTCTGAAGATGCGCTTCCAGACCGTGCGGATCGTCGGTGTATTTTTCCAAATAGGCGCGGTCTGCCATGCCGTCACGGAACAGCACATGCATCACCGCGCAGGCCAGCGCGCCATCGGTGCCGGGCTTCAGCACCAGGCCGAGATCGGCCTGCTTCATCGTCGCGTTTTCGTAGACGTCGATGACGACGATTTTTGCGCCGCGTTCCTTGCGCGCCTTGATCGCGTGGGTCATGACGTTGACCTGAGTGACCACGGCATTGGTGCCCCAGACCACCACGCAGTCGGACTTGGCCATCTCGCGCGGGTCGGGACCGCGCAACGCGCCGGCGCCCATCATCCAGCCGGTCCAGGCCAGATTGGTGCAGATCGACCCGAAGAAGCCGGAATACTTTTTCGCGTGGCGCAGCCGCTCGATGCCGTCGCGCTGCACCAGCCCCATCGTGCCGGCATAGTAATAGGGCCAGACCGTCTCCGAGCCGTATTTTGCCTCGGCCTCGATAAACTTTTCGGCGACGAGGTCGAGTGCGGCCTCCCAGCTCGCTTCCTTCCAGGTGCCATCGCCCTTGGCGCCGGCACGGATCAGCGGCTTCAGCAGACGGTCGGGATGATGGACGCGGTCGGCGTAACGGGCGACCTTGGCGCAGATGACGCCTGATGTGTAGCTGTTGGCCTTGGCGCCATGGACGCGGCCGATGCGCTTGCTGTCGAGCAGCTCGACCTCGAGCGCGCAGGTCGACGGGCAATCATGCGGACAGGCCGAATGGCCGATCCTGAGCTTGGCGTGCTGATTCATGGGGCGAGATTAGCGGGTTCCGGACACGGCGTGTAGGGCCAGATCGCGCCTTCCCTTCTCCCCCTTGTTGTGGGAGAAGGTGGCCGAGCCCACGGGTCTTGCCTCCGGCAAGCCCGAGGACAGGCTCCGCTCGGTCGGATGAGGGGGTGTTCCAGCCTGGCATCGCCGGCAATCCGTCCAACACCCCTCTTCCGGCTCGGCGCTACGCGCCGATCCACCTTCTCCCACAAGGGGAGAAGGCAAAGGGGCGTCGCGCTACTCCGCCGTGCCTTCCTCGTATTCCGCCGACATCGACAGCCATTTTTCCTCGTGGGCGGCCAGCGTCTGGGCCAGTTGCGAGCGCTCCTTGGCAAGCCGTGTCGCCGTCGACGGGTCCTTTTCATAGACCGCCGGATTGGCGAGCTCGTCCTCGATCAAGTCGATGCGCTTGCGGATGCGGTCCATCAGCGCTTCGGTGGCGCGGATCTCCTTGGCCAGCGGCTCGAAGGTGGCGCGGCGAGCGGCCGCATCGCGGCGGCGGTCGGCCTTCGAGGCTTTTTCGGCCTCGCGCTTGCCGCGGCGGTCGCCTGACACGCCGGTGACCAGCGTCTTGTAGTCATCAAGGTCGCCGTCATAGGGGTTGACCGTCCCGTCCTTGACCAGCCACAGCCGGTCGGCCGTCGCCTCGAGCAGATGGCGGTCGTGCGAGATCAGGATGACGGCGCCGGGAAATTCGTTCAGCGCATGGATCAGCGATTCACGGCTGTCGATATCGAGATGGTTGGTCGGTTCGTCGAGGATGAACAGGTTTGGCCCCTCGAATGCCGACAGGCCCATCAGCAGCCGCGCCTTCTCGCCGCCGGACAGGTCCTTGGCGGCGGTGTTCATCTTCTCGGTGGTCAGGCCGAACTGGGCGACGCGGCCGCGCACCTTCGATTCCGGCGCTTCCGGCATCAGCCGGCGGACATGCTCATAGGCGTTTTCATTCGGTCGGAGATCGTCGAGCTGATGCTGGGCAAAGATCGCCACCTTCAGGCCGGGCGCCACCGTCATGGTGCCGGTCTCCTGCTTCAGGCGGCCGGACAGCAATTTGGCGAAGGTCGACTTGCCGTTGCCGTTGGCACCGAGCAGCGCGATGCGATCGTCGGCATCGATGCGCAGCGTCATCTTCTTCAGGATCGGCTCACACTGGACATAGCCGACATTGACGTTGTTGAGCGCAATGATCGGCGAGGCCACGGTCTTCACCGGCTCGGGAAAGGAGAACGGCCGCACGTTGTCGTTCACAATTGCGGCGATCGGCTTCATCTTCTCCAGCGCCTTGATGCGCGACTGGGCCTGTCTCGCCTTGGAAGCTTTGGCGCGGAAGCGCTCGACGAAGGACTCCATGTGCTTGCGCGCGGCTTCCTGCTTGACCCTGCCCTTCTCCTGCAATTCGCGCTGCTCGGTGTATTGGCGCTCGAACTGGTCGTAGCCGCCGCGCCAGAAGGTCAGCTTCTTCTGGTCGAGATGGACGATCGAGTTGACGGCGCGGTTGAGCAGGTCGCGGTCGTGCGAGATCAGCAGCACCGTGTGCGGATATTTCGACACGTAGTTTTCCAGCCATAGCGTGCCTTCGAGGTCGAGATAGTTGGTCGGCTCGTCGAGCAGCAGCAGATCGGGCTCGGCAAACAGCACAGCGGCGAGTGCGACGCGCATGCGCCAGCCGCCAGAGAAGGACGAGGCCGGCCGCCGCTGGGCGTCGTCGTCGAAGCCGAGGCCGGCGAGGATGGTGGCGGCACGCGACTCGGCCGAATGGGCGTCGATATCGGCCAGCCGCATGTGGATGTCGGCGATGCGGTGCGGATCGGTCGCCGTCTTTTCCTCCTCGAGCAGTGCGGAGCGTTCAAGGTCGGCCTTGAGCACGATCTCGATCAGCGGCTCCTCGGTGCCGGGCGCTTCCTGCGCCACCTGGCCGATGCGCGTGTTCTTCGGCAGGCCGATCGAGCCGGTCTCGGAGGCGAGGTCGCCGGTGATCGCCTTGAACAAAGTCGTTTTGCCGGTGCCGTTGCGACCGACAAGCCCTGCCTTGCTGCCGGCCGGCAAGGTCAGCGAGGCATGGTCAAGAAGCAGGCGTCCGGCCATGCGGAGCGAAAGGTCGTTAATGATCAGCATGGCCGCGCTTTTGCACGGGACGTCAGCGCTTCGCAAGACCTTGAGCGCCGGTTGGCCGGATAAGGCATGAAAATGCCAGGCGCGGCCGGTTGCTTTATGCCGCGGTGGGGAAGACGATTGATCCGATCGCCGGCCTCGCCGGATCAGAGGGCCAGCTTTGAATTGGGCCGGGAACCTGCTGCGACGGCGCGGCGCCTGGCGAGCATCGACTTCTCGCATCTGAAAATTGCGGTTTTGTCACATTTGTCAGTTGATTGACTGTTCAAGGCGGTGGTCTTCCGCGATCACCCCATGACGCAACGGCAAGACTCAGCTATCTCTAGGTATGCGGCGGACCTGATACCCGCCTGGCCGGCGTCATCGCTCCCCTCCCAAGCGGCGCCGGCCACCTTTCCTAAAGCGTTCCATCACTGCGCCGGCGGCGTGCCGGGTTGATCATCGCCTGACGTCGATTTGGGTGCAGGGTCGACCTGCGGGTTTTGATCGGCGCCGGGGGCCTTTGTCGGTGGGATGTTGTTATCGCAAGCCGCGACAGCCAGCGCTGCCGCCAAAACGAGCCAGGTCGGGGCCAGAAAAATTGAGAGCTTGTTCATCGCTACCTCCTGTCACCGGGCAAACGAGACGGTGCCGATTTGGTTGCACGCTCAGGCAGAGCTCGGGGCCTTTGGAAAGCGGGGAACAAAACGCGGCCTCTTCGGTTGGTTCATACCAGTGGAGAAAATCATGATCCGTCTGCTCATAGCCGGGGCCGCCATTTACGTGGCCTACCGCATAGTCAGGGAAATCATTGACGAAGTGCCCGACGATTTCGATCCGCTGTTGCTGCCGCCTCCCGATGACGACAAGTCGTTGCCGCGGCAGTCGGCGGCGATGGGCGTAGAGCCCCAGCGCTAGGCCCAGTTCATCGGCTGGTGCGCCAGTAGAATCGGACGCATCGGTCGCAACTTTCACGTCGAAAGCGTTGCGAACAAAGCAGAAACGATGCTTGATGGGCAATGAACCTCGCTGCCCGTGATTCGACCTTCCGGCCTGCCTATCTCGCAAAGCTGAATGCCGAGCAGTGCCTTGCCGTCGAGCATGGCGACGGCGCGGTCGCCGGGCCGTTGCTGGTGATCGCCGGCGCCGGCTCCGGCAAGACCAGCACGCTGGCGCATCGCGTCGCGCATCTGATCGTCAGGGGCGCTGACCCCAGGCGCATCCTTTTGATGACGTTTTCACGTCGCGCCGCATCGGAAATGGCCAAGCGGGTCGAGCGCATCGCCGGCGAGGTGCTCGGCCGGGACGCTTCCGTGATCACCGATGCGCTGAGCTGGGCCGGCACATTTCACGGCATCGGCGCCAGGCTGCTGCGCGACTATGCGCTGGAGATCGGCCTCGATCCGGCCTTCACCATCCATGACCGCGAGGATTCCGCCGACCTGATGAACCTCGCCCGGCACGAACTCGGCTTCTCGAAAACCGAAGGCCGTTTTCCGACCAAGGGCACGTGCCTGGCGATCTATTCGCGTGCGGTCAACGCGCAGGCGCCGCTCGGCGAGATTCTCGGTTCGGTGTTTCCCTGGTGCGCGGGTTGGGCAGAACAGCTTCAGGCGCTGTTTGCCCGATATGTCGAGGCCAAGCAGGCGCAGAACGTGCTCGATTACGACGACCTGCTGCTCTACTGGGCGCAGATGGCCGGCGAGCCGGAGATATCAGCGCATCTGGGTGGGCGTTTCGACCATGTGCTGGTCGACGAGTACCAGGACACCAACCGGCTGCAGGCCGCGATCCTCACGGCGCTCAAGCCGGACGGATCCGGGCTGACGGTGGTCGGCGACGACGCGCAGTCGATCTATTCGTTTCGCGCGGCGGAAGTGCGCAACATCCTCGACTTCCCCAAACAATTCGAGCGGCCGGCCGAGATCGTCATGCTGGAGCGCAACTACCGCTCGACCGAGACCATTCTGGCCGCCGCCAATGCGGTGATCGGCGAGGCCTCGGAGCGATTTACCAAGAACCTCTGGTCGGAGCGCAGATCGACCGAAAAGCCGAAGCTGGTCAGCGTCCGCGACGAGGCCGAGCAGGCGAGTTACGTCTGCCAGGCGATCCTGACCGAGCGCGAGGCCGGCACGGCGCTGAAGGCGCAGGCCGTGCTGTTTCGCGCCTCGCACCACAGCGGGCCGCTGGAGATCGAGCTGACGCGCCGCAACATCCCGTTCGTCAAGTTCGGCGGGCTGAAGTTCCTCGACGCCGCCCATGTCAAGGACGTGCTGGCGGTACTGCGCTTCGCGGAAAACCCGCGCGACCGCGTCGCCGGTTTTCGCGCGCTGCAGCTTTTGCCCGGCATCGGCCCTTCGGCGGCTTCGCAGATCGTCGACACCATGGCGACGTCGCTCGACGAAGCGATGGGGCTGGCGCGCTATCGGCCGCCGCAGCGGGCCGCCGACGACTGGCCGGGTTTCGTCGCGCTGTTTTCGCAGCTTCGCACCGGGTCGGGAAAATGGCCTGTTGATCTCGAACAGGTCAGGCTCTGGTATGAGCCGCATCTTGACCGCATCCACGAGGACGCAACGACGCGCCGGGCCGATATTCTGCAGCTCGAACAGATCGCCTCGGGCTACGCCTCGCGCGAGCGTTTCCTCACCGAGCTGACGCTCGATCCGCCGGATGCGACCAGCGACGAGGCCGGGCCGCCGCATCGCGACGAGGACTATCTGATCCTGTCGACCATCCATTCTGCCAAGGGCCAGGAATGGAAGAACGTCTTCGTGCTCAACACCGTCGACGGCTGCATCCCGATCGACCTCGCCGTCGGCAGCAAGTCGGACATCGACGAGGAGCGCCGCCTGCTCTACGTGGCGATGACGCGGGCCAAGGACGGCCTGCACCTGGTCATGCCGCAGCGCTTTTTCGTCCACGGCCAGGCGGCGCGTGGCGATCGCCACGTTTACGCCTCGCGCACCCGCTTCATCCCGGCCTCGATCCTCAGCGCCTTCGAACAGACATCATGGGCGAGCGTCCAGGCCAAGGACGATCCGCGCCGCCAGCCGCAAGTGCGCGTCGATCTTGGCGCCCGTATGCGTGACATGTGGAAATAGGCCGCCTCTTCGGCACGGCGCTCATGCCACGGTGCTTGGTGGCGAAAATCAAATCTCGGCAATATGGAACCTGATGCCGCAATCCGCGTTTCTGGGCGTCCGACCTAGATCGGAGAGCGGCGTCCGCCGTCACCTCCGCCCAATATGAGAGGCCAGAATGCACGACACGATGCCCTTCACCCCGGTCGCCGTTACCGTCGGCGCCGGCCATAAGCGCATGCTCGCTTCGCTCTTCGACATGCATGAGTTCCTGACCGAGTTCCCGCCATCGCGACGACGCCTGAGCTATGGCGCGGCCGTGAAGGCCTGCGAGGCGGCACGCGCCGGCGAGATCTCGCCGGAAGCGGCGCGCGATGCCTTGATCACCTTCGCGGTGACGGCAGGCATTCTCTGGCCAGCCGCACAGCCGGCCGTCTCGGTCAAGCCGGTCGCCCGAGGCCAGGGCGGATACGCCGCCTGACGCCTGCTAGGTCTATTTGCGACCAGGACCCGTCGAGATGCTGTTCATCTTCGACGGGTTTTCCGACTTGCTTTCAATCGATCATGATTTGCGGATAATTCCAAATCAGGCGTAAGCGCGCCCCTCCTCGCTGCGCTGGAACAGCGTCAGGTCGAGTGACACCGAGGGCCGGCCCAGAACGGTCAGGATCGTGTGCGCCTGGCCGCGGTGATGGGTCTGGTGGTTGAAGAAATGATCGAGCGCCGGCGCCAACCGCTGCGAGACGGTGCGCATATCGGAGACGGTCATGTAGGAGAAGCGGCCGGACAAAGCCTTGTCGCTTAACGCCCCGACCCAGTCGATGATCCTTTTGTCTTCGGCCTCGCGCGCCAGCCGCAAGCCCGGCAAGGCGCGGTGCAGGATCGTGTCGAGCCTGGCCGGCGCGTCGCCCTCGCCGGTAAAGCGCCTCATCCAGATGCGGTCGGCGGTCAGAATATGGTTGAGCGTGCCCATCATCGAGCCGAAGAAAGCGCCGACATTGCGGTCGAATTCTTCCTCGTCGAGGTCGGCGGCGGCATCGTAGATGCGGCTATTGGCCCATTGATTGTAGGCCGCAAACATCATGAAGTGCTGTTTCATCTTTTTCTCCCGACCGCGAGACCCCGTTCCGGGGGCCTACCGCATCGGCCCGAAAATAGGTACCGTTTTCGGAAACCACGATGCTTAGATTCAAAAGTGCTAGAGCGTACTTTCCAAGTGGACGCACGTCGCTCTAGTAGACCGCAAGGAAGCTGCCGCCAATGACCATTCTGCTCTATGACCTCGTCGGACGCGATACCGCCCGTCCGTTCAGCCCGCATTGCTGGAAGGCGGCGATGGCGCTCGCCCACAAGGGGCTCGACATCTCCACCGTGCCGACACGTTTTCTCGAAGTGCCGACAGTTGAAGGCGGCGTTTCGAAGCTCGTTCCGGTGATCCGCGACGGCGAGAAGGTGGTCGCCGATTCCTTCGCCATCGCGCTCTATCTCGACGAGGCCTATCCCGAGCGGCCGACATTGTTTTCCGGCGACGGCGGCAAGGCGATGGCGCGCTTCATCGAACGCTGGTCGCAACTGACCATCCATCCCTATGTCACCACTGCGGCGATCATGGACCTACACGCCATGCAGGACGGGGCGAACGCCGCCTATTTCCGCCAAAACCGCGAGCAGCGCTTCGGCAAGAGACTGGAAGAGGTGATGGCGGCGCGCGACTCCGGCCTTGGCGCCTTCCGCGCCTCGCTGGAACCGTTGCGCTCGACGCTCGTCTATCAGCCGTTCATCGGCGGCCAATCACCGCTGTTTGCCGACTACATCGTCTTCGGCGCGCTGCAATGGGCGCGCATCGCTTCCCCCTACCGGTTGCTCGACGACAGCGATGTGGTGGCGCAGTGGTTCGAGCGCTGCCTCGACCTGCATGATGGCCTCGGCCGCAAAGTGGCTGCGGCTGCCGCCGCCGCCACATAGGGGAGTAAGGGAGTAAGGGAGTAGGGCAGTAGGGAGTAAGAAAGTAGCGGCGGCGCGAATACCTACTGCCCTACTGCCCTACTGCCCTACTGCCCTACTGCCCTACTGCCCTACTCCCCTACTCCCCTACTCCCCTACTGCCCTACTGCCCTACTCCCCTACTCCCCTACTCCCCTACTCCCCTCGCAAAGGCAGCACGACATCATGACGTCAGGCCCGGAATTCCCGGACGATTTTCGCGCCGATCTGGTCAATCTTTTCCTGTGGCGGCGGGACGTCAGGCGATTCAAGCCGACACCGCTTCCGGAAGGCGCGCTGGAGCGGCTGCTTGACGTCGCCAGCATTGCGCCCTCGGTCGGGCTGAGCCAGCCCTGGCGTTTCGTCGTGGTCGAGAGTGCGGCGTGCCGCGGCGCCGTCAGGGCATGCTTTGAGCGCTGCAATGCGGAGGCGCTCGCATCTTTCGGCGGCGAACGCGCCGCGCTTTATGCGCGCCTGAAACTTGCCGGCCTGAACGAGGCGCCTTGTCAGTTCGCGGTTTTCGCCGACCGCGCGACAGAACAGGGGCATGGGCTCGGCCGCCTGACCATGCCCGCGACCATCGAATATTCGGCGGTGATGGCAATCCACACCTTTTGGCTGGCGGCGCGTGCGGAAGGAATAGGCATGGGCTGGGTCTCGATCCTCGATCCGGCCGAAATAGCGACGATCCTGGACGCGCCGCCGGAGTGGACGCTGATCGGTTACTTCTGCGTCGGCTACCCGAGCGAGAACCACAGCGTGCCGGAACTGGAACGGGAAGGCTGGGAAGTCCGGCGCGCTCCGATGGTGATAAGGCGGTAGTGCAACGGCGACGCTGCCATCCTCTCTTGCAGGGAAGAATGGATATCATGGATGATTTCGCCGATCGCCGGCGTTGCCAACAAGACACCATGGCAAAGCCAGCCGTGACGGCCTTGATCTGAGGAAGGGCACAAAATGTTTCGCTACGACGTGCAGGCCGAGATCTGGGTCTATCCAGGCAAGGGCGGCTGGCATTTCGTGACGCTGCCGCCGGAGCTTGGGGCACGGATCAAGACGGCAATGGCGGGGATGGCACGGCCCTGGGGCTCGCTTGGCGTGGAAGCCGTCATCGGCCAGACCAGATGGCGAACATCGCTGTTTCCCGACAAGAAATCCGGCAGCCTGCTGTTGCCGATCAAGACGGCGGTGCGGGTCCGCGAAGGCCTTCGGGCTGGCGACACGGCCAACCTGACGATCGAGATGCAGTTATGACAAAATTGGTTTTGGCTGACGGCGACACGCTATGCGGCGGCTAAAGCGCGTCGGCGACGCGCTTAAGTTCTTGTTTTTATGCATGTCGTTATCGCAAAACCGCTGCGCACTTTTGCGCGACATGCATTAGTGCCAGCCCCTTGGCAAGCCGGCGGGCGGCTTGTATAGAGCCCGCCACCCTCAATTCCACTCTCCATCACAAGGACGACCCCATGGCGCTCGAACGCACCTTTTCCATGATCAAGCCGGACGCAACCCGGCGCAATCTCACCGGCGCCATCACCCAGATGCTCGAAGAAGCCGGCCTGCGCGTCATCGCTTCGCGCCGGGTGTGGATGAGCCGCCGCGAGGCGGAAGGTTTTTATGCCGTCCACAAGGAGCGCCCGTTCTTCGGCGAGCTGGTCGAGTCCATGTCGTCGGGCCCGACCGTCGTGCAGGTGCTGGAAGGCGAGAACGCCATTGCCAAGAACCGCGACGTGATGGGCGCCACCAACCCGGCTAATGCCGCCGAAGGCACCATCCGCAAGGTGCACGCGCTGTCGATCGGCGAGAATTCGGTGCACGGCTCCGACGCGCCCGAGACCGCCGCGCAGGAGATCAAATACTGGTTCTCGGATACCGAGATCGTCGGCTGAGTCGATAGTCCGTCACGACGTCATATGCAAAAAAGGCCAGCGCCATGCTGGCCTTTTTTCGTTGCGGCGATCCAGCGCCCGGACGCCGGGCCGACACCTCCAACTGCGCATGATGCTCAAAAACCGAAACCGGTTTTTTGAGCGATCAGGTCGCAGCATTGAACCGCAGGATGACGCGGTCGTCCTTGTCGACGATGATGAGCTTGCCGGCGTCGATATGGTAAGATGCCGCCTTGGCCAGCGCCGCGAACAGCGCCTTTTCCTCGGCCATGATCTCGGACGCGCAGGCCTTGAAGGTCGAACCGATGTCACTGATGGCGATCGTCGAACCATCGACTTTGGCGGTGGCGAAGTAGACGTTGCAAGGCCCGTTGCCGCCGGCCTTGCCGGTCTCGCTGATTCTGAACGTCGCCTGCGGCTCGGCGATCACACCAATGCCGTCGATATACTCGACCAGCCAGCTCTGCCCGAACACCGGGGCCGCGGCCGGCTCCTCGCTCGACGTCACCATCTTCAGCATGATGGTCTGCGGCGCGTCGCTCAGCGGATCGACCTGGTGGCGCATATCGGAGATGAACAACAGCCTGTCGTCGACTGTGATGCGCGCCTGCAGCGCATAAGTCGTATCAGGCCGGATCACCTGGGGATCAAAGCTGATCTCGAACTTGATCGGCACCTGGCCGGCCGGCGCCACCTTATGCTCGCCGATGACAGCGGCCGGCGCGTCAGCAAGCGAGACATCGGCAAGCTGCACGAAAAGCACGGCGGTGGGCGGCAGCGCAATGCGCTCGCGATACGTCACCTCGCCCTTCAGGGTCTTCTCGGCAGCGACGGACAACTCAGGCATCACCAGTATACCAACGACCAGCGGCACGACACCGAAGATGAAGAACTCGGCGATCCTGTCCAGCATGATCCTGCTCCCCATGGCGCACCAAACTGGTCGGAAGGTCTCGCAGGATTGCGGTGGTTCCGTGACGCCGACACGGACTATTCGGACGACGGCGCCTTCCAGCGGCTTGCGGCCTTGTCGTCGGCCTCTTTGGTGTGACCGGCAAAATTTTGCTCAAGCCAGACCCAAGGCGATCACGAAGTCGTGTTCCCAAAAGATGTAACACAGCGGACCTCCGGATCGAACTGACCAATGCGCGCTTGAGGAATGGCGCGCGCAACAACCCAACCGGAGGTGAATCATGTCAACAAGATCAACCGTGAGCGCGGCCTTTCTGGCCGGCGCCGTTGCCACGGCTCTTGCTTCTTTTGCGACGGCCGCGCCGCTGTCCGAGGCAGAGGTCAAGGCGGCGATGGATGCCGGCAAGGAGAAGTGCTTTGGCGTCGCCCTGAAGGGGCAGAACGACTGCGCAGCAGGACCCGGCACCACCTGCCAAGGCACCTCGACTGTCGATTACCAGGGCAACGCCTGGAAGTTTGTCGATGGCGGCACCTGCACGACGATGGACCTGCCCGGCGACCGCAAGGGCTCGCCCACGGAGCTGACCCGCGACATCCCGTCGTAAGGAATGCAACCTGCCCGGAAAGCGGAGATGAAGATGAACGGACTGGCCGCACCATCCCGCATGTCGAAAACCTCGCGCTTTCCGGCGCACCCGGTCGCCGGCCTTGCCGGCACCAGTTTCAAGCACGAGCATCTACCCGCAATCCTGGGCGACGACCCAAAGGGCGGGTTCTTCGAGGTCCACGCCGAAAACTATATGGGCGCCGGCGGCCCGCCTCACGATGCGCTGACCAAGATCCGCCGCGACTATCCCGTTTCGCTACACGGGGTGTGCATGTCGATCGGCGGACCGCGGCTGCTCGACAAAGCGCATCTCGGCCGTTTCAAGGCCCTCGTCGACCGCTACGAGCCGGCGCTCGTTTCCGAGCATCTCGCCTGGTCGACCCACGACACCACCTATTACAACGACCTGCTTCCCCTACCCTATACGCATGCAACGGTTTCGCGCGTGGCGGATCACATCGATGAGGTGCAGGGGACGATCGGCCGCCCGATCCTGCTCGAGAACCCCTCGACCTACGTCCTTTTCCCGGCATCGACTATGAGCGAGACGGATTTCATCCGAGAGCTGGTGCGGCGTACCGGTTGCGGCTTGCTGCTCGACGTCAACAACGTCTTTGTTTCAGCCACCAATCACGGCTTTTCAGCCCTTTCCTATCTCGCGGATTTCCCGCTTCAGAATGTCGGCGAAATCCATCTGGCCGGGCACGCCGCGCAGGAGGATGACGAGGGCGATCTGCTGCTCATCGACAGCCATGACGGGCCGGTCGCCGACGCAGTCTGGAAGCTTTTCGATGTCGTCATCGGCCGATGCGGACCGCTGCCGACGCTGATCGAATGGGACAGCGCCATTCCCGACTGGCCGGTGCTCAAGGCGGAGACCGCCGCCGCCCAGGCGATCCTCGACCGTCATGCCGACAGCTTGTTCGGAAAAGCCCATGCCGCAGGATGAGCTCCAGTCGCGCGATCTCGGCCGCCGGTTCGACTATGCCGCGGCATTCACCGCCGGTTTGCTCGATCCTGACCGAGCCCCGCCTGACGCTGTCTCAGGGCCGAACGGGAAGGCTGCGATCAAGCGATATGCCGTCTACCGCAACAACGTCACGGTCAGCCTGATCGATGCGCTGGCCGCCAGCTTTCCAGCGACGCTGCGCATCACCGGCCCGGACTTCTTTCGCGCGATGGCGCGCTTTCATGTCCGCGAAACGCCACCCAGCTCGCCGCTCCTGTTCGAATACGGCCGCGACTTTCCCGATTTCATCGAGCGCTACGAATACGCGCAGTCGATGCCGTGGCTGGCCGACGTGGCGCGCATGGAGCGTGCCTGGCTCGACGCCTATCATGCCGCCGACGCGGAACCGTTGGCTTCCGGAGCACTGGCGTCGATCCCGCCCGAACGGCTGGCCGATACCGTATTCGTGCCGCACCCGGCAACGCGCGCCATGCGCTCGCGCTATCCGGTCGTGACGATCTTTGCGGCAAACCGGAGCGACGGTCCTGTCGGGCGGATCGAGGCGGGCGACCCTGAAGATGCGCTGGTCACGCGGCCCGGCCTCGAAGTCTTCGTTCGCCACCTGCCGCCCGGCGGTGCGGTTTTCCTGGACCGTCTCATGGCGGGCGAGCCGCTCGGCGCGGCGGCCGCGGCAGCATTTGCGGAGCGTGCCGAATTCGACCTTGCCGCCAACATTGCCGGCCTGCTGCAAGCAGGCGCCTTCACAGCGGCACACCAGGAGGATGAGCATGACGAACCATGAACGGAACGCCAGCACCGGGCCGCGAGGGATCGCCGGCCTCGCCGAGAGGGTGAATGCCGCGCTGAGCACGAGTGCCACACCGTCGCTGACGCAACTCGTCCTGCGCTGCGCACTCGCTGTCCCGTTCTGGCGGTCCGGCGTCAACAAATGGGACGGTTTTTTGCAGCTGAACGAAGTCGCAGTGCTGCTTTTCAGTTCGGAGCTCAAGCTGCATCTGCCCGGCGGCCCTTACGATTTTCCCGCACCTGGCCTGGTGGCGTTCGTCTCAGGATCGGCGGAAATCCTGCTGCCAATTCTCCTCGTTCTCGGCCTCGCGACACGACTAGCGGCATTCGGGCTGCTGCTGATGACGCTGGTCATACAGCTCACCGTGCCGGACGGCTGGCCTCTGCACATCACCTGGGCGGCGATGGCGCTTGGCATCATGGCGTGGGGACCCGGCCGGATTGCGCTCGATCACTGGATCGGCACTGACAAGGGCTAAGCCAATCCACCTCTTCCGCATTCGTATTGCCATCAGGTGGCTGGAGTGATGATGGGCTCCCACCCAAAACGCGAGGTTAGCATGAACGTCGGCAATAAGGTCTTGGGTCAGGATTTGCACGTGTTCCTGCCCCGGGGAGGTCGGCAGGGGTGGAATGTTGCCATTCGTCTCGTCGATCGGAACGAGCAGGTAGCGCCAGATCAGGAACTTCGAAGCGAAAGCCCGATCGTCCGCGAAGCATACCATGAAGGACATTACGGTAGCCGGTGTTCAATAGTAGGCCAGTCTCACGCTACTCGTTTGCGCGTCCGATATTTGTTGATTTACACGCCGCGCCGCATCGGGATGCCCGAATGGGAGCATCTCGAAACAGGCGACGTATTGCCGGCAAGGGCGAGGAGGCTATTAAGTGGCTCACCTTAAAGGTCGTTGACGGATCCACCCGCCTGACCCGCGACAGCACCCCGCAGCGGCGCGGCTGGCTTTCGCCGCGCCTAGATCCGCGCGGCGAAAGCTGTGGCTCATACTGTGAAAAACCTAATCCTACGCTCCGGACCACAAAGCGGAAACGTCGATTAAAACGCTCGGGGCCCTGTCGCCGGACTATTGTGCCGGCGCCGGTATCGGTAGGATGCTTGAGACCTTCCAGCCTCCCGGCGTGTTGGCTAGCACCATGTTCATCAGGAACCTCATTGGTTGCGGCGGTTGGCCCGGTGCACCGATCGTGAAATTGATTGGGATGTAGATTTGCGCCGCCCCGTCTCCGATCATCATAACTTTCATGCCTGAAGCCTCGGGGTAAAGGCGCCACGTTCCCTCATACAGTGATGCGAAGCGTTTGAGCGCCGCATCCTGTCCCCAGACCGGCGTGCCACGCGTGATCCAGAGAAAATGCGGCGAGCGCAGCAACAGGGACTCCACTGCCTTGACATCGTGGGCGTTTTGGGCGGCGACAAAGCGATCGAAGGTTGCTCGCACCTCATCTTCGGGCGCCGCGACGGCGGACCTGATCATGAAGAACATGAGCAGGAGCGCGACGCATCCTACCCAGCGCCGCGCGATGTGATTGCGGTACAGGCCGATCCAACCAGTCTTGCTGCTTACTCGAATCATGGTCCGCTCTCATTTTCCTCAGCGTGAGGGTCCACCGTCCAGTTCGGGGTGACCGCTCGTTCCGCATACGGGCAATGATCCAGGCGCGGGCGGCCGGTGTCTTTGGAATTCCCTTAAATTTTTCCTGCTAATTTCCTAAGGTGCCGGGATGCGTGCCTCCCAGGATCAGGCTTTTGAGTTTGGCGACTTCGTCCTAGTGCCCAAGGAGCGCCTGTTGCTGTGCGGTGGGGAACCTGTCCCTCTGACCCCCAAGGCCTTCGATCTGCTCGTGGTTCTCGTCCGCCGCAGCGGGCATCTGGTCACCAAAGACGAGCTGTTGGAGGAGGTCTGGCCCAACACATTCGTGCAAGAGACGAATCTGACCGTGAACATCTCCGCTCTGCGCAAAGCCTTGGAGCGGGGTCGCAATGGGAATGGAAAGATCCAGACTGTGCCAGGCCGCGGCTACCGCTTTGTCGCACCGGCCGTGACACGCGAGGCAGCACCGGTCGCGATCCCAGGTGTCGAACCCGTGTGCAATGACCTCGGCACAGCGCCGAATTCGCAACCTGTTGTGCCGGTCGGTGCCGCTCGCCCCTTCGGCGGGGTGAAGCCTCGAGGTTGGACGCTCCTCGCCGCCACACTCGTGTGCGTCGCGATCGGGGCGGTCGCTGTGTGGCGCGCGCAGCCCCAAAACACCACCGTCCCATTCGCCTCGGTGGCCGTGCTACCTTTCGTCAGTGATAGTTCCGGCAACAATTACTTGGCCGATGGTCTGACCGAAGCCATCGTCAATGGGCTTGTGCAATTGCAGAGCCTGCGCGTCGCACCCAGGGCCAGCGCTTCCCGTTACAAAGGGTCCTTCGCCAATCCGAAAAATGCCGGCCGCGAGCTCAACGTCGCCGCGGTGGTGACCGCAAGCATATCGCTACGCGGCAATACCTTGAGAATACAGGTTGACCTCGTCGACGTCGCCGGTGACTCCCAGATCTGGGGCGCCCGGTACCAAGGCGATGCATCCGAATTGGTTCATCTTCAGACCAGAATTCTCGAGGATCTCCCACGTGCATTGAGAGTTCCGCTCTCCGATCAGGAGACCCGGCGGCTTGCCCGGCCCGTCACCGAGAAAGCGGACGCCTATCGCGCTTATCTCCAAGGCCGCTACGAATGGGGCCAGAGGTCGGAAGCCTCCTTGAAGCGGGCCATCGAACGGTTTCGACACGCCGTCGAGATCGATCCGCAATTTGCGGCTGCCTATTCGGGGCTCGCGGACTCCTATTCGATCCTGGGCTATTTGAGCTATCTCGCTCCCGCCGAGACCTTTCCTGAAGCCAAGCGCCACGCCACCAAGGCGCTCGAGTTGGATGCGTCGCTGGCCGAGGCGCACGCCTCATTGGGCTTCGTCAAGCTGTACTTCGAGTGGGACTGGCCTGGAGCCGAGGCGGCTTTTCAGCGCGCGATCGCGCTCGATCCGAACCACGCGGCATCGCACCAATGGTACAGTATCTATCTGCTGACCGCTGGCCGGCCCGCGGAGGCATTTCGCGAGATTCAGTTGGCACAGCAGCGCGATCCACTCTCACTTTCCGTGAACACCGATCTGGGATTTTACTACTATTATACCGGACAATATGCCGAGGCGGTGAAGCAATTAAAACTTGTATTGGGAATGAATCCAGATTTCGCGCCGGCACATCTCTGGCTCGGCCGGACCTACCAGGAACTGGGCAAGTTCGACGATGCACTCGCCGAATATCGCCGGGTCGAGGACCGGATCCGCGATTGGCCCGTTTCGATTGCAGCACGGGGGTTCGTCGCCGGTGCTGCGGGCCGGCCTACGCTTGCTCTCGAGGCGTTAGCCGAGCTGAAAAAGCTGTCGGGTCGCAGGTTTGTGACGTCCTACGGCATCGCGCTCATCCATGCCGGCCTTGGTCAAAACGACGAAGCCTTCGCCTCGCTCAACAAAGCCTTCGATGAGAAGTCGAACTGGCTGGTCTGGTTGCGCCTTGATCCGCGCTGGAACGCACTGCGGCCCGATCCACGATTTACAGAGCTCGTGAACCGGATGCGATTTCCCGTAGGTTGACCGGTCACCCGCGAACCGCGCAGAGGCCGCCTGCCGCCGCCGAGATTCGAACCAGCAAAAGCTCTGTACGACCGCTTTCAGGGCAAGCGGACATCTTGCCCGGCATTTTGGTTGTCGTCTTTGGGTCATGGGCGTGAACTCGGCCCGGGGCGAACAAGCTTCCGTTTAGGGTCGAAAGTTGCCATTCGTCACCCCTCCGGGGGCGACGCGAAGCATCAATTTCGTTTCGGCACGGCCTGCTTCCAGCGGCTTGCTGCTTCGTCATCTGCCTCCTTGGCGTCGACCCAGCCGCCTTGCGAGCCGTCGGTATGGTGTTCCTTCTTCCAGAACGGCGCGCGCGATTTCAGGTAATCCATCAGGAAGTTCGCCGCCTCGAACGCCGCCTGCCGGTGCGCGGAGGTAGCGACCACCAGCACGATGTTCTCGCCGGGCGTGATCCTGCCATGGCGATGGATGGCAGTGAGGCCCTGCAGCGGCCAGCGGTGAACCGCCTCGGCGGCGATGCGGCCGATCTCAGCCTCGGCCATGCCGGGATAATGTTCGAGTTCGAGCGCCGCGAGCCTGCCCGCTTCGTCGCGGCAGAGACCCGAGAAAGTCACCACGGCGCCGATGTCGGCGCGGCCCTGCGTCATCCTGGCGATCTCGACGGCGACATCGAAATCCTCCGCCTGGATGCGCACCGTCGGCACCACCGCGCCGGGCATTTCAGCCACCCGTCATCGGCGGGAACAGCGCGATCTCGCGCGCGCCTGATATCTTCTCGCGGTGCTCGACATGTTCCTGGTTGATGGCGACGCGGATCACGTCAGGATATTGCAGCGCGTGCTCGTACTCCTCGCCGCGCGATTTCAGCCAGCGCAGCAGGTCGGCCACGGTCTCGATGCCGGCGGGCAATTCGACATCCTCTTGCGGCTTGCCGATCCGCTCGCGCACCCAGGCGAAATAGATGAGCCTCGTCGACATCCTACTCGTCCATGATGTGCTTGAGGCCGGCGCGGAAATAATCGTAGCCGGTGTAAAGCGTCACCAGCGCGGCGATCCACAACAGCACCAGCCCGGTCTGCGTAGTCAGCGGGAAGATCTTGTCGCCGGCAGGTCCCGCGAGCAGGAAGGCGATGGCGACCATCTGGATGGTGGTCTTCCACTTTGCCAGTTGCGTCACCGGTACCGAGACCTTCAGCGCCGCCAGATATTCGCGCAGGCCCGAGACCAGGATCTCGCGGCACAGGATGATGATCGCCGCCCACAGCGACCAGCCGGCGATGCCGGCATGCCTATCGGTGTCGGCCGCCAGCAGCAGCAGGCACGTGGCGACCAGCAACTTGTCGGCGATCGGATCGAGCATCTTGCCGATATTCGAGGTCTGCTGCCAGGCGCGCGCCAGATAGCCGTCGAAATAATCGGTGATCGAGGCCAGCAGGAAAATGATCAGCGCCGACCAGCGGGCGAAGTCGCTCGACTTCAGATGCCCTTCGAGAAAAAAACACAGCACAACCAGCGGCACCGCGAGAATGCGGACGTAGGTGAGCATGTTGGGCAGGTTGAATGCGCGCTGGGCCATATTTTTGGGAACTCTTTCTGCCTGCCTACTCAAATCAGAAGCGAATGTGGGGGGTCAACAGGCGATAGTCGATGGACCAACCGAAAATAGCCGAATCCATCAGCTCTCGTGGAAATATTTATCCGCAACAAATCGCGCAACTAAGTCAATACGATGCCCCGATCCTCGCAAATACCTGCCCCTCAATACGTCCCCCAAATGCAGGGATGCAACCGGCACGACTAGCCGTCTGCTTAACAGCTTCCCAATCGACTTCAAATCAGCTAAATGCATGGATAGCGATTCTGGGCCGAGCGCCCCACGCTACGCCGGAGCAATTCCCACATTTTTGAAACTGAACAACTGCCGGCGCAGCGCGTCCGGCCGAAGGAGAAATGATGCCTACACAATCAGAAGCACTTGCAAGGGTGATGGCCACACGAGTTACCGAAATCGAGGCAGCGCGTTGCGCCGCAGGGGCGACGTACGAGTTCGAGGACTACGACTCGCCCGAGAAAGAAGTACGCAGACAAGTCGAGATACTCTTTGCCTATCGAATTGCGGGTGATCGCCCAGATGGTGCCAACGCTGCGGCGCACGCTTTTGCGGCCATCAAGGGCCAGGAAATGCGGGTTGTCATTGGCGATCCTGCGAACGCTATCGTTCTGACCATCTGACCTAAACGACAACGCGAGGGGTGGCGGTGCTGCCGGTCGACCTCAGAACATCGGCGGGTATCGACGCGCTTCGCAATGCCCGGAAGCCTGCAACAGCGCCGCCGCCCGCAATTCGGCAGCGCGCTTCATGCAGCGCTTTCCGCAATATAGTTTCTGGCCATTGTGGCGCGTTCGCTTCATGCGCTTTTCACAGATCACGCATGACAGCGGTGGTCTCGGCGGCTTCGGCTTCCTAGGCATTCTAACCCCATAGCATCAAGCCCGAAGCCGGCCAAGAATCTCATTGCCCTTCGAGCGCCAGGTCCACTGAACCTCGCCCGTCATTTCGGCATAGCGCGCCTTGGCTTCGTCTCCGTGCAGGATACCGAGCGCGACTAGTACCTTCCCCTACAGTCTCCACGCCAACCCAATATTCGCGCCGTCGCAAATGTCATGAGCCGCGTGATAGTCTGTCAAAAAGGTCCCCATGGTCCCCCTTTAACAGGCAAAACAACGGGTTGCCTGTGGGGACTTCGATTGTGGGTGTGGGGACCTTGGCGAGGAACATTGACGCCAGCCAGTTTCAGCGTCGTTTCGCCGATTTCGTAGGTGGCGCATCGATGCCACGCGATGCCCATGTTGATCGGCTGCCCTCGATCCGCCCCTAAGTAACGCAAAGGTGATCGGGCAGTTTCACGTAAGTTCATTCCACTCTATGCACGTTGGTTCCACTCTATTCCTGTTGGTGCCAGTTGGTGCGTGTTCGTTTCCCCCAGACTTTCGGCATCACAGAATTTTGCCCGTTGACATCGCGCCGCGGCTCCGCACTTATCTTAGCAGTTCCTTTTCAGAACTTTTCTCAATGGCGAGATCTGTCTTGAAAGGAACGCTCCCATGATAATCACTCTCGACCTCGGGCAGGTGCTCACCCTGACCGCAAGCGTGTTCGGCGTCGTCGCCGGTCTGATCGCGATTGCTCGCTTCCTCAAATGGTGGTGGCACAAGCCCCAGGAACCCGGCGAATGATCGACATCTCCGTAGGCGCTGGAGGGCTGCATGACGGGTCAAAATATGCCTGCCCCTCAAGTGCCCGACCGCAAAGCCACCATTTCGGGGGATAGAATCATTTCGTCACCACGAATTGAAGCGGTCAAATCGAGGCGACCTTGGGAAACGGTATCAGTCCATCGCATTCTTTGCGCAAATACCGCACTCCATCCCAGCATTGCCTCTCGCGTCCTGAATGAGCATGCGAGTCTGGCGCATGCGCTTTCGCCAAAGGCAGCGGCGATATTGAGCCGACAATTCGCTTGCCTAGACGGGGCTCGCGGACTTAATCTGAATGTTTGGCGAGCCCACCCCGGCACGCGGTCGGGATGGGTAGCCCGGCTAGACGGGAGGTTACCATGAAAGTTGCATCGCTACTTGCAATCGGCTGGATCGTATCCTGCGGAATCGCCTCCTTTGCTTCGGCAGAGGATGCGCACACTGCGATCACTCCCAACGAGGTTAAGTGGGGCCCGGGCCCAAAAACGCTGCCTACCGGAGCAGAGGCGGCTGTCTTGTTCGGCGATCCGACCAAGGAAGGTCCGTTTGCCCTTCGGCTCAAATTGCCGGCTGGATATGCGATCCCGCCGCACACGCATCCAGGGCTTGAGGTTGACACAGTAATATCGGGCACCATTAATCTTGGCATGGGCGAGACCGCCGATCGGAGCGCCGCCAAAGCAATTCCTGCGGGCGGCTTCTTCGCTTTGCCGCCCGGCATGGCGCATTTTGCTTACTTCGACGAGGAGACGGTGGTCCAACTCACCAACATAGGCCCGTGGAGCATCAAGTACATCAATCCGGCGGACGATCCTCGAAAGACGCAATAGCTACGACGGCTTAAATCGAACTGCCCCGCCGTGCTCGGCGGCGGGGTGCCATTGCCGAGGCAGGTTGAAGTGGGTACCCAAAGCGGGACTCAGGCCGTGGGTGCCAAGCGTTGGATTTTCACCACTAGTATGGACTCACCGGGCAGCGAGCAGGGCGCGCGGCAAGGTCAAGGGGTATGACGACATCACGCGACGACGGCAACCGCGTCACGCCGACTGTGTGGTGAGGTGTGCCCCTGTTTCGTCGGGGTCGCTAGGTAGTCAGCCCAGTCCTGCATGAGCTTGCGCCTCAGTTCGAGGGCGGTCGTTCGGCGGTGGGCTTTTGCGACATCGTCCCGCAAGGCATGAGCCAACGCGTGTTCGGCCAGCGTGTGATCAACGCCGTGATCCTCGCACCAGCCGCGGAATGTCGCCCGCATCCCGTGAGGCGTGGCCTCGCTGTCAGGCCCCATGATCGGCACGAAAGCTGTCGAGGCGATCGGCTGACCCTTGATCCGAGGCGACGGGAACACATACACCTTGCCTTGCGGCAGCGATCGCAACAACTCACAAGCCTGTGTCGATAGCGGGACAACGTGAGGGCGTGCAGCCTTCATGCGCTCGGCGCGTATCGTCAACGTGCATGAAGCCAGGTCGACTTCATCCCAGCGCAGGCCGGTGACCTCGTTACGCCTGAGCGCCGTCAGCATCAGAAGCTTCAATGCGACCTCGGCCTGTGTGTCCCCGAGGCCCTGATAGAACGCTGGCGCGGCTTCCCATGTCATGCTTGCGAAGTGTTTTGTCTTGTGGCGCACGACCAGAATCTTGTCGAGCACCTGTTCCGATGCGGGATTGACACCAAGGGGCCGCAGTTCGAGGGCGAAGGCTGTATCAAGGACGCGCCTGATCACCGAGGCGACTGATGCAACCATCGTCGGGCGCTTGGTGACCCACGGCTCAAGGATGCGCTTCACATCGGATACCCCGACTTCGGCGACTGGCATCGTAAGGATCGACTTGCAGTAGGTCGTCAGGATGCGCTCGAACTCGACCTTCTGCCGGTCAGCCTTCCAAGTCCTCGATCCCACATCACGGATATAAATCTTGGCGACATCATCGAACGTGATCGCCTTGGCGACCTGTTCCTTGGCCGCCTTCCGACCTGCCTCGATCAGATCAACGCCGGCCTTTCTCTTGTCCATCGCACCGGCTGTCGCCCATCGGGCTTCACGGAGCCTGAACTCGGACACCCCAGGCACTCCCGTCCCCACGTAAGCACCAAGCCCATGCTCGCGGCGCTTTTTATCCTTCATCCAAATGATGGCCCAGGAGAACCCTTTCGTGTTGCGGCACAGGTACAAGCCGTCCCCGACGTGAAGCCTCCGCCCCTCGCCCTTCGCCATCCAAGCATCAACCACTGCTTGCGTCGTCATCTCGTTGCATTCCTGTTGAACTGGACGCAACGCATATCACGCTAATCAGTGACCCTCAATCCGTGTCCCTCAAATCGTCCCTCAATACCCATGCCCCGACACCCCGATACGTCAAGGCGCCAGATAAAAAAATTCGTGAACAAAATCAAACGTATAACAAGCAATGAAACCCGCCCCTGTACGAGCTCGTCCCTCGAATTTTATTTCTCGTGGAAATGGTTGTAGACCAGTTTCGCTACCTGCTCGGAAATGCCGTCGACCTTGACCAAATCCTCGATCGCGGCGCGGCTGACCGCCTTGGCGGTGCCGAAATGCATGAGTAGCGCGCGCTTGCGGCCCGGGCCGATGCCGCTGATCTCGTCGAGCGGGCTCTTGACCATCTCCTTCTTGCGGCGGGCGCGGTGCGAGCCGATGGCGAAGCGGTGGACCTCGTCGCGCAGCCGCTGGACGAAATAGAGCACCGGGTCACGTACGGGGAGCGAAAACGGTGGCTTGCCCTTCACGAAGAAGCGTTCGCGGCCGGCGTCACGGTCCTGGCCCTTGGCGATGCCGATGGCCTGGACACGGTCCTCGATGCCGAGATCGGCGAGTATCTTGCGCACTGCCGTCATCTGGCCCTGGCCGCCATCGATGAGGATGACGTCTGGCCAGGCCGGGAAGCCGCCCGCATCCTCGATACCGTCGCCCTGTTCGGCCAGGGTGTCGTCCGCCGCCTGTTCGCTCTGCGGCATATCGCCATGTTCCTTCAGCAGCCGGGAAAAGCGCCGCTCCATCACCTCGCGCATCATGCCGAAATCGTCTCCCGGCGTGATCTCGGTCGAGCGGATGTTGAATTTCCGGTACTGGTTCTTCACGAAGCCTTCTGGCCCGGCGACAACCATGGCGCCGACCGCGTTGGTGCCCATGATATGGGAGTTGTCATAGACCTCGATGCGCACCGGTGTTTTCTTCAGGCCGAAGGTCTCGGCGAAGCCGGTGAGCAATCTCCCTTGCGTCGAGGTCTCGGCCAGCCGGCGGCCGAGCGCCTCACGGGCATTCTGCAAGGCGTTGTCGGTCAAATCCTTCTTTTCGCCGCGCTGCGGCACCGAGATCGCCACCTTGCGGCCCGCACGGGTGGAGAGCGCCTCGGCCAGCAATTCCTGGTCCTCGACGCCATGCGACAACAGGATGGTGCGCGGCGTCGGCTTGTCGTCATAGAATTGCGCCAGGAACGAGCCCAGCACCTCGGCCGCCTCCATCGCCGGATCGGCCTTGGGGAAATACGCGCGGTTGCCCCAGTTCTGGCCGGTGCGGAAGAAGAACACCTGGATGCAGACCTGGCCGCCTTCCTGGTGGATGGCGAAGACATCGGCCTCGTCGACGGTCTGCGGGTTGATGCCCTGATGGCTCTGCACATGCGAAAGCGCCGCCAGCCGGTCGCGATAGATGGCGGCGCGCTCGAAATCGAGGTTCTCAGCGGCCTCCTGCATGGCGGCGGAGATATCGGTCTTCACCTTCTGACTGCGGCCAGACAAGAAGTCCTTCGCCTCCGCGACCAGCTTGGCATAGTCACTATGCGAGATTTCGCCGGTGCACGGGCCGGCGCAGCGCTTTATCTGGAACAGCAGGCAAGGCCGCGTGCGGTTCTCGTAGAAGGAGTCGGTGCAACTCCTGAGCAGGAAGGCGCGCTGCAGCGAATTGATGGTGCGGCCGACGGCGCCGGCCGAGGCGAAGGGGCCGAAATAGTCGCCCTTGCGCGAGCGCGCGCCGCGATGCTTGTAGATGCCGGGCGAGACATGATCGCCGGTCAGCAGGATGTAGGGGAACGACTTGTCGTCCCGCATCAGCACATTGAATCGCGGCCGCAAGCGCTTGATGAGGTTGGCTTCCAGCAGCAGCGCTTCGATCTCGGTGCGGGTGACGACGAACTCCATCGTCGACGTCTCACGAACCATGCGGCCGATGCGGCTGGTGTGGAAACGGCCTTGCGCGTAATTGGTCACCCGCTTCTTCAGGCTGCGCGCCTTGCCGACATAGAGCACGTCGCCTGCGGCATTCATCATGCGGTAGACGCCGGGCGCGTTGGGCAGCCGTTTGACCAGCGTCTGGATGACTTCGGCGCCGACCATGCCGTCGGCATCGCCGGCATGCGGCGTCCAGTCGATGGCCGTGAAGGCGACGTCAGGGCCAGCGGAACCGGGCGTTGACGGTTCGACGATCTCCTCCGCTACCTCGTCATCGAGGTCGACATCGGGGGGCAGGTCGTCGGTGCCGCCGCCGCGTTTGTGTTTCTGGTCCATGGGACTCATTCGACAATGCCTGTCACATCCGGCGTCTGCCACGCAAGGTGCTGGCCGCCGTCGAGCGCGATCATCTGGCCGGTAACCGAGCGCGCGCCCCAGAGATAACGGATGGTGGCGCCGAATTCAGGCAATTCCGGGCCGCGCTTCAGAATCAAGCCGTCGACCTGCGCGGCAAAATCGCTGTCGTCCTGACGCGCGCTCTTCAGCGTCGGGCCGGGACCGATGGCGTTGACGCGAATGCGGGGTGCCATCGCCTGCGCCATCATCTGCGTCGCTGCCCACAATGTCGATTTCGACAGCGCATAGGAGAAATAGCGTGGCGTCGGGCGCCAGACTCGCTGGTCGATCATATTGACGATTAGCCCTTCCTGGCCTTCCGGCAGCGCGCGGGCGAATTCTTGCGCCAAAAGTGCCGGCGCCTTCACATGGATGGCGAAGTGACGGTCCCAGGCAAGCCAGTCGACGTCCTGAACCGTGTCGTCCACGAACAGCGAGGCATTGTTGACCAGCAGTGTAACAGGCCCGAGCGCGGCTGCGGCGCGGCCGACCAGGTCGCCGACCGCGGCCATGTCGGTCAGGTCGGCGGCGACCACAGCGGCGCGGGCATCCTGGCCAAAATGGCCGCCGTTGATCCGCGCGGCCAACGCTTCCGCCTCGGCCCGCGAGCGGTTGCAATGGATGGCGACAGCAAAACCGTTCGCGGCCAGATCCTCGGCGATCGCCTTGCCGATCCGCTTGCCCCCGCCCGTCACCAGCGCCGTTCCAGCGGCCTTGCTCATCCTGTCAATCCTCAATGGGCTTCGATTTCAGCCCGCCGGCGAAATATGGCCGGCCAAGCGTTAAA
This sequence comes from Mesorhizobium temperatum, assembly GCF_002284575.1. Taxonomy (GTDB): domain Bacteria; phylum Pseudomonadota; class Alphaproteobacteria; order Rhizobiales; family Rhizobiaceae; genus Mesorhizobium; species Mesorhizobium temperatum. The sequence continues at coordinate 47,405 of NZ_NPKJ01000076.1, forward strand.
TGCCGTTTGAACCTTGGGCAGCATTGTGGCAAAGCGGCCGGATCGGTCTTCGACTGTGGCCAGGACTCGGCCTGCCAAACCGCAATATAGGGTGCTGGACTCCTTGCTCCAAGCGGTGTTCGGCATAGCACGGCAAAGACTCCTGACACTATCTGTTGCGCAGATGCAACGTCAAAATTCAGCCTCATTCGTGCCGGGTAATGACCCAAGTTCAGGTTCGCTTCAGCCGCATTTCGACACGACATTCGGAACCGTTGAGCGCCAGACCCGTTTATCCCCCCGGCGGGTTGAGGGCGCTTGTGAAAAGCAAGCCTGTGCCTGTGGCTTAAGGAGTAAAGAACAATGCAAGCCAATCTTAAATTTGCGCGACCGCTGGCGGTGGCGTTTGGGCTCTTCGCCCTCGGCGGAACCGCCTATGCTGCTGACGTCATCTCGGAAGAGCCGCCGGCACCCGCCCCGATCGCCGAACTTCCGGTGGCTTCCTGGGCCGGTCCCTATGCCGGTGTGAGCGTCGGCTACGGCTTCAGCGGTCATGCCGACGCCGAGGATATCGGTGTCGACGTCGACACCGATGGTTTCGTCGGCGGCGTCTTCGGCGGCTACCAGTGGCAGCAGGAGAACTTCGTGTACGGTGCTGAAGCCGATATCGGCTATAGCGGCATCGAGGGCGACGATGGTGGCGTCGAGGCCAAGGGCGGCTTCGAAGGCTCGCTGCGCGCCCGCCTCGGCTACGCCGTCACCCCGGAAATCCTGCTCTACGGTACCGCCGGCGGCGCGCTCAAGAACCAGGAAATCGAAGCCGCTGGCGCCAGCGACGAAAACACCATGCTCGGCTGGACGGCCGGCGTCGGTACCGACATCAAGATCACCGACAATGTGTTCGGCCGTGTCGAGTATCGCTACACCGACTTCGGTGACAAGGACTTCGACGGTATCGGCAAGGTCAAGTCGACCGACAACCGCGTCACCTTCGGCGTCGGTATGAAGTTCTAAAATCGTCCAAGCCACGACACGAAAAAGCCGGGCCTCGTGCCCGGCTTTTTTTTGTGATCCCTTCCCTAGGATGGGATGCGTTTTAGCCGCATTTCTGCGACGCCAAACTGATTCCACTTGGCTGCAAAATGCTCTAGCTGGGCGCCAGCCAACTCACGCCGGGACGCAGGGTTTCAGCTCCGGAAACTTCTCGTCGAAGCGCGCTGCCCAGCGGACCAGCCGGCTGCGGCCCTTTTCCCATTTTCCGGCAAAGCGCAGCGAGAGATAGCCAAGGCAGGCGCGCAGCGCCAGCTGGCCGGCGGTGATCTTCTTCGGCAGCTTTGGCGGATTGGCGTTGAGCAGATCGAGCGCGCTGGTTATCTTCGCCCACTGGCGGTCGAGCCAGGGCTGGTAGACCATGTCTTCGGGGCGCGTGCGCCGCTCATAGACCATCGACAGCGCGCAGTCGCAGATGCCGTCGGCCAGTGCCTCCAGCACTTCTGCCTCGAGGCGCTTGTCGGGATTGCGCGGGAACAGCGCGTTCTTCGACATGCGGTTGAGATGCTGGGTAATGGCGCGGCTGTCGTGGACCGAGCGGCCGTCGTCGAGCACCAGCACCGGGATCTTGCCGAGCGGATTGGCGTCGATCAGGTCGGCCGGCTTGTCTTCGGTTTTTATCGGCACGAGATCGACTGCGATGCCGGCATAAAGCGCGGCCATGCGCACCTTGGAACTGTAGGGGGACGTGGAGGCGTAGAGCAGTCTGGGCATGATCGGGTTCCTGGTTGCCGAGTACAGAGCGCGTGGACGCGCAAAGAATGCTGTAGCACTTAGAATTTGCGGATGATCCATTTCCGCGACACTGTTGGCCGGGCATCCCGGCATGATCAACAGCCCACAGGCGGAAAAACCGGGCGCCACGGCGAACGACCGTTCCTCTGCGATCTTGAGGCAATGAGCGGCACGGCAGTTGCAGCCCAAGAGAATCTGAACAGGTCAGACAGACCCGAACGTAGCCACCGGTCTTGCACCGAGAATTCCTCTGCGGGCACAAAGAAATGCCCCACCGGACTTCGCCGTGCGGCGAAGTCCTGGGAGCTGCGAAAAGCTGTCTTCCCTCCGCCTCTATTCTTGCCCGAGCACCGACTGTGCGAGCGAGGCGCCTGTCCGGCACCCGCCCTCAACCGTCCTCAGCACTGTCCTCCGCGAGCGAAGAAACGCGATTACTTCTTGGCTTTCGCCTTCGCGGGCGCGGCCTTCGCCTTCGGCTTGGCCGTAGGCGCTGCTTTCTTCACTGCTACCGAAGACTTCGCTGCAGCCGCTTTCTTTGCCGGCGCAGCCTTCTTGGCCGGTGCAGCCTTCTTTATCGGCGCAGTCTTGGCAGGTGCTGCTTTCTTCGTTGCCGGCTTCGCCGGGGCTTTTGCAGCCGGCTTCTTGGCAGGTGCTGCTTTGGCCTTGGCTGGTGCTGCTTTCGTCACTGCCGGTTTTGCCGCGGCTTTCGCGGCCGGCTTCTTGGCCGGCGCTGCTTTTGCCTTGGCTGCGGCCTTCGGCTTGGCAGCAGGTGCTGCTTTCTTCACAGCGGCTGCGGCCTTTGCCGCCACCGCTTTTACTGGTGCTTTCTTTGCCGGTGCCTTCTTTGCCGGTGACTTGGATGCCGGCGCTTTGGATGACTGTTTAGCCATATCATGCCCCTTAGTTGTGCCGACGGCCGTTAATGACCCGGCGCGTAATGCATATCTGACTCGCGCTTGTCTAGCCAGCGAAGCATTAGCATGATTTTTTCAGTTTAAGTTTTGGTTACAGGCGACACACGCTCGTGCTGATTTCGCAAAATGCCGTTGCTGCTCTTCGATCTTTGCCGACGGTTTGCTACAGACATTGTGCGCGCTTTGCCGGACCAATCTTGCTACGAAGCGCTGAAGGTTAGCAAGCGTTTTGCTCGTTGATCATCGACCGGCAACACCATGATGCGGCTGCTTCAACGATCTCATCGTCTTGTCAACCGGACGATCTACACAAGCTGCAAAAGCAAAACGCGGCCCGCTCTGAGCCAGGACCTTGCCTGCGTTCGAGAGGGGCAATTTTTTTGCTAAGGTTGACAGATTACTCTATTCAGCAGAGTATTCTGCAGTATGCGGGAGAAGCGCATGTCATTCGCGCAAGATCAAGCGGCGCTGTCCCAGATCAGTGAGACTGAACGCCGGACACCACAGCAGGCCCGATGATGGCTGCCGACGAAATCATCCACCAGAGCGTGCGGCTCAGGATCATGGCCACGCTGAATTCTCTGGAAAGGCGCAAAGCGCTGGAATTCGCCCGATTGAAGGCCATCGTCAATGCGACCGACGGCAATCTCGGCGCGCATATCGATGCGCTTGCCAAGGCGGGATATGTCGATGTCGAAAAGCTGTTTGTCGGACGTCGGCCGCAAACGCGGGTCAAGGCGACGTCAATCGGACGGCGCGCCTTTCGCGGTCACGCCGCCTTCCTTCGCGCCATCCTCGATGAGGCGGAGCAGCCAGGTAAACGCGTTCAGCGCAGGACTCGGCAGCGGCCGTTGTAGACCATCCAGCGGTCGAAGCCCGAGACGCAGAATTCGACATTGTCGCCGATCGAGGCAAAGCCCTGCCCTTCCTCGATCAGATACCAGATGGTACGGGCGTGGCCGTCGGACAGGCTGACGGTGGCGCCGCAATAGCGGCGGCCGATCGGCCAGGTTTCGTTGGCCGGCAGATAGCGGTGCTGATGGATCCGCTGGAAATCGGTGATCTCGACATCGGGCAGATTCGGCACGTGGTGCACCTGGTAGGAGAAGCGGCTGGTGATCTTGTTCAGCACCCAAGCCTCACCGCAAACTCCGCTGTCTTCGTCGACATAGACGGCAAGGTCGGCAGCCTTTGCTGCCTGGGTGACAGCGAGGGACGTGCCGAGCGGCGTGCAAAGGGCGATCAGTGCGGCAAGGGCGGATTGGGCGAAGCGAGTCATGGCAGCCTCTTATGGTCGATTGCGCGCACTGTGCGGATTCGCTTGCGCGCGGTCAAGCGGTTGTAGAGACAATGGTTTCCTAGTTCGAAATCGCCTTCAGCCAGGACAGGCGCGCGAATACCTCTGCCGCCCTACGCCGCCAGCCATTCCAGCGTCCAGTGCGCTGGTTTTTCGACGACAAGCAATGTGTGCAAGGCCGGCAGCAGCGTGCGCAGCTCGCCCTCCAGCGTGAACGGCGGGTTGACCACCACCATGCCGCTGCCGTCGAGGCTGGGCTCGGCCGATGGCGGCCTGATCTCGAAGCCGATGTCGAGCAGCTTCGGGACGCCTGACTGCACCAGCGCCTTCCGGAAGGCGGCGACCGCCTTGCGGTCCTTGACCGGATACCACAAAGCATAGATGCCGCCGGGCCAGCGCTTATGGGCTTTCCGCAGCCCGTCGACGAGGCGATCGAACTCGCCCTCCTCCTCGAACGGCGGATCGACGAGTACGAGCCCGCGCTTTTCCTTCGGCGGCAGATGTGCGCCGAGCGCCAGCCAACCGTCGAGCTCGATCACCCGGGTCTGGAAATCGCCTTGGAATAGCGCCCTCAGTTTCGCGGCATCCTGGCGATGCAATTCGATCGCCGACAGCCGGTCCTGCTTGCGCATGAGATGACGCGCGATCAGCGGCGAGCCGGGATATTTTTTCACGCCGCCTTCGGGATTGAGCGAACGGACAGCTTCCAGATAAGGCGCCAGTAGTGCTGCCGCCGGCGCGTCGAGCGCGGCATCGACCAGCCGGCCGATGCCGCCTTGCCATTCACCGGTCTTTTGCGCTTCAGTCGACGACAGGTCGTAGCGGCCGATGCCGGCATGGGTGTCGATGACGCGAAACGCCTTGTCCTTCTGCTTTAGATATTCGACGAGCCGGCTCAGCACGACATGCTTGACGACATCGGCGAAGTTTCCGGCGTGATAGGCGTGGCGGTAATTCACGAGCTAGTTCGAGCCCCTGCCCCAGCGTGGCGGTGGCGGCTGCGAATTCGGATTTTGCGGTCGCCGCCCGCCGAAACGCAACGCCAACAGCAGCCCGATCAGGCCGGCCGCCATCAGCGAGAAGCCGACCGGCCGCGCCCGGCGGTCGATCTCGCCGACGCCGGAGCGCAGCACGAGATCCACCGCCCGCAGCTCGATGCCTTCGGCGTCGCCGGGGCCGACGGTGAAGATGTAGGGGCCAGGGCTGACCGTCGGGATCAGGCCTGCCTCGTCGCGGAAGATCTTGTCCGGCAGTTGCGGGCTGACCTGGCGCGGATTTTCTGAATGGGTGAACTGCAGCGTCGAGGCGAGCACCGTCCTGCCGCCGGTGGCGGCGGTCAGCGTCAACACTGTGCGTTCTTGCGACACGGCGATGCGTTCGGTCCTGGCGGTGAGATCGACCAGCACCCGCACCGGCGCGTCGCGGCCGGACAGCGGCACCGTCACCGGCCTGAACCGGCCCTGTTCGTAGACCCGCCAGGTGCCGATCTCATGGCCGGAGAAATTGATCATCGCCCAGGGGTAGACGACGCCGATGCCGGTGCCGGCGAGCAGGATCAGAAGAAACAGAAAGCGCATGCGCTCGACTACCCCAGCCCTCTTGTTGTTTGACCATGATCTTATCCGAAAACCGGTTCCCACTTTTTGCTTCGCTGACCTTCGGTGCGGGATCATGGTCTAGCGCCGCCGCGGGCGCGTTCCATCTCGTCTCGGGAGCCATGTCGAGGCCGAGATCGAGTGTCGTATCGAATTCGGCGGTGCCAAGATAGGACAATAGCATCGGACCCAAAGGTGGGAACCGGTTTTGGGAAAATTCGAATGATCGGAGCGACCGATAAGGAGGTTCAGCCCGTCCCCTTCTGAAGGCTCGATTCCAATGCGCGCTTTCCAGTCTCATCGAACAGATGCAGATGTTGCGGCGGGAAAGCCACCGTCACCGTTGGGCCGGCCGTCAGCGCTGCCCTGTCGAGCGTGAAGACGTTGAATGGCAGGCCGTGCAGGCCGAGATGCAGGATGATGCCGAAGCCGGTCGGTTCGATCAGGTCGACCGTCGCCCTGAGGCTGGTCTCCGAGGCCGGCGACATCTCGACATGCTCCGGCCGGATGCCGAGCGTCACCGCCGCGCCTTCCTCGAGTTGATAGCCTGACGAAAGCGCAATCAGCGTTCCATCGGGCAATCGTGCGCTGGCCGTGCCTGCGCTGACCTCATAGCGTGCCGACAGAAAATTCATGGCTGGCGATCCGATGAAGCCGGCGACGAACAGGTTGGCAGGGCGGTCGTAAAGCTCCAGCGGGCTGCCGACCTGCTGCACCACGCCCTCATGCATGGCGACGATCCGGTCGGCCAAGGTCATCGCCTCGATCTGGTCGTGGGTGACATAGATCGAGGTCGCGCCGAGATCGCGGTGCAGCTTCTTGATCTCTGCCCGCATCTGCTCGCGCAGGCGCGCGTCGAGATTGGACAGCGGCTCGTCGAACAGGAATGCCTTGGGTTGTCGCACGATCGCGCGGCCCATCGCCACGCGCTGGCGCTGACCGCCCGACAATGCTTTCGGTCTCCGTGCAAGCAGCGGCTGCAGCTCAAGCTTCCGGGCGGCATTGCTGACAGCGGCCGTGATCTTCTCGCGGGCGGCCTTCCGGATCCGCAGGCCATAGCTCATATTCTCGGCGACGTTCATGTGCGGGTAGAGCGCGTAGGACTGGAACACCATGGCGATGTCGCGGTCCTTGGGTGCCCGCTCATTGACGCGCACGCCGTCGATCCGGATCTCGCCTTCGGTCACCTCCTCGAGCCCGGCGATCATCCGCAGCAGCGTGCTCTTGCCGCAGCCCGACGGCCCCACCAGCACCACGAACTCGCCGTTCTTTATCGCCAGATCGACGCCGTGCAGCACGGAGACGATGCCGAAATTCTTGCGGACGTTGCGGATGTCGATCGATGCCATGAAACCTCACTCAGCCCTTGACCGCGCCGGCCGTCAGGCCCTGGACCAGATAGCGCTGGATGAACAGGAAGAAGAGGCAGGCCGGGATAAGCGCCAGCACGCCGGCCGCCATCATCTGCCCGAAATCGACCGAAAACTTCGACACGAAGGTGAGCAGACCGACCGGAAACGTGGCGGCGCTGTTGCCCGAAATCAGCATCAGCGCGAACAGCAGTTCGCTCCATGCGGCGGTGAATACAAAACCCAGCGTCGCCGCAATGCCGGGCAGCGTCAGCGGCAGGACGATCTGGCGAAACGCCATGAACTGCGTGGCGCCATCGATCTTGGCGGCCTCTTCCAGCTCCTTGGGAATGCCGTCGAAAAACGACTGCATCAGGAACGTCGCGAAGGGGATGTTGAAGGCGGTGTAGACGACCACCAGCCCGGTCAGGCTGTTGGTCAGCCCTAGCGGCGAGAGCATCTTGAAGATCGGCGCGACCAGCATCACCAATGGAAACATCTGGGTGAGCAGCATGAGCGCGACCAGCCAGTATTTGCCGCGAAAGGTGAAACGCGACAACGCATAGCCGGAGAGGGACGCGAGCAGCGTCACGATCACGGCCGTTGCGCCGGCAACGATCATGCTGTTCCTGAAGAAGACCGGGAATGCGCTGTGGGCGAGCACGAAACGGAAATGTTCGAAGCTCATCCGCGACGGCCACATCCGCACGCCCTCCGAATAGAGCAGGTCGTTCGGCGTGACCGATACTTTCAACAGCCAGAACAGCGGGAACAGCGCAAAGACCACATAGCAGAGGATCGCCAGGCGGTGCAGCGCGGTGCCGAAGATCGAATAGCTGTTCATCTGGTCATCCCCCGACCCATCACGACCGATCCATCAGGACTTGCCGCAGCATGACGATCAGCATCGAATAGGCGAGCAGCAGGACGAGCAGCACCAGCGCGATGGCCGAGGCGTAGCCGAAATCAAGGGCTCTGAAGGCCTGCGTGAAGATGTAGCTCGCGACGATCTGCGTGCGGTCGGCCGGCCCGCCGCTGGTCATGACGATGATCAGGTCGGCGAAGTTCGAGATCCAGACAGTGCGCAACAGCACGGTGATCGCAATGGTCGGCGCAAGGAATGGCAACGTGATCGACGTGAACCGCCTGATCGCGCCGGCGCCATCGATCGCCGCCGCCTCGTAGAGGTCGCGTGGGATAGCCTGAAGCGCGGCCAGCAGCGTGATGGCGAAGAAGGGAATGCCCCACCAGACGTTGGCGATGATCGGTCCCCACATGGCGAGCTGCGGATTGGAAAGGATGTTGGCCGGCTCGCTCATGAGGCCGAGCGCATAAAGCCAATGCGGCAGCGGTCCGATGACGGGATTGAGCAGCCACGCCCAATTGAGCCCGGTAAGAAAGGTCGGCACCGCCCAGGGCAGGAACACCAGCGCCTGCGCGACGGCGCGACCGGCAAACGGCCGGTCGAGCAACAGCGCCAGGATCAGGCCGAACACGAATTGCAGGAAGACGGATGCGCCGGTCCACCACAGCGTGTTGCGCAGCGCCCGGTAGAAATTGTCGTCGCCATAAAGGGTGCGAAAATGATCGAGCCCGACATACCCGCCAGAGAAGGGATTGAGCAAGTGCACGTCGCGGAAGGCGTAGGACAGGCCTAGCACCAGCGGCGCCAGCATGATGGTGACGATCAGAATCAGCGCCGGGGCGGTGTAAAGATATGGCTCGGCGTGGCGCGTGATCCGGTCGACCAGCGACCGGCGGCGCGATTCCGAAAACCCGGCGGTGGCGTCAAAAACCATCAGCTAACGCTTTCGTTCCAATTGGCCATCGTTCCAATCGACCATGGACGAGACCTATCGGAGCCACCCGGCGATGGGCGGCTCCGATGCTCTAGGGTCCGCCGTTTATTTCTTGGCCAGGTACTTCTGCTGCGCCTTGGTCAGATAGTCGGCCCACTGGTTGGCCATTTCCTCGGGCGTGATGTCGCCGAGCAATGCCTGTTGACTGGTCTTGATGACCATCGAGTCCTTGAAGAAGGCGAACTCCTCGAGATAGGTCGGCATGACCGTCGGCACCGCATCCTTGTCCTTGAGTTCGGCGAACCAGCCCTTGAACTGCTCGCTTGCGTAGAAGGGATCCTTTTCGGCCGACTTGTGGACCGGCAGCGCACCGGTGCGCTTGTTCCACTCGACATTGCCCTCGGGCCCTTCGAGCGTTTCGATCAGCTTCCAGGAGAGGTCCTTGTTCTGGCTGGCCGCCATCATCGACCAACCGGCATAGCCGATGGTCGGGAAGGTCTTGCCGGACGGCCCCTTCGGCATGGTCGTGACACCGTAGTCTTCCGGCTTCATCCGCTCGGCGATTGCGATCAGCGCGTCTGGATCCTGATCAAGCATTGCGCAGGTGCCGGTGTAGAATCCGGCGACGATTTCGTTAAAACCCCAGTTGACGCTGTCCTTCGGCGCCAATCCCTTCTTGTACAGGTCGACGACCCAGGTCAGTCCCTTGACCCAGCCTTCGCTGTTCATCGTCGAGGTGCCGTCTTCATTGAAGAACTTGTTGGACCCGGCCATGGTTGCGCCGAACATGATCCAGCCGTTGAGGCCGCCCGGCCCGCCGCGCAGGCAGTAGCCATATTTGCCTGGAAGCTTGGATACTTTTTCCGACGCCGCCACGAACTCGTCCATCGTCTTGGGCGGCTCGGCGACACCAGCCTCCTGGAACAGCTTCTTGTTGTAGAACATCGCCCGGAGATAGAAGCCATAGGGCAGCATGTAGGCGGTGTTGTTCACGTCGCGGCCGAGTTCGAGCGCGCGATCGGTGAGGCCCGAGGTGTGCTCCCATTTGGCAAGATAGGGTTCGAGACTTTCGAGAAGGCCATTGTTGGCATAGAGCGACAGCCAGGTGTCCGGCATCTCCATGACGTCGGGGATTTCGCCGGCGGACACCATGGTCGCGAATTTCTGGAACGCCTCGCCCCAGGGCAGCGAGATGACCTCGACCTTCGTGCCCGGGTTGGCAGCCTCGAATTTGGAGACGATCGATTTCAGGGTTTCGGTGCGCTCGGGGCTGGTGATCACCTCCACGAGCTTCAGCGTCGTGTCGGCGAGTGCAGCACCCGACATCAGTACGGTGGCGAATGCGGCGATAAGAAGCTTCTTCATTTTCCGTTCCCTTCTTGTCTGGTTGCTTCAGGTCTTTTCTTCGGAAGCGGCTGTGATAGCCGTTTCCAGGTCACTCCACAGCGCCTCGGTTCCCTCGAGGCCGACATGGAGACGCACGGACCGCGGATGGACGCCGAACGCCATCGCGGAATTGGGTTGGGCTTTCTGCTGCAGCACGACCTCGCCGGGCACGATGAGGCTTTCGTGGCCGCCCCAGGACACGCCCAGCTTGAACAGTTTGAGGCGGTCGGCAAACGTCCGGATGTCGATGTCGTCGCGGAAAACAAATGAGAACAGGCCCGACGTGCCGGTGAGCCCCGCGGGAAGCTGGTTGGCCAACCCCGGATGGCAGACCTTCTCGACGATCGGATGATCCTGCAGGCGCCGTGCGATTTCGAGGCCGGAGGCCTGATGCGCGCGCATCCGGATCGGCAGTGTGCGCAAGCCGCGAATCAAGAGCCAGGCGTCGAATGGCGACAGCTTGCCGCCGAGATATGGGTAGGCTTCGCCGCGGATGCGGCCAATCAAGTCCCTCGAGCCCGCGACCACGCCGGCAACGACATCGCTGTGGCCACCCAGATACTTGGACGCGGAGTGGACAACAACATCAACGCCGAGCGACAGCGGCCGCTGAAAAACCGGGCTGGCCCAGCTGTTGTCGATGATGGTCGGGATGCCGCGGGACTTTGCCAGCGCAGCGAGCGCACCGATGTCATGGGTTTCCATGACCCAGCTGGTCGGGCTTTCCATATAGAACAGCTTGGCGCCAGGCAGGGCGCTCGCGACAGCCGCCTCGTCGCGCCCGTCGACATAGGTCACCTCGATGCGCATGCGCGCGAGCAGCGTCCCGAACAGCCGGAACGCGTCCGGGTAGATATGCCTGACCGCGACAATGCGGTCGCCCGGTTCGACGAAGCTCAGCACTGCCGACGAGATGGCGGACATGCCGCTTGCAAAACCGATCGCGTCCTCGGCGCCCTCCAGCTTTGCCAGCATTTCCTCGAACATGCGCACGGTCGGGTTCAGCCCGCGCGTGTAGGTCGGCCGCACCTTTTCGCCGCGGTATGTCTCGAGCATCTCGTCATAGTTCGGGAAGGTGAAGAGCGAGGTCTGCACGATCGGCGGCACGACGGCATCGAAGGCGTTGCCCTCGTCATGCGCGGCGATCAGCGATGCCTGGTCGAAAAAATCGGGACCGTTCATTTCGACATTTCCTCGATATCCTCTTCCACGATCTCGAGGATCTTCAGCGTTTTTCCCCGCGCCAGCTCCGCGTCCCTGGCGACGATGGCATCGAACAGCTCCCGGTGATACGGGAACGATCGCCGCGCGAAATCCTGCCGGTCGAAAGGATGATCCCAGAAGCGCTCGAATGCTTCGCGCATCTGCCCCAGGAGTTGCCGGAAAAGTGGATTGTGCGTGGCGTCGTAGACGGCCAGGTGAAAGGCTAGGTCTTCCGGACCCGACGTGCCGGTGGCGAGATGGACGCGCTCCATCTCGATGAGTTTTTCCTCGATCGTCCGCAGATCGTCGACTGTCCGCCGCCGCGCCGCGACCATGCTTGCCTCGGCCTCGATGCCGCGGCGTACCTCGAGGGTGTGCAAGAGACCATCGCGCAGCTCTGCCGTATCGAGCGACAGCGGCAAATGGATCGTGCCGGCGGATATCGGCTTGAGCAGATAGGTGCCGCTGCCTTTGCGGGTCTCGGTGACGCCGAGCGCTTCGAAACGCCCCATCGCCTCGCGTATCGTCGAGCGCCCGACGGAAAGCGCGGCCATCAATTCGCGTTCGGTCGGAAGCCGGTCACCGCTCTTCAACGCAGCGCGCTCGACATAGTCGGCCAGCGCTTCCATGACCTGCTTGCCGCGATCCAACGGCGGGAGCGTGGCGATTGCCACACGCGTGGCAGGTGCCCCGGGCAGTTCGCCGCGCGCTCGCATGGGAACCTACATCCAAAATTGGTCTGACATCTTAGCAGTTTTGCGCGCGGCCGACCTTTCGTCAAGTGCCCTGGGCAGTGTCTCAGTGCTCACGACCCGCTGTGGAACCCTAAACCTTGCCGCAAAGGCTTCTTCTGCGACGTTGCAGAAAATCAGGTGCAAAAACTGTCGTTTAAACGGGGATTTTGCGACAGTCGCTTTGAGCCCAAAGCTACCGTTCAGCCTCATCCTGGAGAGAGGCCATCGAGGAGGAAACCGAGGCCTTTCCGGAAGGTGCCACCCCAATCGTTATCCAACAGCAGACGAGAGCGTTCGATTGTCGGGTAGCGGTCGCTGAGACGTGTAAGGCGTTGCTGCGCGGCGGCCCTGTCGTCGTCCGAGAGGTCGAAGCTCGCCCGGGTGATGGTGGCGCCCATCACATAGTTCCAGAGCGACCATATCGCGACGTTCATATCTGCGTCCGCAACCCCGGCTCTGGACAAGGTGTTGCTCAGCAGTTCTAGGCGACTGAGGATGTTCGGGCCGAGTGCCCGGCGCGGCAACAGCGATGCCGACCAAGGATGGCGCAGCATACTGGCGCGCCAGTCTTCGAGCATATGAACGACTTCTCCGCGCCAGTCTCGAGACTCAACCATTTGCGGCGGTCCGCGATATTCAAGCACCGAGTCGAGCGCCAGATCAAAGACATCCTCTTTGTTGTCGACGTGCCAATATAGGCTCATCACGCCCGAACCGAGGCGATCGGCCAGCCGACGCATCGTCAATCCGTCGACTCCCTGGGCGTCCAGCAGTTCTACCGCGGTCGCCACGATGCGTTCCCGAGAGAGCGGCGGTTCACTGCGCGGCTCCTGCACGGGCTGGAGCCGCTCATTTATCCCTCGTTTGCTCCGGGCGCCGCTGCGTTTTGCAGCCATCCGTCTCCCTCGCTGTTCAGAACGTCGATTTTGCCCGGCAAAGCGGCGAATGTCGATCTTGAACGATTGACTCGTACGGCGTACCATACGAGTCATCGTATGAGCGATACGGTTAAAGTTCAATCATGCCGGCCGCGAGGGTACGTTGCTCGCAGTCCGCAAAGCCAAAAGAAAATCATGTCACGCGCAATCAAGCATCTGCTTACCGGAGGGCTAATCATCATGACCATCGGAATTCCCACCGCGACGACAGCGAATGAGAAGGATCTCAAGCTGACCATCGTCAATCCACAAAACCTCTACGACCCGTCGCCGAATGGCTACAGCACGGCGGTGATCATGCCCAGCGATGGCCGGGTGGCCTACATCTCCGGACAGGGCGGCCAAGACAGCACGGGAGCCTTGTCGCCCGACTTCGCCGTCCAGGTCGAGCAGGCCTACGCAAATTTGCGTACCGCCCTCGATGCGCTCGGTGCCAGGCCGGATCAGGTCGCCAAGCTCACGGTCTTCGTGGTCGATCACGATATGTCCAAGCTTGAGGTGTTGACCAAGAACGTCAAGAAAATGTTCGGTGAGACGCTGCCGGCGCAGACCCTGATTCCCGTTCCCAAGCTTGCAATTGACCCCATGCTCTTCGAGGTGGAGGCCGTCGTCATTCTGGAGTAGTGATGCCGGTCGCCTTTCACAAATATCCTTGAGCTTCGCGATAGTTTCAGCCTGTCCATCCGGTCAATGGTTTGCCTGTCGCAAATGTCCCTCGCAAAAAAAGTGGGTGTCTCGCGACCGATTTTTGGGACAGCCGCAAGGGGCGCTCGCCACCCGAATGCGACGGTCATGTAGTGTGCGGATCGAGGAGCCGAATGTGATGGCATTGGATGGTGTACGTGCCTTGGTATTCGACGTATTCGGCACTGTCGTCGATTGGCGCAGCGGCGTGGCGAGCGAAGCTGAACCGTTCCTGAAGCGGCATGGAGCAGGATCCGCCATTCCTACCGCTTTCGCGGATGCGTGGCGCCGCCGTTACTCCCCAGCGATGGAGGAGGTGCGCAGCGGCCGGCGGCCTTTTACACGGCTCGACGTGCTGCACCGGGAGAATCTGGAAGCCGTTTTGCCAGAATTCGGGATCGATCCGGCTTCGGTGCCAGCGTCCGAACTGGACGAACTGAATCTGGCATGGGCACCGATTGGAGCCATGGCCGGACGCGGTGGCCGGCCTCACACGGCTGAAGGCCCGCTATATCATCGCGCCGCTCTCGAACGGTAACATCGTCCTCATGCTCAACATAGCGAAGCGTAGTCGCATCCCCTGGGATGCGATCCTCGGCGCCGAAGTCGTGCAAGCGTACAAGCCGATGCCGCAAGCCTATCTTCGCACCGCTGACGTCCTGGCAATGAAGCCAGATGAGATCTGTCTTGTGGCCGCCCACAATGGCGACCTTGCAGCGGCTCGGTCATGCGGATTGCGAACAGCTTTTGTCCCGCGTCCGACCGAGCACGGGTTAGCGCAGACCACGGACTTGCATCCTGATCAGGCCTGGGATTTGGTCGCCAGCGACTTCATTGACTTGGCTGAACGGCTTCAGTTGTAGCGCGTCTCAACGATCAGCAAACCACCCCTTCGGGGGTTCTTCCACGTTTCGGTCCGATGCTCCATTCGGCATTGCGACCCAACCGCGCAGCGATCTGATCCCAGGAGGATAGGCAAGGCGGCAGGTTTTACTACGCCTTGCGTTCCCAGCGCCGGTCTGAAGTCTGCTGCCAGTAGGTGACCGCGTGGCCGGCTTCCTTCATCGTCTTCCAGTGCGTGCGCGCCGCCTCGACCTGGGCCGCATCGTGGCCGTCGAACAGGAACACGGCGCGCTCATAACCGGTAAGCTCCGGCGGCGCCGCGCCGTCGACCAGAAAGCGTATCTGCGCCTCGTTCGGATTGTCGTGGCCGGTCGTCAAAAGGATCGGCTGCTCGGCCAGATAGGATTCGCGGTCCGTCGCATGCGCCAAGAACGAATCATCCCTGAACGTCCACAGATGCTGGTCCAGCGCGTCGCGCCGCTCCTCGGTGCCGGTCTGCACCACGGCGCGCCAACCGCGATCGACGCTGCGTTCGAGCAGGCCGGGCAGCGCATCCTCCAGCGTCGATTCGGTCAGATGGTAGAACAGGACGTCGGCCATGATCGCGCCTTGAAAGGCCTCACCCCTCGTAGTTGTCGCGCACCAGCCGGTCGAGCAGCCTGACGCCGAAGCCGGAGCCCCATGACTGGTTGATCTCGCTGGACGGCGCGCCCATCGCGGTGCCGGCAATGTCGAGATGCGCCCAGGGCGTATCCTTGACGAAGCGCTGCAGGAACTGCGCCGCGATGATGGCGCCGCCATAGCGGCCGCCGATGTTCTTCATGTCGGCATTTTTCGAATCGATCAACTTGTCGTATTCGGTGCCGAGCGGCATCCGCCACACTCGTTCCTGCGTCGTCTGCCCGGCGCTCGTCAGCCTGTTCGCCAATTCGTCATTGTTGGAGAAAAGGCCGGCATAATGCTGGCCGAGGGCGACCATGGTGGCGCCGGTCAGCGTCGCCAGATTGACCATGAATTTCGGCTGGAAGCGATCGTTGCAGTACCACAGCGCATCGGCCAGAACGAGGCGGCCTTCGGCGTCGGTGTTGAGCACCTCGATGGTCTGGCCCGACATCGAAGTAACGATGTCGCCCGGGCGTTGCGCATGGCCGTCGACGGCATTTTCCACCAGCCCGATGATGCCGACGACATTGGCCTTGGCTTTGCGGGCGGCCAGCGCGTGCATCAGCCCAGTCACGGCCGCCGCGCCGCCCATGTCGCCCTTCATGTCCTCCATGCCGGAGGCCGTCTTAATCGAATTGCCGCCGGTGTCGAAAGTGACGCCCTTGCCGACGAAGGCAATCGGGCTGTCCTTGGCCTTGCCGCCATTCCATCGCATGACGGCCAGGCGGGCGCCACGCGGCGAACCTTGCGCGACGCCGAGCAGCGCGCCCATGCCGAGCTTCTTCATCTCCTTCTCGACCAGGATCTCGACCGTGACGCCGAGCGCTTCCAGTTCGTTGACGCGGGCGGCGAATTCTACCGGCCCGAGCATATTGGCCGGTTCGTTGACCAGATCGCGCGCCAGCAGCACCCCATCGATCACCGCCGCCTCGTCGGCGAAGGCCTTTTTCGCCGCCGCCGGATCGGTGGTATGGATGGTCACCTTGACCGGCTTTTTGGGCTCGGCCTTGTTGCCATCGCGCTGGCCGTCGCCATTGTCCTTTTTCGTCTTGTACTTGTCGAAGGCATAGCTGCGCAGAAGGATGCCCGCGGCAAGCTGTGCCGCTTGCCTGCCGCCGACGTCAGCACCCGGCAGATCGAGCACGACGGCCACCTCTGTCGCCTTGCGCAGGGACGCAGCGATGGTGCCGCCAAGCTTGAGCCAGGCATGGTCGTCGAGCCCCGAGACCTTGCCGGCGCCGACCGCCACCAGCCGGTCGAGCGATGTGCCCTCCGGCGCCAGCACTTCGACCAGGCCGGCGAATTTGCCGGAAAAGTCCGCCACCGGAAACGCCCGCTCCAGGGTCTTTGCCGGATCGCAAGCCTTTGCCGCGTCGCCGAGACCGCCATCGTTGGCCGCCAGCACGAAGACACTGCCCTTCTTGGGCGCTGCGAATTTGGCGAAGGCGATCGAAGGTCTCGAAGTCATCATGTCCTGCTTTCGGGAACGGCGTTGGATTTTTGGGAGAGTGCCTTGGCGAAACTAGATATTTGGCTGTTTCCGACCGGAAGCACCACCCCAATTTTCAATCATCGCCCCTTCCTGACGATCTCCTGCGCGATTGCGTTGGCCTGAATTCGTGCGTTTGGCGAAAGCAACCGCGAATGCTTGGCCGCATGCCGGTAAACCACAGGCCGGGCAATTTCGGGTTCGTCTCGCCGCCGTTGCAGCCACGGCGGCCAGGACCGTGACCGGCGCGACATTTGGTCGTTTTCCGGCATTTGGCAAGACTTTGCCGGAATCCGATCCCATATGGCGGATGGAATCGATGGCGATTCGTCGCGGCACGGCCCCGCTTTCCTGCCGCAACGTGTTGTTAACCATTGATGTTCGCCCTTTCTTATCCATTGCCGCCGACACTCCGGCCCACCGGAAATATCGATGTGGGATGGGAACCAGATCGAACCGCCAACGGACCGGTTGTACAGTCGTCGCCGGGCGACTACCTTGTCTGGAGGCATGATGCCGTTCGGCAAAATCGAGAAAAGCCTTCATGAAGGTCGTTGAACGCTACATCATGCGTCGTGCGTTGGCGGTCTTCCTGGCAGCGCTCATCTGGACGCTGGCGATCGTGTGGACGACGCAGGTGCTCGCCCGCATCGACCTTGTCACCGACAGCGGGCAGTCGGCGCTGACCTTCTTCGAGGTCGCTGCGCTGATCATTCCGTCGATCGTCCCGATCGTCGTGCCTTTCGCCCTGGTGGTCGCGGTCGCCCAGACACTGAGCGCGATGAATTCCGATTCTGAGCTTGCCGTCTTGAACGCCGCGGGCGCTTCGCGCTGGACCATCGTCAGGCCGATCATACTCCTGGCGCTGGCGGCCAGCATCTTTTCGTTCGCCGTCGACAACGGCGTCGACCCCTATGCACGACAGAAAAACCGCGAACTGGTGGCGTCTTCGCGTGCCGATCTTCTGTCACTGATCATCCAGGAAGGCACCTTCCGCAAGATCGACGACGGCCTGTTCCTGCAGATTGGCGAGCGGCTTCCGGACAACCGCCTTGGCGGCATCTTCGTCGCCGATTCACGCGAAGAGGGCATCAACCTGATCTACTACGCCAAGAGCGGCGCCATCATCGATAGCGGCGACGAGAGGGTGCTGATGATGAACGACGGCGTTATCCATCGCGAAACGCTGGCCGGCGATCTTTCGGTCATCCGGTTCACCTCCTATGCCTTCGACCTGTCCGCCTTCATGTCGGCCTCATCGGACGTATTGCTTTTGCCGAAGGACCGGACGACCCAGTACCTGCTCAATCCCAGTCCGAACGACAAGATGTTCCAGAAAAGGCCGAACAAGTACCTGGCCGAGCTCAACCAGCGTTTTTCCGAATGGTCCTATTCACTCGTTTTCGCGCTGATCGCGCTTGCGGTGGCGGGAGACGCACGCTCCCATCGCGAGGCGCGTATTCATCCGCTGATCACGGCCATCGCGATTGCGCTTTTCGTACGCTGGCTTGGTTTCTTTGCCGCCGGCAAAGCCGACAACGTTCCGCAATACACCTATATGGTTTACGGCGTTCCTATCGTGGCGTCCGCAGTCGCGACATGGTTCATCGTCTCCAACCGAACCATGGAGCTGCCGGTCGCCTGGGCCGACTGGATGACGAATTTCGCCGGCCGCATCAGTGACGGCTGGGGCGCCCTGAAGCTCCGCTTCGCCAGGCGCGGGGCTTCTGGCCAAGGGGCCGGCTAATGGGCTGGACACGCTAATGGGCTGGACTCTGGGCAGATACTTCTTCTTCCGCTACGTGACGATTACCATCTGGTTCTTCATCGGCCTCCTGGCGCTTGTGTTCCTGATCGACTTCACCGAACTTTCCGGCCGCACGACCGGCTTGCCGGGTTTCACCTACGGCACAGCGTTCGCCATTTCAGGGTTGCGAATGCCGATGATCATGCTGCAGACGGTTCCGTTCGTCGGCCTGTTCTCGGCGATGGCGACGCTGGTCTCGCTCAATCGCAGATATGAACTGGTGATCGCGCGTTCCGCCGGCGTGTCCGCATGGCAATTCCTGCTACCGTGCTGCATCGGGGCGCTGCTGTTCGGCGCGTTGTCGGTCGGCGTCATCAATCCGATCGCCGCGCATGCGTTTTCCTGGTCCGAAAAAATTGAAACCCAGCTCCGCTCCGGCAAGTCGAACACCGTCTCGGCTGACGCCGAGCCCTGGATCCGGCAGAAAACCAGTTCCGGCGATACCATCATCGGCGCGCGCGCCATTCTCAATCAGGGCCTGGAGATGGCCGACGCCGTCTTCTTCGTCCTCAACCCGCAAGGCGACATCGTCGAACGCAAGGACGCGGCGCACGCGTTTTTGCGGGACGGCTACTGGGAACTGCAGGACGTCAAGGTTTTCCGAGACGGCAACATTCAATCGGTGGCAAGCGACCGGGTGCCGACCAACCTCAAGCCCGAATTCGTGCAAGAAAGGCTGGCGCGCCCGGAAACCATCCCTTTCTACGATCTGCCCGGCAAGGTCGAGGTTGCCCGCTCCTTCGGCCTCAAGGCAAATGCCTTCGCCATGCAGTTCGATTCGCTGGTGGCGCTGCCGTTCCTCCTCGTCGCCATGACGCTGATCGCCGCAACGGTGTCGATGCGATTTGCGAGGATGGGCCAATCCGCGACGATGATTCTGGGTGGCGTCCTGGCCGGGTTTCTGCTTTATGTCGTCACAGTGCTGGTCAAGGCATTCGGCGTGGCGGGATTCGTACCCACAGTCGTGGCTGCATGGGTTCCGGTTGTCGTGGCTATGTTCTTCGGGGTGACTTTCTTGCTGTACAAGGAAGACGGCTAGTGAGGGGGGCGGTTTTGCGCATCCATAGGCAGGCCGGTTTGGCGCGCCTCTATGGGGCGAGCGCCTTGGCATGCCTGCTCGCTTGCGTGGTCCCGAATATCCCGGCTTCTGCCCAGGATATCAGCGACATGGCAGCCGACGTTCCTGCCGGCTCGCAAATGCTGCTGGCGGCAGATACGCTGGTCTATGACAACGATAACCAGACAGTGACGGCCGTCGGCGGCGTCCAGATCGATTATGGCGGCAACCGCCTCGTCGCGCAGCGGGTCGAATATAATCGCAACACCAAGCGCCTCGTCGCCAGCGGCAATGTCGAGGTGATCAACAGCGACGGCACCAAGATCTATTCGCAGCACGTCGACATCACCGACGATTTCGCCGACGGCTTCGTCAACGCGCTGCGTGTCGAAACCGTCGACAAGGCGTATTTTGCCGCCGAAAGCGCGGAACGCATGGGCGGGGTGCTGACGACGTTCCACAACGGCGTCTACACGGCCTGTGAGCCGTGCGAGGACCAACCGGACAAAGCGCCGACCTGGCGCATCAAGGCCAGAAAAATCATCTGGAACGGCGAGAAGAAGACGGTTCGCTTCGAGAATTCGAATTTCGAGTTCTTCGGCTTTCCGCTCGCCTATCTGCCGGCTTTCGAGATTGCCGACCCGACCGTCAAGCGCAAGAGCGGCTTCCTGATTCCAGGCATCGCCTACAAGAGCGATCTCGGCGTTGGCGTCAAAGTCCCCTATTATTTCGCGCTCTCACCGACCTACGACCTCACCGTCACCGGCAGCGGCTACACCAAGCAGGGCTTTCTCGGCGAAGCCGAGTGGCGCCAGCGCTTCAACAACGGCCAGTACAGCCTGAAGATCGCCGGCATCCGGCAAGTGGATCCCGACGAGTTCATCGACAGCGACGGGCACAATGTCGATTCGGGTGCGGCCGGCGACCCGAACAAGTTCCGCGGCATGATGGGCACCAAGGGCCAGTTCGCCATCAATCCGCGCTGGGACTTCGGCTGGGATGTCCTGCTGCAGACCGACAAGAACTTCTCGCGCACCTACGCCATCGAAGACTTCAACGACAGCGTGCATCACTCCTCGATCTACCTGACCGGCCTCAACGGCCGCAACTATTTCGACGTGCGCGCCATGCGCTTCGAGGTCCAGGAAGAGACGCTCTCTGACGATCCGACCGCGCGCGCCGGCAAGCAACCCTGGGTGCTGCCCTCGCTCGACTACGCCTACATTCCTGACATGGCGGTAGGCGGCGGGCAGTTGTCGTTCAATGTCAACGCGCAGGCCATCAGCCGCGACAGGCTGGACAGGGTCCTTGCCGATCCGAACAACGCTGCGTCCGTGACCAATGTACGCGGCATCGAGGGCCAGTCGGGCCGTCTCACCGCCGAAGCGGAATGGAAGCGCACCTTCACCACCGATGGCGGGCTGCTGCTGACGCCGCTGCTGGCGCTGCGCGGCGACGCCGGCTATGTCAATGCCTCTTCGGGATCGCTGAATGCCATCAATCAGATGGCGTCTAACCTCGGCGTCGACGACGATATGCGATCGTCGCTCGCCCGGTTCATGGCGACCGCCGGGCTGGAAATGCGTTGGCCGGTGCTGTTCTCGTCGACCAGTTCCAGCCACGTCTTCGAGCCGATGGCGCAGGTGTTCGTGCGTCCGAACGAGCAATATGTAGGCGGCCTTGCTGTCCCCAATGAGGACGCGCAGAGCTTCGTCTTTGACGCCACGACATTGTTCGAGCGCGACAAGTTCTCCGGTTACGACCGCTTGGAAGGCGGCACGCGCGCCAATGTCGGGCTGCGCTATTCCGGCGCCTATGACAATGGCTGGAGCACCAACGCGCTGTTCGGCCAATCCTACCAGCTTGACGGCCAGAACTCCTTCGCCGCGCCGGACCTGGTCAACGTCGGCGAAGATTCGGGCCTTGAGACAGCGACCTCCGATTATGTCGGCCTTGTCGGCTTCAA
Organism: Mesorhizobium temperatum; assembly: GCF_002284575.1. Classification (GTDB taxonomy): domain Bacteria; phylum Pseudomonadota; class Alphaproteobacteria; order Rhizobiales; family Rhizobiaceae; genus Mesorhizobium; species Mesorhizobium temperatum. The sequence goes on from NZ_NPKJ01000076.1 coordinate 68,893, forward strand.
CAGCCCCAGCGGGCTTTCCGGCTCGGTCAGCGGCCGCTTCGACGAGCAGAGCTTCGAGATTCGCCGCGCCGAGGTGAAGGCAGCCTATTCCGGTCTGCCGATCTCGTTCAGCGCCAAATACGCCTTCATCCAGGCGCAGCCACTCTATGGCTTCACGACCGATCGCCACGAGGTCACGCTCGGCGCCTCGACGCAACTTGCCGAGAACTGGCGTGTCTTCGGTACCGGCACCTACGATCTGGAGCAAAGTGTGCTGGTCAAGGACGGGGTCGGCTTTGCCTATAGCGATTCATGTTTCACCTACTTGATGACATTCTCGGAATCCCGCGACCTGAGCACCAAGGAAGTGTCGCAGAACATCGGTTTCAACCTGTCGTTCCGCACGCTCGGCGATTTCGGCTCGACACAAAGCTCCTTCAACACTGTGCAGTAGCAGGCGCCTGGCAAATAACAGACGGGCGGAACGGGCGGCCGGCCAACGCATCGGCCCGAAAATCGGAATTGATTTTCGGAAAGCACGATGCGTAGATTCAAAGTGTAAGAACGTATCTTGTGCGTCCAAGCGGACGCACATCGCTTCTGACGACATCGTTTCGCCGCATAGGGCAGGCACGGATTCCAGCTCCCACAAAATGGGATAGAATTGGGCCGGAACCGAGATAGAATTGGGATGCTTTCGATGAGGAAATACCTCTTTTCGGCAGGGTTCGCGCTGCTGGTGGCGGCGACCTCGGCCTCGATCACCATGATGACGCCGCCGGCTTTCGCCAGCCAGATCAAATACGTCGTCAACAACGTACCGATCACCACCGGCGACATCCAGCATCGGGCTGCCTTCCTGCGCCTGCAGCGCAAGAAAGGCGACGCCGCCGAGGAGATGATCGAGCAGACGCTGCGCGTCGCCGAAGCCAAGCGTCTCGGCATCCGCATCAGCGACGCCCAGGTCGATGCCGCCTATCAGCGCTTTGCCACGACTAACAAGATGCAGCTCAAGCAACTCGACGGCGTCATGGCGCAGTCCGGCGTCGGCAAGGAGCATTTCAAGGAATTCATCCGCTCCCAGATGGCCTGGAACCAGGCGCTGACCGCGCGCCATCGCTCCGACAGCGGCGGCGCCATGAGCGAGCAGGACGTGGTCAGGCGCATGCTCGACAATGGCGGCACCAAGCCGACCGCCATGGAGTACATGCTGCAGCAGGTCATCTTCGTTGTGCCGGCGGCCGAGCGCAGCGCGACGCTGGCCAAGCGCAAACGCGAGGCCGACGCCATGCGCGCCCGCTTCAACGGCTGCAACACCTCGCGCGAATTTGCCAAGGGCCTGATCGACGTCACCGTTCGCGATCTCGGCCGGATACTGGCGCCGCAATTGCCGCCGGACTGGGCCGACCAGATCAAGGCCACCAAGGTCGGCGGCGCCACCGCCACGCGCGAAACAGACCGCGGCGTCGAGTTCATCGGAATCTGCTCGTCGCGCGAAGTGTCCGACGACAAGGCCGCCCAGATGGTGTTCCAGAGCGAAGGCTCGAGCGGCAAGGATGCCGACGAGATCTCCAAGAAGTATGTCGAGGAGTTGCGGAAGAAAGCCCGCATCGTCGAGCGCTGAAGTCGCCAGAGGCAGAGCTTCCGCTGGCGCTGAGCGCCGGCGATCCATCCGGCGTCGGGCCGGAAATCGCCATTGCCGCCTGGCAGGCGCGCGACAGCGCCGGTGTGCCGCCCTTCTATCTTATCGCCGATCCGGCGTTGATCGCCGCACGGGCGCGCCTGCTCGGCGCCGATGTGCCAATCACGGAGACAGTGCCAGCCAAAGCGGCGCACGTCTTTACACGCGCCCTGCCCGTCGTGCCGCTTGTCGCCCGCTTCGTCGACGGCCCCGGCCGGCCGGACCCAGTCAACGCCGCCGGCATCATCGAGGCGATCGACCGCGCTGTTGACGACTGCCTTGGCGGCCGCGCAGCAGCAGTCGTCACGTGCCCGATCGCCAAGAAGCCGCTCTACGATGCCGGCTTCCGTTTCCCCGGCCACACCGAATATCTGGCGCATCTGGCGACGCTCCACACCGGCGCAGAAGCGATGCCGGTGATGATGATTGCCGGTCCCGAGTTGCGCACGGTTCCGGTCACCATCCACATTGCGCTGCGCGAGGTGCCGACAGCGCTGACCACGGACTTAATCGTCGCGACCGCCCGCATCACCGCCGCCGACCTCGAACATCGCTTCGGCATCGCCAAGCCGCGACTTGCCATTGCCGGCCTCAATCCGCATGCCGGCGAAGGCGGCGCGATGGGCGCCGAGGACGAGCGCATCATCCGCCCGGCGATCGACAGGCTGAGGGCGGAGGGCATCGACGCTTTCGGGCCGCTGCCGGCCGACACGCTGTTCCATGCCCGTGCCCGAGCCGGTTACGATGTGGCGTTGTGCATGTATCACGACCAGGCGCTGATCCCGGCCAAGGCGCTGGCCTTCGACGAGGCGGTCAACGTCACGCTCGGCCTACCCTTCATCCGCACCTCACCGGATCACGGCACGGCCTTCGATATCGCCGGCAAGGGCATAGCCCGGGCCGACAGCCTGATCGCGGCGCTAAGGCTCGCCGGCAGGCTTGCCGACACCGGGACGAAGGCTGCCGCCGCATGAGCATCGACGGGCTGCCGCCGTTGCGCGCGGTGATCGAACGCCATGGGCTGCAGGCGAAAAAGGCGCTCGGCCAGAATTTTCTGCTCGATCTCAATCTGACCGGCAAGATCGCGCGCGCCGCCGGCGATCTGACGGACGCCACGGTGATCGAGGTCGGTCCGGGTCCCGGCGGCCTAACCCGGGCGCTGCTTTCCCACGGCGCTGGTCGGGTCATCGCCATCGAGCGCGACGAGCGCTGCCTGGCAGCGCTCGCGGAGGTGTCAGACCACTATCCGGGCCGGCTCGAGACCATTGCCGGCGATGCGCTAAAGACGGATTTTGCAGCGCTTGCCAAAGGGGCGCATGGGGGCAATGGATCTGTGAGGATCGTCGCCAACCTGCCCTACAATATCGGCACCGAACTTTTGATACGCTGGCTGACCGTCGCCGAGTGGCCGCCCTTCTACACATCGATGACGCTGATGTTCCAGCGCGAGGTGGCCGAGCGCATCGTCGCCCGTCCCGGCAGCGATGCCTATGGCCGGCTTGGCGTGCTGGCAGGCTGGCGGACGGAGGCAAAAATCGCTTTCGACGTGCCGCCGCAAGCGTTCACGCCGCCGCCCAAGGTGGTGTCGTCGGTGGTGCATCTGGTGCCGCGGGCAAGTCCCCTGCCCACCGAGGTCAAGAAACTCAGCCGCGTCACCGAAGCGGCCTTCGGCCAGCGCCGTAAAATGCTGCGGCAGAGTGTCAAGAGGCTCGGCGGCGAAGCCCTGCTCAGCCGCGCCGGCATCGACCCGACGCGGCGGGCGGAAACCTTGAGCGTCGAGGAGTTCGTGCGACTGACCAACGCGGTGTAGCTCTCTTCTCCCCGTTTACGGGGAGAAGATGCCGGCAGGCAGATGAGGGGCAGCGCAAACCACCAAAGAGTGTGGCGCCGCCCCTCATCCGGCCCTACGGGCCACCTTCTCCCCGTATATTGACGGGGAGAAGGAAGGCGCCCTAATCCGTCTTCTCGTCGAGCAGCCCCGAGACGAAATCGAACAGGCCGGGCCGGCGATCGCGTCTGAGCCGCTCGGCGGTGACAATGCCGCGCACTTCGGCGAAGGCGCGGTCGAGATCATCGTTGATGATGACGAAATCATATTCCTTCCAGTGCTCGATCTCGTTACGGGCGTTCTTCAGACGCGTCTCGATCACCGATTCCTGGTCCTCGGCGCGGCGCTTCAGCCGCGCCTTCAATTCTTTCATCGAGGGCGGCAGGATGAAAATCGAGACGATGTCGGCGCGCATTTTCTCCTTGAGCTGCTGGGCGCCCTGCCAGTCGATGTCGAACAGCATGTCGCGGCCCTGTACCAGCGCGAGTTCGGCCGGTTCACGCGGCGTCGCATAGCAATTGCCATGCACTTCGGCCCATTCGAGCAGTTCGTCTGAATCGCGCAGCCGCTCGAACTCGCGCATGGTGCGGAAATGATAGTGGACGCCCTCGATCTCGCTGCCGCGGCGTGGCCGCGTGGTGACAGAGACCGACAGTTCGAGACTGGAATCGCTCTCGAGAAGATTGCGCGCGATCGTCGACTTGCCGGCGCCGGACGGCGACGACAGCACGAGCATCAAACCCCGGCGGCGAATGCGGGAACCCAAATCCCTGGCAACCATAGGCTCCTTGGCGACCATCAGGGTTACTCCAGATTCTGGACCTGTTCGCGAAATTGGTCGACGACCGCCTTCAGTTCCAGCCCTATGGCGGTGACCGCAGCGGCATTCGACTTCGAACACAGCGTATTCGATTCGCGGTTGAATTCCTGCGCCAGAAAATCGAGCTTGCGGCCGATGGCGCCGCCGCCTGCCAGCAGCACCCGGCCGGACGCCACATGCGTCTTCAGCCGGTCGATCTCCTCGCGGATGTCGGCCTTGGTGGCCAGGAACGCCGCTTCCATATGCAACCGGCTGGCGTCGAGATTGGCGGAGGCATCCATCAGCAGCCGAACCTGCTCGGCAATCCGTTCGCGGATCACCGCCGGCTCGCGCGACGGATCGGCCTCGGCGCGCAGCGTCAGCGCCTCGATAGCGTCGATATGGCCGGACAGTAGCGTGCGCAGGGCGGCGCCCTCGCCCTGGCGTGCCTGCTCCAGCCCGCCCAGCGCCACTTCGAGCGCCGAGAGAATCGCACTGTCGAGCGCCGCCCGCGCCTCTTCGGTTTCGGTGGTTTCGGGGATGTCGAGCACGCCGCGTAGCGAAAGCAGCCCGTCGGCTGTCGCAGGCGCTGCGCCGAACTGCTCCTGCAGCCGCTTGGCCAGCCCCGCCAGATCCCTAAGGAAGGCCTCGTTGATCACGGGCTGCGCCTGCTGGCCGGCGGCGCGACCGACGGTCAGCGTTGCCTGGAAATTGCCGCGCGCAAAGCGCTTTTGCACCGTCTGCCTGACGGCCGGCTCCAGTCGCTCGAGGCCCTGCGGCAGCCGCAGCCTGACCTCGACGCTCTTGCCGTTGACCGACTTGACCTCCCAGGCGATCGACGTGCCGCCATGTTCGGCGACGGCCCGCGCAAAACCGGTCATGCTCTGCAAATTCATGATGCCCTTGCTTCCCCCTGGCGCATGATCCCGGAAGCGGTTCCGGGCCAGATCATGCGCGGCTTCAAAATGCCGGAGCGCCTCTTCGCGCCGGATCGGACGCAGACGCTCCTCATCACAAAATCAGCACGTCCGCTGCCGTCAACGAATCGGAGGGACGATCCCAGAACGTCCGGCGCTACTGCGCCGCCGCTCCCGCATCGCCATCGCCGCCGTCAACCGGCGCATCGGTCTGACCTTCCACCTTGGCGGCGTCGGCCTTGTCAGCACCGGCCTTGTCAGCACCGGCCTTGGCGGCTTCATCGGCCAGCTTCTTCTGCAGCGCCCGGTAGCGGGCGACGTTCTCATTGTGCTCGGCGAGCGTCGCGGCAAAGACGTGACCGCCGGTGCCGTCGGCGACGAAATAGAGGTCGTCGGTCTTCGACGGGTTGGCTACCGCCTCCAGCGCCGCACGGCCGGGATTGGCGATCGGCGTCGGCGGCAGGCCATTGATCAGATAGGTGTTGTAGGGCGTCGGCTTCTTGATGTCCGACTGGTAGATCGGGCGGTCGGCGGGTTTGCCCTTGCCGCCGAACAGGCCGTAGATAATGGTCGGATCGGACTGCAGCCGCATGCCCTTGGCCAGCCGATTGAGGAAGACGGCGGCGACCCGTGAGCGTTCGTCGCCCTTGCCCGTCTCCTTCTCGACGATCGAAGCCAGGATGACGAAGTCGTCGACATTGGCCAGAGGCAGATCGGGGGCGCGCCGCTGCCAGACATCCTCGACCAGCTTCTTCTGATCCGCCAAAAGCTTCTCGACCATCTGCTGGCGTGTCGCGCCGCGGGTGAAACGCAGCGTGTCGGTGGCAAGGCTGCCCTCGGGTGGAATGGTCGCCGGCATATCGCCGTCGAGCGCTGCCTGATCGGCAATGCGCTGCAGCGCCTGCGCGACCGTCAGTCCCTCGGGGACGGTCAGCGAATACATCACCGACTTGCCGCTCTTCAGCAACTCCATGATGTCGCGCATGGAGGCCTGCGGCTTGATCTCGTATTCGCCAGCCTTCAGTTCCGAATCATTGCCAAAGGCACGCACGCCAAGGCGGAAGATGCGCGCGTCGCTGATCAGTCCGCGCCGCTCGAGCTGCTCTGCAATTTCCTGGACGCCGGTGTTCGGCTTGACCAGGAAGGTGTCGGCATTGGCCGACGGGCCGGGCTCGTTGAATTCCTGCTTACCGAAATACAATGCAAAACCGGCCGCCAGAACCAACAGCATCACCAAGGAGATGACGAAGTTCATGAACACGACGAACTGGCTGCGCGAGGCGCGCGAGCGCTTGGGCGGCGGCGTGCCGGCTTCAGGCCGCAATGCTTCGCTGGCCGTCTTCGGCACGATCGGACCCGACGGTGCGGACCGTTGCCCGAATTCCCCGTTGTCCGCCGCATTCGTGTTCATGGCGCCCTACCGTTTGGTCTTGCAACGAATCCCCTTGGGCAGAGTAGGGGCGAATATGGCAAAATTGACGGCACGCATACACCGTGCCGGCCGGCGGACCGGTCAGCCATTGTAGCGCTGAAAGACCAGCGAGGCGTTGGTGCCGCCGAAGCCGAAGGAATTGGACAGCGCCACGTCGATCTGGCGGGCGCGCGGCTTGTGCGGCACCAGGTCGATCGCCGTTTCGCGATCCGGGTTGTCGAGATTGATGGTGGCCGGCGCGATGTTGTCGCGAATCGCGAGGATCGAAAAAATCGCCTCGGCGGCGCCCGCCGCACCCAGGAGATGGCCTATCGACGACTTGGTCGACGACATCGATATTTTCGACGCGGCATTGCCGACCAGCCGCTCGACGGCGCCGAGCTCGATCGTGTCGGCCATGGTCGAGGTGCCGTGCGCGTTGATGTAGTCGACGTCTGCGGGCGTCAGCTTGGCCCGATTGAGCGCCGCAACCATGCAGCGGAAGGCGCCGTCGCCATCTTCGGCCGGCGCGGTGATGTGATAGGCATCGCCGGTCAGGCCGTAACCGGTGACCTCGGCATAGATCTTGGCGCCGCGTGCCTTGGCGTGTTCCAGTTCCTCCAGAACGACGACGCCGGCGCCCTCGCCCATGACGAAGCCGTCGCGGTCGCGGTCATAGGGACGCGAGGCCGTTTCCGGAGCGTCGTTGCGGTCGGTGGACAGCGCACGGCAGGCTGCGAAACCGGCGATCGACAGCCGCGTCACCGGCGCCTCGGTGCCGCCCGCGACCATCACGTCGGCATCGCCCCACATGATCAGCCGAGCGGCGTCGCCGATGGCATGCGCGCCGGTGGAGCAAGCGGTGACGACGGCGTGGTTGGGGCCTTTCAGCCCATGCCGGATCGAAACCTGGCCGGAGACGAGATTGATGATCTGGCCGGGGATGAAGAACGGGCTGATGCGGCGCGGTCCGCGCTCCTTCAGGATCAACGCGTTCTCGGCGATGCCTTCGATGCCGCCGATGCCGGAGCCGATCAGCACGCCGGTGGCGCACTGCTCCTCATGCGTCTTCGGTGCCCACCCCGAATCCTTCAGCGCCTCGTCGGCGGCGGCGAGCCCGTAGAGGATGAAGTCGCCGATCTTGCGCAGTTCCTTGGGCTCGAGAACGGCCTCGGGATTGAAGGTGGCGTTCTCACCATTACCGCGCGGAATCACGTGGGCGACCTTACAGGCAAGATCCTCCACCTCGAACTCGGTGATGCGCTTGGCTGCGCTGCGGCCGGTAAGAAGCTCCTTCCAGCCATGCTCGAAGCCTACGCCGAAGGGCGAAAGCAGCCCAAGGCCCGTGACGACGACACGCCTCATCGCAGGTCCTCCTCGGTGATGACTGCAAATAGCGTCAGGCAGAAGCCTTATCGATGTACTTCACCGCATCGCCAACAGTCAGGATGGTTTCGGCCGCATCATCCGGGATCTCGACGCCGAATTCTTCTTCGAACGCCATGACGAGTTCGACCGTGTCGAGACTGTCCGCGCCAAGATCATCGATGAAGCTCGCCTGCTCCGTCACCTTGTCGGCATCGACGCCAAGGTGCTCGATAACGATCTTCTTGACGCGCTCTGCGGTGTCACTCATTTGGGCATCCTCGTCTTTTGTTTGTCTGTCTTCGTTAGCGGGCAGAATGCCGCTAATCAAGCTGAAAGATGGTCCGGCCGGAAACGCAACAGCACCGGACCGGTTTTTGCCCGAACCGCCGGGTTGCGGGCCGCATTACACGAAAATCGGCCTGGGTCCAAGGCGAAAAGGGGTGTTTTCCCGCAACTGTCAAATCATCGCCATGCCGCCATTCACGTGAATGGTCTGGCCGGTGACATAGGCAGCTTCGTTGGAAGCGAGGTAGGCGACGGCGGAAGCGACTTCGGCGCTGGTGCCCATGCGCCGTGTCGGGATCGCTGCCATGATCGCCTCTTTCTGCTTGTCGTTGAGCTTGTCGGTCATCGCCGATTCGATGAAGCCCGGGGCGACGCAGTTGACGGTAATGTTGCGGGTGGCGATCTCCTGCGCCAGCGACTTGGAAAAGCCGATCATGCCGGCCTTGGAGGCGCAGTAATTGGTCTGGCCGGGATTGCCGGTGACGCCAACCACCGACGTGATGTTGATGATGCGGCCATGCCGGCGCCGCATCATCGGATGGGTCAGTTCGCGGGTCAGCCGGAACACGGCGGTCAGATTGACTTCGAGCACCGTATCCCAGTCGGCGTCCGCCATGCGTACGAACAGACCGTCCTTGGTGATGCCGGCATTGTTGACGAGAATGTCGACGCCTTCAAGATCGGCCTCGACCTTCTGGCCGAGCGCCTTGACCTCGTCGCGATTGGAAAGGTTCGCCGGGAACAGCTTGACCCGCTCGCCGAGCTCGGCCGCCAGCGTCTCCAGCTTTTCGACGCGGGTGCCGTGCAGGCCGACAACGGCGCCTTGCGCATGCAGCACCCTGGCGATAGCCTCGCCGATGCCTCCCGATGCGCCTGTGACGAGCGCCTTGCGGCCGGTCAATTCGAACATGTCTTGTCTCCTGGTCTAAGAGAACACCCTACACGGGTGGGGTCAAATCTCGGCGGTTATGCGAGCGCCGCCAGCGCCGCCTCGACATCCGCCGCCGTGCCGACAGCGCCGGTGGCGATATCGCGGTTGATGCGCCGCGCCAGTCCCGACAGCACCTTGCCGGCGCCCACCTCGTAAAGTGTCGCAATGCCATTCGCGCCGAACCACTCCACCGTTTCGCGCCAGCGCACGCGGCCGGTCACCTGTTCGACCAGGCGGCGGGCGATTGAGTCCGGATCGCTGGACGGGGTGACCGAAACGTTAGAGACTACGGGCACCAACGGCGCGTTCTTCGTGACCTCGGCCAGCGCATTGCGCATGGCGTCGGCCGCCGGTGCCATAAGCGCCGAATGGAAAGGTGCCGAGACCTGCAGCATCAGCGCTCGCTTGGCGCCTTTTTCCGTGCACAGCTTCGCCGCCAGTTCGACTGCCGCGCTGGCACCGGAGATCACCAGTTGGCCACCGCCATTGTCGTTGGCGATCTGGCAAACTGAATCTTTGGCTGAACCTTTGGCCGCTTCAGCGCAGGCGGCTTCGACATCGGCCTGTTCCAGCCCGATGATCGCCGCCATGGCGCCCTCGCCGGCCGGCACTGCCGCCTGCATGGCATTGCCGCGGATACGCAAGAGCCGGGCGGCATCGGCGACGGAAACGAAACCGGCGGCGGCAAGTGCCGAATATTCGCCGAGCGAATGGCCGGCGACATAGGCGACCTTGTCCTTCAGCGAGAAGCCGCGCGATTCCAACGCGCGGATCGCGGCAAGTGACACAGCCATCAGCGCCGGCTGGGCATTGGCGGTCAGCGTCAGCGTCTCTTCCGGCCCTTCCCAGATCAGCTTCGACAGGTTTTCGCCGAGCGCGTCGTCGACCTCTTCGAAGATCTTCCGCGATTCCGGAAAGGCGTCGGCGAGGTCCTTGCCCATGCCGACAGCTTGGCTGCCCTGTCCCGGAAAGGTGAATGCAACGGCCATGTGTGGCTCCCAAGCGGCTGATTTTTTCCTGCCTGTGACGCAAGGCGGGCGGGCAAGTCAAGTCCGCCATCGGCCCGACCCGGGCCACTCCGGCTCGGTATTGCTGGCCGAGTACCTGTTCCAAAAGGCTTTTTGTCGATCACTCATGATGAAAATCGCTCACGATTCGTTTGCTGGCTCTTCTTATTTCAGCCACAGGCGCTAGCTTTTCGTGACATATCGATGACAGCTCAATGACGCTTTTGTGTATGGTCGGGGGAATTGTAAGGTGGCAAGGACTAGGAAGGGCGTTGGCAAAGCCGCGCCACAGTTTCTGGAAGGCGATCCGGCCACCGGCTATCTGCCGGGCCGGAAATGGCCTGTTATCCGTTATGGCCTCGTCAGCCTTCTCGCCGCCACCATCCTGGTGTTTGCGATCGAACTGATCGTGCGCGGCGACTTTGCCGGAACCGTCACCTTCTTCCTGCAGCCCTTCAAGCCGGGCTGGACCACCATCATCATCTTCGCGCTGATCCTGATCGGTCTCGACGCCGTTCTCGGCCGAAGTCACCAGAGCCTGGTGATCATCGCGCCGCTGACGCTGGCGCTGGCCTTTGTCGGCCATCAGAAATCGCTCTATCTAGGCGACCCGCTTTATCCGACCGATTTCCTCTATTCACGCCAGATCGTGGCGCTGATGCCGCTTCTGGTGCGCGAACGCCCGGGAACTGCCCTCGCATTGACGGTCGGCATCGTCGGCGGCCTGTCGCTGCTCGTTTATGGCTGGCGGCTGTGGCGCCGCCGCGTGCCGGCGCTCAGCCGCAAGGGGCGCCTTGCCCGGCTGACACTGACCGTGCCGCTGCTCGCCTTCTTCGTCTCGATCATGGATTACGCCACCTTCTCGTGGACCCGCGACCGGCTGCAGATCATCCCGATCATGTGGGACCAGAAGGAAAACTACGCCTCCAACGGCTTCGCGCTCGCCTTCGCGCTCAACGTGCCGATGGCCCATGTCTCGGCGCCTGCCGGTTATTCCGACAAGTCGATCGCGGCGATCGACAGGCCTGATGTGACGGCTTCGGTACCGGCCGAGAAGCCCGACATCATCATCGTCATGAGCGAATCCTTCTGGGATCCGACCGAACTGCCCGGCGTCACCATCACGCCCGATCCGATTCCCAATGTGCGGGCGCTGCGCTCGGGCTACGTGTTCTCACCCGAATTCGGCGGCATGACGGCCAATGTCGAGTTCGAGGCGCTGACGGGCTTTTCCAATGCCTTCCTGCCGGCCGGCAGCATCCCCTATCAGCAATATGTCCGCGCGCCGGTGCCGTCGATGGCGACGTTCCTGAAGAGCCAGGGCTATGAGACGCGCGCCATCCATCCGGGCACAAGCTGGTTCTGGAACCGCACGCCGGTCTATGCGGAGTTCGGCTTCGATGACTTCAAGTCCGAAGAAAACATGCCATATCTCGAAAAGCGCGGGCCGCTAGCGTCGGACGCGGCGATGACCGACGAGATCATCCGCGAAGCCGACGCCACGGACGATCCGTTCTTCTACTTCGCCGTCAGCCTGCAAAACCACGGGCCCTACGAGCCGAATCGCTACTATAATCCGACCCATAAGGTGCAGGCGCCGACCAGCCAGTGGGCAAAGGATTCGCTGCTGAGCTTCACAGAGGGTGCATCCGACGCCGATAAGGGCCTCCAGCGCCTTATCGAATGGGCGAAGAACCGCCAGCGGCCGACAGTCATCGCCTTCTTCGGCGACCATTTGCCGCCGCTCGGACCGGTCTATGTCGAGACCGGCTTCCTCAAGGATAACGTCGCGCCGCGCAAAGAGCCGCCCGACCAGATGCTGCTGCATCACCGAACACCGCTGATCGTATGGTCCAACCGCACCGGTCCGGTCGCGGACATGGGCACTGTCAGTCCAGCCTTTCTGCCCTACCATGTCCTGACCACGGCCGGGATCAGCCACCCCTATTACACCGGCTTCCTCGGCCAGATGCGCGAGCGCTACAGCGTCGTCGACCGCAATTTGTTGATGACGCCGGCGGGCGAGGCCACGCCGGACTGGGCGCGCAAGAAGAAAATCGACCCGGCCATTCGCGATTTCCGTCTGCTGCAATACGACATGATGTTCGGCAAGCGCCGTGCAGCGCCCGATTTCTTCCCGGAAACGGTGAAGAAGCTCGTTCCGCATACAAGCTGAAGATGCCGCGACATGTCGCCCTTGCGGCGGCGGATTTTCGGCTTGCCCTTGCCTTGCGGCCAAATTCCTGTATAGACGCCCGCAATCTGCCGGTCCTTGCTGGGGGCTGAACGGAGGGCCGGAGGTTTTTTCGAAAATCTTCGTGTGAAGCCAGAAGCGCTTCCGCCTCCCGTGTCTCCGCTCTCGACCGTCTCGTCATGCTCCTTTCTTCCCCGCCCCTAGGGATCGGCGGGTCAGAGAAGTTGCAGAGGCTTTTGCCGCCGGGAACCGGGAGAGAAACGAAGAAAGGCAATAGAACAATATGGCTCTTTACGAACATGTGTTTCTTGCCCGGCAGGACCTCTCGCAGCAGCAGGTCGATGCGCTTGTCGAACAGTACAAGGGCGTCATCTCCGCGAATGGCGGGTCCGTCGGCCGGGTCGAGAACTGGGGACTGAAGTCCCTCACCTACCGGGTCAACAAGAACCGGAAGGCATACTACACGCTGATGGACATCACCTGCCCGCCGGCCGCACTCAACGAGATGGAGCGCCAGATGGGCCTGTCCGAGGATGTGCTGCGTTTCCTCACCATCAAGGTCGATGCGCATGAGGAAGGCCCGTCGGCGATGATGCAGAAGCGCGAAGAGCGCTCGGAACGCGGCGGCTTCGGCGACCGTGACCGCGGTCCGCGCTCGTTCGGCGACCGCGATCGCGGCGACCGTGGCGATCGCCCGCCGCGCAGCTTCGGTGGCGACGCCGGTGCAGACCGTGGTCCGCGCCGTCCGCGCGAAGGTGTTGAAGGGGGTGCAGAATAATGGTCGACATCAACCAGATCCCGACCCGGCGCCCGTTCCACCGCCGCCGCAAGACCTGCCCGTTCTCCGGCGCCAACGCGCCCAAGATCGACTACAAGGACGTACGTCTTCTGCAGCGCTACATTTCCGAGCGCGGCAAGATCGTGCCGTCGCGCATCACCGCCGTCAGCCAGAAGAAGCAGCGCGAGCTCGCCAAGGCGATCAAACGCGCCCGCTTCCTCGGCCTGCTGCCCTACGTGGTTCGCTAGCATTCTTTCAGCGGGCGGTTCGCCGCCCGCTTTTCCCACGGCGACGGGCGCCGCAGGGTTGCCATCAAATCCCGGGTTGAGGTGAAGACCTCTAACTGCCGCGACAGGCAGGACAGCGACATAGGCGGCGACGCCCTCAGCTTTCCTGACCTGTTCCAGACAATTCGGCGTCGATGCCAGCGATTTGGCGCCCAAACGAAGGAACAAAACCATGGACGTCATTCTTCTCGAGCGCGTTTCCCGCCTCGGTCAGATGGGCGATACCGTCAAGGTCAAGGATGGATTCGCCCGCAACTTCCTGCTGCCGCAGGGCAAGGCGCTGCGCGCCAACGAAGCCAACAAGAAGAAATTCGAAGGCCAGCGCGCCCAGCTCGAAGCCCGCAACCTCGAGCGCAAGTCCGAGGCCATGCAGATTTCGGAAAAGCTCGACGGCAAGAGCTTCATCGCCGTGCGTTCGGCCGGCGAAACCGGCCAGCTCTACGGCTCGGTGTCGACCCGCGACATCGCCGAGTTGCTGACGGCGGAAGGTTTCTCGGTCAACCGCAACCAGATCCTGCTCAACCAGCCGATCAAGACCATCGGCCTTACCAATGTGGCGATCGCGCTGCATCCGGAAGTCGAGGTCACCATCACGCTAAACATCGCCCGCACGGCCGATGAAGCCGAGCGCCAGGCCAAGGGCGAGACGCTGACCACCGCCGAAGCCATCTATGGCGAAGACATCAACGACAATGCGCGCCCGGACAACTTCTTCGACCCCAATGCCGAGTTCGAAGGCGGCGAAGACAACGGCTGATTGCACGTCACAAGGCGTCAGAGCGGCCTTTAAAACGTTTCGTCGGCTTCCAGTCATTTCTGGACCAATGCCCAGGCCCCTCGCCTGGGCATTTTTGTGCCAAAAGGAACTTTTCGAACCCCTATATGTTGAGGCAGACTACAGCGCCGCGCGTCATTTGGACGCGGAAAGGATGCTGTAGAACTTTGGTTTGGCGCATGATCCTTTCCGAAAATCGATTTCGATTTTCGGCGTCATGCGCCACAACAGCGTGTCTGACCGAGAGGGGACATTGGTCATGAATATTCTGCTGAAACGCATTCTCGACCGCCTGGTGCGCACCGGCAATCTCAAAGTCACCGGACCGAAAGGCCTCTCGGTGATCTTCGGCGACGGCAGCGGCGATCTGGTGCACATGCACATCAAGACGGCGCATGCCGAGCGCGCCATCACCTTCGATCCGATGCTGGCGGTGCCGGAAGCCTATATGGACGGTGAACTCGACATACTCGAGGGCGGCGTGCTGGGGGTGATGCGCATCGCCTTCCAGAACATGGGCAGCGGCGGCATTGACGCCACCTGGTCGAAGGCGATCGAGGGCCTGCGCCACGCCTTCCGCCGCCTGCAGCAGATCAACACGGCGGCCCGCGCGCGCCGTAACGTGCAGCGCCACTATGATCTGTCGGGCGACCTCTACCGGCTCTTCCTCGACGAGGACATGCAGTATTCCTGCGCCTATTTCGAGCAGCCGGACATGACGCTCGATGAGGCCCAGGCCGCCAAGAAGCGCCACATCGCCGCCAAGCTCAGGCTGAAGGCCGGCCAGACGGTGCTCGACATCGGCTCCGGCTGGGGCGGGCTCGGCCTCTATCTCGCCAAGTCCTTCGACGTCGACGTGCAAGGTGTGACGTTGTCGACCGAGCAGCATGGCGTCGCCACCGACCGCGCCCATGCGCAGGGCCTGGAAAACCGCGTGCATTTCGAAGTGAGGGATTACCGCGAGCTCAACGAGCGCTTCGACCGCATCGTCTCGGTCGGCATGTTCGAGCATGTCGGCGTCAACCACTACCGCACTTTCTTCGACAAATCGGCGACGCTCTTGAAGCCGGACGGCGTCATGCTGCTGCACACGATCGGCCGCTCCGGCGCGCCGTGGGCAACCAGCGCCTTCATCCGCAAATACATCTTTCCGGGCGGCTACATCCCCTCGCTATCGGAAGTAATGCCGGCGATCGAAAAGTCGGGCCTCATCGTCACCGACATCGAAATCCTGCGGCTGCATTATGCCGATACGCTGAGGCATTGGAGCGAGCGCTTCGCCGCCAATCGCGACAAGGCCAAGGCGATCTATGACGAGCGTTTCTGCCGCATGTGGGAGTTCTACCTGGGAGCCTCGGAAGCTGCCTTCCGCTGGCAGGATCTGGTCGTCTTCCAAATCCAAATTGCCAAGAAGAACGACACGCTGCCGATGTCTCGCGACTATATGGCCAAATGCGAGAAGGCGCTGGAGATGCGCGACATGGGGCGTCGCCCGAAAGCCCCTGCCGCCAAGCCCGCGCGACGCCGCAAGGTGGCGGATATGGAATAGACTGCCGGCGATCACGCTATTGCCTCTTGCCATTGCCGGCCCCCACAATGAAAAGGTCTCGTCGCCGCCGCGAGACCTTTTTTCATGACCTATCTCATCTACATCGTTGCTGCCCTTGCCGAGATCGCCGGCTGCTTTTCGATCTGGGCGTGGTGGCGGCTCGAAAAGTCACCGTTGTGGCTGGCGCCGGGCCTGGTCTCGCTCGCTTCGTTCGGCTTCCTGCTGGCGCTGGTAGACATCAGCGCGGCGGGCCGCGCCTATGCTGCCTATGGCGGCATTTACATCGCCGCCTCGCTCGGATGGCTGTGGCTGGTGGAAGGCGTACGCCCCGACCGTTGGGACCTCGCCGGTTCGGCGCTCTGCATCGTTGGCGCCTCGGTCATCCTGCTCGCACCTCGGGGTGCCTGAGCTATGGAACTGCCTATCCCGCTTCGACAGGGCGTCGAGCGCCTCCTCGAAAAAGTGCCGCTGCCGACGCTGAAGCAAGCGGCAAAAACGCTGTCGGACCGCTACCGCGCCGAACGGCGCGACGGGCGCCTGCACATGGCCGAGGAGATGGCGGTCAAGGCCTATCTGGCGACGCGGCTGCCGGCGACCTATGCCGCCGTCCATGCCAGCCTCGATGCGGTCAGCGAGGCAAGGCCTGATTATGCGCCCAAAACCCTGCTCGATGTCGGCGCCGGTCCTGGTACCGTGCTTTGGGCTGTGGTCGATCTCTGGCCCGACCTCGAGCAGGCGGTGCTGATCGAGGCGAGCGCCGCGGTGCGCCGGGTCGGCGAGGCGCTTGCCACTGAGGCGATGACGGCCAGGATCGCCTGGCTGGCCGGCGATGTCACCATCGACCTTGCCGATCTCAAGCCGGCCGAGCTGGTCACCTGCGCCTATGTGCTGGACGAGATCGGACCGGCGTCGCTGCCAAAACTCATCGACCGGCTCTGGCACCTGACCGACGACACGCTGCTGGTCGTCGAGCCGGGCACGCCGGCCGGATGGCAGCGCATTCTTTCCGTGCGCCGGCAACTGTTCGAGGCGGGCGCGCATGTGCTTGCGCCTTGCCCGCATGAGGCGCCCTGCCCGCTCGTGCCGCCCGACTGGTGCCATTTTTCGCAGCGCGTCGCGCGTTCGCGCCTGCACCGGCTGGCCAAAGACGCCGACGTGCCATGGGAGGACGAGAAATTCATCTACGTCGCCGCCTCCCGCCAAACTGCCGCCCCACCGCAGGCGCGTGTGATCGCACCGCCGAAATCGGGCTCCGGCAAGGTCCTGCTGAAACTTTGCGAAAAGGACGGCAGTGCCGACGAGAAACTGTTCACCAAGCGCGACGGCGATGTGTTCAAGGTCGCCCGGCGGCTGGGCTGGGGCGACGCGCTGCCGGAGTGATTGGCAGCTATTTTCCTGTTTTGTTCTCGCCCGAGAACGGCTAGGCTCGCCATCTTGATTCGAGTCAATCAAGATTCTTTCCACCGAAAGATCTTGGCTGTGAATCGCGGGCACCAAAGCTGATTGGATGGGGACTGATGCAGATAAGTCATCACCGATTTATCCCGTTCTGATATCGAGAGACCGGGATCGAAATCGGGGACATCATGGCAGAGGCAGCACGAAAATTCGGCGTGGCGGAAACACCGCTCTATCGCGAGGCACCGAACAACATCGAAGCCGAGCAGGCGCTCCTAGGCGCCATCCTCGTCAACAACGACGCCTTCTACCGCGTCTCGGATTTCCTGAAATCCGGCCATTTTTACGAGCCGCTGCACAGAAAAATCTTCGAGGTCGCCGCCGAACTCATTCGTATGGGCAAGATAGCGACACCGATCACGCTGAAGACCTTCCTGCCGGCCGACGAGAAGGTCGGCGACATGACGGTTGCGCAATATGTCGTACGGCTGGCCGTCGAGGCGGTCACCGTCGTCAACGCTGCCGACTACGGCCGCGCCATCTATGATCTCGCCACGCGACGCGCGCTGATCACCGTCGGCGAAGACATGGTCAACATCGCGTACGATGCACCGGTCGACATGTCGCCGTCCGAGCAGATCGAGGATGCCGAGCGGCGCCTGTTCGAACTGGCCGAAACCGGCCGCTATGATGGCGGCTTCGAGAGTTTCACCGACGCGGTTAAAACCGCCGTCGACATGGCCAACGCCGCCTATATGCGCGACGGGCACCTGTCGGGCGTCGCCACGGGCCTGCGCGATCTCGACCGCCGCATGGGCGGCCTGCAGCCGTCCGATCTGATCATCATCGCCGGCCGCCCCGGCATGGGCAAGACCTCGCTTGCCACCAACATGGCCTTCAACATCGCCGAGGCCTATGTGCCGGCGCAACAGGCCGACGGCTCGTTCAAGGCGGCCAATGGCGGCGTCGTCGGCTTCTTCTCGCTTGAAATGTCGTCGGAACAGCTCGCCACCCGCATCATTTCCGAGCAGACCGAAATCCCGTCGTCGAAAATCCGCCGCGGCGAGATCAGCGAGATGGATTTCGAAAAGCTGGTCGCCTGCTCGCAGACGATGCAGAAGATCCCGCTGTTCATCGACCAGACCGGCGGCATTTCTATTGCTCAGTTGTCTGCCCGCGCGCGTCGTTTAAAGCGCCAGCGCGGCCTCGACGTCATCGTCATCGACTATATCCAGCTGATGCAGGGTTCGAGCGCCAAATCCTCACAGAACCGCGTGCAGGAGATCACCGAGATCACCACCGGCCTGAAGGCGCTGGCCAAGGAGCTTGCCGTGCCGATCATCGCGCTGTCGCAGCTGTCGCGTCAGGTCGAAAGCCGCGACGACAAGCGCCCGCAGCTGTCGGATCTGCGCGAATCCGGTTCGATCGAACAGGACGCCGACGTGGTGATGTTCGTCTACCGCGAGGAATACTATTTGAAGAACCGCGAGCCGAAGCCCGGCACCGACGAATACATCAAATGGGAAAACGAGATGAACGAGATGCGCGGCAAGGCCGAGGTCATCGTCGCCAAGCAGCGCCACGGACCGACCGGCTCGGTCAGCCTCGCCTTCCAGGGCGAGTTCACCCGCTTCTCCGACCTCGCCGAAGAGCATCATATTGCAGAGAGGTTTGAGTAGCCTCTTGTCCGCTGTCGCACCCAAGATGCGGGATAGCAGCGCTCTACGGCGCCCCCCTCTGTCCTGCCGGACCCCCCAAGTGGGGGAGATGTCCGGCAGGACAGAGGGGGGCGCGAAGGATCACGACGCTTGCCAGAGAGCCGGAAGGTAAGACTTTGGCTAAATCCCGCGTCCAGTTCATCTGCCAGAATTGCGGTTCAGTGCATCAGCGCTGGGCCGGCAAATGCGATGCCTGCGGCGAGTGGAACACGCTGGTTGAGGAAGGCACGTCCGGCGGCATCGGCTCGGGTCCGGCCAACACCCGCAATGCGCGCAAGGGCCGCGCCGTGGTGCTCACGACTTTGTCCGGCGATATCGAGGATGCGCCGCGCATCGTCTCCGGCATCGGCGAACTCGACCGCGCCACCGGCGGTGGTTTCGTGCGCGGCTCGGCCCTTCTGGTCGGCGGCGATCCCGGCATCGGCAAGTCGACGCTGTTGACCCAGGCTGCCGCAGCACTTGCGTCCAAGGGCCACCGCATCGTCTACGTCTCGGGCGAAGAGGCGGTTGCCCAGATCAGGCTGCGTGCGCAGCGGCTCGGCGTCGCCGATACTCCGGTGGAGCTTGCCGCCGAAACCAATGTCGAGGACATCCTCGCCACCATCGCCGACGGCAAGCGGCCGGACCTGGTGATCCTGGATTCGATCCAGACCTTGTGGACCGACATGGCCGATTCGGCGCCCGGCACCGTCACCCAGGTGCGTGCCGCCGCCCAGGCGATGATCCGCTATGCGAAATCCACAGGCGCGGCGATCGTGCTCGTCGGCCACGTCACCAAGGAAGGCCAGATCGCCGGGCCGCGCGTCGTCGAGCATATGGTCGACGCAGTGCTCTATTTCGAGGGCGAAGGCGGCCACCACTACCGCATCCTGCGCACGGTCAAGAACCGCTTCGGACCGACCGACGAGATCGGCGTCTTCGAAATGTCTGATATGGGCCTGCGCGAGGTCGCCAATCCGTCCGAGCTTTTTCTCGGCGAACGCCATGCGAAAGCGCCGGGCGCCGCGGTTTTCGCCGGCATGGAAGGCACTCGACCGGTGCTGGTCGAGATCCAGGCGCTGGTGGCGCCGTCGTCGCTGGGCACGCCGCGCCGCGCCGTCGTCGGTTGGGACGGCGCCCGGCTGTCGATGATCCTCGCCGTTCTCGAAGCCCATTGCGGGGTCCGCTTCGGCACGCATGACGTCTATCTCAACGTCGCCGGCGGCTACCGTATCTCGGAGCCGGCTGCCGATCTGGCGGTGGCGGCCGCACTGGTTTCCTCGCTCACCGGTCTTGCCCTTCCCGCCGATTGCGTCTATTTCGGCGAAATCAGCCTTTCGGGCGCCGTGAGGCCGGTTGCGCACGCGCAGCAGCGCCTGAAGGAAGCCGAAAAGCTGGGTTTTGGAAGCGCGGTTCTGCCCTTGGGCAGCGAGGAACTTGCCGGCGGGATAGGGGCCGGCGCTTTCCAGCCCACCGAGCTTGCCGATCTCGTGGCGCGCATAGCCGGCTCACGGCGCAGCCGCGCCGACGAGCAAGAGTGACGCGGCTCATGAAGTGGGGCGAAAGACATGCCGATTACGCTGCTTGACGGAATTCTCGTCGGCTTCACCTTGGTCTCGGCGATGCTCGCCATGGTTCGCGGCTTTTCGCGCGAGATCCTCTCCGTCGTCTCCTGGATAGCGGCGGCGGCTGCGGCGTTCTTCTTCTACCAACCGGTCCTGCCTTACGTTCAGCCCTATGTCGACAATGAGAAGATTGCCATGGTGGTGGCCGCCGGCATCGTCTTCATCGTCGCGCTGATCGTCGTCTCCGTCATCACCATGAGACTCGCCGACTGGATCATCGATTCCAGGGTCGGCGCGCTCGACCGCACGCTCGGTTTCCTCTATGGCGCGGCGCGCGGCATCCTGGTCGTCGCGGTGGCCCTGCTGTTCTTCAACTGGCTGGCCGGCCCCAAGGCTCCGGGCTGGGTCGCCAACGCCAAGTCGCGGCCGCTGCTCGAATCGATCGGCGCCAAGCTCGAAAGCCTGCTGCCCGAGGATCCGGAGAACGCGATCCTCAACAGGCTCAATCCGAATCAGCCGGCACCCGAGACCGGAGCCGAAACGCCTCCGGCGGCCGACGCGCCGGCGGCGGACGCACCGGCAGCCGGCGACGATGCTCCGGCGCTCGACGGGAGCGCGACCGACGCGCCACCGGCCGACAATGCACCGGCCAATCCGGCGCCGGCAAACTGACGATCATGTGAAGCGGCAGACTCTACGTTGCTCTCGAGCAGTCCTTACACTATATAGCGACTTTAGCGGAGCTGAAGATGCCAGACGCAGACGACGTGCTTTCCGCCGAAGCTGACGATCATTTCCATGACGAATGCGGTGTGTTCGGTATTTTTGGCCGGCAGGACGCTGCGGCTATCGTCACTCTCGGCCTGCATGCGTTGCAGCATCGCGGCCAGGAAGCGGCGGGTATCGTTTCCTATGACGGCACCCAGTTCCATGTCGAACATCATGTCGGCCTGATCGGCGATACGTTCACCAAACAGCGCGTCATCGACAGCCTGCAAGGCAACCGCGCCATCGGCCACACGCGCTACGCCACCACAGGCGGTGCCGGCCAGCGCAACATCCAGCCGTTTTTCGCCGAGCTCGCCGATGGCGGCTTCGCCGTCGCCCACAACGGCAACCTCACCAACGCCATGACCGTGCAGCGCGCGCTTCAGAAACAGGGCGCGATCTTCTCATCGACCTCCGACACCGAGACGCTGCTGCATCTGGTCGCCACCAGCAGGGAACGCGATCTCAACTCACGCTTCATCGATGCGGTGCGCCAGGTCGAAGGCGCCTTCTCGCTGGTGGCGATGACTTCGAAGAAGATGATCGGCTGCCGCGATCCGCTCGGCATCCGGCCGCTGGTGCTCGGCGATCTCGACGGCGCCTGGATCCTGGCTTCCGAAACCTGCGCGCTCGACATCATCGGCGCGCGTTTCGTGCGCGACCTGAAGCCCGGCGAGATGGTCGTCGTCACAGCTAAGGGCATCGAGAGCCTGTTTCCGTTCGAGCCGCAGAAGACCCGCTTCTGCATCTTCGAATATGTTTATTTCGCGCGTCCGGATTCGTCGGTCGAAGGCCGCAACGTCTACGAAGTTCGCAAGCGCATCGGCGCCGAGTTGGCGCTCGAAAGCCCGGTCGAGGCCGACATCGTCGTGCCGGTGCCGGACAGCGGCACTCCGGCGGCGATCGGCTTTTCGCAAGCCGCGGGCATCCCGTTCGAGCTCGGCATCATCCGCAATCACTATGTCGGCCGTACCTTCATCCAGCCTGGCGATTCGATCCGCCACATGGGTGTCAAGCTCAAGCACAACGCCAACCGCCGCATGATCGAAGGCAAGCGCGTGGTGCTGGTCGACGATTCGATCGTGCGCGGCACCACCAGCCAGAAGATCGTGCAGATGGTGCGCGATGCCGGCGCCAAGGAAGTGCACATGCGCATCGCCTCGCCGCCGACACGCGCTTCCTGCTTCTATGGCGTCGACACGCCGGAGAAGTCGAAGCTGCTCGCGTCGCGCATGTCGGTCGAAGAGATGGCTGAGTTCATCCGCGTCGATTCGCTCGGATTCCTGTCGATCGACGGGCTCTATCGCGCCGTCGGCGAGGCTGGCCGCGATAACGAGCAGCCGCAATTCTGCGACGCCTGCTTCACCGGGCAATATCCGACCCGGCTCGCCGACTTCGAAGGTTCGGACAATGTGCGTACGCTGTCGTTGCTGGCGGCAGGAGGGTCGTAGGCCTTGCTGCAACCCCGCGAATTTCGCCGGTTGCAAATTTCGTCGCGATTGCTGTATCGCGGCCCCTCTGTCCTGCCGGACATCATAGTACCTTCGGAGCTGCCTGGTGACCCCTGCCCTCGACCTTTCCGGCCGCGTCGCGGTCGTCACCGGTGCCTCGCGCGGCATCGGCTACTTCATCGCCTTGGAACTTGCCGCTGCCGGAGCGCATGTCGTCGCGGTTGCCCGCACCGTCGGCGGACTGGAGGAACTCGACGACCAGATCAAGGCGGCCGGCGGACAAGCTACACTTGTGCCGCTCGACCTTGCCGACATGGCCGGCATCGACCGGCTGGGCGGCGCCATCCACGAGCGCTGGGGCAAGCTCGACATCCTGGTCGCCAATGCGGCGGTGCTCGGCGTCATCTCGCCGATCGGCCATGTCGAGGCCAAGACCTTCGAGAAGGTGATGACCATCAACGTCACCTCGACATGGCGGCTGATCCGCTCGGTCGATCCGTTGCTCAGGCTCTCCGATGCCGGCCGCGCCATCGTGCTTTCCTCCAACGCCGCCCATTCGGCGCGGGCCTTCTGGGCGCCCTATGCGGCGTCGAAGGCGGCGGTTGAGACGATGATGCGTTCCTGGGCGCATGAGACGGAAAACTTGGCCCTCAGGGTCAATGCCGCCGACCCCGGCGCCACCCGCACCGCCATGCGGGCGCAGGCGGTGCCCGGCGAGGATCCGGAAACGCTGCCGCATCCCCAGGAGATCGCCAAACGCATCGTGCCGCTGGCCAGCCCTGCGCTTAGGGAAACCGGGCTGATCTTCCAGGCCAAGCACAACCGCTTTGTTGCCTACCGGCAGCCGGAGTAGACGCATCGCGCATTTTGACGGAAGAATTGCGCCGCCACCGACGTTATTGGAATGCCAAATGTTCCCAAACGGAGGACCACCATGCGCAGACTGCTTGTCGTCACCGCCGCTGCATCGCTAGCAGCCGTCGGCGTCGCATTCTCACAGAATGCGACGATGAGCTTCTTCGTCACCAGTGTCGGCTTGGGCAAGGGTGCTGATCTCGGCGGCCTCGCAGGCGCCGACGCGCATTGCGCCTCGCTGGCTGAAGCCGCTGGCATCACGGGCAAGACATGGCGCGCCTATCTCTCGACCAGCGACACCGATGCGCGCGATCGCATCGGCAAGGGACCATGGTTCAACGCCAAGGGCGTCAAAATCGCCGACGATGTCGCTTCGCTGCATAGTGATGCCAACGCCATCACCAAGCAGACGGCGCTCGACGAAAAGGGCGAAATGATCAACGGCCGCGGTGACAAGCCCAACCGCCACGACGTGCTGACCGGCTCCAAGCCCGACGGCACGAAGATCGCCGACCAGACCTGCGGCGACTGGACGCTCAGTGGAGCAGAAGGTGCTGCAATGACGGGCCATCACGACCGCACTGGTCTCGACGATTCGGCCGCCGCCAAATCGTGGAATTCCTCGCACGCTTCACGCGGCGGCTGTAGCCAGGAGGCGCTGAGGAGCACCGGCGGCGACGGCCTGTTCTACTGCTTTGCCGTAAACTGAGCCGTTCCAACAGACGTAGGACATTCACGCGGGCTGTGATGCCGTGGCGAACCACCGCGCCCGGCCGCGCTTTCGTCGATTGCCCGGAGTTGATAGGATCGCCCGACTCCCACAACAAACGAGGAAATCCCATGGCGGCTCCGAGCGTAGCGTTGGTCTGGTATCTGGTGATTGCCGGCCCGCAAGGCGGCATGGTGGTGCTGCCCAGCACGTTCGACACCCGCGAACAGTGCACCTCCGCCGTCACCGAATATCAGAAGCAGCCAACGCCGGCCGGCTGGTCGGTGCAGTGCGTGCCGAGCGCCTCGCCCTTCGCCGACGAGGGCGAAACTGAATAAAACTGGCAGCGCGCGCATTCAGCGCTGAGCGCTGACCGTCAGTTCCGGCCTGGTATTGATGGTCTGAAACACCACGCAGTAGCGTTCGGTCAGCTTGAGCAGCGCGTCGATGCGCTCCTGTGGCTCGTCGCTGTCGAGGCCGAATGTCAGCCGGATGGCGCGAAAGCCGACCGGCGCATCTTTTGCCACACCCAAGGTGCCGCGAAAATCGAGATCGCCTTCGGCCTCCACAGTGGCGGCGCCGAGCTTGAACTCCAGCGCCGTCGCCACCGCCTTCAGCGTCACGCCGGCGCAAGCGACCAGCGCCTCCAGCAGCATATCGCCCGAGCACAGTTCGAGCCCGGAACCGCCGGTCGCCGGATGCAGCCCGGCAACGGCGAGCGCCCTGCCGGTCTCGACCTTGCAGGCGATCGACTGGTCGTCGATCGAGCCCTTGGCCCGAAGCGTGATCAGCGCGCGCGATGCGTCATCGCGATAGGCCTCCTTGAGCGGCGCCTGCATGGCCTTCAGTCCGGTGGCGTCCATGTGCAACCCTTTCCGCAGTCGGCTTTATCGCTCGTCAGGATACTCGAATAGAACCGGCCTCGATTTCACGACATTTGGATCAGACTGACAAGCTGTCCAGACATTGCCGCGTCGTTAGACCTGGTGCCCTTTCATGCGACCCGGGCCGCCACGCGATGACGCCCTCCGTCCGCGCCCGCACCTCGGGTGAGGCCAGGCAGGTGGCGACGGCCTCGTAGCCGGGAGTGCCGGGGTACCGGGCGACGTATGTTGGCGGGCTGTGATTGGCGGGGCAGAGGATGATCGCTTCGTCGGTGCCGACGGCCGCCAGGTCGAGTATCGCGCAGGGGCGCGTGAGCAGAAAAAGCGGTCGACCACCGGGGCCGCGGCGACGCAAATGGGCGATCAGGGCTTCTTGCGAAGCCTGATCCAGTCCCCGTTCGATCATGTCGACGACCAGGATGGCTGAACCTTCGACTTCCAATCCGGCGAGTAGAGCGATCAGTGCGTCGGACACCGCGGCGCCGTCCTCAACGAGCCAGGCCAGCGTCTGATCAACCTGCGACCTGAGAGCTGGGTCGGCGTCAACGCGAGCCAGAGCCGCCGCACAGCCATTCGCCAGTCGGTCCAAGCCAAGGAAGGCGGCGTCGGGCAATGTCTCGGCCAGGCGCTGCGCCAGCCGGGTCTTGCCACTGCCCAGCGGACCGATGATGTAGTTCAGCGGTCGGATATGTCCCAGTTCAAACCGCTCGCCGCCCCAAGGCCAGGGAAGGTCGAAAGCGACGCTGAGCATAGCCTCTGGCGCCATCAGGCGCGCGAGTTCCCCGGCGGTTGGCGCTTCGCCTCGAGCGAGGTCATCCCGTAGGCTGCCGATCTTCTCTATTATGCCGACAAGCTGGCGCAGCCGGCCTTCGAGTACTGCCTGGTGCGCGGCCAAGGCCGGCTCCATGCCGCGGGAGTCGCCCTTCAACACCCGCGCCACTTGGGCGAGGCTGAAGCCAAGCGCGCAGGGCCGCGATCTCGGCGGCGCGGCTCATCTCGACAGGACCGTAGGCCCGCCATCCGGCCGCGGTGCGGATCGGAGCGATCAGGCCACGCTGCTCGTAGAGCCGCAGGGCTTTGGCCGACACACCGACCGGCCGGCGGCTTCGCAAGCACTCAGGAACTGGGCGGAAGAGCTCACGAATCACCTCGTTGCTGTTGACCGCCTTTCTATCGGGGCTGACCCAAGGGCCGAGTCAACAGGGATGTTCGCGGTGTGCTCCGCAGGAGCCGTGCGAAACTTGCGCAGCTAAGCCCTGTTCAGCCGCATCGGCCGGACGGGATACCGAACTGCCAGCCCTGCCCCAACGCAAGCTCGCCGCTGGCGCAGCGCCGCGCAGGGTTCTGTCCGTGTAGCGTAAGCTGGGGCCCTGATCGTCACGGCCGGCCTCCTGATCATTCGGCAACGAATATTTCCGCAAGTGGCTGTAGGATGCGGCAACCCTGCTGACAGTGCGGTGTCAGGACAAGGCAGCATAGTCTGGTGACATGACGGAATCCCTAAGCATGCCAGCCACCCCCGACACCGCCGCCGAGCACACCCTTGGCATCATCCTGGTTTCGGCGTCGGCGGCGGTGTTCGGCCTCACCGGCGTGTTGACCAAGTCGATCCATGCCGACCCGCTGACCATCACCTGCTGGCGCGGCTTCGTCGGCTCGATCCTGATCGCCCTCTATGTGCTTTGGCGGCGCCGCCGCTCCGGCAGGCGTGAAAGCCTGCGCCTCGGCTGGCGCGGCTGGCTGCTGGCGGTCGAGGGCGCGCTGGCCAGCATTGCCTTCATATCGGCGTTCAAGTTCACCTTCGTCGCCAATGTCGCGATCATCTACGCCACAGCACCCTTTGTCACCGCGCTGCTTGCCTTCGTGCTGGTTAGTGAGCGCTTCCGCCTGCAGACGCTCGTCGCTGCCGCTGTGTCGCTCGGCGGTGTGGCGATCATGGTCTGGTCCGGCTTCGGCACCGGCCATGTGATCGGCGACGGGCTGGCGCTGCTGATGACAATCGGCAGCGCGCTGTACATGATCATGGTGCGCGCCTTCCGCGCCACGCCTGTGGTGTGGGCCGGAGCGGTATCGGCGTTTCTTTTGTTCGTGCTCGGCTGGTTCGTCACCGATCCATTGGCGGTCTCGGCCAGAGACGCAGTGCTGCTCGTCGCCTTCGGCATGTCGTTCGCGCTGGCCTCTATTCTGTGGACGGAGGGCGCGAGGCTCATTCCGGCGGCCGAATCCGGCCTGCTGGGCTCCGCTGAAGTGCCGTTCGCGATCCTGTTCGCCTTCCTGTTCCTGGCCGAAATACCGCCGGCCGCCAGCATGATCGGCGGCGCCATCGTGCTCTGCGCGGTGTTCGCCCATGCCGGACGCGACTGGCAAGCAGCCAGGCAGCGCTCTGCCTGAGAAAATCTGCCCCTGAAATAAATTTGCAAAGTCATGGAACCATCATCGGGTTCAGGCATTGTTGGGTTCGACGGGTCACCCCAAGTCCCCCCCAAACCCCTCGGCCCGTCTAACCTAGAGCCGACCGCAAGGTCGGCTTTTTCTTTTTGCGAAATCAGCTTGGTGCGCCTGCCAAGGCAAGGTTGCCGCTGAACAGCGCAGCCAGATGCTGTGCCGGGGGCTCGGCAGCCTGGCGCAGCCGGATGGCGAACTCGGCGATGGGAACCGGCGGCAGGCCAAGGTCGCGCGGTGCCTCGACGATGCCGGAATGGGCAAAGCGCGCCGTCCGGAGCGTCAGCGCGATGCCGGCATTCACCGCTGTGCGCAGTCCTGCCAGGCTGGCACTGCCGGCGGCGATGCGGTAGCGGCGGCCGGTCGTGTCGAGTGCCGCGATCGCTGCTTCACGAAAGCCGCAATGCGGATCGAGCAGCGCCAGCGGCAGCTCGTCCTGGCGCGAGACCAGCCCCTTTTGCGAACAGAGCCACATCATCGGCTCGCGGAGCACGCCGACTTCGTCCGGCGCCGGCGCCTGGCGCATGGCGATCGCCAGATCGAGGGTGCCGGATTGCAGCGCCTGCGTCAATTCGGCGGAGCGGCCGACGCGCAATTCGATCCTGACGCGCGGATGACTCACGGCGAAGGCCCTGAGCAAATCCGGCAGGCCGCTGTCGGCGAAATCTTGTGTCGTGCCTATGGCCACGCGCCCATCGGCTCGCACGCCCTTGAGGGCCAGCCACGCCTCGCGATGCACTGCCAGGATACGCCGTGCGTGGCCGACCAGATCCTCCCCGGCCGGCGTCAGGACGCGGCCCCGCCCCTGCGGCACCAAAAGCGGTTCGCCGACAATATCCTCAAGCCGCTGCATCTGCGTGGTCACCGCCGACGCCGAGCGGCCGACAACTGACGCCGCCTGCGCCAGCGAGCCGCCATCGACGAAGGCGAGAAAGGTTTTGAGGAGATCGGGGTCGAGCATTTGCATAATTTGATAATATCAAAGTGTCATCCAAAAACAATTTGATTTTAATAATGAAAGAGCGATGGCAAAGATTTCTGACGGCGAAGAGATGCCGCGTAACCCGAGGAGAAAAATTATGCCGATCATCAATGTCAGCGTCACCGGCAGGCCCGATGCCGCTCTGTCCGCCACCATCGCCAGGGAAGTGACCGAACTGACCGCAGTGCATCTGCGCAAGGATCCGACCGTCACCGCGGTCGCCATATCCTATCTCGACCCTCAGCACTGGTTCGCCGGCGGCAAGTCGCTGGCCGAGCACGGCGCCAAGACCTTCTGGCTCGATATAAAGGTGGTCGACGGCACCAACACCAAGCTCGAACTGGAAGCCTATCTCAAGGCGATCTTCGCCGCCTTTGGCCGCTTGCTGGGTGAGATGCACGAAGAAAGCTACGCCTTCGTGCACGAAGTGCCGGCCGCCGCCTATGGCTATGGCGGCAAGACGCAGGAATTCCGTTTCATCAGCGGGAGGTTGAAAGCGGCTTGAGCAGCGCCGTTCAGTTCCACGCTCATCCCGCAAGTCACATTGGCGACGGTGAAGCGTAACAGGCCTGCAGCCAGCCCTGGTCGAGCAGCATTGACGTTGACCCCACTTCGTCTAGGTTCTCATTGAAGCGGCCAGGAAAGAGCCGCGACGTGAGAATCTGTTGGGAGAGACGCGGCATGATCCTGACACTGGCGCTGCTTGCGGGCCTCGTCGCGGCCTGGCTGCTGATCGGGGTGGTGGAAAAATTCCGCCTCGGCGTGCGCTTCACGCAGGCGCTGCTCTACGTGCCGTTCAAGCTCGCCTACCGGATTGCCGACGACCGCATCAAGATCGCTCGCAAAACAGCCGCCCCGGTCATTTACGTCATTTCGCACCAGTCGCGCCTCGAACCAGCGCTGATGCTGTCACTGCTGCCGGAAGACACTCTGCACATCCTCGACGAAGTCTCGGCGCGATCGCCCTGGCTCGAACCATGGCGCGAGCTTGGCCGCACCATCGCTTTCAACGCCGAGCATGTCTTCGTCAGCCGCCGGCTGGTGCGGGTGCTGAAGGGCAAGGGCCGCCTTGCCGTCTATCTGCCGGACGCGGTCGAGCCTGATATCAAGACATTTCGCCTGTTTCGCGCCGTCACCCGCATCGCCATGCAGGCCGACGCCCGCATCGTGCCGATCTTCGTCGCCGGCGCGCGCACTCTGCCGGTATCGCTGACGCCGGCAGACAAGGCGCCGCGGCGCTGGTTTCCCCTTCTGTCGATCAGCGTGCTGGAGCCAATGACCATCGCCGAGCTGGTGGCACGAAATCCTGATCAGTCCTCGAACACCAATGCGCTGTTCGACCGTGTCGCCGAAGCCCGCCTTTTCGGCAGCGATCTTAACCGCGGCCTGTTCCTCGCCATACGCGACGCCGCCGACCGTGTCGGAGCCTCGCATCCTATCGTCGAAGACGTGGTCAGCGGCACGTTGAACTACAGAAAGCTGTTCATCGGCGCGCGGGTGCTGGGCCGCCGCTTCGAGGCGGTGACGGCGCCGGGCGAAGCGGTTGGACTGCTGCTGCCCAACGCCAATGGCGTCGTGCTGTCGCTCATTGGCCTGTTGTCGGCGAGCCGGGTGGCGGCGATGATCAACTACACCGCAGGCCCGGCCAGCGTGACCGCCGCCGTGCGCACGGCGGAGATCCGCACCGTGGTCTCGTCGCGCGCCTTTGTCGACAAGGCCAGCCTCGCTGACATCGTCGCGGCGGTAGAAGAAGGCGGCGCCAAGCTGTTGTGGCTGGAGGATGTGCGGGCCAGAGTAACCGTACTGGACAAGTTCGCCGCGGCCTTGCTGTGGCGCTGGCCGCTGCAGCCGCAGAATGCCGCCAAGCCAGCGGTGATCCTGTTCACTTCAGGCTCGGAAGGCACGCCCAAGGCGGTGGTGCTGTCGCACAGGAACCTTCTCGTCAACGCCATGCAGGCCGAAACCCGCATCACCATCTCACCGGCCGATATCCTGCTCAACGTGCTGCCGGTGTTCCACTCGTTCGGGCTCACCGGCGGCACCATCCTGCCGCTGGTCACCGGAGTGAAACTATTTCTCTATCCCTCGCCGCTCCACTACAAGCTGATCCCCGAGGTCGCACGCAAGGCAAGGCCGACCGTCATGTTCGGCACCGACACGTTCCTCGCCAACTATGCGCGCACCGCCAAGGACGGCGATTTTTCCAGCCTGCGCTTCATCGTCGCCGGCGCCGAAGCGGTGAAACCGGAGACACGCCGCGTCTACCGGGAGCGTTTTCAAGCCGAGATCATCGAGGGTTTCGGGCTGACCGAGGCGTCACCAGTCGTTGCCGTCAATACGGCCATCCACGGCCGCGACGGCACGGTCGGGCGGCTGTTGCCGGCCATGCGCATGAAGCTCGAGCCGGTCGAGGGCATTAGCGGCGCCGGACGGTTGTGGCTCGACGGGCCGAACTTGATGATGGGCTACATGACATCAGATCGGCCCGGCGAATTGCAACCGCTCGACGGCTGGCACGATACCGGCGACATCGTTTCGGTCGACCGCGAAGGCTTCATCACCATTCGCGGCCGGGCCAAGCGCTTCGCCAAGATCGCCGGCGAGATGGTGTCGCTGGGCGCAGTCGAGATGCTGGTGCAGTCGCTATGGCCGGAAGAGCACCACGCTGTGGTGGCGGTGCCGGACAGGCGCCGCGGCGAGCGCATCGTGCTGGTCACCACCGCTGATGACGCCGACCCCGATGAATTGCGCAAATTCGGCAGACAAGCCGGTGCCGCCGACCTGATGGTGCCGAACGACATCATCAAGGTGGAGGAAATCCCGGTGCTGGGTTCAGGCAAGACCGACTATGTCTCGACCCGCAAACTGGCGATTGAACGGCTGGGGCTCAGCGCGGCAGCTTAGCACTAGAGCGCTTTGCGTTTTGGTGGAACCAAAACCGCGCTCTAGCTCTTTGTTTTAACGCATTTCGTCGGACGCCAAGCGAAGACGTTTGGCTGCAAAATGCTCTAGAGGACCACCACCGACAACAGCAGGATGAACCCGACCGCCATCATCAGCAGGCCCGGCCAGTTCTGCGACAGGCCGAGGAAACCGAGGCCGCGCCGCCGCGGCTCAAGTGTCGGGCCTGGCGTTGCGAGATTTGGCGTCGAGCGATCCGGCGCCGCGCGAACAGGTGCCGGATCGCTGAGCCGCCCGCGCCATAGGGCTGCGCCAGCCATGTACACAACGCCAGCGACAATGAGCAACGCACCAATGAGGACGACAGCCATTTCTTCTCCCTCTTCTTCAGCTCCTGCGCCTCGCACAGCAACTTGAGGGTTGGTAGCAAGGCGCTTCGCGAGGTCGCTCGCCTCGCCCGCTGAGACAAAACGGTCAAGATGCCCGGCAGGTTCCCGCTAGAGCGGGATGCGTCCGAATTGAACTGGGCATCCCGCTCTATCTATTTGTTTAGCTGCATTTCTGCGACGCCAAGTGATTCCACTTGGCTGGATGACCCTCGAAGCGAATTGGCGACAGGCCTGTCAGCCGATGTCTGAAGGCGGCACCTTCTCGCCCTCGCGCTTGGCGCGCCTGGAATAGGCGCGCACGCTGAACGGCAGGAACAGCAGATAGCCGGCGACGGACGCTGTCAGCGTGTACCAGGGGTAGGTCATCAAAAGCAGGATATAGAGGACGACGCCGAGGATGATCGGCAGCACTTTGTCGCCCGGGACTTTCAGGCTCTTGCCGGAATAGACCGGCAGCCGGCTGACCAGCAGGAAGGCGACCAGAACGGTGAAGCAGGCGGCGACGAAGGCGGCAGGGCGGGACGGCTCCACGCCAAGCCGCAGGAAGTACAGATAAAGCGGCAGCATCACCAGCACTGCACCCGCCGGCGCCGGCACGCCGACGAAATACTCGGTTTGCCACTGCGGGCGATCTATTTCTTCGTCGAGCACGTTGAAGCGAGCGAGTCTCAGTCCGCAGGCGATGGTGAACAGGAGCGCGGCAATCCAGCCAGGCGAGCCGGCCTGGTCGAGCAGGAAGGCATAGAGCACCAGCGCGGGAGCTACGCCGAAATTGACGATGTCGGCCAGCGAATCCATCTGCGCGCCGAATTTGGACGTCGCCTTCAGCATCCGCGCCAGGCGGCCATCGATGCCGTCGAGGAAGGCGGCGAGCAGCACCATCACCACTGCCGGCTCAAAACGGCCTTCGAAGCCGAAGCGGATGCCGGACAGGCCGGCGCAGATGGCGAGCACGGTGACGAGATTGGGCAGCACCATACGCATCGGGATTTCATGGATGCGCGGACCGCCGCTGCCATGCGCCTCGAATTTCTTGAACGGCGCGCCCACGGCTCAGGACACCCGCACGAGCGGCGTTGCGGCAATGCCGCCGAATTCGGCCAGTATGGTTTCACCACCGACCGCGGTCTGGCCGACGGCGACACGCGGTGTTGCGGTCGACGGCAGGAATACGTCGACGCGCGAGCCGAAGCGGATCAGCCCGAAGCGCTCGCCGATGCCGATCGTGCCGCCGGTCTCGGCCCAGCAGACGATGCGCCGCGCCACCAGGCCGGCGATCTGCACCGCGGCCACCGTGCCGTTGGGGCTGTCGATGACCAGGCCGTTGCGCTCGTTGTCGGCGCTCGCCTTGTCGAGTGCGGCGTTGAGGAACTGGCCCGGGCGATGCTCGATCCTGGTGATGCGGCCGCGCACCGGCGCCCGGTTTACGTGGCAGGAAAAGACGTCCATGAACACCGAGATGCGGGTCATCTCGCCGCCGCCGAGGCCAAGTTCGCGCGGCGGCACGGCCGGACCGACCGCCGTGATGATACCGTCGGCCGGGCTCACCACCAGCCGGTCATCGACAGGCGTGACGCGCTCGGGATCGCGGAAAAAATAGACGCACCAGGCCGTCAGGATCAGGCAGATCCAGAACAGGATCGAAGAGAAATAGCCGAGGAAAAGCGTCACCGCTGCGAAGGCGGCGATAAACGGATAGCCTTCGCGATGGATCGGAACGAACGTTTTCTTGATCGTGTCGACGAGGTCCATGGAATGGAAACAGCCTAGTTTCAGGTCCGGCCTCAATAGCGGAAACACCCTGTGGCCGCAACGCAACAATGTGGGAAAGCCGGTTCGGCGGCGGTTGCGTTGTGCATATTGGAACCGATCCGGCCTTTGCGAAAAAACCGTCGCAGTTGTCGGCGCGCGGCATCCTCGCCCGTCCTTGGTGAGAGGCGCTTTATATCGGCCGAGTGGGGCGCCTACGGCACGAAACCTGGGAGCCCGCAATGCTGTCGCAGAAATTAGCAGCCAAAGAAGCAAATGTCGTGATGAACGGTCTGGCGTTCGGCGAGTCGCCGCGCTGGCATGATGGCAGGCTTTGGTTCTGCAACTGGGGAACCGGCCAGATCATCGCCGTCGATGCCGACGGCAATAGTGAGGTCATGCTCACCGTGCCGGCCACCCTGCCCTATTCGATCGACTGGCTGCCGGACGGTCGCCTGGTCGTCGTCTGCGGGCGTGAGGGGCTGGTGTTGCGGCAAGAAGCAGACGGTACGCTGGCCACCCACGCCGATCTGCGGGGTTTTTCAACGAGCCCTTGGAACGAGATCGTCGTCGACGGGCGCGGCAACATCTACATCAATGGCGGTGGGCCGGCGCCGGCTCCCGGCCAGCATTTCGGCCCCGGCACCATCGTGCTGATTGCGCCGGACGGGTCAGTGCGGCAGGTGGCGGACAAGATCGCCTTCGCCAACGGGATGGCGATTACGCCTGACAACAAAACGTTGATCGTCGCTGAATCCCACGCCAACAGGCTAACCGCCTTCGACATCGCCGCCGATGGCAGCCTTGCCAATCGGCGGCGATGGGCCGACCTCGGCAACGGCTTTCCAGACGGCATCTGCCTCGATGCCGAAGGCGCGGTCTGGTATGCCGACGTGCCCAACCGGCACTGCGTGCGGGTAGCCGAAGGCGGCGCAATGCTCCAGAGCGTCGATGCCGATCGCGGCTGCTTTGCCTGCATGCTCGGCGGCGCCGACGGCAAGACCCTGTTCATCGTCGCCGCCGAATGGCGCGGCTTCGAACACATGATCAGCGATGCCCGCACCGGCCAGGTGCTAAGCGTCGAGGCACCGGCACCGGGTGCCGGCTGGCCGTAGAGAGCCTACACGCCGGGAATCCGCTGATAGTTGGCGATGTCGACCCTGACGCCGAGTCGGGCGATCGTCTCTTTTGGATCGAAGCCCCTGCGCTCATGCTCGGCCTTAACGATCGGCACGACCCTGTCTATGGCCGCCTGCCCTTCCCATTCGACTATGGTGACGAGGTTGAATTCGCCAGGGCCTGAGGATTGCTCGAGCAGAAAATCCTGGACGAACCCTTGCTGCCGGCGCAGCAATTCATGCGTCATCCGGACCTTGACAAGGATCTCCTCACGGGCGTTGGCCGGAACGACAAACTTGTCCACCCTGAACACACTGCTGCCATTAACTGCCTGATTTATCTCACTCATATCGATTGTCTCTGTTTTTGAACGACACATCTTCTGCGATCCAAAACGGTCTACAATCTCAACTTAAGTTGAGGTCAAGCACGAATTTTCAGCTCACCTCCGAGGGGCGGCGGCGGACGACAACGCCGAACTCGTCGCTCTCACGCGCAATGCGCAGCCGCTCCTCGGCCTCGGTTGCCTCGCGCTGGCGGTCCCACATCGAGGCGTACAGACCGGCCTTGCGCATCAAGGCGGCATGCGTGCCGCGCTCGGCGATCTGGCCGTCCTGCAGCACGATGATTTCGTCGGCCGAAATCACCGTCGACAGCCGGTGGGCGATGACGATGGTGGTGCGGCCTTGGCTGACGAGATCGAGCGCCGCCTGGATCTCCTGTTCGGTATGACTGTCCAACGCCGAGGTCGCCTCGTCGAGCATCAGGATCGGCGGCGCCTTCAAAATGGTGCGAGCGATCGCCACGCGCTGCTTCTCGCCGCCGGACAGTTTCAGCCCGCGCTCACCGACCATCGATCGGTAGCCGTCTGGCAGACGTTCGATGAACGGCCCGATCTGAGCGAGTTCGGCCGCCTTGCGCACATCCTCCTCGCTGGCATCGACGCGGCCGTAGCGGATGTTATAGGCGATGGTGTCGTTGAACAGCACGGTGTCCTGCGGCACCATGCCGATCGCCGCGCGCAGGCTCTCCTGCGTTACGTCGCGAATGTCCTGGCCGTCGATCAGTATCTTGCCGCCCTGGATGTCGTAAAAGCGGAACAGGAGGCGCGAAATGGTCGACTTGCCGGCGCCCGACGGCCCGACAATGGCAACCGTCTTGCCGGCCGGCACTTCGAAGCTGATGCCTTTCAGGATCTTGCGGTTGGGATCGTAGGAAAACTGCACGTCGCGGAACTCGACCTTGCCGGCGCCGACAACCAGCGGCTTGGCACCCGGCTTGTCGACGATCTCCTGCGGCACATCGAGCAGATCGAACATCTGCTCGATGTCGGTCAGACCCTGGCGGATTTCGCGATAGATGAAGCCGATGAAGTTGAGTGGCACCGAAAGCTGGATTAGCATGGCGTTGATGAAGACGAAGTCGCCAACCGTCTGCGTACCAGCCTGCACCTCCAGCGCCGAAAGGCACATGACGATAACCGTGCCGAGACCGAAGATGACGCCCTGGCCGAAGTTCAGCCAGCCGAGCGAGGTCCATATCCTGGTGGCGGCGGTCTCGTAGCGCGCCATCGAACGGTCGAAGCGCTCGGCTTCCATGCTCTCATTGTTGAAATATTTGACCGTCTCGAAATTGAGCAGCGAATCGATCGCCTTGGTGCTGGCATCGGTGTCGCTGTCGTTCATGTCGCGGCGAATGACGATGCGCCAGTCGCTCGCCCTGATGGTGAACCAGATGTAGAGCCAGACCGTCACCGCCACCACAGCCACGTATTTCCAGCCATAGGTGACGGCGAAGATGCCCGCTGTCAGCGCGAATTCGAGGATGGTCGGCAAGGTGTTAAGCACTGTGAAGCGGACGATCGTCTCGATGCCCTTGGTGCCGCGCTCGATGATGCGCGACAGGCCGCCGGTGCGGCGCTCGAGATGGAAGCGCAGCGACAGTTGATGCATGTGGATGAAAGTGCGGAAGGCGAGCTGGCGCACCGCATATTGTCCGACGCGGGCAAACAGCGCGTCGCGCAGCTGGTTGAAACCGAGCTGCACCAGCCGCACGACATTGTAGGCGATGACCAGCATGACTGGCGCCAGCAGGAAGGCCGGCAGCGGCGGCACCGACTTGGCGTCACCAGCCAGCGCATCGGTGGCCCATTTGAAGAAATAGGGGCCGGCAACCAGTGTCAGCTTGGCGACGACCAGAAGCACGGTCGCCCATACCACCCGCGCCCGGAGGTCGGCGCGATCGGCCGGCCACATATAGGGCCACAGATTACGCAATGTCTTGAAGGTCGAGCCAGAATCGGCAGAGACGGTTTTTTCGACCATTTTTTTTCGCCTTTTTTCTTATGTCTTACTGCTTGACCGTGATCTTTTCCGAAAACCGGCTTCCAACGCGGTCCTTCGGTTCGGGATCATGGTCTAGCGGCCGGTGCAGCACGAATTGACGAGCGCGGCCAGCGATGCGGAAACATCGGCGAGCGCATCGCTGTCGACTTCATAGCGCGAGCGTTGCCGGTCCGGCTCGTAGCGGACGAGCCCGGCGTCGACCAATATTTTCAGGTGCTGCGAAACGGTGGACTGCGCCAGGTCGAGATGGTCGACGACCTCGCGGCAGCAGCAGGAGCGGCTGGCCGACAGATGCCTGAGGATCTCGATCCGGGCCGGATGCGAAAGCGCGGCGAGCTTCGCGGCGACGGACTGGCTGTCTGCGAAGCCGCAGGTCTTCTCGATTAGGGGAGCGTTCATCGTCTATCGGCGATAGACGATGAACTAACTTTCCGCAAGAGGCCGGAAAGGAGAAAAGGATTTCTAGTCGGCCTTCGTCGGGGCCGTCGTCATCTGATTGCCTATCGCCTTGAGGTTGGCGGCTTCGCCTTCCTGCGATTTTTCCGGGACCTTGAACACCTGCCCCGGCCAGATGCGGTCGGGATTCCTGATCTGATCCTGATTGGCGAGGTAGATGGTCGAGTAGCGCACGCCTTGGCCATAGACCCGCCGCGAGATCTGCCACAGCGTATCGTGGCGGCGGATAATAACGGTGCTGTCGGCGTGTTCGAGCTTCGGCGCCGCGGTCTCGGGAATTTCAGCCGATGCGGCGGGTGGAGCAGGCGCGGTCGCGCCAGCGGCGGGGGATGGCGTGGCAGGCTTCTGCTCGGCGGGCGCCACGGCGGCGACCGACTCGCCCGGCTCGCGCTCGAACGGCACGGCGGCGCGGGCCACCACCTTGACCCCGTCGGCATCGAGTGCGTCGACATGGATGGTGTAGGTGCCGACTGGAATGTTGCGCGTCGCCTCGACCAGGAAGTGGCCGTCGGGCGAAGTTTTCGCGTCGCCGAGCAAGATATCGTTGGCATAGGCGCGCACCTTGCGGCCGGGATCGGCGAGTCCGGCGACGAAGATCTTGTTGCCGTCGATCTCGATCGCTTCGACGACGATCTTTGGCCCTGCAGCTGGTGTTGCCGGTGCGACCGGCACGTCCGGAGCCGGCGCGGGGACAGCTTCGACAGTGGCCGGCGCCGTGGCGGCAGCGGGGTCCCCGGCAGCCGGAGCGGCCGCCTTGTCGCCGGCAGGGCCTTCAGGCTTCTTCTCTGGTGTAGGAACGGTGAGCAATTCCGAGGGCTTGCCCGGCTCCTCGATCATCGCCAGCACCTGGCCAGCAGGGCTCTGGGGAATCGAGACGACGGCTGTCTGCGCTGAGGGGGTTACGACATTGCCCGTCATTGAACGCAGCGCGATCGTGTAATCGCCGGGTTTCAGCGGATCGTCGAGAACGATGGCAAAAGCGCCATCGGCACCGGCGATCGTCGAGCCGAGAACCGTTGAGCCGTTGAGAATCTCGACCTTGGCGTTGGGTGCGGCGTTGCCGGCGACGACGATAGAGCCCTTGATTTCGACCCGAACGATATCGAAGGTCGGCGCGATCGCATCGGCCGTGGCCGGCGCTGCCGGTGCCATCGGATCTGTGGCCGGCGCGGGCGGAAGCGGTCCATCGGTCCCCGGCTCGGTCGGGTTCTCCACCGGGGGCGCCAGCGATGCCACTTCCGCCGGTGGCGCGCGATTGAGATATGGGTCGAGCGCGCCCGACACATAGGCGGTTCCCGCCGCGGCGACGGAGCCGCCGACGGCGAACAAAAGCGCCTTCAATGGATTAATCGTCATATTTCCCTGCCCTTAGCCACCTAATGCCGGTCTAGCCTGTTTTGCCCAAACCGACAAGAAAAAGGGGCCGACAAGAATAAAGGGGCCGACAAGAAAAAAGGGGCCCGGGCTTGACCGCGAATAAAGACCCAATCACCAATCATCTCATGAACACGATTCGATCCATCTGCGTCTATTGCGGCTCGTCTCCAGGCCGCGATGAAACCTATGCCAAGGCCGGACACCTGCTTGGGCGTTCGATCGCCAAGTCCGGGCTGCGTCTGATCTATGGCGGCGGCACCAGGGGCATCATGGGAGCCGTTGCCGAAGGGGCGTTGCGGGCTGGCGGCAAGGTGACGGGCATCATTCCGCGCTTCCTGATCAACAGGGAGGCCACCGAAACCGCACTTAACCGGCTCGACGAGCTCGTGATCACCGATAACATGCACGAGCGCAAACATACGATGTTCGAGAAATCCGACGCCTTTGTGGCGCTGCCGGGCGGCATCGGCACGGTCGAGGAAATCATCGAGATCATGACTTGGGGCCAGCTCGGCCATCATCGCAAGCCGATCGTCTTCGGCAACGTTGGGGGATTCTGGGATCCGATGCTGGCGCTGCTCGACCATATGATGGCCGAAGGCTTCATCCACACCGCGCAGCGGGTCAAGCCGCTAGTGGTCGACGATCCGGAAGCGATCGTCGCCGCCATCATGGTCGCCGGATCATCGGTCGACGCACCGACCGAAGGTGTGCAGTCGGTAATCGACAAGCTTTAGGGGAGTAAGGCAGTAGGGCAGTAAGGCAGTAAGTAGTGAAATTGCCGTGCTCATGACATGAAGCGCTATCCTACTCCCCTACTCCCCCCGCAAGTCGGCGACTTGCCCGGCTGACCCGCCAGATGACATTGCCGACGTCGTCGGCGACGAGCAGTGCGCCGGTCTGATCGATGGCAACGCCGACCGGACGGCCCATCGCCTTGCCATCACGCCCGACGAAGCCAGTGAGCACATCTTTCGGGGGACCGCTCGGTTTACCACCGCGGAACGGCACGAAGATCACCTTGTAGCCGCTGAACACGCTTCTGTTCCACGAGCCGTGCTGGCCGACGAAGGCGCCGTTGCCGTAGGCCGGACCGAGCGACGCGCCTTTGGAGAAGGTCAGTCCCAGCGAGGCGGTATGGGAACCCAGCGCATAATCGGGCTTGACTGCCCTCGCCACGAGATCGGGGCGCTGCGGCTTGACGCGTTCGTCGACGTTCTGTCCGAAGTAGCTGTAGGGCCAGCCGTAGAAAGCGCCGTCACGAACCGAGGTCATATAATCCGGCACAAGATCGTCGCCGATCTCGTCACGCTCGTTCACGGCGACCCAAAGCTCGCCAGTTTCAGGGTTCCAGGACAGCCCGTTCGGGTTGCGCAGCCCTGACGCGAAGACCCGGGTGCGGCGGGTCGACCGGTCCACTTCAAGGACGGCGGCACGGTTCTTCTCGGCGGCCATGCCGTTTTCTCCAACGTTACTGTTGGAGCCGACGGTGACATAGAGCTTGCGTCCATCCGGACTTGCGATCACATCCTTGGTCCAATGATGGTTGAGATCTCCGGCCGGCAAGTCGATGATCTTTTCCGGCGGCGCGGCGACTCGGGTCTGGCCTTTGGAGTAGGAGAAAGCGACGAGCGCGTCGGTATTCGCGACATAGAGCTTGCCTTTGGAAAGCGTCATACCGAAGGGTGAATTGAGGCCATCTGCGAACGTCCTGCGCACATCCGCAATGCCGTCGCCATTGGTGTCGCGCAGGAGCGTGATGCGGTTGGCGCTTTTGGTCGCGGCCCCGGCGCGCTTCATAGCGAGGTCCATGAAGACTTTTCTAAGGCTGAAGCCTTCGTCATGCTTGGCAGGGGCATTGGTTTCGGCAACCAACACGTCGCCGTTCGGAAGCACGTGCAGCCAGCGCGGATGGTCGAGGCCGGTGGCGAAGGCATTCGCCGTCAGCCCCTCCGCCGGGGTCGGCATACCACCTTTCTGCCAGCCTTTCGCCTCGGCGATGTTGACGGTCGGGATCAGCGTCGGTCTTGGTTTCGGTAAAGTGGGGTTGGGGCCATATCCGGGTTATTACCCCCGTTTTCTGCGCCGAAAAGCCAGCGCAGCTCGCCATGAGGGCTCCCAATACCGCTATGAGTACGCTTCGTTGGAAGCCGGCATGCATCGGACGTCCTCCGCATGGATTTGCGTCGTGCTCTTTGTCTAAACGCAAGTCAACGGGGTATTCTTCCAAATTGCCTCCAAACAGCGGCGTTCGTAGGCGCCTCGGATGACAGTCAAGGTGTCAAGAAACCGTCACACGAAACCGGGAGCGCCCGTGCTAGGAATCACCGGCCGCCGCCGCGCGGCGTTGTTTTCAAAAAGCTGGCGAAGCGACCATGAACATCGCTCTCAACCCGGAAGGC
The DNA here is from genome assembly GCF_002284575.1 of Mesorhizobium temperatum. Lineage (GTDB taxonomy): Bacteria > Pseudomonadota > Alphaproteobacteria > Rhizobiales > Rhizobiaceae > Mesorhizobium > Mesorhizobium temperatum. Next base: position 110,171 of record NZ_NPKJ01000076.1, read on the forward strand.
ACCGACCTGTCGCCGTACCTGCCCGACGAGCACGGGCTGTTCTTCATCTATCACTTCACCGCCGAAGGCACGCGGACCAAAGACCCGGCCGACGCACACTGGACATGGCGCAGCTACCAGCTTTCCGACATGCGCGCGCGCCACGAGATCGCTGCCGAGCCGGCTTTGCCGCCGCCGGTGCGCGATGCCTTCCTGTCGGCCGGCCATGGCTGCCATATCGACCTCGAGGGCGACTGGCTCTACGGCGATCTGCCGGACCTGCGCCACGACTATTCGGCGGAGGCGCGCGGGCTCGGCCATTTCTGCTTCGCTTTCAACGACACGACGCTGATCGGCGGCCGCAAGCAGCCGCTACGGTCGGTCGACAATGTCCGCAAGGCGATTGACAACGGGTCGCGCAAATTCCGCTCTCCCGCCGAACTGATCGAGGCTGTCATGGGCCAGTCGCTCGACGGCATGGCGACGGAACTCGGTAGCCTTGGCGACGCACTCGACGGCATTGAGGACCGCATCGTCTGCGATGCATGGCACAGTGAGCGGCAGGCGCTGGTCGATGCACGCCGGCAACTGGTGGTGATCCACCGGCAGATGGCGACGTTAACCACTTTGTTCCGCCATCTCGACCATTCGCATCGCAACGATTTGCCTGATCCAATCAACGACATGGCGGCGCGGCTTTCGCACCGCGCCCATACATTGCATCACGACGGCGAGCAGTTGCAGGCGCGCGCCCGGCTCTTGCAGGACGAGTTGATGGCCAAGCTGACGACGCAATCGAACCAGTTGCTCTACATGCTGTCGGTGATGACCGCGGTGCTGTTGCCGATGACGATCATCTCGAGCCTGTTCGGCATGAATGTCGGCGGCCTGCCGCTGGTCGACACGCCGGCGGGCTTCTGGGTGGCGTCGGCGATATCGCTGGCAGTCGCCGCGGTCGTCTACCTGTTCGTCAGGCGGCTCGGTCGAGGGATATAGCGGCAACCGTTACAAGGTTGCGCGAAAGTCCTCGATGACAGTGCCGGCGGCGCGCACCTCCGCTTCGTGGTCCGGCTCGCGCCACGTCTCGGCAATGGCTGCCACGTACCATTCGCGCATCGCTGGCAGAGCCAGTAATCGCGCCGGATAGGCGGCAGCTGCGCCCTCGAAAGACAGTCCGTAGGACTGAACCCTAAACGCCACCGGGGCAAAGAAGGCGTCAATGGCGGTGAAGTGATCGCCGGCCAGGAATGGCCCACCGAAGCTGGCAAGGCCGTCGTTCCAGAGGTCACCGAGGCGGAAGAGGTCGTGCTTCAGCGCATCGGACATTGGAAATGGCTCGATGCGCACACCGCAACTCATAGGGCACGAGCCGCGCAAGCCGGTGAAGCTCGAATGCATTTCGGCGGCAGCCGAGCGCGCCCAGGCGCGTGCTTTGGCTTCGGCAGGCCAGACGCCGTGATGGCGCTCAGCCAGATATTCGGCGATGGCCAGTGAATCCCACACCGCCCAGCCATCGTCGATCAGGCATGGTACCCGACCGCTGGGCGAGAACGGCCGGTAGAGGCTCCAACTCGATCCGGTCGGGAACGGAGTCAGCCGCTCCTCGAATGGAATGCCCAGCTCTCGCATCAGCACCCATGGCCGCAGCGACCATGAGGAATAGTTCTTGTTGGCGATATGCAGGACATACATCGGAAACCCCTTGCCTTTACCGCGCTGCCGTTGCGGCAGGCCGGATCTCGCGGCCACGGAACATCGACCACGAATACATCGCCAGCGCAGTCCAGATCAGGCCGAAGGCGATGGCCTGGATGCTGCCGAAGGGTTCGCCGAAAATCAGCACGGCGATCAGGAACACAATGGTCGGCGCGATATACTGCATGATGCCGATGGTGGAGAGACGCAACAGCTTGGCCCCGAAGGCAAACAGCAGCAGCGGTATGGCGGTGATCGGGCCGCAGCCGATCAGCAGTGCGGTATCGTTCAGCGAACTGGAGACGAAATGGTCCTGCCCGGTGACGATGAGGAAGATGATGTAGCCGAGCGCCGGCACCGACAGCAACAGCACTTCGAGCAGAAAGCCCTGGCTCGGACCGATCGGCAGCGTCTTGCGGAAGAAGGCATAGGCGGCAAAGGAAAACGCCAGCACCAGCGACACCCAGGGCAGCTTGCCGGCGTCGATCGTCAGCACCGCGACCGCGATGGCCGCCAGCACCACCGCCGCGACCTGCAGCCGGTCGAGCCGTTCGCCGAGCAGCAGCGCGCCGACAACGACGCTGACAAGCGGGTTGATGTAGTAGCCAAGCGCGGTCTCGATGGTACGGTCGACCGCGATCGCCCAGACATAGATGCCCCAGTTGACGGAAATCAGTGCCGCCGTCAGCGCCGCCATCGAAATGATGCGCGGCGAACGCAACGCCGCTTTGAAATCCGCCGTTCGGCCGGCCCAGACCAGAACGGCGGCCGCGATCGGCACCGACCAGACGATGCGATGCGCGATAACTTCGGCCAGCGGCAGATGGGCGACCGCCTTCATGTAGAAGGGCAGCAACCCCCACAGGAGATAGGCGCCCAGTGCCAGCAGAAAGCCACGCCGGGCCTTTGAGTCTGCTTCGAGCTGAATTGCTTGCGTGGTCATGGCCCAACGCTATGCGCCAGCCGCCGTGCCAAGACCATCGCAAAGTTCTGATGGATCAATGGACTTTCGCTGATGGTTCAAGTGGCTGGCCCAGCGTTTCCACCAATATTCATTTGAAAACGCGAAGCTCGCGCGTCACTAGGCTTCGTCGGGTGCTGGCACCAGCTCCATGAATTCCGCTTCAGTGGAGTCGTGACGAAAGCCTGTCACGCACTCTGCCACCTGGAGCGGAATGTCTGCGATAAAGTCTATCTCGGCAGCACCTGCGTCCTCACGATCTTGGTCGGCGAAACGCGCGAGTCGGATCTCGTCGAAACAGGACGGAAGGTTTCCCGTCACTTCAAGATTGCGGGCGCCATCCGCGCTGGTGTGTCGTATACTCCAGACTTCGTGCCCATCACGCCACTGCTCGGCCCATTGCAGCATGACCGTATCGATATTGTGAACGACGACCACATCCCTGCCGGTCGATAGGCTGGCCATAGGCTTCCCGTCCTCCAGATCCATGTTCACATCGTCAAAAATGATGACTGACCAATTTTTGCCGACCACGGCGCCACTATAGGGAAAATCAAAAACCCCGTCCGTCTCTCCGGTCTGGGCCAGACCAAAAACCAATGCCGCCTTTGCAAGCGGGAGATCGTGAAATGCAACCCAACTTATTGAAAAGCCCATCTCTTCACTCCGCCGCAACCAGCCCGGCCATCTCTCGGTTCTTCATCAGCTTGTAGACGATCGAATCCATCAGCGCCTGGAACGAGGCGTCGATGATGTTTTCTGAGACGCCGACCGTCCACCAGCGGGCGCCGGTGCCGTCATGCGATTCGATCAGCACGCGAGTGATCGCCTCCGTGCCGCCATTGAGAATACGCACCTTGAAGTCGGCAAGCTCGAGGTCGGCGATCTCGTTCTGGAACTTTCCGAGATCCTTGCGCAGCGCGATGTCGAGCGCGTTGACCGGACCGTGCCCCTCCGCCACCGACATCTTCTCCTCGCCGTCGACCAGCACTTTGACGATCGCCTCGGAGACCGTTTTCAGCTGGCCGTTGGCGTCGAAGCGGCGCTCGACCATGCAGCGGAACGAGGTGACGCTGAAGAATTCCGGCAGGCCGTGCAGCATCTTGCGCGCCAGCAGCTCGAAGCTGGCGTCGGCGCCTTCATAGGCATAGCCCTCGGCCTCGCGCTCCTTGACCACTGATATCAGCGCATCGAGCCGGTGGGCGTCCTTCGGCATGTCGATGCCGCGCCGTTTCAACTCGGCGAGGAAATTGGCCTTGCCGCCCTGGTCCGAGACCATGACGCGGCGGCGGTTGCCGACCGCTTCCGGCGGCACATGCTCGTAGGTGGCCGGCTCCTTGGCCAGCGCCGAGGCATGGATGCCGGCCTTGGTGGCGAAGGCGGAAGCGCCGACATAGGGCGCCTGCGCTTCCGGCGCGCGGTTCAGCAATTCGTCAAAGGCGCGGGAAAGGCGTGATATGCCGGCCAATGCTTCGGCCGAGATGCCTGTCTCGAAGCGGTTGGAAAAGGCCGGCTTCAGCGCCAGCGTCGGCACGATCGTGATAAGATTGGCGTTGCCGCAGCGCTCGCCGATGCCGTTCAGCGTGCCCTGGATCTGGCGCACGCCGGCCTCGACGGCGGCCAGCGAATTTGCCACGGCCTGGCCGGTGTCGTCATGGGCATGGATGCCGAGATGGTCTCCGGGAATGCCGGAGGCGATGACCTTCTCGACGATGGCACGCACTTCCGACGGCTGCGTGCCGCCATTGGTGTCGCACAGCACCACCCAGCGCGCGCCGGCGTCGTAGGCGGTCCTGGCGCACGCCAGCGCATAATCGGGATTGGCCTTGAAGCCGTCGAAGAAATGCTCGCAGTCGACCAGTGCTTCCTTCCCGGCAACAACCGCCGCCTCGACCGAGGCCTTGATCGCCTCGAGGTTTTCTTCGTTGGTGCAGCCCAGCGCGACGCGGACATGGTAGTCCCAGCTCTTGGCGACAAAGCAGATGGCGTCCGACTTCGACTGGACCAGTGCGGCAAGGCCTGGATCGTTCGAGGTCGACACCCCTGCCCGCTTGGTCATGCCGAAGGCGACGAATTTGGCACTGGCCGTGCGGTGCTCAGCGAAGAAAGCGGTGTCGGTCGGATTGGCGCCGGGATAGCCGCCCTCGACATAGTCGACGCCGAACCCGTCGAGCAGCCCGGCGATGGCAATCTTGTCCTCGACCGAAAAGTCGATGCCCGGCGTCTGCTGGCCATCACGCAGTGTCGTGTCGAAGAGATAGAGGCGCTCGCGGCCCATGCTCATTTCCCCGCAAACCGATCTGTCGCCCGGATCAGCCGGTCGAGGATGCCCGGCTCCGAATAGGCATGGCCGGCGCCCTCGATCAGGTGGAAATCCGCCTTCGGCCACGCCTTGTGCAGCGCCCAGGCATAGCGCGCCGGGCACGGCATGTCGTAGCGGCCGTGAACGATGGTGCCGGGGATGTCCTTCAACTTGAAGGCATCACGCAGCAATTGCCCTTCCTCCAGCCAGCCGGCATGGACGAAATAATGGTTCTCGATGCGGGCGAAGGCGACGGCGTAGTCGTCTTCGCCAAACCGGCTGCTGGTTTCCGGATCGGGCAACAGCGTGATCGTCTCGCCCTCCCACAAGCTCCAGGCGCGGGCGGCCTCGACCTGCGCCTTGTGGTCGCTGCCGACCAGCCGCTTGCGATAGGCGGCCATCATGTCGCCGCGCTCGGCCTCGGGGATCGGCGCCAGGAAGCGCTCCCATCTGTCGGGGAACATTTCCGAGACGCCGAACTGGTAATACCATTCGAGCTCCGCGCGCGTCAGCGTGTAGATGCCGCGCACGACCAGGTCGCTTACCCGCTCGGGGTGCGTCTCGGCATAGGCCAGCGCCAGTGTCGAGCCCCACGAGCCGCCGAACACCAGCCATTTGTCGAAGCCGCACATGTCGCGCAGGCGCTCGATATCGGCGACCAGATGCCAGGTGGTGTTGGCCTCGAGCGAGGCGTTGGGCGTCGACTTCCCGCAGCCGCGCTGGTCGAACAGGATGACATCGTAAAGCTTCGGATCGAACAGCCGCCGGTGCTTCGGGGAAATCGTGCCGCCCGGTCCGCCATGCAGGAATACGGCCGGCTTGGCACCCCTGGTGCCGGAACGCTCCCAGTAGACCAGATGGCCGTCGCCGACATCCAGCATACCGGACTCGTAGGCCTCTATCTCCGGATAGAGGGTGCGCAGTTCACTGCTCATAATTTCAGGCCCTGCTCCGGCCAGTTGGCCGTCTCGTGATCCGGATGCTGGAAGGAGATGATCGATTCCTGCCGGGTGTAGTAGTCGGGATCGTCATGGACCGGCGCGTCGAAGATCTTCTCCACCCAGGGCAGCCGGGCGGCGTAGTTGATCTGGATCTGCGGTGCGAGGTCGGAGCGATCGTCAAAAGCGCCGATGGCGATCTCGAGCCCGCCGGGCTGTCTGTAGGTCAACGGCGTGCCGCAGCGGGCGCAGAAGCCGCGATCGATGTTGACCGACGACTGGAAATAGCTCGGCTCCTCGCGCACCCATTCGACGCCGTCCTTCGGCACCGTCACCAGCGCGCCGAAGAAGGAGCCGAACTGTTTCTGGCACATACGGCAATGGCAGATGGACGGGCGCCCAAGCGCCCCACGAATGCGGAAACGCACGGCGCCGCACTGGCAGCCGCCGGTTCGAATGGTTTCGGTCATGATCTTTCCTCCGGCGGCCATTGTTCGGTGTCGTGGTCGGGGTGCTGGTAAGAGACGAGATCGGCGAGATAGGAGGACGACGAAATATCGGCCATCGTGTCCTCGCCGGGCAATTCGTGGATATGATCGACATAGGGGAGTTTTGCTTCGATGCCCCACTGGATGGTCGGCGCGATCTCCTCCGGATCGTCGAAGGCGGCGATGGCGAGTGCGATGCCGTCGGGCGCCTCGAAGGTCAGCGGCGTGCCGCAATCGGCGCAAAAACCGCGCCATGCGGCATTGGAGGAGCGGAAGCGTTTGGGCTCGCCGCGTGTCCAGTCGAGTTTTGCGCCACGCACGGACACCAGCGGCAGGTAGAAATTGCCGCTGGCCTTCTGGCACATGCGGCAATGGCAGACGGAGGCGTCACCCAGCGCGCCTTCTATACGGAAGCGCACGGCGCCGCACTGGCAACCGCCTGTGTAGACCGGTCTGTTGTCTAGGCTCATTGCTTCACTCCGCGGCATGGCAGACGGCTTCGACATTGTTGCCGTCGGGATCGAAGACAAAGGCGCCATAGTAGTTCGCATGATAGTGCGGACGCAGGCCCGGCCCGCCGTTGTCCTTGCCGCCGGCCGCGATGGCGGCGGCGTGGAAGGCATCGACCTCGGCGCGGCTGCGTGCGGTGAAGGCGACGTGCTGGCGGTCCTTCGGCTTGTCCTTGCCTTGATGCAGCCAGAACACCGGCCGGTCGCGACCATAGCCGCCGACCTTCGCGCCGCCGGTATATTCCTGCGGCACCATGTAGAGCAGCGAGGCACCGAGCGGCGCCATCGCCTTGTCATAGAACGCCTTCGACGCGTCGAAATCGGAAACGGTGATGCCAAGATGATCGATCATCTTTTTACCTCCCAGGTGGTGATGCGGGCGCTGGTGACGGGGTCCTTGCCGTCCTTCAACTGGATACCTTGCGCCAGCAATTCGGCACGGATGCGGTCGGCCTCGGCCCAATTTCCAGCAGCGATCAGTTCCAGGCGTTTGGCGATCGCCCTGGCGATGGCGTCTTCATCGACCTTGGCCGGCGTAACGTCGAAGCCAAGGAGCAGCAACGCCGCCTTCAGCGAAGCGGCAGCATCGTTGCCCGCGGCGGCAGCGTTACCGCCACCGGCAGCATTGAAATCCACAGCCTCGCCGGCCAGCTGCGTCAGTACCTGGAACGCAGAATAGGTTGCGAGATCGTCCGACAGGGCTTCCACCACTTCTACCGGCAATTGCTTTGCCGCTGGCGCAAGGTCCGCCGCCCGCTTCCATTTGCGCAGCGTATTTTCCGCCTCTTCCAGCTTGCGCACGGAAAAGTCGATCGGCTCGCGATAATGCGTCATCAGCATCGCCAGCCGCAGCACCTCGCCCGGCCATTTGCGGCCACCAAAGGTCTCGGTCTCCAGCAACTCGTTGATCGAGTAGAAGTTGCCCAGGCTCTTGGACATCTTCTGCCCCTCGACCTGCAGGAAGCCGTTGTGCATCCACACTTTTGCCATCACATCGGTGCCGTGGGCGCAGCGCGACTGGGCGATCTCGTTCTCGTGGTGCGGGAAGATCAGGTCGAGCCCGCCGCCATGGATGTCGAAGACCTCGCCGAGATAGGCGGCCGACATCGCCGAGCACTCGATGTGCCAGCCCGGCCGGCCCCTGCCCCACGGGCTGTCCCAGCCCGGCTCTTCCGGCGAGGACAGCTTCCACAGCACGAAATCGCCAGGGTTCTTCTTATGTGGATCGACGGCGACGCGAGCGCCGGCCTGCTGTTCGTCGAGATTGCGCTTCGACAATTGGCCGTAGTCCGGCATCGAGCCCGTGTCGAACAGAACTTCGCCTGCCGCAACATAGGCATGGCCGCGTTCGATCAACCGTTGGATCAAGGAGATCATGTCGACTTTGCCATCGGCGCGCGGCTCGACGAATTCGGTGGCGCGCGGCTCGACCGTCGGTTCCAGGCAGCCGAGCGTCGCCACATCCTTGTGGAACTGGTCGGCGGTTTTTTCGGTGACCCGCCGGATCGCCTCATTCAGCGACAGCTTTCCCGAGGCAATCTCGCCGCCGAAATCGCGCAGTGCGCGGTCATTGATCTTGTCGTCGACATCCGTGATGTTGCGTACATAGGTGACGTGCGCTTGCCCGTAGAGATGGCGCAGCAGACGGAACAGCACGTCGAAGACGATCACCGGCCGCGCGTTGCCGATATGGGCAAAGTCGTAGACCGTCGGGCCGCAGACATACATGCGCACATTGCGCGGATCGATGGGGAAGAAATCCTCCTTGGTCCGCGTCAGCGTGTTGTAGAGGCGCAGGCCCTTCGATGCGTCAGACATTCGTGCCTTCCCGGTGCGTTACTTTTTGGCTGGGCCCACTTGCGCCGAGACGCAAATCAGGCACCAGCCTGCTGGCCGGGGCGTTTGTCCACTCTAGAAGGAAGATAGGCGAAAACGTCCGGACCAGCGCGAAGCTAGCCAATAATGCAAATGCCACAAATGGCGAAAGACGTTCTCATGAGCGGCTTTATCGCCTCACCCAGTGTTGCCGTCAAGTCGCAACTTTCGGCAAAAGAGTCGCTGGATCACAGGTAATGACGCCGTGAAACATTTTATTAAACATCTCGGCACAGTCATGAAACATTCGCCGGCTAGATCACCACATGTCACGAATTGGTCGGATTCGACCAGCAAACGCGGACACGAAGACGTTACCAGGGAAGAGAAAAATGCCCCGAACCAAGCAGGACTCCAGCAGCGCCAAGCAACCGGCGCTCGCCAGCCAATACCGGGCGATCGGCCCGGCCGCGATCGTCGCCGCCCTTCTTCACACAGCGAAGAAGAAGAAGCCGGTGCAGAAGATCATATCGCCGCGCGCTGCCTGATGCGACGTGCGGCCGGCCGGTCGCCAGTAAATGGGGCGCCGGCAATGAAGGCGCTGAAGCGCCCCAGGAAATAGCAGCTGCTGCTAAAACAAGGTCATCTGACTGTCGTCCGCGCCGGGCTTCTGGCGCCTGGCCTTCCCGGGCTCCGGCCCCACGACGCCCCTTTCCTGAATCTCCGGCCCGGTGTTGGCGACCTCGTTGACGAGGTCGGAAACCGGAACAGCCTCGAAGAAATCGAGCCGTGCCGGTCTGAGCAGGTCGGCCACGTCGCGCGGCTCCAGCGTGCGGCAATCCAGCCAGCGGGCGAAATCCTGCGGATCCATCACCACCGGCATCCGGTCATGGATATGGGCGATGTCGGCATTGGCGTTAACGGTCAGGATGGCGCCGGTGTCCATCTCCGAACCGCCCGGCTCGGCATAGGTCTCGATCAGCCCGGCGAAGGCGACAAGCCCGCCATGCTTCGGCCCCACCCAATAGGGCTGCCCCCTCTTGCCGCCTGATCGACGCCATTCGTAGAAGCCGGAAGCCGGGACCAAAGCGCGGCGATGGCGCATGGCGGTGCGAAACGAGGCCTTTTCCGTTGCTCCCTCCGAGCGGGCGTTGAACAGCAGCGGAAACTCACGCGTGTCCTTCACCCAGGCCGGGATCAGTCCCCAACGCACCAGCATCGGCTGCCGGTCGGCCAGGTTCGAGCCTGGCGCCTGCGGCAAGCCTGCAATCGCCATCAGGACCGGCTGCGTCGGCGCGATGTTGTAGCGGGCCGGAAAATCCTCCAGCTCCGCCAGACCGAGAAAGGCGGCAGTCTGGTCCGGCGTGGCGGTCAAGGCGAAGCGTCCGCACATAAGCTAAAACTCGTTGAATTGGTCGGATGCGAAGGTGGCGATGGAACCGGCGTTGCGCAACCGCTAATGCTTCTTCACGCCGACCGGTCCACAACCGGCTGCAGCGAATGACGATCGGAGATCCATGGACGAGATGCGCAAGATACTCCCGGCTGTCTCGGTCGCCATTGTCCGCGGCGACACGGTGCTGCTGGTCAAGCGGGCGCGGCAGCCTTCGCAAGGATTTTACGCGTTTCCAGGCGGCAAGGTCGAGGCCGGCGAAACGCTGCAACAAGCCGCGCAGCGCGAATTGCTGGAGGAAACCGGGTTGCTGGCGCACAACTACCGTCCCCTTCGGGAGATCCACATCGACGGCGGCAGCGACGGGCACCCGGTCGACTATCTGCTGACGGTGTTCGGCGCCACTTATGCCGGCGGAGAGCCCGTGGCCAGCGACGACGCCGAGACCGCCGCCTTCTATACGCTCAGCGAAATGACGACGCTGCCGCTTGCCGCTTCGGTGTTTGCCGTTGCCGACGAATTGCTCAGGAATGCAGGGGCATAACGTCCAAAATCGCCTTGCAGCCGACAAATTGTTTGGCCACATAGACTTATGATCCGCGCATCGCTTTTCCTTGCAGCTTGCCTCGCCGCCAGTACGGCAATCGGGTCGCGACCGGCACTGGCCGCCGAGTCGCCGTTCGAGCCCGGGCTGATGCGGCTGGCGGAGGTGCTTGGATCGCTGCATTTCCTGCGTAATCTGTGCGGCGAGAAGGGCGACCGGTGGCGGGTCGAGATGGAGAAGCTGATTGCTTCGGAAAATCCGGACCCGGAGCGGCGCGCCCGTTTCATCGCCAGCTTCAACCGCGGCTACCGCTCCTTCGGCGGCACCTACACGCAGTGTACCGCCTCGGCGACCGAAGCCATCAGCCGCTACATGAAGGAAGGCGAGACGCTGTCGCGCGACATCGCCTCGCGCTACGGCAACTGACCTTGGCACCCCCTGCTTGTGTCTGGTGGCGTCTTAGTGCAATCCTTGTGTTGCACTTCTGCAACGGCATTAACGAAACGTTACCGCGCGGATGTGGAATTAACTCAAACTGAAGGTTTTCATCCCGCTCGCCGACCTAATCGGCTAAGTTTGAATCGGATCGAACGCAGGTTTGCAAAACGTGACGAGCCCTTGTCGAAACGACCCTAGAAATGTCGTATTTACAAGTACTTACTTAACCTGCGTGTAAAAGGGACAGCCCAAGCCTGATCCGCGTCTGCCGGATCGCCGCTTGAAAAGGGTGGACATCGCAATGGAACATGGCGTCAACGACATCGACGCGCTGGTCAGGGAAGAAAAGCGCCTGACTGCCGTGGAAAGCCACAGCGAGGCCTGGGCGGAAGGGCTTTCGGCGGGAATCGAGCCGGAAATCATCGCCGAGGCGGCCCTTGAAACCGCGTTCGGCGAAATGCTGCGCGCCAATGGCGAAACCTTGGCCCTTGCCCTGCTCGACCGCATGCGTGAAAAGGTGATAGCCGGGGCCTTCGAACCAGGACGGCTGCGGCACTGAACCGGCATCAGGCTCTTTGACCACGGCGTGCCGCTTGGGCGGTTATGCCCCGGGCACCTGGGCGGGCCTGGGCACCTGTAAGGGCACCTGTAAGGGCCTGGGCATCTGGACGGAATCATGGAGAGGCAGGCGGTGAATTTTTCGACGTCAGGCCAGCCGCGTGGCTTGGCCCTCAGCATCCGGCTCGTCGCTTTTTGCGCCGCGGTCCCTCTAGCTCTTTGCCTCGCAAGCAGCCCCGGATATGCGCTGAGTGAAATCAAGCGCGAGGACCTTCCTTCGCCAGTCACGCCGCCCGCCGACGACGACATGTCGCCGCCCGGAACTGCGGTGCCGATGCCCGACCCACTCGGCACGACACCGCCCCCGGCCAGCCAGCCGACGCCGCCCGACGAGCGGGAACAGGTCGAACCGGACGGGCCAACAGACGATGGCGGCATAGCCAATCCGCGAGTCGATCCGGATGAACCCTTGCCCGAGGTCGTCTACGATCTCAGCAAGCTGCCGGAGCCGGTCAGGCGCATGCATGATCTCATTATCGGGGCCTGCAAGAGCGGCGACATCGAAAAGCTCCGGCCGCTGATCGGCCAGGGCGATACGATGACCCAATTGTCGCTGAGCGAGATCGAAGGCGACCCGATCACCTTCCTGAAAGGTCTTTCGGGCGATACGGAAGGCCAGGAAATCCTCGCCATCCTGGAAGAGGTGCTCAGTGCCGGCTATGTCCATATCGATGTCGGCACGCCGCAGGAGCTCTACGTCTGGCCATATTTCTTCGCGCTGCCGCTGGACAAGCTCGATGCCAGGCAGCGGGTCGAGCTGTTCAAGATCGTCACCGCCGGCGACTATGACAGCATGAAGCAGTTCGGCGCCTACATCTTCTACCGCGTTGGCATCACGCCGGACGGACAGTGGACGTTCTTCGTCGCCGGGGATTGAGCGGCATTGCCCTCTCCTACCCTCAAGCCCGCCTAGAGCATCAGAGTGGGTACCGGTTTGGGAAAATCCGATGCTCAGAAGATAAGCGGCGGTACGATTCGATTTGAAAGTCCGCCTATCTAGACCGCCAGCGCCTCGGAAAACTCCACCGCCCGGCCCTGCCCTGGCGTGACGATCTCGCCTTCCCACATCACGCGGCGGCCGCGCACGACTGTTCCGACCGGCCACCCGGTCACTTCTCTGCCGTCATAGGGCGTCCAGCCGGCCTTCGAGCCTGCCTGCGCATTGGTGATGGTCTCGCGACGCTTCAAATCGACAATCGTGAAATCCGCGTCGTAGCCGGCGGCGATGCGGCCTTTCCTGGCCATGCCGAAGATACGCTGCGGGCCGTGGCTGGACAGGTCGACGAAACGTTGCAACGTCAGCCGGCCGGCATTGACGTGGTCGAGCATGATCGACACCAGCGTCTGCACGCCGGTCATGCCCGACGGCGAGGCCGGATAGGGCCTTGCCTTTTCGGCCAGCGTGTGCGGGGCGTGGTCGGAACCCAGCACATCGACGATGCCTTGCGCAATGCCGTGCCAGATGCCGTCGCGGTGGCGTGCTGCACGCACAGGCGGGTTCATCTGGATCAGCGTGCCGAGGCGTGCATAGTCGTCAGCGCTCAGCGTCAGATGATGCGGTGTCGCCTCGCAGGTCGCGACATCCTTGTGCCGTTCGAGGAAGGCGATCTCCTCGGCGGTCGAGACGTGCAGCACATGGATACGCGCGCGGGCTTTCCGAGCAATGCGCACAAGGCGCTCGGTGCAGCGCAAGGCGGCGATCTCGTCGCGCCAAACCGGATGCGAGGCCGGGTCGCCCTCGATGCGTTCGCCGAGCCGCTCGCGCAGCCGGAATTCGTCCTCGGAATGGAAGGCCGCACGGCGGCGGGTATTCCTCAGGATCGAGGCGACGCCCTCATCATCCTCGACCAAAAGGTCACCGGTGGACGAGCCCATGAATACCTTTATGCCGGCAGCACCGGGTAGCCGCTCCAGTTCGCCGGCATCCCCGGCATTGTCGCGGGTGCCGCCGACCCAGAAGGCAAAGTCGCAATGCATGCGGCCGGTGGCGCGCCGCACCTTGTCGGCAAGGGCTGCCTCGCCGGTGGTCAGCGGGTTGGTGTTGGGCATCTCGAAGACGGCGGTGACACCGCCCAGCACCGCTGCCCGCGAGCCGGTCTCCAAATCCTCCTTGTGCTCCAGCCCCGGCTCGCGGAAATGCACCTGGCTGTCGACGACGCCGGGCAGGATGTGCAGGCCGCGACAGTCGACCGTCTCGCCGGCTGAAGCCTGGCCGAGATCGCCGATGGCGGCGATGCGCCCGCCGTTGATGCCGATGTCGCGCCGGCCCTCGCCATCGTGGTTGACCATCGTGCCGCCTGTCAGGATGAGGTCGTAGGTCGTGGCCATGCTGATCCGGTCTCTTGCGGGGGGAGTGTCAGCGGCTTACGTAATGGCCGACTGTTTTGCAAGATCAGGTTCTTTTTCCGCCCATGCCCTTTGCCCTACTGAAAGATCGCGCACTCGTTTCCGTGTCAGGCCCGGATGCCGAGAACTTTTTGCAGAACATTCTGACCACCGACCTCGAAGCACTGGCTGCCGGCGAAGCAAAGCCTGGCGCCTTGCTGACGCCGCAAGGCAAGATCCTGTTCGACTTCCTGATCTCCCGCGCTGGCGAGAATTCCTTCCGCCTCGAATGCCGAGCCGATGTATCAGATGATTTCATCCGGCGGCTGATGCTCTATAAATTGCGCGCCAAGGTCGAGATCGCCAAGGCAGAACAGGGACTTGTCGCTGTTGCGTGGGGGGATCATTCCACCGCTTCACAGTTTGATTCAACGCCGGTTGCAGATGCACGATTCCGCGACGTGTCCGTAACGCGCTTTTATGGCGGCACGGCCGCCGGCGGCGATCCGGCCGCATGGCAAGCTCTGCGCATCGCCCATGGGATTGCCGAAAGCGGCAGCGACTATCAGCTCGGCGACGCCTTCCCGCATGATGTGCTGCTCGACGAGACCGGCGGCGTCGGCTTCAGGAAGGGCTGCTATGTCGGCCAGGAGGTGGTCTCGCGCATGCAGCATCGCGGCACCGCCAGACGGCGGGTGCTGATCGTTTCGGCCGAACGGCCCCTGCCCGCTCCTGGCGCCGAACTGACAGTTTCCGGGCGACCGGTCGGCACGCTTGGCACCACCGCCGGCACAGCAGGCCTCGCCATAGCCCGTATCGACCGCGTCAAGGCAGCGCTCGACGCCGGCCAGCCAATCATGGCGGATGACGTCACTGTGTCGCTCACCATTCCGGCCTGGGCGAAGTTCACTTTTCCGCTGGAAACCGTTGGCCCGCAGGAATCCGTCGGCGCGGAGGAGGCCTAATGGCGGCCGACCGTGCCGGGGCGCCGCCGCGCGCCTGGCAGCGCATGCTGTCGGGCCGGAGGCTGGATCTGCTTGACCCTTCACCGCTTGATATCGAGATTTCGGACATCGCCCACGGGCTTGCCCGCGTCGCCCGCTGGAACGGCCAGACCAGCGGCGATCACGCCTTTTCCGTCGCCCAGCATTCGCTGCTGGTCGAGGCGCTTTTCGGCGAGCTGGCGCCGGACGCCCCGGCCGACGCGCGGCTGGCGGCTTTGCTGCACGACGCGCCGGAATATGTCATCGGTGACATGATCTCACCGTTCAAATCGGTGATGGGCGGCAGCTACAAGGAGTGCGAGCTGAGGCTGCAGCGCGCCATCCATCTGCGCTTTTCGCTGCCGGTCGAACCTAGTGCAGGCCTGCGCAAGGAAATCAAGCGCGCCGACCAGATCGCCGCCTATTTCGAGGCGACGCTGCTTGCCGGCTTTTCGACCGCCGAGGCGACCGAATTCTTCGGCCGGCCGCGCGGCTTCAATGCCGAACGCTTCGATTTCACCCCGCGTTCGGTGACTTGGGCGCAAAACGCGTTCCTCAAACGGTATGCGGCAATCGAGAAATCGCGGCGCCAAACGCTGCAGCCGGCCGACTGAAAAACGGTAAATTAACCGAAAAGGACAACAGTGCCGTGTTCGATCACGGTCTGCAGGCACGCCTCATGTCCGTCACTCATGCCAAGGCTGGTTCGCCCGTCCGCGGACGGAGGGCCGAAGGCATAGGCCCGCCGCGACGGATAGAAGACGAACTGCGCAAACAGAATGATCGTTTTTCGGCGGCCGTCGAGAACATGTCGCATGGTTTGGGCATGTTCGATGCCGACGAGCGTATGATTATCTGCAACGGCAACTATATCAGCATCTTCTGCCTCGACGCCGAGATCGTGCAGCCCGGCATCCGGTTTTTCGACATCCTCCAGCACAGCGTCGACATCGGCGTCGCCTCGCACAGCGCCGAAGAACTCTATGCGATCCGCAAGCCCTATATCGACCAAGCGAAACCTTCGACCTACGAGGAAACGCTGTCGGATGGCCGCATCATCCATATCTCGCACCGGCCGCTGGCTTCGGGTGGCTGGGTGTCAATCTATGAGGACATCACCGAGCAACGGCGTGCCGAACAGGAGCTGAAGGAGCAGCACCGCCGTTTCGACGCAGCACTCGCCAACATGTCGCAAGGCCTTATGATGTATGACGCAGACAGCAGGCTGATCGTGCGCAACGAACGTTTCCTGGAACTCTACCACGTGACGCCGGCCGATTTTCCGCTTGGCATGAGTCACGGCGACGCGCTCGAGCAGCTCGCCCGCCTGGGTATCTATGCAGAGATCGACATCGACAGTGAAATCTCGAAAACCGCGGCCTGCCTTCAAGCCGGGGAAATGCGGTCAACCTACCGCCATCTTGCCGATGGCAGAACGCTTTTGGTCGTGCGGCGGCCGATGAGTGGCGGTGGCTGGGTCGCAACCTTCGACGACGTCACCGAGCGCAGGCGCGTCGAAGAGCGCATGACCCATCTTGCGCATCACGACACGCTGACCAACCTGCCCAATCGCTCGATGTTCCGCGAACGGCTCGACCGGGCCTTGGGCGAGGCCACGGACCTGGCGATATTCTCGCTCGACCTCGACCGCTTCAAGGCCGTCAACGACACCTGGGGGCACCCGGCCGGCGACTGGCTGCTGAAATGCGTGGCCGAGCGGCTGCAAAATTGCCTACGCAACGAAACGGACGTGGTCGCTCGTTTCGGCGGCGATGAGTTCGTCATCATCCAGTTCAATCCAAAAGGTGCCGGCCCAAAAGGTGCCGGCGATGCGGAAAAACTGGCAAAACGCATTGTCGACATCATCGGAAAGCCGTTTCGCGACAAAAGCCGCGACATGCATGTCGGCATCAGCCTTGGCATCGCCCTTTTCCCCAATGACGGCAGGGATGCCGACACGCTGCTAAAAAACGCCGACATGGCCCTTTACAGGGCGAAAAGCGAAGGACGCAACGCCTATCGCTTCTTCGAGCCAGGCATGGATGCGATGGTGCGGGCACGACTCGCACTCGAAACCGACCTGCAGGCAGCGCTGCGGCGTCGGGAATTCGAGCTCGATTTCCAACCCATCATGAACATCGCCTCCAGCGAAATCGTCGGCGCCGAAGCGCTGATGCGGTGGCACTCGCCGGCACGCGGCTTGGTGCCGCCAGACGACTTCATCCCGGTCGCCGAAGAAACCGGACTAATCGTGCCGCTGGGGGAATGGGCGCTGAGGAAAGCCTGCACGGTTGCGGCGGGCTGGCCGCATGGGTTGCGTATCGCGGTCAATGTCTCGGCTGTGCAGATCAAAAGTGGCACCTTTGCCCGCAGCGTGATCTCCGCGCTGGCATTTTCCGGCGTGCCGGCCGATCGGCTTGAGCTGGAAATCACCGAAACAGTGCTGATGGATGAGAGCGATACCGTGCTCAAGACGCTCAGGCAGTTGCGCGACCTCGGCATCCGTATCGCGCTGGACGATTTCGGCATCGGTTATTCGTCGCTCGGCTATCTCCGCCGCTTCCCTGTCGACAAGATCAAGATCGACCGCTCCTTCATCCGCGATATCGACAACCGCGACACGGCCGCGATCGTTCACACGGTCATCGGGCTCGGTGCGCAGCTTGGAACGACCGTCACCGCCGAAGGCGTCGAAACCGAAGCGCAACTTGAGTTCCTGAGAAGGGAAGGCTGTGTCGAGGCCCAGGGATATTTGATCGGCGTACCGTCGAAGGCGACGGATATTGCTCGCTTGCTGGAGTCGCGCGCGGCGATCAGGCAATCAGGCTGACTGCGACAGGCCGGACATAAATCGTAATCTAAAATAGAAAAATTAGAGCGTAGAGCAAAGTCGAAAGGAACGCAATTATTAACGGGTGAAATACCAAAACCCTGGTTTTATTTCCAATTCTGTGAAGGGGATCTTTTCCTTCTCCCCAATAAAATTCGTTACTTTTCTTAAGCGGATTATCCCGGGCGAAATCCCAACCTGTGCGCGAATAAAAAATGACATCTGAAATCACTACCCTAATATATAGCAACAGGACAGTCGACTAAACTATTAGGTAAATATATCTGAACAAACCGTCCCCTCATTTGCTCCCGTGGACGGTGCGAGCGGTAAGTCTACCGACCCTGTCGGTCGAGCCGCTCCAGGAACCACTGCGTCAGCCGCACCCAGACCTCGTCTTTTTCGCCAGAGTCCTCCCAACCATGGTCGAGATTGGGATTGTCGTTGACCTCGATGACGAAGACACCGTCCCTGGTCTCCTTGAGGTCGACGCCGTAGAGGCCGTCGCCGATGCAGCGCGCTGCCTTGACCGCGGTGTCGACGACATGGGTCGGCGCTTCCTTCAGAGTGAAGGTCTTGATGCCGCCCTGGTCGGGCTTGCCGTTGGCCTTGTGGTTGACGATCTGCCAGTGCTTCTTGGCCATCAGATAGTGCACGGCAAACAGAGGCTGACCGCCGAGCACGCCGACGCGCCAGTCATATTCGGTCGGAATGAATTTCTGCGCGATCAAGAGATCGGAATCCTCCAGCCATTCGGTGGCAAGCGTCTTCAGCTCCTCGAACGTGGCGCATTTCTTGACGCCGCGCGAAAACGACGAGTCCGGGATCTTCAGCACCAGCGGAAAGCCCAGCGCCTGCGCCGCAACTTCGAGATCCGAGGTGCCGGCGATCATCACCGTCGGCGGCACCGGCACCTTGTTGTAGGTCATCAGCTCGTTGAGATAGACCTTGTTGGTGCAGCGGATCATCGACAGCGGATCATCGATGACAGGCATGCCTTCCTGCTGGGCGCGGCGCGCGAAGCGGTAAGTGTGGTTGGAGATCGAAGTGGTCTCGCGGATGAACAGCGCGTCGTAATTGGCGAGCTTGGCCAGATCCTTCTTGGTGATCGGCTCGATTTCGACGCCCATCTTTTCGGCGATCTTGGCCCAGTAGCGCAGCGACGAAATCTCCGACGGCGGCAACTCCTCATGCGGATCGACCAATGTGGCGAAGGTGTAGCGCGCCGGCGTGCGGCCCTTGGTGTCGCGCCACTCGCGGTTGGTGTAGGTCTCGAGGCACTGAAGGAAGCGCTTTTCTTCCTCCTCGGTCATCCTGGCCAGCGGATGGAAGCCGATCTTGCGGATTGACGCCCATTCGGCGCCGTCCGTGATGCGGACTTCCAGCGCCGGCGCTCGAAACCAGTCGAACAAAAGCTTGGCGAAGCGATCCCATATCCTCGACGGGCCGATGCCGAAGAAGATGCAGACTTTTTGCGGAAAGGCGCCGCCCAGATCCTTGCGGCATTTGTTGAGCGCGAGTTCCAGCTCCGGCAGCGCATGATCGTAGAGCTTGCGCTCGGACAGGTCGATCATCGTCTCGACCGTCGGGATGACCTTGTGGCCGCGCGAACCGGCGAGCAGCGAGGCATAGTAGCCGCGGCTTTGGTAGCCGTAATTGTTGGACAGGTTGATGACCTTCGGCCGCTGGCCGCGAAACAGCGCCGGATGGGCAAGGTAATCGCGATTAGTGATGATCTTGTGCGGTGTCGCCACCTGATCGAGATCGTTCTGCCGGCCGGTAAGGATGACCCAGGTCATTGTCTGTCGCGCTTTCCGAGGGTGATGGCGGCACGCAATCCGTCGCGGCCGAACTGCGCCATGTTCATGAAGATGCCGTAAGGCACCGGAATGTTGGCGGCATCAAGAATGGTCTCCTGTCTCTCGTCCTCGACCCAGGGATCGTGGATCAGGATATGGTCGCCGTCGTCGCCGATGGCGAGCACCCAGTGCGGAACCTTCTTGCCGAACATCAGGAAGCCGCTGATCAGGACCAACACCAGTTTTCCCTCGGCGATCGCGGTGCGGATGTCGTCGATGGCGAATGGACGGTAATTCACCGGGATGCCGTAAAGTTCCGCGCGCCGGCGAAAGTCGACCTGTGCCAGTTCCATCACCCGGCGCTTCTCTTGGCTGCGCACCGACTGCAGGAACAACGCGCCATGGAAGGAGACATATATCTCGGCAGAGAGTCCGCTTTCGTGGCCGGCAACGGCGAGGCCGAACGGCTCGCAGCCGCCAGGCCCCGACATCATGAAGACGGTGGTCGCCTCGCGCCACAAACGGATTTCCATGACCGGGTCGGGCATGAAGCCGGGATCGAAATTGGCCATTGCCATCATCAGGCAGCACGGGCCGCAGGTGAATTCGCAGGTCTGCTGGTAGAACGGCACCCTGGTGGCGACCGGAATGTCGCCGCGCAAGGTCTTTTCGTAGCGCAGCGCCGTGGCGCCGTCCTCGTAATAGCCCGGTTCGCGGCCGATCTTGCGGTAGCCGCTCTGCTCGTAGATGCGAATGGCTCGGCTGTTGTCCTCGCGCACCTCGAGGCGCAGCATCATGCGGTTGTGTTCGAAGGCGGTCTCCTCCGCCGATGCCAGCAGCATGCGGCCAATGCCGAGCCCGCCAAAAAAGGGACCGATGGCGATGGAATAGAGCCGCGCGACGCCGCTGCCTTTGCGAAACAGCACGACCGCATAGCCGGCGACGCGGCCGTCGCTTTCGGCAACCAGCAGCTCGGCACTTTCGCGTTCGATCAACTGGCGAAAGGAGCGGCGGGAAATGCGATCGCTCGAGAAAACAGCCTTCTCGATGACGGCGAGGTCATCGACGTCGGACGCGCGGGCCGTGCGAATCTCGGCAGGCATGCGGGCTCAGAAAACCTCGATTGCGTTGTGGAAAAGGCCCTGGTCAGAGGTGTCGACAACACAGCCGAAGCGCCAGCATCCGTCAAGCGCTATCGCACCTTGATTCGGGCTCAATTGTGACAGTTTCGCCGGGTGCATGGCCCCGAAAATCGAAATCGATTTTCGGAAAGGATCATGCGCAAAAATTAAAGTGCTACAGCGTCCTTTGCGCATCCAAAGGACGCGCGGCGCTGTAGACGCAACCTTTGAAAAACAGGCGCAGCTCAGCTGGCCAGCCCGGCAAGAAGCTGGCTGTAGGCGCTCTTCGCCACCGCAGTCAGCTGCGCGCGCGGCAGCGATCCGACGACGGCGCAGCTATAGCCCTTATCCAGCCAGTAGACGGCCTCGGGGCCGTTCTCTTCCGACCCATAGGTGCCCTTGGCCTTCTCGGCCGATTCGGCAGTGACGAACAGCGAGATGCGCTCGCCTTTGTCGTCCTCATAAAGCAGCATCGCGGCCTTGCTCTCGCCAGCGGGCAGCAGCCGGCCGCCGACGAGCTGGAATCCTTGCGCCGCCAGATCCGGTGCGACCAGCTTCAGGCCGACCCGATTGGACAGCCAGGTCTGCAGATGATCCTTGTCGCTGGCGGGCACTTCCACCGCATGTCGCTGCTCGGCGGCATAGATGACATGGGCTGCGATCGCCTGCTCGACGAGTTGGTCCTCGGCGGGGTCTTCCAGACCGAGATGGTCGATGCCGGCGAAATAACCGCCAACACCGCCAATGGCCAGCATCGCCGCTGCGGCAGCCGGGAGCCACCAGCGCGAGCCCAATGGCACCGTCTTGACCGGCGCCTCGCCGAACACGATCTTTTGCAGCCGCGCCGGCACCGGCTCGTCGAGCACGCCGGCGAAGGCGGCACGCAGCGCTGCGCGGTCGGCGACATAGCGGGCGCTCCTCGCCTTCATTTCAGGATTGGCGTCGAGCCAGGCGTCGTAAGCCACGCGCTCGTCAACCGGCAACTCGCCGTCGAGGGCCATATGGATGTCGCGTTCTGAAAAATCGCGCCGGGTCATTTCTCGACGATCCTTATCGCCCGGCGACGCGCGGCGTCATCCAGCAGCCCGCGCAACTCATCACGCCCTCGCGCGATGCGCGACATCAGCGTGCCGGCCGGCACGCCGAGGATGGTGGCGGCTTCGGCATAGGAAAAGCCTTCGATGGCGACCATGACCAATGCTGCGCGCCGATCGGGGCTCATCGCCTGCAACGCGTCGATAATTTCGCGCGAGGCGATGCTCTCCACCTGCTCGGCTGGTGCTGCCTGCGCCTCGCTCGCTTCCAGCGGCAGCATCGCGGCTTCGCCGCGCCGGTTCACCTTGCGCATCTGATCGATGAACAAATGATGCATGATCGTAAACAGCCACCTCCTGGGGCTTTCTCCAGTCTGCCAATTGTCGAGCCGCACAAGCGCCCGTTCGAGACAGTCCTGAACGAGATCGTCGGCGGAATCGCGGTCGCGCAGCAGCGAGCGCGCATAACGGCGCAGGCGTGGTATTTCGCCCAGGATTGCTGCCTTCTTTTCGTCCATGACCGCTGGTTCTGAGGTCGCCTCTGTTCATCCGATTGAACGCGCCTTCACGGCGCGGCGCAAGCGGCCAACGCGAAGCGGTCCGCCGCCCCGGCCACCCAAGCAACAGAATAACGCTGCCGGCGGGCGATTTATTCCCGGTTAGATTGAAAACCGTTAGCTATTGCTCGTCCGAAGCTTTTCCCTCGCTGCTCTTGTCAGCAGCCGCTGATAAAACAGGCCGATGCCGATCAGCACCGCGCCGAGGCCGATGAAGGACAGCGCCCTCAGCACGCCTTCCAGTTCCGACATGTCGAAGAGAAAGACCTTCAACACGGCGACCGAGATCAGCGCGGCCGACGCGATGCGCAGCACCTGCGACTTCAGCCAGACGCCGGCGGTGAGCAGCGCCACACCGATGATCAGCCACAGCGCGGAATAGGTATAGGTCTCGAGCTGGCCGAGGCCGCTCCACAGGCCGATGAACTCGCCCTTGAACAGCCGCCGGACCGACAGCGTCGCGTAAGCGAAGGCGAGCAGCGCCGCCACCAGCGCCAGCATCGCGGCGTACCATTTCGGCCTGACGTCACGTGTATAGAGCCCGAGCCCGCCGGCAGCGGCGGCCGGCAAGAGATAGGCGAGGAACAGCAGGTTGAACACCAGGATTCGCCCGGTCGATTCGTCAGTAAACAGCGGGTTCAGCGCCACAAAATGCTGGATGACGATGAAGGCGACCGAGACAACGCCCGCAGCAAGCGAACCATAGCGCAGCACCGAGCTTGGCGAGCGCATGTCGATGGCGACCAGGATGGCGCCGGCGCCGATGGCGATCAGCGTATAGATCGCCTGCTCGGCGAGCGTGATAGCACCCGTGTCGATGACGCCGCCATGCATGGCGTGGCGCACCAATATGGCAACCGTGAGCAGCGCAAACAGTGCTGCGCCCGCTTCCATGGCTAGGCGTGGCCGGCCATTTGTGGTGCGGGCAAGCTGCCAGGCGGCAAAGCCGAAGGCAAGCGCCGGCACGCCGTAGCCCGGCAGCAGCCAGTTGAATACCGGCGTCGTCGACAGGAATTCGGCGCCGACGATTGTCGGATCGAAGGCGACGCGGCCGAGTACGGCGATGACCGCGCCGACCGAAATCCAGCCGAGCATCGGATAGGCGCGCCAGCGGGTGGCCAGCGCCGGCACGATGGCCGCGGCACCCAGGAGGATGGTGGTCCAGCCGGACCCGAAGGCCATGTAGATCATCAGCAAGGCGGCGACTGCTGCCCCACCAAACGCGAAGGAGACGGCAGCACCGCCCTGTAGCGGCGGCTCTTCACCGCGCGCGATCCACTCGCCGCCGGCGGCGAAGACCACGACCAGAAGGGCTGCAACCGCCGCGTAGACAAGATCGCGGTCGAGATTGCCGAAGGTGAACCAGAGCGCCAACAGAATGACCAGCGGCGCGACAGCGCCCCATGCCGCCCATGAGGCGGCGCGGATTTGTGCCGACGCGGCAAATTTGCGCGCAGCCCAGAATCCGGCGCCGATGAACATAAGTCCAAGAAAGATACCGATCCTGAGCATCAGCGTATCGGCAACTGCCGCGGGCAGACCTTCGACGTCGAGAACGCCACCTGAAAAATCTGAAGCGACGGAGGTTGGCGGAATGATGCCGAGATAGACCAACACAGTGGCCAGCCCTGCGGCGTGCAGAAGCGCCAGCGCCAGCGGCCGGTAGAACGCTACCGCGACCAGGGCTGCGATAAGGGCTGCTCCCGGCAGAGCATCGCCAGCAGCGTATGCCGGGTCGACGGACAGCGCCATCGCCGAAAGGCCGACGAAGAAGCCAGGTGCGATCGAGGGCCAGTCGAAGCCCCTGGCGGGCTCTGCTTCGCCACCGCGACGGCCGAGCCAGACGAAGGCAAGCACGGCCAGGGTCACCGCATTGATGAAGAGGATGACAGGCAGGTTCGTGCCCGGCGCATCAGTCATGTAAAGAATGGTCCAGAGGCCGGTGCCGACGAACGCTGCCGCCATCAGCAATTTCCAGTCGCGCAGCCGGGCGATGACGCCGGTGGCGGCGAGCACAATCGCCAAATAGCCGAACAGCGCCCAAGGATTCGGCGCCTGCGAGGCGACCAGCATCGGCGTCACCACCGCGCCGAGCAGGCCGATGCCGGCCAGCGCCTGGCCGTGGACGAGGGCGGCCGCGATGGTCGCCACACCGATGGCGCCGAGCAGCGTGAAGGCGAGCGCCGGCCCGATGAAGCCGTAAACGCCATGCGCGGCATAAACCGTGCCGAACAGGATGAAAGCACCGGCCGCCGTCAGGATCGCCGGAATATAGGCGCCGGCGACGCCCTGCACCGGCACCCTGAAGCCGGTGCGGCGGATGAACTCGCCAACGGCGACCAGCACCAGCCCGAGCATTGCTGCCATGCTCAGCCGCACGCCGGGACCGAAAATGCCGGCCTCGATGGTGTAGCGGATCAGGAACAGGCCGCCCAGCGCCAGCGCGATGCCGCCGACCCAGACCGCCCATCGGGTGCCGAGCGCCGTTTCAATGTCAGGCTTTTGCGTCGCTTTCGCCGTCGCGGCGGCCGGTTGCGAAGGTGCAGATCCAGCCGGCGCCGCTTCACCCGCAGCCCACGGTCCGGATGCAACCTCTGCGGCTTCAGCCTCTGTGGACGGCTTTTCCTCAGCCTCGCCCGCCGATGGCGGGGCAATGTCGGTCACGGCCGCAACTGCCGCGTCTGCTGGCATGCTGTCGTTTGCGGCCGGTTCTACCGGCTTGGCCTGCGGCGGGCCGACATGGACGCCCGAAAGCACGAGGCTGCGCAGCGCACCAAGTTCGCGCTCGATCAGGCCGATGCGGCTCTGCTGGCGCGAGATAATGACGAACAGCACGATGATCGCGACGAGGCCGATCAGGCTTTCGAACATGGCGGTTCCCCCAAACCAAGCCAGTAGTTACTGACAAATAGGGCGGCCAGACGGCCAGCCGAGTCAGCGCGCCGCCAGATTGGCGGCCGCAAAGATCGAGCACGTTTCGGTGCCGAAAGCCAGAAGCTTGCCGTTGGCATCCTTCAGCGTCGCTTCCGAAACCGCCAATGTGCGGCCCTTGTGCACCACCCTGCCCTCGCACACCACCTCGCCGGTCTTCGGCGTGATCGGCCGTGTCAGGTTCACCTTGAACTCCGCCGTCGTATAGGCCTCGCCCTTGTCGAGCAGCGTTTGCACCGCGCAGGCAAGAGCCGAATCCAGCAGCGTCGCGGCCCAGCCGCCATGCACCCCACCCAGCGGATTGAGATAGCGCTCGTTCGGCAGGCCGCGGAACACCGCGCGTCCTTCCGACACTTCGGTCAGGTCGAAACTGAGCTGGAACGAAATCGGCGGCGCCGGGTATTTGTTGTCGATGATGCGCTGGAGCAATTCCAGGCCGGTGTATTCGAGGATGTCGCCGTGCGGAATGGTGCCGAGGCCGAGCGGCGAGACCCGGCCGGGATAGAGCTCCACTTCGCTCATCTGGTGATTTCTCCGGCTGCGGGTTCTTCGATCAGGGTCTTGCCGGGCGCATGGTGCTTGCGCAAGGCGGCGAGGAAGCCGGCGCGGGCGCCGGGCGCCTCAATGCCGCGCGGCTCGTAGACGTGGCGGGAAAAAAAGAAGCCGGTCAGCCGGAAGGCGTCCTCGATCGCCGCCGGATCGGCGCGCAGGCTGGAGCCGCGCTGCAGGAAAGCGGGGAGCACCAGCATCTTGTCGCGCCATGGCGCGCCGGCCTGGCGCGACACGGCGCGCCCGGACTTCGGCGAGACATAGGCAAGGTCTTGCCTGGCGCCGGTCGCGGCACACTGGCTGAGATCGAGGCCGAAGCCGAGTTCGTCGAGAATCAGCAATTCGAAGCGCGCTACCAGCTCGCCGGCGGCGTCCGCATCGTCGAGATGGGCGATCATCACGGCCAGCGTCTCGTAGAGGCCGTCATGGGCGTCGCGCTCGGGCAGCAGGCGCAGATGCGCGGCCATGGTCTGCAGCCCATAGATGGCGACGGCGCTGTCCATGAGCCGGGCGGCGTTCATCTCGATCGCCTCGGCCTGGAAGGTGCCAAGGTGTTCGTCGAGCCGCGCCCGCCACAACAGGTCGACGCGATTGCCGGGCTGCAGAACCGGCTGCTGCTTGCGCGAGCGGCCGCCGCGCACAAGGCCGAGGTGACGGCCATGTGCACGCGTCATGACCTCAAGAATGGCGCTGGTTTCGCCATGCTTGCGGGTGCCGAGAATGATTCCCTCATCGCGCCATTCCATGAACGGAGCTTGTCACCGCTTCGGTGGCGAAATCAAGATTGGGTTTTTCGGGCCCTGTGTGGGGTCCCTCCGCAGCGGTCCGCGCGCTGGTGGTCGGCAATCACTTCATCGATCACGCGTCGCGACTTTTCAACTTCGACTGGATTGATGTCTATATGGCCGGCGACCGTGATCAGCGCTTTCCATAGCGTCCAGCCACGGCCCCGTGCCCAGGTTGCCTCATCGGCCTGAAGACCCGCGCGAAACACCTCTCGGCTTTTTCCTTCGAAGAGCGTCCACGCGATCGCCAAATCGCACGAGGGATCGCCCACGCCCGAAGTCCCGAAGTCGATCACGGCGCTCAAAGCGCCTTGCCTGACCAACAGGTTTCCCCAACTGACGTCACCGTGGAACCAGACTGGCGCGCCATGAAATGTCGCGGCAAGCGCTGCTTCCCACACAGCGCTCGCGGCGCCTGTGTCGATCTTGCCGTCGAGGGCCGCAATTGCCTGCCGGGTCTCGCCGTCATAGACGCTCAGTGGTCCGCCGCGAAAAAAATTTTGCTGCCCTGGCGCCGGTCCACCGGCGGGATCGATCTGTTGCAGGGCGACCAGGAATTGGGCCAGGCCGGCCGCGAATTGCGGCAGGCTGGCAATACGCTCCAGCGTCGCCGTCTCGCCTTCGATCCAGCGGTAGACGGACCAATGCCAGGGATAGTCGTTGGCCGGGGCTCCCATCGCCAGCGGGACCGGGACAGGCAGCGGCAGCAGAGGCGCAAGCCTTGGCAGCCAGCGATGTTCCTTTTCCACTTGCAAGGCATAGGCCGCCGCACTCGGCAGCCTCACCAGCATATGGTCTCCGAGATGAAAGGTCCTGTTGTCCCATCCGCCTGATGCAACCGGCCGGACAGCAAGATCCTTCCATCGGGGAAATTGCGTGGCGACCAACCGGCTCACGAGGGCTGTGTCGATAGTAACTTCGTGTTTGAGCATGATCTTTTCCGAAACCGGCTCCCACTTTTCGGAAACATGCTCTAATGCGGAAACTCCAGCCCCATCTCGCGATAGCGCTCGGGGTCGTCGCCCCAGTTCTCGCGCACCTTGACGAACAGGAAAAGATGCACCTTCTGTTCGAGGATACCTGATATCTCCATGCGTGCCGCCTGGCCGATGGCACGGATCGTCTCGCCCTTGTGGCCGAGCACGATCTTCTTCTGGCTGTCGCGCTGGACATAGATGGTCTGGTCGATGCGCACCGAGCCGTCCTTCTTCTCTTCCCATTTCTCGGTCTCGATATGGGAGGAGTAAGGCAGTTCCTGATGCAGCCTGAGATAGAGCTTTTCGCGAGTGATCTCGGCCGCCAGCTGACGCATCGGCAGGTCGGAGATCTGGTCCTCCGGGTAATACCAGGGGCCGGCAGGCAGGGTTTCGGCCAGATAGTCGAGCAGGTCCTTGCAACCCGACCCGGTTAGCGCCGAGACCATGAAGGTGCGCTTGAAGGGCACCCTTTCATTCGCTGCCGCGGACAGGGCCAGCAGCGCCTCGGGCCTGACCCGGTCGACCTTGTTGAGGATCAGCACCATCGGCTGGCGGACATCCTTCAGCCGTTCGAGGATCGCGTCAGCGTCGCCCCTGATGCCGCGCTCGGCGTCGATCAGCAGCAGCACGATGTCGGCGTCCTTGGCGCCGCCCCAGGCGGTCGTCACCATCGCCGTGTCCAACCGCCGCTTCGGCTTGAAGATGCCCGGCGTGTCGACGAAGACGATCTGTGCGTTATTGTGGATGGCGATGCCGCGCACGATGGCGCGCGTCGTCTGCACCTTGTGGGTGACGATCGACACCTTGGCGCCGACCAGTTGGTTTACCAGCGTCGATTTCCCCGCATTGGGCGCGCCGATCAGCGCAACGAAGCCAGAATGCGTGGTGGCGGCTTCTGTTGCCGGCGGGACGTCTTCGGTGGCGGTCATGCCGCGCTCCCCTTATTTAGCCAGACGCCTTCGCGCAACAGCAGTGCAGTAGCGGCGGCTTGCTCGGCCTCGCGCTTGGAGCGCCCGCTGCCGGTCGCCGGCGGATAGGCGCCGACCTTGACGCTGACGGTGAATAGCGGATCGTGGTCCGGTCCCTCGCGGCTGTCAATTATGTAGACCGGCACGGCGCCTGCCGCCTGATGCGCCCATTCCTGCAGTTCGGTCTTGGCATCGCGGCGGGCGGCACCGATGGCCTGCGAGCGCGGCCGCCAGTATTTGTGGATGAAGGCGCGGGCCGCCTCCAGCCCGCCGTCGAGATAGAGCACGGCGATCAGCGATTCCAGCGCATCAGCCCGCAGATTGACGCGTTTGCGCCCGTCCAGGCCGCGTACGTCCGAGCCGGCACGGATCAACTCCGGCAGGCCGATCTCCTCGGCGATGTCCGCCAGCACCTCGGCATTGACCAGCGCGTTGAGCCGGAGCGACAGCTCACCTTCGGCAGCGTCCGGATACGCCGCCAGCAGCATGTCGGCGACGACCAGGCCGAGGACGCGGTCGCCCAGGAATTCGAAACGCTCATAGTCGATGCCGGCATGGCTGCTGCGGGCGCTGGCATGGGTCAGCGCGCGCTGCAAGCGCTGGCGGTCGGCAAAGGCGTGGCCGGTGCGCTCCATGAGCGCTTCGGCGAGCGCGTCGACGGTCAGCCGTTTTGTCGCCGCCATGATCCTAATTGACGAAATGGAGCAGGCGCGACGCGCGCATCAGCGACGGCCATTTCCAGATTTCGAGCGGGCTGGCGCTGCCACCGATCGAGAAGAAGATGAGATTGGCGCGGCCAACCAGGTTGTCGTCGGGCACGAAACCGACGGTGAAGCGGCTGTCCGAGGAATTGTCTCTGTTATCGCCCATCATGAAATAGTGCCCGGGCGGCACGTCGAATTCCTGGGTGTTGTCGCCGATCGAGTTGGGTATCAGGTCGAGCGTGTCATAGCTGACGCCATTCGGCAATGTCTCGCGATAGACGTCAACCGGCCCGCTCTCCTCGGTGATGTCGCGATTGTCGATCTGCCCGACCTTCTGGCGTGGCACGCCGACCCCGTTGATGAAGAGCTGACCGTCCTTGACCTGGATCTTGTCGCCCGGCAGGCCGACGACGCGCTTGATGTAGTCGACGGAGGGGTCCGGCGGGAACTTGAACACCGCCACGTCGCCGCGCTTCGGCTCGGCGCCCCAGATGCGGCCCGAAAAGAGGTCCGGCCCGAACGGCAGGGAATAGCGGGAGAAGCCATAGGACCATTTGGTGACGAAGAGATAGTCGCCTTCGAGCAATGTCGGCCGCATCGACCCCGACGGGATAGAGAATGGCTGGAAAAGAAGCGTGCGGATGACCAGAGCGAGCAACAGCGCCTGGACGATGACGCTGACGGTTTCGCCAAGCCCGCCGGATTTCTTCTGGGATTTTTCAGCCACGCTCATGTCGTCCTCGATTATGCGTTGGTTGGTATAGAGTCTCGGCGCGCGCTGGGCAACGTCATGCCGGTGGTCAGATGCAATCAATACGGCGCTTCTTCGACGGGCAACGCCTCGATGATCACAAAGGCTTGAGCAAGCGGAAAGTCGTCGGTGATGGTGAGGTGGATCGCCGCCCTGTGCCCGTCAGGCAGGATTTTGTCCAGCTGCGCCGCCGCCCCGCCGGTCAACGCCATGGTCGGCTGGCCGCTGGCCAGGTTGACGACGCCCATGTCGCGCCAGAACACCCCTTGCGCCATACCTGTGCCCAGCGCCTTGGCGCAGGCCTCCTTGGCAGCGAAGCGCTTCGCATAGGAAGCGACGCGGGCGCCGCGGTTTTCGGAGCGGGCCTGTTCGACCTCGGTATAGATGCGCTGGATGAAGCGCTGGCCATGGCGCTCCAGCGATTTTTCGATGCGTCTGATATCGATCAGGTCGCTGCCGATACCAATGATCATTCGGCGGGAACTTCCCGTCCGGCGATTCCAGCTCTGTCCGCCAGGCGCAGCGAGCGCGAGAACGAGCGGCATCGCCACAGATAGGTACGCACCCGCTCGAGAAAACCATCAGGCTTGCGGCGTCGAAAAAGCACTCTGTTCCTGTCCTGATATCCAAAGCTGCCGCCCCGACCACCCCGGGCCGGGCGCGACAGCTTTGCGGCCGTCGAAAGGCAACAACGACCTTGATATAGCGATACGCCGGCCGCAGAACAACCGTAGCTGCATGCCGTCCGCTTGCAGTCGCCTGCGGGACCGGCGTTTCGCCACTCCGGACACAGTATAATCGCGGCGGATTTGAGGAGGCGAGTTCGCCGCAGAAATCGACAGCAACTCCAGCTATCTACGGCCCATACTCGCTGACCTCGACGAGATTGCCGTCCGGATCGCGGAAATAGACCGACATCATCGGGCCACGGGCGCCGATCCGCTCGACCGGCCCGACTTCGACGGCAACGCCGTTGGCCGCTAGGCTGGCGCATATCTCGGAGAGCGGGCGGCCGGCGACCAGGCAGAAATCCGCGGAGCCCGGAGTCGGCGCCTTGGCCTTGGGCTCGAAGGTGTGGCCTGCCTCATGCACATTGACCTTTTGCGTTCCAAACAGCAGCGCCGTCGGCCGGTTCGGCTCGTCGAGGCGCCTGAAGCCGAGCACGCGCTGATAGAAGGAGCAGGTGTCTTCGACGGAATGAACCGTCAGTACGAAATGATCGATGCCTGCAATCACGGCAGCGCCTCAGTTAACGTTGTTTTATGCATGTCGTTGTCCCAAAATCGCTGCGCAGTTTTGGGCGACATGCATCAGATATTGCGGCTGCCCGGCTTGATGGCCGGTATGGCGGCGAGCTCGGGCGGCAGCCTGTCGACCGGGTAGGCCGGAACCTCATATTCGGCGAGCGCGATCAGCGGCACACCGACATCCGTCTTGCCGGCCGAGCGGTCGATGATGCAGGCAGCTGCAACGACCTCGGCGCCAAGCGCGCGCAGGCAGTCGATGGTCTCGCGGATCGACAGGCCGGTGGTGACGATGTCCTCGACGATGACGACGCGCGAACCCTTGGCGATCTCGAAGCGGCGGAGCCTGAACTCGCCCCCTTCCCGCTCGACCCAGATCGCCGGTGCGCCAAGATGGCGCGAGGTCTCGTAGGCCGGGATCAGCCCGCCGATCGCCGGGCCGACGACGTAATCGATCCTGCCGGACACAGCAGCGCGGATCTTTTCGGCCAGCGCCTTGCACAGGCGCTCGGTCTTGTCGGCATGCATGAAGACCCGCGCCTTCTGCAGGAAGACCGGACTTCGCAAGCCCGATGTCAGGATGAAATGCCCTTCGAGAACGGCACCGGCTTCACGAAAAATGCCCAGCACTTCGTCGGTGTTCATCTTTGCCTCGTCTCCAGCGCGCTGGTGATTTCTAGCCGTTCACGCGCCGCGCATCGCTGACGCTCGAATTGTCCTTGAGCTGCGACAGCAGCCGGTTCAGGTGCTTCAGGTCCCAGACTTCGAGATCGATCAGCATTTCGGTGAAATCGGGCGCGGTGCGCACCATCGACAATGTATGGATGTTGGCGTCGTTGGATGCAACGACCTGCGCGATGTCGGCCAGCGAGCCCGGCGCGTTGATGGCGGTGACCGAGACTCGCGCCGGAAACCGCTCCTTGGTGCGCTCGTCTATGTCCCAGCGCACGTCGATCCAGCGTTCGGGCTGGTCGTCGAAGGCCTGCAACGCCGGTGACTGGATCGGATAGATGGTGATGCCGGTTCCCGGCTGCACGATGCCGACGATGCGGTCGCCGGGCACGGCACCTTCCGGCGCGAAGCGCACCGGCAGGTCGCCGCGGACGCCGCGGATCGGCACGGCGCCGTCCTTTGGCTGGTCCTTGTCCTTGCGCGCCGCCCGGCCCGGAATCTGGAACAGCATGCCGGCGGCGTTGCGGATCTTCGACCAGCCCTCTTCGCGCTGCTTGGGCGCAACCAGCGTGACGCGTTCATCCTTGTAGTCGGGAAACACCGCCTTCATCACGTCGGTGGAGGCAAGTTCGCCGCGTCCGACCGAAGCCAGCACATCCTCGATATCCTTGCGCGCCAGCCGGTGCAGTACCGACTTCAGGCTTTCCTTGGTGAAGGTCTTGCCGGACCGCTCGAACGCACGCTCCAGAATACGAACGCCGAGACCTGAATACTGCTTGCGGATGGCGGCCTTGGTGGCGCGACGGATTGCCGAACGCGCCTTGCCGGTGACGACGACCGATTCCCACGCCGCCGGCGGCACCTGCGCCTTGGAGCGGATGATCTCGACCTCGTCGCCATTCTTCAGCTCGGTCATCAGCGGCATGATGCGACCGTTGACTTTGGCGCCGACGCAGGTGTCGCCGACATCGGTGTGCACGGCATAGGCGAAGTCGATCGGCGTGGCGCCGCGCGGCAGCGCGATCAGCATGCCCTTGGGCGTGAAGCAGAATACCTGATCCTGGAACAGTTCCAGCTTGGTGTTTTCGAGGAAGTCCTCGGGATTGTCGCCTTCGGCAAGCTGCTCGATGGTGCGCCGCAGCCAGGCATAGGCGTTGGTCTCCTTCGAGATCGCGTGGGCAGTGCCGTTCACTTTGCCGCCGCTGTCCTTGTAGATCGAATGCGCGGCAACGCCATATTCGGCGATCTTGTTCATCTGATAGGTGCGGATTTGCAGCTCGACGCGCTGGCGCGACGGTCCGACGATGGTGGTGTGGATCGAACGGTAGTCGTTCTGCTTCGGCGTCGAGATGTAGTCCTTGAAGCGGCCGGGCACCATCGACCATGTCGTATGGATGGCGCCGAGCGCCCGGTAGCAGTCCTCGACGGTATCGACCACGACGCGGAAGCCGAAAATGTCGGACAGCTGCTCGAAGGACAGTGCCTTGGCCTCCATCTTGCGGAACACCGACCATGGCTTCTTCTGGCGGCTCTTCACCTCGGCCTTGATCGCATATTTGTCGAACAGCGTGGACAGCGCCGTCTCGATCTCGGACAGCACGCCCTTGTTGCGCTCGAAGATTTCGGCGAGCCGCGCGGTGACGGCGCGGTAGGCTTCCGGATTGATGAAGCGGAAGGCGATCTCCTCAAGCTCCTCGCGCATCCCTTGCATGCCCATGCGCCCGGCCAGCGGTGCATAGATATCCATCGTTTCCTCGGCGATGCGCAGACGTTTGGCCTCGGGCACATGGTCGAGCGTACGCATGTTGTGCAAGCGGTCGGCGAGCTTGACCAGCAGCACGCGAACGTCTTCCGAGATCGCCAGCAAGAGCTTGCGCAGGTTTTCAGCCTGCTCGGCCTTTTTGGAGACGAGGTCGAGTTTCTTCAGCTTGGTCAGGCCTTCGACCAGCTTGCCCATTTCCGGACCGAACAGCTCGTCGATCTCGGCCCTGGTCGCCGTGGTGTCCTCGATCGTGTCGTGCAGCAGGGCAACCGCGATGGTCGCCTCGTCCATGTGCATTTCGGTGAGGATGGCGGCGACTTCGAGCGGATGCGAGAAATAGGGATCACCGGAGGCGCGCTTCTGGTGACCATGCTTCTGCATGGCGTAGACATAGGCCTTGTTGAGCAGCGCCTCGTTGACGTCAGGCTTGTAGCGCTGGACGCGCTCGACAAGCTCATACTGACGCATCATGGGCGGGATCTCGCAAGGCTGAAATGAATCATGCGCCGCACTGGCGTACGGCGCATGTCATAGATAACCACGAAACCGCCGACGCGAAAGTGTCGGCAGCCGCGGCGAAGATCAATAATCGTCGCTTTTTTCCGGCGGCACCAGACCTTCGATGCCGGCCAGGAGATCTTCCTCGGTCATGCGGTCGAAGGTGATGTTGTCCTCGGTGTCGTCGGCATCGGTTGCCGCAGCGGCGGTACCGGTCTGGTCGGCGATCGCCTCGCCATCGGCTTCCGGCTCGTCGACCTCGACATGCTTCTGCAGCGAGTGGATCAGGTCTTCCTTGAGGTCGTCGGGCGACAATGTCTCCTCGGCGATCTCGCGCAGCGCGATGACCGGATTCTTGTCGTTGTCACGAGGAACGGTGATCTGCGCGCCTTGGCTGATCTGACGGGCGCGGTGGCCGGCCAGAAGCACGAGCTCGAAGCGGTTGTCGACCTTGTCGATGCAATCTTCAACGGTTACGCGGGCCATGAGCTGCCCCTTTCATGCCTGGATTTGATGGAAAACAGGCGCGGTCCATAACCCGAACGCCGCCAAAATACAAGCTTTTTGGCAATGCCAGCTCCGGGGCCAGGTCCGCGGTAGGGCCAAGGCAAGGCTGGGCGCGCGCCGCCTGCGACGAAACGGCACCGATCACAATTGCTTGCTATGCAGCACCATACCCTTGGATTACCGTAAAACCGGCGTTATCTCGAATGACGAAGGTCAGCCGGTTATTTTCAAGCCGACCGATAGTCACGCTCATTTAGACGACCGTTATTTTCGAAAAGGAATATTTTCCATGTTCGACCCTCGGGAAAAAATCGCTCTTTTCATCGACGGTGCCAATCTTTACGCCACGTCGCGCGCGCTCGGCTTCGATATCGACTACCGCAGGCTTTTGTCGAGCTTCCAGAAGCGCGGCTACCTGCTGCGTGCATACTACTACACCGCGCTGGTCGAGGATCAGGAATACTCCTCGATCCGGCCGCTGATCGACTGGCTCGACTATAACGGCTTCAAGGTGGTGACAAAGCCGGCCAAGGAATTCACCGACTCGACCGGCCGCCGCAAGATCAAGGGCAATATGGACATCGAGCTGACGGTCGATGCGCTGGAACTCGCCGATGTCGTCGACCATTATGTAATCTTTTCCGGCGATGGCGATTTCCGCACGCTGGTCGAGGCGCTGCAGCGGCGCGGGCGCAAGGTCTCGATCGTCTCCACCATGGCATCGCAGCCGCCGATGATTTCCGACGATCTGCGCCGCCAGGCGGACCATTTCATCGACCTGATGACGCTGAAGAGCGAGGTCGGCCGCGATCCATCCGAGCGGCCGGTGCGCCGGCCCGAGCCGGCCGAAGTCGACGAGGACGATTTTTGACGGCGGCGGTCTTGACCGCTCCCCTGGTCGCATCCCCCGAGCCGGATCGCGACTGCCCGCTCTGCCCGCGGCTGCATGATTTTAGAGCGCAATGGCGGCAGCGCGAGCCGTCCTGGTTCAATGCGCCGGTGCCGACCTTCCTGCCGCCGGAGGGCGAGGATGCAGTGCGGCTGCTGATCGTCGGGCTGGCGCCGGGCCTGCGCGGTGCAAACCGCACCGGACGTCCCTTCACCGGCGACTTTGCCGGCGACCTGCTCTACAACACGCTGATCGCGCACGGCTTTGCGCGCGGCCAATTCAAGGCGCGGCCCGATGACGGGCTCGAGCTTGTCGGCACGGCGATCACCAATGCGGTGCGCTGCGCGCCACCGGACAACAAGCCGGTCGGCGCCGAGATTGCCACCTGCCGGAGGTTCCTGGTGCCGACAATCGCGCGGTTTAAAAACCTGCGCGCCGTGCTGGCGCTTGGCTCGATCGCGCACCAGTCGACGGTGCGGGCGCTCGGCCAGCGTGTTGCGGCTTATCCCTTCCGCCACGGCGGACAGCAGCAACCCAATGGCGTGACGCTGTTTTCGAGCTATCACTGCTCGCGCTACAACACCAACACCGGCGTGCTGACGGAAGCGATGTTCGTCAACGTGTTCAGCCAGATAGAAGAGTTTTTGCAGAAATAGAATCGGGCGCGCCGCCGTCAGTTGGCTAAAAGCCCTCCAGGACGATCTTGCCCTTGGCCTTGCCGCTCTCGATCAATGCATGGGCGCGCTTCAAATTGGCGGCATTGATGAGGCCGCCTGTCTCGCCGAGCGTCGTGCGGATCGCACCAGTGTCGACGAGCCTAGCCAATTCGTTCAGATGTTCGCCCTGCGCCGCCATGTCCGCCGTCTCGAACATCGAGCGGGTGAACATGAATTCCCAATGCACCGAGACGCTCTTGCGCTTGAACGGATTGATGTCGAGCGATTTCGGATCGTCGATAACCGCGAAACGTCCTTGCGGCGCGATCGACTCGGCGATCTCGGCCAGATGCTGGTCAGTGTTCGTCGTCGAAAACACGAAGCTAGGGGCACCGATACCCAGTGCTGCGACTTCGGCTGCCAGCGGCCTGGAATGATCGACGACATAATGGGCGCCGAGCCCGAGCGCCCAGTCCCGTGTTTCAGGCCTCGACGCGGTGGCAATCACCGTCAGGCCGGTCAACTGCCTCGCAAGCTGCACTGCGATTGATCCGACGCCGCCGGCGCCGCCGATGATCAGGATGGCGGGTGCCGCACCCGCCACGGACTTCCTGACATCGAGACGATCAAACAGGGTCTCCCAGGCGGTGACCGCCGTCAGCGGAAGCGCTGCTGCTTCCGCATAGCCGAGTGAGGTCGGCTTGCGGCCGACGAGCCGCTCGTCGACAAGATGGAACTCGGCATTGGTGCCTTGCGGCGCCAAGGCGCCGGAATAGAAGACATCGTCGCCGGGCCTGAAGAGACTCGCATTCGCGCCGGTCGCGACAACCCGGCCAGCAGCATCCCAACCGAGTACCCGCCATTGACCGGCTTCGGGAGCAACGCTGCGCCGCACCTTGGTGTCGACCGGATTGACCGAGATCGCCTTCACCTCGACCAGCAGGTCGCGTCCCTTGGGCTCGGGCTTCGGCAGTTCGATATCGACGAGAGAGGCCTCGTCGGTGATGGGAGCTGGGATTTGATAACCGACGGCGCGCATCTTCATCTCCATGATCGCTGTAGTAAGCGATAGACATGCTGTCTACGATCACCGTGCGCAACAATGCACATATAAAGCACATAGTGTCGAAAAGGATACCGTCATGCCACGTATTCGCGACGACCGATTTGATTGCAGCCCCGGCTGCACCGTGGAGGGAACGCTCCGCTACATCGACGGAAAATGGAAAGGTGTCGTGCTCTACCATCTGTTCGAGGGCACATTGCGCTTCAACGAGATTCGCCGGCGGTTACCGAACTGCACGCAGCGCATGTTGACCAACCAGCTTCGCGAGTTGGAGGCGGATGGGCTGATTGCGCGCAAGATCTATCCGCAGGTGCCGCCGAAAGTGGAATACAGCCTGACGCCGCGTGGCAGGAGCCTAGAGCCGGTGATCACCGCCCTGAAGACCTGGGGCGATGCAAATGTGGCCCTTGGCCCTCAGACGTCGCAAGCCGCGGCGTAAGGGCGGCCGAGAAGCGCCTCACCCGAGGCGTTATCCCTGAATCCGTTCAGGGTGTTCGCGGGGCTTCTGAAGGCATGGATCCAGGTGGCGCCGCGAACAGTGTCGTCAGCGTTTCCTGCCTGCCCTGAAGGACATTCAGATCGACATCGCCGCTGATGCCGTCGACGCGACCCTTGTCGTGGTACTGCCAATAGATCCACTCGTCATGACCTGGCTGCAGCGCCAGCGAACGAACCCAATGCGGGCGGCCGACGATCAGGGCGGCATAGACCCGTGCCGCCTCGTCGGTCACATAAAGGATCGCCGTTTTGCCGAAGGCTGCCTCGACAGGGCCAAGGAAAGCCGAGAGTTCGACATTCAATTCTTCGGGCGACGGCCGCCGCGGACAATTGCCGACGAATTCGATATCCACCACCGGCGGCAGCAGCGGTTGATTGCGCGGCACGACGGAGATGAAATTCTTCGCCTGATCGGCGCCAGGCCTGCAGAAGGTGAAGAAATGATAGGCACCGACCGCCAGACCGGCTGCGCGCGCCTCGCGCAGATTGGCGTCGAACGCGTCATCGACATGATCGCCGCCTTCGGTTGCCTTGATGACGGCGAAGGCGACATCGTCGGCGGCAACACGCCGCCAGTCGATCTGCCGCTGATGATGGGAAACGTCGATGCCCCTGACTGGATATTTGCCGCGG
The DNA here is from genome assembly GCF_002284575.1 of Mesorhizobium temperatum. Lineage (GTDB taxonomy): Bacteria > Pseudomonadota > Alphaproteobacteria > Rhizobiales > Rhizobiaceae > Mesorhizobium > Mesorhizobium temperatum. The sequence goes on from NZ_NPKJ01000076.1 coordinate 148,590, forward strand.
TCCGGAGAAAACGGATGGAAATAGAAATAGCCGCCGACCGCGACGAGGCACGCCAGGATCAGGCTAGCCGCACCCCAAAAGACGATCCGGTTCTTCAAAAGAGCGGCTCCCAGCCTACCCACGCTCCTTCAGCAGCCGGCCCTTCTCGCGCGACCAGTCGCGCTGCTTTTCGGTTTCGCGCTTGTCGTGCAATTTCTTGCCTCGGCCGACGGCGAGTAAAAGCTTCGCCCGGCCCTGGTCGTTGAAATAGATCTTTAGCGGCACCAGCGTCATGCCTTCGCGATCGACGCTCTGCGCCAGCTTGGCCATCTCGCGCTTGTTGAGCAGGAGTTTGCGGCGCCGGCGCGGTTCATGGTTGAAGCGATTGGCTTGCAGATATTCCGGCAGATAGGAGTTGATCAGCCAGATTTCGCCGCCCTCGACCGAGGCGTAACTGTCCTGGATGTTGGCCTGGCCCTGGCGCAGCGACTTCACCTCGGTGCCGGTCAGCACCAGGCCGGCCTCGATCGTGTCGAGCACCTCATAGGAAAACCGCGCCTTGCGGTTTTCCGCAACGGTCTTGTTGTTGGGATCGGCTTTTCTGACTTGATTCATGATGCGGAGAGGTGGCGCCTCATCTCTAATTAATCAAGCCGGCGTGCTTCATCGCTGCATCGATCTTCTCGGCGGTCGACTGCTCGACGGTGACCAGCGGCGAACGCAGCACGTTCTCGACCTTGCCCAGCTTCGACAGCGCATATTTCGCGCCGGACACGCCGGGTTCCAGGAAAATCGCCTTGTGCAGCGGCAGCAGGCGGTCCTGCAAGTCCAGCGCCTTGGCGTTCTCGCCGGAAAGCGTCGCCTCCTGGAATTCGGCGCACAGCCGTGGCGCGACATTCGCCGTCACCGAGATGCAGCCGACGCCGCCATGGGCGTTGAAGCCGAGCGCCGACGCGTCCTCGCCGGAAAGCTGGATGAAATCCTTGCCGCAGGTGGCGCGCTGCTCGGAAACCCGCTCGACCTTGCCGGTGGCGTCCTTGACGCCGACGATGTTCTTGAAGTCGTGCACCAGCTGGCCCATCGTCTCGGGCATCATGTCGATCACCGAGCGCGGCGGAATATTGTAGATTATGATCGGTAGGCTGGTCGCCTTGGCGACCGCGGCGAAATGCGCATAGAGGCCGCGCTGCGTCGGCTTGTTGTAGTAAGGCGTGACGACGAGCGCCGCGTCGGCGCCTGCCTTCTCGGCATATTGCACTAGGCCGACCGCCTCTTCGGTGTTGTTGGAGCCGGCGCCGGCGACGACCGGAACCCGGCCCTTGGCTACCTCGATACAGACCTTGACGACTTGGCGGTGCTCGTCATGCGACAGCGTCGGCGACTCGCCGGTGGTGCCGACCGGAACCACGCCCGTCGTGCCTTCAGCGATCTGCCAGGCGATGAAGGCGCGAAACGCTTTCTCGTCGAAACGGCCGCTCTTTTCGAACGGTGTCACGAGCGCGGTAAGCGAGCCTCTCAGCATGTCGTCCAACTCCTGGGGACTAGCGCATGACCCCGATTTTCGCTGGGGATCATGCGCCAAATTAAAAGTGCTACAGCGTCGTTTGCGCGTCCGAGAAGACGCGCGGCGCCGTAGGTGTTTTGTCGTGCGCGCCTTCTAGCCGAAAGCGAAGCGGCGCACCATAGTCTCGACACCGTTGCCCGGCAAGCATGGCAGTAGTGCCAGCAAGCGCAATTTGAAAGACCTTGATAGTCCTTTGTTTACGGGCTCTTCATAGCAGCCAACTAGGATTCAGTCGCTCTGTGCCTGTTGGGAATGTGCAAGACAGGATATGATGAAGACCATGCCGGCGAGGCAGCCTCATTTTTTTGCGCTGCTTGGCGCAATCCTCCTGCTGACGCCGAGCATTCCGGCCGCAGGCAAAATCGATGTGCAGGTCACTTCGGCCATTCCGATGCCAAATCTGCAGGATACGAGCTCTCCATCCGCCAGCGTCGCCAGGCTGAAGAGTGGCCTCGATGCGCTGGCGGCAAACGACATTGCCGGCGCGCGTCGAGTGCGCGATGCCCTGCCGGTCAACTCGCTCGACCAGCATATCCTTGCCTGGTCGATCGCGCTCCATGGCGGCGACAAGGTGCCAAGCGGCGAGATCGCCGATGCTGCGAAAATGCTGCCGAACTGGCCGGGCATGATCGCCTTGCGCAAGAACAGCGAGCGCGCGCTGTACCGCGAAAACCCCGCGCCAGAGATCGTGGTGCAGGCATTCGGCGGCAGCCAGCCACAAACAGTCGAGGGCGTGGTCATCCTCGCCCGCTCCTATGTGTCGCAGGGCAACGTCGAGGCGGCGCGCTCGGTGCTGTCGCCTTTCTGGCGCACCGAGAAACTGGAAGCCAGGGACGAAGCGGCGATCATCCAGGAATTCGGCAAGCTCATCGCCGCCGCCGACCACCGCTTTCGGATGGAGCGCATGTTCTATGCCGACCGGGTCAATTCCGCGCTGCGCATCGCCGGTCTTGCCGGCGCCCAGCAGCTGGCCGACGCCTGGGCGGCGGCGGACAGGGGCGACAAGAATGCGGCCAAACTGCTGAAGGCGGTGCCAGCCGCGCAGCGTTCGACCGGCTATCTCTTCGCGCAAGCCCAATATCTGCGCAAGCAGCAGAAGTTTTCCGACGCCGCCGCTATGGTGATGAAGGCGCCGAGCGATCGCACCGCGCTTGTCGACCCGGATGCCTGGTGGGCCGAGCGCCGGGTGCTGTCGCGCGAACTGGTCGATCAGGGCGATATGAAGACCGCCTACAGAATAGTCGCAGCACACGCCGCCGAAACTGCTGCCAATGCGGCCGATGCCGAGTTTCATGCCGGCTGGTACGCGCTGCGCGGCCTCAACGATCCCACCACCGCTGCCAGGCATTTTAAGCGGATCGCCGATCTCGCTCAGGGGCCGATATCGCTGTCGCGCGCCTACTATTGGCTCGGCCGTGCAGCCGAAGCCGGCGGCCCCGGCAGCGCCAAGGATTATTTTAGCCGTGCCGCCGGTTACGGCACGACGTTCTACGGCCAGCTCGCCGGCGAGCGCGTCGGCCGGCAGGTCCTCAACATCGCCCATCCGCAGCCGAGCGCCTCCGATCACCGGAATTTCGCCAACCGCGAGGCGGTCAGCGCCATCAGGCGGCTGCAGGAGGCGGGCTATGAGCGCTACGCCGACACGCTTTACCGCGACCTCGCTGGACAGTTGACCAGTCCCGGAGAGCTGGCGCTGCTGGCCGCGATGGCGGAAAAGCAGGGCAATCACTTCCTGGCGCTGAAAGTCGGCAAGATCGCCGGCGCGCGCGGCGTCGATGTCGGGGCGCTGTCGCATCCGCTGGGCGTCATTCCCGAAACCGCCAACATTTCCGGCTCGGGAAAGGCGCTGGCTTATGCGATCGCCCGTCAGGAAAGCGAGTTCAACATCGGCGCCGTCTCCAGCGCCGGCGCGCGCGGGCTGCTGCAGTTGATGCCGGAGACCGCCAGGCAATTGGCGAAGAAGGCCGGAATGACCTTCTCGCAGGTGCGGCTGACCACCGACGCCGGCTACAATGCGACGCTCGGCGCCGCCTTCCTCGGCGAGCAGCTCGGCCGCTTCGACGGCTCCTATGTGCTGACCTTCGCCGGCTACAATGCCGGCCCCAGCCGCGCCGCCCAGTGGGTGGCTAGATATGGCGACCCGCGCGGCAAGGACATCGACTCCGTCGTCGACTGGATCGAGCGGATTCCCTACACGGAAACAAGAAGTTACGTCCAGCGCGTGATGGAGAATTACGAAGTCTACAAGATGCGTATTTCCGGTAAGTACGACATAGTGGGGGATTTGGTGAACGGGCGGAGTTGATCCGTCCAGCGTTCGGCGAAGCACCCCCCTCTGCCCTGCCGGGCATCTCCCCCTCAAGGGGGGAGATTAGCAGTTTCGTCGACGGCGCCTTTTCTTCAGCGTTGGAGATTGGCGAAAACCGAAGTGACATCCAATCTCCCCCCCTAGAGGGGGAGATGTCCGGCAGGACAGAGGGGGGCGCTGTCCCGCCGACGTCTCGAAAAATTCTCAGTACCGCAGCGCTTGGACCCAGTAATGCCCTTGCCCATTCCGTTGGACCGCTCTGCCTTCCGATTTGACCACCCCCGCCCTCGCCTGTAGCAGTCGGGACGATCCGGCAACGGCGAGGAATCGAGCCCGAAATGTCGAGCGGTTTTTCCGATTTTTTCTACGCCTCGCAGGACGGGCTGCAACTTCACGCCCGCATCTACGGCGAAGCGAACTCCGGCCACTGGCCGGTCGTCTGCCTGCCCGGCCTGACCCGCAATTGCCGCGATTTTCATGAGCTGGCGCTGCACTTGTCGCGACTGGCAAAAACCCCGCGAAAAATCGTCGCCTTCGACTATCGCGGGCGCGGGCAATCCGCCTACGATCCCGATGTCGGCCACTACAATGTCGGCGTCGAAGCCGGTGATATCCTCGCCGGACTGGCGGGGCTTGATATCGAGGAGGCAGGTTTCATCGGCACGTCACGCGGCGGGCTGGTCATTCATGTGCTCGGCGCGATGCGCCCGGCCGTCCTGAGGGCTGTCGTGCTCAACGACATCGGCCCGGTGGTCGAGGCCGGCGGTCTTGCCCATATCCGCTCCTATCTCGAGCGCACGCCGAAGCCGAAAACCCATGCCGAGGCGGTCGGCGCCCAGCGCGGCGCGCATGGCAGCGACTTCCCTGCTCTGACCGAGGCGGATTGGGAGCGGATGGTATCGGCCCTCTACCGAGAGACGGATGAAGGATTATTGCCGGATTTCGACCCGAGGCTGGTCGAGACGCTGGCGGGTCTCGATCCGACCCGGCCAGTTCCAGACATGTGGCCGCAGTTCGAGGCACTGGCGGCAATACCCTTGCTCGCCATCCGCGGCGCCAATTCGAAGCTGCTGTCCGCCGAGACCTTCGAACAGATGCGAAACCGTCATCCCTGTGTCGAGACGATCACGGTCGAAGGCCAGGGCCATGCGCCTTTCCTCGAGACCGGCAGCCTGCCCGGCGCCATCGCCGCTTTTCTGGACAGGGCCGAGCAACGCTTCGGCTCAAAGTGAATTTTTGCGAGGGATGCGGACATTCACCACAGACGTTTGTTGGCGAAAGCGTGCCCGGAACCGGATTTAAGATAACGCTCGAATGAAGTCGCGTTAGCCAGGTTCGAGAAGGCGACATAGGTCACGATCCGCCATGGCATGAATTTGGAAGTATGGCTGGATTTTCCGGCGTTGTGCTCGACAATCCGTCGTTTCAGGTCGGAAGTTACGCCGATATAGCGCTCACCTTCGGCAGCCTTGCTTTCTAGCAGATACACATACCACACGAATCGCCCCTCCTTCACTACTTCGCGCCTAGCAGGACGCGGAGGTATCCTGCTTCGCGAGAGGAAGACTGCCAACCCTGTTTTGCAGAGTTTCAAAGTACTTTGCAGCCCTCCTTCGCCAAGGCTTCGGAGGGCATCCTGCTTCGCGCAGAAAGGGATTTGCTGGACTTGTCCTGCGAAGCGCGCAGCGCGAAGCAGGATGGCGGAGAGGATGGGATTCGAACCCACGAGAAGCTTTTGACCTCTACTCCCTTAGCAGGGGAGCGCCTTCGACCACTCGGCCACCTCTCCGTTGCGCCGGTGGATAAAGAAAAGCGCCGGCACAATCAACAAGCCTGATCCATTATCGTTGAAAAAACCGGCTTCCGCCGAAACCGCGCTTTTGCCATGCGGCGATTCTGCGGCAATCCCTTGGCTGACGACTCACGACATCGTCGCAATTCCGGGAGGGGGCAATTGCCGGAATCGGCCGGATTGCAAGGGCTCGCCCAAGGGTTTCCGACAGCTCAATGGTTAACGGGAGCTTTCCGAGTGAGGCCAAATCGTGTCATTTGTGCAACAACGCAGGGGGATAGCACCCGCACAGACCTTTCGCCGATGCGATGGTGGTTGAACGCCGCCGCCTCATGGGTAATGTCGAATTTGAAGGAGCGGCGCGGTGCGCATCTTTTTCGGTAGTGGGGATGGGGCAGGGAACGCTGTCCTTCAGCAAAGAATACCCAGACCCGTTTTTTAACTTTTGACTGGAGGTCAGAAAATGAACATCAAGAGCCTTCTTCTTGGCTCCGCTGCGGCACTGGTCGCAGTTTCCGGTGCGCGCGCCGCCGACGCCGTCGTCGTCGCCGAGCCGGAACCCGCTGAATACGTCCGCATCTGCGACGTCTACGGCGCTGGCTACTTCTACATCCCCGGCACCGAGACCTGCCTGCGCATCGGCGGCTATGTCCGCTACGACATCGGCGTCGGCGACGTCGGCTCGTTCGATGGTGCTGAGAACTTCGACGCCGAAGACGGCGACATTCAGGACACGTACTACAAGCAGGCCCGCTTTAACCTGAAGACCTGGACCGGCCAGGAAACCGAGCTCGGCACCTTGAAGACCTACACCGAGACCCGCTTCAACTTCGGCAACCGGAACCGACACGTCAGCAGAACAGTCATTCCCGATCCGGACGGCGAGGGTCCGCTGGAAGAGACCATAGAATATGTCTTTAACCCTGCCGAAAACAAAGGCATTTCGCTGAACTTCGCCTGGATCCAGCTCGGTGGTCTGCGCGTCGGTAAAGACGAATCGGCCTTCGATACGTTCATCGGTTATGCCGGCAACGTCATCCAGGATACGCTGGTTCCCTACGGTGGTTTCGACACCAACGTCGTCCAGTACTATTTCGACGCCGGCAACGGCTTCTCGGCAGTGGTCTCGCTCGAACAAGGTTATGGCGACTTCACGATCGACAGCTATGTTCCGCATGTCGTCGGCGGCCTGAAGTGGACGCAGGGCTGGGGCGCCATCACCGGCGTCATTGCTTACGACGCCAACTACGAAGAAGTGGCCGGCAAGGTTCGCCTAGACGTCACCCCGATGGAGAACCTGTCACTGTTCATCATGGCCGGCTACGGCACCGACGATAACTACACGGACGACGGCTTTGCATTCCCCGCCGCCGGCGGTCGCGGCTTCTACAAGCTGTGGGCCGGCAACTGGGCGGTCTGGGGCGGTGGCACCTACACCATCAACGAGAAGACCTCGTTCAACACCCAGATCTCGTATGACGAAGGTGAAAACCTCGGCATCGCCGCCAACATTGCCTATGACATCGTTCCCGGCCTGACGATCACGGCCGAAGTCGACTACCTGCACGCCGGCGAGTTCGGCGAGGACGACTTCTCCAACTGGACCAATGCGGACGACGAAGACAGCCTCGGCGGCATGCTCCGCTTCCAGCGCTCGTTCTAACAGACTTTGTCTGACTGAACTCCAACCCGGCGGGCAACCGCCGGGTTTTTTCGTATCGGCGTGGCTGTCGCGTTGCGTGATGCATGACGCCGCCAATGCCGGCCATGGTCGTTCTGTGCTGGATCTCGGTCTGTGATTTCTGACAGGTTGGAAGCCGATCGGCTGCGCAGAATGAAAGCAGCAGCGATCCTTCGCGCCCCCCTCTGTCCTGCCCCTCTTTGCCAAAATGGTGGCATCTCCCCCACAAGGAGGGAGATCGGCAGCTTCGCTGACAGCGCCTGTTCATCAACGTTGGAGATTAGCGAAAGCCGCAATCTCCCCCCTCGTGGGGGAGATGCCAAGTTTTGGCAAAGAGGGCAGGACAGAGGGGGGCGCTGTCCCTCCAGCGTCTTGAAAGATTCTGCACCGCAGCAGCGCCTGGAAGGAACAGGATAGGGCGTTCGCTCCCGCCCTGCGAAGGCATGGTGGCCTGCGGCCAATCGCAGAAGATCAGCTAAGCCTATGCGTTTGAGACCCTCGAGGTCCGCGCAATGCGGACCGCCGACCTCAAGTCAAATCTCTGCAAGATCGCCCAGCGACTGTATAAGCGGCTGAATTTCGTTTTCATAATTCTTCCAGCGCTTGACCGACGATTTATAAATCGGTTGACGAACCTGCCAGCGACTGGGCGTGTTGACCGAACCATCCCTGTCAAAAAAGCGCAGGCAGGCGTCGTCCCAAGGCAGCCCGAGATAATCTATCAGGCGGCGTGACTGCGCTTCCTGGTCCTCGACCAGCGTTTCGTAGCGATTTTCGAAGATAAGGCCCGGAAAAACCTCGTTCCAATGCTGCATCAGGCGGTCATACTCGCGATAGTACAGGCCTAGTGTCCGCAGATCGGTATTATAGCTGTGTGCCTCGCTGAAGTTGAGAACGAAGCAAGAGACGCAATTGTCGATGGCGTCACGACGGCAATGAATGATGCGTGCGTTGGGGAAGAGAAGCCCGATAAGGCCGATCAGTTCGAAATTGTGCGGCGTCTTGTCGACGACGCGAAGTGCGGCAGGCGCCCGCTCCCGCAAGTAGGACAGATGCTCTTCGGCCAAGGTTCTGGACAGGTCTTCCGTGATCGACGTGATTGGCTGGTGCAAATCTCCAGCCGATGATGTCTTGAGACCGATCGCATTCGCGACCCGCCTTAGTTTGCTAAGCTCCCCTGCACCATGAACATCGGGATGGCTGGCGCAGATCTGCTCCGTGAGCGTCGTTCCCGAGCGGGGCATGCCAACCACGAACACAGGCATTTCGGAAGGATTTCCATAGCCGGCCCGGGCAGCCAAAAAGTCCGGCGTGAAGGTTTCAATCATCGAATCGATCCACCGACGATACAAGTCGATGTCGAACTTGTAGCCGGAGGCCTGTTTCGCCCTGTTGAAATGGTCGAATGCCTCATCGTAGCGCTTGAGGTCGTTCAGCACCTTGCCGGCGGCGTGATGGAGTTGCTGCGCGGCTTCCGAACCAAGTTTCGGATTGCCAAGTTCACCAAGGATGGATTGGAGCTCCTCGGGCTCCTCGGTGAACTTTCGCGTCTGTACAAGGTCGCTGTAGGCAGCCGGCACCCCAATACGGCGATCGATCGCTTCTTTCAGATAGACGGCGGCTTCATCCATACGCCCCAGGCCGCTGAGCGCGCCGGCCAGCCCGGCTCGCACCTTGGGATGATCGCGGTTGATTTTCAGCGCCTTCTCGTAAAGCGGTAGAGCCATGTCGGGCTTGTCAAACGCCGTGTAAGTGCGCCCCAATGCACAAAGTGCTTCGATAAGGCCGGGCTGCAGTTTCAGGGCATACTGCATATGCCTGATTGCTGGCGAATACTCGCTGACCTTCACATAGGCTTCGCCCAGGCTAAGGTGGTAATAGGGGTTTTTAGGTTCCTCGCCGACCGCCCGTGCGAAACATCGCAACGCCCTCTCATCATCGTAACCCAGGTATACGGTCCCCAGGATGTACAAGGCGAGCGGATGATTTGGCGTGCGCTCCAGAACCCGAAGGCATAGGTCCTGAGCCTCGTCGAGCCGCTTGGCCTGCTGAAAGGCATATGCCTGTTTCAGCAGTGCGTCGTCGGCCTGCGCACGCGAGGGCGAATTCGGCAGCCTCGCTTGCGGCACATTCGGTTGCGGCGATTTGGGTTTCGGCGCGGGGCCGGGCTTCAGGTGCTTGGACCAGGCAGGTGGGAGTCGATTGTTCATGATATCTCGCTAGCAAAAAGAGGCGAAGGAATCCAGCACGCTGGTTGCGGTCAAAGCGGGAGCTTGCGCGGCCAACTATGCCGCGCTAGCAAGAAGGCCCTTTTCGACGAGCCTTTGCCATGCGCCAGCGCCCTCCCCTCACGCCAATCATCAGCGCGCTCCCCTCGACGGTGCCGTTTGTCGGCCCGGAGGCGCAGGAACGTGACCGCGGTCGCGCGTTTCGCGCCCGCATCGGCGCCAATGAGAGCAGCTTCGGGCCCTCGCCGCGTGTCGTCGCCCGCATGGCCGGCATCACCGGCGACATGTGGATGTATTGCGACCCCGACAATCACGATTTGAAGCTGGCTGTCGCTGCGCATCTTGGCGTTGGTGCCGAAAACGTGGTGATCGGCGAAGGCATAGACGGGTTGCTCAGCCTGGTGGCGCGCATGTATGTGGCGCCGGGCGACGCGGTGGTCACCTCGCTCGGCGCCTATCCGACCTTCAATTTCCATATTGCCGGCGTCGGCGGCCGGCTGGTCGCGGTTCCCTACGAGAACGACCGGGAAAGCCTGGACGGCCTGTTGGCCGCGGTCGCCAGGGAGACGGCGCCGCTGGTCTATCTGTCCAATCCGGACAATCCGATGGGCAGCTGGTGGGAGGCGGCCGAACTCATCCGCTTCATCGAAGCCCTGCCGGAGACCACCATGCTGGTGCTCGACGAGGCCTATGGCGAATTGGGCCCCGCGTCGGCGCTGCCGCCGATCGACGTGTCACGGCCGAACGTCATCCGCATGCGCACCTTCTCAAAAGCCTACGGGCTGGCCGGCATCCGCTGCGGCTATGCGGTGGCCGACGCCCAGGTGATCCGCGATTTCGAGAAGATCCGCAACCATTACGGCGTCAGCCGCATGGCGCAGATCGCCGGCGTCGAGGCGCTGGCCGATCAGGACTATCTCAAAAGCGTGGTGGCGCGGGTCGCTTCCGGCCGCCGGCGCATCGCTGAAATAGCCGAGGCGAATGGGCTGAAGCCGCTGCCCTCGGCGACCAATTTCGTCACCCTGGACTGCGGCGGCGACGGCGTCTTCGCGCTGAAGGTGCTGCAGGCGCTTTTGTCGCGCGATGTGTTCATCCGCAAGCCGATGGTGCCGGTGCTCGACCGTTGCATCAGGGTCAGCGTCGGCCTCGACCACGAGCTCGACATTTTTGCCGAGGAATTGCCGGGCGCGCTGGCGGCGGCACGGGGGAGCTGAATAGCGCTCTTCCTTCTCCCCTTGTGGGAGAAGGTGGATCGGCGCGTAGCGCCGAGACGGTTGAGGGGTGTTGGACGGAGTGCCGGCGGTGCCAAGCTGGAACACCCCTCATCCGACCTCGCTTCGCGAAGCCACCTTCTCCCACAAGGGGAGAAGGAAGAGCCGCGCGCTTGCGCCGTCTCGCCTGCCGGAACGTTCGATCCACATCCCTTGAATTAATTGAACGTTCGTTTTATTATTGCGCCTCTCTCGAAGAGGTAAACAATGGCGCGCACGACCGGTTCCGACGGGGAAAAGACCGAAGCTGCGGTCCGCGAGGCGGCGGTCAGCCTGATCGCGCGTCTTGGCTACGAGGCAATGTCGATGCGCCAACTGGCCGCCGAGGTCGGCGTGCAGGCCGCGGCGCTCTATCGCTATTTTCCAACCAAAGAAGACCTCTTGTTCACGCTGATGCGCGAGCACATGGAAGGGCTGATTGAGGCATGGAATGCGGCGCGCCCCGTCGTGGCCGATCCGGCGACGCGGCTCGCCGCCTATGTCGAAAACCACATCGCCTTCCACATCGAACGCCGCCACTCCACTCATGTCTCGAACATGGAATTGCGCAGCCTGTCGCATGATCGCCTGACGCAGATCCTCAAGCTGCGCACGACCTATGAAAAGGAGCTGCGCGCCATTCTGCGCGATGGCGCAGAAGCCGGCGTCTTCGACGTCGAAGACACGGGGCTGACTGCCATGGCGCTGATCCAGATGATGACCGGCGTCATCGTCTGGTTCCGGCCGGGCGAGCGGCTATCGATCTCGGAGGTAACCGCCACATATCTTTCAATGACGATGCGCCTGGTTGGAGCAAAGGCCCATGGCGCGACAACGTCCTACAGCGCCGGGCGAGCAAACGACGCTGTAGCACTTTGAATTTGCGCATGATCCTTCGCGAAAATCGAATTCGATTTCGGGGCATGCGGCGGGAGGAACGGCATGTACACGCACACACTTAGCTTCGGGCTTGACGAAGACATCGAGGCGCTGCGCGACCTGGTGCGGCGCTTCGCCCAGGAAAAGATCGCGCCGATCGCCGCCGAGATCGACCGCTCAAATGAATTCCCGGCGCATCTGTGGGCCGAGCTCGGTGGGCTCGGCCTGCTCGGCATCACCGCCGATCCGGATTTCGGCGGCACCGGCATGGGCTATCTCGCGCATGTCGTCGCGATGGAAGAAATTTCCCGCGCCTCGGCATCGGTCGGCCTCTCCTACGGCGCTCATTCCAACCTCTGTGTCAACCAGATCAATCGCTGGGCAACCCCGGCGCAGAAGGAGAAATATCTGCCTGCGCTGTGTGCCGGCGAAAAGGTCGGCGCGCTGGCAATGTCGGAATCCGGCGCCGGCTCCGACGTCGTGTCGTTGAAGCTGCGTGCCGAAAAGCGCAACGACCACTACGTGCTCAACGGCACCAAGATGTGGATCACCAACGGCCCGGACGCCGCGACGCTGGTCGTCTATGCCAAGACCGATCCGGCGTTCCATTCGCGCGGCATCACCGCCTTCATCGTCGAAAGGGATTTTGCCGGGTTTTCCGTCGAGCAAAAGCTCGACAAGCTCGGGATGCGCGGCTCCAACACCGGCGAACTTGTGTTCGAGAACGTCGAGGTGCCGTTCGACAATGTGCTGCATGAGGAAGGGCGCGGTGTCGAAGTGCTGATGTCGGGCCTCGACTACGAGCGCACCGTGCTCGCCGGCGGCCCGATCGGGCTGATGGCGGCGTGCCTCGATGTGGCGGTCCCCTATGTGCACGAACGCAAGCAGTTCGGCCAGCCGATCGGCGAGTTCCAGCTGGTGCAAGGCAAACTCGCCGACATGTATACGACGATGAATGCCGCGCGCGCCTACATCTATGCCGTAGCCGCCGCTTGCGACCGCGGCCAGACGAGCCGCAAGGACGCCGCCGCTTGCGTGCTGTTCGCTGCCGAGAAGGCGACGCAGATGGCGCTCGACGCCATCCAACTGCTGGGCGGCAATGGCTACATCAACGACTATCCGACCGGCCGGCTTCTGCGCGACGCCAAGCTCTATGAGATCGGCGCCGGCACCAGCGAAATCCGCCGCTGGCTGATTGGGCGGGAAATCATGGCGGAGGCGATATAGTGGCCCCCTTTTTTTGAATCTTTGCCATGAATAGCCGATTGTGCCATATTAACCAACATGTGCCACATTTCGGGAACGAGGCAGACTATGGCGAACGGAACCGAAAAGGCTGGGTTTGACGAGAATTCGCAGGCGCAATTCGATGCCAGCGCTCGGAAAACACAGCTCCGGGCTCCAGCGAAACGCGAGCGCGTCCGACTTGGCGAGGGCGGGCGCTTCGTTATCCCGGCTGCGATGCGCGAGGAGATGGGCGTGAAGCCTGGTGAAGACTTGATCCTTCATGTCGAAAACGGCGAGTTGCGGGTAAGGTCGTGGCTTCGGAATCTCAGGCGCGTCCAGGCCGAATTGTCAGCGTTGAAAAAGCCTGAGGAAAGTGTCGTCGACGAATTTCTGAAGGAGCGGCGGGAAGAACAGCGCCGAAGCGACAAGCGTTTCGACCGGCTGCATGCCGAAGGAACGGCGAGAAAGGGAGCGAAGTGAAACCCTACGTCATGGACAGCTCGGCGGCGCTTGCGATCCTGCTCAACGAGAAAGGCACCGACATTGCCTTGGGTTTCGCGCCGGACGCGCAATGCAGCTCCGTCAATGCGGCTGAAGTCATCGCTAAGCTGATCGACAGGGGACGCAGCATGGAGGAGGCCGCTGATGACCTCGCCAGCCTGGGCATGCCGGTCGCTGTTTTCGACGAAATGATGGGCATCGTCGCCGGTCAGATTCGCGAGCTGACGCGGCATCGCGGCTTGTCGCTGGGCGTTCGCGCCTGCCTGGCGCTGGCAATTCGCGAGAACGCCATTGCCGTTACCGCCGACCGTGACTGGGGCGACCTGGATATCGGCTGCAAGATCGAACTGATCCGGTAGCGCCATGCCCACCCTCACCTCGCAGATCTCGCCCGCCTCCGACACCTTCCGCGCCAATGCCGCGCGCATGCGGGCGCTGGTCGCCGACATTGCGGAAAAGGCGGCAACCGTCGAGCGCGGCGGCTCGGAGGAAGCGCGTGAACGGCACCAGAGCCGCGGCAAGCTCTTGCCGCGCGAGCGCCTCGCCCAGTTGCTCGACACCGGTTCGCCATTCCTCGAGATCGGCCAGTTCGCGGCGTGGTCAATGTATGGCGAAGACATCTCGTCGGCCGGCATCATCGCCGGTATCGGCCGTGTCGAAGGCACCGAAGTCATGGTCGTCGTCAACGACGCCACGGTGAAGGGCGGCACCTATTATCCGCTGACAGTGAAGAAGCATCTGCGCGCCCAGGAAATCGCGCTGCAGAACAAACTGCCTTGCATCTATCTGGTCGACAGCGGCGGCGCCAATCTGCCCAACCAGGACGAGGTGTTTCCTGACCGCGACCATTTCGGCCGCATCTTCTACAACCAGGCCAACATGTCGGCCGCAGGCATACCGCAGGTCGCCTGCGTCATGGGCTCATGCACGGCAGGCGGCGCCTATGTGCCGGCGATGTCGGACGAGACGATCATGGTGCGCAACCAGGCGACCATCTTCCTTGGCGGCCCGCCGCTGGTGAAGGCCGCCACCGGCGAGGATGTCAGCGCGGAGGAACTGGGCGGCGCCGACGTCCACACGCGGCTTTCCGGGGTTGCCGACCATTTTGCGCTGGACGACGAGCATGCGCTGGCGATCGCCCGCCGCATCGTCAAGAACCTGAATCGAAAGAAGCAGATCGGGCTGGCACTTCAAGATCCGATTGCGCCGCTTCATGCAGCCGATGAGCTCTACGGAATCGTGCCGACCGATCTGCGCCAGCCCTATGACGTCCGTGAAGTGATCGCCCGCATCGTCGACGGCTCCGACTTCGACGAGTTCAAGCAGAATTACGGCACCACGCTGGTCACCGGCTTTGCCCATCTCAACGGCATGCCGGTCGGCATCATCGCCAACAACGGCGTGCTGTTCTCCGAAAGCGCGCTCAAGGGCGCGCATTTCATCGAACTGTGCTGCCAGCGCAAGATCCCGCTGATCTTCCTGCAAAACATCACCGGCTTCATGGTGGGGCGAAAATACGAGGCCGGCGGCATCGCCAAGGATGGCGCCAAGCTGGTGATGGCCGTCGCCACGGCCCGGGTGCCAAAGGTAACCGTGATCATCGGCGGCTCGTTCGGCGCCGGCAATTACGGCATGTGCGGACGCGCCTATTCGCCACGCTTCCTGTGGATGTGGCCGAATGCCCGCATTTCGGTGATGGGTGGCGAGCAGGCGGCCACCGTGCTGGCCGTCGTCAAGCGCGAGGGGATCGAGCGCAAGGGCGGGGAATGGAGCGCCGAGGAGGAGGCAAAATTCAAGAAGCCGATCCTGATGAAATACGAGCATGAAGGCCACCCGCTCTATTCCTCCGCCCGGCTATGGGATGACGGCATCATTGACCCGGCCAAGACGCGCGAGGTGCTGGCGCTCAGCCTTTCAGCCGCGTTGAACGCCGAGATCGAGGAAACAAGGTTCGGCGTGTTCAGGATGTGAGATGGGCGAAATCAATCAGAGGATTCGCGTTCATATCGGCGACATTACCAAGCTGGCGGTCGATGCCATCGTCAACGCCGCCAACACGTCACTTCTGGGTGGCGGAGGCGTCGACGGCGCCATCCATCGTGCAGCCGGTCCCGAGCTTCTGGCCGAATGCCGAACACTCAATGGCTGCAAGGTCGGCGACGCAAAACTCACCAAAGGCTACAGGCTGCCGGCACGCTACGTCATCCACACGGTTGGTCCGGTCTGGCAGGGCGGCGGCAAGGGCGAAGCCGAGTTGTTGGGCTCCTGCTATCGCCGGTCGCTCGAACTCGCCGCCGCCAAGGATTGCCGGACCGTGGCATTCCCGGCGATCTCGACCGGTGTATACCGGTATCCAAAAGACCAGGCGACCCAGATCGCAGTTGGCACAGTGAGCGCCTTTATCAGCCACAACGCGGTTCCGGAAACCGTCATCTTCTGCTGCTTCGACCAACAGACGGCGGAACTATACCAGCAGGCGTTGCTGCGCCTGGCGGGAGCGTGACCTGTCCCGATGAGAAATCCCATCCACACCCTTCAGGCTCATTTTCAAACATCGAACTGGCCACACGGAAAAATTGCGGCTATTGCTGATTTGCAATTTCCATGGGGATGGGGCGAAGATGAGACTGCGACTTTCTCAGAAAACTACTGTATCGATACTTGCAGGGCTTCTTATATTAGCTGCTCCAGGCAGCAGCGCAGCGGAATCACTGGCGGGCAACAAAGGCGACATCCGTTTCTACCCGACTTTGGCTGGAAACCCGAAGGATCCGTGTACCAAGTCGTACAACGCCTATGTGGCGGCCAGCGGCCATTCAGCCTATGCAACGACCTTTTATTCGCGCGTCGTCGACATCTACATCATTTGCGGCGCGCGGCTGAACGCACCGTCGCAAAAGGCGGCGGAAGATTTGGCGCTGCGGAACTGTCAGTCAGGCTTGAAAAAGTGGAAAGTCAGGCTTGCGAGCGGCGGCTGTCAGATCGCGCTTTCCAAATAGTCAGTCGCCTGGCTGACTGGCACCGCCTGCGGAAAATCCGGGAGGTTCCATGTTCGCCAAAATCCTGATCGCCAACCGCGGCGAGATCGCTTGCCGGGTGATCCGCACGGCGCGCAAGCTGGGCGTACATAGCGTTGCCGTCTATTCCGACGCCGACGCCGGGGCCCTGCATGTCGAGATGACCGACGAGGCGGTGCATATCGGCGCCTCGCCTGTTGGCGATAGCTATCTGCGCGGCGACAAGATTGTCGCGGCGGCTTTGGCCACCGGTGCGGAAGCCATCCATCCGGGCTATGGTTTTCTGTCGGAAAACCCTGATTTCGTTGACCAGGTGACGGCGGCGGGGCTCGTCTTCATCGGCCCGTCGGCCGCCTCGATCCGCGCCATGGGGCTGAAGGACGCGGCCAAGCGGCTGATGGAGAAGGCCGGCGTGCCGGTTGTGCCGGGCTATCACGGCGAGGCGCAGGAGATCGTGCTGCTCGCCTCCAAGGCACGCGAGATCGGCTATCCCGTCCTGATCAAGGCGCGCGCCGGTGGGGGCGGCAAGGGCATGCGGCGCGTCGAACACCCCGACGACTTTTCCGAGGCGCTGTCGGGTGCGCGGCGCGAGGCCAAGGCCGCTTTCGGCGACGACCGCGTGCTGGTCGAGAAATATATCGATAAGCCGCGCCACATCGAGGTTCAGGTATTCGGAGATATCTTCGGCAATGTCGTGCATCTCTACGAGCGCGACTGCTCGGCACAGCGCCGCCATCAGAAGGTGATCGAGGAAGCCCCCGCCCCCGGCATGACGCCGGCATTTCGCAAGGCGATGACGGAGGCGGCGGTGAAGGCCGCCAAGGCGATCAACTATTCCGGCGCCGGCACGATCGAGTTCATCGTCGATGCCTCGCAAGGGCTGAAGGCCGACCGCTTCTGGTTCATGGAAATGAACACCCGCCTGCAGGTCGAGCACCCGGTCACCGAAATGGTTACCGGTACCGATCTGGTCGAGTGGCAGTTGCGGGTGGCGTCCGGCGAAAAACTGCCGAAGACGCAGAGCGAGATCACGCTTTCCGGCCATGCCTTCGAAGCGCGCATTTATGCCGAGGACGCGGCAAAGGGTTTTTTGCCGGCGACGGGCACGTTGCATCACCTGAAATTTCCGGATACCGCGCCCGAGGGCGCCAGTATGCGGATCGAGACCGGCGTGCGGGCCGGTGATGCCATCTCGCCCTTCTACGATCCAATGATCGCCAAGCTGATCGTGCACGGCAAGGGCAGGCAGGCGGCGGTCGAAGCACTGGGCATAGCCCTTTCGCAGACCGAGATCGCCGGCTCGACCGTCAACACCGCCTTTCTCGCTGCTCTTGCCGCTGACGCGGATTTTTCGGCAGGCGATGTCGATACCGGCCTGATCGGCAGGCATCAGCAAGCGCTGACCGCGGTGCCGCCGCCGAGCAATGAGATCGTCGCCGCAGCCGCGCTTGCGGCATCCGGCGCCGGGGCTCAGGCGCCGACAGACGACCCGTGGTCGTCGCTTGCCGGTTATGCGCATTTCCACACTGTTCCGCGGCGCACGCGACTGCGCTACGGCGAGGACGAGATCGTCGCGCTAGTGTCGGTACTGCCGCCGGACGGGCGCTTCCAAGTGGCACTGGACGCACCTTATAACAGCGCCAATCCGCTTGATCTTCGCGCCGCCCCTCGACTCGCCCGCTGGCCAGGCCATGTCACGGTCTTCGAAGGCGCCGTCGGCTACAGTTTTGTCGTGCCGGACCCGTTGACAAGGGCCGACGAGATCGCCGCCGGTTCTGACAGCCTGCGGGCGCCGATGCCGGGCCTGGTCAAGCTGGTGCGTGCAGCCAAGGGCGACGCCGTCATCAAGGGCCAGCCGCTGTTGATCCTGGAAGCGATGAAGATGGAGCATACGATCTCCGCCACCCATGACGGGACCATCGCCGAGATCGCCACAGAGGGGGCGCAGGTCACCGACGGGACCGTGCTGGTGCGTTTTGCCGAGGAAGCCCACGGCTGACGCTGCTCCTTAATCCACGAGGCGATGTAGGGGCACGCGCCACAGACGCACCCCCAAAATGAAAATGGCCGAGTCTGCCCGGCCATCTCCGATAGTCGCTAGGCGACGCTAGCCATCACGGCTGGATCGGCGCGTATTTGCCGTCGTGCCACTGGTTGATGTCGTAGCTGACGTTCTTGAGGTCGCCCTTTTCATCGAAAGTGACAGGGCCGACGACGGTGCTGATCGGCTCGCCGTTCTTCAACGCTTCGGCAACCTTGGCCGGGTCGTCGCTGCCGGCGCGCTTGATACCCTCGGCAAAGGCCTGGATCACGGCATAGGAGAACAGCGTAAAGCCCTCGGGCACGAAGCCGCCCGCCTTGATCTTTTCGATGGCTTCCTTGGCTTCGGGCTTGGCCCGCGGATCCGACGGGAAGACGAACATGGTGCCTTCGCCGGCCGGGCCGGCAACCTGCCAGAATTCCGGCGTGGCAATCGAGTCCGGCATGATCAGCTGGAACTTGAGGTTCTGTTCCGCCGACTGACGCAGGATGAGGCCGGCCTCGGGGTGGTAGCCGCCGAAATAGACCACATCAGCCTTCAGTTCCTTGAGCTTGGTGACAAGCGCCGAGTAGTCCTTTTCGCCGGCGTTGATGCCCTCGTAGAGTATCTCTTTGAGACCGTTCTGGTTCATCGTCGCCTTGACGGCGTCGGCCACGCCCTGCCCATAAGCGCTCTTGTCATGCATGATGACGACGTTCTTGCCGGCATATTTCTTGGCGATCCATGGACCGATGAAGGCGCCCTGCGCATCGTCGCGCGTATAAAGGCGCATGATCGTCGGCCAGCCGGCTTTCGCCGCCGCGTCGGTCAGTTCTGGGTTCGACGAAGCCGGACTCATCATCAGCGCACCGGCTTCGGCATAGACGGCCGAGGCCGGGATGCTCGAGCCCGAGCAGGCATGGCCATCGATGAACTTGACCCCGTTGGCGACGATGCGGTTGGCGACCGAAACCGCCTGCTTCGGATCGCACTGGTCATCCTGGACGTCGAGCTTGATCTGGCGGCCTTCGACACCTCCAGCGGCGTTGATCGCGTCGGCGGCGGCTTGCGCGCCCTGCTTGAACTGGTCGCCGATGGTGGCAAGCTGTCCGGTCATCGGTCCGACCACCGAAAAGGTGATGTCTTCGGCGAAGGCAACCGGCGCGCTCATCACCAGGCCCACTATGGCCGCGCTCAAAATACCCAACTTTTTCATGGTGATACAACTCCTCCACTCTCGCGCGGCCGTCCCGGCCGCGCCTCTTCCAGAGTGGCTGGGAGAATCTCACCCTTCGCTAAGCCTGTCTAGGCGCATCGGCGGCACTCAATTGGGCCTGCAGCCTTTCTGTTTGACGATGATCTTCTTCCAAAAACCGGTTTCCACTTTTTGGGATCATGGTCCGAAAACGCAAAAGCCGCGCCGGCCTTGTTCCGGCCGGTCGCGGCTTTGTCGATCGAACAATCTCGAACGCTCCTGCGCCCGAAAACCGCTCGCCTTCCCTGTCCGTCGCGCAGCTTGGCTGTATCCGGCCTGCCGCGTTCCTGTCATTGTAGGTACGACCGTCTTGCGCGGCCTTGTTCTTGCCGGTCCGGCCGTCTTGAGCAGCCTTGACCTGAAGCGTCCCTGTCGGTGATCTCAGTGCCCGATGAACTCAAGACCCAATGAACTCCGGGCCTGATGAACTCAGGGCCAACTTAGTGCATCGTCATCCATTCGCGGGCTTCGCGCAGCGCCCTGGCGATCTCGACCTTCGACATGGCGGCCGACAATTCCGAGCGCAGTTCCGCGGCGCGGACCGAGCCCTTGATCGCAGCGATGTTGAACCATTTGTGGGCGGCGACGACATCGGTCTCGCAATCGCGGCCGGTCGCATACATCATGCCCAATTCGAAAAGAATATCGGCCTGGGCAGTTGCCCCCATGGCGCCGAAGCCGGCTTCAGGCATTTCAAAACGTGCCATTTCAATCCCCTGTTCTAGCCCCTGTCAGGCTCCCGAGAGCTGCCTCGTTCTGTCCCTTGGTGTCTGTTGATAACCCTTGGGGCGGCCGCTCTTTCGATGCTTTCGAGAATGAACCGGAGGCTTGAATCCGCGGTTAAGTGGCGTGCTTAATTTGAGGAAAACAAAGCTAAAACAAGAGGTAAACGCGAGAATTCGTTAAGGATGCAAAGCCAGCAATTGCGCCGGTTTGCACCAAATTTGACGAAAATTTGCGAGGCGAAGATCAAGACTCCGCTAACCACGGGAGACAAAGACGGAGTTGCGAACGTTTCATTTCCCACCGATGAGACCGCTTCTAGCGGCCGGAAAATCCTGAAGTCTTCCGCAGCGGCACCGCTTTTGTTTTGTCGGGAGGTGAATTAGCTTACGTTTGCGTAAAAGGCAGACCGGCGGGGCGGAACACCCGGCCGGATGCCCACAGGGAGGAGAAACATGTTTCGCAAAATCAGCATGGCCCTTGCGGCCACCTTGATCATGGCCGGCGCGGCTTGCGCCGATCCGATCGAAGGCAACTGGAAAACGCAAGCCGGTTCGACTGCCGCCATTGCGGGCGGCGGCGGTGCATTTTCCATCACGCTCAAATCAGGCAAATTTGCCGGCAAGCGGATCGGTTCGTTCAAGGTGTCCGGCGCCAACAAATATTCGGGCACCATAACCGACCCGGAAACCGACAAGACCTATTCGGGCAAGGCCTCGGTCTCGGGCGCTTCGCTCAAGATGAGCGGCTGCGTGCTCGGCGGGCTGATCTGCAGGAGCCAGACCTGGCACAAACTCTGATCGTTTCCGCTGCCACAAAATGAAAACGGGGCCGCGAAGGCCCCTTTTTGTTTGCGCCGTCTGTTTGGGACAACGGATCAATCGTGCGGGCCGCGCGTTCAGCGCCCTAACAGCATTTTACCCGCCCTTGTCGGCAGCAAGATTGGGGGTCGGCAGCTAGACTGCGGCGACGCTCGTGGCCGGCGACGGCGCGGTGGCGGCGGGCACTCGACCCTCCGTCGATAAATTTGAACCGCAGATGAACGCCGGCATCAGAACCGGTTCAGTTGCATCAGGGCATTCTCATGCGTGTTGAAGGAGACACCACGCAATGTTCGCCCGCCGCTTCACCATCGTCTGCCTGCTGATGAGCCTGTTCGGCATGTCGTTCGCCATCCTCGTTGCCGAGGCCGGCCGCCCAGCCCGCTCCTGGGACCAGGCCAATTCCTGCCGGTTCGGTTGCCCGGGCCATCTTCGCCATTGACGCCGACAAAAACCCTTAGAGAGAAGCAACACACCATGAACCGCATCGTCGCCAACGCCCTCAAGACCCTTCGGCTTGTGCCGCGGGCGACGCTCATCCTGATGGTTCTTGCAGCGCCGGTTCTGGCCGTGCCCTCGATGCGCGCCGATGCCGGCTCGACGATCGAGGCGCCGGCGTTGAAGAAGACCGGCGTCGGCTTTGTGCTGTTGATCAGCCTGCGGCGCGGCTAGGCCAATCGGCCTTCATCGAAACCATTGAAAAAGAAAAAACGGCGCTTCGGTCGCGTTCAAACCGGCACACCCCCTCCCAACCGCATGACCAAGCCTCTATATTGGGTTATGGAAAAGCGAATCTATCCCCAAGCCATAGACTCAGTCGTGATGCCGGAGCCGTTTGGCCGGCAGAGCTTCAATGATGCAGGAAAGGCCGTCGCGGCCTTGCAGGTCCTCTACGATCGCCACACCAAATTCCTGCGCGATTCATTTACGGCGCTCGCCGCAGGCGGCGACAATAACAAGCGCTACCGGGCCTTCTATCCCGAGGTCGGCGTCACCACGACTTCGTTCACCCAGATCGACTCGCGGCAGGCTTACGGCCACATGCCGACACCTGGGCATTTCTCGACCACCATCACCCAGCCTGCCCTTTTCGAACGCTATCTTACCGAACAGCTTGGCCTGATCATGCGCAATCACGGCGTTCCGGTCACGGTTTCGGAATCGACGACGCCAATCCCGCTGCATTTCGCCTTCCTGGAAGGCTCCCATGTCGACGGCGCGGCAGCCGAGCGCATCAGGCGGCCGATCCGTGACCTGTTCGACGTGCCGGACCTCGACGGCACCGACGACCAGATCGCCAACGGCACGTTCGAAGTGGCGTTAGGCGAAGCCAGGCCGCTGGCGGCGTTCACAGCGCAACGTATCGACTACTCGCTGCACCGGATGTCGCACTACACGGCTACCAGTCCGCAGCATTTCCAGAATTTCGTGCTGTTCACCAACTACCAGTTCTACATCGACGAATTCGTCGCCCGTGCGCACAAGCTGATGGCGAATGGCGGCGGCGGATACGTCGAATTCGTCGAGCCGGGAAACGTCGTCACCAAGGCTGGACAAAGCGCGCCTAGCGATGGCGTGGCGCCGCCGCGCTTGCCGCAGATGCCGGCCTATCATCTGAAGAAGCCGAACCATGGCGGCATCACGATGGTCAATATCGGCGTCGGCCCCTCCAATGCCAAGACGATCACCGACCACATCGCGGTGCTCAGGCCGCATGCCTGGGTGATGCTCGGCCATTGCGCCGGGCTGCGTAACACTCAGGCGCTGGGCGACTATGTGCTGGCGCATGCCTATGTGCGCGAGGATCATGTTCTGGACGACGATCTTCCGGTCTGGGTGCCGATTCCCCCGCTGGCCGAAATCCAGGTGGCGCTGCAAGAGGCGGTCGCCGAAGTCACCGGCCTTTCCGGCTACGACCTCAAGCGCATCATGCGCACCGGCACCGTCGCCACCATCGACAACCGCAACTGGGAGTTGCGCGACCAGCGGGGGCCGGTGCAGCGGCTGTCGCAGTCACGGGCGATTGCGCTCGACATGGAATCGGCGACGATCGCGGCCAATGGCTTCCGTTTCCGCGTGCCCTACGGCACCCTGCTTTGCGTCTCGGACAAGCCCCTGCATGGCGAATTGAAGCTGCCCGGCATGGCGACCGAGTTCTACAAGCGGCAAGTGGCACAGCATTTGACCATCGGCATCAGGGCGATGGAAAAGCTGGCCGAGATGCCGATGGAACGGTTGCATTCGCGCAAGCTCAGAAGCTTTTCGGAGACGGCGTTCCAGTAGCAACGATCGGCTTGCATCGACCGGACCTTGGTAACCGCGCGGCAGGGCATTTCGTAATCTTGATTTGGGCTGCATTTCTGCCGATAAGCAAACGAGATGGCACGCGTTCGAAACATGATGGCGTCGGTAGCATTCGTAGCAATGCTCGTCTTCTCGGTCGCGGTGGTGGCCGGGTTTTTCGGAACGCTGCATCCGGCCTTCGATTCCTTCGCTCATTTCCGCGCTCATCTAGCCGTGCTGATGGGGCTTTGCGCGCTGCCGCTGCTCGCGACCTCGTTTCGCCTAGAGGCGGCCACAGCGCTGCTCTTTGCGGTGGCTGCCTTTGCCACCACCTCGAACGCCCTGTCGGTGCCCCGCCTGTGGCCGGTCCAGGCAGCCTACGAAGCAGAGGCCGGCGATCAGGCGGTCCCCGGTGACCAGGCGGTCTACCCCGGTGACCAGGCGGTCTACCGCCTGCTGCAGATGAATCTGCGGTTCAACAATCCAACGCCTGAAAAAGTCCTGTCGCTGATCGGCCGGACCCAGCCTGATGTGATCACACTCAACGAGGTGTCCGACATGTGGAAGGCGAAGCTTGCCCATCTCGCCAGCGCCTACCCCCACCGGATCCTCTGCCCCTACCCCAATGGCGTGTTCGGCGTTGCGCTGCTGTCCAGACGGCCGTTTGCCGCCGGCACGCAACCGCGCTGCGATGGCCGCGGTGCGATGGCCGTCGCGACGGTCGATTTCGGCGGAACCGACGTCGACGTCGCCGCCATGCACCTGACCTGGCCATGGCCGCGCAACCAGTCACGGCAGATCGGCGGATTGTCGGGGGAGTTCGCCTCGCTCGGCGAAACATCGATCATGGCATGCGACTGCAATGCAGTGCCGTGGAGTGCCGCCGTCCGGCGCGTCGCAGGTCTTGGCAAGCTGACCGTGGCGCCTTCGCCGGGACCGACCTGGCTCTATATCGAGCTGCCGGATTTCCTGCGCTTCGCCGGACTGCCGATCGACCAGGTTTTCAGCAAGGGCGCGGTTCTCATCCATTCGGTGTCGAGGCTGGAAGCCACCGGCTCCGACCATCTTCCGCTGATGGTGGAATTCTCGCTCAGGCCGGAACAGAAAAAGCCGGTCGACGAACATGAAACCGCAACCGCATCGGTGACACAGAACGGCAGGACGCGAAGCTGAGCGCCTACTGCTTGCGCAACAGGGCACCGATGAGGCGTTCGACATGGCCGCCGGCGCGATGCTCGCGCGCGTCGAAAGCGTTCTGTTTCGCCTCGTATTCGGCATAGACAGCCTTGATCCGGCGCCTCGCCTCGCGATGCGTCTTGCTGCAAACCCAGTTGTCGGCGAGTTCCAGTCCGGTGATCGATTTCTCGGTCGCCCGCATCATTGTCCTGGCGATGCGGCCGTGGTTATGCTCGTGGGCACGAACGCCCGCGAAAAACCGCTTCCAGCGCTTCTGAAGCGCCGGCGTCGCGGCTGAGACCATGCGCGGTAAGGTGTAGGTGAGATCGAGTGTCCCATTGGCCTGCCGCAGCCGGCAGACACCACCCTCTCTGGTGACCTCAAGGTCCCAATTTACCGTATAGGCGGCCAGCGCGATGGCGTGCGTCATGAAGCCGTGCCGCTTCGGACCTTTCCGGTCCATGGCCTCGATCAGGGCGGCGCCCGTGGTTCCTGATATGTCGTAGGTTCGGGTCTTGACCAGCACCTTCGTGTCAGCCGATGCCGACGGTGCGAAGCCGCACAAGCCACCAATAGCCACAAGGCACGTCAGAACCGCCAGGCGCATGGTCATCTCTCCGGGTCAGGAGGGAAAGGAACCACAAGCGCCGCGCCGCTTCAACTTCTTTTAGATGCCAGAAATATAACGGGCCTTCCCCTGCTTTCATTTTGGTCGACGGTTCCGGTGGACTTCACACGCTGACGTTGTGCTCCATTGATCTACGCATCACAGCGGCGCATTCCATCGCACATTGAACTGGCCGGAACGTCTCTCGACCCAGAAGCGGACTTCCTGCGCTTCCGGGGCTCTCGTACCCGAACATACGCTCCGTTCCGGTTCTCGGAAACCACCATGTCGGCGCGGCCTGGCTTGAATCTCAACACACCGAGTTCCCGATGGTCCGCTGGCTGGCGCAAACGCGGCGTCTCTTAAGCGCCTGCGGCACGGAAAGGAGGCGACGCGTCATGCGTTCGGCAGGGCGGCGTGTTGCGCGCCAATCGCGATCCTTGCGGATTTCCTCAACGCGGCGGGCCCGTCGATCCGCGGACCACCAGTTCAACCGACATGATGATCTGCCTCGGCTGGCCGTTTTCATTCACCATCTGGGCAGCAAGGCGACCCTTCCCGATGATGTCGTGCGCGACAGTGGTGAGTGGGGGCGTGGTGCGTGCCGATTCCGCGGTGCCATCGAAGCCCACAACCGACACGTGCTCGGGTATGTTTATGCCGCGACGAACCGCTTCGTCGAGTACGGTGATTGCCTGCCAGTCCGACATGGTCAGGATGGCCGTTGCTTCTGGAAATCGATCGAACACGACAGCTCCGGCCGAAGGCTCCCCAGGAGTGGTTTCGATGATCGGGACATCATCGATTGACAGATTGACCTCCGCCAAGCCTTGGGCGAAGCCATCAAGCCTTTCATAGTCGAGCTGAAAGCCCGCGGTAATCGCACGCTTGCCCTTGCCCGGCATGTGGACAATCGGTGGTCCGGATGTGCGCCGGATGGAGAGGATCACAAAATGCCGGTGCCCGAGAGCAGCCAGGTGCCCGACAGCCATCAGCGCTCCGCTCCTGCCGTCGATCCGGATCGAATTGATATCCGGGCCGGCATCGCTTTCGAGGATGACAAATGGCAGGCGCCGGCGCTGCGCCGAGGTGATCAGGTCGATGTCTACGCTATGGCCCAAAATGAAGCCGTCAACCAACGCCTCCCGGATGGTAGAGGTGCGCGTTTCTTCCGTACCGTTGACTAGGCTCAGCGTCGCCCCGGCCTCGTCGCACGCAAGCGAAACGCCAAGCACCAGTTCTCGTCCATATGGGCTTCTGATCACGTCGGCAATGGCATAGGCGCCCGGCGGCATAAACCCGATGGCGTTGAATTTGCCATTACGCAGTACCCGCCCCCTAGGGTCGGGACCATCATAACCAAGCTGGCGCGCCGCAGCTTCGACGCGCTCGCGCACGTCGGACCGCACCAGGTCCGGGTGATTGAAGACATTGGAGACAGTGCCGCGGGAGACCCCGGCAACTCTCCCGACATCCGTGAGGGTCGGCGTTTTGGTATGATTCATTCCTTCAGTTAAACACTTTTTTGGAGCGCTCCAAGGTTATTCTTGACTCGTCATCATAAAAGGCAGATCTTGCATTGGAGCGCTCCAATTAGCATAAATAGCGGCTTTATAAGCATTCTGTGCCAAAGCGAAGGCTCGTGTGCCCAATCTGGGTGTGTGAGCGCTAAATCATCAAAGGAGAGTAGGATGGCTGCGACCAGTGGTGGCCCGACATCGCTCGTGGGGAAGACTTTCGACTGTTCATTCGGCCCGTTCGTGCCGCGGCTCACGGTTCTGTCGCCGACAGAATTGCATGTACGGGCAACGATCGGCGCTACTCAGATCGATGAGGTCGTGAAGAGCGATCTGACAGGCGTCCGCCCTGATCTGTTCATCATGAGCTGGACGGAGCAGAGCGGTAACTTCGTCGTGCAGGTTCAGGATCACGAGAACAAAGTCGTTCATAATTATGCGCGGCTGGCCGACGGGCAACTGTTCTGTGCGCAGGGGTCATTCAGCCGGTACCGGCGGCCTGACAGGGTATCACACCGCGCCGCGCGAACTACGCGAACTGTTGTGCGGCCACTTGACGAATACAGGAGTACATTTCCCTCAAAATAGACCCGTTCACCCTCAGGAGTGTCGTCATGAACACCCTTTCCGAACCAATCTTCGATGTCGCCCAGCTCGCGCATGTCGAATTGCTGACGCCCGATCTCGATGGGACGTTACGCTTCTTCATGGATTTAATGGGCATGCAAGAGACCGAGCGGCGCGGCAAGTCGGTCTATCTGCGCGGCTATGAGGAGCAGTATCACCACTCGCTGAAGGTGACCGAGGCACAGCACGCTGGACTGGGGCACGTTGCTTGGCGGACGCGCAGCCCGCAGGCGCTGGAGCGCCGAGTCGCAGCGGTAGAGGCGACCGGCCTCGGGCGAGGCTGGATCGACGGTGATGCCGGCCATGGCCGCGCCTTCAGATTCGAAACGCCCGGGGGGCACTCGATGGAGCTGCTGTGGGACGTCGACTATGTCAGCGTACCGCCGGGGCAGGCTACGAAATTGCTTAATCGCCCGCAGAGACGCCCGCTCAACGGCATTCCGGTTCGCCGCATCGACCACCTGAACCTGATGGCCGCCAACACCGGCGCCTGCCGCGATTTCATGGTTGACGTGCTAGGCTTTCGCGAGCGCGAGCGGGTCGTTGGTGACAACGGGTCGGCGATCGCGAGCTGGCTCAGCGTGACCAACCTTTCGCACGATATTGCAATCGTCCCGGAGCCGACGGAGATGCGTGGACGCTTCCACCACGTCTGTTTCCACTACATTTCGGTGCAGCATCTCTTCGATCTGGCGGAGCTGGCAAGGGAAGCCGGCATTTCGATAGAGCACGGGCCGGGCCGGCACGGCATTGGCGGGGCAACGTTCCTGTACATGCTGGAACCAGGGGGCAATCGCATCGAGGTGATGGGCGATCCCGGCTACATGATCTTCGATCCGGCCTGGAAAACCGTGGTGTGGGAGGCGTCCAAGATCGCCGATGCCGTGGTCTGGAGCGGCTCTCCGGTTCCGGATTCCTTCTGGGTCTATGGAACGCCGGTGCCGCGGCCGGTGGAGGGTACGACCATCGCCGCCGTGGCGTAGAGTCAGTATTAGCGCGAAGACAGAATGCCAATTTTCTAGCGTTCAATACGCTCGCCAGATCTGCTCGGCACGGCACCGCGCGATCCCACGTCGAGTGCAAGATGTGCCAGCAGTCTTGCCACTCGTTCTGTCAATTAGGAATAGCTAATATCTGACGCTACATGTTCTGGTAAACTGGGCCTTCGCCACCTTGTGGCGGCACCCAGGTTATGTTTCGGTTCGGGTCCTTGATGTCGCAGGTCTTGCAGTGGACGCAGTTCTGCGCGTTGATGACGAAGCGCACGTCCTTCGCCTCGGGATCGGCGGCGGCGTTGCCATCCTTGTCGACCCATTCGTAGACACTGGCCGGGCAGTAGCGTGTCGATGGCCCGGCATAGACATCGTGTTCGGAACGCTGCTGCAGATCCATATCCGCGACCAGCAGGTGGACAGGCTCGTTTTCCTCGTGGTTGGTGTTGGAGAGAAACACCGAGGACAGGCGGTCGAAGGTGAGCACGCCGTCCGGCTTCGGATAGGCGATCTTCTTATGCTTGGCGGCCGGCTCCAGCGTCGCATAATCGGCCTTGCCGTGCTTCAGCGTGCCGAAAGGCGAGAAGCCGAACAGCGTGTTCAGCCACATGTCGAGGCCGCCAATGCCGACGCCGATGGCGGTGCCGAAGCGCGACCACAATGGCTTAACGTTGCGCACCTTCTTCAAATCCTTGCCGATGTCGGTTGCCCGCCATGCCGCCTCGTAAGAAGCCAGTTCGTCATTGGCGCGGCCGGCGCCGATCGCCTCGGCGACGTGCTCGGCCGCCAGCATTCCGGAGAGCACGGCATTGTGCGAGCCCTTGATGCGCGGCACGTTGACGAAGCCGGCGGCACACCCAATCAGCGCGCCCCCGGGGAAGGACAGTTTCGGCACCGACTGCCAGCCGCCCTCGGTGATGGCACGGGCGCCATAACCCAGCCGCTTGCCGCCCTCGAATGTGCCCTTGATCGCCGGATGGGTCTTGAAGCGCTGGAACTCGTCGAAAGGTGACAGATAGGGATTCTTATAGTTGAGATGGATGACGAAGCCGACCGCCACCTGGTTGTCCTCCAGATGGTAGAGGAAGGAGCCGCCGCCGGTCTTCATGTCGAGCGGCCAGCCGAAGGAATGCTGGACCAGGCCTGGCCGGTGGTTCTCCGGCTTGACCTGCCAGAGCTCCTTGAGACCGATACCGTATTTGCCGGGCTCGCGGCCGTCGGAAAGATGGTATTTGGCGATCAGCTGCTTGGCCAGCGAGCCGCGCGCGCCCTCGCCGATCAGCACATATTTGCCCATCAGCGCCATGCCCGGCGCGAAGCTCGGGCCATGCGTGCCGTCCTTCTCGACGCCCATATCGCCGGTGATAACGCCGGTGACCGCGCCCTCGTCACTGTAAATGAGGTCCACGGCGGCAAAGCCCGGATAGATCTCGACGCCCAGCGCCTCGGCCTTGGTCGCCAGCCAGCGGCAGACATTGCCGAGCGAAACGATGAAGTTGCCGTGGTTGTTCATCAGCGGCGGCATCAGGATGTTGGGCAGACGGAACGAACCGGCGGGGCCGAGGACCAGGAAATGGTCTG
The DNA here is from genome assembly GCF_002284575.1 of Mesorhizobium temperatum. Classification (GTDB taxonomy): domain Bacteria; phylum Pseudomonadota; class Alphaproteobacteria; order Rhizobiales; family Rhizobiaceae; genus Mesorhizobium; species Mesorhizobium temperatum. Next base: position 178,618 of record NZ_NPKJ01000076.1, read on the forward strand.
CCGTGACCGGCGTCTTGAACGGATGTCCCTCTTCGTCACGCCAGCCCGGCAGCAGCCGGTCGATGCCGATCGGATCGACGACGGCACCGGACAGGATATGGGCGCCGACTTCGCCGCCCTTTTCAAGGACGACGACGGAAAGCTCGGGATTGACCTGCTTGAGACGGATCGCGGCGGCGAGGCCAGCCGGACCGGCGCCGACGATGACCACGTCGAATTCCATGCTTTCGCGTTCGATCTCGCTCATCAACTTCTCACTGGCTGCCGCATTTGCGCATCTTGCTGGCTTATCAGCTGCATAGCGCATCAATTCGCGACGTGAAACCGGCGCTGACGTGACAATGCCGATTTCGTCAAAAAGTCGCGCATCATACTACAAAATCGCGGTTTGCGGTCCACCAGAACATCGATCCCGGCCAAGGCATTCCAAGACGCCACTCCAAGGAGAGCCGTCGCCCTGACGTTTTTAATTGTTCGACGGCTTGCTTATCGGCCATACTTCGCGCCATGCGCACTCCTGGGCCATCCGGCTTTTCATCGACGCGCTTTTTTTCGTCGCCCGGACGGATTTGCCGGGCGCTCGTTTTGGCCCTTTTGCCGCTGGCGTCCGTTGGCGCCCACGCCGAGCCGCAAAGGGTCTGGGCGGCCGGAGCCTACTCCTTTTCCGACGAGTTGGGCGGCTTCCGCATCACCAGCGCCTCGGGCATCGGGACAAAGGAGGACCCGCTTGTCATTACCGAAGAGCTGAACTCGGCGACACCGGTGACATTGACGATCCGCACGACTAAGCCGATCCAGCCCTTCGGCACTGCGGGCCAATTTGCCAATGGCCTCATGTATATGCGCGTCGACGTGCTCAACAACAGCGGCCAGGCCTGGGTCGAGTTCCAGTTCGAGCTCCAGGAGGTGCTCCACAGGCCGAGCGTATTCGGCGACGGCCTGTCATTCGACCAGCGCAACAAGACGCCTGACAACATCTGGTCGAGCAGCTTTTCCGATTTCGATCGCGACTTCGAGCCCTATGACCGGCTGCTGTTCAAAAGCGGCAAGATCGACCCGCTGAAGACGGCAAAGTTCAATTACCTGATCACCGACTACACGCCTCGCTGGACGTTCTATCTGGTGCAGGATCCGCGTATACCGTCGAGCTGAACTACTTCGTCATTCCAGGGCGGAGCAGGAGCGAAGCGACGTCGCGGAGACCCTGGAATCCATGCCGTGGCTGCCGCCGAAGAATGCGACGGCCCAGAATGAAGGCTGCTTTTTGGCGCCGCCTCCGCTCACAGGGATCTGCACCGCTGCAGCGCTCCGATGTTACGGCATGGACCCTGGGGTCTTCGCAACGTCGCTTCGCTCCTGCTCCGCCCCAGGATGACGAAATCATGAAGCATCGCGCCAATCACGATGTTGCAAATTCCTGCCGCGCGGCCGAATGTGAAAGCATGACTGCCGTTTCCCGAGACGACCGACCAGATATCGCCGACCTGCTGGCCTTCTACGCCAGCGTTGGGGTCGATGAAGCGCTCGAAGACGAGCCGCTGAACAGGTTTGCCGAGGCTGCGTCAAAGCCGCCTGAGCGGGCGCCGGCGACAGTTACGCCGCCAACTGGTGAAAACGCCGCACTGCCACGCCCGACAAGCCTGTCACGCGCCGGAATGGGCGAAAGGCAAGCTGCGGCACCGGCGGCGCGCGCGCCGTCCGGGACGGCGACGGTGCCCGACGAAGCGCAAGCGGCATTGGCGCGGCAATTGGCGACGAGGGCGGCGAGCCTGGACGAGCTTCGCCAGCACATGGCGGCATTCGACGGCTGCAATCTCAAATTCACCGCCAAGAACCTGGTGTTCGCCGACGGCAATCCGAATGCCGCGGTGATGCTGGTCGGCGAGGCGCCCGAGCGCGACGAGGACATCGAGGGATTGCCGTTCGTCGGCCGCTCGGGCCGGCTGCTCGACCGGATGCTGGCCGCGATCGGCCTCGACCGGACCTCGGCCTACATCGCCAATGTCATCCCCTGGCGGCCGCCGGGCAACCGCACGCCGACACCGCACGAGACCGAGATTTGTCGGCCGTTCATCGAACGGCAGATCGAACTGGTCAATCCGAAGGTACTGGTCAATTTGGGCGGCCTCTCGGCAAACACCCTTCTCAACACCACAGAGGCCATCCTGCGGCTGCGCGGCAATTGGCGCGTCCACACGACCGCCGCCGGCATTGCCATTCCCGCCATGCCGACCCTTCACCCGGCCTATCTCTTGAGAACCCCCGCGCATAAGAAGCTGGCGTGGCGGGATTTTCTTGAGGTGAAAGCGAAGCTGCGGGCGCTGGGTTGAGTTGGGGCGCAGCTTCCCTTCTCCCCTTGTGGGAGAAGGTGGCCGAGCGAAACTCGGTCGGATGAGGGGTGTTCCAGCTTGGCAAGGATGGCACTCCGTCCAGCACCCCTCAACCGTCTCGGCGCTACGCGCCGATCCACCTTCTCCCACAGGGGGAGAAGGAAGAGCCGCGCGATAACCTCCCCGGTAATTGAAATACATCTGCTACCGGCCTAGTCATGCGCTCATGACAGCAACCCAGACTTCCGCCGGTAGCCTCATTCGCGAATGGCGCACGCGCCGGCGCATGAGCCAACTCGATCTCGCCATGGAAGCCGAAATCTCACAGCGGCATTTGAGCTTCGTGGAAAGCGGCCGTGCAGCACCCTCGCGCGATATGGTGCTGCATCTGGCCGAGCAGCTGTCGATCCCACTGAGGCAGCGCAACCAGCTCCTGCTGGCCGCAGGCTTTGCCCCTAGCTTCAGCGAGCGTTCGCTCACCGATGCCTCACTGGCGCCGGCGATGGCGGCCGTCGAGATCGTGCTCAAGGGGCACGAACCCTTCCCAGCGCTCGCTGTCGACCGACACTGGAACCTGGTGTCGGCGAATGCTGCCATCGGCCCGTTCCTTGCCAATGTCGCCGAGCCCTCCCTGCTGAAGCCGCCGGTCAACGTGCTGCGGCTCAGCCTGCACCCCGGTGGCGTCGCGCCACGCATCGTCAACCTCGCCGAATGGCGCGCGCATCTTCTTGACCGGCTGAAACACCAGAACGACGCCACTGGCGACCCGGTTCTGGTCGGACTGGAGCGCGAGCTTCGGACCTATCCGTCCGGCCTGAACGGCGCACGGCCGGTGCCGGTCGAGCCGAACGCGATCGTGCACCCGCTGCGGCTTGCCCATGGCGATGCCGTGCTGTCGTTCATCAGCACCATCACCGTGTTCGGCACGCCGCTCGACGTGACGCTGTCGGAACTGGCGATCGAATCCTTTTTCCCCGCCGACGAACAAACGCGGACGGTGCTGGTCCGATTGGCGAAAGAGCGGGCCGAGCCGTCCTGATCATCATTGCGGCGGGGTCGCCTGGCGGGTGCGGGCACGTTCGAGGCCAAGCTGGCGCTCGCGCCAGATGATGAAGATGCCGGCGGCAACGACGATCACGCCGCCGATGAGCATATGAACCGTCGGGACGTCGCCGAAGGCGAGATAGCCGACGACGATGCCAAGCAGCATCGACGTGTATTCGAACGGCGCTACGACCGAGGCCTCGGCATGGCGATAGGCTGCCGTCATCAGAATCTGCGCGACCCCGCCGCAAAAGCCTGCAGCAATGAGAAGACCCGCCTGCACCGGTGTCAGCGCCTGCCAGCCGAACGGCAGCGAAAGCAACGCCAGGACGCTCGCCGTTACCGAAAACCACAGCACGATGGTTGCCGTCGGCTCGCTCTGGACGAGGTTGCGCACCAGCAGCATGGCGACGGCCGAGATCGCTGCCGCGACCAGGGCGGCGACGACGCCGAGCACCTCCTGATCGCCGAGTGCAGCGCCCGAACCAAGCAGCGTCAGTTCCGGCCATGAGATGACCAGCACCCCGACCAGTCCGACCGCAACCGCGCTCCAGCGATAGACGCGGATTGCTTCGCCGAGGAAGATCGAACTGAACACCACCACCAGCAGCGGTTGTGCGTAGTTCAGCGTGATCGCCTCGGGAAGCGGCAGCCGTGTCAGCGCAAAGAAGCCGAGGCCCATGGCGCAGACGCCGACAACGCCGCGCGCAATGTGGTTGAGCGGACGTTTGGTCGAGAACGCCGTGCCAAGCTTTCCCTGGAAGGCCAGTAAGACGATGATCGGAAAGATGGCGAAGAAGGAGCGGAAGAACACGATCTGGCCAGCCGGCACCGTGCCCGCCGCCTTGATGCAGGACGACATGCCGACAAAGACCGCCACCGACACGATCTTGAGCATGATCCCGGTCAGCGTGTTGTGCGCGCCGGGATGATCCGTCGGGTTCACTTAGCAGCTGCTTCCTGGATCGCTGCCCAGATGCGCGCCGGCGTTGCCGGCATGTCGATATGCCTGATGCCGTAGGAGCGATAGAGCGCATCCGTCACCGCGTTGAGCGCGGCAGGCGTCGCTCCGATCGTGCCTGCCTCGCCGGCGCCCTTGATGCCGAGCGCATTGGTGGTCGAGGGCACGTTGCGGGTCTCGAAATGGAAGAACGGCAAATCGTCGGCGCGCGGCATAGCATAGTCCATGAAGCTCGCCGTCAACAGCTGCCCGTCCTCGTCATAGACCGTGTTCTCGGTCAGCGCCTGGCCGATGCCCTGGACGACGCCGCCATGCACCTGGCCGGCCAGCAGGATCGGGTTCACGGTGACGCCGAAATCGTCGACGATCGTATAGCGAACAATCTCCGTCGTGCCGGTGTCGGGATCGATCTCGACCTCGCAGATGTGGGTGCCGTTCGGATAGGTGCATTCGTCCTGCACGAACTCGCCAAAGCCTTTGAGATCGTCCGGGTTCTTGGCGGCCTTGGCGATGCTCGAAAAATCGATGGTGCGGTCGGTGCCGACGATTCGGGCGACGCCGTTGGACAATTCGATGTCGCCGGCCGAGGCTTCCAGCTCATCCGCGGCGATACGCTTGATCTTGTTGGCCAGATCCTCGCCGGCGCGAGAAGCTGAGACACCGCCAAGCGGAATCGAGCGCGAGCCGCCGGTACCGCCGCCGGCCTTCAGCTCGTCGGTGTCGCCCTGGCGGACATGGATCTTGTCGATGTCTAGATGAAGTTTTTCCGAGAGGAACTGCGCATAGGCGGTCGCGTGTCCCTGCCCGTTGGTCTGGGTGCCGATCTTCAGCGTCACCGTGCCATCGCCGTTCAATTCGACAAAGGCCGGCTCAGAGCCCGGAAAGGCACAGGCCTCGATATAGGTGGCCATACCGATGCCGCGGATCTTTCCTTCAGCCTTCGACTGCGCCAGCCGCTCCGGGAACGCCTGCCATTCCGCCTCCTCGATGGCGCGGTTCATATGGCCTTCGAATTCGCCGGTGTCGTAGAGACGGCCGGTCTGCGTGCGGTAAGGGAACTGCTCAGGCTTGACGAAATTGCGCCGGCGGATCTCTTCGACGGGCAAGCCCAGATCGTGGGCGCAGGCGTCGACGAGCTTTTCCAGCAGGAATGCCGCTTCCGGACGGCCGGCGCCCCGATAGGCGTCGACCGGGCAGGTATTGGTGTAGAGGCCGGTCACCGATACATCGAGCGCCTGGATGTCGTAGACGCCGGTCGACATGGTGACACCGACATAGGGGATGAACGGGCCGTATTGTGAGACATAGGCGCCGATATTGGCGAGAAGATCGACCTTCATGCCGAGGAAGCGGCCGTCCTTGTCCATGGCCATCTCGGCAGTCACGACATTGTCGCGGCCTTGCGCATCGGTGAGGAAATGCTCGGTGCGGTCGCCGGCCCATTTCACCGGGCGGCCAAGGCGCCTGGCGGCCTCGAGCACCAGCGGATGCTCGCGATAGACGAAGGTTTTCGGTCCGAATCCGCCGCCGACATCCGGCGTGATGACGCGCAGCTGGTTCTTCTTGATCTTGAACACGTCGGCCAGGATGTACTGCATGGAATGCACGCCCTGCGAGCCCGTGGTCAGCACGAAGCGGTTCTCATCAGCCTTCCACTCGCCGATCGCCGAGCGCGGCTCCATGTAGTTGCAGACCAGCCGGTTGTTGATGAATTCGATGCGGGTGACATGCGCCGCCCCGGCGAATGCCGCCGCGGTCTTCGCCTTATCGCCGATGTGATAGCTGAAGGCGCGGTTGGAGCCGAGTTCCGGCCAGACCAGCGGCGTGCCTTCGTCAAGCGCCGTGGCGGTGCCGGACGCGGCATCCTCGCCATCGTAAGCGACTTCGATCAATTCGGCCGCGTCCTGCGCCAGGGTGCGGCTGTCGGCGACGACGAAGGCAACAGCGTCGCCGACATAATTGACCCGGTCGCGGCAAAGGACCGGAATGTCGCGGGTCGGCGCCTTGGTGCCGTCCGGCTGCCTCTGCATGACGCCGGATTTCAGCTTGCCGAGATGAGCAATATCCGCCCCAGTCAGCACCAGATGGACGCCAGGTGCTGCCTTCGCCGCCTCGGTCGATCCGACGGTGAAGCTTGCCTTGGCCACCGGCGAGCGCAGGACGTAGCCGTGCAGGAGGCCGGCCGGCTGGATGTCGTCCGTGTAGCGACCGAGACCCTTGATGAAGGCCTGATCCTCGCGACGCAGCACAGAGGCGCCCATGCCGAATTTCGGTGTGACGACGGTCATGGATACCTCGCGATGATGATTGGAAAACGAGTGCCTGAAATAGGCGCTGCGCCAGTTTTGTCGAGTGACGGTTTCGTGTAAAGAGCGCGGGCTTCAAATTTCTTGGACCAGCGGACTCACATGCCGCTGCGGGAATCGACAGGAAACCTCACGGAATGCGCACGGACACCGGCCAGGTCTTCAAGCTCGAAGACTATCGCCCCACCGACTATCTCATTCCGGAAACCGGCCTGACTTTCCGCCTGTCACCAGCAGCCACGCGTGTCATCGCCGTACTGACGGTCGAACGCCGCGACGGCATAGCGGCGTCAGTGCCGCTGGTGCTGGACGGCGATGGGCTGACGCTCAGCCGCATCGCAATCGACGGCCAGACACTCGCGCCGGCCGATTTTTTTGCCACGCCCGATCAGCTGACGATCACCACGCCGCCCGCAGCACCCCGCTTCCAGCTCCTGATCGAAACCGAGTTGGCGCCGGCGCACAACGAAGCCCTGATGGGTCTCTATCGCTCCAGCAACGTCTATTGCACGCAATGCGAGGCCGAGGGCTTTCGGCGCATCACCTATTTTCTCGATCGCCCCGATATCCTGTCCGTCTATACGGTGCGCGTCGAGGCGCGGCACCACGAGGCGCCACTGCTTCTTTCCAACGGCAACCCGGCGGGCAGCGGCGAACTTGCCGACGGCTGGCACTATGCGGTCTGGCACGACCCCTTCCCCAAGCCGTCCTATCTGTTCGCCCTGGTGGCGGGCGCTCTCGGCAAGGTCGCTGACAGCTTCGTCACATTGTCCGGCCGCAAGGTCGAACTCGGCATCTATGTCGAGCCGGGCAAGGAGCGGCTCGCCGGCTACGCCATGGACGCCCTGAAACGGTCGATGAAATGGGACGAGGAGGCGTTCGGCCGCGAATACGACCTCGACGTCTTCAACATCGTCGCCGTGTCCGACTTCAACATGGGCGCGATGGAGAACAAGGGCCTCAACATCTTCAACGACAAATATGTGCTGGCCGATCAGGAGACCGCAACGGACGCCGATTTCGCCAATATCGAGGCGATCATCGCGCATGAGTATTTCCACAATTGGACTGGCAACAGAATCACTTGCCGCGACTGGTTCCAGCTTTGCCTGAAGGAAGGGCTGACGGTTTTCCGCGATCACGAATTCTCCGCCGACCAACGCTCGCGAGCGGTGAAACGCATTGCCGAAGTGCGCACGCTGCGGGCGCATCAGTTTCCCGAAGACCAGGGACCGCTGGCGCATCCGGTGCGGCCGCGCCGCTACCGCGAGATCAACAATTTCTACACGGCGACAGTCTACGAAAAGGGCTCGGAAGTGGTGCGCATGATCCGCACCATTCTCGGCAGCGAGACGTTCCGGGCCGGCATGGATCTCTATTTCGAGCGCCACGACGGCGAGGCTGCGACGATCGAGGACTTCATCAAGGTGTTCGAGGATGTGTCCGGCCGCGACCTCTCGCAATTTTCGCTCTGGTACCATCAGGCGGGCACGCCCAATCTGACGATCAGTTCGACGCACAATCCGGCAGCCCAGGAATTCACGCTCGAGATCGAGCAGTCGGTACCGCCAACGCCGTCCGAAAGCCGCAAGCGGCTGATGCATATTCCGCTGGCCTTCAGCCTGGTCGGCACCGACGGCAAAGCGATAGCCTATAGCGGCGTCGAGGGCGCCAGCGTCGAGGACGGCGTCATCCATATCCGCAAGCGCCGGCACATGGTGCGCTTCACGGGCGTCGCCGAGCGCCCAGCGATGTCGCTCAATCGCGGCTTCTCGGCGCCGGTGACGCTTTCCGTCGAACAGAAGGCCGACGATCAGTTCTTCCTTGCCGGCCATGACAACGATACCTTCTCGCGCTGGCAGGCGTTCAACACGCTTTTGACCGACGCGCTGATATCAGCCTTCCGCCAGGTCCTTGACGGCAGGCAGCCCGGTTTCGCATCACGGTTGACCGGGCTTGCCGGCAAAATAGCCGACGACGAGACACTCGAACCGGCCTATCGGGCGCTGGCTCTGGCGCTTCCGAGCGAAGCCGATATCGCCCGTGACATCGGCAAGAACATCGACCCCGATGCCATTTTCTCGGCCCGCGAGGCGCTGACGGCCGCGATCGCCGAGGCGAACCGCGAGATATTCTCCGACCTCTACGATCGACTGGCCAACAACGACGCTTTCAGTCCGGATGCGGCGAGCGCCGGGCGCCGGGCGCTGCGCAACACCTTGCTCGACTATCTCTCGCTGCTGCCGGGAGGTGCGGCGCTTGCGGCCCGGCATTTCCAGTCCGCGACCAACATGACGGACCGTGCCGCCGCACTGACCGTGCTTGCGCTCCGCCACCGCGGTTCGCCCGAGACGGTCAAGGCACTGGCCGACTTCGAAGCGAAATATGCGACCGACCCGCTGGTGATGGACAAATGGTTCCAGATCCAGGCCAGCGTGCCGGGCCCGCAAACCATTTTTGCGGTGCGCGCCCTCACCGGCCACCCGGCCTTCTCGATGGCCAATCCGAACCGGGTGCGCTCGCTCGTCGGCACGTTTTCCAGCGCCAACCAGACCGGCTTCCATCGCGCCGACGGCGAAGGCTACCGGTTTTTCGTCGAAACGGTCCTGCAGGTCGAAAAGCGCAACCCGCAGCTGGCCGCCAGACTGGCGACGGCACTCAGATCATGGCGCTCGCTCGAACCTGCCCGGCAGGCCAAGGCAAGGGAAGCGCTGCTTTCGATTGCCAAAACCGAGAACCTGTCGGCCGATTTGCGGGACATCGTCGAGCGGACGCTGGCGTAGGCGTCCCTTCCTTCTCCCCTTTGTTTGGACTGGGGACATCGCGCTTCTGTCCTTGAACGGCATCCCGAACCCCTCGCGCACAATGCGCAAAACTGTTCGCGATGTCCTCGCACACCTGTTCGCGATGTCCCCAGTCCAAAACACCCTTGTGGGAGAAGGTGGATTGGCGCGTAGCGCCAAGACGGTTGAGGGGTGTTGGACGGAGTGCCGTCGTTGCCAAGCTGGAACACCCTAATCCGGCCTAGCGCTGCCACGCGCCATTATCGGGCAGGAAAGCCATTATTTTAGTCGATTTTTAATCTTTTTTCGCTGCGCCTATGGACAAGCCGAATCACCTTTGATTCTTTAGCTTAAGATTCGGAAGTGCGGCGTCGCCGGATCGTCAAGCAGATTTAAAATCGGGGAGAGCCATTTATGGCGAAGGCGGACGCGTGGGGCGCGCCCGGAGGGACGGGTTTTGAGCAGCGTGAGGCGAGAAGCGACGGTCTCGCCGGCAACGCGCGGCTCATCGCCGAACCCGCCTACCGACGGCTTCTGGCAGCCGAGCCATTGTTGCGCCGATCGATACCGGCCCTCATCATCATTTTCCTGGTCGTCATCGCGGCGCTGCGGTTCCTGTCGCTGATGAACGAACGTGACGACGTGGAACGCGACGCCAAGGCGATCCTTTCGCTCGCGGCGGGCCAACTGGCCAGTTCGATTAGCGTCGATGCGAACTTGGCCTCAACGCCTGGCGCGACGCAGGACCTGTTGGAGGGCATCAGCCGTCAGGGCGCGATGGGCCGAAGCCACGTGCTTGCGGTCACCGACAGCGCGTTCAAGATCGTTGCCGTGACACCGCAATCGACGGGCTGGGAAGGGCGGTCGCTCGACGCCATCGCCCAGGGCGGTCAGCCGCTGTTCATGTTCGGCGACCGCGCCGGGGTGATGGAGGTCAGAATCGGCGGCCAGGACTGGTATGCGGCGGTGAGCCTGACAAACGGCAGGAACGGTGCTGCCGCAGCGCTCGTTCCGCAGGAAGCGGTCTTCGACACGTGGCGCAAGACCGTTTCGCTCAACGTCACGCTGTTCGTGCTGACAGCCGGCGTGCTGATCATCATCCTCTACGCCTATTTCGGCCAGGCGGCGCGCGCCCAGGCCGCCGACCGCATTTATCTCGAAGCGCACCAGCGCATCGACATGGCGCTGGTGCGCGGCCGCTGCGGCCTGTGGGACTGGGACATGGTGCGCGGCAAGATGTACTGGTCGCGCTCGATGTACGACATGCTGGGCTATGAGCCCTGCGACACAATGCTGTCATTCGGCGAGGTCGACGAGATCATCCATCCCGAGGACGGCGACCTGTTCCAGCTCGCCAACAGGATCGTCGCACGCGAGATCGATCACATCGACCAGGTGTTCCGGATGCGCCATGCCGACGGACAATGGGTGTGGATGCGCGCAAGGGCGCAGGTGATCGACCCGGAAGCGCCGGAGATCCAGCTGATCGGCATCGCCGTTGACGTCACCGAGCAGCGGCACCTGGCGCTGCGCTCCGAGGCCGCGGATCTTCGCCTGCGAACGGCCATCGAAAACATCAACGAATCCTTCGTGCTCTGGGATTCCGCCCAGCGCCTGATCATGTGCAATTCCAAATACCAGCAGGACAACGGCCTGTCGGACCGCGACGTGATGCCGGGCGCCTCGCGCGCCGTTCTGGAAGATCGCATGCTTGCCTTCGCCTCGGAGCGCCGGCTTGCCAACACCAACGGGCAGCAGGGCGGCGTGACTTTCGAGCGGCAGCTTGCCGATGGCCGCTGGCTGCAGGTGAACGAATTGCGGACCAGGGACGGCGGCACCGTTTCGGTCGGCTCGGACATCACCCAGATCAAGCTGCACCAGGAGAAGCTGGTCGACAGCGAACGCCGGCTGATGGCGACGATCCACGATCTCAGCCTTGCCCGCCGGGCTGAGGAAGAGCGGTCGCGCGAACTGGTCGAGCTCAATCACAAATACATGAAGGAAACCGAGCGCGCCGAGGCCGCGAACCGGGCCAAATCCGAGTTCCTGGCCAACATGTCGCATGAATTGCGCACGCCGCTCAACGCGATCATCGGCTTCTCGGAGCTGATGGAACAGGCGCTGTTCGGGCCCTTGGGTTCGCCGCGCTACGAGGAATACGCTACCGACATCAACGGCAGCGGCAAATATCTTCTGGGCGTCATCAACGACATCCTCGACATGTCGAAGATCGAGGCCGGCCAGTTCTCGATGGATCAGGAGGAAATCGACCTCTGCCCGCTGATGCGGGAAACGGTGCGCGTCATCTCGCTGCAGGCAGCGGAAAAGTCGATCACCGTCGAAACACGCATCCCCGATTCGCTGACGCTGTTCGCCGACCGCCGGGCGATCAAGCAGATCATCATCAACCTCCTGTCGAACGCGGTGAAATTCACCGGCCAGGGCGGCCGCATCGCGGTAAGGGCCCGCAACACATCCAGCGCTCTGGTCCTGACGATCGAAGACAATGGCTGCGGCATCCCGAAGGAGGCGCTGAGCAAGCTCGGACGGCCGTTCGAACAGGTGCAGAACCAGTTTTCCAAGAGCCATGCCGGTTCCGGCCTTGGCCTTGCCATCTCACGTTCGTTGGCCGAGCTTCAGGGCGGCGCTTTGAAAATCCGCTCAACCGAAGGCACCGGCACGATCGTGTCGGTGCGCATTCCGACCAGGAAGCCGACGCAGCCGGTCAGGGCCGCCGCCTGACCCTATGTTGTCGTGAAGCGGTTGGAACTTTCGGAAAACGCCGGAGGGACAGCGCCCCCCGATGCTATTCGAAACAGCCGTTTGGCGTTGCGACGTCATGGTCGTTTCGCACGAAGCAAAAGGTCGAAATCCTTTCTAACCTTTTGCGACGTCTCTTTGAGGTGCGCTTCCAGCACACCGAAATCCGGCAGGTCGGTGACCGCCAGAAGCAGATCCGAAAGCCCGGGCGGAACGTCGTCCCGTTCGAATACGCCGGTGAGGCAGAGCCGCGTCATCTGGGTCAGCGCCAGATAAAGCGCATAAGCATCGCAAAGCTCCTGCCTGACCTGGGCCTCGGCGAAATCCGGCGCCAGCCTCGACAGGACTTCCGCTGTCCCGGTGACCCGGCGGCCGGCTTCGATCTTTCCCGTGATCACCGCCACCTGCGCGATGAATTCGAGATCGATGAGACCGCCCGGGATCAGCTTGATGTCCCAGAGATCGCGCGGCGGCTTCTCCTTCTCGATCATCGCGCGCATCTCGGCCGCCTCGGCCATCACCTTGGCGCTGTCGCGCGGCAGGGCGAGCACCGCCGCCACCTCGGCCTCGACCTCGGTGCATAGCGCTTGATCGCCACCGATCGCGCGGGCCCTGGACAGCGCCATATGCTCCCATGTCCAGGCGTCCTTGCGCTGGTACTTCTTAAAAGCATCGACATGGGTGGCAACCGGCCCCTTGTTGCCGGACGGCCGCAAGCGAAGGTCGAGCTCGTAGAGAACGCCCTCGGCGGTCGGCGCGGACACGGCTGATATCAGCCGCTGCGTCATCCTGGAGTAATAGTGGGATGGGGCGAGCGGCTTGTCGCCGTCGGATTCCTCGGCATCCGCATCGTGATCATAGAGGAGGATGAGGTCGACGTCGGAGCCGGCCGTCAGTTCGCGGCTGCCGAGCTTGCCCATGCCGAGCAGCGCAACGGTGCCGCCGGCGATGCGACCGTGACGCAGCGCGAACTCGGCGATGACCGCCCGCAGCGCCGCGTCGATGGTCAGATCGGCCAGATCGGAAAAGGCACGGCCGGCGCGGGCCGGATCAATCGAGCCGGCAAGCAGCCTGACACCGATCAGGAATTTTTGCTCGGACGCAAAGATACGCAAACGGTCGAGCACGTCCTCATAGGCCCTGTCGCCCTCGAGGAAGGCGGCGAGACGGCCGGACAGATAGGCGCGGTCCGGCAGCTCGGTCAAAAGGGCCGGATCCAACAAGCCATCGAACACGTGCGGCCGGCGCGTGATGATAGCGGCCAGCCGTGGGGCCGCGCCCATGATCGTCGCCAGCAGCTTCAGCAGAGCCGGATTGGACTGGAGCAGCGAGAAGAGCTGGATGCCGGCGGGCAGGCCGGCAAGGAATTCGTCGAAGCGTATCAACGCCTCGTCCGCCCGGCGCGTCTGACCGAAGGATTGCAGCAGCGCCGGCGTCAGTTCGGTCAACCGCTCGCGCGCCTCGGCCGACTGGGTGACGCGATAGCGGCCGAAATGCCAGCCGCGGATGACGCGGCAGATGTCGCTCGCCCGCTGGAACCCCAATCTCTGCAGGGTCTGCAACGTATCGGGGTCATCGACATCGCCGGTAAAGACCAGATTGCCGATGCCCGCCGAAAGCTCGGGCGCAGTTTCGAAGAGTGCTGCGTAGTGGCGTTCGACCTGGTGGAGTGCGGCGCGGAACGCCTCGGCAAAGGCCGCCGCATCGGCAAAGCCCAGAATGCGGGCAATGCGTTCGAGCTCTTCGTCATCTTCCGGCAGTACATGGATCTGCTCGTCGGCGACCATCTGGACGGCATGCTCGACGCGGCGCAGGAACCAGTATTCCCGGGCGAGCGCGTCGCGCGCATCGGCTGTGATCCAGCCGCGTGCCGCAAGCTGGCCAAGCATCGGCACGGTCTCGCGGCCGCGCAGCTCGGGGAAGCGGCCGCCGGCGATGAGCTGCTGGGTCTGGACGAAAAATTCGATCTCGCGGATGCCGCCGCGGCCGAGCTTGACGTTGTGGCCCTTCACCGCGATCTCGCCAAGACCCTTGTGGGCGTGGATCTGGCGCTTGATCGAATGGACGTCGGCGATCGCCGCATAGTCCATGTATTTGCGCCAGATGTAGGGCTGGAGGTCCTTCAGGAACGCAGCACCGGCATCAAGATCGCCGGCCACCGGACGCGCCTTGATCATGGCGGCGCGCTCCCAGTTCTGCCCGCGCGCCTCGTAGTAGCGCAGTGCCGCCTCGACCGGGATCGCCAGCGGCGTCGAACCGGGGTCGGGACGAAGCCGGAGATCGGTGCGGAAAACATAGCCGTGCTCGGTGCGATCCTGGAGAATGCGGACCAGCCGGCGCGTCAGGCGCGACAACAGCTCCGTCGCATCGAGCGGGTCGACGACGGCAGGCGCCTGCGGGTCGAAGAAAACGACGAGGTCGATGTCGGAAGAGAAGTTCAGCTCATGCGCGCCAAGCTTGCCCATGCCGAGCAGGATCCAGCCCGACCGGCGCGCCGGATTCTCGAGGTCCGGCAGTTTGAGCTTGCCCTGTCCGTGCGCGTCGCGAAGCAGGAAGTCGACGGCAGCGCGGGTGCAGGCGTCGGCAAGATCGCTCAGCCGCCGTACTGTGATTGCAGTTTCAGCCTCGCCTGCAAGGTCGGCCAGCGCGATCAGAACATGCGCTTGCGCTTTCCATTGCCGCAGCGCCATCATCAGGCTGTTTTCAGAGATGGCTTCCGCCCGCGCGGCCTCGTCGATCGCGGCGCCGATCGACGCCAGCCGGGCCTCGACCGTCTCACCGAAAAGCGCGTCCAGGATCTGCGGGCGGCGGCGTACTGTGTCGCGGAGAAACGGCGACAGGTCGAACACTGCGGCGAGGAAATCCTGGACGGCGCCCTTGCCGGTGAGAAATTTCGCGAGCCGGGGGAGCCCGTCTTCCTGCGCAGCGGAAGCGATTTCCGACAATTCCCGCCTGGCGCGGTTCCGATCCAGGGGGACGAGCTTTGCCGCCGGCTTCAGAAGCCAGTTGGTCTGTTCCGCAGCCGCCCTCACCGCCATCAGCGATCCTCCCGTTCGGGAAAACTCATGACGACGGACAATCCGGGATCGGCGGGCAGAAGATCAAGCCGTCCGTTGTGGAATGTCATGATTGCCTTGGCAAGGCTGAGGCCCAGACCGGAGCCCGGTTGCGAGCGGCTCTTCTCCAGGCGCACGAAACGCTCGGTCGCCCTGGCGCGATCGGCATCGTCGGGAATGCCCTGGCCGTTGTCTGTGACGGAAAGCCTGATTTCCCTGCCAACGCGATCGAGCGCCACGCGGACGGTCGGCTTGGTGGTCGAATCGGTCGAATATTTTATCGCGTTGTCGACGATGTTCGATAGCGCCTGGCCGATCAGCTCGCGATTGCCTTCGACGGCGAAGCCATCCTGCACCGAGGTCTCGAGTGTCACTCCCGCCTCCTCCGCCACCGGCTCGTAGAGCTCGACGACATCGTGCACGGACGCAGCAAGATCGACCCGGCTGGTGCTTTCGGAGGAATAGCCCGCCTCCAGCCTGGAGATCATCAGGATGGCGTTGAAGGTCTTTATCAGCTGGTCAGACTCGGCGATCGTCCCTTCCAGCGCCTGGCGGTAGTCGGTAGCGCTGTGCTTGCCGGAAAGCGTCGCTTCGGCACGGTTGCGCAACCTGGTCAGCGGTGTCTTCAGATCGTGGGCGATGTTGTCGGAGACCTGCTTCAGCCCTTCATTCAGCGTGGCGATCCTGGCCAGCATGGAATTGAGATTTTCGGAGAGCCGATCGAACTCGTCGCCGGCGCCGGTGACCGGTAGCCGGCCGGAGAGGTCACCGCCCATGATGCGGCGGCTGGCCTCCGACACCGAGTCGATGCGCTTCAGCGCCGCGCGGCCGACGAAGAACCAGATCAGGAGCCCGCCGAGCGCCATCATGCCGAGCGCCAGCATCAAAGCGCGGCGGATGATGGCGCGGAACCGCTCCGGCTCGCCAAGATCGCGGCCGACGAGCATGATCATCTGGTTCGGCAGGCGCAGCACCAAGGCAATGGCGTTGTGGCCCTTCTCGCCTTCGACCTGGACTTCGCTCTGGCTGGATTCGTTCGGGTCGGCGACCGGGTTGCGTTGCCGCTCGAGCTCGCCCTCGCCGAAGCGCCGGTAGGAAAACGGCTCCGTCGTCCAGCCCTCGGCCTCGAGAACGCCAGGCTCCAGGCTCTGCACGTTTCCGGTTAGGATCTGGCCGTTGGTGTCGGCGATCAAATAGAGATTGGCGCCAGGCTGGCGGGAGCGCTGCTCGACCACGCGGACCAGCAGCGGCAAGCCGCCGCGCTGGTAGGCCCGGGCGAGGCCAAGCACCTCGTCGTTGATCGTGTCCTGGGTCTGACCGGTCAGCATGCGCGCCGACAGCGAGGTCATGTAGAAGACGAGCAGCACCGCGCAGATGGCGAACAGCAGGAGATAGAGCGCCGAAAGCCGCGCTGCCGTCGTCTTCATGATGGCCGGCATGGAAAGAGCCATGCTACCCGCTCTTGAGCATATAGCCGGCGCCACGAACGGTGTGCAGGATCGGCTTGTCGAAGCCCTTCTCGATCTTGCCGCGCAGCCGCGAGACGTGAACGTCGATGACGTTGGTCTGCGGATCGAAATGATAGTCCCAGACATTTTCCAGCAGCATGGTGCGCGTCACCACCTGGCCGGCATGGCGCATCAGATATTCCAGCAGGCGGAACTCGCGCGGCTGCAGCGTGATCTCGCGTGCCGCGCGCCGCACCGAATGAGAGAGCCTGTCGAGTTCGAGATCGCCGACCCGGTAGACGGTTTCGGCTTCCCTGGCGCTGGCGCGGCGGTTCAGCACCTCGACCCGGGCCAGAAGCTCGGAAAAGGCATAGGGCTTGGTCAGATAGTCGTCGCCGCCGGCGCGCAAGCCAGTGACCCGGTCGTCGACTTCGCCGAGCGCCGACAGGATCAGCACCGGCGTTGTATTGCCTCTGGATCTCAGACCGGCGATGACCGACAGGCCGTCGCGGCGCGGCAACATGCGGTCGACCACCATCACGTCATAGTCGCCGGAGTCAGCGAGCGCGAAGCCGGTTTCGCCGTCGCCGGCGACATGGGCAGTGTGTCCGGCCTCGGTAAAGGCTTTCTGCAGGTAATCGGCCGCTTCGCGATCGTCTTCTATAACGAGAATCTTCATGGGACCGTTATACGCGATTTCGCTGGAAGATTGAGTGGCCGGCATATGCATCGTGGCCTCACCAGGGCGTATCGCGAACAAAGTGATTCAAGAATACGCAGTAAGTCTTTGTTTTGGAATGTCGTTGCTTCGGAGCCGCCGGCACCCTCGGATCAAGCCCGAGGCAGGCTTTTGGGCGACATGCAGCGGCAGCGGGCGATGGGAGCCCGCTGCCGCTGGGGCGGAACACGATGACTGACTAACGTATTCAAGCCCCGTACTTTCCCGTGCGGCGGCTCGGGGTGTTTGAAACCGCCGCACCGGAAAAGTCTGGAATGTCAGCCCTTGGCGACAGGCAGCGCGACGAAGCGGTTGCTGTCGTCGCGGGTGATCTGCATCAGCACCGCCTTGCGGCCCGACTTCACCGCGTCGGCCATGGCCTTGGCAATATCGTCGGTGCCGTTGACCTCCGTCGAATTGACCGAGGTGATGACGTCGCCGGGCTGGATGCCGCGATCGGCGGCATCGCTGTCGGGATCGACATCGGTCACCACAAGCCCTTTGCCATCGTCGGACCTGGTGACGGTGAGGCCGAGATCGGCCAGCGTATCGGCCTTTGGCGGAGCGGAAGGCTGCTGGTCGGCCGAAGCCTGCTTATCGCTCGAAGGCAGCGTGCCGAGATCGACCTTAACGGTCTCACTCTTGCCGTCACGCCACAGCGTGACGTCGACCGGCTTGCCGGGTTGGTAGGCGCCGATCAGACGGGCGAGTTCCTTCGGCGAAGTGACGTCCTTGCCGTCCACCTGAGTGATGACGTCACCGGCTGATATGCCGGCCTTCTTGCCGGGACCATCGTCCTGGGCGCTGGAAACGAGCGCACCCTTATCGGACTTCAGCCCGAGCGATTCGGCGATTTCGGAGGTGACCGGCTGGATCTCGACGCCAAGCCAGCCGCGCTGGACGGTGCCGTCCTTCATCAGATCCTGCACGACTGCCTTTGCCGTCGAGGCAGGAATGTCGAAGGCGATGCCGACGCTGCCGCCGGACGGCGAGAAGATCGCGGTGTTGATGCCGACGACCTGGCCGTTGAGGTTGAAGGTCGGGCCGCCTGAATTGCCGCGGTTCACCGAGGCGTCGATCTGAATGAAGTCGTCATAAGGACCGGCGCCGATATCGCGGCCTCGGGCCGAGACGATGCCGGCGGTGACCGTGCCGCCGAGGCCGAACGGATTGCCGACGGCCACGACCCAGTCGCCGACGCGAACCTTGGAATCATCGGCGAAGTCGACATAGGTGAACTTGCCGTCGCCTTCGACCTTGAGCACTGCGAGATCGGTGCGCGGATCTGTGCCGACCAGCTTGGCGTCGAGTTCCTTGCCGTTATGCATCACCACCGTGAAGGACGAGCCGTCTCCGACGACATGGTTGTTGGTGACGAGGTAGCCATCCTCGGAGATGAAGAAACCGGACCCCTGGGCGACCGGCCGCGGCTGGCGGTCACGGCGTTCGAAACGTCGCATTCCATCCCGGCCATCCTGATCGCCAAAGCCACGGAACTCCCTGAAGAAGCGGCGCAATTGCGGATCATCGGGAAGATTGCCGAAGGCGTCGGGCAGGTCGGAGCCGTCGTCGGCCGTCGATTCTATCTTGGCTTTGACGCGGACACTGACAACCGCCGGCGAAACGCGCTCGACCACGTCGGCGAAGCTCGGGACCTGCGGTGCCTCGACACGCACGGCTTCGGCCAGGACCGGTACTGTCCCGGTGGCAACCGCGCCGAAGCCGATCGCGCCGGCAATGGCCACTGAAGCGGCGGCAGCCATCAGGCGTGTGCGGGTGCGGGGATATGAATTGGGGGCAATATTCATGGGTCTCGTATCCTCTTTCAAGGGATGCGCTTCGGTCGGCATCCTCGGGCAAGAGAAATAGGGGTGCGCACATTACGGCGCCATTTCCGGTGCATGAAACTTTTGTAATGTTTGCGGGCGGTCGCCGCCTTCAGTCCCGGTGCAAAATAGTATCCAGCTCCGCCTGTTCCTCGGCGGTCAACGCATTGGTTGCCGTCGAACGGCGCGACCGGGCGGTCAGCACGATGAAAATCCCGCCGGCAAGGAGCAGAAGGACCGGCGTGCCCCAGAGCAATGCATTGCGCAGGCTGAAGCGCGGCTTCAACAGCACGAACTCGCCGTAGCGGGAAACGATGTAGTCTATCACCTGCTGGTCGGTGTCGCCGGCGACCAGGCGCTGCCGCACCAGCACGCGCAGATCGCGGGCAAGATCGGCATCGGATTCGTCGATCGACTGGTTCTGACAAACCATGCAGCGCAGCTGCTCCGAAAGCGTCCGCGCCCGCGCCTCGAGCGCCGGGTCGGCCAGAACCTCGTCGGGCTTCACCGCAAGTGCGGCGCCGGCAAACAACAGCGTCAGCAGCAGGATCAGCGATGCCAGCGAAAATCTTGCGGTCATGGCAGGCTCGCGGAGGGCACAGCGCCCGTCGACTTGCGGCGACGGGACGGTGCCCCGACGCGCAGGCGCCGGTCCATGAGCGACATCGCAGCACCTGCCATCATGACAAGGCCGCCACCCCAGATCAGCGTCACCAGCGGCTTCCACCACAGCCGCACCACAACGGAGCCGTCGGTTCCCTCGTCGCCAAGCGAGAGGTAGAGCTGGCTGAACCCAATCGTCTTGATACCGGACTCGGTTGTCGTCATCTGTCGGATCGGATAGGAGCGCTTGGCCGAGGTGATTACGGCGGTAGTGCTTCCATCAGCGCCGAGCAGGGCGAAGCGGCCGCGATCCTCGCTGTAATTAGGCCCCTGAGCCGGATAGAGCCCTTCGAAACGCAACGTGTGGCCGGACAGTTGCACGGTCTCGCCAGCATGCATCGACAAGATCTTCTCGGTGCCGAAGCAAAGTGTGCCGACGATGCCCAGCGTCGTCAGCCCGAGGCCGAGATGGGCAAGCGCGGTGCCGAAGACCGAACGCGGCAAGCCGGCGAAGCGCCTGAGCATGACGCCGGGCGCGACAGTGCCAAAGCCGGATTTGACGGCAATATCGGTGAGCGCGCCGCAGATCAGCCAGAAGGCCAGGCCGACGCCAAGTGCTGCAAACACCGACGCGCCGTCGATGAACAAGGCCGTCACCAGCACGGCCAAAAGCGCTGCGGCGAAGGCCGCCATCAGCCGCTGGGCGACGGCGAAAATGTCGCCGCGCTTCCAGGCCAGCAGCGGTCCGAACGGGACCACGGCCAGAAGCGGCACCATCAGCGGGCCGAATGTCAGGTTGAAGAATGGCGCGCCGACCGAAATCTTGTCGGCAGAAACGGCCTCGACGGCCAGCGGATACAGCGTGCCGATCAGCACGGTGGCGGTGGCCGTGGTCAGGAACAGATTGTTGAGGACCAGCGCCCCCTCGCGCGAGATCGGATGAAACAGGCCGCCGGCCGTCAACCTGGAGGCGCGAAAGGCGAACAACGCCAGTGATCCGCCGATGAACAGTGTCAGGATACAGAGAATGAACACGCCGCGCGTCGGATCGGTGGCGAAGGCGTGGACGGAAGTGAGCACGCCGGAGCGCACCAGGAAGGTGCCGAGCAGCGATAGCGAGAAGGTCAGGATCGCCAACAACAGCGTCCAGATCTTCAAGGCCGAGCGCTTTTCCATGACGATCGCCGAATGGAGCAGCGCGGTGCCGGCCAGCCAAGGCATGAAGGAGGCGTTCTCGACCGGATCCCAGAACCAGAAACCGCCCCAGCCAAGTTCGTAATAGGCCCAGTAGGAACCCATGGCGATGCCACCGGTCAGGAACATCCAGGCGACGAGCGTCCATGGCCGCACCCAGCGCGCCCAGGACGCGTCGATGCGGCCTTCGATGAGGGCGGCGACCGAGAAGGAAAAGCAGATCGAAAAGCCGACATAGCCGAGGTAGAGCAGCGGCGGATGGATGGCGAGGCCAAGATCCTGCAGGATCGGGTTGAGATCGCGGCCCTCGATCGGCGCCGGATTGAGCCTGGCGAACGGGTTGGACGTCGCCAGGATGAACAGGAAAAAGGTGGCGCCGATCGCGCCTTGCACGGCCAGCACATTGGCTCGAAGGGCCGCGGGAAGATTGCTGCCGAAAGCAGCGACGAGCGCGCCGAAAAAGGTCAGGATCAGCACCCAGAGCAGCATCGAGCCCTCGTGATTGCCCCAGGTGCCGGTGATCTTGTAGATCAGCGGCTGCAGCGAATGCGAGTTGTCCCAGACGTTAGCCACCGAAAAATCGGACGTTGCATAGGCTATCGCCAGCGCCGCGAAGGACAGAGCGGTCAAGGCAAAGCCGGTCACCGCGACCGGACTGCCGACGGCCATCATCTTCTGGTTGTTCATGCGCGCGCCGAACATCGGCACCAGCGTCTGCACCAAAGACAGCGCGAATGCCAGGACCAGCGCGAAATGTCCGGTTTCAACCATTGTGGCCAAGCCCGCCAGGTTTTTGTTTTGCCGCAGGATCTTGCCGCAAAACCGAGGGACACTCTTGCGGAACCTGCTTAGTCACTCTTGCTCTCCTGCCACACGCCCTTGGATTTGAGGCTCTCGGCCACCTCCTTGGGCATGTAGTTCTCGTCGTGTTTGGCCAGCACGCTGTCGGCGACGAAGACGCCGTCCGGGCGAAACGTGCCTTCAGTGATGACGCCCTGCTCCTCGCGGAAAAGGTCGGGAAGAATGCCGATGTAGGTGACCTTGACCTGCTTCTGGTTGTCGGTCACCGAAAAGGCGACGGTGGCCCCCTGACCGCGCTCGATCGTACCTTTTTCGACGAGGCCGCCGAGTCTGATACGCTGCCCGGGCTGCAGGCTGGCGTTGGTCAGATCGGCGGGCATGTAGAAGTAGGAGGCCTTCTGGCCGAGCGCGTAGAAGGTCAGACCGGTGGCTGCACCGAGAAAGGCCAACCCTCCGGCGATCACCGACAGTCTTTTCTGCTTGCGCGTCATGTTTTACTCCGTCGCCGTCAGGCCAAGCGAGACGGCAAAGGCGGTGAATTTCTTCGCTTCCTCACTATCGGAGCCAAAAACGGCGATACCGCGATTGAGCGCGTCGCGGGCCTGATCGGCCTTGCCCAGCATGACATAGGAACGAATAAGCTGCATCCATCCTTCCGCATCGCGCGGGTTTTGCCGAAGTCTTTCATCAAGTCCCGCGACCATGGTGTTGATCATCGCTTCCCTGTCCTGCGGCGACATCGACGAGGCGGCATCGATATCCCCGCCGTCCGGGCCTTTTGCAGGCACTCCCGAAGCGACGCTCTGCCTGGCGGATTCGGCCAGTGCCTGCTCGACGGCGGCGCGCCAGGCTGAGTCCCGCGGCAAGGCCGCGAGCATTTTCTGCCAGCCAGCTGTGGCCTCCTCAATGCGGCCTTCCTGCGCCATGCCCATCGCCAGATAAAAGCTGGCCTTCGGATTTGCCGGATCGAGCTTCAGCGCCGCCTCGAAGGCGGCCTGAGCGTCGGCCGAGACAATGCCGCCCGCTGCGCTGGCGATCGCCTCGCCGAGGCCGGCCCGGCGGGCAGCGCTGTCGCCGTCGAGGCGAATGGCGTTGCGGTACGCCGTCACCGCGTCGGAAAACCGCTGCATGCGCAGATAGACCGGCGCCAGAACGTCCCAACCCCTGCCGTCGGACGGATTGGCGGCAAGGTGGGCCTCGGCGCGTGCCACCAGTTCGTCCACCGAACTGTCGGCGGGATTCTTGGCCAGTCGCTCGCTGAGCGGCTGCGACGGCAGCTCGGGCGAGCCGAGCTGGCTGTACAAGCCCCAACTGACCAGCGGAACCGCCAGGACCGCGGCCGTCGCAACCAGCCTGGTCGCCGTCGACGGCTGCCGCGCCGCTGTCTTGTCGGCGGCATTGTCCAGGCGAAGGATGCGGCGGGCGATCTCCGCACGCGCCTCTTCGGCCTCCGCCGGCTGGATCAGGCCACGCGCCACGTCCCGGTCAAGCTCGGACAACTGGTCGCGATAGACTTCAAGGTCATGATCGCTGCTCGCCGAACCACCCTTCGGGCCGCCGGCCAGCGGCAGCAGAACCGCCAGGCTTGCACCCAGCGTGAGAATGGCAGCTATGACCCAGAACAGCATACTTCTTCCAATAACGGCAGAGCCCTGCCCTGCCAACACAGGCGTCCTGCGACGCTTTGACGGCAGATGCGTCGCATGTCCTTGATTGATGTCAACCGGACCTAAAGCGCGTCGCGTTCGACCGGCGTAATGCGACGCGCTTTAGGTTGTTGTTTTCATGCACGTCGTCATCGCAAAACCGCTGCACACTTTTGCGCGACATGCATTATCCGGCCGGTCGTTACGTCAGTGGCGTCCAGCTGCCATCGGCGTTGCGGCAAGCGGTTCCGCGCGCGGTGGCGCCGGCAGCGCCGGTAAAGACCGTATGCGTGTATTGCCGGCAGTCCTGCGAGCCGACACGATAGGGCTGGGCGGGCACGACTTCGCCGTAATGCGCCGACCGATCGCTCTTCCATGTCACCTTCTGGCCACTCGCCGTGTACTCGAGCGCCCTGTATTCCGCTTCCAGCGCCTTGCGCTTTTCCGGATCGCTCAAGCCGGTACCGATCGATCCGCTGACGAGGCCGCCCCCCATGGCGGAAATGATCGTCGTCGCGATCTTGCCGTCACTTGGCGGCGTGGCGGCCGGCTGCGGCGCCACCGTGGGGCCAGGGCTATTGCCCAGCGTCGTGCAGCCGGAAACGGCCAGCAGTGCGGAAACGAGCGCGACGCAAATCTTCATGCCAACAACCGGTTTGAGTTAGAGCTGGGAGCCGCGCCATCGGGGAAGTCGGCGTGGCCATAGTGTCGATGTTTGTCGGAAATTTGGCCGCGGCCGACGGCTCCGGGACCAGTCGACATGCCGCAATATCACGCACCGTCGATCAATGTCGACTGGCCCCAGCAAAAGCATAAGTCTAGTGAAGGCTCCGCAATCGAACCACCGCCTTCAACCCGCCCATGCTCGACCGTTCCAGAGCCAGAACGCCTCCATACTCGTTGATCAGGTCGGCGACAATGGCAAGTCCAAGCCCGGTCCCCGGCTTTGTCTCGTCGAGCCGCCGTCCGCGCTTCAGCGCCTCGCGCGCCTTCTCTTCGGGAATGCCCGGGCCGTCATCTTCGATGCTGATCTCGAACAGATCGACAGCACCCTCCTTGCCGACGCCACTCTTCTTGCCGGAGATTGGCGCCACCGACACGGCGACCGCGCTCTTTGCCCATTTCATGGCGTTGTCGAGCAGATTGCCAAGCAATTCTTCCAAATCCTGGCGTTCGCCGGCAAAGACGATATCGACTGCCGGCAGCGAAAGCGAGAGAGCGGTCTGCGGGTTGAGTTTTTGCAGCACGCGCACCATGCGCTGGACCAGCGGCGCCACCGGCGTGCGGTAGACGACGCTGTCGCGTTGCGCCGCAACGCGGGCGCGCTGCAGATAATGGTCAACCTGCTTCTGCATAGAGGCGGCCTGCTCGGCTATGAGCTGGCCCTTGGCGCCGCCGAGCGCCCGCCCCTCATTGATCAGCACCGCCAGCGGCGTCTTCAGCGAATGGGCGAGGTTGCCGACCTGCGTCCGCGAGCGCTCGACGATACGCTTGTTGTTTTCGATCAGCGCGTTGGTCTCGTTGGCGAGCGGCTCAATCTCGGCCGGGAAGCGACCGTCGAGCCTTTGCGCGGTTCCTTCGCGCACCATGGCGAGAGCGTTCCTGACCCGGCGCAATGGCTGCAGGCCCAACAGGATCGCGATGGCGTTGATGGCGATCATGCCGACGCCGAACAGGGAAAGATAGGTCAGCAGACGACGCTGGAAGGCGCCTATCTCCTGCTCGAGCTCGGTCTTGTTGCCCATGACACGGAAGCGCGCTGCGCGATTTTTCGCGTCGAGAACGAATTCGCTCTCGAACACTTCCAGTTCCTCGCCATTGATGCCTTCTGTCGCATAGCTGCGCTGGAAGCTGGCATTGAAAGGAACCTCGGCGACGCTTGGCGACAGGATCGCCTTGGTCATCGAGGAGGAGTGCAGCTCACCGCGGACGCCTTCCGACGCAGGCTCCACCGACCAGTACCAGCCGGAATTCGGCTCCGAGAACCGAAGATCGCCAAGGTCAGGAGCGCCGGTCAGCGAACCGCCTTCGGACACGCCGACCGAGCCGATCAGGTTGAACAGATGCGCCGACAACAAGCTGTCGAAACCGCGCTCGCTCGCCTGGCGATAGAGTGTCGTGATCAGCGTGAAGATGACAATCAGGGTGAGTATCGCCCAGACCGTGGAAAAGGCGATCACCCGGAACGCCAGCGAACGCGGCCAGAACCGCAGTGAAAGCGGCGTTCTTGCAGTCTGTTTGAGCGGTTCCGCCTTACGCCTCCGGCTCACGCATTCGATAGCCCATGCCGCGAACGGTTTCTATCATGTCGATGCCCATCTTCTTGCGAAGCCGCCCGACAAAGACCTCGATTGTGTTGGAATCGCGGTCGAAATCCTGATCGTAGAGATGCTCGACCAGTTCGGTCCGGGACACGACCTCGCCCATATGGTGCATCAAATAGGCAAGCAGGCGAAATTCGTGCGACGTCAACTTGAGCGGCACGCCGGCGACATCGGCCTTGGAGGCCTTGGTGTCGAGCCGCAGCGGCCCGCATGTCAGTTCGGACGACGCATGGCCGGCCGCGCGCCGGATGAGCGCTCGGACCCTGGCCAGCACCTCTTCGATGTGGAACGGCTTGGTGACATAATCGTCGGCGCCGGCGTCGATGCCGGATACCTTGTCGCTCCAGCGATCGCGCGCCGTCAGAATCAGGACAGGCATCTTGCGGCCGCCGCGCCGCCAGCGCTCGACCACGCTGATGCCGTCCATCTGCGGCAAGCCAATGTCGAGCACCACGGCATCATAGGGTTCGGTGTCGCCGAGGAAATGCCCTTCCTCACCGTCGAAAGCCCGGTCGACGACATAGCCGGCATCGACCAGCGCGTCCGATATCTGCCGGTTGAGATCCTTGTCATCTTCGACAACGAGTACGCGCATGCGGGGATCATACCTGTTGAAGATCTGGCCTGTTGAAGAGCTGCCCTGTTGAGAAGCTGGGCGTCAGATATAGGCCGATTCCGGCGCCTGGGAAACGGCAGGGATCAGTTCAGCGGAACGACGATCTCGGTGCGGCGCGGACGCTGCCCGTCCTTGCCCGGGACCAGCACGACGATGACGCAGACCGGCTGGCCACCGCGCGTCGACTGCGAAGCCTTAGCCAGCGTGCCGCCATTCTGCTCGGCAACCTGCTGACCGATCGCGTAGCAGTCGGAGGCAGCCAGGACGATCGGCCGGTTCTGCTCGGGCACGACGATCGGCAGCGCCGTCGCCTGCGGCGCAAACAGACCGGCAGCGCAGAGCGCTAGTGTCGCGGTTCGGAAATGGGAGCGAAGCGTTTTCATGATCAGCGTCCTAACGCATCGGTGCTGAACGTGAAATGAACGGTGAACGCCTGCAACACATGCCTATCTCACCCCCCTGAAACGCGAGACAACCGACCTTATGATTTTGGCCGCCCAACCCGGCAAATTCATCCAAGCGCCAGTCTAGACTCTGTTGCAGCCAGATTGAAAGCGCGTCAGGCGTTTTCTTCCGTCACGGCGCGAAAGCGCAGCAGCCCGTGATAGGCTGAAAGATCCTCGTCATAACGGGCCTCGGTGAATTCGAGCCTGAGATTGACGCGGTGATGCTCGTCGAGCGCGAGCGCCGTATCCTGAAGCCGCGCGCTGACCATGTCCATCAAATCGAGCATTTCTTTCCTGGCCTCGGACTTCGACCAGAAATGCAGTGTGAAAAGCTGCTCGGCTTCGTTCTCCATGCCGGTTGTCCAGTCGTAGACGCTGGTCCGGCCGTAGGTGACATAGGGAAATGGGACATTTTCCGGGGCATGATCGAACAGTTTTGCGCCGCCCAATGCCGCTGACAGGGAACCATCGCCGTTCAGCGCTTCGAACAAGGCCTTCTGCAGCGCAGCGGCCGGCGCGGTCATCGTCTTCTCCCTCGCCCGTCACGGCTGAACGGGCCTTTGTGCCGTCAGCGACTCCTGCTTGCAGCGTAGCCGCGTTGAAGTTGCTGCGCCAGATCAAGGGATCTCGAGTGGCTAACCCACACCTTTCATTTGGCATGCAAGGCGTTTGAAAAACGGTGCTATGGAGTGTTTGTTTCTCCAGACATTCGAGGTTGTTTTCGTGCGCGAGCCATCGCTGCTGCCCGTTTTCGGAAAGCTTGGGATCAAGTCGCCAGTTGTCATTGCGGCGGCACCGACCATGTCGAAGAGCATTAAGAACAGTTTGCCCCGCATGCGGGAGGTTCTGTCTTCACACGGAGGCTTGGCCTTGAAGCTGTCCGTGGTCGTGTGGACGGTCCTTGTCCTGGCGGCAGTGTTCTACATCACGCAGGCCTGACCAATCGACGTTTCATCGATCGGGGCACCCAGGTTATGGTCGGCACCAGATCATGGTCGGCATGAAAACACGCGACGCAGACGTGATGCTCAATCGGCTGAACAGCCGAGACGTCAAGCGGCGGGCAAAGGCCGACCGCAAGTCCTGATCCTGCCGCTAGGTTCACCCGGCACATCTGTGCGCCTGGATCGGGAATCGGATCTGGCGTTGGCCCTGAACGCGACGACGTTCGGGATTTAGCGAAAATCGGCCGCGGTCAGCACATATATGCTCTTGCGAGTGCGGGCATAGGCATTTCTGGCGATTTCATGGATGGAACTGGAGGCGGTGTCGAACGCCGCCAGATAGGTGGCTTCAGCAGTTGGTGCCTCTGATGGTGCCTTCGAGATGGCATCCGTGGCGACAGAGAAGGAAATCTGGAACATGCCGTCATGGCCGACGAAGCGGATGCGTTTGCCCGCCTCGTCGTAGCTGCGGCTTCGATTGGGAAATGTCAGGCTCATGACTTGACCTCCGTTGATGCAACCTCTGCTTTCTTGACCGCCCGTGACGCCCGCTTTTTCTTGGGGGCGACGGGATTGAGTGCCTTCGCGGCGCGGTCGGCCTCTTCCTTGGCTAGCCGCAACGCCCGCAATCTTGCCGTCTTGATGACCCTGGCCTTGGCCTCGGAAACATACTCGGCCGTTGCCTGGTTTCGCTCCGCAGTCTTTTTCTGCTTTTCCATGAAGCGCGCTTCAGCTTTCTCCATGATATTCTGACTGAATTCCGCCATCGATTAAAACCTCCTTTTTGCTGGAATGATGAAAATGATTTTCGTACTTAAAATAGGGACTCGAGGTGGAAAAATCAATTTCTGATGTACTTTTGATGAGGCAAATTTCTGAAAGCGAAAGGGCAAAATAATACTATTCAATATTTTACGACCTCCAATGAATATTTTTTGGCACTCCTATCTATCGAGTGCCAACGCGCCTATAGAAGGGAGCGGCCGCCTAAGCCGGCCCCAGAAAGAAGTTTCCATGAAATTCCGGCCACTCCACGATCGCGTCGTCATTCGGCGCGCCGAAAGCGACACCAAATCCAAGGGCGGCATCATCATCCCCGATAATGCCAAGGAAAAGCCGCAGGAAGGCGAAGTGATCGCCGTCGGGCCAGGCGCGCGTGACGAAAGCGGCGCGCTGATCGCGCTCGATGTCAAGGCCGGCGACCTCATCCTGTTCGGCAAATGGTCCGGCACCGAGGTCAAGATAGACGGCGAGGACCTTCTGATCATGAAGGAGGCCGACATCATGGGTATCATCGAAAAGACCGTCGCTGCCAAGAAGGCCGCGTGATTGGAACGCTGCGCGTCCGCTTGGACGCGCAATGGCGCTCCAGTTTTTTGAATTTATGCATCGTGCTTTTCCGAAAATC
The DNA here is from genome assembly GCF_002284575.1 of Mesorhizobium temperatum. GTDB lineage: Bacteria > Pseudomonadota > Alphaproteobacteria > Rhizobiales > Rhizobiaceae > Mesorhizobium > Mesorhizobium temperatum. The sequence goes on from NZ_NPKJ01000076.1 coordinate 207,832, forward strand.
GAATCCGATTTTCGGGCCGATACTTCAGGCGGCACGCCGAAGCCTTCCTGGCTCCACAGCGAGCGGGCCTACTCCACACACGAACGGGATGAAAAATCATGTCTGCCAAGGAAATCAAGTTCTCCACCGATGCGCGTGACCGGATGCTGCGCGGAGTCGAAATCCTCAACAACGCCGTCAAGGTGACGCTCGGCCCCAAGGGCCGCAACGTCATCATCGACAAAGCCTATGGCGCACCGCGCATCACCAAGGACGGGGTGACGGTGGCTAAGGAAATCGAGCTTGCCGATAAGTTCGAGAACATGGGCGCCCAGATGGTACGCGAAGTGGCCTCGAAGACCAACGACCTTGCCGGCGACGGCACCACCACCGCCACGGTGCTTGCCGCTTCCATCTTGCGCGAGGGCGCTAAATTCGTTGCCGCCGGCATGAACCCGATGGACCTCAAGCGCGGCATCGACCTTGCTGTTACCGCTGTCGTTAAGGAAATCCAGGCACGCGCCAAGAAGGTCAAATCCTCCGGTGAAATCGCGCAGGTCGGCACCATTGCCGCCAATGGCGATGCGACCGTCGGCGCGATGATCGCCAAGGCGATGGACAAGGTCGGCAATGACGGCGTGATTACCGTCGAGGAAGCCAAGACCGCCGACACCGAACTCGACGTCGTCGAGGGCATGCAGTTCGACCGTGGCTATCTCAGCCCCTATTTCGTCACCAATGCCGAGAAGATGCGCGTCGAGCTGGAGGATCCTTACGTCCTCATCCACGAAAAGAAGCTCGGCAATCTACAGGCGATGCTGCCGATCCTCGAAGCCGTGGTGCAAAGCGGCAAGCCGCTGGTGATCATCTCCGAGGACGTCGAAGGCGAAGCGCTGGCAACGCTGGTCGTCAACAAATTGCGCGGCGGCCTCAAGGTCGCGGCCGTCAAGGCGCCGGGCTTCGGCGACCGCCGCAAGGCGATGCTGGAAGACATTGCCGTGCTCACCGCCGGCCAGATGATTTCCGAAGACCTCGGCATCAAGCTCGAGAACATCACCATCGACACGCTCGGCCGCGCCAAGCGCGTGCTGATCGAAAAGGACACGACGACGATCATCGACGGTGCGGGCGAGAAGGCCACGATCCAGGCGCGTGTCCAGCAGATCAAGGGGCAGATCGAGGAAACCACCTCCGACTACGACAAGGAGAAACTGCAGGAGCGGCTGGCCAAGCTCGCCGGCGGCGTCGCGGTCATTCGCGTCGGTGGTGCGACCGAATCCGAGGTCAAGGAAAAGAAGGACCGCATCGACGATGCGCTGAACGCCACGCGCGCGGCGGTGGAAGAGGGTATCGTTCCCGGCGGCGGTGTCGCGCTGCTGCGCGCCAAGGCCGTGCTGAACGGGCTGACCGGAGCCAATGCCGATGTTACGGCGGGCATTTCGATCGTGTCGAGAGCGCTCGAAGCGCCGATCCGCCAGATCGCCGAGAACTCCGGCGTCGAAGGTTCGATCGTTGTCGGCAGGCTCATGGACAGCAGGGATCACAACCAGGGCTTCGATGCCCAAAACGAGATCTATGTCGACATGATCAAGGTCGGCATCGTCGACCCGGCAAAGGTGGTGCGGACCGCCCTCCAGGATGCCGGTTCGATCGCGGCATTGCTGATCACTGCGGAAGCCATGATCACCGACATTCCGGCCAAGGATGCCGCGCCTGCGGCCGGCATGGGCGGCTACTGATAATCGCCTGGACAAGCCTGCAGCGCCCGGCCGGAAAGGCCGGACGCTGATCCAACATCAACCAAGAAGGAACTGTTCCGTGGCCACACAAAGCAGCAAGCCATCTCTCGCGCGTCGATGGGAAGATTACCAGCCGGCCAAATCCACGCTTCTGTGGGCATGTGCGGCAACCGTCGTCGCCACGCTGATCATCGGTTTCAACTGGGGTGGCTGGGTGACCGGTGGCACCTCACGCGCGCTGGCGGCAACCGCCGGCGACGTGGCGCGCGGCGAGCTGGCCTCGGCGGTCTGCGTCGATCGCTTCAACACGGCACCCGACGCGGCCGTCAAGCTTATCGAGTTCAAGGCCATAACCGACAGCTACAAGAAGCGGCAGTTCATCGAGACGGGCGGCTGGGCGACTATGCCCGGGAAAACCTCGCCCGACAAGCTGGGTGCGCAAAGCTGTGCGGTCGCTCTCGCCGCCTGACATCTTCGAGCTCTCCGAAAGAAGAGAGATCTTCACGAGAGCCTGAAAGACTGCCGCCGGGGCATTTTCCCCGGCGCCAGCCCAGCGGCAAGGAGATCGATCCATGATCGCATTCGTCCCGAAGCCAAATGCAGCGGCGAAGACCAAAGTGGCCGAGGAAAGCCGCTTCGATCGCATTCGCAGGCTTGCCGACAAGCACAGGAAATCCGAGGTCGGCACGATACGCCGCGACCCGCAAAAGACCCGGGATAAGCGTCCCATGTGACGCATGTGGCTGAACTGCATCAAGAGATCGGCGCGGCCCCGCCCTCTTCCGTGCGCCGCGCTATGAATTCGTCGAGGACGCCTGATGTGGCAGCGGCAGAAGCCGGCGGCTGGAAGTCGGCCAGCAGCCGTTTCCAGATGCCGGTGGCGCGCTCGGTCGCGGTTCTTGACCCAGCCTCGCTCCAGTTGCCGAAATTCGACCAGTCGGCGACCAGCGGCTCGTAGAATGCGGTGCGGTAGCGCGCCATTGTATGTCCGGCCGAGAAGAAATGCCCGCCCGGCTGCACTTCGGCGATGGCCTCGAAGCCGATCGCATCTTCGTCGCCTGGCGTCGTCGTGCACAGCTCCGCGATGGTCTGCAGCGCTTCGACATCGGTGATCAGCTTCTCGAAGGAGACGCTCAAGCCGCCTTCGAGCCAGCCCGCGGCATGGATGCAGACCGTTGCACCCGCAAGCACCGAGCCCCACAGAGCGAACTGCGTTTCGTGGGCCGCCTGCGCGTCCGAAATGTTGGCGGCGCTGCCGCCGCCGGATCGCCAGGGAAGGCCGGTGAAGCGTGCAAGCTGACCGGCGCCGAGCGTCGCCTTGACGTGCTCCGGAGTGCCGAACGCCGGCGCCCCCGACTTCATGTCGACATTGGAGGAGAACGAACCATAGACGACCGGCGCGCCCGGTCGCACATTCTGGGCCAGCGTCAGCCCGGCCAGCGCTTCGGCGTGCTGCAGCGTCAGTGCGCCGGCCACCGTGATCGGCGCCATGGCGCCGGCCAGGCAAAAGGGCGTGATGATCAACACCTGCCCCGCCTTGGCGAAGTCGATGATGCCTTGCGCCATCGGAATGTCGAGCTGACGCGGCGAATTGGTGTTGATGACGGTGTAGCAATGAGCGCCCGAACGGAATTCGGCCTCGGACAGGCCGCGCGCCAGCCGCAGCATCTCGAAGCCGTCCTCGACCTGCGGCGTGCCGCGCGCGAAGACGAACGGTAACTTGTCGGAGAGCGTCAGTTGAGCCCGGTTGACGGCATAATGGCGGAAACGGTTGTCGATGTCCTGCGGCTCGATGCAAGGTCCCAGCATGTGCAGCACGTCGAAATGCTGCACCAGGCGAATGAGATCCTCGAAAGCGGCAAGCGTTCCCGGCCGCCGGCCGCGCTCTAGATCGGTGACGTTGGGCGCTCCGGATCCCGCCAGGAACGTCATCGAGCCAAGCTCGAGCGTCAGGTCGCGGGCACGGTCACCAGCGTACGCCCGGATCGATTTCGGCGCAGAGACCAGCGCCGCCGCGACAATGTCGCGGCCGATGCGCACCATTTGACTGTCTTCGTCGACCAGCGCACCGGCACGAGCAAGAATGGTGCGCGCCTCCGGCAGCAGCACCTTGACGCCGAGTTCCTCGAGCACGCGCAGCGCCGCGTCATGTATCGCGGCGACCTGATCGGCCGAAAAGATCGGCTGCGGCAGGAACGGGTTCTTCAGCGAACGATAGTCCGGCCGGCGGCTGGTCTCGCTGCCGGCCTCACCGGTTCGTCCGCGCCTGCGTTCGCGCCTGAGATCACGTGCGGCGTCATCGATCATGGCGGATACTCCTCATTGCCGTATTGCCCTGCCGTATTGCCTTGCCCTGGGATCGTAGGGAGAAGCCGCTATGACGCGCGCCGGCCGCTCGGCCCAGTTCGTTGAGGCGGGCAGGACACTTGCACTGTACATATGTGTCTAGTACGATTGTGTGCAGTTCCCCCTCATGCTTATTGTGCGGCCATGATCATGATTGCTCCGCAGGACGAGCCGGCGCCCGGCAACATCAAGGTGACGCGCTGGGACTGGATCAATCTTGCACTCCAGACATTGATTTCAGGCGGCATCGAAAGCGTACGCGTGCTGCCGCTCGGCCAGAAGCTCGGCGTTTCGCGCTCAAGCTTTTACTGGTATTTCGAGAGCCGTCAGGATCTGCTCGACCAGTTGCTTGCCCATTGGCGGAACACCAACACCAAGGCGATCGTCGAACGCGCGCAGCGGCCAGCCGAAAGCATCATCATGGGCGTCATGAACGTGTTCGAATGCTGGGCGGACGAGCGCCTGTTCGATCCCAGGCTCGACTTCGCCATCCGGGAATGGGCGCGTCGCTCCGACGACGTGCGCCGGGCCATCGACCAAGCCGACAATGACCGGCTCGGCGCGATCCGCGACATGTATCGCCGGCATGGCTACGACGAAGAGGATGCCTTCATCCGCGCCCGTGTCCTTTATTACATGCAGATCGGTTATTATGTGCTCGACCTCAAGGAACCGGTCGAGGCGAGAGTCGGTCATCTCGCCGCCTATCTGCGCAGTTTCACCGGCCAGGAGCCAAGCGACGCCGACGTGGCACATTTCATGCGCTTTATCGCGGCGCGGTAATTTGAAAGCGGATGCGAGGTGCCAAGGCGGTGGAGGTTGCATGCCCCTCCCCCTCGCATCGACAATCTGTGCCGCAAAAGTCCCCCTCGCCCTTGTGAGCGGGGCCAAAATGGACGAATAGTCTTGGCTGGCGCGCCGCCCTGAAATTGCCCGCATGCAGTTTCTCAGTGAGAGGCGTAGCCGCAGCCGGATCCTGGAATGGCCAGTCCTTTGAAACCACGCAAGAGAAGAGGTCCGATTGCCGCAAGACTGCTGGCAGCGGATGCGTGGTTCGATTCCTCGCTCTACGAGATCGGCTTCAAGGCGCGCCGGTTCTGGGAAGCGGCCACCATTTTTTTCCGGCGCTTCCGCGTCTCCGGCTGGCGCCGCGGCATCATCGAACTGTTGAGCGAGGGCTTCACGCTCGGCGCCGGCGGCATCGTCGTCATGCTGGCGCTTGCCTTGCCGGCCTTCCAGGAAACCGCTGGCGACTGGCGTGCCCAAGGCGATTTCGCCGTCACTTTCCTCGACCGCTATGGCAACGAGGTCGGCCAGCGCGGCATCATCCAGCGTGATTCGGTGCCGGTCGACGAGATGCCCGACCAGGTCATCAAGGCGGTGCTGGCCACCGAGGATCGGCGTTTCTTCGATCACTACGGCATCGATGCGCTCGGCCTTTCGCGCGCGATCTTCGCGAATGTGCGGGCGAATTCCGTGGTTCAGGGCGGATCGAGCATCACCCAGCAGCTGGCCAAGAACCTGTTCCTTACCAATGAACGGACTTTGGAGCGCAAGGTCAAGGAAGCCTTCCTGTCGCTGTGGCTCGAGGCCAATCTGTCGAAGAAGGAGATCCTGCAGCTCTATCTCGACCGCGTCTATATGGGCGGCGGCACCTTCGGCATCGAAGCGGCCGCCGATTTCTATTTCGGCAAAAGCGTCAAGGATCTGAACCTCGCCGAGGCGGCTATGCTGGCCGGCCTGTTCAAGGCACCGACCAAATACGCGCCGCACATCAACCTGCCTGCTGCCAGGGCACGTGCCAACGTGGTGCTGTCCAATCTCGTCGAGGCCGGCTTCATGAGCGAGGGTCAGGTGCTGCAGGCGCGGCTGCATCCGGCCGAAATCGTCGACCGCGGCGAGCAGAAGAGCCCAGATTACTACCTCGACTGGGCATTCGAAGAGGTCAAGAGGATCGCGGCGAAGTCCGGCCAGCATTCGCTGGTCGCTCACACCACTTTCGATGCCAACATCCAGAAGGCGGCGGAAGAATCAATGGAGTTCCATCTCCGCCAGTTCGGCAAGGAATACAACGTCACCGAAGGCGCCATGGTCATCATCGAAACCAATGGCGCAGTCAGGGCGATCGTCGGCGGCCGCGACTACGGTGCCAGCCAGTTCAACCGCGCCACCAAGGCGCTGCGCCAGAGCGGCTCATCGTTCAAACCCTATGTCTATGCAACGGCGATGGAGCACGGCTTCACACCGGACTCGGTCGTTTCCGGCGGGCCGATCTCGTGGGGTGGCTGGTCGCCCCATAATTACAACGGCGGATCGGCCGGCAAGGTCACGCTGATCACGGCGATGGCCAAATCGATCAACACCGTGCCGGTGCGGCTGGCCAAGAATCATCTCGGTATCAAGCCGATCAAGGCGATGGCGGAAGCCATGGGCGTCGAATCGCCGCTCGAATCGCACAAGACGATGGTGCTCGGCACATCGGGCATGACCGTGATGGACCAGGCGACAGGCTATAGCGTGTTCGCCCAGAACGGCTTTGTCGGCTCCCGGCATGGCATCACCCAGCTCGTCACCCGTACCGGCGAGGTGGTTTACGATTTCGCCAAGGACGCGCCGCCACCGCACCGTGTGCTCTCGGAACAGGCGCTGAAATATATGAACACCATGCTGGCGGCGGTGCCGGTGATGGGTACGGCGCGGCGCGCTGCTCTTCCCAATATCGTTTCGGCGGGCAAGACCGGCACCACGCAGTCTTACCGCGACGCCTGGTATGTCGGCTTCACCGGCAACTACACGGCTGCCGTGTGGCTCGGTAATGACGACTTCACCCCGACCAACAACATGACCGGCGGCTCGCTGCCGGCGATGGTCTGGCAGCGGCTGATGGTCTATGCGCACCAGAATATCGACCTCAGGCCGATCCCCGGTCTCGATCATCCCTTCGTAGACGAAGAGATCGCCGCCAAGGCCGAGGAAGCGGAAAAGAAGAATGCCGAGCAGGCAGCGGCCGACGCTGCCGCCGAGCGCCCGCCGGTGCTGTCCAGCCAAACAACGCGGGCGCTCAGGGACATCACAAGACTGTTCCAGTCAGCGCCCGTCCTACAGGCGCCTGCGACGCCGGAGACCCTGTCGGCGCTTTGACGCCGGCACGACGGGCCAGGCCGTGCTCGCGCCGGCAATTCCACAGAGGTCCGCTTGCCATCGCCCCCTGCCCCGCGATATCCCCGGGCGGCACTCCTCTTTTTTCCCGCGGCTCTTCATGCTCAAGAACGCATTCCTGACGCTCCTCGCGCTTGCCATAGCCATCGGCGGCGGCGGCGGCAGCGTCTGGTACGCTCTCAAGACGCAGGACGGCATCGGCGCGATCAGGATCGGCCCATGGACAGCGTTCCCCGATATCGGCACGAGGGCGGCGGATCCTTATTCGAAAGCCCGCGTGGCGCGCGAGGGTATCCTTGCACTCGGGCAAGCAGAAGGCCTGTCCTTTATCGCCGAACGCGATTCCGGTGGCGAACAATTGAAACGCCAATGCGCCTATGAAATCGAAGGTGGATTTCCCGCGGCCCGGTTCTGGACCCTCTATGCCGCCGATCAATCGCTCGGGGTGGTCGAGACCGGCAAGCCAAGGCTTGCGGCACTTCAATCATACCAGGTGCTGCGCCAGCCCGACAATTCGGTGGTGATTTCCGTCAGCAACCGCCCCGCACCCGGCAACTGGCTGCTTTCCGACGGCTTCGGCCGGATGTATTTCGTGCTGACATTCTACGACACGCCGATCGCCAGCAGCACGGGTCTTTCGGACATCACGCTGCCGCAGATCCTGAAGGTCGGCTGCAATGCGTAGGCTGCTGCACGCGATCCTGCTCGGCCTGCTGGGCGCCGGCATCGTGCACATCGTCGTGCTGCTGCTCGTCCCGGAATTTTCCGAACGTGATGCGTGGTCGCGGCTGGCCATGGCCTCGGACCTCTATAGGATGACCAGGCTGGACGCCGAGGCCGGCGGTACGCCGGTGGTAAAATCCGTCGATCCGCTGTTTTATGCGGCTGCTTGCCGGTTCGATCTGTCAGAAGGGATGGTTCGGGTGAAGTCACCAGGAAACGTCCCGTTCTGGTCCGTATCGGTCTATGACCGCAGCGGCCATAACATCTACTCCTTCAACGACCATAGTGCGACCGGAAGGGTGCTGGACAGTATCGTACTGACGCCGGCGCAGATGATTGAGATCCGCAAGGAGCTCCCGGAGGAATTGCAAGGGGCAATCTTCGTCGAGGCGCCCGTTGACGAAGGCATGTTCGTCATCCGCTCGTTCGTGCCCGACGACAGCTGGAAGCCGGTCGTGTCGCGGTTTCTCGAGCAGAGTTCCTGCGAACTGCAGGCCTACTGACGTCAACCGAAATATGCCGCCGGTTTCCGGCCCAACAGGGTGCGCGGCGCTAATGATGCGGAACAGGCATCGTCCCCGACGAGCCCGGCATAGTCCTTGACGAGCCCGGCTTATCCGGACCGGCGCCTGGCCGCGTCTCGCCCGTCAGCTGCCGTAGCTCGTAGCGGACGCCGGGGAAAATGATCACCGCCGCCGGCGTTCCGGTGTTTCGTTCTGCTCGATTGGTTGCCGCCGTTCGCGGCACGAAAGACAGTACCATGCCCATGGTTCATGCATTCCTCTCGGTTGCCCCGGAGCACAACGCAACGCCTCCAATCTGATTAAGGACGGCAGTAGGTTAACGGAACGCTAACGGATCGCCGCTAATTTGATCTTTGTTCTGAGGTCAGGAAGTCCTGACCCGAGGCAAATGCGAAACCGACACAGTCCCGGTCGAGCATGGTCCAGATCGTGTCGAGTGTCAGGCGTATCCTTCGTGTCAGCTTCGGATTTCAGGCAAATCGCTATACGGGCTGAATCGGGAAAGGCCGAAAGGCTGTTCCGCGCGGCGGTGTCGGCGTTCTGTTCGCTCACCCGCCCTTCGCGCCGGGAGATCGCACAACTTGAGGATCTGACGCTTCCGCTTTTCGCCAATGTGTCGGTCGAATCGCGCCGCTATGTCGCCGCCGCCCTTTCCGAATGCGAATATGCACCCACTGCGCTGGTCCGGCGGCTTTGCGAGGAGCCGGTCGACGTTGCCGCGCCGTTGCTCATCCGCTCGCGCGCGCTGAGTGATATCGACCTCGTCGCGCTGATCGGACGGCACGGCCTGCCGCATGCGCGCGCCATCGCGCGCCGCAAGGATCTGAACCCGACCATCGCCCAGTTGATCAGGGCACTTGAAAAGCCGACGCTGGTGAGCGTGCGGCAGCAGGAGGCGGTCGCCAAGACGGCGCCTAAAAGCGCCGAAGTCGTCGCGCCCAGCCCCGCCAGCCAGCATGTGCCCGGCGCCGCCGCCGAGAATGCACGACGCCGGCTGCGGTCGATGATGCGTGCCGATGATGAGAGCGGCGGCGCGACCGTCAATCCGTTCGCCGGCGCTGAAACCTATGTCAAACTGCGCGAGACGGCGCTGACCGGCAACGTCGCATTCTTCCAGACAGCACTGGCCGACGCGCTCGAAATCGATTTTTCAACGGCGCGGTCGCTCACCGCAAACCAGAACTACACGTCGCTTCTAGCCGCCCTGCGCGCGCTTGATCTCGGCGAAGAGAGGGCGTTCCTGATTACCGTCGCCGTCTATCCCACAGAGTTTCCGCATCCGCAGGCTATTCGCATCTTCCTCGACCGCTACCGACTGCTGCATCGCGAAGCAGCGCTGGACAGGCTACGCGGCTGGAAGGCCGAGACACTGTCGAAGGCCATTCGCAATGCCGGGCCCGTTGCGGCAAACGCCGACATCCGCAAAGCGGACAGCGACGATGCTGCCGCCAGCCCTATGGCGCGTCGGGTCTGAAAGAGATTCAAGCGGACGCTTTAAGCCTTTGTTTTCATGCATATCGTTAGAGCGACTTGACGGAAATAAGTTCCTCGACGGGAACAGCGCCGGCCTCGATCTCGACGACCCAGATGTCAGGATCGAATTTCTTCTCCCTTTCCAGTCGTGCGTCAAAAACGGTGGCATCGTCACCGGCGCCGAGCAGACTGAAGAAACGGTCGTCGGGTTTGGCCGAATCGTAGCTCGTCTGCGGCGCCGGTCCAAACAAGGCAACCTCGCCCATGCGGCCACGCGCCAGCAAGAAGACCGCGCCGGCCTCGGTCGCGCCGCGCTTGACCACGGCGGCGAAGCCGCCGGCGCCGAAAACCCGGCGCAATAGGGCCGACACCCACAGATCGGTGGTTACGCGCATGGCAGCATTCTGGACGACATCGGACGGTACTTAGAGCGCTTTGCGTTTGGGTGAAACCAAAACCGCGCTCCAGGTTTTTGTTTCAACGCAATTTGTCGGACGCCAAACGAAGACGTTTGGCTGCAAAATGCTCCAGAGCAAAGGTCTGAAAACCGAAATCGGTTTTTGCCCACCCGGCTGGCGAGCGCCCGCCTCGACCATCAGTTGGTCAGGCCGATCTCGCGCATCTTGACGTAGACGACCTCGTCGGGCTCGCCGGTCTCAGGCAGCCCGAACAGCGACTGGAACTCCCTGATCGCTGCCTTGGTGCGGGCCCCGACCACGCCGTCGAGTTGCATATCGTCATTGCCGAATGCCTTCAACCCAGCCTGGATCTTGATGATACGGGCGTCGGGTGCCTGCGCCGGCGCATCTGCCGGCGCCGAAGCGGAGACGGGAATCGCGGCCAGGTCGTCCGGACGAGGTGCCGGATGCGGCACGACCGTCGAGGCGGTTGGCGTGGCGCCCAGTTGATCGAGCAGAACGCTGTCGATCTCACCGGAAGCGTTGAGCCCGACCTTCTGCTGATAGGCTTGTATGGCCTTACGCGTGTTGGGGCCAGAAATGCCGTCGACCGTGCCGGAATAGAAATCCAGGTCCTTCAATATGCCCTGGATCTGCTCGACGACCGGATCGCTCTTGATCGGGGCCGAGCCCGGCCGCACGATGTTGATAGTGGTTTCGGGTTCGTCGGCACCTGCTCGAGGAAAGCTCTCTATGCTCCTGGTCGCAAAAAACGCGCCGGCATGAGGAAAAGGCTGATACCACAGGGCGTTCGCCGAGACGTAGAACAGCGTCACCAGGAAGGCGGTCGAACCGCCGACCAGGACCGGATTGCGCGAGATCAGGCTGCCGACCGCGACCGCGCCACCCTGGAAGGCATTGCCGCGGCGCTTGACCGTCTTAGGCTGTTTTGCGGAGCGAGCCATGCCTGTCCCCTTTCGTCTCCGCCTTCGCCGCAGGCATTGGCAGCACGCCGGGCTTGTCCGTCGAACGTCCCTTCGGTCCGTTCACCGGCAAGCTGATCGTGACCGTGGTGCCGTCGCCCGGCATGCTTTCGATCGACATCGTGCCCTCGTGCAGCGCCACCAGGCCCTTCACCAGTGACAGGCCGAGCCCGGTTCCCTCGAAGCGGCGCGTATAGTCGTTCTGGATCTGCATGAACGGCTTGCCGAGATTGGCAAAGTCTTCCTCGGCGATGCCGATGCCGGTGTCCCTGACCCAGAAATGCAGTCGCGAGCCGATCCGCTTGGCGCCGACGACGACATCGCCGCCATCGGGCGTGAACTTGATGGCATTGGAGACTAGGTTGATGAGTATCTGCTGCACGGCACGACGATCGGCGTTTATCTCGCCGGCATCCGGTGCGATCTGAGCCTGTAGATCGATGTTCTTTGCCTCGGCCTGCAAGCGCATCATCGACTGGCACATTTCGACCGCTTCCACGAAACGGAACGGTTCCGGCTCGGTTGCATAGGCGCCGGCTTCGATCCTCGACACGTCGAGTATCGAGGTGACGACGGCAAGCAAATGCTGGCCGGACTCCTTGACCAGGCCGACATATTCCTTCTGGCGCGGATCCTTGAAGGTGCCGAACATCTCATGCAGCAGCATGTCGGAAAAACCGATGATGGCGTTCAACGGCGTGCGAAGCTCGTGGCTGACGACCGCCAGAAACCGTCCCTTCGCCACTTCGGCAGACGCGGCCGCCTCTTTCGCAGCGGCAAGCTCTTCGCGCAAGCCGGCGAGCTCGTCGTTCTCGCGCAGGACGAGCGCGAAGACATCCTCCTGCTCCGCCCGCACCAGCTCAAGGGAAAACGGCCGGTAATTGTCCGCCGTTGGGCCGTTGCCGTTTTGCGGAAGTCGGACGCGAAGATCGAGCCGACGTGCCGACGCGCCATCGCGCATATCGGCCAGCGCGCTGAGGTATGCGACGCGATCGGACAGATGGATACGGTCGAACAGGCCGCTACCGAACAGCAGTTCCGGCTGCAGCTTCAGGATTGTGCGCGCCTTTGCCGACGCATCCAGAACCTCGCCATGCCTGCCGGCCCGCAGGACAACGGCGTCGATGATGTTTTCGAGCCGATCGTCGGTCGCCGGATCAAGCTGCGCGCCGGCCGGATTGCCAAGTCTCGCGACGCGCGGAACGAGGGTGAGCGCCCAACCCAGCGGCAGCAGCCAATGCCAAGCGGTGATTTCCGCCGGACTGAACGGGAAAACAGAACCGGCAAAAGCCTGCAGCAGGATAGCGACAAATGCGGCTATGGCGCCCGAGAGTGCAGCGCGACGAGACGCGCCGATCCACCAGGCTTCGAACGGCAGCGCCACGACAAGCATGGCGACCGGCGAGGCCAGACCGTCCGCCGCGGCAATGACACCGGCAAGAGCAAGACTGCCCATCACCAGGGCGACCTGGCCGGCAAACGCCATCTTGCCCGATGCCGCCACCAGCAAGGCGGCAAACCAGCAGAGGCCGAAAGTCGCAAAGATCGCTGCCATGGTCACGGCCGCGCCCATGCCCGAGGTGACCAGCGTGACTGCTGCGCCTGCCGCAAAGAACGGAGCGGCCAGCATGACACCGATAAACCGGCGCTGGCACCGGCGGTCGTTCTGTCCGAGGATCGACGGATGAACCATACGTTCGCAACCGGCTGCCATCGCGCCGGGCAACTCAACGTATCTGGCCCTTATCGAACTCAACTCAACGCACTCGCACCTGGTCGTGAACAGCCGTGCTTCGCAGACTGCTTTTGTTGATCTGAAACTCGCATCCAGCGTTTAAGGAATGGATAAGGCAGGAACCGATCAATGCCCCGCCTGAGACAAATATTGGGAGGCCGGCGCGGCAAAACCTAGGCAATTGCAGCCATAGTAAATGGAGCGTTATCCGGGCGAACCGCCCTTTCGCCTCCGACAGTCGCCACCGGCACGCCGCGTTTCGGCGAAATAACTACGGAAAACAATTAGATGGATGGTTAACCTCAAGTGAAGAAAATCGGCTGGATTTGAGACAAATCCATTGCAAAATGCTTCGTTTCGAATTTGCCTAAAATTTGAGGAAAATTTTCGCTGACCGTTCAAGCCGTCCTTTGCGCGTCTATGCAACTATCGTACCCATAAAGAGGTCATGCCGCACGAATGCATGGTCCGGTCACAGATGAGGGCATACAGATGGGCTTTCTGATCAGAATGGCTTTCTGGTTTTCGCTGGTGCTTCTGGCACTGCCGCTGAATGTCGGCTCCGACGAGAAAGGCCACCAAAGCGTCGGGCCGATCCAAGCGTTGTTTGCGGCACGCGAAGCCGTCGGCGACATTGCCGGCATATGCGAGCGCAAGCCTGATGTCTGCGAGACCGGCAAGTCCGCAATGCACACGATCACCGCCCGGGCCAAGGAGACCGCCAAGATCGCGGCCGCCATGTTGGACGACAAGACCGGCGAACCAGACACGGCGACAATGACCGGCAGCTTGCCCGAGGACATCGTCTTGCCCGCGAAAATCGACTTGCCGGCGAAAATCGATCTGCCGGCGAAAAACTGAGATATTTTTCAGCGCATCTATCACCGCACCACAGGCCGTCCGCCCGTCGACGCCTATGGTGTTTTTCCTCTTTTTCCGTGACGCGGCGTCGCCGGATGACTATATCCGAGGTGATGACCACGACGATCCAAACGATCCGCGACGACTTCTCCCTGCTTGACGAGTGGGAAGACCGCTATCGCTATGTGATCGAACTGGGCGAGGCCCTGCCGCCGTTTCCCGATGAGGAACGCAACCCTGCCAACAAGGTACCCGGCTGCGTCAGCCAGGTCTGGCTGACGACCGAATATGGACCGGGTCCCGACCCAGTCGTCACCTTCGCCGGTGATTCGGACGCCCATATCGTGCGCGGCCTTGTCGCTATCATGCTGGCGCTGTTTTCCAGACGACCCGCCAGCGAGATCCAGAAAACCGACGCGGAAGCCACGCTGAAGGCACTTGGCCTCGACGAGCACCTGTCGCCGCAACGCGCCAATGGTCTTCGTTCCATGGTCAAGCGCATCAAACGCGACGCCGAGGCGGCGTTGAGGCAGACCGCCTGATTAGGCCGCGCGATTGCCCCGCATGACGGAGAGCCCGCACATGACGCAACGCATATCGGCTGCTCCAGCAATGCTCCGAAACCAAAACGGCGCCCGGAGGCGCCGTTGATCGTTCAACCCACGTTGGGAAGAGCCGATGTCAGCGTCCCTTGCGCTTGCGGCCGAGACCCATCTTTTTGGCGAGCTGTGAGCGGGCGGCAGCATAGTTGGGAGCAACCATCGGGTAGCTTGCGTCCAGGCCCCATTTTTCACGATACTCGTCCGGCGTCAGACCGTAGTGGGTCATCAAGTGACGCTTCAGCGACTTGAACTTCTTGCCGTCTTCAAGACAGACGATGTAGTCGTCATGGACGGAGCGTTTCGGGTTTACTGCCGGCTTCTGCTTGTCGGCAGGAGGCTGTTCACTGGCCCCGCCCACGCGCCCGAGGGCGGCATGGACATCGGCGATGAGGCTCGGCAGCTCGCCGACCGGCACCGGATTGTTGCTGACATAGGCGGCTACGACGTCGGCCGTCAATTCGATCAGCGCATCACTATTTCTGGAAGGTGTTTCGATAATATCCATGGCTTCCTGGCCCCAACGTGAGTTGTTTCTACCTGCGCCCTATTTTTGATAGGTCGGGCATCGCGCGAAATTTTTGCAGGAAAGAGCCTCTGCGATTCGCGTCGCAGCATCCTAATGGGCCACTAAACCAAGTAAGTCAATTCGCTTCTTGCGCTGTATTCATCGATGGCAATAAAATATTCGACGATCAGCTTCAACCTTTCGTGCACTCTGTAACTTTGCGATATTTTCTGGGCAGACCAGCAGCGGCGGACGCTCGGTCGAGCTGCCGTTACATCCATGAGAGCCAGTAAAAAAATCTCAATGCTTGGCTATGCTTGGTTGTGGCGCAGGCTAGCTGGTTGTTTTCAGAGTCCACAAAACCATAGGTTGCGATTTGCTGTTTGCAAGCAAGCCGGAATCAGCACCGCGGACCGGCACCGATCCATCAATGTGGGGTGATGTATTTTCCGTAGACCCAGCCGGTTACGAAATTGCCGTTCTGTGCCGGATCATGCCAAACTTCGCACCAGCGATAGCGTATCTTCTGTTCCTGCTTCCAAGCCGGCTGCTTGGCGATGTCGAGCAGGTTTATGCCGCCTGTGCATTTCCCGGTCATCTGCAAAACGGCACCGTTGGGATAGGCGGCCTGCTTCTGGGATGACCCCGCCGGATACTTGCGCACGTTGAGCGTGTCGCCAAACGGAACGTTGGTGACTTGCCAAGCTGCGAACACGGTTGCATGAGATTGGCCGGTAAAGGCCAAAACTGTCGAAGCGACGGCGAAAGCCGCAGCAACGTGAAAACGGAATTTCATTTTTCCCTCTCCTCCGGCTCATCTTCTGGAGCCCGACGCAAACATATATTCCGGCTCTTGAACCCGCGCTGATCGGCGTGTTCATTCTCCATTCAAGTAACTTCCACAGCGAGACGCAATGACCCAAATCCCAGCATTTCCGACTGTCAGCCCGCCACAACCCGAGAAGCGACCGGTCTTCGATCTACATCATGGAGTAACCCGGACGGACGACTATGCCTGGCTGAGAGCCGACAACTGGCAAGAGATGTTCAGGGATCCGTCGCTGCTCGACGGCCAGATCCGCGCCCATCTCGAAGCCGAGAACGCCTATCAAGCGGCGTTGATCGCCGACACCGCCCAGTTACGGAAGCAGCTTTTCAAGGAGATGAAGGGCCGCATCAAGGAAGACGATTCTTCCGTGCCGATGAAGGATGGGCCGTACGCCTATGGGTCATCCTTCAAGCTTGGCGGCGAGCAGCCGCGTTATTTCCGCACGCCGCGCGATGGCGGCGACCAGCAGATCCTGCTCGACGGTGACCTCGAGGCCGAGGGAAAGGCCTATTTCCGCCTCGGTGGCGTCGACCATTCGGCCGATCACGGCAAGCTCCTGTGGGCTTTCGACGACAAGGGCTCCGAATTCTTCACGCTTCGTGTGCGCGATCTTACCAGCGGCAAGGAGTTGCCGGACAGGATCCCGGACACAGGTGGCGGCGGCGTGTGGGATGCCGGAAATGACGGATTTTTCTACACCCGCCTCGATCCCAACCACCGTCCTTCCAAGGTGCTGTTCCATGCCCTTGGCGACAGTCCTGAGAACGACCGGCTGATCTACGAAGAAACCGATCCGGGCTTCTTCATGAATGTCGGCGGCACGCGCTCCAACGAATGGATCATGGTCGGCATCAACGATCACGAGACCTCGGAATACCGCATCATAAGCGCCAGCGAGCCATTCGCCAAACCGAAGCTAGTTTCGCCGCGCGAGACCGGCCTGCAATACGATCTCGAAGAAGGCGGCGATACCTTCTTCATTCTCACCAACGCCGACGGCGCCAAGGATTTCAAGATCATGACGGCGCCGGCGAGCGACCCGGTGCGCGCCAACTGGCAGGAGTTGGTGCCGCACGAAGCGGGCCGGCTGATCCTTTCGGTGATCGGCTTCAAGGACCATATGGTCAGGCTTGAACGCAAGGAAGGCCTGCCGCGCATCGTCGTGCGTGACCGCAAGAGCGGCGAGGAACACCTCATCTCCTTCGACGAGGAAGCCTTCTCGCTCGGCCTGTCGGGATCCTATGAATACGACACCGAGATCATGCGCTTTTCCTACTCGTCCATGACAACGCCGGCGCAAGTCTTCGACTACAACATGCGGACCCGCGAGCGCGTGCTGCTGAAGACCCAGGAAGTTCCGTCCGGTCACGACCCGGAGCATTACGTGACGCGGCGGCTGATGGCGCCCGCAGCCGACGGCGAACTGGTGCCGATCTCGCTCATCCACCATCGCGACACGCCGCTCGACGGATCAGCGCCTTGCCTGCTTTACGGCTACGGCTCCTACGGCATCACGGTCCCGGCCGCCTTCAACACCAATTTGTTTTCGCTGGTCGACCGCGGATTCGTCTACGCGATTGCCCATGTCCGCGGCGGCAAGGACAAGGGCTATGGCTGGTACGATGACGGCAAGCGGGCGCACAAGATGAACACGTTCACCGATTTCATCGCGGTCGCCCACCATCTCGTCGCTGAGCGCTACACCGCCCATGATCGCATTGTCGCACAGGGTGGCTCGGCTGGCGGCCTGCTGATGGGCGCCGTCGCCAACATGGCGCCGGAATGCTTCGGCGGTATTGTCGCCGAGGTTCCGTTCGTTGATGTGCTGACCACCATGCTCGACGCGACCTTGCCGCTGACGCCGCCGGAATGGCCTGAATGGGGCAACCCGATCGCGTCGGAGGAAGACTACCGGACGATCGCTGCCTACTCGCCTTATGACAATGTCGCCGCGCTTGACTATCCGCCGATCCTGGCGCTTGCCGGTCTTACCGACCCGCGTGTCACCTATTGGGAGCCGGCCAAATGGGTAGCGCGGCTGCGCGACCGCAAGACCGGCGACAATCCGGTGCTGTTCAAGATCAACATGGACTCCGGCCATGCCGGCGCATCCGGCCGGTTTTCCAGGCTCGAGGAAATCGCCTTCACCTATGCGTTTGCACTGAAGGTGGCAGGCAAGGCCGACCTTGCCACCACAGCGCCGCCAATCCTTTTGGACGCCCAAAGGGCGCTGTAGGAGCTTGATCTTGCGCACGATTCCCGGCGGAAAATCGATTCCGATTTCGGGTCATGGCGTGGCTGATTTTCCGCTCGCAATTGCGATGGCCGCGCGCTACCCATTGCGCGGCTTTTCGCAGCCGCGCCGCCAAATCATCCAGTCAGGTCAAGGGTCTGCCATGTTGCTCGTCGACGTCTATCTCGACAAATCGCCCATTCAGGGCATCGGTGTCTTTGCCAAGAACCACATTCCCCGTGGCACACTGGTCTGGAAGCTCGATCCCAATTACGACCGGCGCATCCCGGTCGAGACCTATGAGCGCGAAACCGGGCCGATCAAAGCCTATCTCGATCGCTATTCCTATCCCGACCGGCGCGACCCGAACTACATCGTCTTCGAAGCCGACGACGCGCGCTACATGAACCATGCCGATGACCCGAATTGCGACGTCTCCTCGCCCGAGGAGACGTATGCGTCGCGCGACATCGCGCCCGGCGAGGAAATGACCTGCAACTACAATCATTTCTTCGAAGCCGGCTTCGATTTCCTCGGCGACCGCTGACGCGCCGCCATCCCGTCCGGTTTCCGCGTCAGCTCGAAGGCTGCTTGCGCGCCGGATAGCCATTGGGATGCGGCGGTATGGCCTTCAGATAGGCTGATATCGCCGCCCGGTCCTCGGGCGTCAGTTCGGCCATGTTTCTCTGAACGTCGACCATGGCGCCACCGACGGAATCGAAATCCGGCGTGAAGCCGGTTTCGAGAAAGTAGGCGATATCGGCCTCCGACCAGTCACTGAGCCCGCCTTCACCCGAAGTGATGTTCGGCACGATGCCGCTGCCTTCGGCAGCAGTGGCTCCGGCCAGCCACTCGCCCTTTTTGGTGCCGCCAGAAAAATCACGCGGCGTGTGGCATTCGCCGCAATGGCCCGACCCTTCGACCAGGTATCGGCCGGCCATCACCGGATCCGGCGTGCCATCGGGGAAGGAAACCACCGGCTGGTCACTCAAATAGAGACGTTTCCACAACCCGATGCCGCGACGGATGTTGAACGGGAATCCCAGTGAATTGGGCGGCGCCTTGCCGGCGACCGCCGGAAGCGTTTTCAGGAAGGCATGGAGATCGGCAATGTCGGCCGGCTTCATGCGCGCGTAGGATGCATAAGGAAACGCCGGATAGAAATGCTCGCCGCTCGGCGACACCCCCTTCATCATTGCGTTGGCGAGGTCTTCGACCGACCAGGCGCCGATACCGTCCTTGGCATCCTGCGAGATGTTCGGTGGCACGAAGGTGCCGAACGGCGTCTTGAGTTCGAGACCGCCTGCCAGTTGAAGGCGAGCATCGCCTTGTGAGCCTGGCTTCGCATGACACGATGTGCAGCCTCCGGCATAAAAAACGCGTTTGCCCCTGGCCGCATCGCCGGGGCCGAGCTGCGCCAGGGTCTCAGTGTCGAGCCTGACCGGCGCCGACAGGAACCAGCCAGCGACAGCGCCGGCGGTGCCCAGTACGAGGGCGGCGCCGACGAGTTTTTTCAGCCGGCGCATCGCCCGCTATCAGCCCTTCTTTATCCTGTATGTCTGGTGGCAGGTGCCACAATCGCCGCCTATGGTGTTGAACCCCGCCTTCAAGCCATCGACGTCGGCAGGGGCGGCGGCCGCCGCCGCCTTGACGTCGGCGAGATATTTTTCCTCAACCGCCTTGAAGCCGGCCATATCCTCCCAGATCTTGGTGGCAGCGGTGGTGTCGCCGGTTTCACTGCCAGCCGGGAAAAGGGTCTCGACGTTTGCATGGAATTTCTCGGCGTTGGCCTGCAGCGCCTTCAACGCCGCCAGCACGGCCGCGGCGTCGTAAGGGGTCTCGCCCTTGACCACTTTCGACAATTGGCCGGCGATCTTTCCACGTTCCTTCATCAGGGCCTGGCGCTCCTGGATCGGATCGGCGAATGCCGCCGAACCGGCGAAGGCGAGCATCGAGATGGCGAGGAT
Source organism: Mesorhizobium temperatum (assembly GCF_002284575.1). Classification (GTDB taxonomy): domain Bacteria; phylum Pseudomonadota; class Alphaproteobacteria; order Rhizobiales; family Rhizobiaceae; genus Mesorhizobium; species Mesorhizobium temperatum. Next base: position 227,888 of record NZ_NPKJ01000076.1, read on the forward strand.
AAGCTTTCTCATTCAATTGGCTCCATGGTGAGGACGTTTCGGATGAAGGTCGGAACTGATCGATAACGGCAAAATTGGCTTAAAAATTCCGGAAATTCGCCTCACGCTTGTGTGAATTTTTGCGACAGTCGTTCTGTGCTGGAAAAGGGCGGCCGATCTTGAGCCAAAAGAAAAGCCCCGGTTTTGCCGGGGCTTTTCTGCAACTCAGTTAGGCCTACGCCTTTTCGTAGAGCTCGAGGACATGGTCCCAGTTGATGAGACTGTCGACGAAGGCTTCGAGATATTTCGGCCGGGCATTGCGATAGTCGATGTAATAGGAGTGCTCCCAGACATCGACGCCCAGGATCGGCGTCGCGCCATGGACCAGCGGGTTCTCGCCGTTCGGCGTCTTCGAGATCGCCAGCTTGCCGTCCTTGACCGAAACCCAGGCCCAGCCTGAACCGAACTGAGTGGTTCCGGCGGCGATGAAGTCGGCCTTGAACTTGTCGTAGCCGCCGAGGTCGCTGTCGAACGCCTTTTGCAGCGCCCCCGGCAATTTGTTGCCGCCTCCGCCCTTCTTCATCCACTTCCAGAAATGGATGTGATTGTAATGCTGGCCGGCATTGTTGAAGAGCCCGGGGTTCTTGCCGAAGGACTGTTTCACAACCTCTTCGACCGACAAATCGCCGAGCCCGGCTTCGGCAGCCAGCTTGTTGCCGTTATCGACATAGGCCTTGTGGTGCTTGTCGTGGTGATACTCCAGCGTCTCCTTCGACATGTAAGGCTGCAAGGCCTCGTAGTCATAGGGCAAGGCGGGCAATTCAAAAGCCATCGGTCGTACTCCTCGTGGAAAAATCCGGTGCAATACCGGACTAACATAGGTCTGGATTGATATGGAGCAACTCCGGAATGAGGCGCCGGTTCGCTTTTTCGCCAGTCAGCCGGTCGAAGTCGAATGCGCCCAATCCCAGTAGAGTTCGCGCGCCTTCTTGGCTACAGGCCCGGGCTGGAGATTGCGATCCTCGATGCGGGTGACCGGCACGACTTTCGAATGGTTTCCCGTCGAGAATATCTCGTCTGCTTCGAGGAAGTCGCGCACCGACAGCGTCTTCTCGGTGGTCTTGAACCCATACTCGCCAAGCAGCGTCATCGTCCGCGAGCGGGTTATACCGGACAAGAACGTGCCGTTCGGCGCCGGCGTCAGGACATGGCCGTCCTTGACCAGGAAAATGTTCGAGGTTCCGGTCTCGGCGACATTGCCAAGCATGTCCAGCACCAGGGCGTTGTCGAAGCCGCGCATCTTGGCTTCGAGGATGGCACGACCATTGTTGGGATAAAGGCAGCCGGCCTTGGCGTTGGTCGGCATGGTTTCGATGGTCGGACGCCGGAATGGCGAGACGGTGACCGAAAAGCCCGACGGCGGGATCATCGGCGATTCATAGAGGCAAAGGCAGAAACGAGTCGAGGCCGGATCTGCCGGCACGCCCATATAACCACCATGCTCGGCCCAGTACATCGGCCTTATGTAGACCGCCGTCTTGCCGTCGAACTTCTTCAGCCCGTCCCAGGTCAGCCCGACGATCTTTTCGGCGCTCATGGATGGTTTGAGACCAAGGGCGATCGCCGAAGCGTTAACCCTCGCGGCGTGGCGGTCGAGGTCGGGGGCGACGCCCTCGAACCAGCGGGCGCCGTCGAACACGCTGGTGCCGAGCCACATGGCATGGCTGCGCGGCCCCAGGATGGCGACGTTGCCTTCGTACCAGTCACCATCCACGAAGGTCCATGTCGCGGATTGCGCCGCAGTCGCCAGTGTCATCGCTTGGTTCCGTTCCAGACTGTCCTGTGTCGCCATTGGAAGATGCTTTGGCGTCCGCCGTCAACGGGCATCGCTGAGATTTGTTGAGGCCAGCGCTATGTGAACCGCAATCTGTGCTTGCGCCTTGCCTTGCCTCGCCGCAAAACTGTCACCATGCACCACACGGCTTACGCTTTCGACGCCTACGGCACGCTGTTCGATGTCCATGCCGCCGTGCGGCGTCATGCCGACGAGATCGGGCCGGACGGCCAGCTCTTGTCGGAGATATGGCGCGCCAAGCAGCTGGAATATTCCTGGGTGAGGACGCTGATGGGCGCCTACGCCGATTTCTGGCAACTCACCGAGCAGGCGCTCGATTTCGCGCTGCGCAAGATTCCCTCCGCGGACACGGGGCTCAGGGCCAAGCTGCTCGACGCCTATTGGCGACTCGACTGCTATCCGGAGGTGCCGGCCGTGCTCAAAGCGCTCAAAGCCTCTGGCGCCAAGCTGGCGATACTCTCAAACGGCTCGCCTGAAATGCTGGAGGCGGCGGTCAAATCGGCCGCGCTCGACCAGTTTCTGGACGACATCTATTCCGTCGACGCCGTCAAGCGCTTCAAGGCCGATCCGTCGGTCTACGACATGGTCACGACAGGCTGGCGCCTCTATCCGGGTGCGGTGTCGTTTCAGTCATCGAACCGCTGGGACGTCGCCGGCGCCACCAAATTTGGTTTCCGGACAGTCTGGATCAACCGCTCCAACCAGCCCGAAGAATACCAGGACTTTCCGCCGGCCCTGATCCTGCCCTCGCTCGAAGGCTTGCTGGCCGGAGGCTGACACATGACCCTAAAAATCGGAATCGATTTGCAAAGGATCATGCGCAAATTAAACGTGCTACAGCGTCCTTACGCGTCCAAATGGACGCCGCGCGCTGTAGCCCTGTTGCCCCGGCGCAACAGCGGCGGCGCCGCCACAGCTTTGCCTTGGTTTGTCCACCCTCAGGCCAGAATCGGAACCGCCTATCGCGCCGAGCATTGGTAGGGCTGGCGCCGTGCTGATCGGCGTATTCATGTTTTGTTTCGTTTTGAGACCAAAAAGGCAACTATGTTCACAACCGAAATCGAACCCTATCGCCTGAGCCGTCGCGGCTTTCTCAGCGCCGCTGCACTCGGCGCCGCCTCGATTGCGGTTTCCGCCTGCACCACGGTGGGAGGGCAGCCGGTCGAGCCTCCGCCGCCAGCCAATGTCGAGCCGCCGCTCCTGGACTATGCAACGATGTACGCTCCGGTCAGCGACGGTGGCTTCGAACTCCCGGGCATACCGTTCGAGAAAATCGACGAGCAATTTCTGCGTCAGATCGTTCCCGATCCGACCGGCCAACGGCCCGGCACCATTGTCGTCGATACGGCCGGCCATCACCTCTATCTCGTGCGTCCGGGCGGACAAGCCATTCGTTACGGTGTCGGGCTAGGTCGCGCCGGTTTCGAATGGTCTGGCGATGCCGTCGTCCAGTGGAAGCAGAAGTGGCCGAAATGGACCCCGCCGGCCGAAATGATCGCCCGCCAGCCCGAGCTCGCAAAATACAGCGCCGAGAATGGCGGCATGCCCGGCGGGCTGACGAATCCGCTCGGCGCGCGAGCGCTGTATCTCTTCGAGGGCAACGAGGACACGCTTTACCGCCTGCACGGCTCGCCGGAGTGGTATTCCATAGGCAAATCGGTGTCATCTGGCTGCGTTCGCTTGATAAATCAGGACATCATCGACCTTTATGACCGTGTGCCCAACAAGACGCCGGTGATCGTTACCGCCGGTGTCGGTCAGGAACTGGTTGCCACGGCAGACCGCAAAGCCATTCCAATCGATGCGGGCGTCCCGGAAGGATCCATCCTGCTCGGTCCGGCAAGAACGATCTCGGACTCGATTTTCTGAGCTGGTCGAAGCAAAGTAGCGGCCATCGAGCCGCTCCTTTTGTTTTCTTGGATTGTCCCCAAACCGGTGCCCGCCTCTGGGTCCGATGCTTATGTCTGAGCATCGCAGTTAGCCACGCACTACGTGGCAACGCCACTAGTCTAGTCACGCTCATCAACCACCGCGAACGTTGAAATAATCTGCGTCATAGGCCTATAGTCCGCTTGCTATCCTCAGCGGCTTAGAGGCGTCTTCTGGATCGTACGCTGGGCGGACGTTCCCTCTACGGCTTCAGTCAGACGATGTTGCCTTCACGATCGACTTGCACGCCTTTCTGCTCAAGGCGCGCGCGTGCGGCCGGTACGCGATGGCCAAGAGTATGACCTTGACCTCGGCATATCCGGAAAGAAGACCTGAGCACAAACCCTCCGCGAGATCCGCTATTGGCGTGTAGCTGCGGTCCAGCCCCAATTAGGCCGATGACACCAATGCCCTCAGCGCCCCCTTGCCAGGCTGCCGAGGATGCCGCGCACGATTGCCCGTCCGACGGACGAGCCGACCGAACGAACCACCGATTTGATCGCCGCCTCCGCCACCGTCTGGCGATTGGACGATCGCGGCGCCGGTGCCCGCCTGCCGCCGGTGGGCTGGGGGGCGGGATCGTCATTGCCGAAGCCTGGAATGGTCCAGCGTGAGCGGCCGCTCTCCTGCTGCTGCGCCTCCGCGTCGAGAGCGTCCTTGGCCTTTTTCTGCAGCATCTCGAACGCCGAATCGCGATCGACGGTCTGGTCGTACTGTCCCGCAACCGGGCTCTCAGTGATCAGCTTGCGACGCTCGTCAGGCGTGATCGGACCAAGCCGCGACGACGGCGGGCGAACCAGCGTCCGCTGGACCATGGACGGAACACCTTTGGCTTCCAGCGTCGAGACCAGAGCCTCGCCGGTGCCGAGCTGCGTGATTACGGTCGCACAGTCGAAATCGGGATTGGGCCTGAACGTCTCGGCGGCCGTCTTCACGGCCTTCTGCTCCCGCGGCGTGTAGGCGCGCAGGGCGTGCTGCACCCGGTTGCCGAGCTGTGCCAGAACCGTTTCGGGGATATCCAGCGGATTCTGGGTGACGAAGTAAACGCCGACGCCCTTCGAGCGGATCAGGCGGACCACCTGTTCGACCCGGTCGATCAGCACCTTCGGCGCGTCATCGAACAGAAGGTGCGCCTCGTCGAAGAAGAAGACCAGCTTTGGCTTGTCGGGGTCGCCGACTTCGGGAAGCTCCTCGAACAGTTCCGACATCAGCCACAAAAGGAATGTCGCATAGAGCCGGGGATTCATCATCAGCTTGTCGGCGGCCAGCACGCTGATGGCGCCGCGGCCGTCGCGGGTCGTGCGCATGATGTCGGCGATCCGCAACGCCGGCTCGCCGAAGAAATTTGCCGCTCCCTGCTGCTCTAGAACCAGCAGCGTGCGCTGGATTGCGCCGACCGAAGGCTTGGTCACATTGCCGTAGCGAGCGCCGATTTCTTCGGCGCGTTCGGCGATGTTGGCAAGAAGCGCTTGCAGATCCTTCAGGTCCAGCAGCAACAGGCCTTCCTCGTCGGCGATGCGGAAGGCGATGTTCATGATGCCTTCCTGCGCCTCGGACAGGTTCATCAGGCGCGACAGAAGCAGCGGCCCCATTTCCGAGACGGTGGCGCGGATCGGATGGCCCTGCTCGCCGAACAAATCCCAGAAGATGACCGGAAATTCCTGGAAATCATAAGGATCGAGCTTGACCTGCTCGGCGCGCTTGACCAGGAAATCCTGTGCGGTGCCCATCATGGCGATACCGGACAGATCGCCCTTGATGTCGGCGCAGAAGACCGGCACGCCGGCATTGGAGAAACCTTCCGCCAGAATCTGCAAACTCACGGTCTTGCCGGTGCCGGTCGCGCCGGTGACCAGGCCGTGACGATTGCCATACTGAAGCAGCAGATTTTCTGCGCGCTGGTAGCTGTCATCAGGCTTTCGGCTGGCTCCTATGAAAATACTGGTGTCGTCAGCCATGTGTCCGGTCTCCGCAAACCTGAAGTGTTGAACGCCCTGGTCTATTGAAAGTAACGGGGCTCGCCGCAGGTATAATGACGCCATTGCGCAGCGACAATGGCCATGGTCGAAATTGGTTTTGGAGCTTGCGGATTTTGCGCATGTTTGGCAATCGGTTGACGGTTCATCGTCGCAGGACGCGTGTTGCATTGTGATATGGGACGGGGAACCGTAGACTGACGTTCCAGGCCTATCGGCCGAGAAGACGAGGAGAGCGGATGGGCGCCGGTGCCTTGAACCACGATGCCGAACTTCCGAACCCTGACCGGCAGCGGTGGCTGGCCCTTGCGGAAAAAGCCTTGGCCGGCGGATCCTTCGAGGAAAAGCTCGTATCCCATACGGACGATGGCATCCGCATCGAACCGCTCTATGATCGTTCGGTCACCGGAGAGCCTCTCGCGCGGGCAAATCCCAGATCGCCGTGGATCGTCAGCCAGCGTATCGACGATCCGGATATCGGCCGCGCCAAAGCCCAGGCCCTGGAAGACGTCGCACAGGGTGCCACCGGATTGTCGCTTGTCTTCGAAGGCGCGCCGAATGCGTTCGGCTACGGCCTGCCGAGGACTGCCGAGGCGCTGGAGACCGTGCTGGACGGCGTGCCGCTCAACCGCATCCAGGTCCGCATCGACGCGCATCCCTGGAGCCGCGCCGTGGCCGACTGGCTGGTTGCGTTCTTGAGCAAGCGCCGGTCAGACCCGGCAAAGCTCAACCTTTCCTTCGGTATCGATCCGGCGGCGATCTTTGCCGGAACCGGCCGGTTGCGGATGTCGATCGAGGCCCTGCAGGCGTCGATGCCGCAATCCCTGGCACATTTTTTCTCGATGGACGTGCCCGGGGTTCTGCTGGAGGCAGACGGACGCGTCTTCCACAATGCCGGCGCCACCGAAGCGCAGGAGCTGGGCACCATGATGGCTTCGGCGGTCTCCTATCTCCGGATGTTCGAGGAGGCGCGCCAGCCGCTCGTCTATGCGGCGCCCCATATCGGCTTTGCTCTGAGCGTCGACCAGGACCAGTTCGTGTCGATGGCCAAGGTCAGGGCCCTGCGCAGGCTGTGGGCGCGGGTCCAGGAGGCATGCTCGATCGCCGCCGCCACCGCCAACATCCATGCCGAGACGTCCTTCCGCATGATGACTTCGGCGGACCCGGAGACAAACATCCTGCGTACCGCGATCGCCGGTTTTGCCGCGGCAGCCGGCGGGGCGGATTCGATCTCCATCCTGCCGCATACGATCGCGCATGGCCTGCCGGCGGGCTTTGCCCGCCGTGTCGCCCGCAATACGCAACTGATCATGGCCAACGAAAGCCATATCGATCATGTCGCCGACCCTGCTTGCGGTTCGGGCGCCGTTGAAGCGCTGACCGCCGAACTCTGCGAAGCGGCGTGGGAAGAATTCCGGCTGATCGAGGCGGAAGGCGGCGTGCTGTCCAGCCTGCAGCAAGGACATATCCAGAAACGGGTTCAGGCGGCCGCCGCCCGCCGCAATGCTGCCTATCAGGCGGGCGATCGGGCCATAATCGGCACGACACTTCACCCGTCGAAGACCGAACGTCCGGTCGAAACGCTGGCGGCGGAGCGGCGGCCTGCCGTCACCGAGGGCGTAGCGGTGTGCGAGCCGCTATTTCCGATCCGCCTCGATCAATCGATCGGAGCAGCGCCATGATCCCGGATTTCAGCCAGATCGGCTGGTCGGCGCCGCGCCGGGCGCCGATCGAGGCCAATGGCCAGCGGATGACCCCGGAAGGGCTGGCCATCAAGCATCTGTACAACCAGGGCGACCTCGAGGGGTTACCGCATCTCGACACCTATCCGGGCCTGCCGCCATTCGTGCGCGGCCCCTACCCGACCATGTATGTCCAGCAGCCGTGGACGATCCGGCAATATGCCGGCTTCTCGACGGCGGAAGAGTCGAATGCCTTTTACCGGCGCAACCTTGCAGCCGGCCAGAAGGGACTGTCGGTCGCTTTCGACCTTGCCACGCATCGCGGCTACGACAGCGATCATCCGCGTGTCGCCGGCGATGTCGGCATGGCCGGCGTCGCCATCGATTCCATCCTCGACATGCGCCAGCTCTTCGACGGCATACCGCTTGACGAGATGACGGTGTCGATGACCATGAATGGCGCGGTGCTGCCGATCATGGCGCTCTACATCGTGGCGGCGGAAGAACAGGGCGTTGCGCAGAAGGACCTCACTGGGACCATTCAGAACGACATCCTGAAGGAGTTCATGGTGCGCAACACCTACATCTATCCGCCAAAGCCTTCGATGCGGATCGTGTCGGACATTTTCTCCTACACGTCGCAGCACATGCCGAAGTTCAATTCGATTTCGATCTCCGGCTATCACATGCAAGAGGCAGGTGCGACCGCCGACCTCGAGCTCGCCTACACGATCGCCGACGGCATCGAATATGCCCGCGCCGGTGTCGCGGCGGGTCTCGATATCGACCGTTTCGCGCCGCGCCTTTCCTTCTTCTGGGCGATCGGCATGAACTTCTTCATGGAGGTCGCCAAGCTAAGGGCAGCCCGCCTTTTGTGGTCGATCCTGATGCTGAAGAACTTCTTGCCGAAGGACGAGCGCTCGCTGTCGCTGCGTACCCATTGCCAGACTTCGGGCTGGTCGCTGACGGCGCAGGACCCCTACAACAACATCATCCGCACCATGATCGAGGCGATGGCGGCGACGCAGGGTCATACGCAATCGCTGCACACCAACTCCTTCGACGAGGCGATGGCGCTGCCGACCGACCATTCGGCTCGTATCGCCCGCAACACGCAGCTCATCCTGCAAAAGGAATCCGGTACCACCCGCATCATCGATCCATGGGGAGGCTCTGCCTATCTCGAACGGCTGACGCATGACCTGGCGGCGCGCGCGCTTGCCCATATCGAAGAGGTCGAGAGCCTGGGCGGCATGGCCGCCGCAACCGAAAAAAACATACCGAAGCTGCGCATCGAAGAGGCCGCCGCGCGCACGCAGGCGCGGATCGATTCCGGCGAGCAGATACTGGTCGGCGTCAACGCCCATCGTCCGGAGACGGACATCAAAGTCGACGTGCTGAAGATCGACAACGCTGAAGTCAGAGCCCGGCAATTGTCGAAACTGCAACGGCTGAAAGGCACGCGCGACGTCGGTGCCGTCGAGAGCGCACTGGGTGCGCTGAGCCGCGCTGCGGAGAGCGGCGAAAATCTGCTGGAGTTCGCCATTCGCGCCGCGCGCGCCAACGCCACGGTCGGCGAGATTTCGCTGGCTCTGGAAAAGGTCTTCGGCCGCCATGTCGCTTCGGTCCAGACGATCTCCGGCGTCTATCGCAAGGCGCTCGGCGACAATCCGGTAGTCGACCGGCTGCAGGACAAGATCGTGGCGTTCGAGGAGAAGTCCGGCGGCAAGCCGCGCATTCTCGTCGCCAAAATGGGGCAGGACGGCCACGATCGCGGCCAGAAGGTCATCGCCACGGCATTTGCCGATCTCGGCTTCGACGTGACCGTTGGACCGATGTTCCAGACGCCGGACGAGATCGCCAGGCTCGCGGTCGAGCACGACGTGCATATCATCGGCGCCTCGTCGCTGGCGGCGGGCCATTTGACGCTCATTCCCGAACTCAAGGACGCGCTGAAGAAGCTCGGACGCGACGGCATATTGATCGTCGCCGGCGGCGTTATCCCTCCGCAAGATTACGATGCTGTGATGCAGGCGGGGGCCGCGGAGATCTTCCCGCCGGGCACGGTCATCCCCGAGGCCGCCGACCGGCTGATGGACCGGCTGTTGCAGGCTGGATGAGCCGTTATAATATATGTTGTAACGAGGGCGGGTTTCGTTATAATTGGTGTTGCAACAAGGTGCAGCGCCATGAACACGACCATCCGCAAGATCGGCAATTCCGAAGGCGTCATCCTGCCGAGGGAGCTTCTCGATCGTCTGAACCTGAAGGCTGGCGACCAGCTTCAAATCGTTGAAACCGGTGATGGCCTTGCGCTGAAGCCGGTGGACGATAGCTTCGAGCGGCAAATGAAAGCTGCCCGCGAGGTGATGGACAAATACAAAGTGGCGCTTCAGAAGCTCGCCGAATGAGCTGGCAATTCCTGAGCCGGCGCGCCGTGGAAGCGATGCACGCGGAGCAGCTGCGCCGGCATGGCGGCGCGCAGGGTTTGAGGGACGAGAATGCTCTTGAATCGGCGCTCGCCCGCGCCGAGAACAAGGCGAACCATGGTGATCCATCGATCGGGGATCTGGCTGCGGCCTATATCTTCGGCATCGCCAGAAATCACGCCTTTGTCGACGGCAACAAGCGCACGGCCATCGTCGCCGCCGGCGTGTTCCTGATTGTCAACGGCTATACGCTGACGGCCGACAGCGGCACGATCTATGAATTCGTCATGGGCGTTGCCGCCGGCGAGATCGACGAGGCTGGCGCTGCGGCGTTCTTCCGCGACCATATTGTCAAGATCGAGGACTAATTGTCGGAGAGCTTGACGATTTCCCATTCCTTGCCGTTCACAACGGCAATTTCGCCGACTTTCTTGCCGAACAAGGCCAGGGCCATCGGTGAAACATGGGAAATTGTGCCCTTGGCCGGATCGGCCTCATCCTCGCCGACGATCTTCCAGTGCACCTTCCTGCCGTCATCGCCTTCCAGCGTGACGCCCATGCCGAAGCGAACCAGATTGCTGCCCGGTTCCGGCACGGAAAGCTCGGCGCTTTCACGCCGCGCGGTCCAGTAGCGCAGGTCGCGCGAGATGAGCGCGATGCGCTCGCGGTCGGCCCTCTTTTCCGCTCGAGCCAGATCATCGCGCAGGGCAGCCAGTTCGGCGTCGATCAGCGCCAGGCCGCGTTGCGTCACCAGATTGCGGTGCGGACTGATCGGCCGCTCGCCGATGCCGGCGATGGCGTTTTCGCTATCCTCTTCGCGCGTGAAGGCTCTGCTCATTAGTCGAGCTTATGCCTCGCGCGGCGACTTCACAAGCTTTTGCCGGCAAACCGGATCAGCCGATCCGGTCTGGCACGATTCCTGCGGCGCGACGGCCGAACGCTGGGAATCTGTGCCGATGTTGAACAGACGAAAATTTCTCGCACAAACCGCCGGCTTTGCCGTCCTGGGCCTCTCGCTCGGCAAGGCAGCGGCGGGCAGCCTGCCCGGCATCGACAATGCCTCGATGCACGGCTCGATCAACGCTGCCGACCTTGGCGTGCGGCCCGGCGCGCTTGACGACCAGAGCAAGGCCTTCGCCAGGCTGCTGCGCGACGCAAGCGACCGCGACATGCCGGTGTTCCTGCCGCCGGGAACCTATGTCGTATCCAACCTTTCGCTGCCCAGCCGTATCAGACTTTCCGGCGTGCCGGGCGCATCGCGGATCGTCTACGGCGGCAACGGCCATCTGCTCATGGCCGAACAGGCCGAGCACATCGAACTCACCGGGCTGATGTTCGACGGCACCAACCGCTGGATGGCCGACTACGCGCAAGGCCTCCTCGGCCTCCGCCGCGTTGCTCACCTCGTCATCGACAATTGCCAGATCACCGGCAGCGGCAAAAGCGGCCTGGCGCTCGAGCACGCTTCGGGCCGCATCGAGCGCTCGGAAATATCGGACGCGGCCGACGCCGGCATCTATTCGGTCGAAGCCGCCGGCCTGGAGATATCAGCCAATACCGTTTCCGACTGCGCCAATGGCGGTATCCTCGTGCACCGCTGGCAAGCGGCCGAGGACGGCACCATCGTCAGCGGCAACCGCGTCGAACGCATTCAGGCGCGTAGCGGCGGAACCGGCCAGAATGGCAACGGCATCAATGCGTTTCGCGCCGGCAACGTCATCATCTCGGGCAATATCGTCTCGGACTGTGCGTTTTCGGCGATCCGCGCCAACAGCGCCAGCAATCTGCATATCACCGGCAACACCTGCTCGCGATCGGGCGAAACGGCGCTCTATTCCGAATTCTCGTTCGAGGGAGCGATCGTCAGCAACAACATCGTCGATGGCGCCGCCAACGGCATCTCGATCGTCAATTTCAACGAAGGCGGCCGCATGGGCGTGTGTTCCGGAAACATCGTCCGCAACCTCTCGACCAGCGGCCCCTACCCTGCCAACGCGCCCGGTTTCGGCGTCGGTATCAGCGTCGAGGCGGATACTGCCGTCTCCGGCAACGTCATCGAGAATGCGCCGCTCTACGGCATGCACATCGGCTGGGGACCGTTCATGCGCAACGTGGTCGCCACCGCAAACATCATCCGCAAGGCTGGAACCGGCATTGCCGTCACCGTGGTCGAGGGCGCCGGGACGGCGGTCATCTCTGACAATGTCATCGACGGCGCCCAAAACGGCGCGATCGTCGGCCACCGCTGGGCCGAGCCGGTGACCGACGATCTCGCCTCATCGGGCAATGCCGGCTATGCGCATCTGACCATCGAGCGCAATCATGTGAGCTGAATGGCCGTTCTCAGCTTAGTGCGGCGGTGGGCCGGAGTACGCCAACCTTGGCGCCGATCCGGCTTTCGATGGGCGGATGTGCCTGTTCGATCAGTCTTGCCGCCAGCGCCTTGTCGGCGTGGAAAAACCTGGCCATGCACGCCGCGACCATGACTTCAGCCGCCCGGCCGGCGCCATCATCGCATTTCAGCGCTATGCCAAGGCCAAGCTCGGGAAGTGCCGCGCAATAGACGCCTTCAGCGCCTCCCTTCACAAAAATCCGGCCGGGTGCGGCTTCCATCAGCGCAACATCAGCCCTGCCCGTGCCGGCAACCAGAAAGGGCTCGGCCATGCAGGCGGAAAGCAGCCGCTTTGCCGCCTTGGCGCGCACCGGCTCAAAGCCGACACCGGTCGCCATGCGGGCAAAGCCGAGCGCGAAGCTGCGCAATGGCACGGCATAGGTCGGGATCGAGCAGCCGTCAGTGCCGCAATGATCAAAATCATGGACGGCACCTGTCACCGCTTGCATCGCGTCGCGCACCATCTCCTGCGAGGCGTGGCCTGGTTTGACATAGCCGCGATGGGCGATGCCGGTTTGGACGCAGGTGCAGAGGAAGCCTGCATGCTTACCTGAGCAGTTGTTGTGCAGTGCGTTTGGCGCCTTGCCGGCACGGGCGAGCGCAACTGTCGCCGGATGGTTGGACGGCCAATGGGCGCCGCACTCCAGCGCGGTCTCGTCCAGCCCGGCCTTCGCCAGCATCGCCCGCGCCAGTTCGACATGCGCCGGCTCGCCGGAATGCGAAGCGCAGGCTAGCGCCAGTTCGCGGTCGCCGAAACCGTACGCATCGGCGGCACCGCTTTCGACCAGTGGCAGCGCCTGGATCGCCTTGACGGCCGAGCGCGGGAATACCGGGCGGGTCGTATCGCCGATTTCCCAGACTGATTTGCCGTCGGCATCGAAGACCGCAATGGCGCCACGATGCACGCTCTCGACCACGGCGCCGCGCAAAACTTCGACCAGAACCGGATTTGTCATGAATTCCCCGCTAACGCATGACCTCGAAAATCGGAATCGATTTTCGAAAAGGATCATGCGTAAAATCAAAGTGTTACAGCGCCCTTTGCGCGCCCGGAAGGGGCGCGCGGCGCTGTAATGCGGGCCGCTTTTATCTGATCCGATCGAGAATGGAAACGTAGTTGGCGACCGCGGCGCCACCCATGTTGAAGATGCCGCCAAGCTTGGCTCCCGGCACCTGGATGCCGCCGGCCTCGCCGACGAGCTGCATGGCGGTCAGCACGTGCATCGAGACGCCGGTGGCGCCGATCGGGTGGCCCTTGGCCTTCAGCCCGCCGGACGGATTGACCGGCAGCCGACCGTCCTTCGCCGTCTCGCCATCCAGCGCCAGTTTTGCGCCCTCACCCGGTTTCGCCAGTCCCATCGCCTCATATTCGATCAGCTCGGCGATGGTGAAGCAGTCATGCGTCTCGACGAAGGACAGATCATCGAGCGTCACACCAGCCCTCTTCAGCGCCTGGCTCCAGGCCTGTTCGCAGCCTTCGAACGCCAGGATGTCGCGCTTCGACATCGGCAGGAAATCCTGCACATGCTCGTTGGCGCGGAAGGCGACGGCGCGGCGCATCTTTAACGCAGTCGCCGTGTCGGCAAGGACCAGGGCGGCGGCGCCGTCCGAAACCAGCGAGCAGTCGGTGCGTTTCAGAGGGCCAGCGACGAAGGGGTTCTTCTCGCTCTCATGCCGGCAGAACTCATAGCCGAAATCCTTGCGCATCTGCGCATAGGGATTGTCGACGCCGTTCTTGTGGTTCTTGGCGGCGATCATCGCCAGCGCGTCCGACTGGTCGCCATAGCGCTGGAAATAGGCTTGGGCGATCTTGCCGAAAACGCCGGCGAAGCCTGCCGGCGTGTCGCCCTCCTCGGGCAGATAAGAGGCCTTGAGAAGGTTCTTGCCGATTTCTGGACCTGATGTCGTCGTCATCTGCTCGGCGCCGACCACCAGCACGATGCGGGCGGCATTGGCGTCGATGGCGCGGATGCCTTGCCTGACCGCCGCCGAACCGGTGGCGCAAGCGTTCTCGACGCGGGTCGCCGGCTTGAAGCGCAGCCGGTCGTCGGCCTGCAGGACCAGGCTTGCGGTGAAATCCTGTGCGGAAAAGCCGGCATTGAAGTGGCCAAGCACGATCTCGTCGACCTCGTCCGGACCGATGCCGGCATGATCGAGCGCCTCGCTAGCCACCTTGGTGATCAGGCCCTCCAGCGTCTCGCCTTCGAGCTTGCCGAAACGCGAATGCGCCCAGCCGACGATGCATGCTGTCATGGTTATCTCCATCCTACGGGCCGGGCTACGCGATGTCGCAGCGCCTCAGCATTGTTCAAGCATGAACCGTTCCAGCGACTTCGTGAAGGGGCCAGAACCACACAATCGCTTGATCTTGAGTATCTGGTCACGGCACCTCACTTTTGCCACCAAATCAGGCTGGATTTTTGTTGATTGATCCGTCAATAAAAAATAATCTCGTCTCACAGGCCGGAGCAAGAATGCCGAAAGTCGGAATGGAGCCGTTGCGCCGCAGGGCGCTGATCGACGCGACGATCTCGGCGATCGGCGAGCGCGGTTCGCTTGATGTGACGATGTCGGAAATCGCCGGGCGCGCTGGCGTGTCCTCGGCGCTTGCCCATCACTATTTCGGCGCCAAGGACGAACTTTTGCTGGCGACGATGCGGCACATCCTGGCCGAGCTGACCGCCGACATGCGGCGCGCGCTTCGATCGGCCAGCACGGCGCGCCAGCGCGTTTCGGCCGTGGTCGCCGTCAATTTCTCCGACGTCCAGTTCCGGCCGGAAACGATCGCCGCCTGGCTGGCCTTCTATGTCGAGGCGCAGAAATCAGCAGCACTTCGCCGGCTGCTCAAGGTCTATGCGCGACGGCTGCATTCCAATCTGTTGAGCGGGCTGACCGGCATCCTGCCGAGAAGCGAAGCCGACCGGGTCGCCGAGGCGACAGCGGCGCTGATCGACGGGCTCTACATCAGGCGCGCGCTGAAGGACGGCGTGCCCAATGCCGCGACCGCGATCGCACTGATCGAGGATTACCTCGAAACGAAACTCAGCCGCCGGAGCGCGCAGTGACGTCCAAGCGACCCAATTTCCTGATCGTCATGGTCGATCAGCTCAACGGCACGTTGTTCCCGGATGGACCGGCGGACTTCCTCCATGCGCCGCATCTGAAGGCGCTGGCCGCTCGTTCGGCGCGCTTCAAAAACAACTACACTGCCTCGCCGCTCTGCGCGCCGGGCCGCGCCTCGTTCATGAGCGGCCAGTTGCCGTCGCGCACCGAGGTCTATGACAATGCCGCCGAATTCGTCTCGTCGATCCCGACCTATGCGCATCATCTGCGCGCCGACGGCTACCATACCTGTCTCTCCGGCAAGATGCATTTCGTCGGGCCGGACCAGTTGCATGGCTTTGAGGAACGGCTGACCACCGACATCTATCCGGCCGATTTCGGTTGGACGCCGGATTATCGCAAGCCCGGCGAGCGGATCGACTGGTGGTATCATAATCTCGGCTCGGTGGCCGGCGCCGGCGTCGCCGAGATCACCAACCAGATGGAGTATGACGACGAGGTTGCCTTCCATGCGGTGCAGAAGCTTTATGATTTCGCCCGCGTCTCCGACGACGCTTCGCGCCGGCCATGGTGCCTGACCGTTTCCTTCACCCATCCGCACGACCCCTATGTCGCCCGGCGGCGCTATTGGGATCTCTACGAGGACTGCCCGGCGCTTGAGCCCAAGGTGGGCTTCATTCCCTACGACAAGCAGGATCCGCATTCGCAGCGGCTCTACCGGGCCAGCGACTATGACAGCTTCAAGATCACCCCGGAGCAGATCCGCCGCGCGCGGCGCGGCTATTTCGCCAACATCTCCTATCTCGACGACAAGGTCGGCGAACTGCTGTCGGTGCTCGAACGCACGCGAATGCTCGACGACACAATCATCCTGTTCTGCTCGGATCACGGTGACATGCTCGGCGAGCGCGGCCTGTGGTTCAAGATGTGTTTTTTCGAGGGCTCGGCACGGGTGCCGCTGATGATCGCCGGAAAAGACATTTCGGCCACCCTGATCGAGACCCCGGTGTCCAATCTCGATGTCACGCCGACGCTTTGCGACCTCGCCGGCATCGACATGAGCGCGATTGCGCCATGGACCGACGGCCAGTCGCTGCTGCCGCTGCTCGACGGCAAGACGCGCACCGCACCCGTGCTGATGGAATATGCGGCCGAAGGCTCCAACGCGCCGATGGTGGCGATCCGCGACGACCGATACAAATTCATCCATTGCGAGATCGATCCGCCGCAACTGTTTGATCTTGAATCGGATCCGCGGGAATTGACCAATCTCGCCGCTGACCCGGCTCATGCCCCCTTACTGGCTGCTTTCACCGAAAAGGTCCGGGCGCGCTGGGACATGGCCGCTTTCGACGCCGCCGTCCGGACCAGCCAGGCGCGCCGCTGGGTGGTCTATCCGGCGCTGCGCAACGGCACCCATTACCCCTGGGAATTCCAGCCGCTGCAGAAAGCATCGGAACGCTACATGCGCAACCACATGAACCTTGACTTGCTCGAAGAGCAGAAGCGCTTTCCGCGAGGCGAATGATGACAACCCTTGTCCCCTCCCTCGATCACCTCAAACAGGCCTATGCCGTCACCGCCAAGGCGACGCAGATCACGCCGCTGCTGGAGTCAGCGGCCTTGGCCAGAGAGACCGGCGCCGCGCGCGTCTTCGTCAAGCCGGAGTCGCTGCAATGGGCGGGTTCCTTCAAGGTGCGCGGCGCCTATTGGCGGCTGAAGCGGCTTTCGCCCGATGAAGCCAGGAAGGGCGTCGTCGCCTATTCCTCCGGCAATTTTGCGCAAGGGCTGGCCGCCGCCGGCCAGGCGCTGGGCATTCCGGTGACCATCGTCATGCCGATCGACGCGCCGGCCGCCAAGCGTGACGCAACGACCGGCTATGGCGCGCGCGTGGTGCTGACCGACCATGGCGAACGCGCGCGTGAGGAGGTTGCCGCCGCCACGGCGCGCGAGATCGCCGAGACCGAGGGGCTCGCGCTGCTGCATCCGTTCGACGATCCGGAGATCGTCGCTGGCCAGGCTGGTGTGGGGCTGGAGGCACTCGAGCAACTCGATGCCAGGGATGCCAGCGCCGATCTTCTGTTCTGTTCGGTCGGCGGCGGCGGGCTGATCGGCGGCGTTTCGCTGGCTTTCCACTATCTGTCGCCGGCGACCGAGATCATCGGCGTCGAGCCGGAAGGTTTCAACGGCATGGGCTCGTCGCTGGCGCATGGCGTCATCGAAACCATGCCGATCGGGCCGAAATCGATATGCGACGGGCTGATGGCGCGCAAGCCTGGCGACGCGCCATTCGCGGCGGTCAGAACCGCGGGCGTTCGCGGCATCACCGTCGACGATCAATCGGTGCGCCGCGCGATGCGCATCGCCTTCGAACGGATGAAGCTGGTGCTGGAACCTTCGGGCGCTGCATCGCTGGCGGCGCTGCTCGGCGGCAAGGTGGATGTGAGCGGCAAGACCGTGCTCGTGGTGGCAACCGGCGGCAATGTCTCGCTCACCGATTTCATGGCACATATGAATCATGCTTGAGGCGGATTTCGTCATCATCGGCGCTGGCTCGGCAGGCTCGGCCATGGCCTACCGGCTGTCGGAGGACGGCAAGCATTCGGTGATCGTCATCGAATTTGGCGGCAGCGACATCGGGCCGCTGATCCAGATGCCGTCGGCGCTGTCGATCCCGCTCAACATGAGCCTCTACGACTGGGGCTTTGCCAGCGAGCCGGAGCCGCATCTCGGCGGCCGCGTGCTGGCGACGCCGCGCGGCAAGGTCATCGGCGGCTCGTCCTCGATCAACGGCATGGTCTATGTGCGCGGCCACGCCCGCGACTTCGACCACTGGGCCGAACAGGGCGCGGCCGGCTGGGGGTTTGCCGACGTGCTCCCCTACTTCAAGCGCATGGAGGACGCCAACGGCGGCGAGAATGGCTGGCGCGGCCACGGCGGCCCGCTGACCGTGCAGCGGGGCTCAAGGACCAACCCGCTCTACGGCGCGTTCGTCGAGGCGGGCCGTCAGGCCGGCTTCGAGCTGACCGACGACTATAATGGCGCGAAGCAGGAAGGCTTTGGTCCGATGGAGCAGACCATTCGCGGCGGCCGCCGCTGGTCGGCGGCGAGCGCCTATCTCAGGCCTGCGCTCAGGCGGAAAAACGTGAGCCTGGTCAAGGGCTTCGCCCGGCGGGTGATCATCGAGAATCAACGCGCCACCGGTGTCGAGATCGAAGTGCGCAAACGGATTCAGTTGGTCAGGGCGCGACGTGAAGTGATCGTTGCCGCCTCCTCGATCAACTCGCCCAAGATCCTGATGCTGTCCGGTATCGGCCCGGCCGAACATCTCAGGGAATACGGCATTCAGGTGATCGCCGACCGGCCCGGCGTCGGCCGCAACCTGCAGGATCATATGGAGCTCTATATCCAGCAGGAATCGACGCAGCCGATCACGCTGAATTCGGTGCTGAACCCCTTCTCCAAGGCAATGATCGGCGCGCAATGGCTGTTTTTCAAATCGGGTCTCGGCGCAACCAATCATTTCGAGGCGGCGGCCTTCGTGCGTTCGCGCGCCGGTGTCGACTATCCCGACATCCAGTATCATTTCATACCGGCGGCGGTTCGCTATGACGGCAAGGCGGCGGCGAAAGCGCATGGTTTCCAGGCGCATGTCGGGCCGATGCGATCGAAGTCGCGCGGTTCTGTCATGCTGCGCTCGCCCGATCCCGGATCGAAGCCGGTGATCCGCTTCAACTACATGTCGCATCCGGACGACTGGACCGAGTTCCGCCACTGCATACGGCTGACGCGCGAGATCTTCGGCCAGTCGGCATTCGACCCTTATCGCGGCAAGGAGATCTCGCCGGGCTCGCACGTCCAGTCGGACGACGATCTCGATGCCTTCATCCGCGATCACGCCGAAAGCGCCTACCACCCTTGCGGCACTTGCAAGATGGGCCGCACCGATGATCCGATGAGCGTCGTCGATCCGGAATGCCGTGTCATCGGCATCGAAGGGCTGCGGGTCGCCGATTCCTCGATCTTCCCGCGCGTCACCAACGGCAATCTCAACGCGCCGTCGATCATGACCGGCGAGAAGGCCGCCGACCACATTCTCGGCCGCACGCCGCTGGCGCCGTCCAACCAGGGACCATGGATCAATCCGCGCTGGCAGGCATCGGACAGATAAGCCATGATCTGACGGACTGTCCGCCCGCCGGTCCCGGCGAAAGACAATTTTGGAGAAGCTCCCATGCGCGCCCAGCCAAAGGCATCGCACTATGTCAACGGACGCTACATCGACGACGAGCAGGGTGCGCCGCTGCCGGTCATCTATCCGGCGACCGGCGAGACCATCGCGATGCTGCGTTCGGCGACGCCGAACGTGCTTGAACTCGCGATCGAAGCAGCGCGTGCAGCCCAACCGGCCTGGGCGCGGCTGAAGCCGGTCGAGCGTGGACGCATCCTGCGCCGCGCCGCCGACATCTTGCGCGCGCGCAACGCCGATCTGGCGCGCATCGAGACGCTGGATACAGGCAAGGCGATCCAGGAGACGCTGGTGGCGGACGCGCCATCGGCAGCCGACTGCCTCGAATATTTCGGCGGCGCGGTCGCTGCCTTTAATGGCGAGTCCATCGATCTCGGCGGACCCTTCGCCTATACAAGGCGGGAGGCGCTCGGCGTCTGCGTCGGCATCGGCGCCTGGAACTATCCGATCCAGATCGCCGGCTGGAAATCGGCACCGGCGCTCGCCATGGGCAACGCCATGGTGTTCAAGCCGTCGGAGAACACGCCGCTGTCGGCTCTGGCGCTGGCCGAAATCTATACAGAAGCCGGCCTGCCCGACGGGCTGTTCAACGTCGTGCAAGGCTATGGCGATGTCGGCACCGGCCTCGTCGGCCACGATGTCGTCGCCAAGGTCTCGGTGACCGGATCGGTGCCGACCGGGCGCAAGGTGCTGTCGCTCGCCGGCTCGAAGATGAAGCATGCCACCATGGAGCTTGGCGGCAAGTCGCCGCTGATCGTCTTCGACGACGCCGATCTCGAAAACGCCATCGGCGGCGCCATGCTCGGCAATTTCTATTCGACCGGCCAGATTTGCTCCAACGGCACGCGGGTGTTCGTGCAGAAGGGCATCCACGACCGTTTCGTCGAGCGCCTGGCCGAGCGGACCAAGAAGATCCGTATCGGTGATCCGCTCGACCAGGAAACGCAGATGGGGCCGCTTGTCTCCAAGGCCCAGCACGAAAGGGTCATCGGCTATATCGAGGCCGGCAAGCAGGATGGCGCCGTGCTCGCCTGCGGCGGCAACGTGCCCTCGCTGCAGGGTTTCGGCGGCGGCTTCTTCGTCGAGCCGACGGTCTTCACCGGCGTCACCGACACGATGCGCATCGCGCGCGAGGAGATTTTCGGGCCTGTGATGAGCGTGCTGAAATTCGACGGTGAGGACGAGGTGATCGACCGCGCCAACGATACCGAATTCGGCCTCGCCGCCGGCGTGTTCACGCGCGACCTGCCGCGCGCCCACCGCGTCATCGCCGAGCTGCAGGCCGGCACCTGCTGGATCAACGCCTATAATCTAACGCCGGTCGAAATCCCGTTCGGCGGCTTCAAGCAATCCGGCATCGGGCGCGAGAATTCGCTGGCGGCGCTGGCGCTCTATTCGCAGCTGAAGTCGGTCTATGTCGAGACCGGGGATGTGGCGAGCCCGTATTGAGGCTTGCGGCTACTGCTGGTCAGCCGCTGCATTTGCCCGACTGGAAATCCGGTCGGATGCAAGCTCGATGAATGCCTTGACGAGGGGCGAAAGATGCCGGCTGCTCGGATATAGGACATGCAGCCCGCCGACCGGCGTCGTGTAGTCCCGGAGAACGCGGTTCAGCCGCCCCCCATTGATGAGGGGCTCGGCGATGCTGTGCGGCAATTGGGCGATGCCGAAGCCTGCGAGCGTGGCCGCAACGACCGCCTGCATTTCATTAGCGGCGAAGCGCCCGGCCACCGTGACCGTTTCCTGGCCGTGTGGCCCGTCCAGCACCCAATGGGTGCCCGAGGTCGAAGGGCCTGCGATGACGCACTGGTGGTGCGCGAGATCTGCCAGGCGCTCCGGCACCCCGTGGCGCGCGAGATAGTCCGGGCTGGCGCAGAGCAACCTGTGCGTGGAGCCGAGCTTGCGGGCGATCAGCGTGGAATCCTGAAGGATGCCGGTGCGGAAAGCGAGGTCTATGCCGTCTTCGACCAGGTTGAGCTTGTCGTCGGTCAGGCGCAGTTCGACCTTGGTTTTTGGATATATCGCCAGAAAGTCGACCACGGCAGCTGTGAGGAAATGACCCCCGAAGCCAACGGGCGCCGAAATGCGAATCGTGCCCGATGGCTCCGCTCTCGCTTCGGCGAGGCGCAGATTTGCTTCCTCGATCGTCCGCAGCGCCCGGCTGCTCTGCTCGTAGTAGAGACGCCCGGCATCCGTCACGTTGAGGCTGCGCGTCGTGCGCTGCAGCAAGCGGACCCCAACCTCACGCTCGAGCGCGGCAACGCGTCGACTGACCGTCGTCTTGGGCATGGCAAGCAGCCGCGCGGCAGCGGTGAAACTGCCAGCTTCGACGACGCGAGCGAACACCACGATATCATTGAGATCGAGCATTGTGTCCATACATGGGACAAAGTTTTCCAATTATAGGCAATTATGCATCAATGTGACAAACCCTAATTTTGCTCCATCGGAAAGAAGAAGGAGCAAACACATGACCACCAAACAAAGCGTTCTGGTGACCGGCGCCACCGGCCAGCAAGGCGGCGCAGTTGCGCGTGCTTTGCTGTCGAGCGGACATAGCGTCAAGGCACTAACGCGCAGGCCGGACAGCGATGCCGCGCGGCAATTGGCGTCGGCAGGCGCCGAGATCGTGGCCGGCGATCTCGGCGATACGGCCTCCGTTGTGCAGGCAGCCAAAGACGTCGACACCATGTTCCTGATGGGCAACAGCTACGAAGCCGGGATGGAAGAGGAGACCCGCCAGGGGATTCTAGCCGCCGATGCAGCCAAGGCTGCAGGCGTCGGGCATCTGATCTATTCGTCCGTTGCCGATGCCAACAAGAAAACCGGCATCCCGCATTTCGAAAGCAAATATCTCGTCGAGCAGCATGTCGAACGGCTCGGCATTCCGTATACGATCAGCGCCCCGGTTGCCTTCATGGAGAATTTCGTCGCGCCGTGGTCGATCGGCGCGCTCAGCCAGGGCACGCATGCCTTTGCAATGCCCGCCAAACGTGTCCTCCAGCTGGTCGCACTTGCCGACATCGGCGCCTTCGTTGCCGCCCTGGTCGAGCGACGCGAGCGCGTGTTCGGCAAGCGCTTCGATATTGCGGGAGACGAGTTGTCCGGCGAAGACCAGGCCAAGATCCTTTCGCAGTCCATCGGCCGCCCGATCAACTATCAGGCAATTCCAATCGCGGTGGCTCGCCAACAAAGCGAAGATACGGCGCTGATGTTCGAGTGGTTCGACCGCGTCGGCTATGACGTCGATATCGCGGCTTTACACCGAGATTTCCCGGAGGTCCGCTGGCACAGTTTTGCCGACTGGGCGCGGAAGTTCGACTGGCGTGTCCTTGAGCGGGCTTATTCTGCTGCCTGAGTTCCTCGGCCGATGGAAACCTGGGAACCAGCTGTAACGGGAGAATTTTGTCCGCTTCCCCACCGTGGCCTTCTCACGCCGCGATCAAATGAGAGAAGCTAAAAGGTCTGGTTGTAGGCGCCGACCTCAGGGCTGCGGCGCAGCACCGCATCGACGGCTTCGAACATCTGCCGGCGCCGCTCCGACGACACCGGGCTCTCCACCACGACGACAAGCTCCGGCTTGTTCGACGACGCCCGCACCAGGCCCCAGGTGCCGTCCTCGGCAACGATGCGAACGCCATTGACGGTGATCAGCTCGGCGATCTTCTGGCCGGCGAAGACCGTGCCGTCCTGCTTCATTGCCTGAAAATCGGAAACGACCCGCTCGACCACGCCGTATTTCAGCTCGTCGGCGCAGTGCGGCGACATGGTCGGCGTGCCGAAGGTCAGCGGCAGGTCGCGATAGAGATCGGCCATGCTGCTGGTCGGGCTGCGATCCAGCATCTGGCAAATGGCGATGGCCGTAATCAGACCATCGTCATAGCCGCGCCCGATCGGCGGATTGAAGAAGAAATGACCGGATTTCTCGAAACCGGCGATGGCGCCAAGCTCGGCCACGCGCCGTTTTATGTAGGAGTGGCCGGTCTTCCAATAGTCAGTGACGGCGCCATCGGCGCGCAAGGCGGCGTCGGTGTTGAACAATCCGGTCGATTTGACGTCGACGACGAAGGTCGAGCCGGGATGCAGTTGCGCAATGTCGCGCGCGAGCATGACGCCGACCTTGTCGGCGAAGATCTCGTTGCCTTCATTGTCGACCACGCCGCAGCGGTCACCATCACCGTCGAAGCCAAGCCCGACGTCGGCTCCCGTCTCCAGCACCTTGTCGCGGATGGCGTGCAGCATCCTCATGTCTTCGGGATTGGGATTGTAATTCGGAAACGTATGATCGAGCTCGACGTCGAGCGGGATCACCTCGCAGCCGATCCGCTCCAGCGCTTCAGGCGCAAAGGCGCCGGCGGTGCCGTTGCCGCAGGCGGCGACCACCTTGAGCTTTCTCGCTATGCGTTTGTCCCGGGTCAGGTCGTCGAGATAGGATTTGCGGAAATCCGCAACGAAGTCATAGGAGCCGCCGCCGATAAGATCGAAGTCGCCGGCAAGCACGATCGTCTTCAATGCGCTCATTTCCTCCGGGCCGAAGGTCAGCGGACGCGCCGCCCCCATCTTGACGCCGCTCCAGCCGTTCTCGTTGTGCGAGGCGGTGACCATGGCGACCGACGGCGTGTCGAGCGCGAACTGGGCGAAATAGGCCATCGGCGACAGCGCCAGCCCGATATCCCTAACCCGCGCGCCGGCGGCCATCAGCCCGGAAACCAGCGCCAGCTTGATCGCCAGCGAATAGGAGCGGAAATCATGCCCGGTTACGATGTCCGGCCCGGCGCCCAAGCGCCGGATCAGCGTGCCGAGCCCCATGCCGAGCGCCTGGACACCGATCAGGTTGAGTTCCGGCGGCTCCGCAGATCCAGGATGGCCGAACCACCAGCGCGCATCATACTCACGAAAGCCGGACGCCTTGATCAGCGCCGAGGTTTCAAACTCGAAGGTGTTGGGAAGGGCTTCGCTAACGATCTTCAGGGACAAGACAGCAACTCCAAGCGGCTGGATTCAGAGTGGTTTTAACGCAGGTGGCCATGCCTATAACACGAGCCCTTAAGCGGTGTTTATCCCGCAGGGAACTGAAACCTGTATGACGTTATGGCGAAAGCGGAAGAAATGCGACAGAAGCGTTGCCATTGGCGCTTGCAGGAACGAAGTACGGCGGCTATAAGCCCGCGGTCTGGTCACGGAGTGTAGCGCAGCCTGGTAGCGCACATCGTTCGGGACGATGGGGTCGCAGGTTCAAATCCTGCCACTCCGACCAGAAAAAACAAATACTTAGCGTCTCCCGAAAACGCCCGCCTCTGGCCGGCGGACTGACCGATGTCCGCGACAGGCAGCCGGCGGTTAACGCGCCATAAGGATCGGCATCGACGGGTCTTCAAGCATCGAGACGGTGACGCCACCGAAGATGCGCTCGCGCAACCGGGAATGACCATAGGCGCCCATCACTATCAGGTCGGCGGCGATGTCGACCGCGTGCCTGCGAAGCACGTCGGCGACTGAATGATCCAAGCTGGGCAGCCGGTCAACCGTGACATTCACGCCATGCCGTGCGAGATAGGCAGCGGCGTCGGCTCCGGGTTCCGCCCCGTGGCGGTATTCGTCCTCCACCGGATCGACCATGACAAGGTGCACCTCATCGGCACCTGGCAGCATGTCGAGAGACTCGCGGACGGCACGCGATGACTCCAGACGCGCGTCCCATGCAATCAGCACGCGTTTCGGCTTCAGTGTCGAGCGCGACCCCTCGGGGATGAGCAACAAAGGCTTTCCCGAAGAAAACAACGCGCCTTCGATCGCTTTGCTTTTCAGCGTTTCGCTAGCAAACAACTCCGGTCCAACAACCGTAATATCGGCGTAGCGGGCACGGCGGCCGATGGTATTGTCGGCCCAGCCAGCTTCCGGATATTCGCTGGAGACATCGGCCGAAGGCGCCCTGCCGGCGAGAAAAGCCGACACGGCAGCGGTTCGCTTCTTCAACAGATTCTCGTCGGCCTGACGCTCTTCGAGCCAGGCTTCTGAAACGACCGCAGCATACTCTCCGACTGGTGGCGGCGCAGCAACGGCAACGACGAGAACAGCAAGATGGGCGCCGATTTCGTTGCACAGGCCGGCGGCGAGCTTGAGATCGTCGTCACCCTTGTTCGGCCCGGTAATGGTAAGTATCGTCCTGAAAGCCATGGCGGCTGCTCCCGATCTTGTGTCAAAGCCCAATCGTCGCTGCAACAATAGCGAGACGGCTCAGCGCATTCATTGCGCTGAGTGAAGAACGTCGCCGCGCATCATTTGATCCGTATCAACGTGCCCACGTGGTCGTGCCGAAACGTGGCGATCGCGACATGCCTGTGTGGTCGCCAACTTTCTTCCGGAAGACGCTAAGAAATACCGCCCGAACACCGGAAAAGTATCACCACGGAACGCATCCACGGCCTGGCTGGTTATATCCAGACGCTGCAGCAGTATGGGCCCGATGGCGCGGAATTTCAGCGACCGCGCTCGTCGGATTCCAAGGGTTCGATACAGATACAGAGGCATCCGATGATCGTCGAAGATCAGGAATCCGTGGCCGCGATGTTGATGGACCCTGCCGCATATGGCGAGACCGGGCAGGTCGAGGCGATCGAAACTCACATCTCGCGTATCTTCCTGGTTGGCCAGCGCGCCTACAAGATCAAGCGAGCTGTCAGGCTGCCCTACGTCGACTTCTCGACCCCGACCCTGCGGCTCGCCGCTTGCGAGAAGGAGGTGGAGCTCAACTCCAAGACCGCGCCCGGCCTCTATCTCGGTGTGCGGCGCATCACGCGAGAGGCCGGCGGCAAGCTCGCCTTCGACGGAAGCGGCGAACTGGTCGATGCGGCGATCGAGATGGTCCGCTTCGATCAGTCGAAGCTGCTGGATCGAATGGCAGTCGGTGGCGAACTGACGCCTGCGCTGATGACGGCGGTCGCGCGCATGATCGTGCGCTATCATCGCGGCGCGCCGGAGATCCACAGGGGCAGCGGATCCTCGAACCTGGCAGGCGTGCTCGCCATCAACGAAGCCGGCTTTGCCACCAGCCATGTTTTCGAAGAAGCCGAGATCAAGGCATTCACCGGGATTTTCCGCACCGCCCTCGCCCATCATTCCGAACTGCTCGACCGGCGGGAGATGGCAGGCAAGATCCGGCGATGCCACGGCGATCTGCATCTGCGCAATATCTGTCTCTTCGACGGAGAGCCCCGCCTCTTCGATTGCATCGAATTCAACGACCAGATCGCCAGCATCGATGTGCTCTACGACCTGGCCTTCCTGCTGATGGACCTTTGGCATCGCGGCTTTCTGGAACTCGCCAACCTGGTGATGAACCGCTACCTCGACGAAGCAGACGACGAGGACGGCTTCATTCTCCTGCCGTTTTTCATGGCAGTGCGAGCCGCAGTGCGCGCGCACGTCACCGCAACCCAGATTGAGGAAGGCAATGCCGATTCCGGCGGGCTGACTGCCGAAGCCAGGTCCTATTTCGAGCTCGCCCGAACACTTCTCCAGGCAAGGCCGCCGCGGCTGATCGCCATCGGCGGCTTGAGTGGTTCCGGCAAGACGGCCGTTGCCGAGGCACTCGCCGCACATGTCGGCGCGCCGCCCGGCGCGCGCATTGTCGAGAGCGACCGCGTCCGCAAAGCCATGCATGGGGTGCCGGCCGAAACGAAGCTGCCGGACAGGGCTTATCGACCGGAGGTGTCGGACCGCGTCTATCGCGAAATGGCATGGCGCGCCGACTTGATCCTTTCCGAAGGCGGTTCGGTGGTCGCCGATGCCGTCTTCGACAGGCCGGCCGATCGCAACCGCATCGAGAAGACGGCAAATGGCAGAGACGTTGCTTTCGCCGGATTCTGGCTGGAGGCGGATCCGCTTGTTCTTTGGCAGCGGGTGAGCGAGCGCAGCGGCGGTCCTTCCGACGCCACTGTCGACATCTTGTCGCGGCAATTGCAGCGAAAGGCCACCCAGTCCACCTGGCGCAAGGTCGACGCCGATCGAAAGCTCGCCGACATCGCCGCAGAGTTGGCGAGCGTTTCGGACGCGGCCGCTTCTGCGCAGGGTGCTCCACTCAAGACAGCATCGTGACGGCGACGATCGACGCGCATAAAGATGGGTGAATGGGCATGACGCGGGAAAAACTGGTGGTCTGCGGCAAATGCGGCGGGGTCAATCGCCTGCCGCCGGCACGCAATGCCGGGGACGCGAAATGCGGAAAGTGCGGATCCAAGCTGTTCTTGGGTCACCCGGAAGACGTCGATGCACAGAGCTTTGATCGCCAGGTCCGACGAAGCAGCCTCCCCGTTGTCGTCGACATCTGGGCACCGTGGTGCGGCCCCTGCAAGATGATGGCGCCGGCCTATGAAGCGGCAGCAAACGAACTGGAGCCGCATATTCGCCTGATCAAACTCAATTCCGACAATGAGCAGGCCGTTGCAGCCAGGCTCGGCATTCGCAGCATCCCGACCATGATCCTCTTCCATGGCGGACAGGAGGTTGCGCGCACATCCGGCGCCATGACGGCGGGGCAGATTGTCAGGTGGGTCCGCGATCACCTGCCGACGGCCTCAGCCTGAACGCCGCCACGCCGTGGATTCGCTGATCGCGATGGCCGCATCAGAAAAGGTGTCGGCGAAAGCGAGCTGGGCGACTTGACGGCCGACGCGGAGCGCATAAGCCATATGATGATCTAAAGGCAGTGACAAATTTCATATGATGATCTCGCTTTTGCCCTGCGCCGGGAGTATGCAATGTCTCGACGCGGCAAAGTTTGGAGGACCCATGCAGCAGGCCGAACATCGAACGTCCCGCAGGTCGTTCGTTTCTCAGGTTGCAGATGCGCTGCGCGGCCAGATCGAAGCCGGCTTTTATGCGCCTGGCGACAAATTGCCGACAGAACCCGCGCTGATTGACCGGTTCGGGTTCAGCCGCACTGTGGTCCGGGAGGCCATCGCCGCCCTTCGCGCCGACGGGCTGGTGGAATCGCGGCAAGGCGCCGGCGTCTTCGTCCTCGGCCCGAAACCCGTCGACGAGGGATTGAAGCTCTTCACCGACGAAACGAACAAGATCTCGGACATCATCGAAGAGCTCGAGCTGCGCATCGGCATCGAAGTCGAGGCAGCCGGGCTTGCTGCAGCCCGCAGTTCGCCGGCGCAGGAGGCCGAAATCGAGGCCCAGGTCGAAAGGTTCGCCGATCTCATGGCGCAAGACCAACCCACCGACGAGGCGGACTTCCAGTTCCACTTGGCGATTGCCACCGCAACGAACAACGCCAGATTCAAGGCATTCCTCGAACATATCGGCCGCCGGATGATCCCGCGGGTGAAGTTCAAGACGATGATGGGCGGCATCGATCCCTTGCCCAATCGCGACCATCCGATTCTAGAGGAGCACCGGGAAATCGCAGATGCGATTCTCGCCCGCGACCCGGAAAAGGCGCGTGAGGCGATGCGCCGCCACTTGGTGACGGGGATAAAGCGCTATCGCGCCCTCACCGTCCGGCGCTCGACAAACCAGGACAAGACCGGCGGTTGACTCGTCGGCATACTCATCATATGAATCTAGATGACATCATATTAATTTGTGGGATGAGTTCCTTTGTCGCCAGATCAAATCAAGTCGCGTGTCGCTTCAGGGCTGCTGTCGTTTCCGGTCACACATTTCAACGAGGATTTCAGCCTCAATCTCGAAAGCTATCGCGCGCATGTGGAATGGCTGTCGGGGTTCGGTGCCGCCGCCCTGTTCGCGGCCGGCGGCACCGGTGAATTCTTCTCGCTGTCGCCGGAAGAGGTCGCCGATGTTACCCGTGCGGCCAAGGAAGCCTCCGGAGATGTGCCTATCATCGCCGGATGTGGCTACGGCACGGCGCTCGCCACGGAAATTGCCCGCCGCGCCGAGGCTGCGGGGGCCGACGGTCTCTTGCTTCTGCCTCATTATCTGATGGAGGTCTCCCAAGAGGGGATATTCCGGCATGTCAAAGCCGTGTGCGAATCCACCGGCCTCGGCGTCATCATCTACAACCGTGCGAACTCGGTCGCCAATGCCGACACGGTTGCTCGCCTTGCTGACGCGTGCCCAAACCTCATCGGCTTCAAGGACGGCACAGGCAAGATCGACCTTGTCCGCCACGTCACCGCAAAACTTGGCGATCGGCTCTGCTACATCGGTGGCATGCCCACACATGAGCTCTTTGCCGAAGGCTTCAACGGCGCCGGCGTGACGACTTATTCCTCCGCGGTCTTCAATTTTGTGCCGGAACTGGCACAGCGCTTCTACCGGGCCATGCGGGCAAGCGATCGCGCTGCAATGGAAGAAATCCTGCACAGCTTCTTCTTCCCCTTCGCGGCTTTGCGCGATCGAGAACAAGGTTATCCGGTGTCGATCATCAAGGCAGGCGTCGAACTCATAGGACGGACACCCGGCCCGCTTCGTCCGCCGCTGACGGATCTGAAGCCGCAGGAAAAAGACATGCTGCGCGGACTGATCGAGAAGATCGCCGCCTAGTTGCCGGGAGATCGGCAAATTGTCGGACGAACGGGACGAGGAGGTTCGCCCTGCGCACGACAGCCAAAACGGTAGATCCCAAAACGGAAGACCAAAGGGAGGACAGACATGAATAGAAGCGTTCATACGATTGCAGCTGTCGTATTGATGACCGCTGCCGCCGTTCCATCGGCTGTCGCACAAGAAGCGGCGCAGGAAATCCGTATCGTCCTGCCGGAGCAGCCGGCCAATCTGGAGCCCTGCGGCACCATCATCACAAATGTCGGCCAGATACTCAGCCAAAACGTCGTTGAATCGTTGACCGTCATCGATCCGGTCACCGGACAACCTCAGCCGAAACTGGCGACCGAGTGGACCAGCGTGGACCCGACCACATGGCGGATCAAGCTGCGCGAGGGCGTGAAGTTCCAGGACGGAACGGAACTCAACGCGGATGCGGTCGCATTCTCCATCAACAGGATGATCAGCGGCAAGCTCACTTGTAGCAACATAGCGAAATTCGGCGATGCCAAGCTAAAGCTGAAGCCGGTCGACGATCTGACCGTCGAGATAAAGTCGGACAGGCCCGAACCCATCATGCCGACGCTGTTGAGCGTGGTCATGATCGTCTCGCCGAAGACGCCGGTCGACCGGGCGGTGAACGATCCGGTCGGGACCGGCCCGTTCAAGCTGTCGACCTTTTCCCCGCAAACCGTAGTGCTGGACGCGTTCGACGGCTATTGGGGCAAGAAGCCGGAGATCACGAAGGCAACCTATGTCTGGCGGCCCGAATCCTCGATTCGAGCGGCCATGGTGGAAACCGGGGAAGCCGACCTGACGCCGTCGATTGCCATCCAGGACGCCAGCAATCCGGAGACGGATTTCGCCTACCTGAACTCCGAAACCACCGCGATCCGTATCGATGCCGCCGAGCCGCCGCTCGATGACCTGCGCGTCCGCAAGGCGCTCAACCTGGCGATCGACTGGGAAGGCCTTGCGCAGCTGTTCGGCGACGACGTCAAGCGTGCGTCGCAGATGGTCGTCTCCGGGATCAACGGGCATGACGATGCGCTCGAGCCTTGGCCGTACGATCCGGAAGAGGCGAAAAAGCTCATCGAAGAGGCGCGCACGGCGGGTGTCGCGGTCGACACCGAGATCAAGCTCATCGGGCGAAACGGCATCTATCCGAACGGCGCCGAAGCGATGGAGGCCATGATGACGATGTGGCAGGACGCCGGCCTCAACGTCAAGCTCACCATGCTCGATGTCGCCGACTGGCTGCGCTATCTGCAAAAGCCTTTCCCGCCGGAGCGTGGCCCCAATCTCCTGCAGATGATGCACGACAACAACAAGGGCGATGCGGCCTTCACGGTTCCGATCTTCTACCGATCGAGCGGCAGCTACTCGACCTTGGCCGATCCGGCATTTGACAAGGAGATAGACGCGGCGCTGGCGGCGACCGGCGAGGCCCGCACGAACAGCTTCAAGGCGATCTTCGGCAAGGCCCGCAACGAAGTGGTGGCGGACATCCCGATGTTCCACATGATCGGCTACACCCGCGTCGGCACCAGGCTGGAATGGAAGCCCGACATCACTACCAACAGCGAAATACCGCTGGCCAATATCGCTATCAAAAAAGACTGAGTGATACGGAGGCGCTGGGTCCGATCGTGACCCTGCGCCCTGACCCGTCGCCTCCGTCGATATCCGTCCAAGGGCATCCCAAATGATTACCTATCTTGGACGCCGGGCGTTCCACAGTATCCTGTCGGTCATAGGTCTGTTGACGCTGGTCTTTTTCCTGACACGGCTTACCGGCGATCCTTCCGCCTTGTACCTGCCTCTGGACTCGACTGCGGAAGCTCGGGCCGCGTTCGCGCGGTTGAACGGCCTCGATCAGCCGATCTATTGGCAGTTTCTGGATTATTTGCGCGATCTTCTGCAGCTGGATTTCGGTGAATCGCTGCGCCAGAACCGCTCGGCGATGCAGGTCGCGCTTGAGGCTTTCCCGGAAACGCTGAAGCTTGCCGCCGTCGCGATCACCCTGTCGACCGCTTTGGCTATCCTTGTCGGCTCTCTTGCGGCCGCGCGGCCGGGCAGCATGTTCGACCGTGTCGCCAGCTTCGTCTCCCTGGCCGGCGCAAGCGCGCCGGATTTTTGGGTCGCCATCGTCGGCATCCTTGTCTTCGCCGTGGGGCTCGGGCTTTTGCCGACATCCGGCACCGGAACCTGGGCCCATTGGATCATGCCCGTCTTCGTGCTGATGCTTCGTCCCTTCGGTCTCCTGGTGCAGGTCGTGCGCGGAACCATGCTGTCCGCGCTTGCCTCTCCATACATCAAGACCGCAAGGGCCAAGGGCCTGCCCCTTCAGAAGATCATCTTCGGGCATGCGCTTCGCAATTCGCTGCTGCCCGTCGTCACGGTCGCCGGCGACCTGGCGACCAGCCTGGTCAACGGCGCCGTCGTCGTGGAGTCGATATTCGGCTGGCCCGGCATCGGCAAGCTGATGATCGACTCGATCATCCAGCGCGATTTTGCCGTCGTCCAGTCGACGATTCTGGTGACGGCAACCGCCATCTTCATCCTGAACATCGCGATCGACCTGCTCTACGCGGTTCTCGATCCGCGCATCCGGTACTGAGCCATGACGATCATCACCCCCGACATCAAGCCGGCGGCCGTTCCAGGCAGCGGCAGCGTGCTTCTCGCCTATTTGAAGCGCGACAAGCTTGCGCTCGCCGCCGCTATTTTCCTGGCGATCGTCGTGCTCGCGGCGGTCCTCGGCCCGTGGCTGGTGGGCGACGCCGCATCGCGGCTGGGGCTGCGCCAGCGCAATCTCGCCCCCTTCTCGCTGGCCAGCGGCTGGATCTACGTGCTTGGCGCCGATACCCTCGGCCGGCCCATTCTGGCCAGGCTGATTGTCGGTGCGCAGAATACGTTCGGCATTGCCGCGGCGGCGGTGTTCGCGTCCATGCTGGTTGGCGGAACACTGGGCCTGATAGCGGGCTATTCGGAGCGCTGGTACAGCCATCTCATTCTGCGCCTGGCCGATGTCGTCATGAGCTTTCCCTCGCTGCTGTTGGCGCTCATCGTGCTCTACACGCTGGGGCCGAGCATCACCAACCTGGTGATCGTTCTCGCCGTCACGCGCATGCCGATCTACCTCAGAACGGCGCGCGCAGAAGTTTTGGAGTTGCGCGAGCGCATGTTCGTGAGCGCGGCGCGAGCCATGGGTGCGAAGCCGGCCCGGATCGTCATCCGGCATATCGCACCCCTCGTCCTGCCGACACTGGTGACGATTTCCGCCATTGATTTCGCGACCGTCATTTTATCGGAATCGGCGCTGAGTTTCCTTGGCCTCGGCATTCAGCCACCCGACTTTACCTGGGGCGCAATGGTGGCGAACGGCCGCGGCTATCTCGCCACCGCCTGGTGGATCGCATTCTGGCCGGGTCTTGCAATCATGCTGACGACGCTGTCGCTCAACATCCTCTCGAACTGGGCGCGCACCGTCGCCGATCCGCAGCAACGCTGGCGTCTTCAGACATTGCGAAAATCTGCCCAATGAGCAACGCGACCAATCCCATTCTCAAAGTCGACGGCCTGACCGTCGATTTCCTTTCGGACGATGAGCCGGTACGTGCCGTCGACGACATCTCTTTCCACGTCAGCCGTGGCGAAACGCTCGTGATCCTCGGCGAAAGCGGTTCGGGAAAAAGCGTCAGCACCAGCGCGGTGATGGATCTCATCGACTGTCCGCCAGGCGATATCGTGGCCGGCTCCTGCCTCTTCGATGGCGTCGAACTCTCGGGCCTCGGCGCGGAGGCGCGCAGAAGCATCAACGGCCGCAGGATTGCGATGATCTTTCAGGATCCGCTCGCATACCTGAACCCCGTCTATACGGTGGGGCGCCAGATCGAGGAGGTCTATGAGAGCCACGGCGCAGGAAGCGGCAAGGACGCACGCGCCAAGACGATAGAACTGCTTCGGCGCGTCGGCATTCCAGAGCCGGAAAACCGCGTCGACTTCTATCCGCATCAGTTCTCGGGCGGACAACGCCAGCGTGTGATGATCGCCATGGCGATCGCGTTGAAACCGGACATCCTGATCGCCGATGAGCCGACGACCGCTCTGGACGTCAGCGTGCAAGCGCAGATCCTCGATCTGCTGCGCGATCTCCAGCGCGAGACCGGCATGGCGTTGATCATGATCACCCATGACCTCGAAGTCGCCGCGTCCATGGCGGACCGGATTATCGTCATGAACGGCGGCAAGGTCGTCGAGACAGGCATCGCCAAGGAGGTCTTCAGCAATCCGCAGCATGCCTATACGCGCCGCCTCATCTCCGCCCTGCCTCATGGCAACGCAGCGGAGGCGCCGAACAAGCGTTCGACAGCGATCGCCGGCGAAACGCTGCTCAAGGTGGAACATCTCACCAAGCACTATGTGCTTGCTTCCGGAGCTTTCAGCAGCAAGCGGACGTTCAAGGCGGTGGATGACATAAGCTTCGAGGTCAGGAGAGGCGAAACGCTCGGCATCGTCGGCGAGTCCGGCTCCGGCAAATCGAGCGTCGCACGCATGCTGTTGGGGCTGAACGCGCCAAGCTCAGGCAAGGCCGTGTTTGCCGGTGAGAACATCTTCGAAATGAACGAGAAGCGTCTTATGGCGTTTCGGCGCAAGGTCCAGATGGTCTTCCAGGATCCATACGGATCGATGAATCCGCGCATGCGCGTTTACTCCATCATTTCCGAACCCTGGGTGATCCACGGCGATATTCTGCCGAAGAACAGGTGGAAGGCTCGAGTGGCAGAGCTCCTGGAATTGGTCGGGCTGTTGCCGGAGCACGCCGACCGCTATCCGCACCAGTTTTCCGGCGGCCAGCGACAGCGGATCGCCATTGCGCGCGCGCTTGCGAGCGAGCCGGAACTGATCGTCTGCGACGAGGCGGTTTCGGCGCTCGACGTCTCTATCCAGGCGCAGGTGATCGATCTTCTGGCCGGCCTTAGGACCCGGCTTAGCCTCTCATATATTTTCATCACACACGACCTGCCGATCGTGCGCCATTTCGCGGACCGGATCATGGTCATGAAAGATGGAAAGATTGTCGAGGAAGGCCAAACCTCGGCGCTGTTCGGGGCGCCTCGCCACGAATATACGCAAAGCCTTTTGCAGGCTGTTCCCAGGCCCAAATGGCTTACGCAAGCTCAATAGCTCTCATCCGAACCTAGCGCGCGAGCAACGCCTTGCCGATGCCAACCCCGCGTCGCGGACACTTCTGCACCGGCCCGGATTTCATCCTACCGCAGTCACCCTTTGAATAGCCGAACGTCAAGCTCGAACGGATCGACCCGTGCGATTTTGATTCGGGCGGCGGCAGGATGACGAGGATTGATGAGAACATTCTGATCTGGTCCGTCCGAGATCGGGACAATGGCTGACGGAACAAAGAACAGAGCAGCGGCGACGCTGTTGAGCCACTCATTGCCGAGCTGAATCCGCCGACTTGAGTCGGCGGATTGTTCGGCACTATGATCAAACGGCACTCCCGGAGGATCTGCCGATGCCACAACGCCCCTACGATGAGCGCCTACTCCGTCAGGCGTTCGATGTCGCGCGCAAGGCCCGCGATGCTGGCGAACATCCCTTTGGTTCGCTCCTCGCTGACAAAGACGGCAATGTGTTGCGCGAGCAACTCAACGGTTACAAATCCGGAGGGGGCGACCGCACCGCTCATGCCGAAAGGCTGCTGGCCTCGTGGGCGGGGAGGAATTTCAGTCTCGAAAAGCTGGCCTCCTGCACACTCTACTCTTCGGCCGAACCTTGCGCGATGTGCTCCGGGACAATCTATTGGGCGGGCATCGGAAGGGTCGTCTTTGGGCAGAGCGAACATGACCTCAAAGGGTTGACGGGTGCACACGTCGAGAATCCCACACTCGACCTCCCCTGCACGATCGTTTTCGAAGCTGGGCAGCGTCCGACTGAAGTCGTCGGCCCGCTGCTTGCCGATGAAGCGGCGCAACTCCACGCCGATTTCTGGGAAGACAAGTAGCTCAATTGGCGCGCGCGGAAAACGAGTGAGTGCTAGGCGATGTCGTCGCGAATGCAGGCCTTCAGATGGCCATCGGACGTTGTTGCCCGTAATGGCGGGACGATGCCGGCGCAAGCATCGAGGGCAACCGGGCAACGGGTTCGGAAAACACACCCGGTTGGCGGATTTGCCGGGCTTGGAATGTCGCCCTTCAGCACCTGCCGGCCTTGCCTGGCCAGTGGGTCGAGCGAGGGAATGGCCGAGAGCAGCGCGCGCGTATAGGGATGCTGCGGCCGGGCATAGAGCGCGGCAGCAGGCGCGACTTCCATGATCCGGCCGAGGTAGAGAACGATCACCGTGTCGCAGATATATTCGACGACGGCCAGGTCATGCGAAATGAACAGCATGGTCAGACCGAGCCGGACCTGCAGGTCGCGCAAAAGATTTATGATCTGCGCCTGAATGGAGACATCGAGGGCAGAGACCGGTTCGTCGGCGACGATGAACTCGGGTTCGAGCGTAAGCGCGCGGGCGATGCCGATGCGCTGACGCTGCCCGCCTGAAAATTCGTGGGCGTAGCGGTCATAGGCATCGACTGGCAACTCGACCGCAGCAAGTGCCTTCTCCGCCCTCGCCCGCCGCTCGGGCCTGTTGCCGATGCCCTGAATATCCAGGCCTTCGGTCAGGATCTGCCCGATGGTCATGCGCGGCGACAGACTGGCGAACGGATCCTGGAAAATGTATTGCATCTTGCGGCGCTGGCGAGTCAGCGGCCCGGCGCTCAGCTTGGTGATATCGACGCCGTCAAATCTTATTTCGCCGGACGTCGGCTCGATGAGACGCAGCACCGAGCGGCCGATCGTGGTCTTGCCCGACCCGGATTCTCCGACGAGGCCGACCACCTGGCCGCGCGCAATATCAAAGGAAATATCGTCCAGCGCCCTGACGACGGGACCGCGCGAGAACGCCGTCGGCGCAAAATGCTTGGTCAGGTTCCTGACCGAAAGGAATGGGGCGTCCACTGTCAGAGATCCTCCCAGCGCAAACAACGGCTTTGCTGGGTCGTCGTCGCCGCGAACAATGGCGGTACAGCAGTGCGGCAGGCATCGACCGCCAGGGCGCAACGCGGCGCGAAGGAACAGCCCTTGGGCAGCAAGGCCAGCGACGGAACATTGCCGGCGATGGTCGGAAGCGGCGTTCCTGCTGCCTTCAGTGTGGTGGCTTGGCCAAGCCGCGGCACCGAACGCATCAGCCCCGCCGTGTAGGGATGCCGCGGACGGGTGAACACCTCGCGCACCGGACCCGATTCCACGATGCGCCCGGCATACATCACCGCGACCCGGTCGGCGATCTCGGCAACGACGCCGAGATTGTGCGTGACGAACAGAATGCCCATGCCGCGTTGCGCCTGCAGCTCAGCCAGCAGGTCGAGAATCTGGGCCTGGATGGTGACGTCCAGTGCGGTGGTCGGCTCGTCGGCGATCAGCAAGGTCGGATCGCATGACAAGGCCATGGCGATGGTGGCGCGCTGGCGCATCCCTCCCGACAGCTCATGCGGGTATTGCCGCGCCCGCCGATCAGGGTCGGGAATGCCGACCTGAGCCAGCAGCCGCACGGCATCAGTGGCCGCATCACGATGCGACTTGCCGAGATGGATGCGGATCGGCTCGGCGATCTGTTCGCCGATGGTGTAGACCGGATTGAGGCTGGTCATCGGCTCCTGGAACACCATGCCGATGTCGTTGCCGCGCACCTTGCGCAGCGACTCGGGATCGAGGCCGGTCAGTTCGGTGACAGTGCCATCCCTGCGGCGCAGCGCGATCGATCCCTCGGCGACGTGTCCGATCTTCTTCGGCAGCAGGCCGATGATCGACAGGCTGGTGACGGATTTGCCCGATCCCGACTCGCCGACCAGCGCCACCGTCTCGCCCGAACCTATCACCAGGTCGACGTCCTGCACGGCGGCGATATCGCGTCCGGCGATACGGAACACCGCCCTAAGACCGGAAATCGAGAGGATCGGAGTGTCCACGGTCAGCGCAGCAAGCCGACGTCGCGAAGGATGATGTCGACCTTTGCGGTTTCCTCGTCGTTCAAGCTGCGTTGCGGCCGCGCCATGGTGTTGGAGGCGATGATGCCGAGGCTCTTCATCGCGGTCTTGAAGGCGCCGACGCCGGCCGAGCCGGCGCTCGTCCTGCCGAGCGAGATCCAGACGATCTCGAACAGCTTCAGCAGCCGCTCCTGCTCCAGGCGGGCTTCGGCGTGCTGACCCGCCTGCATCAGGTTCCACAGCCTGACGTAGCCGTGCGGGTCGACATTGGCGAGGCCCGGCACGACACCATGCGCACCCATGGCAAGCACGCTGTCGACCAGGATCTCGGACCCGGTCATGCCGAAGAAACTCGGATCGTTGGCCATGTCCTTGAGCACATAACGCAGATTGCCGTCATCGCCGCTGGAATCCTTGATACCGGCGATAACGCCTTCGCTGGCAAGGCCGACGGTGGTCCTGCGCTCCAGCTTGACATGGACGCAGACCGGGATGTCGTAGGCGATGATGGGGATGTCGACCGCGTCCTTGATATAGCGGAAATGATCGCCGATCTCGGGCTGGCTGGTGCGGGTATAGAAGGGCGCTGTGACCACAACGGCGTCGGCGCCGGCCGATCTGGCTATCCGGGCGTGGTTGATGACACGATCGGTTGTCGGGTCGATGACCCCGGCGAAGATCGGAACGCGGCCGTTGTTGACCTTGACCGCGTGCTCGATGATGGCCCTGCGGCCGGCCTCGTCATGGAAGACTACTTCGCTGGTCGAGCCGAGTACGAAGAGCCCGTGGACGCCGCCGTCGAGCAGGTTTTCGATCGTCCGGGTGAACGACGGGAAGTCGACACTGAAATCGGAATGGAGCGGGGTGACGACTGGTGGCACGACGCCGGTAAACAGGGGCATTTTTGAAAAAACCTTCAGGTCAGTTGAGATCGGAACGAGGGTCGAATGCATCGCGCAGGCCATCGCCAATGAAGTTGATGGCCAGGACGGTGAGCACGAGCACGGCGCCGGGAAACATCCATTGCCAAGGATATTGCTCGAGCACCACGGTGGAGCGGGCGAGATTGAGCATGTTGCCCCAGCTGGCTTCGGGCGGCGCGATGCCGAGGCCGAGGAAGGAGAGACCGGCTTCGAGTAGAATGGCGTTGGCGATCTGCAGCGTGGCGTAGACGACAAGAATGTCGATGCAGTTCGGCAGGCCGTGACGGAACAGGAGATGCGGCAGCCCCGCCCCCATGCCACGGGCGGCGACGACGAAGTCACGCTCGCGCAGCTCGAGCAGCCGCGCGCGCACCATGCGCGACAGCACCGGCCAGGAGAGCAGCGAGATCACCAGGATGGTCGGCGCAATGCCGGTGCCGGCGATCGAGGCGAGCACGAGCAGGAAGATCACCGGCGGCAGCGTCATTGCGAGATCGACGAAGCGCATCACCGTGGCGTCGACAAGACGCCCGCCGAAGCTGGCGACGGCGCCGACCAGGAAGCCGATGACGATCGATATGGCGACCGAGCAGACGGCGACCAGCAACGAGATCCGCCCGCCTTGCATCAGCCGGGCCATGACGTCGCGGCCGACGCCGTCGCTGCCTAGCCAATGAATGGCGGACGGTCCCTTGTTGATCGCCCTGAGATCGATGGCGTTGGGGCTGAACGGCCACCATAGAGGATAGGTCGAAACCGCCAGCAGGATGGGGATGACGATAAGCAGACCGGCGCGCGCCGCACGATTTTCAAAGAACCGGTCGAGCGCGCGGCGGAGCGGTCCTCTGGTTTGCGGCACGGCTATCGGATCGACTGTCGGATCTGGCGCGGTGATTGTCATCACGACACCTGAATGCGCGGGTCGACGACCGCATAGACGATATCGGTCAGGAGATTGACCAGAATGACGCAGATGCCGATTACCAGGGTGGCGCCCATGATCACCGGGTAATCCCTTGTGCCAACGGCATTGACCAGCAGCAGGCCCATGCCCGGCCAGTTGAACACGCTTTCGAGGAAGATGGCGCCGCCGATGGCGATGCCGACCGTCGAGCCGATCAGGGTGATAACAGGCAAAAGCGCATTGCGGGTCGCGTGCTTGATGATCACCCAGAATTCGCGCACTCCCTTGGCACGCGCGGTCCGCA
This sequence comes from Mesorhizobium temperatum, assembly GCF_002284575.1. Lineage (GTDB taxonomy): Bacteria > Pseudomonadota > Alphaproteobacteria > Rhizobiales > Rhizobiaceae > Mesorhizobium > Mesorhizobium temperatum. The sequence goes on from NZ_NPKJ01000076.1 coordinate 268,142, forward strand.
CATAGTCCTGGTTGAGCACTTCCAGGAGGGACGCGCGCATGTAGCGCATGATCAGCGCGGCGTGTCCGATCGACAGCAGGCAGGCGGGCAGGACGAGGTGCGCGAGCACGTCCGATACGGAAAAGGGTGCGCCGGCGGTCTGCATGCCGCCTGATGGCGCCCAGCGCAGCAGCACCGAGAAAAAGTACAGCCCGAGAAGTGCCGTCAGAAAAGCCGGGCTGGAGATGCCGACGAAGGAAACCACCGACAGCGCGATGTCGGGCAGCGCGTTACGGCGGACGGCGGAGAAAATGCCGGCGGAAATTCCGAGCACGATGGCGATGGCCAGGCCCGTGCCCATCAACAGCGCGGTCGGGCCGATGCGCTCCATGACCAGCGGCAGCACGGCAACGCCGCCGCGCTGGATCGAATAGCCGAAGTCGCCGCCGAGCGCAGCGCGAAGCCAGGCGAGATATTGCACGGGAAGCGGCTGGTCGAGCCCAAGCCGGTCACGCAGGACTTCGAGGTCGGAAGCAGACATCGGGCTGGACGGATTGATATAGGCGTCGATCGGATCGCCGGGCGCCAGCCGCAGAAGGATGAAGATGAGGACGCTCAAGGCGACCAGCATCAACAGTCCTGTAGCGCTGCGGCGGGCAATGAAACTCAGCATTGGCTGTCCGTGGTGATGGTGAGCGGGGCCGGTATCGTGCCGGCCCGTTTCATTGGCGGGCCGGAGTGGCCCGCCAGCCGTTTTACTGGATATCCCAGCGTTCCGGGTGAGCCGCATAAGGACCGCCGGCCGGCGCCGGCGTCCAGACAAAGTCACGCAGCTTGTTGGAGGCGACGCCATAGCGGTTGGCCACCCATAATGTCGCCCAGGGCAGATCCTTGTTCATCACCTTGCAGACTTCCTGCCAGGATTGATCGATCTTGGCCGGATCGGTCTGGCCGAGCGCGGCGTCCAATGCAGCGCTGAGATCGTCGAACTCGACGCGCATGGTGTTGAAGCCTGCTGGCGGAATCTGGGACTTGTTGAGACCCGGGCTGATGCCAGCCGGATTCGGGCCGTTCTGCAGGCCGGCATAGACCATCGCAAACGCGTTCCAGTCCGGCGTGCCTTCCTTGTAGACGATGCCGTTATAAGTCGGCGTATCGACGACGCGCGGCACCACATTGATCCCGACCTCGGCCAGCATCGACTGGATGGCAGCCATCACATTGGCCGCTTGCGGCGAGCCGTAATAGGTCAGCAAGGTGATCGGCTTGTCGCCGTTGATCTTGTCCCAGCCAGCCTCGGCAAGCAGAGCCTTGGCCTTTGCCGGATCATAGGCATAGGGTTCGAGGCCTTCGGGAAGCAGGTGCGGCGCGACGTAGCCGCAATTGGCCGGTTTGGCCGCCCCGCCATAGAGGCTCTCGATGATGGCATTGCGATCGATCGCGTACATGATCGCCTGGCGCACACGAACATCCCTAAAGAGCTCGACCTTCTGGTTGAGGCCGATGTAGTTGACCACATAGGAGGCGCCCTCGATCACCTTGAAATTGCTGTCGCTCTTGAAGGATACCGCATCGTCGGGCTCGACATAGGTGAACTGGATTTCTCCGGCGCGCAGCGCGGCAACGGCCGCCGCCGGGCTTTCGAAATATCTGTTGATGAGCACGTCGACCTTCGGCTTGCCGCCGCGATAGTCGTCATCCGCGGCCAGTTCGACATATTGATCGCTGACATAGCGCTTGAACTTGAAGGGGCCGGTGCCGACCGGAGTGGTGGACCACCAGGTGCTTGTGGCCAGCGTTTCCGGTGGCATCGCGGCCAGGGCATGCTCCGGCAGGATCATCACCTGCGAGAGAATCGACAGGAAGGAGCCGTTGGGCTTCGACAATTTGACGACCACGGTGCGATCGTCCGGCGCGTCGACCGACGCGATGTCGCCGAGGCGCGCGGCAAACAAACTGCCGGAGGCTTTGTTCCTGGCGAGCTCAAGCGTGAACTTGACGTCCTTGGATGTGAACGGCTTGCCGTCGTGCCAGCTCTCCTGGGCAAGGTTGAACGTATAGGTCAGCTTGTCGTCGCTGACCTTGTAGTCCTTGGCCAGATCGCCTTCGAGTTCGGTCAGATCGGCGTTGTAGATGACCAGCGGTTCAAAATAGGTGCTGAGCCAGGTAAAGCCGCCGGTCGCAGCCAGCGGATTGAAGTTCTTGGGAAACCCGCCGGGGCCGACGTCGAAGCCCCCGGTTATGGTCTTGGCGTCCTGTGCCTGGACGCTGGTAGCCAGGCCGATGCCGCCGAGCAGCAGCCCAGTGACGGCCAGATGAAGAGCGATAGTCTTGATGCGCATGGTTTTCCTCCCTTGGCATTGTCAGGTAATTCGGCTTTGGGTCAGGTAGTTCGGTTTCTCGCGATGACTTGCTGAATCCCCCTGTAGTGGTCGTCGAGGCGCTGACGCGCCCGGTCGACGTCCTTGGCGGCGACCGCCTCGACGATCTCGTGATGGTCGCGCCACGTCGCCAGAGGTGTCGGATTGTCGAGGCTGGTGAAATTCGAGGCCTTGTTGAAGGCCACCCAGAAGATGTCGATCAGCGCGCTCAGCATGTGATTGTTCTGGCAGCGGAACAGCAGCTGGTGGAATTGCTGGTCCTCTTCGGCAAAACTCTCCTGGCGCTCGGCGCGCCGCCGCATGCTTTCAGTCAGCTGGCGCAGCGCAGCGATGTCTTCGGCGCTGATCATTTCGATGGTCTTGGCGATGAGGCCGGTTTCAAGGACACGACGGATCTCACGCAGCTCCTCGACGTCGCGCAACGAATCCTGCAGGCCATATGCCAGATTATCCAGCAAAGGCTTGAACGAGAATTCCTTGACGAAAACGCCGATGCCGCGACGCGTCTCCAGAATGCCGATCGACTCCAGCGCCTTGATCGCTTCGCGCACCGAGTTGCGGCCGACGCCGAGCCGCTGCGCCAGGAAGGTCTCCGGAGGCAAGGGATCCCCAGCCTTGAGCTTATTGCTCTGGATATATTTCCTGAGGCTCTCCTGCACACTGACGTGAAGCAGCGGCGGTCGGGTCAGCGGTTCGATCGACTTGGGTTCCGAGATCGATTTGGGTTCCGAGATCGACTTGGCTTCCGGCATTTTGCTCCCAGCGCCGCTGCAATCGCGTCCAATGGCGCTGCAAAGCGGTCGATGCTTGTAGCATAGCGACTTGTAGGATATCCTGCAAGCAGGAGGATACGTCAACGAAATGAAGATTGTCCTGGCCGGCTCAAGCCATTGGCACGCCGACATGCATCTCGACGCTGCACACCGTTGTGGCGCCGAAATTGCCGGCATCTGGGATGAGGACGCGGAGCATGCGCGCGCCTTCGCGATGCGTCATCATTTGCCGTTCATTGCGGATTTTACGGAAATCCTCTCCAGCCCGCCGGACGTGGTCCTGCTGATGGGACATCCCTCGACGGTGCCGGCGCGGGCGCGTGCCGTCATCGAAGCCGGCATACCGCTGATCCTGGAAAAGCCGGCGGCGAGCAGCACCGGAGCGTTGACCGCGCTGCGCGACCTGGCGAGGCAGTACCAGGCCTTTGTGAGTGTTCCCCTGCCCAACCGTTTTGGGCCGGCCGTCGCTGCCTTTGAACGGCTGCGCAGCCAAGGCCGCGCCGGTGCGGTTGCGCATTGCCAGTTCCGGCTGGTCAACGGCCCGCCGCAGCGCTACGCGGCCGAGGGCGTTGCCTGGGTCGTGGATCCGGCGATCGGCGGCGGCGGCGCGCTGAGGAACCTAGGCATACACGGCGTCGACGCCGCGCTCGGTCTGGCAACCGGCGGGCTTGGACTGAAAGCCGTTTCGATCAAGAACCGCATTCACCGCGCCCTGGTCGAGGATCATGCGCTGCTTATGCTGGAAGACGCTGCCGGAGCGTTGTTCGTCGTCGAGGCGGGATACACTTTCGCGTCAATGCGCCCCGGCGGCGATTTCGAGTGGCGCATCGTCAGCGAGAATGCGACCCTCATCGACTTTGGCGACCGCGCCATCTGTGCGACGCTCGACGATGGCGCTATCGTCGACTTGCCGATCGAATTGCCGGCGACGCGCTACCGCCTGTGCATGACCGACACGCTCGACCGGCTGGCTCGAAAAGTGCCGCCGGCGACTTCGATCGATGACTATGTTGCGGCGATGTCGCTGATCGACACCGCATATGAAAAGGCAGGACGATGACTGGAATAGGCATTATCGGAGCCGGCGATTTCGGCGCCGCCCACGCAAGGGCAATCAAGCAAGTGCACGGCCTGCATCTCGTCGCATCGTGCCGCGGGAACAACAATGCCCTGGCCGCCTTCACCAGCGAACACGGTGGTCGCGGCTACACCGACTGGCGCAAGCTGCTCGACGACAGGGATGTCGACGCCGTCCTCATCGCTAGCCCTCACCATCTCCATGCCGAAATGGCGATCGGTGCGGCAAAGGCCGGCAAGCACATCATGCTCGAAAAGCCGATGGCGGCGACGGCAGCAGCATGCGATGCGATCAATGCCGCCGTGGCCGCCGGTCGCGTCAAGCTGATGATGGCCCATCTCATGCATTTCGCCCTGCCCTGCATGGCCGCCAGGCAGGCGCTGGAGGAAGGAGCGCTCGGCCGGCCGCTCATCGGATCGAGCTGGATCATCAAACTGTGGATGGAGCACAATCGCCGCGACTGGCATCTGCGCAAGGCGACCGGCGGCGGCATGCTGTTGACGGCCGGCATTCATGCGCTCGACCGCCTGGTCTGGCTGATGGATGACGACGTCGTGTCGGTGAGCGCCATGCTAGGCGCCAAGTTCCATGGCCAGGAAGCCGACGACACCGCCCTGCTCGGACTGCGCTTCGCCGGCGGCGGGCTCGGCCAGGTGCAGAGCGTCGGCTATCGCAACGGCGCGGCCGGCTACGCCATGGATCTGGTCTGCGAGCAGGGGACGCTGCGCATCGACATGGACCGCGGCACGATGCTTGGCCGCGATACCACCTGGATCGACCTGCCCGGTTCGTTCGAGCCGAACTGGATGCACAATGCGCTGGTGCGTGAGTGGAGCGCGATGCGCGATGCCATTGCCGACGACAAGCCGGTGCCGGTCGACGGCGCCTATGGTCGCAAGATCATCGGCATCATCGAGGCCGCCTTTGCGTCGAACGAAACCCGGCGCGAACACGAGATCGCCGGTGCGCGCTGAACCGGACGACCACCTGACCCACTTGCCCGCACACGCGCCGCGCGGCGTCTGGGGCGCGGTGATGCTGGCCATCGACGATCGTGGAGCAATCGACTGGGAGGCGACGGAAGAGACGATCGCACGGCTCTGCGCTTGCGGAGTCGACGGCATTTATTCGAACGGCACGGCCGGCGAATTCCACTGCCAGACCGAGCCCGAGTTCGACCGTCTTAGCGACCTGGTGGCCGCGAATGCCGGCCGCGCGCGCTTGCCCTTCCAGATCGGCATCAGCCAGTCCAATCCGCGCGTCGCGCGCGAGCGGCTGATGCGGGTGTCGGCGCTTTGCCCGGCGGCAGTGCAATTCACCTTGCCCGACTGGTGGCCGCCCAGCGACAACGAGGTCATGAGCTTCGTCGGCGGTCTTTGCGAGACCGCGCCTGACATGCCTCTGGTGCTATACAATCCACCGCACGCCAAGCGCCGCCTGACGCTCGAAGGCATCGCCGGGCTGCGTGCAGCCGTGCCGTCGCTGGTCGGCGCCAAGCTGCCGGGCGGCGACGCCAGCTGGTACGCCGACATGCGCCGCGAACTGCCGGGATTTTCGGTCTTCGTGCCCGGCCATACGCTGGCGACTGGGTATGCACAGGGCGCCCACGGCAGCTATTCCAATGTTGCCTGCCTCAACCCGAAGGGCGCGGTGACGTGGTGGCAGATGATCCGCACCAACGTCGCAGCCGCTGCCGAGGTCGAGACGCGCATCCAGGCTTTTCTCGCCACGCACGTTCTGCCTTTTCGCGCTCGCTACGCTGTCAGCGATGCGGCGCTCGACAAAGCGATGGCGGCGGCCGGCGGCTGGGCGCCGCTTAGCCCGCGACTGCTCTGGCCCTACAGCTCGGTTCCCGACGGGGAGATCGCGACGCTGGCCGAAGCCGCACGCACGGCCTTCCCCGAATGGTGGCAGTGACCGTCGGTTTAGGGCGCTGCGGCCGCACGTCGCTCATTCGGATTGCATTCGACTTCCCTAAGTGGTGGCACTTCTGGAAATCCATCCACGCTGGCCATCAGTTCCAAATACCGTTGAGCCGACGCGGCCCACTGAAATCGGGCCGTCCTTGCGCGACCGCGTGCGATTAATTTGGCTCTGAGGCCTTTTTCGTGGACCAGGCGCATGAAACAATCGAACCATGCATTCTCATCGCAAGGTGATGCGTACAGAACCGCATCCCCGCCGATTTCGGGCAGACTGGCACGGTCCGACATGATCACCGGACATCCAAGTGTCATGGCTTCGAGGGGCGGCAGTCCGAAACCCTCAACCAAGGAGGGGAACGCGAGGCATAGGGAATCGCGCAGAAGTGCACCGAGTTCCGCGTCCGACCTTCTTCCCAGCCAAATGACGTTCGTCGACGTCTTGTTGCCAATGCTGCCGAAAACACGGGGCGTTGACGCGCCCACAACAACAACCCGTAGCCCCGCCGCGGCAAGTCGGTCGTGCATCCCGATGATCAAGCCGACATTTTTGTGCGGGATAGAACTGCCAAGCACGACGATCGTACCAGGGCCGGCAACTGCCAGGGTTTGGTCCGAGTGACAAGGAGCCCATCGCAGCGCATGTTCATGCCCGTTGCCTACAACCTCGACCTTTGCCGCCGGGCACACGCCATAGCGCGTCAGTTCACCTGCAGAGTATTGCGACACGGTCGCGACCTTAAGCGCGGTCCTGCCCAAGGCAGGAACTAAGGTGCGGTAAAGAAGCCGAAATGGAAATGAATAACTCTGCGGGCATGCCCGTGTATTGACGTCGTGAATGCACAGCACCTGCCGACGTACGGCCAGAGGGCCCGTATTGCAGAGGCTGAGCAGGCCGCCGCGAACATAGGCCGGAAGCACAGCTTGTTCCCATGCATGACCCCCGAAGCTGCCGACAGTCCGGACACGGATTGCGGCCAGGGGCAACGTGTCAAGTGTCCCCGGCGGGACCAGCAACTCGACGGTCAGATCCCGTGCCAAGGGAGCTTGGCCCACGATCAGGGCATCCAGCGCCGAAACGATCTCGCGTGCGTACCGCTGAACTCCGGTGGTCGGCTGCGCGAGAAAACGGCCGTTGATCGTCCAATGTCGTGTCATCACGAACCACATCCGGGCGACAGGGTTTGGTCACCAGCGCCATGTCTCAGTTCCGCGACTTTGGACGACCAGGACGGCAGGGTCATCTTGGCTTTTGGGACGTAACCGGTCGTTTGCCCGAGAGGCTTCCCGGCAGCTCTCATCCGAATGGCGTGGCAAATCATCGGCGTTTACGCCAAATGTTTGAGGTTCGGCGTGGCGCCGCAGTGGTAGACTGCGTTGGGCAGTGCGGAAAATCTCATTCGTCTGCTCGGATGGATGTCAGGCAGAGTTCAGCGAATGGAGTGATGCCGAAAATGTCTGGCGCAAGACAAGCAAGTTCGCGCTGATGCAGCGGCCGACCAATCCATCGCAACCAGGTTCCATTGGACGGGCCGTCGCTGCGAGCAGACGTCTATGGACAACCCTGGCATGCCTGCTGGGCATGACGGCTTCGTGCGCAGCGGATCTGCTCTGGGGGGTGAATGGCCATCCCTTCAACGCCTATCCTGGGATATCGATCGAACAGCAACTCGACTATATCCGCGACCTCGGCATGAAGTCGTATCGCGTCAACATTTCCAACGCCGACAGCGCCACCAAACTTGCCGAACTGGTCAAAGTGGGCAAGGAGCGCGGAGTCCAGATCCTACCGGTAATCACGCCCGAACTAGACCTCGACAATGAATCCGTCGATGACCTCTATGCGCAGTCCTACCAGCTCGCGTCGACACTCGTATCCCGCTTCAAGGACGACATCCGCGTTTGGGAGCTTGGCAACGAGATGGAGAACTACGCCATCTTGATGCCCTGCGAGATGCAGGACAACGGAATACAATACAACTGCTCCTGGGGCCCTGCCGGCGGCACCGTGACGTCCGACTATTTCAGTCCGCGCTGGGCGAAGGTAAGCGCGGTGCTGCGCGGTCTGTCGGATGCAATCACTGCGGTGGATCCGGCCATAAGAAAAGCAGTTGGGACGGCCGGCTGGGGTCACCGCGCAGCGTTCACCCGCATGCTGCAGGACGGTATCAAATGGGATATTTCGGTCTGGCATCTTTACGAGGGTGACCCGGAGGACGCATTCAAGTTCCTGGCGACGTTCGGCCAACCCATCTGGCTGACAGAGTTCAATTATGCTGGCGGCAGCCAACGAGGGGAAAAGCAGCAGGCCGAAGGTCTGGTCCAGATCATGACGCTCCTGCGCAGGTATCAATCTCGGTATGGATTGGAAGCTGCCCACATCTACGAACTGCTCGACGAGCCGTACTGGGCGCCAAGCTACGAGGCCTTCATGGGCCTCGTCCGCCTGAAGAAGCGCGACAACGGGCTATGGGCGCCGAACGGGCAAAAGCTGGCATATGGTGCCGTAAAGAAGATCATCGCGGACGGCGATGCAGGTTCCAGTTCGCCGACGGTCTCGACGAAGAGCTTGCCGCCTGCGGGCCAGACGTCGGTACCCCCCGTTGCCGATGCCGGTGCATTTCACCCCTGTTCGCTTGATGCGTTCGATAAGTCTGCCTTCAACCATGCCAACCAGATTGCATATGCTTACTGCCTAATCTTGCGTCGCATGCCGTCTCCGGCCGAGCAGTGGCGCGAGGTCGTCGCGATGAAGAAGGATCAATCTATCTTTCCGATACTGACGAAGCTGTTGCTTTCTGTCGAATTCAGGACTGACAATCAGCCAGTTGGGCTTGGAAATGCGCAATTTGTAGCCCTTCTCTATCGGACATTGCTGGGACGGGAGCCAGACGGCCAGGGGCTTTCTGCTTACGTGTCGAAACTGGACAGCGGCGAGTTAAGTGGAGAACAGATCGTGGCGGAATCGATCCATTCGTATGAGTTTCGCTCCAGACACACGGTTCTGTTTCAGAACGAGCCTCAGCAGGGGGTCCAATGAACGTTTTCGGCCGACAGGTCGTCACTGGCGCTGTTTGGGCCGCTGTCGAGACCTGGGACCGACAGATCGCTATGTTTCGGCGTATTTGTGGTGCTGGCGCGGCACCTTGGCCCCGAGGCGTTCGGGCTTGCGGGGCTCGCCATGGTGGTGCCCAATATTTTGGCGGCTCCGGTAACGAGGGGTCTACCTGACGCCATTATCCAGCGGGAGGAAATCGATCCCATTCACCTTGATTCGGCCTTCTGCCTCCTTGCGTCGACAGGCGTTGCGATCACTGCACTTATCCTGGATATCCGCCGGTGCCATCGCGGCCGCGTTCGACCAACCGCATATGGAGGCGCTCGTAAAATGGACCAGCGCCATCGTTGTGATCCAGGCGTTTGGTGTCGTACCGGCGGCAGTCCTCAAGCGGCAACTTCGACTGTTTGCCGTCGCACGCTTACAGGCTCGGTAGTCGGCGGCGCGTGGGGCGTAGGCATGGCTATCGCAGGTTTTTGCGTGGGAGCCTCGTGTGGATGCAACTCACGAAGGCCGCAGTCGAAACCGCCATTCTCCTTTTTGGAAGTTCCTGGCGGCCACGTTTCAGGCATTGTGACTGGCTTGCAGAACTTGAACGCCACGCGATGAACCGAGCGCTCGCCGCCACCGATCTCACCGTCGGGTGCTCAGAACATGTCGTGACTGCGGCACACGCGCTTTGCTGAAATCGGCACAATTTTCGCAGTCCTGAGGAATGGACGCCCGCGAACCAGGACGTCGCCGTAGCGGGAATACCAGGAAAAGTATTGTTCGTCGGCCGTGTGTCGCCCGAAAAAGGCATTTCGAGATCGTCGGCCCATCGGCAACGCTTCCTCGTGAGTTCCTGATTGACCTGAGCGCGGACCGCGAAGTCTGCGATCTCGCTCGCTTCTACCACGGCGGTAGCGCATACCTCGGTTCCTACGATACCGCGCTGCGCGCGATGGTCCCGCCGTGAGCTTGTTGGCACCCTGCCCTACGAAAAATTGGCCGAGCGATATGCCGAAGCATCGCTTCTGGTAAATCCATCTCTCAGCGAGTCCTTCGGAATGAGCCTGATCGAGGCGCTGTCGAATGGTACTCCTGTCGTAGCCACTCGCGTCGGCGGCATGACCGAGATTGTGGAAGCGACTGGCGGTGGCGTTGTGGTTGAGAAGAATGACACGGAAGCGCTTGCAGCCCAAATCATCGGCCTTCTTGGGGATCCAGGGCGGGCGGCGAAACTGGGACGCCAGGGAGCCGCGCGGGTCGCCGATCTCTATGCGTGGGAAAAAATAGCCCAGTCGACCCGATACCTGTACGACAAGGCCATCGCCACCCACCGTTCACAGCTTGGAAAGCGAAACCCCTCTTTTGCTCAGCGCCGGGCCTTGAACGACGTGAACACCGAGCCCGTGTCATCTCCCCACTCCCAGTTGACGGCGAGTCCGACCCGCAAAATTTGAAGGGCGGCATCATCGGGATAGATGTCGGTGAGGCTTCGCTGCATCACCAGTTCGTCGTCGATCAAGATTGCAAACCGATTTCCGTCGAATGCAACGCGCATGCGAAAACGTTTTCCCCAAACGACCTTGTCCGCCACATTGGTCCAAACCGCGTCATAAAGTTCCTCAAAGCCGAGCCGCTTGATGAACACCGAAATCGAGGCACCCTGGTAGACGTCGTCGAGCCAAGTCGTGACACAAACGTAGTTGTCGCTGTCTTGCCAGAAAAGCAGTCCTGCCCGGCCGCGCTGGTCTTGTCCTTGGCGCTCCCCGGGAGGCTCGATTGTGACCTCGAGATCGGCGAATCCCGGTAGGTCCCATGGCAGCGAATAGAATGTTCGACCTGGGTTCGGTCTGTCTACGCTCGCGCGCACACGGGCGCTGCCCAGCCCGTCGACGTCGATGACCCCGGCGCCCAGTGTTCTGGCCCATTGTCCGCCGCCCAGCTCCGTCGTGCGGCGATCCAGTTCGCCGGCAGTACCGGTAAAGCCGTCGGCGTAGGACAGACTTGCACCGAGTTGGTTCCAAGGCGCCTCCACAGGTGCCATCAATGGGATGGGAACTTCGCGAGGATGAGCCTCGAAGCTATGCCAGCGCGGCCCGCTGTCGTAGCTTTTCCATATACCTACTCCGGTAGCACTCTCGATTGAATCGGCCTCAGCAGACAGGTCGAAAAGTCGAGCCTCATCCAGGAAGCAGCTTACCTGACCGTCCCAGTCAAGAATCTGGACCGAATGGGTAGAACGCTCGCGCAAGGCGTGTCCCGTATTCGTCGCGATCGTGATCTCTTTGCCCGATTGCTTGGCGACCAAAGTGCATCCGAGCGTCGAGAGTTTCAGCAGCCAGAAATTGTCCTTGTCCCGAAACCGCCAGACGAGACCACATACATCCGAGACCGCGGAAATTTCCAGCAGCCCGTGGATCAATCCTGAAGGGTGGCCAGGATCGACGATGGATAGATTGTCGCCAGCGTCCTGCGAAAAATGCCACCGCCCCCCGATTGCGGCGATCTGACCCGGCAAGCCTTCCACGTGTGCATCGGCAGCGTGGGCTGTGCCAAACGCCGTAGAAAATTCAGGTAGCCGCCCGACATGAACCGCTTGGACGCGTGTGTCGACGCGAAACCCGATCTGGCCAAGCGCCGACTGATGAACACCCGCAAACAGCTTTTCATCCTTGTTGAAAGGATCGATCGCGATCGGACGCATCATCGGAAAAGCGGCAAGACCGTGAGCTTTTTGGTCGGCGGCCGCATAATAGATAGCGCCCTGCTCTCGCAACGCCACGACATAATAGACATGAACGTTCTTTAGGCGCCGAAACGCACTCAGGCATTGCTTTCCTACACGAGCCCACAACTCGCCGTTTTCGCCTTCGGCGGCATGCACGACAAAGCCGCAGCCCTCTTCCACGGGATTAATCGGCGCCTCACTGGGGAACCAACCGACAGCCAGGTTCTCGTCGATGTTCGATCCCCGGTAGGTCCTGGAGGTGCTAAGCGTCCACCACCAAAAACGGCGAAGGGTGAGCCTCTTTCGTGGCGCACGCATCAGGGAAACCAGACGGCCGGGCCATGGGTCAATGCCGGGTCCTCGCAGCCAACGGTAGACTCGCCTGGCGAGGTCCTCAGGCAATGGCGATCCCTGCGATGTGTTGTGGCCGTTGGTGATCGAGACCAATAGCACCAGACCAGCCTCTCGCTGAAAGGGACCATAGGAGATCCCTTGCCGGCCCCAGCCTGGCCTGACGAGCGGCTGGAAACGAAGTGCGCCGTGATCGATCGCGATCTGACGTTCGATGTCGCGTCCTCGCCTGACACCTCCCTTAACTGCCAAGGTGCCAATTACCGCACCGCGGGCGCGTTCATCTTGAAAATTGTCTGCGACAAGAACCTCCGGCCGGGCAAAGCCGGACCCAGGCTCTTCAGCAGTTTCTGCCCAGTCATGACGGTGCAACAACTAAGACCCTCCTCACGTCGTCATGGACTGCGCGAGAATCGTACGAGGTTCTTCAAGGCATCGATGACGTGTCGCAGCCACGGGCAGAAGTCGCGCACCGCCTCGCTTTTCCCGTTTGATCACGCTTGCTGTCCTTGCATGAGATTCCCTTCCATAGCGCCGCAAATATAGTTCTTAGGCGCCCACCGGCTGCGCCAAGACGTGTTCGACCCGCCATCCTCCGTTGCCATAGGAGGCTGGCAGCGGTTTCAATGCGTAGCCTGCAGCAGTCAGGAGTTCCGCGATCTTTCGGGCCTTGCGGTCGAGCCCCTCGCGTGTTGCATCGTCGACCTCATAAATCACCTTCGGACGGTGCCTCCGCAGCGTTTCCGTCATACCGCCCAGGGCGTCGATTTCGGCGCCTTCCACGTCGATCTTGACCAGCGAGGGCGGCCTGAGGCCTCGGTGGGCGATGGCATCGTCGATAGTGACTATGCTGACTTCCAGGCGGCCATTCATGTCCGGCGGTGCTCCCGCCGAGGCAAGTGTGGCGCCGCCGATGTGATGGGCGAGCAGAAGCTGGCCACGACTGGTTGTCGCGCCCGCGGCTTCGGCGAACACTCGTATCGTGTCGAACCCACTGAGCCGCGCACTTTCTGCGACAGCGGCGGCGTTGCGGGGGACAGGTTCGAACGCATAGACTTGGCCGCGGGGCCCGACGCGGCGCGCGGCGATGAGACAGAAGAAACCGATATTCGCGCCGATGTCGAAAAAGGCGTCGCCGGGCGCCAGGTTTGCCGCGATCGCCTGTTGGATGGGCGGCTCGTACGTGCCGCGAACAAAGTTCGGGTCGGCGCTCTGCGCCACGAGCTTGAGACCGGCAGCCTCTCCCTTGGCTATGACGCGCGCGTCGCAGAACACGCCGAGGAACTTTGCCGTCAATCTCACGCGCTCTCCCCCAATCTGCGACGCCTCGGGACGCGGGCCAGCCGGTGCCGCTCGCCGCGAAGGTGACAGATTGTGCACCCGGGATCGAGCCCGACAACGGTTGGCCGCCTCCTACTTCCTCCGGCTGATCGCTACTCCGATTGTCTCATTCTGGGGTATCTGCCCAGGGGAATCGCATTTGAGTAGTTGGAAAATGGCTTGCCAATTGCCGGGTTGTGGATTCTTGGGAGGGCTCCGTAATTGGG